>NZ_CP034444.1:5926453-7127907 GCF_003952385.1 Mesorhizobium sp. M1D.F.Ca.ET.043.01.1.1
GCTGCTGCGCAAGGGCAAGCGGCTCTACATCAATGACGGCATCTGGGCTTCGCTCTCGGATTCATGGACCGGCAAGATCACGCTGCCGGCGCGCTTCATCCCGGATCCGGCGATCCGCACGCGCAATGGCGCCGAGAAGAACATCGTGCCGTTCAAGGTCTGCGGGGCGACCTGCGATTCCGTCGACATATTGTCCAGGCCGTTCTGGCTGCCGGAAACGGTCGACACCGGCGACTGGATCGAGATCGGCCATATCGGCGCCTATTCGCTGTCGCTGAGGACGCGCTTCAACGGCTTCTTTCCCGATACGTTCGTCGAGGTGGCGACGCCGTTCGACGAGGGCGATGCGCCGGAAGGGTTTGCGAGCTTGGAAACCATGGCAGACTAGGCAACTCCGCCGCCGGCCTGGATGTTCTCGCCGGTAAGCCAACGGGCTGCGTCGCTGGCCAGGAAGACGGCGACATCGGCAACATCGCGTGGCGCGCCTATCCGGCCGAACGGCGACATGCCGGCTGCCACGGCGCGATCCCGCTCGGGCAGCAGGTCGGTGTCGGTGAAGCCCGGCGACAGCGCATTGACGGTGACGCCGCGCGGCCCGAGCTCGCGCGAGAGCACGCGAACGAACTGTTCGACGGCGCCCTTGCTGCCGAGATAGAGCGCGGTCTGCGTGAAGAACATCTTGGTGCCGCCGGTCGAGACGGCAATGATGCGGCCCCCGTCGCGGACACGCTTGGCCGCTTCCTGAAGCGTGAAGAACGTGCCCCTGGCATTGGTGCCGAAGACGAGATCGAAATCGGCCTCGCTTGCTTCGACGAGCGGCTTCATGACGGCGACGCCGACATTGGCAACGACAATGTCGATGGCGCCGAGTTGGTCCTCGGTTTCGTCGAAGAGTCTGCGGACATCGGCCGGAATGGAAATATCCGCTTGAATGGCCAACGCCTTTCCGCCGTTGGCCGAAATGGCGGCGACCGCGTCATCGGCGGCTTTCCTGTTGCCGACATAGTTGACGACGACGGAGGCGCCCTTGGCGGCGAGACCCTCGACGATGGCACGGCCGATGCCGCGCGAACTGCCGGTGACGATTGCGGTTTTGCCCTGCAACGATTGAGACATGATCGACTTCCTTCAACTCTTCGCGGCTGCGCCGGCGGCCGTTGGGTTGAGAGATAGTGACATGCAATTGATCGAATAATTGCCTATTATCTGACTGTGTTGTTAATCCAGGAATACATAATGCGCGGGTCCGAATTCACCGAGCTCAAGGCGTTCGCGGCGATCGTGGAAGAAGGCAGTTTCGTCCGTGCGGCAGCGCGGTTGCGGGTGTCGCCGCCGGCACTCAGCCAGTCGATCCGGCTGTTGGAGGCGCGTATCGGCGTGAGGTTGCTCAACCGCACGACGCGCAGCGTCTCGCCGACCGTGGCCGGCGAGAGGCTGTTCACGCGCCTTGGCGTTGCGTTCGGAGAACTGGAAGACGCCGTCGCCGAGGTTCAGGCCGCGCGCGACAGGCCGGGGGGCTCGCTGCGCATCAACGTTCCGCGCGTCGCCGCGATGCGCTTCGTCGCGCCGGTTCTCGGCGACTTCCAGCGCACCTATCCCGACATCGCGCTGACGGTCATCGTCGACGACATGCTGACCGACATTGTCGAGGGTCGTTTCGACGCCGGAATCCGCCTCGGTGAGCGGCTGGAAAAAGATATGGTGGCAGTGAAGCTGAGTGAGGATCTGCAGATGGCAGCGGTGGCTGCTCCGGCCTATCTGGAAGGCCGCGCGGTGCCGCGTCATCCACAGGACCTGCACCAGCACCGCTGCATCAATTTCCAATGGCCCGGCGGGGGCAACATCTACCGATGGGAGTTTTCGCGCGGCAAGCGATCGCTGGAAATCGCGGTCAAGGGAAGTCTCACCGTCAACGACACGGAGCTGTTGCTCAACGCCGCGCTGGACGGGGCAGGCGTGGCCTACATGATTGATTATCAGGTGCAGCCATGGATCGAAAACGGCAGGCTGGTCCGGTTTCTCGAACCGTGGTCGCCCCGCTTTCCGGGTTTCTATCTATACCATCCGAGCCGCCGGCTCGTGCCCCCGGCGCTGCGTGCATTCATCGATTTCGTGCGGTCGAGGCGAGGTTAGAGGAATCTCGCCGCCATTCACAATTTCGCCAGCAACTCAGGCGTCGGCCACCCGTCCACCGGAAGGCCAAGCCGCATCTGTTCCTTGCGGATCGCCTCGCGGGTGTTGGTGCCCAGGATGCCGTCGACGGTGCCGACGTCGTAGCCCTTGGCCTCGAGCTTGGTCTGCAGCGCCTTCATCTGGTCGCCGCTGAGGCCTTGCTCCGGCGTGCGCGGGTCGAACTGCGGCGCGCCGGCGAGCCGGCTCGCAAGCACCGCCGCGGTGAGCGCGTAGGTGAAGGACTGGTTCCACTCCAGATAGACGTCGAAATTGTCGTAGGTCAGGAAGGCGGGGCCCTTGCGGCCCATCGGCAAGGCGAGCCCGGCCTTCAGGCCGTTGTCGACCAGCGGCGTGCCGTCCGGATTGGTGACGCCCCACTGCGCCCATTGCGAGATCGGCAGCTTGTTGGTGCGGCCGGTCTGGTCCCAGGGCATGTCGTCGGGAACGCGCACTTCCTCGACCCAGTGCTGGTCGCGCTTCCAGCCGCGCGACAGGATTTTGTCGGCCGTGGTCATGATCACATCGGGCGCACTGTTGCGGAGATCGACCTTGCCGTCGCCGTCGCCGTCGACGCCTCGGGCGAGGTAGTCGGTCGGCAGGATCTGCGTCTGGCCGATCTCGCCTGCCCAGGCGCCCTTGACGTCGACCGGCAGCACGCCGCGGTCAATCAAGGTCAGCAGCGGCACCAGCTGCGGCCGGAAGAGCTGAGGCCGGCGGCAGTCATGCGAGAGGGTGACCAGCGCGTCCAGCGTATGGAAGTCGCCCTGCACGGCGCCGAAATCGGTCTCCAGTCCCCAGAATGCCGTAATGACGGCAGGCTGCACGCCGAATTCCTTGTCGGCGCGCGCGAAGACGTCGGCATACTTCTTGAGGTTGGCCGCGCCCTGCTTCAGCCGGTAGGCCGAGACCATGCGGTTCGAGAATTGGGTGAAGGTCTGGGCGAACACCCCTTGAGCGCGGTCGCGCGCCAGCACCTTCTCGTCGATGGTGGCATTTTCCAGCGCATCCAGGCCGGCGGCGCCGACGCCGGCTGCCTTGGCTTCCGCTGCCACGCCCTGTTTCCAGGCTTCGAAATCGCCGCCGCATTCCTGCGCCGCTACAGGCCAGGCGAAAGCGCCGACCAGCAGCGCCGCCAGGATTTCAACGCGCAATCGCATCGCTTCCCTTTCGAGACCGGCGCATGATCCGCTGCCCGGCGCAGACAGGACCATGCGTAGATTTCAAAATTCAGGAGCGCCGTTCGGCACCCCGGTGGGGTGCGCCGCTCCGCATCACCAGCGGTTGCATATATCGCCGCCCGCCGTGTCGAAAAGCAGGCACGGGGGCCGATGTCAACGGGTGTTCTGCCGCAGCCACTTGTTCCAGGCGGCTTCCGAGCCGTTGAAAACGTTGATGTCGGACTTGCCGGTCATGCCGGGCACGATGCCGGTGCCGGTGTATTGCCAGAAGGTGAAAGGATGGCTGCCATACTTCTGGCGCGGATGGCCGGCGACCGAGCGCAGCCAGTAAGGATAGCCGCGGAACGTCGCCAGCCCGTTGTCGTCGAAGAAGTCGAGCGAGGTGTAGATGATCGGCTTCTTGCCGTAATGGCGCTCGACGATTTCGAGGAAGGTGCTCATTTCGCTGCGCACGGTCGCGGGGTCGGGGCGCAGCCTGCAGGTCGGCGATTTCGGGTTCCATTCCATGTCGAGCACTGGGGGCATCGCCGACGGGTCCCTCGGGACATTGGCGATGAACCAGCGCGCCTGGGTGGCGGCCGGCGTGCAGAAATAGAAGAAATGATAGGCCGCGCGCGGGATTCCGGCGGCCTTGGTGCGCGACCAGTGCTCATTGAAATAGTCATCGAAACGGTCGCCGCCCTCGGTCGCCTTGATGAAGGCGAAGGAGATGCCGCTGGCCTTGGCCGCCGGCCAATCGACCGAGGTCTGGTATTTGGAGACGTCGGTGCCGTGGATGGCATAGCTCCAGGGCGCGCCGCTATCCCATTCATGCGGCTTGGAATCCTCGAAACGGGGCGCGCGCACCGCGACCGTCGGCGCTGACGGCGACAGCGGCGAAAGATCCTCGACGGTCGAGCAGGCGCCCAACAGCGTAAGCATCAGGATGGCCGCAAGACGGCGCATGATATCCCCCGAGCCGGGATCAGCCGGCCGCTGATGGGTCCTTCACTGATGGTGGTCGCTTACGCAGGCCCCCTTCGGACAGCCACCCCACAGGGCCGCCCGCTCTTCACACAAGTCGTTGTCCCAAAGCAAGCTTGGCACTTTTGGGCGACATCCCTCCGTGATCGCCGAACATGGTTGATAATCCATTGACGGCGATCGACATCAGACATGATTTTGCGGAAGCAATGGCGGCAAATCGATGACATAAAGCGAGCCGGAAATCCAAAGGGTGGGGAAAAATGCGAGCTGTCGTGAGGTTCATCAAATGGCTGCTGGGCCTCGTGGTGCTGGCGGCGGTCGCGCTCTTCGCCTGGCTTTACCTTGCGCCGCCCGAGCTGATCCGTGTCGGCTCCGGCTATTCGGCCAAGATCGTCTGCTCCAACGTCTTCATCGCCGGCCGCGACCCGAATGAAGTGCTGGCCGTCGACGTGCAGGCGCCAGGCCACCCGCTGCTCAAGCTGATGAAGGTATCCGTCGACAAGGAAAGGGGACTTGTTTCGGCGGGCCTGCTTTGGGTTCTGGGCAAGAGCGTCGCCGTCGAGCGCGACGGTGTCGGCTGCGCATCGGTTCCGGATGGCGACACCGGAACGGCGCGGCAGACCATCCTGCGCGCGGCACCGCCCGCTGCGGCGGCGCTGCCGGACGCGCTCTGGCCCGACGGCGAGCGGGTGGATGCTTCGCAGAACCCCGAGGCTTCGAAGGTCGTCGACGATGCCGCCATGGCCGGGGCCGGCATGCGCGCGATCGTCGTGGTGAAGAACGGCCGCATCGTCGCGGAGCGCTACGGCGACGGCTTTTCGGCCAAGACGCCGCTGCTCGGCTGGTCGATGACCAAGACGGTGAATGCCGCGATCGTCGGCACGCTGGTGAAGGACGGCAAGATGGTGCTCGACAGCAAGGGCCTGTTCGCGCCGTGGAAGGCCGACGGCCGGGCGGCGATCACCCTTGCCGACATGATGGCGATGTCGAGCGGGCTGGAATTCAACGAGGACTACGGCGACGTCGCCGACGTGACGCGCATGCTCTATCTCGAGCCGGACATGGCGGGCTTTGCCAACGGCAAGCCGCTCACCGGCGAGGTAGGCAAGGTGTTTTCCTATTCGAGCGGCACGGCCGTCATGCTGTCGCGCCTGTGGCAGGACGCGGTTGGCGACAAGGCGAAGGCGCTGGCGTGGCCGCGCACGGCGCTGTTCGAGCCGCTCGGCATGAAGAGCGCCGTGCTCGAGACCGACGAACAGGGCACTTTCGTCGGCTCGTCCTATCTCTATGCCACGGCGCATGACTGGGCGCGCTTCGGCCAATTCCTGCTGCAGGGCGGCGTCTGGAACGGCGCGCAGATCCTGCCGGCCAGCTTCGTCGACTGGATGAGGCAGCCCGCGCCGGCCTCGAAAGTCTACGGCAAAGGCCAGGTCTGGATCGAGGGGCCGGGCGATGAAGAAAGTCCCGGCGCGGGCGCCGCCGCCGGCCTGCCCAAGGACACCTATTGGATGGAGGGCCATGACGGCCAGATCGTGGCCATCATCCCGTCGGAGCAACTGGTCGTGGTGCGGCTCGGACTGACGCCGGCCAAGCTCAATTATCGACCGCAGACCATGGTGGCTGCGCTGGTGAAAGCCTTACACCAGTAGCGCCGCCTATTTCGGAGCGGCGATCACCGCCAGCCAGGCATAGCCGCGATAAAGCGTTCTGAAACGGAAGGTTGCGCCGGTTCGCTCGGCCACCGATTCAAGGACGTCGCGCAGCGAGGCGCGCGGCTCGACATGGAATTTCCGCAGCCAGCCGCGCAGCAGGGCGCGGAACCAGCGCGGCAGGCCTTCCTGCTGGCCGAAATCGACGACATGCAGCGAGCCGCCGGGAGCAAGCGAAGCTAGCGCCGCCGAAACCGTCTTTTCCCAGCCGGGGATCATCGACAGCGAATAGGAGACGAAGACACGGTCGAAGCGCTCGACACCGAAAAGCGCCTTGGCGTCGAAGTCGGTAGCGTCGCCGCGCGCGAGGCTGACGCGAGCCGCGAGACCTTCGCGGGCCATCGCGGCGTCCGCCGTCTCCAGCATCTCGGCCGAGATATCGAGGCCGAAGAAGCGTGCGTTGGGATAGCGGCGGGCGGCAAGCACGATGTTGCGGCCGGTGCCGCAACCGAGCTCGAGCCCGCTGCCGCCTTGCGGCACGTCGAGCCCTGCGATTAGCCGGTCGCGGCCGAGCAGGTAGTATTTGCGGGTGAGATCATAAATGTGGCGCTGCCAACGATAGACGCCGTCCATCAGTTCGGCATGGCTGGCCGGCAGATCCGTCGTGCTCATACGGCGCGCTTCACATAGAGGTGGAAGCCGCCATAGATGGCCGAACGGTCCCTGGCCGAGAATTCGCGCGAGGCCTCGTTGTCGTAGTGCCACTGATCGAGCAAGGAGTTGGAGACGCGGCCCGGCAGCAGGCTGGGTTCGGCCGCGGTGCGGAAGATCACGCGCGCGCCGACCGAGGCCGTGCGGGTGATCTCGGTCCACAGTGCGTTGAGCAGATCATCGGTCATCCAGTCCTGCGCATCGAGCAGGACGAAGCGGTCGACCGAGCCCGCGTCCTTGCCGGCGAGGAACTTGATCAGATTGGCATGATGGATGGCGACGCGATCGATGTTGGCGCGGATCGCCTTGTAATTGCCCTGCTCGAGGTAGGCAGGGAGCGCGGCCTCGCCGGGCTCCGGGTAGCGGCGCGCAAAGGCCTGCCAGGCGAAATAGTTGTTCTTCAGCGGGAAATCACAGGCGAGCTTTTCCAGCCGCGCCTTCAAGACGCTCGCCATCGAGCCGTCGCCGGAGGTGATCAGCGAGTCGTACTGCGCCGGCGGGATGCCGAGACCAAACAGCGAAGCCTTGCGCGACGTCGCCCAGCGCAGCAGCTTCCTGTCGAAGACCGGCGCCAGCTCCTCGTTGAAGAAGCGGCGCTGTTCGCCGATATTCTCGGCCTTCATGATGCCGGCCGGATCGACACCGAACAACTTGCCGACGCGATGGCCCATGGCGATGAAAAGGCCAAGCAGGCCGGTCTGATAGAAGTTGCGGTCGAAGACCGAGATGCGGCGCCGGCCGCGCCAGTTCCTGCGCTCCCAATAGTGGCGGCTCACCGGATCGAGATGCGGCGCGATGAAGCGGTCGTAGGCTTCCGAATTGTGGCTGGTGTCGGCGGCGCCGAAGAAACGGAACAGGTCGCCCTGCGAGGGCAGATGGCGAACCGCTTCCAGCTTCATGCGGTTCAGCGCGACGTGCGCGGCGTTGAGGTCGACGGCATCGATCCGGGCCGGCGAGCGCGTCAGGTAAGCCAGAATGTTGCAGCCGCCTGACGCGATTGTGACGATCCGATGCCCGGCGCCGAGCTGCATGGCCTCCATGTCGACATCGGGGTCTTCCCAGATCTGCGGATAGACGAGGCCGGAGAACAGGAAGGCGAAAAGCCGCTCGGAAATGCCGTCCTTCGACAGTGCGCGGTTCTGATAGACCGCTTTTCCAACTTCCTTGCCACGGCGATAAACGAGTTCTCCCGAAACATCCGACATGGCAAGGTGATTCCCCGTTTGCGTTGGCGCAAGCGGGTAGCGCAGCGTCATGACAGGCAGGTGACAGGCTGTTGACGTTAAGTTTACGCCTTGCCGAACCCGCCAGGCGTCGGCGTGACGACGACGACGGCCTCGCCGGCATCGAGCGTCGTCTGGTCACAGGCCTTGAGCACGTCGACCGATCCATCGTTGCGCCTGACCTTGGTCGAACCCGCCTCGCCATCGCCGCCGCCTTCGAGACCCCGCGGCGGCCGGTTGCGGTGCGAGGAGAGGATGGCGCACTCCATCTTCTCCAGGAAACGGATGGTGCGCTTGGTGCCGTCGCCGGCGTTCCACTTGCCCTTGCCGCCGGAGCCCTCGCGGATGTGGAAGTCTTCCAGCACGACAGGGAAGCGCAATTCCAGCACCTCCGGATCGGTGAGCCGCGAATTGGTCATGTGCGTATGGACGCCGGAAGTGCCGGCAAAGCCGCGGCCAGAATTCATCCGGCCGGCCGGCGAGCCGGAGCAGATCGTCTCATAATACTGGTATTGCTTGTTGCCGAAGGTGAGGTTGTTCATCGTGCCTTGCGCGTTCGCCATCGCGCCCATGGCTCCGAACAGCGCGTTAGTGACATGCTGCGAGGTCTCGACATTGCCGGCCACGACCGCGGCCGGGTAGGCGGGCTTCAGCATGCAGCCGTCGGGAATGACGATGTCGATCGGTCGCAGACATCCGGCATTCATCGGGATCATGTCCTCGACCATGACGCGGAATGCATAGAGCACGGCCGCTCGCGCCACCGGCTCCGGCGCGTTGAAATTGTTCTTCTCGACCTTCGAGGTGCCGGTGAAATCGACCGTCGCCTGGCGCTTTTCCCGGTTGACCGTGATCTTCACCTTGATCACCTGACCGGTGTCGGTGGGGTACTCGTATTCCGAAGCGTCTGGCAGCCGTTCCAGCACGCGGCGCACGCTTTCGGCGGCGTTGTCCTGGACATGGCCCATATAGGCCTCGACGACATCGAGGCCGAAATGCGCGACCATCTTGCGCAACTCCGCCACGCCCTTTTCGTTGGCGGCGATCTGCGCCTTGAGGTCGGCGATGTTCTGCGCGGGATTGCGGGCAGGGTAGGGATGGTCGGTCAGGAGCACCTCGAGCTCCATCTCGCGGAAGCGGCCGCGATCGACGATGCGGAAATTGTCGAACAGCACGCCTTCCTCGTCGACGGTGGTGGCCAAAGGCGTCATCGAGCCGGGCGCCGTGCCGCCGACATCGGCATGGTGCCCGCGCGAGGCTGCCCAGAACAGGATTTCCTTGCGCGCGTCATCGAACACGGGCGTCACCACGGTGATGTCGGGCAAATGCGTGCCGCCATTGTAAGGCGCGTTGAGCGCGAAGACGTCGCCCGGATGGATATCGCCCGAATTCAGCCGGATGACGGTATCGACCGAGCGATCCATCGATCCGAGATGCACCGGCATGTGCGGCGCGTTGGCGACCAGCGCGCCGTGGCGGTCGAACACCGCGCAGGAAAAGTCCAGCCGTTCCTTGATGTTGACGGAATAGGCGGTGTTCTGCAACGTCACGCCCATCTGCTCCGCGATCGACATGAAAAGGTTGTTGAAGACCTCCAGCATCACCGGATCGGCCTCGGTGCCGAGCGCCGCCTGCCGGCGTTTTTTCTCGATGCGGCGCAGGAGCACATGGTTGAGGGCCGTGATCTCGGCCTGCCAGCCCGGTTCGACGACGATGGTCTGGTTCGGCTCGATGACGAGGGCGGGACCCGCCACTTTATGGCCGGGCTTCAAATCCTCGCGCCGGAAGATACCGGCATCGCGCCAGGCGCCGTCGGCGAAGAATTGCCGGGTCTGCCAGGGGCTTGCCGCCTTGTCTTCGCGGCTTGATTCACTTTCGTCGCGCGCAGCCGTTCCGACATCGCTGCCTTCGACGCCAACCGCCTCGATGATCATCGGCTTGTTTTCGTAGACGAAGCCGAACTGGGCCTTGTGGGCGGCCTCGAAATCGCTTCTGGCGCGGAAAATCGAGCCATGCTCGAAATTCACCGGCAAAGTCGTGTCGGTGCCGTCATAGCGGATCTGCAGGACCGGTCTCGAGGTGATTGCGGCTTCCGCAATGCCTTGCGCGGCAAGGTCGGCGACGACGCTTTGGCGCAAAGCCGCAATCAGTTCTTCGATCGAGGAACGGGACTCTTCGGCCAGCGGCTTCAATAGCGCCTTTTGGCGCGAGGCGAAAACCGTCGACAGTCCGATGCCGTAAGCCGAAAGCAGACCCGAGAAGGGATGGATGAGCACCGCTTCCATGCCGAGCGCATCCGCGACCAGGCAGGCATGCTGGCCGCCGGCGCCGCCGAAGCAGTTCAAGAGATATTCGGTGACATCGTAGCCGCGCTGCACCGAGATCTTCTTGATGGCGTTGGCCATGTTTTCGACGGCGATGGTGACGAAGCCCTCGGCCACCGCTTCAGGCGAGCGTCCATCGCCGATCTCGGCAGCGAGCGCGGCGAATTTTTCGCGCACGGTGCCGGCGTCGAGCGGCTGGTCCTGGCCGGGACCAAAGATCGCCGGGAAGACATCGGGCTGCAGCTTGCCGAGCGTCACATTGGCGTCGGTGACGGCGAGCGGCCCGCCGCGCCTGTAGGCGGCGGGGCCGGGATTGGCGCCGGCCGAGTCCGGGCCGACGCGGAAACGACCGGCCTCGTAATGCAGGATCGACCCGCCGCCGGCCGCCACGGTGTGGATGCGCATCATCGGCGCGCGGATGCGCACGCCGGCGACTTCGGTATCGAAGGCGCGCTCATAGTCGCCGTCATAATGCGCGACGTCGGTCGAGGTGCCGCCCATGTCGAAGCCGATGACCTTGTCGAAACCGGCGAGCTTCGCCGTCTCGACCATGCCGACGACGCCGCCGGCCGGACCCGACAGCAGCGCATCCTTGCCCTGGAACATGTCGGCGGCGGTCAGCCCGCCCGACGACATCATGAACATCAGGCGAGGGCCGGCACCCAGCTCGCCCGCCACCTTCCGCACATAGCGCGACAGGATCGGCGACAGATAGGCGTCGACAACCGTGGTGTCGCCGCGACCAACCAGCTTGATGAGCGGCGAGACCTCATGGCTGACCGAGATCTGGCTGAAGCCGATCTTGCGGCAGACCTTGGCCACCGCTTTTTCGTGGTCCGGATATTTCCAGGCATGCATGAAGACGACGGCGACCGCGTCGATGCCGTCGGCCTTGGCCTGCTCTATCGCCGGGCGGCAGGCGGCGATGTCGAGCAGCCGTTCGACGCGGCCGTCGGCGCGCACGCGCTCATCGATCTCGATCACGCGCTCGTAGAGTTGTTCCGGAAGGACGATTTCCTTGGCAAAGATATCCGGACGCGCCTGATAGGCGATGCGCAGCGCGTCGCGAAAGCCCTTGGTGATGAGCAGGAGCACCCGGTCGCCCTTCCGCTCGAGCAGCGCATTTGTGGCGACCGTGGTGCCCATTTTTATGTCGCCGATCCGGTCGGTGGGAATGGTCGCGCCGGTTTTCAGTCCAAGCAGATCACGGATGCCCTGGATGGCAGCATCGGCATAAACCTCGGGGTTCTCCGACAACAGCTTTCGGGGATGCAACTGCCCTTGCGGATCACGGCCGATGATGTCGGTGAACGTCCCGCCCCGGTCGATCCAGAAATCCCATTTCTTGTTCACCGCGGCTGCCGTCATTCTGCCTATCCAATCTGTACGAGCGTGTGCTCAGTTAGTTCGCCGTTTCGGCCGCGGCAATCACAAGTTGATGTTACATTTGGAAACGCAACGTTATGAAACCTGTGAGGCGCCCGATGCATTTCCCTTGCGGCCGTTCACCGAAACGTGAACGCTTGCTGAAGGAGAGATACCATGAAGAAGCTCATTCTGGCGTCTGTTTCGGCGCTCGCCCTGCTGGGGGTCGCGGCTTGCAGCGACAGCGGCACCGGCACAGACAACACGACCACCCAGAGCACCAACCCGCCGGCCAACGAGCAGCCGATGAAGCCAGCTACGCCTGACGCATCGAAGCCTGCTGAACCGGCTCCGGCAACACCTCCTGCTGCGCCCGCGCAGTAGAACTCAATCCAATGAAATCGGGAAGGCCGGCCTTGCGCCGGCCTTCCTTTTTTTGGCGGAACTGCCGTCCACAGCCGTTTGACCTGCGGCATCGTCCCGGCTTGATAGCGGTGCCCGGTTCGCACTAAGAAGCCGGCATGTCGATTTGGGACCGCCTCGGCGACTTCATCGCTCGTGTTTCGTCGTCGGCGTCCTCGGGCGTCGCCGATGTCGTCGAGGCCGTGCGGACCGTGTTTTCCGGCGATGCGGACCTGCGCCGGCGCGTTGCCTTCTCGGTGGCGATGATCGCGCTTTCGGCCAAGATGGCGAAGGCCGACGGCATCGTCACCCAGGACGAGGTGCGCGCTTTCCAGGAAATCTTCGAAGTGCCGCCCAGGGAAACACGCAACGTGGCGCGCCTCTACGACCTCGCCAAGCGTGACGTTGCCGGGTTCGAGATCTATGCCGAGCGCATGGCGCAGCTATGCGGTTCCGGCCATGCGAATTGCATGATGCTGGAAGACATACTCGACGGGCTGTTCCATATCGCCAAGGCCGACGGACTGATCCATGAGCGGGAAGGGCAGTTCCTGCATCGAATCGCCGAGATCTTCCGGATCGACGAGGCGCACTACCAGGCGATCCTGTCGCGGCACGTCCATCTCGGCGCCGCCGATCCCTATGTTATTCTGGGCGTCGAGCGGGGCAAGCCGTTCGAGGAGGTCAGGAAGCGCTATCGCAAGCTGATCTCCGACAATCATCCCGACAGGCTGATCGCGCGCGGCCTGCCGCAGGAATTCATCAAGATCGCCACGACCAGGGTCGCCGCGATCAATGCGGCCTATGAGATGATCGAACGGGGCCTCAGGCACGTATGAGCGGTTCTTTGCCCGACCAGCCGGGTGCCGAGGTCAGGGTGTCGCCAAATTTCGGTCCGCGGCGCGACACGCTCAGGCCCGACATGATCGTGCTGCACTATACCGGCATGGCGACGGGCGCCGGCGCCGAAGCGTGGCTGTGCAATCCGGCAAGCGAGGTGTCCGCGCATTATCTTGTCCATGAGGACGGCCGCATCGTGCAGATGGTGCGCGAGAGCGACCGCGCCTGGCATGCCGGCAAGAGTTCATGGTGCGGACGTGTCGACATCAACTCCTGCTCTGTCGGCATCGAGATCGTCAATCCCGGACATGCGCTGGGCTATAAAGCCTTCCCGAAGCGGCAGATCGACGCCGTGATCGGTTTATGCGAGGGGGTCGCCGGCCGGCATTCGATTCCACAGCAAAGGGTGCTCGCGCATTCCGATGTCGCGCCGGGACGCAAGGTCGATCCGGGCGAGAAGTTTCCCTGGAAAGCGCTCTTCGCGGCCGGCGTCGGCCATCTCGTTCCAGCGACCCCGATCAGGCATGGCGCGGCGCTGAAGGCGGGCGACAGCGGCGCTGACGTGGAGGCGCTGCAATCGATGCTGGCGCTTTACGGGTACGGCGTCGAGAAATCGGGCGCCTTCGATCGCCAAACGGAAATTGTTGTGGCGGCATTTCAGCGGCATTTCCGCCGGCAACTTGTCGACGGCGTGGCGGACGACTCGACGATCCGCACGCTGCAAAGGCTGCTGGCTTCCGTTAAGATCGCCTCGCCCAAATAGTCCCCCAAATCCTCTAAATTACAATTTGTCATACAAAGTGAATTGCCTCGCCTTCATTGGCGCCAATTCCCTCTCCAAACGCATCTCCCGCAAGTTGTCGGACATCTATCCTCCCGGGATGCTCCGATGTTGAGTTGGCCCAGCTGCGCGAAGTTCTTCGCGCGGTTCTAAAAGAACAGGACTACATGCAAAGATTGACCGTTGTAGCGGCAGCCGTTGCTGCCGGAGTGATGACTTTTACCTTCAGCTCGGCAAACAGTGCCCCGCTTAGCCTGCGGGCAGCCGACAATGGGTTCGCTGCCACCCCCGCGACGCCGAAGGCTGCCCCCGAGCCCAAAACCGCAAAAACTACGAAAGTCGACCAGGCAAAGGTGCAGAAAGCCGCGGTAACGCGGTCGGCAAAATCAACGGTCAAGCGAAGTGCAAGGCGCGGCAGGAAGACCGTCGACCTGACGACCACGGCTTCCATCCACCCCGAAAAGCCCGCCCTGTCATCCGTCGCCACCGGCGGCGGCCAATATTCGGCGATCATCGCCCGCTATGCAGCGAGCTACGGCGTGCCGGTATCGCTCGCCAAGGCCGTCATCAAGATCGAAAGCAACTATCGGCCGAACATGGTCGGCAGCGCCGGCGAGATCGGCCTGATGCAGATCAAGCCGGCGACGGCGCGGATGATGGGCTATACCGGTTCGGCCAAGGGGCTGTTCGATCCCGACACCAACATCAAATACGGCATGAAGTACCTGGCCATGGCGCAGGGCCTCGGCGGCGGCACGACCTGCGGCACGATCCTGAAGTACAACGCCGGCCATGGCGCGAGGCGGATGAATCCGGTTTCGGCCGCCTACTGCAGCAAGGTGAAGGTGCAGATGGCGGCGCTCGGCTCGCCCGCCTAAAGGCGATTTGCTTCTCTTGCATGTCGTTGTCCCAAACCGCTGCACACTTTTGGGCGACATGCATTGGCTTTTTCGTTTGCGTTTTCCGGCGGGAATCCCTTTATACGCGCTTGCCAGCTGGCCGGGCGGCCGCGCCCGCAAGAGCCGAAAGGCTGCGGGTGAGGAAAGTCCGGGCTCCATGGAGACACGGTGCCGGCTAATGGCCGGCGGGGGCGACCCCAGGGAAAGTGCCACAGAAAGCAAACCGCCGCGGCGAATGCCGCGGCAAGGGTGAAAGGGTGGAGTAAGAGCCCACCGCGCGACTGGCAACAGGAGCGGCACGGCAAACCCCACCGGGAGCAAGACCGAATAGGGGCGGTGCGAAGGGAAACCTTCGAGGGCTGTTTCCGGCCCACCGCCCGGGTAGGTTGCGTGAGGCGTGTGGCGACACGCGCCCAAGATGAATGGCCGCCACGTTCTCGCGCCGCAAGGCGCGGGAGCCATACAGAACCCGGCTTACAGGCCAGCTGGCATTTTTCCGCGACAGCCAAGAGAGCTCCTGAAATCAGCGGGTTGTGCCGTCAGGCTCGCCTGTTGATTCAGGGACGGCGGGCAGACGCTTCTTCGCACCCGGCATCCGCCACCTGATCGTCGGTGAGTATCTTACCTTTTATCGCGTTGCCGAGGACGCGATAGAAATCATCCGCATCCTGCATGGCCGGCGCAACATCGAAGCTGACGACCTGGATTCGTGATCGATCCGGCGGGTCGATCATGGTCAACCGCCAAGCCGCTCCAGCGACGCCTCGATCGCCCGCCAGAGCTCCTCGACCGGCTCGCAGCCGACCGACAGGCGCACGAAGCCGGGCGCCACGGCGTCGCCGCGCTTCGAGCGCCGCTCGGCCGACGTATGCACGCCGCCGAAGGAAGTCGCCGCTTCAATCAAAGCGCAATTGTCGATGAAAGCCTCGGCCTTCTCTTCCGACGCCAGCTCGAACGAGATCAAAAAGCCGAAGCGCTCCATCTGGGCGCGCGCCAGATTGTGCGAGGCGTCGCCCTCAAGGCCTGGAAAACGCAGGCCGCTCACGGCGCGATGCCCCTTGAGCCGGCGGGCGATCGTTTCGGCTGACGAGCACATGCGATCGAAACGCACCTCCAGCGTCTCGAGGCCGCGATGCACGAGCCAGGCCTCGAACGGTCCGGGGATGCCGCCTGCCAGCTCGCGCCAGTTCGTAACCTTGGCGATGATGTCGGAATCGCGGCTTGCGACGTGGCCGAACAGCACGTCCGAGTGGCCGTTCACCGCCTTGGTGTCGGCCGAGACCACGATGTCGGCGCCGAGGTCGAGCGGGCGCTGACCGAAGGACGTCATCGTCGTGTTGTCGACGACGAAGATCGCCCCTTGCTCATGGGCAGCCTCGGCCACAGCCGAGATATCGCAGATATCCAGTCGCGGATTGGACGGGGTTTCGGCAAAGACGAGCCGATAACCGTCGAAGCCGCCATCGAGGAAAGTCGGTGTCGGCCTTGTGTCAAAAGCGATGCCAAACGGCTTCAGGAAGCGCTCCGCCATCGCGCGCGTCGCATGATAGCCGTCCGACGGCAGAAGCACGCGATCTCCGGACTTCAGCAGCGCGAAAAACACCGAAGAGATCGCGCCCATTCCCGACGGAAAGGCAACGCATCGCGCATCTTCCAGATGGCCGAGCGCATGCTCCACGGCGCGCCAGGTCGGATTGTCGTAACGGCCGTATTGATCGAATCCGGCTTCGGCGCCCGGCGTATGGAAGATCGAGGCCATGATCAGCGGCAAGGGGATGGGGTCGCCTTTGGCGAAATCGACGCTGCGCAGATGGGCAAGTGTCGCGGCGCGTGACTTCGCGGTTTCGGTCATGGGCTCATTCCTTGCTGAACAGGGGTTCGACGCTAGGCGCGCCGCAGGCTCGCAGCAAGCGGCGTCCTTTTGGGCCAGACGGTTCTAAACGCTTCGTTAGGCTTAATAGAGGATAAAGACGAGACGTGCCGTCAGGCTGCTCTTCCTGGTTGTGGCGCGCGCGTTTGTGATGCCTCTTCCCGTTGACGCCCATAGTGCCCCATGATATCCCATTCAAATCAAGCCTTCGTTCCGCGTCAGGGTGAAGCGTGCGCCAACCGGGCAGTCGCGGCGGCTGCGCGTTTGCCGGTTTTCGCCTTGGTGAATGAAGCGGTTTGCCGCGAGGCGATGCGCGGCGGCGCGGAGAAAAACATGGGAAGGGGTGCGGCGGCGACAGCGGCTGTAACGTGTAGTGGACCGATTTCTGTCAAACGCAGTGAACAGGATCGATGCGAAGGGGCGGGTGTCCGTTCCGGCGCATTTCCGCGCGGTTGTGCAGAAGCGTGGCTATGGCGAGCTCTATGCGCTACGCTGCCTCGACCTTCCGGCGATGGACGTCGGCGGGCTCGACCTGCTCGACCGCTACGAGCAGCGGATCGCGCTGGAGGATCCCTTCCTGCAGACGGCGGACGACATGTCCTTCTTTTGCCATGGCGACGGGACGTTCCTGAAGCTCGACCAGGACGGTCGCATCACGATGACCGATTTCATCCGCGAGCATACGGGCATCTCGAACGAGGTGGCCTTTGTCGGCCGCGGCAATTTCTTTCAGATATGGGAACCGGGCCGGCTTGCCGCCTATGGGGCGCAGGCGCGGGCCAGGCTCTTGCAGCTTCGGCAGGGGACGAAGCCCGGGGAGCGACCGGAATGATGGCTGGCCACGGCGATGATCCTCACGCCGTTGGCGGACTGGTCCGTCACATTCCGGTCCTCCTTGGCGAAGTGCTGGAGGCGCTTGAGCCCAAGGCGGGCGAGACTGTCGTCGACGGGACGTTCGGCGCCGGCGGCTACACCGGAGCCATTCTCGAGTGCGGAGCTTCGGTCGTGGCGATCGACCGCGATCCGGATGCGATCGGCGCAGGCAGGGCTCTGGAACAGCAGGCCGGCGGCAGGCTGAAACTCGTGCAGGCGCCGTTTTCGACGCTCGACAAGCATGTCGAGAGCGCCGACGGCGTGGTGCTCGACATCGGCGTTTCTTCCATGCAGCTCGACCAGGCCGAGCGCGGCTTTTCCTTTCGCGCCGATGGGCCGCTCGACATGCGCATGGCACAGGCGGGCCTGAGCGCTGCAGACGTCGTCAACACCTTCAAGGCGGGCGATCTTGCCCGCATCTTCGGTTTCCTCGGCGAGGAGCGGCATGCCGGCCGCATCGCCCGCATGATCGAGACCCGGCGCCAGAAACGGCCCTTCGAGCGCACGCTCGATCTGGCCGACGCCATCGCCACCCATATCGGACGCGCGCCGAAGGACAAGATCCATCCGGCCACCCGGGTCTTCCAGGCGCTGCGCATCTTCGTAAACGACGAGCTCGGCGAACTGGCCGGCGCGCTGTTCGCCGCCGAGCGTGTGCTGAAACCTGGCGGGCGGCTCGCCGTCGTGACCTTCCATTCGCTGGAGGACCGCATCGTCAAGCGTTTCATCGCCGATCGCGCCGATGCGGCATCGGGTTCGCGCCACATGCCCGACGCGCCTGCGCGGCTGGCGACCTTCCGCAAGTCCGGCGGTGGGGTGACGCCGGGCGAGGCCGAGATCGCCGTCAATCCCCGCGCGCGTTCGGCCAGGCTGCGCGCGGCAATCCGCACCGACGTGCCGGCGCGCCCCGGCGACTTTTCGATTTTCGGCCTTCCAAAGCTTCCCGCCGTCGAGCGGCCGGGGGAGAGGTAAGCACGTGTTTCGTACCAGCGACATAGTCCTGATCGCCGTCATGGTCTCGGCGGCGGCGTTGACCTACAAGACCAAGCGCGAAGCCGAGGACCAGTTGGCGGCGGTGCAGAAGCTGCAGGCGCAGATCCGCTACGAGGAAGACACGATCGATCTTCTGAAGGCCGACTGGAGCCTGCTCACCCAGCCGGCGCGGCTGCAGAAGCTTGCCGAACTCTACAAGTCGCAGCTCGGGCTCGAGCCGCTCAACGCCCGGCAGATCGGCGGTCTCGACGACGTGCCCGTGAAACCTGTCAACATCGAGGACCTGTCGTCGCAGCGGCTTGGCGGCATGGCTGACAATTCCGGCAAAGAGCCCCCGGGAGGCAAGGATCCGGTGGTCACCGGGAGCACCGTGCAATGATCGGCAGGCTTCCAAAGATCGGTAACCTGCTGAAGCGTCGAATGAAGATGGCCGAGGACGGCTCGATCGTCGTCGATGCCGCCCGCAAGGCGACCGGCGGCAAGGCCAAGACGCGCATCGTCATGACGATGGCGGTGTTCTTCACCATCTATTCGACCATTGCCGGTAGGCTGGTCTATCTCGGCCTGCAGAACCCGGACATGTCGGGCGGTCCGCAAAGCCGGGTCACGGCCTCGCGGCCGGATATCGTCGACCGCAACGGCGAGGTGCTGGCGACCGACATCAAGACGGCGTCGCTGTTCGCCGAGCCGCGCCGCATCGTCGACGCCGACGAGGCGATCGAGAAGCTGTCGACGGTGCTTCCGGAGATCGATTATGAGCAGACATATCACAAGCTGAAGAGCGGCGCCGGCTTCGTCTGGCTGCAGCGGCAGCTGACGCCGAAGCAGCAGGCCGACATCATGGCGCTCGGCATTCCGGGTCTCGGCTTCCGCACCGAAAAGCGGCGCTTCTATCCGAGCGGCGAGACGTCCTCCTACATTGTCGGTCTCACCAACATCGACAACCAGGGCATCTCCGGCATGGAGAAGTACATTGACGACCAGGGCCTGACCGACCTGCAGGCGTCGGGGCTGGCGGTAGCCCGGGATCTGAGGCCGGTAAAGTTATCGATCGACCTGCGCGTCCAGCACGTGGTGCGCGACGAAGTCGCTACCGGCATGGAACGGTTCCATGCAATCGCGGCGGGCGCAGTGGTGCTCAACATCAAGACCGGCGAAGTGCTGGCCATGGCGTCGGTGCCGGATTTCGACCCCAACAATCCATACAACGCTCAGGAAAAGGACCGGCTGAACCGCATGTCGGCGGGCCTCTACGAGATGGGCTCGACCTTCAAGAGCTTCACCACCGGCATGGCGCTGGACTCCGGCAAGGTGACGCTGGAGAGCCGCTTCGACGCGTCCCGTCCGATCAGGATTGGCCGCCAGACCATTCACGACTTCCACAGCAAGGGCCGTGTGCTTTCGGTGCCTGAAGTGTTCATCTATTCATCCAACATCGGTTCGGCCAAGGAAGCCGAGGCTGTCGGCATCGAGGGGCATCGCGAGTTCCTGCATCGCCTGGGCGTGCTCGAAAAGATGCAGACGGAATTGCCAGAAGTGGCGCGTCCGACCGAGCCCAAGGTCTGGAAGCAGGTCAATTCGATCACGATCGCTTTCGGCCACGGCGTCTCGACGACGCCGCTGCAGACCGCCGTCGGCTGCGCGGCGTTGATGAGCGGCTATCTGATCGAGCCGACCTTTCTGCCGCGCACTGCAGAACAGGCAACGGAGGTCGCCAAAAAGGTGGTCAAAGACAAGACCGTGGAAGGGATGCGCTATCTCTACGCGCTCAATGCCGAGAAGGGCTCCGGCAAGAACGCCAAGGTTCCAGGCTATCGCGTCGGCGGCAAAACCGGCACGGCGGAAAAGGTCGTCAACGGCCGCTACTCGAAGGAGAAGAATTTCAACGCTTTCGTCGCGGCTTTCCCGATGGACGATCCACAATATATCGTGCTGACCATCGCCGACGAGCCGAAGCCGGAAAAGCCGGGCATGGGCGCCACTGCCGCCTCGAATGCCGGCATCATGGCGGGCAACATCATCAGGCGCGCGGCTTCCATGCTTGGCGTGAAGCCAGATTTCAGCCATGAAAATGGTGCAACGCTGGTTTCCTATCAGTGATTCTTGGGGCGCGCCGGCAACTGCGCGCTATTTTGTTGCGGTGAACGGGACTCAATGCATCTGAAAGATCTAGCCGGTATCCTGCCTGTCGAGGGAGCAGCTTCCCCCGATCTGGAGGTGACCGGTCTCTCCTCCGATTCCCGCCAGGTAAAGCCGGGCGTCGTCTTCTTCGCGCTCGCCGGCAGCAAGGCCGATGGCTCGACCTATGCCGCCGATGCCGCCAGCCGAGGTGCTGCTGCAATCGTCACCGGCAAGGGCGCGGGCGTTTCCGGCCTGCCGGTCCCGGTCTTTGCCGTCGATGATCCTCGCCTGGCGCTGGCGCAGAGCGCGGCGCGCTTCTTCGGCAAGCAGCCCGAGACGATGGTCGCCGTCACCGGCACAAGCGGCAAGACATCGGTTGCCGCTTTCACCCGCCAAATCTGGGAGCAGGCCGGTTTTGCCGCCGCCTCGATCGGCACGACGGGCGTCGTGGCGCCCGGCCGCAACGAATATGGTTCGTTGACCACGCCGGATCCGGTGGCGCTGCACAAGCTGCTGAAGGAACTGGCGGAGGCCGGCGTTACCCACGCCTCGATGGAGGCCTCCAGCCACGGTCTCGACCAGCGCCGCCTCGACGGCGTGAAGCTCGCCGCCGGCGGCTTCACCAATCTCGGCCGCGACCACATGGACTATCATCCGACGGTCGAGGACTATCATCGCGCCAAGCTGCGACTGTTCGACGCGCTGCTGCCCAAGGGCGCGCCGGCGATCATCTTCGCCGACGATCCATGGTCGGAGCCGACGATCAAAGCAGCGCGGGCCGCGGGTCTCAACGTGCTCACGGTCGGCCGCCACGGCGGATTCCTGACGCTGAAGCGCGTCGAGCATGAGCGGCGGCGGCAGCGTGCCGAGGTCGAAGCCGACGGCGTGCTTTACGAAATCGACCTGCCGCTGGCCGGTGATTTCCAGATCGCCAACGCGCTGGTTTCGGCAGGCCTCGCAATCTCGACTGGAACATCCGTCGGCAAAGCCTTGGCTGCATTGGAGAAACTCAAAGGCGCGCCGGGCCGGCTCGACCTTATCGGCACGACGGCGGCCGGCGCTCCAGTCTATGTCGACTACGCGCACAAGCCCGATGCGCTGGAAAATGTGCTGACCTCGGTTCGCCCGTTCACCACCGGCCGGGTCGTTGTGGTGTTCGGCTGCGGCGGCGACCGCGATCGCGGCAAGCGGCCGATCATGGGCGAGATCGCCACCCGGCTCGCCGATGTCGTCATCGTCACCGACGACAATCCGCGCACAGAAATCCCCGAAACCATCCGCGCGGCCATCCTTGCCGCGGCGCCCGGCGCCATCGAGATCGGCGACCGCCGCAAGGCGATCCACGAGGCGGTGGCGATGCTTCATGCCGGCGATACGCTGATCGTCGCCGGAAAGGGGCATGAGGAGGGCCAGACCATCGGCACCGAAACCTTCCACTTCTCCGACCATGAGGAAGTGCGCGAGGCGCTTCAGGAGCGCGCCGCATGAGCCTGCTCTGGACGTCGGAAGCGCTCGTCGAGGCCATGGGCGGCAGGCCGATCGGCTCGCTGCCGGAAGGCATCACCGGCATTTCCATCGACAGCCGCAGCCTCGAGCCCGGCAATGTCTTCTTCGCCATCAAGGGCGAGACGATGGACGGCCACGATTTCGCGACCGCGGCGGTGAAGGCGGGAGCTTCCGTGCTGGTCGTCGCCGAGGGCAAGCTGCCGTCGCTCGGCCGGCTGACGGCGCCGATGATCGTCGTCCAGGATGTGCTGGCGGCGCTCGAGAAGCTTGGCGTTGCGGCGCGCGCGCGCTCACGGGCCAAGATCATCGCGGTGACCGGCTCGGCAGGCAAGACGACCACCAAGGAGGCGCTGCGCCATGTGCTGTCGGCGGTCGGCAGGGTGCATGCCTCGGCGCAGTCGTTCAACAATCATTGGGGCGTGCCGCTGACCTTGGCCCGCATGCCGCAAGACTGCGACTACGCGGTCTTCGAGATCGGCATGAACCATCCAGGCGAGATCAGGCCGCTGGTCAAGATGGTCAGACCGCATGTTGCGATCGTCACGCTGATTGCCGCCGCCCATCTCGGCTTCTTCAAGAATCTCGACGAGATCGCCATGGCCAAGGCCGAGATTTTCGAAGGGATCGAGCCTGGCGGCGCCGCGCTGCTCAACCGCGACGATCCGCGCTGGAAGCTGCTCGGGAAAATGGCGAGGGAGGCCGGCGTCGAGCATGTCTTCGGCTTCGGCGAAAATGCCCGCTCGGCTTTCCGCCTTGCCGGCTGCGAGCTCTACGCCGATCATTCCGATATCGCCGTCAAGATCGGCAAGAAGGACGTGACGGCCCGTGTCGGGGCGCCTGGCCGACACATCGTGCAGAATGTGCTGGCCGTGCTGGGCGCCGCACAACTGGTCGGCGCCGATCTCGACAAGGTGGCGGCGGCGCTTGCGGATCTTTCGGCCGAGCGCGGGCGCGGCAGGCGCCACATCTTGCATCATCCAAGCGGCCCGATCACGCTGATCGACGAGAGCTACAATGCCAACCCGGCGTCGATGGCGGCAGCGATCGCGCTGCTCAATGCCACGCCGGTATCGGGCGAGGGCAGGCGCATCGCCGTGCTTGGCGACATGCTGGAGCTCGGCAGCCATTCGGCGAAGCTCCATGCGGCGCTTGCCGAACTCATCGTCGGCACGGAAACGCGCAACGTCTTTCTCGGCGGCCCGGAGATGCGGGCGCTGGCCGAGGTTTTGCCTTCCGATGTCGAAACCGAGTACCGGTCAGGAGCGGAAGAGCTGAAGCCGGTCGTGATGTCGGCCATCAGGCCCGGCGACGTGGTGATGGTCAAGTCGTCGAAAGGCATCGGATTTTCAAAACTGGTCGAGGCATTGCTCGGCAAATTTCCGGCGGAAGCCACAACCATTGAACCGACCTAAGGTCGGGCTCCGGGGGACGGAAGCGCATGCTCACTTTACTCGTTGATTTCGCGGACAAGATCTCAGCCTTCAATGTCTTCCGCTACATCACCTTTCGCACCGGCGGCGCGCTGATCACCTCGGCGCTCATCGTTTTCATATTCGGACCGACCATCATCAACTCGCTGCGGCTTCGTCAGGGCAAGGGCCAGCCGATCCGCGCCGACGGGCCGCAGACGCATTTCAAGAAAGCGGGCACGCCGACCATGGGCGGGCTGATGATCCTTTGCGGCATCATCGGGTCATCGCTTTTGTGGGCGAACCTTTCCAGCATCTATGTCTGGGTTGTGATGCTGGTGACGCTAGGCTTCGGCTCGATCGGTTTCTACGACGACTATCTCAAGGTCACCAAACAGTCGCATCTGGGCTTTTCCGGCAAGGCGCGGCTGGCGATCGAATTCGTCGTCGCCGGCATCGCTGCCTGGGTGATCATGCACAACGGCCAGGCGCCGTTCTCGTCCTCGCTGACCTTTCCGTTCGCCAAGGAATTCCTCATCAATCTCGGTTGGTTCTTCGTGCCGTTCTCTTGCTTCGTCATCGTCGGCGCCGGCAATGCGGTGAACCTGACCGACGGCCTCGACGGCCTGGCGATCGTGCCGATCATGATCGCGGCGGCCTCCTTCGGCGTCATCGCCTATCTTTCGGGCAACGCGGTGTTCGCCGAATATCTGCAGATCCACTTCGTTCCCGGCACCGGCGAGCTGGCGGTCGTGCTCGGCGCGGTGATCGGCGCCGGCCTCGGCTTTCTCTGGTTCAACGCGCCGCCGGCGGCGATCTTCATGGGCGACACCGGCTCGCTGGCCATGGGCGGACTGATTGGCACCATCGCGGTCGCTACCAAGCACGAGATCGTGCTGGTCATCGTCGGCGGCCTGTTCGTGGTGGAGATCCTGTCGGTCATCATCCAGGTGGGCTACTTCAAGATGACCGGCAAGCGCGTCTTCCTGATGGCGCCGATCCATCACCATTTCGAGAAACTCGGCTGGACCGAGAGCCAGGTGGTGATCCGCTTCTGGATCATCGCCGTTATCCTGGCGCTGGTCGGCCTCTCCACCCTCAAGCTCAGATAGGACACCGCTTGATCCCCGCCGCTTCCTTCGCAGGCAAACGCGTTTCGCTCTTCGGGCTCGGCGGTTCGGGGATCGCGACCGCGCATGCGCTGATCGCCGGCGGCGCCGACATTCTCGCCTGGGACGACAATCCGGACAGCGTCGCCAAGGCGGCCGCCGCCGGCATTGCGACCGGCGACCTGCGCGCCGCCGACTGGTCGCGCTTCGCGGCCTTCGTCCTCTCGCCCGGCGTGCCGCTCACGCATCCTAAGCCGCATTGGACGGTGGAACTGGCGCGTGGCGCCGGCGTGGAGGTGATCGGCGACATCGAGCTGTTCTGCCGCGAGCGCATCCAGCGCGCGCCGTCCTCGCCCTTCATCGCGATCACCGGAACCAACGGCAAGTCGACGACGACCGCATTGACGGCACATATCCTGAAATCGGCGGGGCGTGACACTGAGATGGGCGGCAATATCGGCCGGGCTATCATGACGCTCGATCCGCCAGCGCCCGAGCGGCATTGCGTGGTGGAGTGCTCTTCCTACCAGATCGACCTGGCGCCCTCGATCAACCCGACCGCGGGCATCCTGCTCAACCTGACGCCCGACCATCTCGACCGCCACGGCACGATGGCGCATTACGCCTCGATCAAGGAAAGGCTGGTCGCAGGCAGCGACACCGCGATCATCGGCGTCGACGATTCCTGGTGCGCCCAGATCGCCGACCGGCTGGAGCGTGCAGGCCGGCAGGTCATCCGCATCTCCAAGCGCCTGCCGCTAACCGACGGCTACTTCGCCGACGGCACCAGCCTGATGGAAGCCGTGGACGGCCGCTACAGCCGCGTCGCTTTCCTCGAGGGGATCGGCTCGCTGCGCGGCCAGCACAATGCGCAGAACGCGCTGGCCGCCGTCGCCGCCTGCCTCAGGGTCGGGCTGGAACTCGGCGAGATCCAGGCGGGGCTTGAAAACTTTCCGGGGCTGGCGCACCGCATGGAGCAGGTCGGCCGCAAGGACCATGTGCTGTTCGTCAACGATTCCAAGGCGACCAATGCGGATGCGGCGGCGCCGGCGCTGTCGAGCTTCAGCCGCATCTACTGGATCGCCGGCGGCCTGCCAAAGGAAGGCGGCATCGAGCCGCTGCGCGGCTTTTTCCCGCGCATCGCCAAGGCCTATCTGATCGGCGAGGCGGCGCCTGCCTTTTCAGCCACGCTCGGCGAGGCGGTGCCTTACGAAATATCCGGAACGCTGGCTGCCGCGGTCGAGCATGCCGCCCTTGACGCCGCGGGCGACGCCGGCGGCGAGGCGGTGGTGCTGCTTTCGCCGGCCTGCGCCAGTTTCGACCAGTTCAAGAATTTCGAGGTTCGCGGCGAAGCCTTCAGGCAAGCTGCGACTGCTATTGATGGGGTGAAACCCATCGGAGGGCCACGTTGATGCAAAGCCGTCTCGACAAAAGTCCAGTCGCAACCTGGTGGTGGACGATCGATCGCTGGTTCCTGGCGGCATTCCTGTCGCTGATGGGGCTGGGCATCGTTTTGTCCTTCGCGGCAAGCCCGGCGGTCGCCGAGCGCATCGGCCTCGACAGCTTCCACTTCGCCACGAGGCAGATCATCTTCACTATCCCGGCTCTCATCGTGATGCTGGCGGTTTCCTTCCTCGAGGCGCGGCAAATAAGGCGCATGTCGCTGGTGATGCTCTGCATCATGCTGGTGCTGATGGTGGCTGTGCTCTACATCGGCGTCGAGGTGAAGGGGGCGCGGCGCTGGGTGTCGCTCGCCGGCCTCTCCATCCAGCCGTCCGAATTCCTGAAGCCTGCCTTCGTCATCATCTGCGCCTGGCTTTTTGCCGAGCACAAGCGCCAGCCCGACATTCCCGGCAATCTCTTCGCCATGCTGCTGCTCGCTTTGGTGATCTCTCTCCTGGTGGCGCAGCCGGATCTCGGCCAGACCATGCTGGTGCTTGGCACCTGGGGCGTGATGTTCTTCATGGCCGGCTTGCCCTGGCTCTGGATCATCGCGCTGGGCGCCGCCGGCGTCGGCGGCGTGTTCGCGGCCTATACGGTCTTCCCGCACGTCGCCGCCCGCATCGACAAGTTCCTCACCGGCGAAGGCGATACCTTCCAGGTCGACATGGGCCGCGAGGCGCTGATCAATGGCGGCTGGTTCGGCGTCGGCCCGGGCGAGGGTACGGTGAAGCGCGTCATTCCGGACAGCCATGCCGACTTCGTCTTCTCGGTCGCGGGCGAGGAGTTCGGGCTGATCATGTGCTTCTTCATCATGGCGATCTTCGCCTTCATCGTGCTGCGCGGATTGAGCATCGCGCTCAAGGAGCATGACGATTTCACCCGTTACGCCGTCGGCGGGCTCGTCACCATCTTCGGGCTGCAGTCGGCCATCAATATGTGCGTCAACCTGCAGCTGATGCCCGCCAAGGGCATGACGCTGCCCTTCATCTCCTACGGCGGCTCCTCGCAGATCGCGATTGCCGTCTCGATGGGCATGGTGCTGGCGCTGACGCGCAGACATCCCGAAAAGCGCAAGCAGATGGGCTATGCTTTCTCGCAGCGCACTATCGCGGCGGAATGAGGCCGGATGTCGAAGGGTGTTGTCTTGCTTGCGGCTGGCGGAACGGGCGGGCATCTGTTCCCGGCCGAGGCGCTTGCGCATGAGCTGACCGAGCGCGGCTGGAAGGTGCATCTCGCCACCGACCACCGCGCCGAGCGCTATTCGCGCCAGTTTCCCGCTGTCGAAGTCCACTCGATCCCGTCGGCGACGCTAGGCTCGAAGAATCCGATCGCCATGCTCTCGGCCTTCTGGACGATCTGGCAGGGCGTGCGGCAAGCGGGGCGGGTGATAGCCAGGATCAAGCCGGAGGCCGTGGTCGGCTTCGGCGGTTATCCGACGCTGCCGCCGCTCTATGCGGCGACCCGCCGCAAGGTGCCGACGCTGATCCATGAGCAGAATGCCGTCATGGGCCGCGCCAACAAGGCGCTGTCGGGCCGGGTCGACGCGATTGCCGGCGGCTTCCTGCCGGAAGGCGCAAATGCGGCCGGCGCCAAGACGGTGACCACCGGCAATCCGGTCAGGCCGCAGATACTCGAAGCGGCAAAAACCCCTTACACGGCATCCAGCGGCGGCGAGCCTTTCCGCTTTCTGGTGTTCGGCGGCAGCCAGGGCGCGCAATTCTTTTCCGATGCCGTGCCGGCGGCGATCGTGCTTTTGCCCGAGGAGCAGCGCAAACGGCTGGTGATCACCCAGCAGGCGCGCGCCGAAGACGTGGCGCGGGTGAAGGCCGCCTATGCCAATCTCGGCGTCGACGCGCAGGTCTCGCCCTTCTTCACCGATATGGCGGCGCGCATGGCGGCGGCCCATCTGGTGATGTCGCGCTCCGGCGCCTCGACCGTGTCGGAAATCGCCGTCATCGGCCGCCCCGCGCTGCTGGTGCCTTATCCGCATGCGCTCGACCATGACCAGGCAGCGAATGCCGCGGCGCTTGCCGCGGCCGGCGGGGCCGAGGTCCATCCGCAATCGACGCTTTCGGCCGAACGGATTGCCGCGCTGGTCGGCGGACTGATGGAGGACCCCGGCCGGCTTTCAGCGATGGCCGCGGCAGCCCGCTCGGCCGGAAAACCCGACGCGGCGCGGTTGCTCGCCGATCTGACAGAGGCTATTGCGTCCGGCAAAACGGTTTCGGACCACAGGAGGACGCGCGCATGAAGATGCCGCAGACGATCGGCCTCGTGCATTTCATCGGCATCGGCGGCATCGGCATGAGCGGCATCGCCGAGGTGCTGCACAATCTCGGCTACAAGGTGCAGGGTTCCGACCAGGCGGACGGCGCCAATGTGCAGCGGCTGCGCGACAAAGGCATCGAATGCTTCGTCGGCCACAAGGCCGAGAACATCGGCGACGCCGAAGTGGTGGTGGTGTCGACTGCCATCAAGAAATCCAATCCGGAACTCAAGGCGGCGCGCGAAAAGCTGCTGCCGGTCGTGCGCCGCGCCGAGATGCTCGCCGAATTGATGCGCTTCCGCCAGGCGGTCGCCATCGGCGGCACGCACGGCAAGACGACGACCACCTCGATGGTGGCGACGCTGCTCGAAGCCGGTGGGCTCGACCCGACCGTCATCAACGGCGGCATCATCAACGCCTATGGCACCAATGCCCGCATGGGCGACGGCGAGTGGATGGTGGTCGAGGCCGACGAGAGCGACGGCACCTTCCTCAAGCTGCCGGCCGATATCGCCGTCGTCACCAACATCGATCCGGAACACCTCGACCACTATGGCAGCTTCGACAAGGTGCGCGAGGCGTTCCGCCAATTCGTCGAGAACGTGCCGTTCTACGGCTTCGGCGTGATGTGCACCGACCATCCGGAAGTGCAGGCGCTGGTCGGCCGCATCGAGGACCGGCGCGTCATTACCTATGGCGAGAACGCGCAGGCCGACGTGCGCTTCACCAACCACCGCATGGACGGAGCCGTATCGGAATTCGATGTGGTGATCCGCGATCGCAAGGGCCGCGGCACGACGACGATCGCCAATCTGCGCCTGCCGATGCCCGGCCGGCACAATGTCTCCAACGCGACGGCGGCGATCGCGGTCGCGCATGAGCTCGGCCTGTCGGCCGAGGCGATCAAGAAAGGCCTGTCGTCCTTTGCCGGCGTCAAGCGTCGCTTCACCCACACCGGCTCCTGGAACGGCGTCGACGTGTTCGACGATTACGGTCATCATCCGGTCGAGATCGCGGCGGTGCTGAAGGCCGCGCGCGGGGCTACGAAGGGCCGCGTCATCGCGATCGCGCAGCCGCACCGCTTCACCCGGCTGCACGACCTGTTCGAAGAGTTCTCCGTCTGCTTCAACGATGCCGACACGGTCATGGTGGCGCCGGTCTATCCGGCCGGCGAGGAGCCGATCGAGGGCGTGACCTCGGACGCGCTGGTGTCGCGCATCCGTGCTGGCGGCCACCGCGACGCGCGCTATATCGAAGGTCCGGCGGCAGTCGCGCCGGCCATTCGCGAGCTTGCCAAGCCCGGCGACTTCGTCATCTTCCTGGGCGCCGGCAACATCACGCAATGGGCCTATGCGCTGCCCAAGGAGCTTGGGGGAACGCCCTCATGATGCGCGGCCAGGATCTGATCGATAAGCTCGGCAACAAGCTCGCCGGCCTGCGCGGCCGCGTCACGCCCAATGCCGAGATGGACAAGATCACCTGGTTTCGCGCCGGCGGCCTGGCGGAGGCGCTGTTCCAGCCGGCCGACGAGGAGGACCTCGCGGCCTTCCTGCGCGCGGTGCCGGAAGAAATCCCGATCACCGTCGTCGGCGTCGGCTCGAACCTCCTGGTGCGCGACGGCGGCATTCCCGGTTTCGTGGTGAGGCTCTCTGCCAAGGGATTTGGCGAGGCCGAAGTCACCGGATCGACCACCATCAAGGCCGGCGCCGCGACGCCGGACAAGCGCCTGGCGGCGGTGGCTTATGAAGCCGGTATCGGCGGCTTCCACTTCTATCACGGCATCCCGGGCGCCGTCGGCGGTGCGCTGAGGATGAATGCCGGCGCCAATGGCGTCGAGACACGCGAACGCGTGGCCGAGGTGCGGGCACTCGACCGCGCCGGCAATGTCCATACGCTCAGCAATGCCGACATGGGCTATGCCTACCGCCATTCGTCGGCGCCTGGCGGATTGATCTTCACCTCCGCCGTCTTCGAGGGCGTTCCGGAAGACAAGGCGGTGATCAAGGCGGCGATGGACGCCGTGCAGAACCATCGCGAGACGGTGCAGCCGATCCGCGAGAAGACCGGCGGTTCGACCTTCAAGAATCCCGAAGGCTCGTCGGCCTGGAAAGAGATCGACAAGGCCGGCTGCCGCGGGCTGATGATCGGCGGCGCGCAGATGTCGCCCATGCACTGCAACTTCATGATCAACACCGGCACGGCGACCGGCTACGATCTCGAATATCTCGGCGAGACGGTGCGCGCGCGGGTGCTGGAGAATTCGGGCATCCGCCTGCACTGGGAGATCAAGCGGCTGGGCAACTTCCGGCCGGGTCACGCGGTCCAGGAATTCCTGGGACAGCTTCTTTAGCTCGCTGCGATCTTCAAGTAGTGCTTGAACTTCCGTGGTCGGCGACGCCGTCAAGCGTTGCCGCAAAGACTCAACAACACTCTTTTCGGTCCTGTTTTCGCGGAAAGTGAATCTCTCGGAATCATAGGCACTTGCCAGGGAATCAACTCTCTGATTCTCTGCCCTTAAGCGTTTCCTGATTTGAGTCGTTTGACGCGTTACCCGCGTTTTCCGTCTGGGGGGGCAACCTGCCGGAAGACTCGGACTCACTATGCGGGAATGTTGCGTGCGGAAATATCGGTTGCAGGCCCGGCGTGAGAGGGAATGACGGGATGAAGAAGAAGCATGTGGCTGTTCTCCTGGGTGGATTCTCCTCGGAGCGGCCCGTGTCTCTGTCCTCGGGGAAGGCGTGTGCGGATGCGCTCGAGAATGAAGGCTATCAGGTCACCCGTGTCGATGTTTCGCGCGATGTCGGGTCTGTGCTTGCCGAGCTCAAGCCTGATGTCGCCTTCAATGCGCTGCACGGCCCGTTCGGCGAGGACGGCACCATCCAGGGAATTCTCGAATATCTCGGAATTCCCTACACCCATTCGGGTGTGCTCGCTTCGGCGCTGGCCATGAACAAGGAGCAGGCCAAGAAGGTCGCCAAGGCGTCCGGCATTCCGGTCGCGGAATCGAAGGTGGTCAACCGCTTCGCCGTCCAGAACAAGCATCCGATGAAGCCGCCTTATGTGGTCAAGCCGGTCAACGAAGGGTCGAGCTTCGGCGTCGTCATCGTGCATGAGGGGCAGTCGCATCCGCCGCAGGTGATCGGCTCCTCGGAGTGGAAGTATGGCGAGATCGTCATGGTCGAGCGTTACATCCATGGGCGCGAATTGACTTGCGCTGTGATGGGCGACGTGGCGCTCGGGGTCTGCGAGATCATCCCGACCGGCCATTCCTTCTACGACTACGATTCAAAGTACGTGCCAGGGGGATCAAAACACGAAACCCCTGCAAAAATTTCACCGAATATTTACCAAAAAATACAGACACTGGCCCTCAAGGCTCATCTTGCTATCGGTTGCCGGGGCGTTTCCCGGTCGGACTTCCGTTACGACGACCGTCACTCCGAAAACGGCGAGGTTGTCTGGCTCGAGATCAACACCCAGCCGGGCATGACGCCGACGTCTCTGGTGCCCGAAATCGCCGCGCAAGCGGGACATTCGTTCGGCGATCTGTTGAGTTGGATGGTGGAGGACGCTTCGTGTCTGCGTTGAGGTGGGGACAGGGCAAGGGCGACGGGGCTGGGCCTGCGCTGTTCGGCGTGCCGCTGTCGTTCGACCATTTCGTGCTGCCGCGCCAGCTTCGGCGGCCGGTGCGCTTGCTCGCCCGGCTCTGCGGTGGCGAGTACGAGCCACCGCGCTTTTCGGCCGCGATCCTCTCTGCTGCCTTGTTGGCTTCGTCCGGAGCCTATGGCGCCTATCTCGGCGGCTATGCCGACAGCATCGTGCAGGGCGTGACGGCTCGAACCGGTTTTGCCGTCGACCAGATCATGGTCGTCGGCAATCGTCAGACTTCAGAGATCGACATACTGGACCGGCTCGGCCTCGACGGCTGGACGTCGCTGATCGGCTTCGACGCCGAGGCCGCGCGCGAGCGCATCGCGACGCTGCCCTGGGTCGAGGTAGCGGCGGTGCGCAAGATCTATCCGCATACGCTGGAAGTGCGCGTCGAGGAGCGCCAACCTTTCGCGCTCTGGCAGCAGGGCAGCTCGCTTTCGGTGATCGAGCGCTCGGGCGAGGTGATCGCGCCGTTCTCGGGCGGCAAGGAGGCTTTGCTGCCGCTGATCATCGGCACGGGGGCGCCGGCCAAGGCGCCGGCCTTCCTGGAGAAGATCAAGCGCTATCCCGAGCTGGCAGCGCGGGTCAAAGGCTATATCCGTGTCGGCGAGCGGCGCTGGGATCTCAAGCTCGAGAACGGCATCACGGTGAAGCTGCCGGAGGATGACGAGGATCGGGCGATCGCCGGGCTCGTCAAGCTCGATCGTGACAACGGACTTTTGACGCGCGACATCGCCGCCGTCGACATGCGGCTCACCGATCGGCTGGTGGTGGAGCTCTCGCCGGAAGCAGCGACGCAGCGCGAAGCTGCGCTCAGCGCAAAGCCGAAGAGCCTGTCGAAGCGCAAGCCGGAGACGAAGATATGAGCTGGCTTGGCGGCAGCGGTGATGCTTCCTCGCGGCGGTCGGGCACGCTGACGGTGCTTGACGTCGGCTCGAGCAAGGTTTGCTGCGTGGTGGCGAAGCTGAAGCCGCGCGAGGACGGCAAGCTGCTGCGCGGGCGCTCGCATCGCATCCAGGTGATCGGCATCGGCCATCAGAAGTCGCAGGGCGTGAAGTCGGGCGTCGTCGTCGATCTCGACCGCGCAGAGCATGCCATCCGTCTCGCCGTCGACGCGGCCGAGCGCATGGCCGGCCTCACCGTCGACTCCCTCATCGTCAACATGACGGCCGGCCGGCTGAAGAGCGAGGCCTTCTCGGCAACCATCAATCTCGGCGGCCACCAGGTCGAGGAAGCCGACATCAAGCGCGTGCTCGCCGCCGGCGCCAAGCAGGCATTGCGGGCCGAGCGCGAGGTGGTCCATTCGATTCCCGTCGGTTTCTCGCTCGATGCCGAACGCGGCGTGCGCGACCCGCGCGGCATGGTCGGCGACGCGCTCGGCGTCGACATGCATGTGCTGACCGGCGACGCCGCGCCGATGCGCAATCTGGAGCTCTGCATCAACCGCTCGCATCTTTCGGTCGAGCGCATGGTGGCGACGCCCTATGCCAGCGGCCTCGCGGCCCTGGTCGACGACGAGCTCGAAATGGGCGCCGCCTGCATCGACATGGGCGGCGGCACCACGACGATCTCGGTGTTCTCGGAAGGCAAGTTCGTGCATGGCGACGCCATCGCCATCGGCGGCAACCACGTGACGCTCGACATGGCCAAGGGCCTGTCGACCTCGCTCGACGCCGCCGAGCGGCTGAAGGTGATGCATGGCTCGGCGCTGCCGGGCAGCGCCGACGACCGCGACCTGGTCTCCATCCAGCCGATCGGCGAGGAGGGCGAGCTGCCGCTGCAGATCCCGCGGTCGGTGATGACGCGCATCATCCGCGCGCGCATCGACGAGACGCTCGAGCTTCTGCGCGACCGGTTGAACAAGTCGGGCTACGGCAACGCCGTCGGCAAGCGCGTCGTTCTCACCGGCGGCGCCAGCCAACTGGCCGGCCTGCCCGAAGCGGCCCGCCGCATGCTCGGACGCAATGTGCGCATCGGCCGGCCGCTCGGCGTGGCAGGCCTGCCGGAAGCGGCCAAGGGGCCGGCGTTCTCGACCCCGGTCGGGCTTCTGATCTATCCGCAGATGGCGAGCTTCGAGAGCCATTCGGCGAAAGGACTTTCCGGTTTCAGAATGACCGGAACTGGCGGAAAACTGCATCGCATGAGTCAGTGGTTGAGAGACAGTTTTTGATTTGACGGGGACAGCCCCATAGGCGGCCGCAGCGGCGAAGCGGCGGGAAAGGCAAAGGACGGAGACAATGACCATCAATCTGCAAAAGCCGGACATCACCGAGCTGAAGCCACGCATCACCGTGTTCGGTGTCGGCGGCGGCGGCGGCAATGCGGTCAACAACATGATCACCGCCGGCTTGCGCGGCGTCGAATTCGTGGTGGCCAACACCGACGCGCAGGCGCTGACGATGTCGAAGTCGGAACGGCTGATCCAGCTCGGCGCGCATGTCACCGAGGGGCTCGGCGCCGGCTCGCAGCCGGAAGTCGGCCGCGCCGCGGCTGAAGAATGCATCGACGAGATCATCGATCATCTGTCCAACACGCATATGTGCTTCGTCACCGCCGGCATGGGCGGCGGCACTGGCACGGGCGCCGCGCCGGTCGTTGCCCGCGCCGCCCGCGAGAAGGGCATCCTCACCGTCGGCGTCGTCACCAAGCCGTTTCATTTCGAAGGCCAGCGGCGCATGAAGACGGCCGACATGGGTATCGAGGAATTGCAGAAATGCGTCGATACGCTCATCGTCATCCCCAACCAGAACCTGTTCCGACTGGCCAATGACAAGACCACCTTCGCCGATGCCTTCGCCATGGCCGACCAGGTGCTCTACTCGGGCGTGGCCTGCATCACCGACCTGATGGTCAAGGAAGGCCTGATCAACCTCGACTTCGCCGACGTCCGTTCGGTGATGCGCGAGATGGGCAAGGCGATGATGGGCACCGGCGAAGCTTCGGGCGAGGGCCGCGCGATGGCCGCCGCGGAAGCCGCGATCGCCAATCCGCTGCTCGACGAAACCTCGATGAAGGGCGCCAAGGGCCTGCTGATCTCGATCACCGGCGGCCGCGACCTCACCCTGTTCGAGGTCGACGAGGCCGCGACCCGCATCCGCGAGGAGGTCGACCAGGACGCCAACATCATCCTGGGCGCGACCTTCGACGAGGAGCTGGAAGGCGTGATCCGCGTCTCCGTGGTCGCCACCGGCATCGACAAGTCGGCGGCCGAAATCGCCGCGGCGCCGATCTCGATCCGCGCGCCGCAGAAGCCGGTCACCCGCCCCGCGGCGCCTGCTCAGGAAAGCCGCCCGGCGCCGGTTCAGCAGCAGGCTTACGAGCCGCGCGCCGTCGATCCGGTCGCCGAGGCGATCCAGCTTGCCGAGGCGAACGCCGCAGCGATGGCACAGCCGCGGCCGGCGCCGGTCGACGACTTCCAGCCGCAGAGCAAGATCTTCCAGGCTCCCCCGGCCCAGCCGCGTCCGCAGCCGGTGATGCCGCAGCAGGCCATGCAGCCCGCGCCGCAGCGCGAGATGCCGCAGCCGGTTGCCGCGGCGCCGCAGCGCATGCCGCGCGTGGAGGATTTTCCGCCGGTGGTGAGGGCGGAAGTGGAAGCCAAGACCCGTCCCGCCGACCATGAGAACAGCGGGCCGATGGGGCTGATCAAGCGGCTGACGAACGGCCTGACCCGCCGCGAGGAAGAGCCGGCCCGACTGCAGCCGGCGCAGCCGCGCGAGCCGAAACTGCGCCAGGCGGCACCGGAGATGCGCCGCCTCGCCAGCCAGGACCCGCAGCTCTACGCGCCGCGCCGCGGCCAGCTCGACGACCAGGGGCGCCTCACGCCGCAGAGCCGCACGGTGCAGGAAGACGACCAGCTGGAGATTCCGGCGTTCCTGCGCCGCCAGGCCAATTAATCGTTGAAGCGCGCCGCGACAGGCAGCGCGCTTCAAACCTTGTTTGATGCGATGTCGTTTCTCTCAAAACCGCTGCGTGTTTTGGGCGACATGCACCAACGATATATAACAGCCGTTAACAGGCAGGCGAGGAATCGTCTGCCTGTTGATGTTAAAAGTTTATCTAAAACAAAGCGTTACGGACGCTTTCTCAATCGATGTCGCGGTTACATGGGGTAAGAAACCGTGATTTGGAGTCTCCCAGACGGGCCATTATCTTCGCGTCGGACTTAAGTCGGTTTGCCGGGATTCGGGGAGTTGGCCCTGCCTGCCGATCACATCAGAGCCGCATGCCCTGTTCATTTGCCGCATTGCGCGGACGCCGGATGATCGATCTGGTTGAAAATGCTCAAAGGGCCGACAAAGCGGACGCTGGCAGCTAGGGCTTATGGGGTTTGTCTTGCACGACTATCAGACGACAGTTAAAGCGCGCGCGACGTTGACCGGCACGGGCGTCCACAGCGGCAAGCCCGTCACCGTTCATTTCCTGCCCGCCGACGCCGATACCGGCATCGTGTTCCACCTTTCCAATGGCGGCGAGGGGCACGAGTTTCGCGCACTGGTCTCCGAGGTTGGCGCCACCGACCTTTGCACCATGCTCGGCGACCCGTCCGGCGAGCACATCGGAACCGTCGAGCACCTCATGGCGACGGTTTTCGGACTCGGCATCGACAACCTCATCATCGAGATCGACGGCCCGGAAGTTCCCATCCTCGACGGCAGCGCCGTGGCCTTTGTCGAAGCCTTCGAGCAGGCGGGCATCGAGACGCTGGCGGTCAAGCGCCGCTATATCCGCGTAGTCAAGCCGGTTCGTATCGAAGCCGGCGCGTCCTGGGCGGAGTTCCGCCCTTATGACGGCACGCGATTCGAGGTGGAGATCGATTTCGAGAGCCCGGCCATCGGCCGCCAGCTCTTTGCCTCCGACATCAACCCCGATATCTTCCGCCGCGACATCGCGCGGGCGCGCACCTTCGGCTTCATGAAGGATGTCGAGCGGCTGTGGGCCGCCGGCTACGCGCTCGGCTCGTCGCTTGAGAACTCGCTGGTCATCGGCGACGACAACCGCGTCATCAATGTCGGCGGACTGCGCTATCCCAACGAATTCGCCCGGCACAAGACGCTCGACGCCATGGGCGACCTGGCGCTTGCCGGCGCGCGCTTCATCGGCTGCTTCCGCTCCTATCGCGGCGGCCATCGCATGAACGCGGCGGCGCTGCGCCGCCTGCTGTCCGACCGCACGGCTTTCGAGATCGTCGAGACACGGCGCCGCGAGCGCGGCCGCGTCGCCGAGATGATCGCTGTCAGCGGACCGGTCTACGCGCCCTGGGTGATCTGATTTTTAACCGTTTTCTGGCTTTGTATCGCGAGCTTGTGTTGCACAATTGCATCATAGGTCGGTGAAATTGCGCGGCCGGGGGCGCAACGCGAGACCGCCACAAAAATGCGCGATTGGCCGGACATAGCGTTGCCGGGCAAGGGGATAATGGTTTATGGCTGCGGCCCGGACCGAAACGACGCCGAAAGGGCGGAATCCAAACATGTTTTTCTCGCGAGTTGATCAATCGAGTACGCCATATCGGGCCGTGTTCCTGGCGTTTTCGTTGGTCGTCCCGTCGCTGCTGCTGTCGGCCTGCATGTCGTCCGAGAAGGACGTCAATCTGGCGACCTATGTCGACCAGACCGAACCCGCGGACGTCCTCTACAACCAGGGTCTCGCCAACCTGAATGCCGGCCGCCTCGATGAGGCCAGCAAGAAGTTCGACGCCGTCGACCGCCAGCATCCCTATTCGGAATTCGCCCGCAAATCGATGGTGATGGGCGCCTTCGCCGACTATCGCGCCGGCAACTACGACGAGGCGATCGGTTCCGCCAAGCGCTACCTGACGCTTTATCCGTCGACCGACGACGCGCCTTACGCGCAGTACATCATCGGCTTGAGCTACTACCGTCAGATCAAGGATGTCACCCAGGACCAGAAGGAAGCGCGCCAGACTGTGCAGACCATGCAGGACCTGGTGACGCGCTGGCCGACCTCCGAATATGTCGACGACGCCAAGGACAAGATCCGCTTCGCCACCGACCAGCTCGCCGGCAAGGAGATGCAGATCGGCCGCTACTATCTCGAACGCCGCGAGTATATCGCCGCCGTCAAGCGCTTCCGCACCGTGGTCGAGACCTACTCCAACACGCGCCATGTCGAGGAAGCGCTCGCGCGCCTGACCGAAGCCTACTATGCGATGGGCCTGACCTCGGAGGCGCAGACCGCCGCGGCGGTGCTCGGCAACAACTATCCGGACAGCCAGTGGTACAAGGATTCCTACAAGCTCCTGCAGAGCAACGGGCTTCAGCCGCGTGAAAATGCCGGATCGTGGATATCCAAGGCCGGGAAGCTGATCACCGGCGCCTGACACTCCTCATGCTGTCCAGACTGTCGATCCGCGATATCGTCCTGATCGAGAAGCTGGACATCGACTTCTTGCCCGGACTCTCAGTGCTGACCGGCGAGACCGGCGCCGGCAAGTCCATCCTGCTCGATGCGTTGTCGCTGGCGCTTGGTGCGCGCGGCGACGCTTCGCTCGTCCGCCATGGCGCGGCGCAGGGCCAGGTCATCGCGGTGTTCGATGTGCCGCGCAACCATCCGGCGCGCACGCTGCTTTCCGACAACGACATAGAGGACGACGGCGACATCATCCTGCGTCGCGTGCAGACGGCCGATGGCCGCACGCGCGTGTTCGTCAACGACCAGCCATCCAGCGTCACCCTGATGCGCGACGTCGGCCGCGCGCTGGTCGAGATCCACGGCCAGCACGACGAGCGCGCGCTCGTCGATCCCGGCGCCCATCGCGAATTGCTGGATAGTTTCGGCGGCCATCTCGGCGCCGTGCGCGGCGCGGGCGAGGCCTGGCGCTACTGGCGGAACTGCGAGCAGGAGCTTTCCCGCCACCGCGCCAAGGTCGAGGCGGCGGCGCGCGAAGCCGACTATCTCAGGGCCTCCGTCGCCGAGCTGGCGAAGCTCGACCCGCAGCCCGGCGAGGAGACCGAGCTGGCCGAACTGCGCGCCCGGATGATGCGGGCCGAGAAGATCGCGTCCGAGATCCACGATGCGCAGGATGTGCTGTCGGGGCCGTCCTCGCCGCTGCCGCAGCTTGCCAGCCTGCTGCGTCGGCTGCAGCGCAAGGCGGGCGAAGTGCCGGGGCTGCTCGACGACGTGGTGAAATCGCTGGACGAGGCGATGATATCGCTCGACGCGGCGCAGTCCGGCGTGGAATTGGCGCTTCGCGCCACCGAATACGATCCGCAGCGCCTCGAAAAGGCCGAGGAGCGGCTGTTTGCGCTGCGCGCGGCCTCGCGCAAGCACAATGTCGCGGTCGACGATCTGGCGCAGCTGCGCGACACGATGGCGGCCGACCTTGCCGATCTCGATGCCGGCGAGGAGCGGCTGCACGGGCTGGAGAAGCAAGCCGCCGCCGCAAGCGAGGCTTACGACATATCCGCGGCGCAGCTCTCATCGCTCCGTCACGCCGCCGCAGCCGGCCTGACCAAGGCGGTGATGGCCGAATTGCCGGCCCTCAAGCTCGAACGGGCCGAGTTCATCGTCGAGATGGTGAGCGATGCCGAAAGCCGGATGGAAGAGGGTATCGACCAGGTCGAATTCTGGGTGCGCACCAATCCGGGCACCAGGCCTGGGCCGATGATGAAGGTCGCCTCGGGCGGCGAGCTGTCGCGCTTCCTCCTGGCGCTGAAGGTGGCGCTGGCCGACCGAGGCTCGGCGCCGACCCTGGTCTTCGACGAGATCGACACCGGCGTCGGCGGCGCGGTGGCCGACGCCATCGGCCAGCGGCTGGCGCGACTCTCGAAGCGGGTGCAGGTGCTTTCGGTCACCCATGCGCCGCAGGTGGCGGCACGCGCCGCCACGCATTTCCTGATTTCCAAGTCCGGCGGCAAGGACCGCGTCGCTACCGGCATCGCCGAGATGGACCGCGCGGCGCGCCAGGAAGAGATCGCGCGCATGCTGGCCGGCGCGACCATCACCGACGAGGCGCGCGCGGCGGCCGAGCGGCTGCTGCGCGAGAATACTGCAGCAGCTTAGAGGCTGATCTCTCCGCTTGAAGGATGAGTCAGCAGATGGCTGCATCCCGCTGTTCAGGAATGATTCTTGCGCGAGCCGACTCCCCCATGCCGAATCCTGATTTATAGTGGCGCGCCATTAATCGAGGACCGCGCTTCATGTCGGAAAAACCAGTCGAATCGCTGAGCGAAAGCGAGGCCGCGGATGAGCTGAAGCGGCTGGCGACGGAGATCGCCGAACACGACCGGCGCTACCATACGGAGGACGCGCCGACGATCTCGGACGCCGAGTATGACGCGCTGGCGCGGCGCAACCTCGCCATAGAAGAACGCTATCCCGATCTCGTGCGCGAGGATTCGCCGTCGCGCCGGGTCGGCGCGCCGCCGGCGGAAGGCTTTGCCAAGGTGCGGCACGCCGTGCCGATGCTCAGCCTCGCCAAGGCCTATACCGACCAGGACGTCGCCGATTTCATCGAGCGCGGCCGGCGCTTCTTCGATCGCGACAAGGATCTCGACATCGCCTTCACCGCCGAACCGAAGATCGATGGGCTGTCGGCATCGCTGCGCTATGAAAACGGCGTGTTCGTGCAAGGCGCGACGCGCGGCGACGGCGCCGTCGGCGAGGACATCACCGCCAATCTGAAGACGATCGCCGACATTCCGAAGGTGCTGAAGGGCTCGGGCTGGCCGGAGGTCATCGAAGTCCGCGGCGAGGTCTACATGACCTATGCCGAATTCGAGGCGCTGAAGCAGCGCTCGGCGGCGGTCGGCGGCCAGGACTACGTCAATCCGCGCAACACGGCGGCCGGATCGCTGCGCCAGAAGGACCCATCGATCACCGCCAGCCGCAACCTCAAATTCTTCGCCTATGCCTGGGGCTACACGACCGCTGATCCGGCACCGACACAGTATGATTCGGTGCAGAAATTCAGCGAGTGGGGCTTCAAGGTCAGCCCGCTGATGGTGCGGGCGAAGTCGATCGAGGAGCTCATCGCGCAGTATCATCAAATCGAGGAGCTGCGCTCGTCGCTCGGCTACGACATCGACGGCGTCGTCTACAAGGTCGATCAGCTTGAGCTGCAGCGCCGCTGGGGTTTCGTAACCGGCGAGCCGCGCTGGGCGGTCGCCCACAAATTCCCGGCTGAGCAGGCGATGACGACGGTCGAGAGGATCGACATCCAGGTCGGCCGCACCGGCACGCTTGCGCCGGTGGCGCGGCTGGCGCCGGTTACGGTCGGTGGTGTGGTGGTCGAGAACGTCACGCTGCACAACGAAGACTATATCAAGGGTTTCGACAGCAACGGCCAGCCGATCCGCGACGGCATCGATGTGCGCATCGGCGACACGGTCGTCATCCAGCGGGCAGGGGACGTCATTCCGCAGATCGTCAGCGTCGTCATCGACAAGCGTCCTGCCAATGCCGTGCCTTACGAATTCCCGCACACCTGCCCGGTCTGCGGCTCGCCGGCGACGCGTGAGATCAACGAGAAGACCGGCAAGGAGGATTCACGCCGCCGCTGCACCGGCGAACTGATCTGCGCCGCGCAAGCCGTGGAGGGGCTGCGCCACTTCGTGTCGCGCGGCGCGCTCGATATCGAGGGCCTGGGCGCCGAAAACATCGACCTCTTCTTCAATTCGGGGCTGGTCAAGACGGCCGCCGACATCTTCACGCTGAAGGACCGCAGGCCGGCCGTCACCAAGGCGCTGGCCGAGCGGCGCGAGGAGCAGGCAAGGCTGCGCGAAGAAGCATCGGGCAAGACGCGCAAGAATGTGCGCAGCGTCGAGGAGCGCAACTACGAGGGTCTCGACAAGCTGTTCGCGGCCATCGACGCGCGCCGCGAGCCGGAGCTCGACCGCTTCATCTTCGCGCTCGGCATCCGCCATATCGGCGAAACGACTGCCGCCGTCCTTGCCCGCCAGTTCTCGACCATCGAGGAGCTGATCCGTATCGGCAAGGAGACGGCGAAGGCCGAGGATCCGCACACCGTCTTCCCATCGATCAACGGGATCGGCGACACCGTGATCAACGCGCTGCGCGACTTCTTCGGCAACGAGCGCAACGACGACGTGCTCGACGCGCTGTTGGCGCAGGTCCATCCAAAGCCGTATGTCGTCGAGATTTCGGCCGACAGCGAGGTCTCCGGCAAGACGGTGGTGTTCACCGGCACGCTGGAGAAGATGACGCGCTCCGAGGCCAAGGCGATGGCGGAGCGCCTGGGCGCCAAGGTTGCCGGTTCGGTTTCGGCCAAGACCGATCTGGTTGTGGCGGGACCCGGCGCCGGCTCCAAGCTCAAGGTCGCGACCGACCTCGGCATCGAGGTGATCGACGAGGACACCTGGCTGCAACGCATCGGCAGGGCCGGCTGATGGCCGGCGCGTTCAAGGGTCTCGGGCAGAAGGCCATCCCGTTCCTGAAGGCGCTCGACTTCCACCAGAGCCGCGAGTGGTTCCAGGAGAACCGCGACCTTTATCAAAGTGAACTGCACGAGCCGTTCTGCGATCTGGTCGAGACGCTCAGCGAACGTTTCGAGAAGGCGAAACTCGGCTTGCGCGGCGATCGCAAGAAGTCGCTGTTTCGTATCAATCGCGACGTACGTTTTTCGAAGGACAAACGGCCCTACAACCGGCATCTCTCGGCCATCCTGTCGCCCGACGGCACCAAGATGGAGCAGGGCGTGTTCTACGTGCATATCGGGCTCGAGCGGTGCTTCTCCGGCGTCGCCTGGTGGCAGCCGGCGCCGGAACTGCTGCAGGCGATGCGCAGGGCGATCGTGACGAAGCCAGCGGCGTTCCGCGGCATGGTCACTTCACTCAAGAAGGCAGGCCTTGAGCTCGATGCGGAGGACCGCCTGAAGCGCGCGCCACGCGGCTTCGAGGACATTGCCGACGACGATCTCGCCCAGGCGGTGCGCAATCGGCATTTCGTGGTGCGGCACGATATCGATCCGGCGACGATCCATTCGCCGAAACTGGTCGACGATCTGGTCGATTTCACCTTGCGGGCCAAGCCGCTGCTCGACTGGGGCAGGGCGATACAGGGCAAAACCGGATAACCGGAAATCCGTTTCGCGATCAGTTCCGCTGATCGTCGGCTCAAGCGAATTGGTGTGACAAGGAAGGCGACGCTCCCTACATCAAGCCGCCTGACGCGCGTCGCCTGAAACGGGTTCAGGCGACGCGCTTCAAGTCCTTGTTTTGATGCATGTCGTTATCCCAGAACCGCTGCGCACTTCTGGGCGACATGCAAAAGGGAGCAGTTGGATGTCAGCGGAAGCAATCTCCGAAGACCGCGCCAAGAGCGAGTTCTGGGACGGTGTACGGTTGTCGATGCCGGTGGTCGTCGCTTCTGCGCCGTTCGCCGTGCTGTTTGGCGCTTTAGCTGTCGACAACGGCTTTTCCGTCCTTGAGGCTTTCCTGATGAGCGCGCTGATTTTCGGCGGCGCCAGCCAGATGGTCGGCATCGAATTGTTCGGCCAGCATGTCGCGCCGTGGCTGATCGTGTTGTCGATCTTCGCGGTCAATTTCCGCCACGTGCTCTATTCCGCCGGCATCGGCCGCCGCATTGCGCATTGGCCGGTGCTGCAGCAGGCGCTCGGCTATTTCATCCTGACCGATCCGCAATATGCCGTTGCCGAGGCGAGGGCGGCCTCCGGCCAGCCGGTCGGGTTCGTCTGGTATCTGGGGCTCGGCCTGCCGGTCTACGTGTTCTGGGTCGCCGAAAGCGCGCTTGGCGCGGTGTTCGGCAAGATGATCCCTGACACCCATGCGCTGGGCATCGATTTCTTGCTGCCGATCTATTTTCTTGGCCTGGTGCTTGGCTTCCGCAAACGGCCGCTGTGGCTGCCTGTGGTCGTGGCGAGCGCCGTTGCCTCCATCGTCGCCTACAAGACGGTCGGCTCGCCCTGGCACGTTTCGATCGGGGCCGTGGCCGGCGTGCTGCTTGCCGTGATCCTGCCGCCGCATCACAGCGGCGTGGGAGAGCGGCCATGAGCACCACCTTCTGGATCATCCTTGCCGGCGCGATCGCCACCTATCTCACCCGCGTCGGCGGCCACCTCGTCATCTCGCGCTTCGACAACATCCATCCGCGGGTCGAGGCAGGCTTGAACGCCGTGCCGGCCGCGGTGCTGACGACGCTGGTGGCGCCGGCCGTGCTCGGCGCCGGACCGGCCGAATGGGCGGCGCTGATTGTCACCGCAATAGTGTCGCTGCGTGGCGGCCTGATGGCGATGTTCCTGGCCGGCGCTGCAGTCTTGATTCTGGCCAGGCAGTTCGTCGGGTAGAAATCAGATTTTCGCGTCGTGCGGCAGCGGCGCTGTCGCCTTCTCCAGCCAGGCCAGCGTTTCGCCGTCCACCATCGGACCGATCTCCGCCAAGACCCGTGCATGGTACTGATCGAGCCAGTGCAGCTCGTCGCGCGTCAGAAGATCGGTGCGGATGAGGCGCTTGTCGATCGGCGCCAGCGTCAGCGTCTCGAGGCCATGCACGGCGATGTCGCCGCCCTCGATCTGTTCGGCGGGCGTGACGAGGATCAGGTTCTCGATGCGAATGCCGTAGGCGCCCTCCTTGTAGTAGCCCGGTTCGTTGGACAGCATCATGCCGCCAAGCAGCTTCTCGGTGCCGGTGCGGGCGATGCGCTGCGGTCCTTCGTGCACGGCAAGATAGGAGCCGACGCCGTGGCCGGTGCCGTGGGCGAAGTCGCAGCCATGCTTCCACAGCGCCATGCGGGCGACCGCATCGATCTCCGAGCCGCGCGTGCCTGCCGGAAAGCGCAGCATCGAGATGCCGATCATGCCTTTCAGCACCAGCGTGAAGCGCTCGCGCATCTCCTCGGTCGGCTGGCCGATCGGCACGGTGCGGGTGATGTCGGTGGTGCCGTCCTGGTACTGTCCGCCGGAATCGAGCAGGAACAGCTCGCCGCTCTGAAGCTTGCGGCTGGTGGCACGTGACACGCGATAGTGCATGATGGCGCCGTTCGGGCCGGCGCCGGAAATCGTGTCGAAGGAGACGTCGCGCAGCGGCATCTGCGTTTCCTCGCCGGTCTGCCGGCGCACCTCTTCGAGCTTGGTGACGACGTCGATCTCGTCGAGCTTGCCCGGCTCCTGCCGGTCGAGCCAGCAGAGCAGCTTCGCGACAGCCGCGCCGTCGCGGCGGTGCGCGGCGCGGCTGCCGGCGATCTCGGCCTGGTTCTTGGTCGCGCGCGGGATGCGGGCGGGATCGGCGGCCGAAACGACCTTGCCGCCATTGTCCTCGACCAGCATCTTGAGCTTTTCCGCCGCCAGCACGGGATCGAGCGCGATCCTTGCGCCATCGTCGGCAAGCCCAGCGATGGCTGCTTCGAACTCGCCCGGATCGTGCAGGTCGGCAAGCTGGGTGAGATAGGCCGCGACCTGGCGCGAGAATTTGCGCGGGTCCATGAAGAGCTGGTGCTTGCCGTCTGCGGCGAGGATGGCGAAGCCGAGCGCCAGCGGCGTGTGCGCCACGTCACCGCCACGGATGTTGAAGGCCCAGGCTATTGAAGAGGGGTCCGTGAGCACGGCGTGCGTCGCGCTCTCCTTTTCGATTGCGCCCGCCAGCCGGGCCAGCTTGTCCTTGGCGAGCTCGCCGGCGAAGGCGATGGGGTGGAGCTCCACCGGTGCGCGAGGCGGCTCCGGCTGGTCTTTCCAGATGATGTCGATCGGATTCCTGTCGAGCGGCACCAGCGTCGCGCCGGACTGCTCGGCCGAAGCTTTCAGCGCCTTGACCTCGCCGATCGTATGCAGCCAAGGGTCGAAGCCGAGCCTGGCGCCCTTGCCGAGATTGTCGTTGATCCAGGAGGCCGGCGGATTGTCGACGAGGCTTTCGACGGTGAAGATCGAAAGGTCGACCTCGCCGCGCACCTGCAGCGTGTAGCGGCCGTCAACGAAGATGAAGGCGCGGTCGCGCAGGATGATGGCGACGCCGGCCGAGCCGGAAAAGCCGGTCAGCCATTTCAGCCGCGCCGAGCGGTCGGCGACATATTCGCCCTGATGTTCGTCGGCGCGCGGCACCATGAATCCGTCCAGGCCGTTCTCCGCCAGCCATTGACGCAGCATCGCCACGCGCGGCTTGCCGACAGCCGGATCACCGGCGGAATCAAAGGTCTGGAACATGGTCGTCTCCCTCGAATGGCGGCGCATGACCCCGAAAATCGGAGTCGATTTTCGGAAAGGATCATGCGCGAAATCAAAGTGCTACAGCGTCCTTTGCGCGTCCAAAGGACGCGCGGCGCTGTAGCCGCGACCGTAACGCATACACCTTCAAACCGGAATCAGTTTCGGCAGGGCCAGGCGGGATTGGATCGAGTCTGAATCACCGCTTGAGGTGGATCGTCACCCAGCCCTCGCGGTGCAAGGTGCGGACGTGGCGGAAAGCCTGGCCGACATAGGCCGAGATTACCGCATCGCGCTGGCGGTCGAGGATGCCGGAGAGCACCAGCGAGCCGCCCAGCTTAATGTGCCTGGCCATCTGTGGCGCCAGCCGCATCAGCGGCCGCGCCAGGATGTTGGCGACGATCAGGTCGAAGGGGGCGCGCATGGCGAAGATCGGATGATGGAAACCCGGTGCCGTCACCGTCTCGACCAGCGCCTTGACGTGGTTGAGGCGCGCATTGGCGGCAGCGACGCGGACCGCGACTGGGTCGATGTCGGTTGCAAGCACCGGAATATGCGCGAGCTTCGCCAGGGCAATCGCCAGCACCGCGCTTCCCGTGCCGAGATCCAGCGCGTTGCGCGGGCGCTCGCGTCGCACCACCTGGTCCAGCATTTCGAGGCAGCCGGCGGTGGTGCCGTGATGGCCGGTGCCGAAGGCGAGGCCCGCCTCGATCTCGATGGCGAGATCGCTGCTGTGGCGCTTGCCGCGATCATGCGCGCCATGGACGAAGAAGCGCCCGGCGCGAACCGGCTTCAGACCTTCGAGCGAGCGCGCCACCCAGTCGATGTCGGGCAGCGCTTCGCGTTCGACCTGCTTCGACAAGGCGAGGCCCGCGAGGATGTCGTTGATCCGGGCTTCGACGGCATCGACATCGCCGTCGGCGTAGAGCGAGACTTCGTGGATGTCGTTGGACTCGTCGACCTCCAGCACGGCAAGCGGCAGGCCTTCATCCTCGAAGGCGGCGTCGAGCGCGGCGAAGATACGGTCGGCTTCGGCCTTGCCGGCGATGAAATGCAGCCTGGTCTGTCCCATCAGGCTAGTTCTCGTTTGAGCATGATCTTTTCCGAAAACCGGACGCCACTTTTCGGGATCATGCTCTAGCCCGCCGCCAATCGCTTCAGCTTGGCAATGGCGGTATCGGCGCTTTCGCCATAGGCGATGGTGCCGGCGAACTCGCCCCTGGCGTTGAGCAGCAGCACGGAGGCCGTGTGGTCCATGGTGTAGTCGCCGTCGCCGGTGTCGACCTTCTTCCAGTAGATGCCGAAGGCCTTGGCCATGGCATGGACCTTGTCCGGATCGCCGGTGATGCCGGTGATGCGGTCGGAGAAATTGCTGACGTAGGAATTGATGATCTCGGGCGTGTCGCGCTCCGGATCCACCGTGACGAAGTAGGCGTTGAGGTTCTTGCCGTCATCGCCCATCGTCTTCAGCCAGCCGGCCAGCTCGAACAGCGTGGTCGGACAGACCTCGGGGCAGTGGGTGAAGCCGAAGAATACAACGGTCGGGTGACCTCGGAACGCGGCCTCGGTGATCGGCGCGCCTTTCTGGTCGGTCAGCGCGAACGCGGCGCCGTAGGGCTCGCCGCCATAATGGCCGCGGTACCAGTCGAAGGTGAGCCAGCCGATGCCCGCCGCCATCAGGACGAGAATGCCGACCAGGATTGAGCGCATCATCAGAAACTATCCGTCGTGATCGTCGCGGCCCAGCGGATCGTGCGCGGGGCCTGTTTTGGCGACAGTCTTAACGGTTTGGCGGCGCACGCGCAAAGATGTCGCGTTGCCGCAACCGCGAGACCGGCCGTCCACGGAGAGGGGCCGAGCCCGACGGCATCGAACGGCTTGCAAATGCCATGGTCCTATCCCACCTGACATCGGCTGAACGCGAACCCGAGGAGGCTTCCTTGCGAAAACTGATCGGCTTGATGGCCGCATGCCTTGCCCTGAGCGCCGGCACTGCTGTGGCGGACGAGGTCGGCAAGGTCGGCGTCGACTGGGTCGGCAACGACATCATGATCGACGCGATCAAGGATCCGAAAGTCGACGGGGTCACCTGCCACGTCGCCTATTTCGACCGCAGCATCATCGACCGGCTGCACAAGGGCAATTGGTTCGAGGATCCATCGGATTCCTCGATCTCCTGTCGCCAGACCGGGCCGATCACCATCGGCGACATCGACATGAGCGAGGGCGGTGAGGAGGTGTTCAAGCAAGGCCTCAGCCTGATCTGGAAGAAGCAGGTGGTGAACCGCATCTACGACAAGAACAACGAGACGCTGATCTATCTGTCGCATTCGCGCCAGGTGCAGAACGGCTCGGCGAAGATGTCGGTCACCACCGTGCCGCTCTACGGCCAAAACGTCGTGTGGACGAAGGGCAAGCCGCAATAGGCACCCAAGGCATGTCTCCCGAAAGTAGGAACCGGGTTCGGGACAAAGACATGGGTAAAATCAAAAACCTCAAGCGCATGGAGCGAATCTGGAAGATCGCGACGTGCTTGTCTTATGACTTTGCTTGCCGAACGGACGATTGGTGCCGCTTGCGGGACCAATCGCGCGGGCGTAAAGCCGCGCCATGGACCGTCCTGAACACCTCGTGCTCAAAGATCCCGAGCCGCGCATCCATCCGACCGCGGAACTGAAGGGGTGCAAGCTCGGCCGCTACGCCTCGATCGGCGAGCGGGTGATCCTGCGCGAGGTGACGGTCGGCGACTTTTCCTATTTCGAGCGGCATTCGGAAGCGATCTACACGACGATCGGCAAATTCTGCTCGATCGCCGCCAACAGCCGCATCAACGCGCTCGAGCATCCGATCGGGCGGCTGACCCAGCACAAGGTCAGCTACCGCCCGAACGAATATTTCCGTTGGCTCGGCGTCGACGCGGCCTTTCGCGAGCGGCGGCAGGCAAAGCCGGTCGGCATCGGGCACGATGTCTGGATCGGCCATGGCGCCGTCGTCATGCCAGGGGTTACGATCGGCAACGGCGCCGTCATCGGCGCCAATGCGGTTGTGACGCGTGACGTGCCGCCTTACGCAATCGTCGCCGGCGTCCCCGCGAAGCCGCTGCGGCAGCGGTTCGCCGCCGATGTCGCGGCGCGCATCGAGAAGCTTGCCTGGTGGGATTGGGCGCCGGAAAAACTCGCCAGGGCGATCCCGGACATGCAGTCATTGCCGATCGAAGCCTTCCTCGATCGTTGGGAAAACGAGCCTTTCTGACATTTTGCGGGGGTCGGTGCCCCTTCCGCCATGCGGGGGTGGCGCAGCGGAAGGGGCTGGAGGCATACCGCCGTGAAGCGGAAGAAGCAGGCTTTTTGGCCTGCACGGGGCACTATCGCAACAAACGGATAAGCTGTTTCTTCATGTCCGCACGCCTTTCGCGTGTATCCGATTGCAAGCGTCTGCGTCGGAAAACTCGAACGGCGGGAACCGGAGGTGCCGCCGCCTTGTTTCTCTCTCGAAATGCCGCGCGATGGCGGCTCGTCGAGGGATCGATGATCGAGAAACTCTTTACCCGGATTGCCAATTGGGTGGCTCACCTGGCCGGTATGCCGCCGACCTTCGCCTTCTGCATTCTGATCGTCGTCGCCTGGGCGTTGAGCGGTCCAATCTTCGGCTTCTCCGATACCTGGCAACTGGTCATCAACACCGGCACAACCATCGTCACCTTCCTGATGGTGTTCCTCATCCAGAACACGCAAAATCGCGACAGCGCGGCCATCCAGACCAAACTCGACGAGCTGATCCGGGTGAGCCGGGCCCACAACACCTTCATCGGTATCGAGCATCTGACCGAATCCGAGGTCGAGGAGATTCGCGACAAATGCGAAGAGGCCGCAAAGCGGCATGACCGGGAGGTCGCCCAGGCTGCTGTCAAGAAGGCCGTGGCGAGGAAGAACGGTTCCAAGAAGAAAGCAGCTTGAACGGCCCGTCAGCGGTTCATGAAGGCGGCGAAAGCGTCCTTGTGGTCCGGGTGCCAGCGCGACAGGGCGGGGCGGTTCTCGATGATGTCGCCGATCGCCCAGGCCATGCGCTTTTCATCCGTCGGCCGCGCGACCTCGTTGTCGGGGCAGAGGATGTAGAAGTCGTCGTCGATCAGCGATCCGAGCATGAAATCGATCACCTGCTCGCCTGTCCAGGCGCCGGCAGGCTTTTCCGCCGCGCCCTCGGTCAGGCCGGTAAAGGTGAAGCCGGGGATCAGCAGATGGGCCGAGACCTTTGCGCTCGGCTCGTTGCGCAACGCGTGCGCCAGACCCTCGGTGAAGGTCTTCACGCCTGCCTTTGAGACGTTGTAGGCGAGATTGCCGGGCGGCGTGGTGATGCCTTGCTTGGAGCCGGTATTGATGATCAGGCCTGGCTTGCCTGCAGCCAGCATGCGCGGCGCGAAGGCCTCGACGCCATGCACGACGCCCCAGAAATTGATGTCCAGCAGCCGTTTCCAGACGTCACGGTTTTCCCACGGCTTGCCCGGATTGTTGCCGACCCCGGCGTTGTTCATCAGCACCGAGACCGCGCCAGATGCGCCATAGGCGAGTTCCGCCAGGCGATCGACCTCGTCGGCAGCGGAGACGTCGGTGGGAACCGGGAGAACGGCATCGTCGCCGGCAATGGCGGCGACCGCCCGTCGCGCCTGGTCGAGGCGCACGCCGCCGATATCGGCAATCACCGTCTTCATGCCCATGGCAGCGAACCGTTTCGCGGCGGCAAGGCCGATGCCGCTGGCGCCGCCGGTGATGACGGCGACATTACCGGAGGCGAAAGCGGGCAGGGCGGTCTGGATTTCGGCGTCGCTGGTCATGGTCGATGTCCTTGTTCTGGGTCGAGCCGAACTTAACGCCGGCGAGAGCCGAGACAAGCCTTGATGGCGGCAACGTTGACCGCCATAGCGGCAACTGGTTGACCGCGACGGTGGCAACGGGTTGACCGCGATGGCTCGCGCCGCGCATGCTGCACAGAAAAGGAGTTCGGTTTTGACCGACTGGATCGGCATCCTGAAGGAGCAGACTGCAACCGGCGACCAGATGGGTCGCGAGGTGCCGAAGATGCTCGCCAATCCCGATATCAGCGAGACGCAGGTCAAGACCCTGTTCGCGGCGCTGGAGAAACAGGCCGATTTCGCCGAGAAGCTGCGCCTGGCGCTGGATAAGTTCGGCCACGATTTTCCCGTCATCAAGGCGGCCGAGCGGCTGGAGGAGCGCTATGCCGAGCTTGCCGCCTCGGTGGCCGAGAAGCTGAAGGCGATGCGGGAGTAGGGCGCTACTTTTCGATCAGCCGCTCGAAACGCTTGTCCGGCACGAACCAGACAACCGCCACCAGGACATAGATCGCGACACTGATCCACTGGTTGAGCAAGGTCAGCAGAACGGCGGCAATGTAGAGCGCCAGCGAGATCTTGCCCTTTTTGTCATGCCCCACCGCCCTGGCAAAGGTCGTATCGGCGCCGTGCAAATGGCCAAGCTTGACGACAAGAATGGTGTAGGCGACTGCGCAAAGCACCAGGTCGACGCCGTACACGGCGACCGGCACGGGGGCGAAATGGTTCTCGCCCATGAAGGCCGTGGTCACGGGCATCAGCGACAGCCAGAACAGCAGGTTGAGGTTGGCCCACAAGACCCGGCCGTCGACGCGCTGCACGGTGTGGAACATGTTGTGCAGGTTGTTCCAGTAAATGCCGACGTTGACGAAGGACAGCACGTAGCTGAAGAAAATCGGCCAAAGCGGCACCAGCGCGGCCAGGTCCTCGCCATGCGGCACCTTCAGTTCCAGCACCATGATGGTGATGATGATGGCGACGACGCCATCGGTGAATGCTTCGACCCGTCCCTTGCCCATGATTCCTCCCTCGTCGGCCGGCAGACGTTACGGGAGGACAGTGCGCAAGGCCATACTGCCACAATTGTCAGGAGGGCGTTCGGCAAGCGGGTGGGCCGCTCCTACATGGGGGCCAGGGGGTTCGCAAACTGGCCGGAGGTTCCGATGACCAGCTACGCTCAGACCATCGCACGCGACAAAGAACTTGGCGGCGGCATCGCAATGACAGTCGTTGCGGCCATGATCGCTGCGCTCTTTGCCGGCAGCACCGCGCTGACACCGCTCTATGTGATCTACAAACAGGCTTTCGGCTTCTCGCAGATCACGCTGACGCTGGTCTACGCGGTCTATGTGGTCGGCAATCTGGCGGCGCTGCTGTTTTTCGGCCGGTTGTCGGACATTGTCGGCCGCCGCCCGGCGGCCATGGCGGCGATGGGCGTCGCCGTTGTCAGCGCGCTGTTTTTCCTCTTCGCCGAAAATCTGGCGTGGCTCGACGCCGCCCGCATCCTCAGCGGGCTCGGCATCGGGATCGGCGCGGGAACCGGCACCGCCTGGCTCGCCGAACTGATCGAAGGCGAGGACAAGTCGCGCGCCGCCGTCATTGCCACCAGCACCAATTTCGTCGGCCTCGGCCTCGGCGCCCTGACATCGGGGCTGCTCGCCGAATATGCGCCCTGGCCGCTCAGGCTGACCTTCGCCGTCTATCTCGTTCTGCTGGTGCTGGTCACGCTGCTGATCTGGCGCACCCGCGAGACCGTGTCCGAGCCGAAGCGGCTCTCCGACGTCCCGATGCGACCGCGGCTCTCGGTTCCCGACGGCATCCGCGCGCGGTTCGTGGCGCCGGCGGTGACCGGCTTCGGCGCGATGGCGCTCGTCGGTTTTTATGCTGCGCTGGCGCCGAGCGTTCTGGCCCAGCAACTGCATGTCACCAACCACGCCGAGGCCGGCGCGCTGTTTTTCGAGCTTGCGGTCGTGACCGCCGCGACAATCCTGGCGACGGCACGGCTCGCCAGCCGCACCGTCATGCTGGCGGCACTTGTGCTGATGATCCCGACGGTGGCGCTGGTCGTCGCCGCGCAGGTCTTTGCGTCGATGGCGTTGATGATCGTCGCCACGGCCTTCTGCGGCGTGGCGGCGGCGCTTGGCTATCGCGGCGGCCTTCAGGTGGTCAACCACATCGCGCCGGCGGACCGCCGCGCCGAAGTGGTCTCGGCTTTCTTCATCTGCTGCTTCTGCGGCAATGCGCTGCCGGTGATCGGCATCGGCGTGCTGTCGAGCCTGACGAATGCGACCGTCGCCAGCCTGGCGTTCGCCGGCATGATCACGATCTTCTCACTGGTGGCGCTGGGGTTCGGCGCGCGCTATGCGAAGTGACACTTGGCGCGTCCTTAGCCGTTCGGCGTCTCGGGCGATAAGCGCGCGCGCTGGCGCGGCACGCCGAGGCCGGTGTCCGGCGGCTCGCCGGCGGCCGGACGATCCTCGATCATATGCATGGTCCGCCAGCGGCCGAAACGATAGTAGGCGGCGGCGAGCACCAGCGAGACGATCGAGCCGGCCGGAAAGCTCCACCATAGCGCTTCCTGGCCGATGACGCTTCGCATGGAATAGGCAAAGCCGGTGCGCACGATCAGCACCGAGACGATCAGGATGATGAGCGGCGGCATGACCGCGCCGGTGGCGCGCACCGTGGCGAACAAGACGATGGTGACCCCGAACAGGATGAAGGACCAGGACGCCACCTTGTTGATGTGGGCGGCGATGTCGATCGCGGTGCTGTCGCCGCTCAGGAAAAGGCCGAGCACCGGGCGGTCGAAGAGGAAAATCAGCGCCACCAGCGCGCCGGTGAGCACGAGATTGAAGCCGACGCCCGAGGCTGCGACCTTGCCGATCCGGTCCCAGCGTCCGGCGCCGACATTTTGCGCCGCCATCGAGGAGACGGCGGCGCCGATGGCCAGAGCCGGCATCTGGATATACGTCCAGAGCTGCGCCGCGATGCCATAAGCTGCCGCGACCTGCGAGCCATAGGTGTTGACGATGCCCATCACCGTCAGAGCCGCGGCCGAGATGACGATCATCTGCAAACCCATCGGAATGCCCTTGAAGACGACGATGCGCAAAAGCGCCGGATCGGGCTTGAGCAGAGCGAGGTCGCTGTCCGCCAGCCGCAGCGGGTGCCTGCGCGCATAAAGCACGATCAGGATGGCGATCACGCTCACCGTCTGTCCGATCAGCGTCGAGGCGGCCGAACCGGCGATGCCAAGCGCCGGAAAGGGGCCGATGCCGCGGATGAGCAGCGGGTTCAGGACGACGTCGAGCACGACCGCCAGCGCCATGAAGACAAACGGCGTGCGCGAATCGCCGGCGCCGCGCAGCACCGTCATGACGAAGGACAGAAGGTTCATCATCGGCACGGCGACGAAGATGATGCGCAGATAGGCGCGCGCCAGCGGCAAGGCGTCCGCCGGCGTGCCGAGCCCGGTGAGGATGGCGTCGACCCAGATCCAGCCACAGACCGCGAACACCACCGAGACCAGGAAGAAGAAAGTAGCGCTGGTGCCGACGATGCGGCGCGCTTCGGGCAGGTCGCGGGCGCCGACCGATTGCGCGACCAGGATGGTTGCCGCCATGCCGATGCCGAACACTGTGCCGAGGATCAGGAACAGCACCAGATTGGCGTTGGATGTCGCCGTCAGCGCCGCCTCGCCGAGGAAGCGGCCGACCCAGACGGCATTGATCGAGCCGTTGAGCGACTGCAGCACGTTGGAGCCGGGCACCGGCAGGGCGAACAACAGCAGCGTGCGCGGGATCGGGCCGCTGGTCAGGTCGCCGGTCCGCTGGCGAGCGGGCTTGTCGTCATCCATGCTGTTATCCATGGTGGGCGGGCACCGAAAATGAATCAGGCCCGCGATGCTATCGCGGACCTGATGGTGATGCATCCCTGGCGGGCTGGATCGGTGCCTGCGGTTGCCCGCCCGCAGCGTGAGCATATTGAAAGGGCCAGGCGCGAAATTCCACGCCTGACAGAGATATCTTCACCGTCTATTGTCGATAGAGGGTCATGCCGGCGTGGTGCAGGATGCCGTCGATGAACTCGCCGTCTGCGGTGAAGCCGGTGTCGTCCCAATAGTCGATATGGCTCGCGTCTATTTCGTAGCGCCCCTCGTAGGCCCGCTCACGATTGCCGCGTGCCTCGACATAGCGCCCGGTCGGCAGGAGTTCATGCCGGATGTGGCCGTCTGCCGTAACCCACACGCCGATGTAAGGATGGGTAGCGCTCATTTACCTTCCGCCTTCTGCCGATAGTAGTGCGCAATATCCTCCGGCTTGACCACCCGAGCGTAGTTCAGCTCCTGACGGATCTTCCACGCGCCGTCGATGCAGGCCCAACCGAGTTGCGATCGTCCGTCGAATGCGACGACCTTTCCGTCGAGGCGGCTGATCCGCCCGACAAAACCGATCGTCGTGGAGGCGACATTGTCTCCGGCAATCTGGTCATCGCCGCCGGTGAGCGCGTGGAGAACGGAGCGTGCGCCATTTTGCAGATCTTCCCAGTTCGCTCCGTAGACAGCGGCGTTGTCGAAGAGCTGTGACGCGCCGGGTGCGAAATTGTCGTAGAAAACGCCGCGCGGCGCGTTCACATCATAGTAGCGGCTCATCTTCTTAGCGAAGACGAAAGTCGGATCGCCTTGACGGCGTTCCCAGCCGTCCATGATCCACGACTTGTGAAGGGCAAGTGGAGCGTCGTCTCCGCCCCGCGGACAGGGTTGAGCCGCGACTGGTTCAGCCAAGGCCAGCAGGCAGGTTGTGAGAAGTAGCGCTTTCATGTCGATGTTCCTTCTGGTTGTCGAATGCTCCAGAAGGTTGGACGAGAATCGATGTTGCGTGTATCTGTCGAATGCTCGACCAGGTGGTTAGTGAAATTTGACAATGCAGCTAGACTACAATCTTCTCCCCCTCTTTCTCGCCGTGGCCGAGGAGGACAATTTTCGCGCCGCCGCCGATCGTCTAGGTGTCACCCGCTCCGCCGTCAGCCAGGGAATACGACGGTTTGAAGATGGTTTCGGTGCTACGCTGGTGACGCGAACCACCAGAGCCGTGCGCCTGACCGAGGCGGGACAGCGGCTCTATGATGCGCTCTGTCAGCCGATGTCCGATATCGTGCAGGCGCTTGAAAGTGTCGACGGCGATCAATCCCCGTGGGGGAGACTGAGGATCGCGGTCACCTCGATTGCCGAGCCGTTTCTGTCCGGCTCTTTGTTGGCGGCCTTTGCCGAAACGCATCCGCACGTGATTGTCGATGTCACCGTAACGGATGAGGAATTCGACATCGTTGCCGCCGGGTTCGATGCCGGGGTTCGGTTGGGCGAGGTCATAGAGCAGGACATGATCGCCGTACCCGTCGGTGGACAAGTGAGAGAGGCTGTCGTCGCTTCTCCTGAATACCTCTTGGCGAACGGCATGCCGGAACATCCCCGCGATCTGGTCCGCCACCGCTGCATTGGTTGGCGCCGCTCGCCGGAAATCGCGCCCCACCGATGGGAATTCGAGGAGAACGGCACTTCCTTCGCTGTCTCGGTTGAGCCGCAGATCACCACCAATGATCTGCGCCTTATGCTGCGCAGCGCTCTGGCCGGCGCCGGTGTCACCTTCGCTACCGAGGAGACTTTCCGCCCCTATATCGAGAGCGGCGCGCTCGTCTCCTTGCTCGAAGAATATCTGCCGTCATTTCCGGGCTTTTTCCTGTATTTCCCAAACAGAAGGAATATGGCTCCGAAACTGCGGGCCCTGGTCGATCACATCAAGGCCAGCCACTCGGGTGGACGTCGCGCTCGATCGCGCTGACCGCCACCGAGCGTATGCCGCCGCGAGCACGGCAAAGTCACTTGTTATCCCCGCGCTCGGAAGGAAATCGAGATCATTCCAGGCCCGCGTGTCATCGCGGGCCTGTTTCATATGCACCCGCCCAGATCAGTGCCTGCGCTGGCCGCCCGCAGCGCGAGCTAGTTCGCGGCGAGGCTGTTTCCCGGCAGGCCGGGAAGCGTTACCTGATAGACGAGGAAGGTGGTGTCGACATCGGCGCCGTCCTCGGCCTTGTAGGGCGCGCCGACCTGGAAGCCGTCCTGGGTGAGAAAATCGTTGTCGTTGGCGACGAACAGGAAATAGTCGTCGGGCAGCTTCGGATCGAGCACGCTGACCAGAGACATCGCTTCCCACTTCTCCGAGAGGTTGTTCCTGTCGTTCGGTGCGCCATTGTGCAGGCCGAAGCGGCCGAGCTCGCCCTTGTCGTTGATATCGATGAAGGCGGTGAGCTTGGCCGGGGTCACCGACGGGTCGAGCGCGCCTTTCGGCGCCACAGGCTTGTCGGCGGCGTCGAACGGGCCGTTGGCGATATCGGTCGCGGCGGAGAGATCGACGATCTCGATCTTGCGATAGAGCGACTCGTCGCCCTTGACGCCCTGGCCGTTGCCCGAGTCGCGCACCAGCATCAGGAAGCTCTTGTCGGACAGAGCCACGATCTCGCTCTGCGCGGCGACCTTGGTCTTGCCCTTGGCGTCCTTGAACACCGGCAGCGGCACGACATATTCGTGCGCCAGCTTGAGGTGGGCGAGGTCGGAAGCGTCATAGACCAGCGCGCGGGTGTTCTGGCGCGTCGAGCCGGAATCGCCGCCATCCTGGCGCGGCGCCGACTGCAGCACGGCGATCAGGAATTTGCCGTCCGGCGTCATCGACATGCCCTCGAGGCCCTGGTTGTTCTGCCGGCCGGTCTCGGGATCCTTTGGATCGGGCTCGGCGGCGCCGGGGCCGGGATTGTCGGAAGCGAAGTTCGGCTTGCCGTGGCGCATCGGCACCAGGGCCGCCGGCGGCTGGGTGGCCGACATCAGACGGCCCTCGGCCGAGAAGCGGTAGATGTTCGGTCCATATTCGTCGGAGATGAACATGGTGCCGTCGGGCAGCCGCACGATCGCCTCGTCGTCCAGCGCCAGCTTGCCGTTGTCGGCTTGCGGCAGCATCGGCATGTCGCCGGCAGCCTCACGCACGCCGTTGAGCGGATCGAGCCCGGTGGCATCAGTGCCCTTGTCGTCGGTCAAGAGCATGGTGTCGGCGAGCGTCGCCTTGACGCCCGCCTGTTCTTGTCCGGCGGCGGGCGTCGCGCCAGGAGCGGTCGACGTCAGCTCGATCGCAATGGTGTTGAGGCGCGGACGGTAGTCGGTGGTGCCGGCGACGTTGTAGCCGCGATCCGGCAACAGCCAAAGCGACCCCTTGTAGCCGGCGCCGTCATGCGTCCAGGACTTGGTGTCGATCGCCATGCCGGAGCCCGAACCAAAGGTCTCGCCGAACTTGTCCTTCTGGCTGGCAGGGATGCGGCCGACGCCGACAAGCCCCTTGTTGACATAGGCGACGCCGTCGGCCAGCGCCGGGGTGAGAGCGGTGAACAGCGCGAGAGCGACGCCGAGCGAGACGGTTCGGTTGAGATGTTTCATGAATATCCCCTTCTGGACGAACAGAGCGGCCAATGCCTGGAAGGACGCGGCATCGAAGATGCGGCGAGCCGGTTCCCGTCGAGCGGTCTAGGACGTGAACGTGATGGTTGCATGACAGGCGCCGTGCACTTGCCTTCTCCCCCCTGCGGGAGAAGGAGAGGGAGATCAATCGCTCTCCCGCGCGATCAGCTCCAGCGGCCAGACTTCGCGCATGATCCGCGTTCCCTCGGGGCCGGCATGGGCCGGGAGCGAGGCCAGCAACATCTCGGCCAGCCGCCGGCCCATGGGCTCCAGCGACGGACGGAAGGCGGTCAGCGCCGGCGAGAAGTAGCGGCAAAGCGGCGTGTCGACGATGACGATCACCGCGATGTCGTGGCCTGGCCTGATGCCCATCTCGGCCAGTGCCTTGCAGCCGCCGAGCGCCATGGCGTCATTGTTGAAGATGATGGCTGTCGGCCGGTCCTTGGAGAGCATCACGCGCGGCGTCACCTGGTAGCCGCCGGCCTCGTTGATGAAGCCGTCGGCGATGAGGCCGGGGTCGACTTCGATGCCGTGCCTCTTCAACGCCTTGCGGTAGCCGTCGAGGAACAGGTAGCCGAAGTTGAGATCAAGCGAAGGGCGGATGGCGGCAATGCGGCGGTGGCCGCGCGCGACCAGCCGGTCGACGGCTTCATCACCCGCCCTCTCGAAATCGATATCGAGCGAAGGATAGGTGTCGCCGCCGGATTGACTTCGGCCAAGCGTGGCGAAGGGAAAGCCGGCCTTGCTGAGATAGTCGATCCGATCGTCTTCCCGCCGTGTATTGGCCAACACGACCGCGTCGGCCCGGCGCGTCTCAACCACGCGGCGCAGCCTCTCCTGCTGATATTGGCCGGGCTCGCCCATGACGACCATCAGATCTAGGTCATGCTCGGCGAGCCGCGCCTGCAGACCGATCAGGAAGGGAATGAAGAACGGTTCGCCATATTGCTGGTCCCCCGGATGCGGCTGCAGCATGAAGGCGATTGAACGGGTGGCGCCCTGGCGCAGGCTGCGGCCCGACTGGTTGGGCGAATAGTTCAGCTTCCTGGCCGCCTCGAGCACGCGCTGGCGCGTCTCCGCATTGACATCGGCGCGGCCGTTCAGCGCGCGGGACACGGTGCCGATCGAAATGTTCAGATGACGCGCAAGGTCGTGAATGCTGGACGCCAAGAGCCACTCTCCCCTGTCTTCGCTAGCACCGGCCGCCCCTCAGGCCAAGGCTCTTCGGACGATTTTTCGCTGACAGCCAGTTGACATTCTACGCCATTGGGTGTGTTCTCGTAAACGTTTACGGAAAAACGTTTACGGTGATGCCGTGGATGCCTTTACACTCGGCCTGGAGGGGTCGAGCGGAGGAGGAGCGCTGGATGATGAAGGTCGTCCTGGTCGGGTGCGGAGCCATGAGCAGGCAATGGCTCGATGCCGCAAGGCAGATCGACGGGCTCGCTATTGTCGGCCTTGTCGACCTCGACGCCGAGCGGGCGCAGGCGAGGGCGCGCGAATATAACCTAACCAATGCCGTCATCGGCACCAGCCTCGACGCCGTCCTCGACCAGACCAGGGCCGACGCCGTGTTCGACGTCGTGGTTCCTGCTGCCCGGCGCGACGTGGCCTTTTCCGCCTTCGCCCATCATTGCCATCTGCTGACCGAAAAACCGCTGGCCGACAGTCCGGACAATGCGCGCGCCATCATCGAAGCGGCGCGCCGGGCAGGGCGCATCCACGCCGTCGTCCAGAACCGCCGCTATGTCGCCAATGTCAGGCGCATCCGCCGCTTTCTCGACTCCGGCGCCATCGGCGCACCGACCAGCATTCATGCCGACTTCTTCATCGCGCCGCATTTCGGCGGTTTTCGCGAGGAGATGGCCCACGTGCTGTTGCTCGACATGGCGATCCACACCTTCGACGCGGCCCGCTACATGGCCGGCGGCGAGCCGGCCAGCGTCTCCTGCCAGGAATGGGAGCCGGCCAATTCCTGGTACCGGCAAGGGTCGTCGGCGAGCGCCGTCTTCGATTTCGGCGGCGGCAAGGTCTTCACCTATGCCGGCTCCTGGTGCGCCGACGGCTTCCGCACCAGCTGGGAAGGCAGCTGGCGCATCGTCGCCGAGCGAGGCAGCCTGCTGTGGGACGGCCATGACGGACTGAAGGCTGAGGTGGTTGCGTCCGGCCGCGACGGTATCATCGACAAGACCCAGCCGATCGAGGTGCAGCCGCTCGACCCTGCCGACAGGATAGACGGCCATCTCGGCATCATCCGGGACTTCATGCACGCGATCGAAACCGGAACGGAACCGGAGACGCGCGGCAGCGACAACATCAAGAGCCTGGCCATGGTCTTCGGCGCGATCGAAAGCGCCGAGACCGGCCGCCGCGTGGCGATCGCACAGGAAACGCAGTGATGCCAAACCCGCTTCTCGACATCAGGATCGGCACCATGGTGCGGGCCAATCTCGACGACCCGGCCGCCTATGTCAGACAGATCCTGGGGCTCGGCTTCGAGAGCATCCAGCCCTTCTTCTGGCAGACGCTGGGCGGCAAGGACCTGAAGCGCCTGGCGGGCGACATCCGCGAAGCGATCGGCGATGCCGACGTGACCGTGTCCTCGATCGGCGTGTTCGGCAATCCTCTCGAAAACGGCGATATCGATCGCGGCGTGCTCGCGGCCTGGGAGACCGTCATCGACCATGCGCATCTGTTCGGCGCCTCGACGGTCACTGGCTTCACCGGCCGCGTGCGGGGCAAGCCGCTGACCGACAGCCTGCCGCGCTTCCGCGAAGTCTGGGGGCCGCTGGCGAAACGCGCCGCCGACAAGGGCGTGCGCATCGCCTTCGAGAATTGCGCCATGGACGGCAACTGGGCCAGCGGCGACTGGAACATCGCCCACAACCCCGATGCCTGGGAGCTGATGTTCAACGAATTGCCCAACGACAATCTCGGGCTGGAATGGGAGCCCTGCCATCAGCTCGTCTATCTGATCGACCCGATCCCGCAGATCCGCAAATGGGCGCCGCGCATCTTCCATGTCCACGGCAAGGACGCGACGGTGCGCTGGGACGTGATCCGCGAGCATGGCGTGTTCGGCCGGCAGCCTTTCGTGCAGATGCGCACGCCCGGCTTCGGCGACAGCGACTGGACGCGCGTGATCAGCGAATTGCGGCTGGCCGGCTATCGCGGCGCCATCGATATCGAAGGCTGGCATGACCCGGTCTATCGCGACGACCTCGAGATCACCGGCCAGGTACGGGCGCTGGACTATCTGAAGCAATGCCGGGGAGGCGCCAGCTACCTGCCCAATCCGACTTGAGGCCAAATTGATGTGAGGACTGGCCGGCGGGAGGAGCCGGCCGACCAAAGCCGAAGCGATCATCGAAAACGCCCTCGGCTCGCGAGGGACAAAAAGGGAGGAACGTGCATGAGCATCACGACCAGAAGGACTGTTCTGCGCTCGACCGTCGTGGCGGCTGCCGCGGCGCTCTGCGCCTCGATCTCAACCTTGCCGGCGCACGCGCTCGACGCCCAATGGTGCAAGGACGTCCATATCCGCTTCTTCGTCGGCGGCGCCGAGGGCGACGCCTTCGGCACCATCGTCTATAATGGCGCCAAGCAGGCGGCGGCCGATCTCGGACCGAAGGTCGACTACATCTTCTCCCAGTGGGACGCCGAGAAGATGGTGCAGCAACTGCGCGAGGCGGTCGCGGTCAAGCCGAACGGCATTGCCATGATGGGCCATCCGGGCGACGCGGCGATCATGCCGCTGGCCGAACAGGCGCATAAGGACGGCATCAAGATGATGTACCAGAACGTACCGGTGCCGAAGGTGACCGCGGCGTTCGGCGGCGGCTATGTCGGCGCGCAGCAGGAGCAGCAAGGCCGCGCGCTCGGCGCCGAGGCATTCAAGCTGGGCAAGCTCAAGGCCGGCGACAAGGCGATCATGATCGGCCCGTTCGAGAACGAGAACCGCGGCGCGCGCGAGCGCGGCACCGTGGCTGCCTTGAAGGAGGCCGGCGTCGAGGTCATCCAGCTCTCCTCGCCACCGAGCGGCGAATGGGCGTCCGATCCGAACCTCGCCATTCCGGTCATCACGGCGGCACTCCTCAACCACCCCGATGTCAAGGCGGTCGGCTATCCGGGCGGGCAGATGCTAGGCAATGTCGCCACCTACATGCAGGCGGCGGGGCGCAAGCCGGGCGACATCTTCAATTTCGGCTTCGACACCAGCCCGCAGATCGTCGAGGCTTTCAAAGGCGGCTGGGTTCAGCTGACGGCCGACCAGCAGCCATTCCTGCAGGGCTATCTGCCGATCCTGAGCCTTTGCCAGCAGGTGGTGCTCGGCCTTGCGCCGATGAATGTCGACACCGGCGCCGGCTTCGTCACGCCGCAGAATTATGAGATCGTCTCAGAGCTCGCCAAGCAGGCGTTGCGCTGACCTCCCAGGCTGCCGGCCGGGTTCGACCCGGCCGGCAGGACCGCCGGCGACAGCCGGCAAGCGACAATAAGGCGAGGATTCCCATGGGCGAACGCATCATCGAACTGCGCGACATCAAGAAGTCCTATGGTCAGGTCTATGCGCTGGGCGGCGTCGATCTCAACGTCGACCGCGGCGAGGTGGTCGGCCTGATCGGCGACAACGGCGCCGGCAAGTCGACGCTGATCAAGATCCTGTCGGGCGTCGTCAAGCCGACCAGCGGCGAGATCCTCGTGCGCGACAAGCCGGTCATCGGATGGAGCGCGGCACGCTCGCGCGAGGCCGGTATCGAGACGGTGTTCCAGGACCGGGCGCTGGCGGTGCAGCAGACCATCGTGCGCAACATCTTCATGGGCCGCGAGCTGACCGGCTTCATGGGCTGGCTGAAGGTCAACAAGGAGATCGAAGAGGCGAGCCGGCTGATGCGCGAGATCGGCTTCACCTCGAAAGTGTTCACGCCGCACTCGATCGTCGGCCAGCTTTCGGGCGGCGAGCGCCAGGGCGTGGCGATCGCGCGCGCCATCTACAAGCAGGCGGAGCTGATCATCCTCGACGAGCCGACGACGGCGCTGTCGCTGACCGAAACCGCCAAGGTCTTCCATTTCGTGCGCCAGGTGCGGGCGAGCGGCCGCTCGATCCTGTTCATCGGCCACAACATCCACCATGTCTTCGACATCGCCGACCGCTTCGTCGTGCTCGACCGCGGCAAGGTGGCGCTCGCCGCCGACCGCAGCGAGGTCAAGTCGGCCGAAGACCTGATCAACTTCATGGAAGACGTAGCACACCCGGGCGGCTTGCCGGGGCTGCACGAGGCAGGCGGAGCGGAGCAGAGAGCGTGATGAGCAAGGCCATGGAACCCGATCTGCAAACGCCTCTCGGAAGGGCAAGCGGCCAGGCAGGCAAGGAATGGAGCCATCCCTCCGATCACTGGCTGCGCGGCTTCGTGCTTGAAAACCGCGCATCGCTCGGCACGCTGGCCGTGTTCATCGTCATGATGGCGGTGTTCGTGATCGCCAACCCGACGGTCTTCACCACCTGGTATCTCTACAGGTCGGTGCTGACGACGCTTCCCGTCGCGCTGTTCGTGGTTGTGCCGCTGGTCTTCGTCGTCACCTGCGACGAGATCGATTTGTCGTTCCCGGCGACGATGGGTTTTGCGTCCTGGGTCTTCGCGCTTGTGGTGCAGGCCGGCTACGATCCTTTCCTCGGCATTGCCGCGGCGCTGGTCACCGGCACGCTGCTCGGCTTCCTCGTCGGCTCGCTGGTCGTCTATGGCGGGCTGTCGTCGCTGATCGCCACGCTCGGCATGAACTTCCTGCTGCGCGGCCTGATCCAGATCATCAACGAGGGCAAGTCGACGGCGCTGACCAGTCTGGCCGACAGCTGGGCCTACAAGATATTCTCGAGCCAGATCGGGGGCATCCCCGTGCAGATCTTCTGGGCCATCGCCTTCGTCGTGTTCGCCGCGCTGCTTTACAACCGCCATCGCTTCGGCGCGCAGGTGAAGGTCGTCGGCGACAATCCGGACAGCGCCAAGCAGATGGGCATCGACGTCAAGCGCGTCAAAGTCAAGGTGTTCGTCTTCACCGGCATCGGGGCGGCGATCGCCGGCACGTTCTCGGTGATGATCAACTTCACCTGGTGGCCGACGGCCGGCGACGGCTATCTGCTGCCGGTGCTGGCCTCGGTGTTCGTCGGCGGCACGCCGACCTGGGGCGGCATCGGCACGGTGGTCGGCGGCGCGATCGGCGCGGTGACCGTGTCGTTCATCCAGACCGGTGTCGTCGCGGCGGGGCTGAGCGGCTTCTACGTCCAGTTCTTCAATGGGCTGATCATCATCCTGTCGCTGCTCGGCCATAAGTGGAACCAGGCAAGGTATCGGTGAGGGGGCTGCTCAAACCCCGGTGACGAAGCCGTCCAGCACGCGTTTCTGGCCGGCCTTGTCGAAATCGATGGTGAGCTTGTTGCCATCGATCGCCGCAATGTTGCCGTTGCCGAATTTTTGATGGAACACGCGGTCGCCGACGCTGAAGGCCGACGGCGTGTCGGCGACGGATTTGGCGACCAATTCGCCATCGATGGTGCGGCCCTTGACCGAGGTGCGGCCGGCGCCATAGCCGCTATCGGTCTCGCCATAGCCGATGCGCTCGACCTGATGGCCGGAGCGCGTGCCCCAGTTGCGATCGGTCGCCTCGGTGCGGTTGGCCTGCGCGCGCTGCCAGCCGGGCGTCGCATAGGTGTTGGAGAAGCTGCCCGATTTCTCGGCGCCGATATTGTCGAAGCGCGAGGCGCCGTAGGGGTTTTGCCGGCCGCCGCCGCGGCCCGAGGCGAATGAGCCGCCGCCGTAAGGGTTGCCATAACCGCCATAGGAATTGCCGCTGTCGGCGACATCGACATGAGTCTCCGGCAATTCGTCGAGGAAGCGCGACGGGATCGTCGATTGCCACAGACCATGGATGAGGCGGTTGGAGACGAACCAGATGTGCAGGTTCTTCTTGGCCCGCGTCAGGCCGACATAGGCAAGCCGGCGCTCTTCCTCCAGGCCGGAACGGCCGCCTTCGTCCAGCGCGCGCTGATGGGGAAAGAGGCCTTCCTCCCAGCCGGGGAGGAAGACGGTCTCGAATTCGAGACCCTTGGCCGAGTGCAGCGTCATGATCGAGACCGCGTCGAGCGACTCGCCCTGCTCGGCCTCCATGACCAGCGCGACATGCTCGAGGAAGGAGCGCAGCGACTCGTACTCCTCCATGGAGCGGATCAGTTCCTTGAGGTTCTCCAACCGCCCTGGCGCCTCGGCCGAACGGTCGTTCTTCCACATGTCGGTGTAGCCGCTCTCCTCGAGGATGGTCTCGGCGAGCTCGGTGTGGGGCGTGGTCTCCAGCGCCTTCTGCCAGCGTTCGAAGTTGGCGGCGACCTCGCGGAGTGCTGCGCGCGGCTTCGGTTTCAGCTCGTCGCTTTCGGCCAGCGTCGCGGCGGCCTCCAGCATCGGGATACGCATGGCGCGCGCCGTGTCGTGGATCTGGCGGATGGTCGCTTCGCCAAGCCCGCGCTTCGGCACGTTGACGATGCGCTCGAAGGCGAGGTCGTCGCCGCTGTTGGCAACGACGCGGAAGAAGGCCAGCGCGTCGCGGATCTCCAGCCGCTCGTAGAAACGCGGGCCGCCGATGACGCGATAGTTCAAGCCGAGCGTGATGAAACGGTCTTCGAAGGCGCGCATCTGGAAGGACGCGCGGACGAGAATCGCCATGTCGTTGAGGTTGTGCCGATTGCCTTGCCTGTCGGGGCGCTGGTAGGCCTCGATGGTCTCGCCGATGGCGCGCGCCTCTTCCTCGGAATCCCAGGCGGCATGGACATGCACCTTGTCGTCGTCAGGGTCGTCGCGGTCGGTGAACAGCGTCTTGCCGAAACGGCCTTCATTGTAGGCGATCAGATGCGAGGCCGCGCCCAGGATGTGCGCGGTGGAGCGGTAGTTGCGCTCCAGCCGGATGATGGTGGCACCCGGAAAATCCTTGTCGAAGCGCAGGATGTTGTCGACCTCGGCGCCGCGCCAGCCGTAAATCGACTGGTCGTCGTCGCCGACGCAGCAGATATTCACGCTCACGGGCTGTTCCGCGCCTGCCGGCGCGGGCCCTCCGCGGGGGCCTCGCAACGGCTCGGACGCCCGGTCGGGCTTGCGGCCTTCGGCCGAAACATCCCAATCACGGTTGTGCTCTGGTGGATCCTCTTCGGGCGCTGGGGATCTGTATTGGCCTGCCTCGGTTCTGTCGAAAGGCGCAGATTTGGACGCGCTAGGGATTTGCGGGGAACCACTCCTCGGACTGCTGGGCCGCTGCGCCAGCAAGCGAAGCCACATGTATTGCGCGGTGTTGGTGTCCTGGTACTCGTCGACCAGGATGTATTTGAATTTGCGGTGATATTCCTTCAGCACGTCCGGATAGGCGCGGAAGATGCGGATCGGGTGATAGAGCAGATCGCCGAAGTCGCAGGAATTCAGCGTCTGCAGCCGTTCCTGATAGGCCTTGTAGAGCTGACGGCCCTTGCCGTTGCCGAAGCTGCGCGCGTCGCCTTCCGCAATCTCGTCCGGACCGAGGCCCTTGTTCTTCCAGTTGTCGATCATCTGCGCGAACTGCTTGGCCGGCCAGCGCTTGTCGTCCAGCCCTTCGGCCTGGATGATCTGCTTGATCAGCCGCACCACGTCGTCGGTGTCGAGGATGGTGAAATCGGATTTCAGTCCGGCAAGCTCGGCATGGCGGCGCAAGAGCTTGACGCCAATCGAGTGGAAGGTGCCGAGCCACGGCATGCCCTCGACATTGCCTTCGCCGATCAGGATGCCGATACGCTGCTTCATCTCGCGCGCGGCTTTGTTGGTGAAGGTGACGGCGAGAATCTGCGACGGGAAAGCCCTGCCGGTGGCAAGGATGTGGGCGATGCGCGTGGTCAGGACCCGCGTCTTGCCAGTGCCGGCGCCGGCCAGCACCAGAACCGGGCCTTCCGTTGTTTCGACAGCAAGCCGCTGCTCGGGATTGAGGCCTTTCAGATAGTCGGGCGCACTGTTTTGGGCGCTGCGGGCAGCCATGGCGCGCGCGGCAATACCGGACGGGGCCGCGGGCCGCGCATTCGGTTCGTCAAAGAAGGGCATGTCTTCGGAAAAGCCGGACATCGCCCCGAATGTAGTGATTCGGTAGCGAAAGGCCAGAAGTGTCTACGTTTTGTTCCATTTTTGCACCGCCCCGGTTCGCTTGACAGGCGCGGCCGGTGAGGAAAAGCTGCCGGCAGGGCAGGGACGGCATGCCGTTGCCTGGAGAGTCGCCTCAGGCGAGCAACAGTCGAAGGAGTATCGTCTTGGCTGTCACCATCACCTCCCTCGTCCTCTTCCTCATCGGTCTGGTTCTCGGCGGCGGCGGCATCTGGCTGGGGACATTGGGCGGCAGCTGGTACTACGCCATCGCCGGCCTGGTCTTCCTGATCACTGCCTGGCTGCTCGTCAGGCGCAGGTCGACATCGCTATGGCTCTACGCTGCGTTCGTGATCGCCACTCTGTGCTGGGCTGTGTGGGAGATCGGCTTCGACTGGTGGCAGCTCGGTCCGCGCGGCGGCGTCATCGTGCTGATCGCGCTGTGGCTGCTGACGCCATGGGCAAGGCGAGGATTTACCGGCCCCGACGGTCGCGCGCCGCTGATCCTGGCTGTGCTCGCCTCGCTCGCGGTGGCCGGCTATTCGATGACCGCCGACCCCAAGGATATCGGCGGCAGCCTCGGCACGGACAAGGTAACGCCGACTGCCAATCTCGGCGGCGACATGCCGGCCGGCGAATGGCATTTTTACGGCCGCACGCCGCACGGCCAGCGCTATTCGCCGCTCGGCCAGATCACGCCGGAAAACGTCGCCAAGCTGCAGCCGGCCTGGACTTATCGCACCGGCGATGTGAAAGGTCCCGACGACATCGGCGAGACGACCTACCAGGTGACGCCGCTGAAAGTGGGCGATGCGCTGTTCATCTGCACGCCGCACAATTTCGCCATCGCCATCGATGCCGCGAGCGGCAAGGAAAAATGGCGCTACGATCCGAAGATCAAGCTCGACCCCAACCGCCAGCACCAGACCTGCCGCGGCGTGTCCTACTACGCCGACGCCAAGATCGCGGCTGGGCAGCCCTGCGCCGCCCGTGTCTATCTGCCGACGTCCGACGCGCGCCTCATCGCGCTCGACGCGGCGAACGGGCAGGTGTGCCCGTCCTTCGCCGAGGGCGGCACGCTGAACCTGATGACCAATATGCCGTATCCGAAGTCGGGCTATTATTATTCGACCTCGGCGCCGCTTATCGTCGCCGGCAAGATCATCGTCGGCGGCGCGGTCAACGACAATTATTCGACCGAGGAGCCGTCGGGGGTCATCCGTGCCTACGATGCCGGCACAGGCGCGTTGCTGTGGAACTGGGATTCCGGGAATCCGGACCAGACGACGCCGCTGCCGGCCGGGCAAAGCTACACCCACAACTCGCCCAACATGTGGTCGACAGCGAGCGCCGACGAAAAGCTCGGCCTGCTCTACCTGCCGCTCGGCAACCAGACGCCGGACCAGCTCGGCATGGGCCGCAGCGCCAATGTCGAGAAATTCTCCTCCTCGATCACCGCGCTCGACCTCAACACCGGGCAGTTGCGCTGGGTTCGCCAGCTGGTGCATCACGATCTGTGGGACATGGACGTGCCGGCGCAGCCGACGCTCATCGACATCACCTCGGCCAGCGGCGCGGTCGTGCCGGCGCTGGTCGGACCGACCAAGCAGGGCGATCTCTATGTGCTTGACCGGCGCACCGGCGAGCCGATCGTCCCGGTGAAGGAAATGCCGGCGCCGGGCGGCGCGATCGAGGGCGACCATACATCGCCGACGCAGCCGGAATCGGGGCTTTCGTTCAATCCCAAGCCGCTGACGGGCGCCGACATGTGGGGCATCACCATGTTCGACCAGCTGGCATGCCGGATCGCGCTCAGGAAATTGCGCTACGAGGGGCGCTACACGCCGCCCTCGCTGCAGGGCTCGCTGATCTATCCCGGCAATTTCGGCGTCTTCAACTGGGGCGGCGTCGCGGTCGACCCGGTGCGGCAGGTGATGTTCGGCATGCCGACTTATCTCGCCTTCACGTCGAAGCTCATCCCGCGCGCGGACGTGCCGCCGCCGGGCGACAATGCCAAGGGCAGCGAACAGGGGCTCAACCGCAACGAGGGCGCGCCTTACGCCGTGGTGATGGGGCCGTTCCTGTCGCCGCTCGGCCTTCCCTGCCAGGCGCCGCCGTGGGGCTATGTCGCCGGCGTCGACCTCAGGACCGGCCAGATCGCCTACAAGCATCGCAACGGCACCGTCTACGACATGACGCCGCTGCCGCTGCCGTTCAAGGTCGGCGTGCCGGGCATCGGCGGGCCGATGATCACGGCCGGCGGGGTCGCCTTCCTCGGCGCCGCGGTCGACGACTATCTGCGCGCCTACGACCTCACCACAGGTAGGCAGCTCTGGCGGGCAAGGCTGCCGGCGGGCGGGCAGTCGACGCCGATGACCTACACGGTCGCCGACGGCCGCCAGTTCGTGGTCATCGTCGCCGGCGGCCATGGCTCGGTCGGCACCAAGCCGGGCGATTATGTGATGGCCTACACGCTGCCGAAATAGCCGCGTCCGTTCGCAAACCGAGTTGGCTTCTCAGCCAGGCACCTGCCCGAGCACCTGATTGGTGAGGTCGGGTCCGGCGGCCATCACATCGTATTTCTGGACCAGCACCTTCGCCAGCGGATGACTGGACCGCGCGCGTTCCAACCCTATCTTGCGCGTCGGACAGCCGTCGAGGAGAGCCATGACCGAACCTCTCGCAAAGCCCGTCATCACCCAGGCGATGATCGATGCCTATGACGAATACACGCATCTGACGCTCGACCGGCGGCGTTTCATGGAGCAACTGACCACGCTCGCCGGATCGGGCGCCGCGGCCGCGGCGATCGCGCCGATACTGGCGGCGAATTCGGCTAAGGCGGCGATCGTCGCCGAGGACGAACCGCGCGTGAAGGGCGAGGACATCACCTTTCCCGGCAGCAGCGGCGAGATGAAGGCCTACCTGGTCAGGCCGGCAGATCGATCCGGCAAGGTTGGAACTGTCATCGTCATCCATGAGAACCGGGGTCTCAACCCGCATATCCGCGATGTCGCCCGGCGCGTGGCGCTGGAAGGCTTTGTCGCGCTGGCGCCGGATTTCCTGTCGCCGCTCGGCGGCACGCCCGCCGACGAGGACAAGGCGCGCGACATGTTCACCAAGCTCGACCCTGCCCAAGTCGTTGCCGATGGTGTCGCGACGGTCGCCTATCTCAAGGGCTATAAGGACGGCAACGGCAAGGTCGGCGCGGTCGGCTTCTGCTGGGGCGGCGGCACGGTGAACACGCTGGCCGTCAATGCGCCGGACCTCAGCGCCGGCGTCGCCTACTACGGCATGCAGCCGAAGGCCGAGGACGTGCCGAAGATCAAGGCGGCGCTGCTGTTGCACTATGCCGGGCTGGACGAGCGCATCGACGCCGGCATCGATGCCTACAAGAAGGCGCTCGATGCCGCGCATGTCGAGTACACCGTCTATGTCTATGACGGCGTCAACCATGCCTTCAACAACGACACCTCGGCCGCCCGCTACGACAAGAAGGCCGCGGATCTCGCCTGGGGAAGGACGATCGCGTTTCTGAAAGAGAAACTGGTGTGACTGAGCGACTTAGGCATCGGTCGCGGGCTTGTGCATGGCGACGCCCGCCACGACCAGCGCGATGCCGAGGCAATCGGTGAGGCTCGGAACCTGCCGCAATATGACGACGCCGATCAGCGTCGCGGTGAGCGGCAGGAGCGAGAGCATCAAGGCGAAGCTCGCGCGGGGCAGCCGCGCCATGGCGAGCTGGTCACAGATATAGGGGATCACCGACGAGCAGATGCCGACGCCGATGGCGGCGATCAGCAGTTGCGGGGCCGAAAAGGCCGGCAACGCCTCGCTGAAGCCGATGGGCAACACGACCAGGAAGGCGATCGCCATGGCCGTGCCGAGGCCGGCAATGCCTATTCCGGTCTGGGCCATGCGGTGGCCCAGCACGATGTAGCCGACGAACAGCGCGCCGTTGAGAAAGGCCCAGAACAGGCCGATCGGATCGCTGGACCATTTGATGTCGATCAGCAGCAAGGTGCCGGCGACGGCGACGGCGAGCGCCGCGACATTGCGCCGGCTCCTGAGGCCGACGAGCGCGACGCCGATGGTGCCGACGAATTCGATCGCAGCGACCAGCGAGATCGGCAGCCGGTCGAGGGCCAGATAGAAGGCGCAGTTCATCACCGCCAGGCAGGCGCCGAGGGCCAACAGAAGCAGGCGGGCCGAGCGGTCGGCGCGCGCGAAGACCGTCCATGGCCTGGTAAGCGGCGCGAAGACGAGCGCGGCCGTGGCGATGCGCAGCCAAGCCATGCCGAGCACGCCGACCTGGGCGAACAAAAGCACGGCGAAGGCCGGCCCAAGATAGTGGAAGATCGCGCTGACGCAGAACCAGACATGCGGCGGCAGCGCATTGGCCAGCCCGGCGAGGGCAGGGCGCGCGGCGTCGGCGTCGCCAGCGGTCCGGTTTGTCGTGCGAACTAGCGCTTTGGAATTCATTTGATCATTATCGCAGGCGAACTTTATAGTTCATATGATCGATAAATGGCTTTGATGGCCGTTTACTTTCTGAAGAAAGAGAATTCTCTTGAAACGCCTTCGAAACGAAAATCCGGCGCTGGATGCGGCGGACCTGAAAATCCTGCGGTTGCTGGAAAAGGATGCGCGTACCAGCACGGCTGAGCTGGCGCGTGCCGTCGGGCTCTCCGCGCCGAGCGTTGCCGAGCGCATCCGCAAGTTGCAGGAAAACGGTGTGATCGAGGCCTATACGGTGAGGATCAATCCGGCGGCGCTCGGCATGAAGCTTTCGGCTTGGCTGCGGATCCGGCCGGTGCCCGGGCAACTCGCCGTCGTAACCGATGTCATCCGCGAGTTGCCGGAAATCGCGCAATGCGACCGGGTGACCGGCGAGGACTGCTTCATCGCGCTGGCGCATGTCGGCTCGGTCATCGAACTGGAGCGGGTGATCGACAGGATCATTCCCTATGCGATGACCAACACCGCCATCATCCAGTCGTCGCCGGTAGAGCCGCGCTCGCCGCTTCGCGGTCTAAGGGAGCGCTGAGGGCTCGGTGTGACCGCGCTTAATGCGCGCCTGCTTGAGAATCGCGCGCCAGCGGATCATGTCGAAGGGAATGGGCTCGTTGTTGTTGGCGATGTGAAAAATCTCGTTGTTGACGTTCTTCAGCGATCGCCAGAAATCATAGTCGGTGATGCGTGGATCGGCCGCCAACCGCTCCACTTCGATCTTGATGTCGGTTTTCATGCACTGTCCTCGCACCGCATTCCGCCTGCCGCCCGCGCGTAAACCCGGTGCGGCGGTTTTCGAACGCGCCACTGAGTCGTTCAACGGACTCAAGTGAGTTGTTCACGTTAAAACCTTGGTAAGGTTAACGCGGGCGTCCGGGTGCTTCAAGCGCCCTTGCGTTTGATGCCGATCGAACGGCCGGCACGCTCCGGCATCGGCAGCGCGGCGTGGATGGCGCGCATGGCTTCAACCTTTGCCATCACATCGGCCGGGAAGGGGGCGACCTTCGGACCGGCCATATCGACATGCAGCGAGAGCGATTCGGATGTGGCGGCCAGCCAGCCGTCGACGTGGCGGATTTCCTGATAGGCCCTCAGCCGCTTCTCGTCATGGTCGATGAGCTGGAACGAGACGTTCACTTTATGATCGAGGTGAAGCTCTTGCACGTAGCAGACATGGATTTCCGCCGTGTAGATGGTGAGGCGGCGCTCCTTGGCATAGTTCGGCCCCATGCCCATCAATTCGAAGGCTTCGTCCGAGCAGCGGTCGAACAGCACGTTGTAGTAGGCCATGTTGAGATGGCCGTTATAGTCGATCCAATCTTTCTCGATCGCCATCGGGCCGGAAATGATCGGTGCGGGAATTGGCATCTGGTCTTCCTTGATCGTCGCTGGACAGGGCGTGGCTGGTGGGGTTCTCTTGTTCCGGCGCAATTCCGGACGGAAAACCGCTTCACATTTTTCCCGGAATTGCTTTAGGCATCATCCATAGCTGCATGGCAAGAGTGGCCGCTGGTCCATTCGCGGAGGAATTCATGGCTTTGAGCGACCTCAATCCCATCGAGCGCAACGAGGAAGGGATCGCCACTGTGCTCGGCATCCTCAAGCAGCGCTTCGGCGAGCGCTTCCAGACCGGCGAGGCGATCCGCGGCCAACACGCGCATACCACCACCTATATCCCGACCCAGGCGCCGGACGGCGTGGTCTTTGCTGAAACCACGCCGGAGGTGCAGGAGATCGTGCGCGCCTGCGCCGCGCATCGCGTGCCGGTGATCGCCTTTGGCGTCGGCTCCTCGCTCGAGGGCCATACCAATGCGCCGGGCGGCGGCATCTCGATCGACACCTCGCGGATGAACCGCATCCTTGCGGTCAATCCGCAGGATCTCGACTGCACGGTCGAGCCCGGCGTGACGCGTGAGGACCTCAACCAGCATCTGCGCGACACCGGCCTGTTCTTCCCGATCGATCCCGGCGCCAACGCCTCGCTCGGCGGTATGGCGGCGACACGCGCCTCCGGCACCAATGCCGTGCGCTATGGCACCATGCGCGAGAACGTGCTGTCGCTGACGGCGGTCATGGCCGACGGCGAAGCGGTGACGACCGGCAAGCGGGCGAAGAAAAGCTCGGCCGGCTATGACCTGACACGACTGCTGGTCGGTTCGGAAGGCACGCTCGGCATCATCACTTCGCTGACGCTGAGACTCCAGGGCATTCCGCAGGCGATCTCGGGCGGCGTCTGCCCGTTCCCCAGCCTGGAGGCCGCCTGCAACACGGTGATCGCGACCATCCAGATGGGCATCCCGGTGGCGCGCATCGAGCTGGTCAATGCGTTGCAGATGCGGGCGATGAAGAACTATTCCAAGCTCGACTATCCGGAGAGCCCGTGCCTGTTCGTCGAATTCCACGGCAGCGATGCCGGCGTCGCCGAACAGGCCGAAACCTTCGGCATGATCGCCGAGGAACAGGGCGGGGGACCGTTCCTGTGGACCAGCGTCGCCGAGGAACGGACGAAGCTGTGGAAGGCACGGCACGACGCCTACTGGTCGTCGCTGACGCTGCGCCCCGGCGCCAAGGGGCTTTCGACCGATGTCTGCGTGCCGATCTCGCGGCTCGCCGAATGCGTCACCGAAACCGAGGCCGATATCGCCGAGATGGGCCTGATTGCGCCGATCGTCGGCCATGCCGGCGACGGCAATTTCCACGTGCTGGTGCTGATGGATGTCGACAACCCGCAAGAGATCGCGCTCGCCGAGAAATTCGTCGCCAGGCTCAACATGCGGGCGATCGCCATGGAGGGAACCTGCACCGGCGAGCACGGCATCGGCCAAGGGAAGGTCGGCTTCCTGCGCCACGAGCTCGGCCACGGCGTCGACGTCATGCGCACGATCAAGCAGGCGCTCGATCCGCTGAACATCATGAACCCGGGCAAGATCTTGCCGGGTATAGGTCACTAAGTCATGTCCACAACCGAAAGCCTGGCGCCGGTTGACCTACCGCCATCATCGGCCGGCGCTCCGTTGCCACGCGTTTTCGCGGATGAAGAGCGGCTTTTGATCGCCTATCTTGTTAACGTCCCGGACCCGGCATTTGACGGCAGCAATGCGCGTTCCGTTTCGCCCGCGACTGGTGATCAGTCCGTCGCGATCCTGGCGGCGGAGCCATATCTCGCTGTTCAATTTGGTCCGCCCAACGATGAAGCCATCGCCGGGCATCGGCTGTATGGACTAGGCCTACGGCCCTATTCCGCATTCGAAGTTCGAAATTCCTCGTGGGTAGAATCCTTCGAGAAAGCGAACCGGGTTCATCCGTCCCACTTTCCCGAGCTGTTTTCAGGCTATCGGCATTTCATACTGACATTTCATGATTCAACGGTCGAATTCATCGCCAGGGATTTTTCGGTAAGCGTGCGCCAAGGAGCGGTCTTGGCCGCACTGGTACAAGCGATAGGGAATTAGTGCACCTCGGACGGAGGCTTGCGTACGAGCGAAGCCGTTCAATCCTGCGCGCCGTCGGCAAGCTTCTGCAGCATGGGTCGGGTGGGCGCGAAGAAGGTCGTGCCGGTGTGCGGCGTCGAGAAGTCGAGCAGCCTGTCGTAGGCGCCCGGCGGTTCGCCGACATACATGCGCTGCAGCATCTTTTCGATCACCCACAGATAGCGGGTATAGCCGATGAAGTATGTTCCGAACTCCTTCTGTCCCGGCCGGCCGAAGGGCATGTTGTCGCGCAGGATGTCGAATTCGTTGCCGGCGTCGTCCTCGATCGTGGCGAGCGACTTGTGCGATTTGCGCGGCTTGTCGTCATCATCGATCTCGATGTTGTCGATCTTGGTGCGGCCGATGATCTCTTCCTGGACGTGCGTCGGCGTTTCGGCCCAGGCACCGAGATCGTGCAGGTATTTCTGGACGACGACATAGCTGCCGCCGGCAAAGCCGGCATCCTCGTCGCCGACAAGGGCTGAAGCAGGCAGATCGAGGCCGGTCGGGTTGGCGGTGCCGTCGACGAAGCCAAGCAGGTCGCGCGCGTCGAAATAGCGAAAGCCGGTGACCTCGTCGACGACGGTGATGCTGCCCTCCAGGCTGTCCAGCAGGATGCGCTCGAACTCGAAGCACATGTCGGAACGTTCAGCACGGATATGGAAGAGGAGGTCGCCCGGCGTCGAGGGCGCCGAATGCACCGGTCCCTTGATCGGCGCAAAGGCTTTCAGCTCGCGCGGCCGCCAGTCCGGGGAAAGACGCGCCCATAGGTCGGCGCCGATGCCGGCGATGCATGATAACCGGCCCGACAGGTCGCGGAAGCCGACATTCTTGACGAGATCGTCAAGCCCGCCGAGCACCGAGGCCACCTTGGAGAGGGCCGACCGATCACTGTCGACCGTGACGACGAGGAAGACCGCAGCGAGCGACAGCGGGGCATCGACGCTCTGGGCGTCGATCGGCACCCTGTCCCAGTTCTTGCCTGACATCGGGAATGCTCCGCGTTTGACGATTTGGTTCGGACGATCGCGGCCGGCATGGCCGCAGAGACTGAGCGTGCCCCGAATGATATCGCGACCGCGAGCAGCGGCGCAATCGCGTACGCCGCCCCTTGATCGCATGCCGGCGCCGGCGAATTGCCTCTTTATCGACACGCGGATGCGGGTAGAGTGCGGCTGACTTCAATCCGGGGAGAAAATGCTCGCACGCCTGTTCGTGATCTTCGGTGGGCTGTTCGTGCTGGTGCTGTGCGCGGCGCTGGTGGTGCCGTATTTCATCGACTGGACCGGCTACCGCGCCGATTTCGAGCGCGAGGCGAGCACCATCCTCGGCCGCAAGGTGACGGTGAAGGGCGATGCGACCGCGCGGCTTTTGCCGTTCCCCTCGGTGACCTTTTCCAACGTCGAGGTCGCCGGCGGCCCCGGCGGCCAGCCGGCGATGACGATGGAGACCTTCTCCATGGATGCGGAGCTTGCCCCTTTCCTGCGCGGCGAGTTGCTGATCTTCGACATGCGGCTGGTGCATCCGAAGGCGACGATCGACGTCGCCGGCGATGGCACGGTCGACTGGGCCATCCGGCCGTCGACGCCCTTCGATCCGGGCCAGATCGCGATCGAGAAGCTGACGGTGACCGGAGGGCAGATCGAACTGCGCCATGCCGCCGGCGGGCGCAGCCATCTTATCTCCGAGATCAACTCGACCGTTTCGGCCAAGTCGCTTGCCGGACCGTGGCGGATGGACGGCACGCTGCGCTTCGACGGCCTGCGCACGGACGTCTCGGCCTCCACCGGCAGGGTGGAAGCAAATGGGCGGATGCGCCTCAGGCTGAAGGCCGATCCGGATGCCTATCCGCTGATCATCGAGACCGACGGCAATGCCGGCATCGTCAGGGGCGCAGCGGTCTATTCAGGCCAGTTCAAGGTTTCGGCCTCTGACAAGAGCGGGGCCGACAGGAACACGGCCGAATTGCGGGGCACCGACGGCGAGCCTGTGAAGGTCAGCACCGGCAGGCCCGATCCGGGGTTCCGTTTGAACGGCAAATTCGCTCTCGATCACCAGAAGCTCGGCGTCGACGAATTCCGCTTCGAAACCGGGCCGCTCGACAATCCCTACACCGCGGATGGCAAGGCCGCGGTCGATCTCGGCCTCAAGCCGCATTTCTCGATCGAAGCGAGCGGCGCGCAGGTGCAGTTCGACGAGGCGGTGGGCGCATCCGCCGGAGCCGGGCTGACGCTCGATCAGCGCATCGCGGCGTTCGAGCAGACGCTGCTGCACATGCCGAAGCCGACGATACCGGGCACGGTCGAGGTCAGGCTGCCGGCGGTGGTGGCGGGCGACACGACGGTGCGCGACGTGCGGCTTTCAGCCGAGCCGGTCGAGGGCGGCTGGTCGGTGAAGTCGCTTGCCGCGACGCTGCCGGGCCGCGCGACGCTCGAAGCCGACGGCATGCTGAGTGTCGAGGACCGTTTCGGCTTCACGGGCTCCCTGCTGCTTGCCGTCGGCCAGCCGTCCGGTTTCGCCGCCTGGCTGTCGAAGGATGTCGACGACGCGATCCGCCGTCTGCCGGCGGCGGGCTTCAAGGCCAAGGTCGATCTCAGCGCGAACCGGCAGTCCTTCAGCGATCTCGAGCTCATCCTCGGCAAGGCGAGATTCTCGGGCAGCATCGATTCCAGCCAGCCCGACGGCGCCAGGCCCTCGGTGCTGATGCGGCTGGAGGGCGGCGAACTCGACGTCGACGGGCTGGCGGCCTTCGCCTCGATCTTCGTCAGCGACAAGGGCGCCAACCGCTTCTCTGACCGCGATCTCGATTTCCAGATCAAGGCGGGCCCGGTCAGCGCCGGCGGCTTGAGCGCCGACACGGTGGATACGGCGTTGAGGCTGCGTGAGGGACTGCTCGAGATCGACCGGCTCTCGGTCGGCGGGCTTGCCGGCGCCTCGATCAGCGCCACAGGGCGGATCAAGGACTTTCCGGAAAGCCCGACCGGCAAGCTCGACGCATCCGTCGTGGCGGTGGATCTCAAGCCGCTCATCGATGTCGCGGCGCAGCATTATCCGGACAATCAGCTTCTGAAGGGTCTGGCCAGCCGCGCATCTGCTTATCCCGAATTGTTCCAGGACGCCCGCATCGACCTGGTGACGAGTGCGGCCGACAATGGCGACGGCACCACCGGGCTCGCGCTTTCCGCGCAAGGCAGAGCCGGCGGCTCCGCCTTCTCGGCTTCGCTCTCGGGCAAGGGTACCGCCGATCGGCTTCTGGAGGCGCCGGTAGCGCTGACCTTCAACGCCAGGAACGAGAACGCCGCCACGCTGCTGGCGCTTTACGGCCTGCCGGCGCTGCCGCTCGGCATGCTTGGACAGGCAAGCACCGATCTCTCGGCGAAAGGCTCGCTCGGCGGCGGTCTGGCGACCAGCTTCAATCTCACGGCCGACGATTTCAGGGCGAGCTTCGACGGGACCGTCGCCGAGACGCAGCAAGGCGCCACCGCCAAGGGCAAGGTCAACCTCGACGCCGCCGACATCGAACCGTGGCTGATGACAACCGGCGTCGGGCTGCCCGGCATGGGCACCGGCACGTCGGCATCGCTTGCCGCCGATGCCGATTTCGGCAATGGGCTTCTGGTGCTGAGCGGGCTGACCGGCGCGATCAACAAGGCCGCGGTGTCGGGCGACGTCAACGTCGACAGCAAGGATGGGCTGCCGCATCTTGCCGGCGCGCTGGCGCTCGACGAACTCGACCTCGATCCGCTGGCCGTGTCGCTGTTCGGCGATCAGTCCTTCCTTGCCGCGAAAGGCGGCGGCTGGCCAACCACGCCGTTCAGCCAGAAGTCGACCCTGCCGTTCAGCGCCGATCTCGACCTCAACACGGCTGCGTTTGCCGCCGGACCGTTCGCCACCGCGCATGATGCGACACTGTCGCTGAAGCTCGACCGGGAAGGCATCCATGTCTCGGACCTCAAGGCCAAGCTCTATGGCGGCGCGCTGACCGGCCTGTTCGAGCTGAAGAACACCGACGGCACCGGCCTGTTTTCGGGGCAGTTGAGACTGGCCGGCAGTGATCTTTCGGCAGTGCTGCCGGGTTCAGGGGTCAGCGGCAACGGCGACATTTCGGCGGCGCTATCGACCAGCGGCAAGTCGGTCGACGCGATGATCGCCGCCCTGTCCGGGTCCGGCACGACAGCGCTGAAGGGACTGACCATCGCCGGCATCAATCCCGATGCCTTTGCCCCTATCATCGCCAAGGCCGATGCAGTCGGACGTGACATCGATGCCGCCAAGACCGCGAGCTTCGCGCCTGATATCGCCGGCGCGGGCAGTTTCGCGGCCGGTGACACCGACATCGCCTTCACCGTTGCCAACGGCACGCTGCGAGCGCCGCCCATCGGCCTCGACAACCCGGCGGCGACACTGTCGGCGGACGTGATGGCTGACCTCAGCGCCAGCACCGTCACAGCAAAGGGCGCGATCACCTACCGGCCAGGCGACGAGGCGCTGGTCGGCTCCGAGCCGGCCGTGAATTTCAGCCTCGCCGGCCCGCTCGGGGCGATGACGCGCCAGTTCGACAGCGCGCCGCTGGCGCAGTTCCTGACCCAGCGCGCGCTGGAGAAAGAGCAGCAGCGGGTCGAGGCGATGCAGGCGGCACTGCTCGAGAAGCAGAGGCTGCGGCGCGAGGTCCGCTACTACGCTGCCCTGCAGACGGAGCGCGACCGGGCGGCCGAGGAATTGCGCCGGCAAGAGGAGGAGGCGCGGCAGAAGGCCGAGGCTGAGGCCAGGGCAAAAGCCGAGGCGGAGGCTGAGGCTAGGGCGGAAGCGGAGGCTCAGGCCAAAGCGGAAGAAGAGGAGAAAGCCAAGGCCGAGGTCGAGGCGCGCGCCAAGGCGGAAGCTGATGCAAAGGCTGAAGCGGAAGCCGCCGCCAAGGCAAAGGCTGAACAACGGGCCGCGGACGAGGCAAAGGCCCAGGCCGAGGCGCAACGCAGGAAGGCCGAGCAGGCGAGGCTGGAAGCCGAACGCAAGGCGGCCGAGCAGACGCCAAAAGTCGACCGGTCGCTTCCCGGCGTCAACGACAGTTCCGCCCCGGAGCCGCCCAAGCCGAAGGCCAATCCATTCACCATCGACAATCTCTTGAAATCGCTGGACGGCGGTTGAGACTTATCCGCCAAATCGGCAGCCGGTTCGGCATTTGGTTGCCTTGTTCCTCAGACCGGCTCCCGCCGCGAAAGCAGGCGCTGCAGCATGGGCTCGATGCGCGAAAGCTCGTCGAGGTGAGCGGCCGACAATTCGGCGAGCCGGTCATCGGCAAGAGGCGTTAGCTGCAGCAGCACGCGGCGGTTGTCGGCCTTGTCCTGATCCCTTGTGACCAGTCCGGCCTCGCTCAGCCGGTTCACCAACTCGACGGCGCTGTGGTGGCGGATGCGCAAGCGCTCCGCCAGGTCGCCGACCGCCACAGGTCCGCCGCCGGGATAGCCCTTGATCGCCAGCAGCGCCTGGTGCTGGCGCGGGGTCAAGCCCGCCTCATTCGCCTGAAGCTGGCTGAATTCAAGGAAGCGTCGGATGAGATAGCGGAACTGCGACAGCCGCTGATAGTCGGCCTGGCTGATGGCGGGGCGTGATTTTTTCGGCGGCGTCATTCTCCGACTTATGGACCTTTCCGGCGAAAGCTCAACTCCTGCGAAGGCTCGAGAGCGTCTGGTGAGATCCTTGTCCAAAATGACGCGGACCGACGATCGAGAAACGCCCTTGAAGATTTATATCGTGGTACGATATGTAATCGCCCGACAACCGGACGGTATCGCGCCACCAGAAAGCTCAGGCTCCAATGAAATCCGCTCATGCCGGAAACAGCCATCTCCGCGACTTCACCACCGATCCAAGGGTGCTGCTCATCGCCGCGATCGCGGTCGTGGTCGCGACCGCCGGGCTGTTTGCCGGCATCGTGCTGCTGAAGCTGATAAGGCTTGCCACCAACATTGCCTATTTCGGCCAGTTCTCGCTGGCGGAACTGAGACTCGAGGACACGCCGCTCGGCTATGCCGCCGTGATCGTTCCGGTGATCGGCGCGCTGATCATCGGGCTGATGGCGCGCTTCGGCAGCGAGAAGATCCGCGGCCACGGCATTCCCGAAGCGATCGAGGCGATCCTGCTCGGGCGCTCGCGGCTCGACGCCAAAGTGGCGGTATTGAAGCCGTTGTCGTCGGCGATCTCTATCGGTTCCGGCGGACCGTTCGGCGCCGAGGGTCCGATCATCATGACCGGCGGCGCGATCGGCTCGCTGATCGCGCAGATGCTGCCGGTCAGCGACAATGAGCGCAAGACCCTGCTGGTGGCGGGCGCGGCGGCCGGCATGACGACCGTCTTCGGCACGCCGATCGCAGCCATCATGCTCGCCGTCGAACTGCTCCTGTTCGAATGGACGCCGCGCAGTTTCATCCCGGTCGCCGTCGCCGCGATCGTTGCGGAAGTCGAACGCACCTTGCTGCACCTGCCGGGTCCGATCTTCCCGTTCTCGGGCAGCATGGAGGCGTCGATCGCCGGATTGGGCGGATGGGTACTGGTCGGCATTGCCGCTGGGCTTCTTTCCTGCCTGCTGACGCAGCTGGTCTATGCCTGCGAGGACGCCTTCCAGAAACTGCCGATACACTGGATGTGGTGGCCGATGATCGGCGGCCTCGTGGTCGGCATCGGCGGACTGATCGAACCGCAGGCGCTCGGCGTAGGCTACGACAACATCGCCAACATGTTGGATGGCCATATCCTCGCGGCGGCCGCGCTGACGCTTCTGGTGGTGAAGGCCATCATCTGGTCGGTGGCGCTGGGTTCGGGGACGTCGGGCGGCGTGCTGGCGCCGCTCTTGATCATGGGCGGTGCGATGGGCGCTGCGCTTACCGGCATCCTGCCCGAGGCGACGCCCGGCTTCTGGCCGCTGCTGGCGATGGCCGCGACCATGGGCGGCACCATGCGCGCGCCGCTGACCGCGACCTTTTTCGCGGTCGAGCTCACCGGCAACACCCATATGCTGGTGCCGCTGATCGCGGCTTGCGCCAGCGCCCATGCCGTCACCGTGCTGCTGATGAAGCGCTCGATCCTGACCGAAAAGGTAGCGCGGCGCGGACATCACCTCGTTCGCGAGTATCGGGTCGATCCCTTCGCCTTGACCAGGGTGCGCGAAGTGATGACGACCAAGGTCGAGAGCGTGCCGGCAACGATGACGCTGCATGGCGCGGCGGCATTCCTCACCGCGCCGGATACGCGGCATCCGAGCTTTCCGGTGATCGACGGGAAAGGGCATGTGCTCGGCCTCGTCGATCCGCCGGCGATCCTGCGCTGGCGCCGCGCCGGCAAGCATCGCAAGGCGACGCTCGGCGAGCTTTTGACCGGCAGCAAGGTCACGCTCGCCTATCCGGACGAATATCTGGAAGGGCTGTCCGACAAGCTGCTCACCGCCAACGTCTCGCATCTTCCGGTCGTCTCGCGCGAGGATGCACGGCTCATCGGCTATATCGGCTGGAAGGACCTGATGCGGGTGCGGTCGAAAAAGCAGGCGGAGGAGCGCGACCGCTCGGCCTTGCTCAGCTTCGGCGCCAAGCGCAAGGCGCCGCGGAGCGTGAGCGATACCGTCGGCTAGAACGGTTCAGCATTTGATGATGGTTAGTAGTGTCTCAGTTTGAATTTTGCTGCGATCGAACGTGTCTCAGCAGCGAAGTGATATAAGGCTCAATCTCAAGCCGACGAGCGGTGGAGAGCACGCTTGTCCAAGTGTCTTGCGGCTCACAGCCAGAAGCAATCATGCTTGGCGCATTATGGAGCGCGTCAGCAAGCATCCGAGCTTTATCGAGATTATCGGTCGCACGAATATCGATGAGAACAATATGTAGAATCCGCAGGATGGTGTCGTTGGTGATCGGCTGGGGATCAGTCAATTAGGCAACTTTCTTTTTGCACTGGCGAGGCTTGCCCGGCTTCAGGGACTACCGGATGGCCGGCTCGCTCGAACTATTTTGTTTATGCGATTCCGGACGGAAAACGCCTACGTGTTTTTGGTGGAATTGCTCCGGGGACCCGTCAAAACGCCTTGCCGCCGCGCTTGGCCCAGGCCAGCACGTAGAGCCTCAGCGCTGAGGAGAGGTTGGCGTCGCGGGTTCGCGTCTCGTCGATCTCGGCAACAAGGGCCGCCAGCGAAATCGAGCGCTGCGCGGCGATCGTGACGAGGTCATCGTAGAAAGGTTGCTCCAGGGAAAAACTGGTGCGGTGGCCGCGGATCGTCACCGAGCGCTTTTCGACGGCAGCCATCGGGGCGCTCAGCGCCCGTCCGGATCGCCGGGCTTTTCGCGGCGATGGCCGTCCATGAATTTTTCCGTCCTGTCGGACGTCAGCCGGTCACGCTCTCGCTCGGCCTTGGAGCGGCCATGCAATGCCCGGTTCTCACCGGCCAGGCGTTGCTTCTCGATGCGCGCTTTCTGCTTGCGGGCCTGGCGGAGATTGATGACCTCGCCCATGTCCCGGTTCACTTCTTGCGGAAGGCGTCGAGCGAAACCACGTCGGCGCTCTTGCCGCCGGTATCGGCGACGGCCGGCTTCTTCTCGGCCTCGGCGGTCTTTTTCTTCGATTCCGGTTTCTTTTCGGCGACGACGGCAACCGGCAGTTCGGAGGCAGGCGCGGCATCGTCATCTTCCGCCGCGCCTTCCGCCTTGACGTCGAATTCCAGTTCGAAATTCACCGATGGGTCGTAGAAACCGCGCACGGCAGAGAAGGGGATTTCGAGCTTTTCAGGCACGTCGGAGAAGGAGAGCCCCACCTCGAAACCGGTATCGGTCACCTTCAGATCCCAGTACTGGAACTGGATGACGATGGTCATCTGCTCCGGATAACGCTCGCGCAGCCGCGAGGAAATGCGCACGCCCGGCGCACCGGTCAGGAAGGTGATGAAGAAATGATGGTTGCCCGGAAGACCGGTGCGCGCGACCTCGGCCAGTACCTTGCGCATGACGCCGCGCAATGCCTCCTGGGCCAGAATGTCGTAGCGGATGTGGTCGTCGGCCATGTGACGGTCGGGTTCCGTTGAATCGTCCGCATAGCTGTAATCAAGCTTGAGCGCGGCGTAAACCGCATATAGGCGCCTAACGCCGAGGCCAAGAGGGGGTGGCGGCGATTTGATCGCTCAGGCGTGGGCGAGGGCGGCCTGCCTGACAGTTGTTTTCCGCGATCCGAAAGCGCGAAGGAAGGTGCGCACGCCATTGGTGGCCGAGCGCAGCACCTCCTCTTCGGTCGGCATGCCGCCGAGCATGAAGGTTGTCTGCAACTCGGCGTTGACGAGGGCAATGAACTGGCGGGCCGCCACGTCCGGATCGTCGATCGACAGGTGTCCGGCATAGGCAAGCCGCGCGAAGCGGGCGGCTAGCGCCGACCAGGTGCGGCCTGGTCCCTGTTCGCGCCACTCGGCAAAAAGCTCCGGATATCGCTCGCCCTCGGCCTGGATCAGCTTGCGCAGGAAGCGGCCGTCGCGGTTGCAGATGCAGTTGCGGTTCATGCGCACCGCAAAGGCGACAAGATCGGATTCGAGATCGGCAGGTTGGTCGGGAAAGGTTGCAAAGGTGGCGAAGATGCCGGCATTGCAGCGCTCCGTCAGGTCGCGCACGACGGCCATGAAGAGCTTTTCCTTGTCGCCATGGTGATTATAGACGGTCTGGCGCGAGACGCCGGCCTCGGCCGCGATCAGGTCGATATTGGCGCCGGCATAGCCTTCCCTACAGAACACGGAAGCTGCGGCATCGACCACCGATATGCGCTTGGCCTCATGGCTGCGTGGCGGGAAAGTGTCAGGAGAAACGCCGGGCCTCATAAAAATCTATATAGCGGTGATTGACGAATTGGACAAGCCTGTCTAAATTTGTGGACATAACAAATGGAAATCCGCTCCGGGAGACGAAAGATTTTGCTCTTGGGCGTCGGAATTCCGCGGGATGGAACGTCCTGGGGTTAGACGCCGATTTCGTGGCGCCAACCAGATCCGAAAGAAGCCCTATCATGAGTCCCAAATTCCTCCGCATCGCGGTCGTGCTCGGCTTGTTGTCCGCGATCGGCCCATTCGCCATTGATATGTATCTTCCCGCGCTGCCGTCGATCGGCGAGGATCTGCACGCCGGAACTGCCGCCGTGCAGATGAGCCTCTTGATCTTCTTCCTGTCGATGGGTTTCGGCCAGATCGTCGTCGGCCCGATCTCCGACATGGTCGGGCGCAAGCTGCCGCTCTATGCCGGCCTCGCGCTGTTCATGGTCGGCGGCGTCGGCTCGGCCATGGCGCCGACCATCGAATGGCTGATCGCCTTCCGCTTCCTGCAAGGGCTCGGCGCCAGCGCCGGCATGGCCATTCCGCGCGCCATCGTGCGCGACCTGCACACCGGCAACGAGGCCGCCAAGCTGATGTCGCTGTTGATGCTGGTGTTTTCGGTGTCGCCCATCCTGGCGCCGCTAACCGGCAGCCAGATCATCGAGAGCTTCGGCTGGCGCGCCGTGTTCTGGACGGTCACGGGCGCCGCGGCTTTAGCCACCATCCTGCTCGCCACCTCGCTGAAAGAGACGCGGTCGGTCGAGGAGCGCGCCGGATCGTCTTTCGGCACGGCATTGGCTGGCTACCGCTACCTGATGAGCGACCGCAACTTCCTCGGACTGGTGGCGATCGCCGGCTTCGGCATTGCGAGCTTCTTCGTCTATCTGTCGAGCTCGTCCTTCATCCTGATCGACCACTACGGCCTGTCGCCGTCGGTCTACAGCGTCTTCTTCTCGATCAATGCGGTCGCCTTCATCGGCATGTCGCAGCTGACCGGGATGCTGGCGGACCGCTTTGGTCTGAAGCGCGTGGTCTGGGTGGCGGTGACCGGCTACGCCACGGTGATGGTGGCGCTGTTCGCCATCATGGCATCCGGTGTCGACCGGCTCGACGTGATGGCGGCGCTGCTCTTCGTCGGCTACGGCTTCCTCGGCCTGGTTATCCCGACCACATCGGTGCTGGCCATGGAAGAGCATGGCGAGATCGCCGGCACCGCCTCGGCGTTGATGGGCACGCTGCACTTCGCCATCGGCGCGCTGGCCATGGGCGTAGCGGGGCTCTTCTTCGACGGCACGCCGCTGCCAATGGTTGCCGGCATCACGCTCTGCGCGGTGATTTCGTTCACGCTGGCCAAGGTCACGCTTGGCCGGGTGCGGGAGGCGGTCGAAGCGCCGGCGGAGTAAGAACGCACGAAAGATCGGGAAAGGCCGGGCTTGCCCGGCCTTTTTCATGTCCGCGACAGACCGGTCGCATCGAGGGCAGGGACGGCGCGTACGCTGCGCACCGGCCACCGCCGTTCAGGCGGGTTCGGATGAAAGAAAAGAGAGGGAGAAGGTGGAGGTTTCTGTTGCCAGGTACCTCCGAACCCCGCCTAGAAGTGCGAACCTCTAGGGCTTGATTTGAAGCGTTCGCACCGCATTAAGCGGCGAGACGAGCTTCCGCATAGTTGTCGTTGGCAACTATAAGTTTAGCCCGATGACGGTGGTACAATGCCGGGCAAAAGTACGATCTTTACACCTTCGTCGATCCTATTTCGCCCCCAGCAAAAGCCGCTCCGTCACCCAGAGCGGTTTTTGGTGGAGGCGCCGGGTACCGCCCCCGGGTCCGAACGGCTTATTTCATCGCCTGTTTATCGCCATAGTCGGTCAAGCCGACGAAGCGAATATAGGGACCGATCATGGAAAATGAAAGGCCAAACCGGCACTTGTCCCCGGCGCCAAACGCGACAGCCGAGGGTTGACTTGCGTGCTCACTCAATCGAAGCTCCGCCGGTGATGAGGAGTCTCTGACCTAGCGCACAGGTTGCGCGGCGCGCCACAAGCCTCATCCATCGGATCAGTGGCGCCGACGAGGGGAAGTTCGATGGCCGACTATCTTGCGGATGTGAAGAAATACGATGCCGGCGCCAGCTCCGACGCGGTCGATAAGATCGTCAAGCATCTGGGCATAGCGCTCAGGAACCGCGATTCCTCGCTGGTCTCCTGCACGGACCCGAACGAGCTAGAGCGGGTCCGCGAGAACTGGGCCGGCAAGAAGCTCGGTGTCGCCGACGCCAAGAAGGCCGACGCCTCGATCGAGAAGGTCTGCAAGGCGATGGCCGCCGACAACACCAAGAGCCGCGTGACCTTCTACTATCTGGTGGCCAAGGATCTGGGCAAACTCGGTTCCCTCTGAGGCATAGCCGTCCGCAGCCGGCACGACATCGTGCCGGCATCCTGGACTTTGTGGCGTACCATCCACATCAGTGACCGGCTTTACAGTGTTCGACCGACAGCCAGTCGGCTATGATCATCTGCCATCCGAATCGAGGCGGAGCCGATGCGCCAATATCTTGACCTGCTGAAGCACGTGCTGGAAAACGGCACCGACCGCGGCGACCGCACCGGTACCGGCACGCGCTCGGTGTTCGGCTACCAGATGCGCTTCGACCTTTCGCGCGGCTTCCCGGTCACCACCACCAAGAAGCTGCACCTGAAGTCGATCATCCATGAGCTGCTGTGGTTCCTGGCCGGCGACACCAACATCAAATATCTCAACGACAACGGCGTCACCATCTGGGACGAATGGGCCGACGAGAATGGCGATCTCGGGCCTGTCTACGGCAAGCAGTGGCGCTCGTGGCCTGACGGGCATGGCGGCGAGACCGACCAGATCGCGGGCCTTCTCAAGGAGATTCGCAAGAATCCCAATTCGCGCCGGCTGATCGTTTCGGCCTGGAACCCGGCCGAGGTGGAAGCGATGGCGCTGCCGCCCTGCCACTGCCTGTTCCAGTTCTACGTCTCGGAGGGCCGGCTCTCCTGCCAGCTCTACCAGCGCTCTGGCGATATCTTCCTCGGCGTGCCGTTCAACATCGCGTCCTATGCATTGCTGACGCTGATGGTTGCACAGGTGACCGGTCTGAAGCCAGGCGACTTCGTCCATACGCTCGGCGACGCGCATCTTTACTCGAACCATTTCGAGCAGGCGCGCGAGCAGCTGCGGCGCACGCCGAAGCCGCTGCCGACGATGTGGATCAACCCGGAGGTGCAGGATCTTTTTGCCTTCCGTTTCGAGGATTTCCGCCTCGAAAACTATTTTGCGGACGCAACCATCAAGGCGCCGATCGCGGTATAAGGCCGGTCCGGCCGCGGCCAGCGCGCTCCGGTATCGTCAATCGATGCCGACCATGACGTCCGAAGCCTTGATCACGGCATAGGCCTGCTTGCCTTTCTCAAGCTGCAAATCGGCAACGGCTTCGTTGATGATCGAAGCGGTGACGATGGCGCCGCCGCCAATGTCGATCCTGACATGCGAGGTGGTCGCTCCCTTGGCGATTTCGGTGACGTTGCCCTTCAGGATATTGCGGGCGCTGATCTTCATCTGCCTCGCCTTGGCCATCGCTGTATCGAACGGGCTTCATCGTAGGCCGGGAACACCCTGTCATACAATGGCGAGGAGGGTAAAAGGCCTTTTCTTGTTATGTTCATCCGGATATATCGATCAAAGGCATTGGGCCGAACGGTTTTTCAAAACAGGGAGAGATTTCATGACGGGGAAGGGTTTTGGATTGAGGGCAATTGCCATCGGCGGGCTCACGGCGGCGCTGATGGCGGTGGTGCCTGCAGCCAATGCCGACGACAAGGTGGTCGTGTTCGCCGCGGCGAGCCTCAAGGACGCGCTCGATGCGGTCAACAAGGCCTGCGAGCCCGAGGTCGGCGAAGCGGCGACCATCTCCTACGCGGCGAGCTCGGCGCTGGCCAAGCAGATCGAGGGCGGCGCGCCGGCAGACGTGTTCGTCTCGGCCGACCTCGACTGGATGAAATATCTCTCCGACAAGAAGCTGACCAAGCCGGACACCGAAGTGAAGCTGCTCGGCAACCAGATCGTGCTGGTGGCGCCGAAAGATTCCAAGGTCGAAACCAAGGTGGAAAAGGGTTTCGACCTCGCCAGGCTTATCGGCGACGGCAGGCTCGCCATGGGCGACTTCAAGGCGGTGCCGGCCGGCAAGTACGGCAAGGCGGCGCTGGAATCGCTGGGCGTCTGGTCCTCGGTAGAAAGCAAGGTCGCGCAGGCCGAGAATGTCCGCGCCGCGCTCAAGCTGGTGTCGACGGGCGAGGCCGCGCTCGGCATCGTGTACACCACCGACGCCCATGCCGAAAAGGGCGTGAAGGTCGTCGGTACCTTCCCCGAGGATTCGCACCCGCCGATCATCTACCCGATTGCCCAGACGGCGGATTCGAAGGACAAGGATACCGCTGCCTTCCTGAAATGCGTCGAGTCGGCCAAGGCCGCCGCGCTCTTCAAGGAACAGGGTTTTACGGTGCTCGCGCCGAGCAACTGAGAGAGACCTTACACCGCATATGAACTGGCTGCTGGACCTCACTCCCGACGAATGGAATGCGGTCCGGCTGTCGATCAAGGTGGCGACGCTGGCGATGATCGCAAGCCTGCCGCCGGGCATACTGATCGCGCTGCTGCTGGCCCGGGGCCGGTTCTGGGGCAAGACCCTGCTCAACGGGCTGGTGCATCTGCCGTTGATCCTGCCGCCGGTGGTGACCGGCTATCTGCTCCTGCTCAGCTTCGGCCGTCGCGGACCTGCCGGTGCTTTCCTCGCCGAGCATTTCGGCATTGTCTTTTCGTTCCGCTGGACGGGTGCGGCGCTCGCGTGCGGCGTCATGGGCTTTCCGCTGATGGTGCGGGCAATAAGGCTGTCGATCGAGGCGGTCGACCGCAAGATGGAGGCTGCGGCCGGCACGCTCGGCGCCAATCCGCTGTGGGTCTTTGCCACCATCACGCTGCCGTTGACCCTGCCGGGGCTGATCGCCGGGGGGATCCTCTCCTTTGCCAAGGCGATGGGCGAGTTCGGCGCCACGATTACCTTCGTCTCCAACATCCCCAACGAGACGCAGACGCTCCCTTCGGCGATCTACACCTTCACGCAGGTGCCGGGCGGCGATGCCGGGGCACTGAGGCTGACGCTGATCTCGATCGTCATTTCCATGGTCGCACTGGTGGCTTCCGAGGTCCTTGCGCGGCGGGTCGGCCGGCGGATGGACATCGAATGACGCTTTCGGTCGACATCATGCATCGCCTCGGCGATTTCGCCGTCGAGGCGAATTTCGAAAGCGCCGGCCGGCTGACGGCGCTGTTCGGGCCTTCGGGTTCGGGCAAGTCGACGCTGATCAACCTGATTGCCGGGTTGATCCGGCCGCAGAAGGGGCGGATTGCCATCGACGGCCGCGTGCTGGTCGACACCGCCGCCGGCATGTTCGTGCCGATGCACAAACGGCGGATCGGCACGGTTTTCCAGGATGCTCGACTCTTCCCGCATATGAGCGTCGCCGGCAACCTGCGCTATGGCCGCTGGTTCACGCCGTCTGCCGAGCGCTACGCCAATATGGACGCGGTGGTTGAACTCCTCGGCATCGGCCATCTGCTCGACCGGCGGCCGGCGAAACTGTCGGGGGGCGAAAAGCAGCGCGTGGCGATCGGGCGTGCGCTGCTTGCCAGCCCGAAACTGCTGTTGATGGACGAGCCGCTTGCCTCGCTCGACGAAGCGCGCAAGGCCGAGATCCTGCCCTATATCGAGCGGCTGCGCGACGAGACGAAAATCCCCATCGCCTATGTCAGCCATTCCGTCGCCGAGGTGGCGCGGCTGGCGAGCGACGTGGTGGTTCTCTCGCAAGGCAAGGTCGCGGCTTTCGGCCCGACCGAGGCGATCATGCAGCGGCTCGACCTTTTGCCGGCGGAGGAGCGCGGCGAGGGTGGCGCGGTGCTCGACACCAGGGTGCTGCGTCACGACGAGGCTTTCGGCATGACTGTGCTCGGCTCGCCGGCCGGCGATATCCGCGTGCCGCGCCTGCCACGGCAAGCGGGGGCTCTGGTGCGGCTCCGCATCCGCGCTCGCGACGTCATGATCGCGACCGAACAGCCGGCGGGCCTCAGCGCGCTCAACATCTTGGGGGGAACGATCGCCGCGGTCAGGCCGGGCGTCGGGCCGACAGTGGAGATTGCCATCGATTGCAACGGTGCGATCGTTCTGGCGCGCATCACCGAACAGTCGAAACACACCCTTCGCCTCGCGCTCGGCCGCAAGGTCTTCGCGGTAATCAAGACGGTGAGCTTCGACAGCGCGACGACCGTTCCCGGATTGCCGGAAGAGGCTGATGGTTGACGAAAGGGCAATATCGCTATGTTGCTTTGGAATAGCGATATGGCGGCAGAGGGGGTAATCTCGACATGATTGCGGAGAACGAGAGATGCCATCGCTAAGCCTGCGGATAAATCTCGACCCCGACGGGCGAATTGGTCCGGGCAAGATCGAGTTGCTGGAGCAGATCGCCGCGTTCGGCTCGATCTCGGCCGCGGCGCGCGGCATGGAGATGTCCTACAAGCATGCCTGGGATCTGGTCGAGGACATGAACCGGGTGTTCGGCAAGCCGCTGGTCGCGGCGCAGACCGGCGGCAGGAAAGGCGGCGGCGCGCAGTTGACCGCGGTCGGCCTCGCCGTCGTCAGCCGCTTCAGGGCCATTGAGCGCGCGGCGGCTTCTGCGGCCGCGGTTCATATGCAGGCGTTGCAGGCCGAGATCGACGCCGGCTGACCGTGGCCTTTTGGAGCGCCTATTCTTCCGGTTCGCCGGGCTTGCGCAGCAGATAGGTATCCATGATCCAGCCCTTTTTCCGCCGGGCTTCCTCACGGACCCTTTCGATCTCGGGGCCGACATCGCCTAAGCGTCCGGAAATGATGATCTCGTCCGTCGTGCCGAGATAGGCGCCCCACTGGATTAAGACGTCCGGGTCGGCCAGCGTGCTGAAGGCGCACTTGCCGTCGAGCATGACCACCGCGCTCCCGGCGTTGGCCGGCAGCCCTTCTTCGGTCAGCCGCCGGCCGGTGGTGACGAGAATGGAATCGCCGATGCGGTTGAGCGCCGTCGCGTGGGATGCTGCCAGCGCCTGGATGGCGGTTATGCCTGGAATGACTTCGAGCTCGAAACCGACATTGCCTCTGTGGCGCACGCGCTCCAGGATGCGCAGCGCGCTGTCATAGAGCGAAGGATCGCCCCAGATCAGGAAGGCGCCGCAGCCGTCTTCGGTCAGCTCATCGCGGATCAACCCCTCATAGATCTCGGCAATCGCTTCGTGCCAGTCGTCGACCGTCACGCGATAGGACGATGTCGGGTCGGCGCGAACCGGCACGTCGAACTCGACGCGGCGCGATTGCGGGTTGGTGACGAAACGGTCGCAGATCTGCCGGCGGAGCTCGGCGAGATCGTTCTTCTTGGCGCCCTTATCAGGAATGAACAGCACGTCGGCCCGGTTCAGGCCGTTGATCGCCTGTACGGTCATGTGTTCGGGATTGCCGGCGCCGATGCCGATGACGAGAAGCTTGCGCATGAAAGCTTCTCCTGCCTGATCGGGCAGCCGGTGTCCAGACGGCGCAGGCAGCCAGAACGCAAAGGACTTTGAAACGCAGTCCATCGTTTGGCAGAAACGCTGAACTGCCCTAGCTAGTTTTCGTGGAATTGCTCTAGATGGAAGCGCGCATCGGGGTGGTCCCGGTATTGCCGTCGAGAGGGGGATTCATGTTCCGCACTATCCTCACCGCAGCGTTGGCTTTTTTGGCCGCGCCGGCCTTCGCTAACGATTCCGTCGCCGAACTGGGTACCGGCGGGCTGATCCTGTCGCGCAGCGACGCCGTCGCCATGGAAAGCGAGAACCTTTTCATCTCGCCGGAGAAGGTGACCGTCGACTACGTCTTCCGCAACAACACCGACAAGGACGTCAGCGCCATCGTTGCCTTCCCGATGCCGGATATCGAGGGCGATCCGAACGAGATGCCGGCGCTTCCGGAAGCGCAGAGCGACAATTTCCTCGGCTTCGAGGTGACGATCGACGGCATCGACGCGAAGCCGCAGCTCGAACAGAAGGCGTTTGCGCTGGGCATCGACATCACCGCCGACCTCAAGGCGCAGGGCGTGCCGCTCTATCCCTTCGGCGACGCGGCCAAGGCGGCGCTGGCCAAACTGCCCAGGGATGTCGCCGAGGACTGGGAAAACCGCGGCATCGTCATCGAGGACACCGCCGATGACGGCTCGGGCATGCAAACCGCCTACGCGCCGTTCTGGCAGTTGCGCTCGACCTATTGGTGGCGCTCGACCTTCCCGGCCAACAAGGAAGTCCACGTCTCGCACCGCTATAAGCCCAGCGTCGGCGGCACGTCATCGGTCAGCTTCTACTACGACGGCAAGTTCCAGGGGCAGTACGACAGCTACAAGACCCGCTACTGCATGGACCAGGCGTTCGAGAATGCGGTGCGCAAGGCAGCAAAGGAAAATCCCGACGGCTATCCGAAATATTTCGAAAGCCGCATCGCTTACATCCTGACCACGGGCGGCAACTGGGCGTCCGGCAGCATCGGCAATTTCAAGCTCACCATCGACAAGGGCAACGCCAGGAATCTGGTTTCCTTCTGCGGCGATAACGTCCGCAAGGTCGGCCCGACGACGTTCGAGATGACGGCCAAGGATTTTTATCCGGAGCGCAACATTGACATCTTGCTGCTCGAGCCGTCGGACAATGGCGGGAGCGGCGGCTGATGGAAATCGCGATCTATGTCGCCATTGCCGAGAATGGCGTGATCGGACGCGAAGGCGGGCTGCCGTGGCGGCTGTCCAGCGACCTGAAGCGCTTCAAGGCCGACACGATGGGCAAGCCGATCATCATGGGCCGCAAGACCTATGAGGGCATCGGCCGGCCGTTGCCCGGCAGGCTCAACATCGTGGTGACGCGCGCCAGGGACTGGCGCGCCGAGGGCATCGAGGTCGCCCACTCGCTGGACGAGGCGATCACGCTGGCCAAGGTGCGCGGGCGCTGCATGGCGGGTGCCGAGGAGATCTGCGTGGTTGGCGGCGGCGAGATTTATGCCCAGGCCTTGCCGGTCGCCGATCGTCTCCATGTCACCCATGTGCTGGCCGCAGTCGATGGCGACGCTCATTTTCCGCCGATCGACCCGGCGATCTGGCGGATCATGCGATCCGAGGATTTCCCTGCGGGCGAAAAGGACAGCCACGCGACGCGCTACACGGTCTACGGGCGTCGCGGCGACGGTCGGTGACGAGGACAAAGGGTCGCTGCCGGGCCAAATCGGACGGCGCGTGCGGCGGACCGCGTTGAAAGCGCGTCACGGCGTCCCTATAGAAGAACGACAGTACAGCGCCGCGCGTCCAACCGGACCCGCAAAAGGCCGCTGTAAAACTTTGATTTGGCGCATGATTCCTTTCCGAAAACCGATACCGGATTTCGGGGTCATGCGTTAGGATTGCGCCGCAAGGCCCGAGGGAACCGAAGCGAAAGGACATTCATGCCCTGGAACGACAAGAGCGGTGGCGGCGGCCCATGGGGCGGCGGCGGCAATCAGGGACCCTGGGGGCAGGGACCGAGGGGCCCGAGCGGCCCGCAGGGTTCGCCTCCCGATCTCGAGGACATCATCCGGCGCGGCCAGGACAGGCTGCGGCGCGCGCTTCCTGGCGGCGGCGGCGCCAGCCCCGCGGTTCTCGGGCTGATCGTGCTCGCGCTCGTCGTGCTTTGGGCCTTCAAGGCGATCTATACCGTGCAGCCTGACGAGGTTGCCGTCGAACTGCGCTTCGGCAAGCCGAAGGCAGAACTCTCGCAGCCCGGCCTGCATTTCCACTGGTGGCCGATCGAAACTGTCGAAACGGCAAAGATCTCCGAGCAACTCGTCAGCATCGGCGGCGGATCGAGCAGCGGTTCCGGGCTGATGCTCTCCGGTGACCAGAACATCGTCAACGTGCAGTTCTCGGTCGCCTATCAGGTTTCCGATCCACGGGCCTATCTGTTCGATGTCTCCGATCCCGACGGCATGCTGACGCAGGTGGCCGAGAGCGCCATGCGCGAGGTCGTCGGCCGGCGCCCGGCGCAGGATATTTTCCGCGACGATCGGCAGGGTATCGCCACTTCGGTGCGCGAGATCGTCCAGAACACGCTCGACGGCTACAAGACCGGTCTGCAAGTCAACGCGATCTCCATCGAGGACGCGGCACCGCCGCGCGAGGTCGCCGACGCCTTCGACGAGGTGCAGCGCGCCGAGCAGGACGAGGACAAGTTCGTCGAGCAGGCCAATCAGTATTCCAACCAGAAGCTCGGCCAGGCGCGCGGCCAGGCGGCACAGATCCGCGAGGATGCCGCCGCCTACAAGAACCGTGTCGTGCAGGAAGCCGAAGGTGAGGCGCAGCGCTTCATCTCCGTCTACAACGAATACGCCAAGGCGCCCGACGTGACGCGCAAGCGCCTTTATCTGGAAACGATGGAGAGGATCCTGAAGGACTCGAACAAGGTCGTCGTCGAGCAGGGCAACGGGCAAGGTGTGCTTCCGTATCTGCCGCTGCCAGCACTGCAGCCGAAGGCGCCGCCGGCGCCGGCGCTGGGAGGTAACCAGTGATGGCCAACCGTCTTCCCATCATCGCGGTCATCGCGGCCGTCCTTCTGTTCCTGCTCTATTCGTCGGTGTTCGTCGTCAAGGCGGGCGAGCAGGCGATCGTGCTCAGGTTCGGCGAGATCATCGACGTCAAGACCGAGCCGGGCATCTACTTCAAGGCGCCATTCGCCTTTTTCGACGCCGACAGCGTTCAGACGATCGAGAAAAAAGTGATGCGCTTCGACCTCGACAACATCCGCGTCCAGGTCTCCGGCGGCAAGTTCTACGAGGTCGACGCCTTCATCGCCTACCGCATCTCGGATCCGCGCACCTTCCGTGCGGCGGTGTCGGGGCAGGTGGAACTCGCCGAAGCCCGGCTGAAGACGCGTCTCGACGCGGCACTGCGCCGCGTCTACGGTCTGCGCGACTTCGAGGCCGCACTTTCCGAGGAACGTGGCGTCATGATGCGCGAGGTGCGCGACCAGCTCCGTCCGGACGCGACGTCGCTCGGCCTCGACATCGAGGATGTGCGCATCCGCCGGACGGATCTGACGGCGGAAGTCTCGCAGCAGACCTACGACCGCATGAAGGCCGAGCGTCTGGCTGAAGCCGAGCGGCTGAGAGCGCGCGGCAACGAGGCGGCGCAACGCATCAGGGCTCGGGCCGATCGCGAAGTCGTCGAGATCGTCGCCGAGGCCCAGAAGGAATCGGAAATCCTGCGCGGCGAAGGCGAGGCGCAGCGCAGCGCCACCTTTGCCGACGCCTACAAGCGCGATCCTGCCTTCTTCGACTTCTATCGCTCGATGAATGCCTATGGCACCGCGCTGGACAACACCGGAACGACCATGGTGCTGTCGCCCGAGTCCGAGTTCTTCCGCTATTTCCGCGATCCGGCCAGCAAGACTGTGCCCGGGCAACCGACTGCGCCGGCCGCGCCGGCGACGGCCCCAGCCGCGCCTGCGACACAACCCAGCACCGTCCAGTAGCGGGCGGTGCAGGATTTCCTGGCGGCGGTCGGCCTGGTCCTCGTCATCGAGGGCTTGGTCTATGGCGGGTTTCCGGCCCTGGCCCGGAAACTCGCCACGGAAGTGCTGTCGATGCCCGAGAATGTGCTGCGGATCGGCGGACTGGTTGCGATCGGCGTCGGCGTCGGCATCGTCTGGCTGGTCCGGGGCTGATGAAATTCCTTGGTGGCGAAGCGATTGACGATTTATCCTCCGCCGATAGCTATGGCCGCAAACGTGCCTTAATTCTTGCCAACATGACTTGGACTGGCGCCGTTGCGGATGCGCTTTTCCTTTTCAGAACCACCGGGAGGCCACGATGATATCCGACACTCTGTTGCGCGCGGCGCGGCGTACGCTTTTCGCCGGCGCCACCGCATTCGTCGTCGGCATGGTTGCCGTCCCGTCTTTCGTCACGCCCACCGTCGCTTCCGACGGGCCGCCTTCCGTCGCCGATCTTGCCCAACGCCTGCTCGGCGCAGTGGTCAACATCTCGACCTCGCAAACGGTGAAAGGCACCGAGGGGCCGGGCGCGGTGCCGATGCCGCAACTTCCCGAAGGCTCGCCCTTCCAGGACTTTTTCGACGACTTCTTCAAGAACCGCGGCGGCGACAAGGGCGGCGGCGGGCAGAAGGTGCAGTCGCTGGGCTCCGGCTTTGTCATCGACGCCGAGCAGGGCATCGTGGTGACCAACAACCATGTGATTGCCGACGCCGACGACATCGAGGTCAATTTCTCCGACGGCGTGACGCTGAAGGCGACGCTGGTCGGCACCGACACCAAGACCGACGTCGCGGTGCTGAAGGTCGATCCGAAGGGCCACAAGCTGACGGCGGTGAAATTCGGCGATTCCACCAAGATGCGCGTCGGCGACTGGGTGATGGCGATTGGCAACCCGTTCGGCCTCGGCGGCACGGTCACGGTCGGCATTGTCTCGGCGCGCAACCGCGACATCAATTCCGGCCCCTATGACGACTTCATCCAGACCGACGCCGCCATCAACCGCGGCAATTCCGGCGGCCCGCTGTTCGATGCCGAGGGCGAGGTCATCGGCATCAACACGGCGATCATCTCGCCCTCGGGCGGCTCGATCGGCATCGGTTTCTCCATTCCCTCGCAGCTCGCGGCGGGCGTGGTCGACCAGCTCCGTCAATATGGCGAGACGCGGCGCGGCTGGCTTGGCGTTCGCATCCAGCCGGTGACGGACGACATCGCCGAGAGCCTCGGCATGGCGACCGCCAAGGGCGCGCTGGTGGCCGGCGTCATCAAGGGCGGTCCGGTCGACAATGGTTCGGTGCAGGCCGGCGACGTCATCATCAAGTTCGACGGCAAGGACATCCACGAGATGCGCGACCTGCCGCGCGTGGTCGCCGAAAGCCCGGTCGGCAAGGCGGTCGACGTGGTGATCGTGCGCAAGGGCGTCGAGCAGACCGTGAAGGTGACGCTCGGCCGGCTCGAGGACGGCGAGAAGCTGGCCAGCGGCGAGAACGGCACCACCGACCAGGACAAGGGCGACAAGGCGGCTCCGGTGTCCACGGCTTCGGTGCTCGGCATGACCGTCGGCGAGCTCAATGACCAGACCAGGCAGAAGTTCGGTATCGCGGCCGACGTTTCGGGCGTGGTCATCACCGACGTCGCCAAGGATTCGGCGGCAGCCGAGCGCGGCATCCAGCCGGGCGAGGTGATCACCGAGATCGCGCAGGAATCGGTCGGAACGCCGAAGGACGTCATGGACCGGATCGGCGCGCTCAAGGAGCAGGGCCGCAAGAACGCGCTGCTGATGCTGGCTTCGAAGACAGGCGAGTTGCGCTTCGTGACGATCCGGATGGACTGAGTCCGGAAAATCGCCTAGCTGACTGAGTTGCAAGAAAAAGGGCGGCTAAAGAGCCGCCCTTTTTCGCGCCTGCCAGTCCTCGCGCGACAGCCTGTACAGCACATGCCGCTTGAGATGCGGGTGGCTTTCCGGAACCGCGGGATGGTCGAAATCGGCGCCCGTATCGGCGCGCATGCCGAGGCGCTTCATGACTGCGATAGAGCGATGGTTTTCGGCGACGGCGAAGGAGACGATTTCCTCCAGCCCCAGCGTTTCGAAGCCGAAGGCCAACCAGGCTTGCGCCGCCTCGGTGACATAGCCCTTGCCCCAGAATTCAGGCGCCAGCCGCCAGCCGATCTCGATCGTGCCGTCCGGTAGCGATGGCACATCATCCGTATCCAGGAGACCGACGAAGCCGATGCACTCGCCGGTGGCGGCGATCTCGGCCGCGGCGAAGCCATAGCCGTCGTCGTCGATCCAGGCGCGGAACTCATCCATCTTGGCGTCGGCCGCGGCGAGGTCGCGGCGGAACGGGAAGAACTCCATCACGCGCTCATCGGAATTGATGCGATGGAACAGCGCGCGGTCGCGCTCTTCCCAGTTGCGCAGGATGAGACGCCCGGTGCGGATCGGCTTCATTGCGTGAAATCCTCCTGGCGATAGCCCTGGAGGTAGAGTAGCGCAGTCAGGTCGCCATGATCGATGCGGATCCGCGCCTGCTCTGCCACCGACGGCTTGGCGTGGAGGGCGACACCTGTGCCGGCAAGGCGGATCATGTCGAGGTCGTTGGCGCCGTCGCCGACGGCAATCGCGTCGGCCGTCGCCAGGCCAAGCCTTGCCGCGATGTCGAGCAGCGCCTCCGCCTTGGCGGCGCGGCCGAGGATCGGCTCGGCCACCGTGCCGGTGAACTTGCCGTCTTCCTCGATCAGCCGGTTGGCGCGGTTCTCCTGGAAGCCGAGCAAGGCGGCAATGCGGCTGGTGAAGACGTCGAAACCGCCGGAGACGAGTGCCGTCCAGGCGCCGTTGGCGCGCATCGTCTGCACCAGCGCGCGGCCGCCGGCGGCCAGCGTCAGCCGCTTGGCGATGATGCGGTCGACCACTGCCGTGTCGAGGCCCTTCAGCAAGGCGACGCGCTCGCGCAGGGCGGGCTCGAAGGCGATCTCGCCATTCATCGACCGCGCCGTGATCGCCGCGACATGCGCCTTGACGCCGATCTCGTCGGCGAGTTCGTCGATGCATTCCTGGTCGATCATGGTCGAATCCATGTCGGCAAGCAGGACCTTCTTTCTCCTGCCTTCTGCCGGCTGGACGATGATGTCGACCGGTTCGGAGGCCAATGTCGCGCGCAGGTTGGCCGTCAATTCGCCGACATCGGGCGTCTCCGGCAAAACCAGATCGCAGGCGACATCTTCGGCCAGCCAGTGAAGGGCGCTTGCGCCGGCCGCATGCGAGGCCATATTCGCAAGCGAGGCCGACACTGCGCGGTCTTTGGGACGGGAAACAAGCGTGGCGATCAGCGGCATCGAAAATTCCGGCAGGCAGGCGGGCGAAGGCCGCGTGAAGAACGCGATCCTGATAGCCGGGCCGACCGCCAGCGGCAAGTCGGCGCTGGCGCTCGATCTTGCCGAACGCCAGGGCGGCGTCATCGTCAACACCGATTCCATGCAAGGCTATTCGGTGCTCGACGTGCTGACGGCGCGTCCAAGCGTCGAGGAGATGGCACGCGTGCCGCATTTCCTCTACGGCCATGTGCATCCTTCGACAGCCTACTCCACCGGCGCCTGGTTGCGCGACGTTACCCGGCTGATCGAGGAAGGCGCTTTGTCCGGGCGGCCGGCCGTCTTCGTCGGCGGCACCGGGCTCTATTTCCGCGCTTTAGCCGAAGGGATCTCGGATATGCCCGACATTCCGCCATTGGTGCGCGAGCGCTGGCGCTACGAGCTCAAGGAACAAGGGGCCGAACGGCTGCATCGCATTCTGATGCGCGAGGACTCGGCCGTCGCCATGCAGCTCAGGCTGACCGACGGCCAGCGCATCGTGAGGGCGCTCGAGGTGCTCGACGCCTCGGGACGATCGATCCTCGACTGGCAGGCGGCGCGCGGCCAGCCGCTTGTCGACCGCGACAGCGCGCGCTTCCTGGTGATCGAACCGGATCGCGGCGAGCTCGTCGCGCACATCGAGGCACGCTTCGACGATATGCTCGACAAAGGCGCGCTCGACGAGGTCAGGCAGCTGATGGCGCTCGACCTCGCTCCGAACCTGCCGGCAATGAAGGCCATCGGGGTCCGAGAGCTGCAGGCCGCCTTGGCCGGGCAGATCAGCTTTCCCGAAGCGATCGAGCGGGCCAAGATCGCAACGCGCCAATATGCCAAACGTCAGACGACCTGGTTCAGGCACCAACTGGGACCGGAGTGGAAAAGGCTCCGCCCGGGCGATGGCCCGCCAGTCTCGGATTGACAGATTGCTAATTCAATCAGAGGCTTAAAGTGGCAATCGCGGCTTCCCGTCGCGGTTGCTCCGGTTAACGGTCCGTAAGGCGGCGCATGCCATAACGACTATGGGTCGCAGTCCCGCGGGGAGTTATGCGTTTTCACAAGGCGGAATCCGCATTCTTTGTCTTTATTTTCGTGATCCTGGCCGCCGGCCTGGTGACCTTCCACGCCTATGGCCAGTTGCAGGACATTGCGACCGATCTCGACACCGCGTCGCGTCTCGAAAGAATAGTCTATCTCAATAAACTGCTGTTCGTGACCGGCGCGCTGCTGGCCGCCGCCTTGTTCTTCGGGATCTTCTTCATCTATCCGCTGATCCGCGGCCAGGTGCGGGAAGAGGGCAAGCTGCGCGCCATGACCGTGTCGCTGAGCGCCCGTTCGCAGACGCTGGAGCAGGCGGCGCTCACCGACGGCCTGACCGGCATGCAGAACCGCCGCTACTTCGACGACGCCCTGCGGGAATATCTCGACGAGTTCGGCCGCATCGACAAGCCGGTGGGGCTGATGATCCTCGACCTCGATCATTTCAAGCAAGTCAACGACACGCATGGTCACGATGTCGGCGACGAGGTCCTGCGTGCCGTCGCGCAATGCGTGCGCGGCATGACGCGCTATCACGATGTGGTGGCGAGGCTTGGCGGCGAGGAGTTTGCCGTCGTCACGCCCAACATGGACGCGGAACTGCTCGCCCGGTTCGCCGAGCGCATCCGCAAGGCTATCGCCAACATGTCCATCCTATCGGGCAATGTGCGCCTGAAAGTCACCACCAGCGTCGGCCTTGCCGTGTGGGACCGCAAGGAGAGCGCCGAGGACTTCTACCGCCGCGCCGACCGGCAGCTCTATGAGGCGAAGAAGCAGGGCCGCAACCGCGTCTGCGCCTAAAATCCCGTCATCAAATTCGTGATGCTGGTCGCCTGAAGCCGTTTCTGCGCTTCCGGCCTTCGCCGGCCGAAGCACTCATGGTGGTCGTGGCAGTTAAGGCTACGGCCGGCGTGGGCCGGTGCTCGCGCACGGGAAAGTACGCTCCGCCCCGGTTCTCGAAAGCGGCACCATCCGGCTCGGCCTGACGAATTCCGTGACGGGATTTACCCACGTTGGCCGACAAGCAGAGAGGCAATTCTGCCGTGGTTTCGACCGGGACGACGGCAAAGTCTGGGGATCAGTCGTTCTGCTGGCGCATGCCGAAGGTCGAGGGCTTCAGGCCGTAGCGCAGGTCGAAATCATCGTCCGGCTGTGCACGCGGCGCGGGCGGCTTGCGATAGTCCGGGTCGCCAGCCTGACGGGCGGAATCCACCACCTCGGCAAAGGCCATCGCCTGCTGCGGCTTCGGCACGTTGCGCAGCCGCTCGACAATTCCCGCGAGATCGACATCGTCGCCGGCTTCCGCGGGCAGGGTCTGCTCGCGCTTGGCCGTTCCAGGTATGAATTCGCGGGACAATTTCTCGAATTTGAGCCGCATGGTCGTCGCCACGCCTTCGCCGAAGGCGATTGCCTCGCGCTGGCCCATGGAGGACAGGAACGCCAGCGTCGAGGCCGAGGAATCGGCGATCGCCGAGCGTATGATCGCCTGGTCCTGCTCGTTGGCGAGCCGCATGGCGAAGAAGGTCGAGCATTGCGACAGGATGGTCGGATCGAGCTCGCCCGGACGCTGGGTGACGACGCCGAGGTAGCAGCCATATTTGCGGCCTTCCTTGGCGATGCGCGACAAGGCGTGCCTGGTCGGCGCGAAGCCGAGGCGCGGATCGGCGGGCATGTAGCGATGCGCCTCCTCGCACAGCAGAAGCAGCCGCAGCCGGCCCTCGCTCCAGAGCGCAAGGTCGAAGGCGAGACGCGCCAGCACCGAGCAGACCGAGTTGACGACCTCGGACGGCATGCCCGCCATCTCGAAACAGGTCACCGGACGCCCATGGTTCGGCACGCGGAAGATGTTGCCGATGGTCTCGTGGATGGTGTCCTCGATCAGCCGCGAATTGAACATGAAACGGTAGCGCGGGTCGGCTGCGGCCGATTCGATTCGCGTCCTCAGCGACTTCAACGTCGGCCGATCGTTCTTGCTCTCCAGGAGACCCATGCGCTCGTCGATCTGCTTGAGGAGATCGGCGATGCGGTAAGGCACCGGTGTGTCCGCCGTCAGCGCATCGCTGCCGCGCCTGACGTACGAGCCGGAACTCGGGTTGCGGTAGAGGTTCTTGGCGGCGGGGATGAGGTCGCGTAGGACGTCGACTTCCTCCGGCACGGTCTCGCGCCCGCGAAATAGAACCTCGGCGAATTCCTCCAGCCTGAACATCCAGAACGGCAGGTCGAGCGTCTTGGAATCGACCTTCACGCAATGTTCCGGTAGCGAGGCGGCAAACTCGTTGTGCGGATCTAGGATCAGGACGCGCAGATCGGGCCGGGCCTCGATCGACTTGCGCAAAAGCAGCGAGACAGCCGTGGATTTGCCGACGCCGGTCGTGCCGACAACGGCGAAATGGCGCGCCAGCGTGTCGTCGATGGCGATGTTGGCGTCGATCGCCTCGTCTTGGGACAGCGTGCCGATGGTGATCGAATGGCGGCCGGCGAGATCGTAGACGGCCTGCAGGTCGCGGCTGCGGATGCGATGGGCAACGGCGCCGATATGCGGATAGGTGGTGATGCCGCGGTCGAAGACAGGCTTGGCGCCAGGCTCGGCGCCGTCGCGTACCTCGCCGATCAGTTCGATGCTGACCTCGATCGCGTTCTGGCCCTCGTTGCTCCAAACGCGGTCAGACTTGCCGATCGCATAGACAAGGCCAACGGTGCGGGTCGCGCCAAGGTTGATGGAGATCATCTTGCCGACGGTCCACAGGCCGGTGACCGTGCCTTCGGCATCCTCGGCATAGGCGCTGATGGTGGCACGCGCGCCGTCGCATTGCACGACATTGCCAAGAATGCGCTTGTCGCTCTGCTGGGCGTCGCGGCGCTCCTGCGAGGTCGGCTCTCCAACGGAGGCTTCGCGTTCAACAAACATCGGTGACCTGTCCCATTCCCCTCGAGGCCAAACCTATCCAATCGGGGTTAAAGTCGGGTGAGGTCGGATGGTGTAGGGCCTGTTAAGGCGGTCGCGAAAATTCGATCGAATAGCACCTTTCGCTACTGTCTATTTTCGATATATTGGACGAATGGCTGATATATCGAATGAGATCACATCCACGATCGGCAGGCGGATACGCTCGGAACGGGACTTGCGGGGATGGTCGCTGGCGGAGCTGGCCGAGCGGTCGGCTGTCTCCAAGGCGATGCTGAGCGCGATGGAGCGCGGCATGACAAGTCCGACCGCGGCGCTCCTGGTGCGCATCGCGTCGGCTTTCGGCATGACGCTGTCGACATTGATCGCCCGTGCCGAAATGCAGGGTGGCGGTGTCTGCCGCAAGGATGAGCAGCCGGTCTGGCAGGATCCGGCGACGGGCTATGTGAGGCGGCACCTGTCGCCGGCGACGCAAATGCCGCTCGAACTGATCCGGGTCAGCTTGCCGGCAGGCGCGAAGGTCGATTTCCCGGCAGCGTCCTATGCCTTCATCAAGCAGCAGATATGGCTTATCGGCGGCCGCCTCGACTTCACCGAAGGCGATGTCGTGCATAGGCTGGAACCCGGCGATTGCCTGGCGCTCGGCGCTCCGTCGGACTGCACATTCCATGCCCCGGGACCGGAAGCCGCCGAGTATCTGGTGGCGCTGGTCAGGGGCTGATCGCATGGCGCGCCGGCCGAAACGCTCGCACAATGGCGGGCCGCCTATCGACGACTATCAAGGCCCACCCTGGGGCAAGGGCGACGCCTACATCTTCCTCGCCTGGCGCGCCGCTCATGACAAGGCCTGGAAGGCACCGAGCCAGACCATCATGCTGATGCGGCTGGAAAGGGCCGAGCGGCTTGGCCTCACCTATGAGGAATACACGCTCGAGATCCTGGAGCGCGGGCGCCACCTCAGCGAGGACGATGCCGAGCGCATCGCGGAAATCCGCAGGGCCCGCCGCCGAAGGCCGAGCAGTCATTTCGAATGACCCCGGCCCGGCACCTCATCCACCTGGAGAGCATGGACATGAAAACCCTTGAAATCAGGGCGCTGGACGACGACGCGCGAACCAGCGGGATGCTGGCCGACCTGCTGATCGAGACGGTCGCCGCCGGCGGATCGGTGAGCTTCATGCATCCGCTGTCGCCCGACGCAGCCTATGGTTTCTGGCGCAAAGCACTGGCCGCCGCCGCGCGGGGAGAACGGGCGGTGCTGGGCGCATGGCACGGCGAGACGCTTGTCGGCACCGTCACGCTGCTTCTCGACTGCCCGCCCAACCAGCCGCACCGCGCCGAGATCGCCAAGCTGATGACCCGCCTCGACCATCGCGGCAGAGGCATCGCGACCCGGCTGATGCGGGCCGCCGAGAAATTGGCCGTCGAGAAAGGGCGCACCCTGCTGGTGCTGGATACCGCGGCCGAGGAAGGGGCTGCCGGCCTTTACGAGAAACTCGGCTTCACGCTCACCGGCGAGATTCCGGACTATGCGCTCAAGCCGCATGGCGGGCTCACCGGCACGCTCATCTACTGGAAGCGGATAGGCGCGGCAGTCCAGGTCCTACCCTGAAATCCCGGCGAGGCGCGATAGAAGCCAGCGTCGAAAATCCTGCTCGGCGGCGGACAGCCGTGATGACGACGGCCATGTCAGGAAATGACCCGATGGGCTCGACAGCTCGAAATCCGAAAGCCTGACGAGTAAATTGTCCTTGAGAGCGGTGTCGATCAGTGGCCGCGAGCCCAGCAGCGCTCCGGCCCCGGCCTTCGCCGCTTCCATGGCGGCAACGAAGCTGTCGAAGCGGTGCGAACGTCGGGAATGTCCAGCAAGCCCGGAAGCGGCAAACCATTCCGCCCACATCTCGCGTGCGCCGGCCACCAGCAGCAGCGGCAACGATGTCCAATCATCGTCACCGGCCAATGGCGGAGCCGCGACCGGAACAAGCTGCTCGACGGTCAGCCGGTCGGCCTCTCTGCCAGGGAAGGATCCGTTGCCGAAGCGTATATCGAGCGCCGAACCCGGCTGGTCGTAGTCGGCCGGTCGATGGATGGTCACCAGATCGAGCCTGACCCGTGGCAGCGCCTTTGCCAGATCGGGAAGAGCCGGCACGATCACGAGAAGGGCGAAGGAGATGGGAACGCGGATGCTGACGGTCTGCACAGCGCGGGGCTCGAACAGCTCGCTGGTGCTGTTGCCGATGATCGCGAACGCCGACTGGATGTGCGGCAGATAGGCGGCGCCCTCCGGCGAGAGAGCCACACCTCGCGCCAGGCGCGCGAACAATCGCGTCTTGAGCCGCTCTTCCAGGAAGCGGATGTGCTGGCTGACGGCAGCTTGCGTAAGCCCGAGCTCGGTTGCCGCGGCGGTGAAGTTCGATAGGCGCGCTGCCGCCTCGAAACTGCGCAGCCAGTCGAGCGGAGGCATCGCGCCGAAAGTTTTTTCAGCCATCAGATTTTCCGCGCCATTGGCCGCAAAACGATAATTTGAGTTATGCCTTTGGCGGCGCCAGCATGCAACCGGCACCTACGGTGGCGGGATCGAAGATGGGAGTTCAGGATATGCTGACCAGAGCAACGCTGGCCGATGACGGGCGAATGATCGAGCTTGGCTGGGAAGAGGGAACGCGCCGCCGTTTCCATGCCATGTGGCTGCGTGACAATGCGCTGGACGACAAGACGCGCAGCATCGGCAATGGCCAGCGGCTGATCACCATTCTGGATATTCCGGCAGAAACGCGGATCGGCGCGGCCTCCATCAAGGGCGAAGCGCTGGAAGTCCGGTTCGTCCCCGAGGACAAGACCGTCAGCTTCCCGGCGCAATGGCTGAGAGCCAACGCCTATGATCGCGGAGAACCTCAGCTGCCAGGCTGGACGAGTGATGTCATTCAGCGGTGGACGAAGGCGACGATGCAGAATTCGGTGCCGCGCGCCAGCTACGCGGCGGCCTTTCATGGCCGTGGCGTGTTGCGCGAATGGCTTTCGGCGGTGCGGACCTATGGTTTTGCCGTGATGGACGGGCTGCCGGCGGAGTCCGGCGCGCTGTGCAAGGTGGCCGATCTCTTCGGTTACATCAGGGAGACCAATTACGGGCGCTGGTTCGAGGTGCGCGCCGAGGTCAATCCGAACAATCTCGCTTACACCAATCTCGGCCTGCAGGCGCATACCGACAATCCCTACCGCGATCCGGTGCCGACGCTGCAGATCCTGGCCTGCATCGAGAATACGGTCGAAGGTGGCGAATCCAGTGTCGTCGACGGATTTGCAGTGGCGGCAGCATTGCAATCCGAAAACCCCGAGGGCTTCCGGCTGTTGAGTTCCTACCCGGCACGCTTCGAATATGCCGGCTCTTCCGGCGTTCGGCTGCAGTCGAAGCGGCCGATGATCGAGCTCGGACCCGATCGCGAACTCATCTGCATCCGCTTCAACAACCGCTCGCTGGCGCCGACGGTCGATGTGCCGTTCGCCGAGATGGACACATACTACGCCGCCTATCGCCGGTTCGCCGAGCTGATCGAGGATCCTGCCTTTGAGGTGACCTTCAAGCTCGAGGCGGGGCAGTCCTTCATCGTCGACAACACCCGCGTCATGCATGCACGCAAGACATTTTCCGGCAGCGGCAAGCGCTGGCTGCAGGGCTGCTACGCCGACAAGGACGGCCTGCTGTCGACACTTGCCGCGATCGAACACGATTTCAGGGAGGCGGCCGAATGAGCCCGCAGGAACTGAACACCGGCAACATCGTCGAATTCATCGCCGATATCTTCGAGCGCCGCGGGGCGGAATCCTACCTCGGCGAGCCGGTCACCATGTCGGAGCACATGCTGCAGGGCGCCTGGCTTGCCGAACAGGACGGCGCGCCGGAGGAGCTGGTGGCGGCAGCACTTCTGCACGACATCGGCCACTATACCAGCGAGTTCGGCACCTATTCGCCCGACGACGTCGAGGACAAGCATCATGACGAGGCGGGTGGCGAGGTGCTGGCGCCGTTCTTCCCGCCGGTCATCGTCGAATGCGTGCGGCTGCACGTTGCGGCCAAGCGCTATCTCTGCACCACCGATCCGACCTATTTCAGCAAGCTCTCGCCGGCCTCGGTGCATACGCTGTCGCTGCAGGGCGGGCCGATGAGCGCTGACGAAGTGGCGCAGTTCCGTAGCAATCCGTTCCATGAGGAAGCGGTGCGGGTGCGCATATGGGATGAAGGCGGCAAGGTCGCCAACATGAAGACGCGGGCCTTTCGCGACTATATGCCGTTGCTGGAGCGGGTGGTGGGAAAGTTCGCGGCCGAAAAGGCAGCTTAGCCAGGCATCACCGGAAGGAGACGGCCATGTGCTTTTTGCTTCGACGGCGAGAACGCGCTGCGTGCATACCGGCCGGACGACTGCCGCGATCGCCTGCCTGGCGCAAGTGCTCGCGCGTTGGTCCGGATTGCTTCCCGCGCCGGGCTTGGCCAGCGAGATGCAGACGGCTTGTTCAAGCCCGGCGACACCGAGCACGACCGGCGCCTTGCTGTCCTGCTCGAACGCATGTATTAGCCGCGCCCGACATGCGGCCAGGCCGTTTCAACGGCCGTGCCGGAACCGACAACGCTTTTTATGGAGGCGAAGATGAGATCTTGTTCACGCATTTTGCGCCTTCGCGGCGTACGGACCGATTGACCCCGCTGCGGGTCGCCAACTTCCCGACGATGCGAGCGCCGTCCGCGATCTGCGGTGAGCATTATCCTCTCCACGCGTTGATGCCGCGTGGAACGAAACGACGGCGAGCCGAGCGCTTTCCGCGAACGATGGCGGCTGCTCGAAAGCCTCAGATGCAGCTTTGCAACACTCCGTCAGGCCATTGTAAACATTGAGAGAATGGCGCTTGCGTCAAGTTTGCGACGCGTCTACAGGGCGCGCCATCCATAACCCGTTATCCCCGAAAGGAGACCTGTCAATGATCCCGCAATCCAGATCGTCACAGTCCGTGCCGACGCTGGAAAAGCGCGCGGCCGACAGGGTTCCAACAGGGAAGAACGGCCATGGCCAAGTCCATGATCCAGCGCAGGCAGGACGCCGAGCGCGAACGCATTGAAGCTTATGATGCAAGGCTGCGGCAGGTTTTCGCCGCCGCGCGTCCCGTTCCGGATTTCGAACGGGCGCTGGACGACGCACGCTCGGGTCTTGCCGGCATGGCGATCCGAGACGGCGCGCTGTGGCGCCCGAAGCTGAAGACGCGCGACCGCGCGCGACTACGGCTGGCCGCGGCACGCTATCTCTATGCGCGTTATCCGGTTTCGGCCGCGCTCGAGAGCGTCTGGTTGGAGAGCACGGGGCTGGACGCCAACGAGATTGCGCTCCGCAAGGCCTGGTATGTGACGGTGGCGCGCGGCGACTCGCTCTACAAGGCGGGCGCCAACGCATGGCTGTCGCGCAAGGAGGTGCATTGCTTCCTCAACGTGTCTGGCGATTTTGGTTTCGCCGAAGCGTTCTGGCTGGCGATCGCCCGGTCCTACACAGATGACCAGGGATTGGCGGTCCGGCTTGCGCGGACCAAGATCGCGCGCACGCCGCGCCACGAACTGGCCTTCTGGCGCGAGGTGGCGCGCTTCTTCTGCGGACATCCCGCCTCGAAGGAGGAGATCGACGATCTTTGCGATTACATCGGCGCCATGCATCAGCGTGATGCGGCCTACAGCCTGAAGGGGCGCACGCTTGCCTCGCTACGCCGGCAGATGGTGGACTGGCACCGCGACATCGCCGCGATCGAACGCATCGAGGCCATGCGCCGCCGCGCCGCCGGACGCACCCAGCGAGGCGCCGGAACGCAGCCCGAGCGCGGCGCCTGGGACGGCTCGCGCCTCGAAGACTGGGAATGGCAGCCATCGGCGAAAGAGGCGAAGGTGCGCGGCGAGCGCTTCTTCGTCCGGCAGCTGAAGACGGCCGAGGATCTGGTCGCCGAGAGCCGTGCAATGCATCATTGCGTGTCGATGTACGCGGCCAAGTGCATCGCCGGCAACGCCTCGATCTGGGTGCTGCGGCGCACGGCGCTGGGCAAGATCGAGCGGCTGTTGACGATCGAGCTCGATCCCCAGAACCGTGCGGTCCAGGTGCGCGGTTTCGGCAATCGTCTGGCCCTGCCGGAGGAGCGCAAGGTCGTCGAGCGTTGGGCCAAGGCGAGGGGCGTGGCGCTCAGGGCCTGAAACAAAAGACCCGCGCGGCGGAGAGGCCGCGCGGGTCCTTTGATGACTAGCCCTTATGGTGCACCTCCTGCAGCCCATAGACGGGCGTCGGCAAGCCGACTTGCCTGGCCTTCAGCTGCAGCGACAGATACTGCGAGTAGTGGCGGGACTGGTGCAGGTTGCCGCCGTGGAACCACAGCGCTTCCTGCTGCGTCGGCTTCCACATGTTGCGCTGCTCGCCTTCCCACGGGCCGGGATCCTTGGTGGTGTTGGAGCCGAGACCCCAGACCTTGCCCACCTTGTCCGCCACTTCCTGCGAGATGAGGTCCGCGGCCCAGCCGTTCATCGAGCCGTAGCCGGTGGCATAGATCACCAGATCGGCCGGCAGTTCGGTGCCGTCGACGAATTTGACGCCGGTTTCGGTAAGTTCCTGCACCGCAGCGCCCGGGCCGCTCTTCAGCTTGATCGAGCCGTCGATGACAAGATCGCAGGCGCCGACATCGATGTAATAGCCGGAACCGCGGCGCAGATACTTCATGAACAGGCCCGAGCCGTCGTCGCCCCAATCGAGCATGAAGCCGGCCTTTTCCAGATCCTCGTAGAACTTCGCGTCGCGCTCCTTCATCTGCTGGTAAAGCGGGATCTGGAACTCGTGCAGGATGCGGTAGGGGAGCGAAGCGAAGATCATGTCCGCTTTTCGCGTCGTCATGCCGTTCTCGACCGCCTGCTCGGAATAGAGGGCGCCGAGGCCGATATCCATCAGGGTGTCGGACTTGACGATATGGGTGGACGAGCGCTGCACCATGGTCACGTCCGCGCCTGCTTCCCACAGCGCCGCGCAGATGTCGTGGGCGGAGTTGTTGGAGCCGATGACGACGACCTTGTTGCCGGCATATTTGTCCGGGCCGGGATGGGTCGAGGAGTGCTGCTGCTCGCCCTTGAAGACGTCCTGGCCCTTGTATTTCGGCCAGTTCGCCTTGCCGGACATGCCGGTCGCGAGCACCAGCTGCTTCGGCTTCAGCACGATCTCCTTGCCGTCGCGTTCGACGACAACGGTCCATTCCTTGGCCTTCTCGTCATATGTGGCGGATTTCGCGGTGGTGGAGCTCCAATAGCTCAGCTCCATCACCCTGGTGTACATCTCCAGCCAGTCGCCGATCTTGTCCTTCGGCGAGAAGATCGGCCAGTTCTTCGGAAAATCGATATAGGGCAGGTGATCGTACCAGACCGGATCGTGCAGGCAGAGCGACTTGTAGCGCTTGCGCCAGGAGTCGCCTGGACGCTCGTTCTTCTCGACGATGATGGTCGGCACGCCGAGCTGTTTCAGCCTTGCGGCGAGAGCAATTCCGCCTTGGCCGCCACCGACTATGACGACATAAGGCTGCCGGCTATGGCCGAGTTCGGCGATCTCGTCGTCACGCTCCTCGCGCCATGTCTTGCGGCCCTTGCCGTGGCCGTGCTTGGCGCCGAGCGGGCGGGTGAAGCCGGCTTTCTCTTCGTGACCCTTTAGTTCGGCAATGGTGGTCAGCAGCGTCCAGATCATCTCGCCCTTGAACCGCACGAGGCCAAAGCCGCGCGCCACGCTGGTCTCGAAAGTGATCCAGGCGGTGATGATGCCGCCGTCCTCTGTCGCTTCTTCGCCCTCGGCCACCGTCCAGCCGGTCGGCTTGGTGTTGCTGAGCGTCGCCTGCAGCATGTCGCGGATTTGGTCGCGGCCCTCCATGGTCTTCAAGTTCCAGGTGAAGGCCACGAGGTCGCGCCAGTAGCAGTCAGCCTGGAAACAATTGACGGCGGTATCGATGTCGCCGGCTTCCAGCGCCTTGCCGAACTTGTCGAGCAGCGCCTGCGCCTTGGTGGTGGGTGTCCTCTCGAGCATGTCTTCTCCTCCACTTGCTAGAGTCCGATCAGAATGGGGTCGATCAGGATTTTCAGTTGGGTTCCGGCAGGATCCAAACGGCGTCGAAGCTGGCCGTCGCGACGAGGTTCGCCAGCCATGCGTCCTCCTCGCAGGCAACGTCCTTTGCGGCCGCATAGTGGTGCCTCGGAGATACGCGCTCAACTGTACTATGGTAGCGCGCGACGGTGCCGATCTCTCTGGACGCGAATTCGCGCGGCACCCCATTGACGAGCCCGCGCTTTGGCCCTTATTGTCCGCGGCCATGAAAACAGCACTCATTCTCGTAGGCTGGCGCGTGGGCAAGGCGGTGTAACCGCCGGGCGAAAACCTCCCATGCGCATCCCACAGGCTCCCTCGGGGGCCTTTTTTATTGCCCAAAATCCAACTAAACGACCAGCAAATCGCCATGCGGCGAACAGTACGGGACCAGACCGATGAGCAATGGACAGAACGAGCGGCGCGAAATGACGGGCGCCGAAATGGTGGTGCAGGCGCTGAAGGACAACGGCGTCAAGCATGTCTTCGGCTATCCGGGCGGCGCCGTTCTCCCGATCTACGATGAAATTTTTCAACAAGACGAGGTCGAGCACATTCTGGTCAGACACGAGCAGGGCGCCGGCCATGCCGCCGAAGGCTATGCGCGCTCGACCGGCAAGGCCGGCGTGCTTTTGGTCACATCCGGCCCCGGCGCCACCAATGCGGTGACGCCGCTGCAGGACGCGCTGATGGATTCCATTCCCCTGGTGTGTCTCACCGGCCAGGTGCCGACCTCGCTGATCGGCTCCGACGCCTTCCAGGAATGCGATACGGTCGGCATCACGCGGCCCTGCACCAAGCACAACTGGCTGGTGAAGGACGTCAACGATCTCGCCGCCACGATCCATGAAGCCTTCCATGTCGCAACCACCGGGCGGCCCGGCCCGGTCGTGGTCGACATTCCGAAGGACGTTCAGTTCGCCAAGGGCATCTACGTGCCGCCGCAGACGGCACCGCGCACCAGCTACCAGCCAAAGGTCCAGGGCGATCTGGAAAAGGTCAAGGCAGCGGTCGAGCTGATGGCCGGCGCCAGGAAGCCGATCATCTATTCGGGCGGCGGCGTCATCAATTCCGGCCCGGAAGCCAGCCATCTGCTGCGCGAGCTGGTCGACCTCACCGGCTTCCCTATCACCTCGACGCTGATGGGGCTCGGCGCCTATCCGGCTTCGGGCAAGAACTGGGTCGGCATGCTCGGCATGCACGGCACCTACGAAGCCAACATGGCCATGCATGACTGCGACGTGATGATCTGCATCGGCGCCCGTTTCGACGATCGCATCACCGGCCGGTTGAACGCCTTTTCGCCGAACTCGAAGAAGATCCACATCGACATCGATCCGTCGTCGATCAACAAGAACGTCCATACGGACGTGCCGATCCTCGGCGATGTCGGCCGCGTGCTGGAAGACCTGGTGCGGCTGTGGCGGGCGACCGCCAAGGCCGACAAGAAGGCGCTCTATCCCTGGTGGGAGCAGATCGCGAAATGGCGCGCGCGGGATTCGCTCGCCTACAAGATGAACAACGACGTGATCATGCCGCAATACGCCATCCAGCGGCTCTATGCGCTGACCAAGGATATGGACACCTACATCACCACCGAGGTCGGCCAGCACCAGATGTGGGCGGCGCAGCACTATCATTTCGACAAACCGAACCGTTGGATGACATCCGGCGGGCTGGGCACGATGGGCTATGGCCTGCCGGCGGCGCTCGGCGTGCAGATCGCGCACCCGGATGCGCTCGTCATCGACATCGCCGGCGACGCATCGGTGCAGATGACGATGCAGGAGATGAGCTCGGCTGTGCAATATGAGGCGCCGATCAAGATCTTCATCCTCAACAACCAGTATATGGGCATGGTGCGCCAGTGGCAGCAGCTGCTGCACGGCAACCGGCTGTCGCATTCCTACACCGAGGCGATGCCGGATTTCGTCAAGCTGGCGGAAGCCTATGGCGGCCACGGCATACGCTGCGACAAGCCGGACGAGCTGGACGACGCGATCCGGGAGATGATCTCGGTGAAGAAGCCGGTGCTGTTCGACTGCCGCGTGGCGACCTTGGCCAACTGCTTCCCGATGATCCCGTCCGGCAAGGCACATAATGAGATGCTCCTGCCCGACGAGGCGACCGACGAGGCGGTGGCCAACGCCATCGACGCCAAGGGCAGGGAACTGGTGTAGCCGCGAGCCGGGCTTGCGGCGGGAAGCCGTGTGGAAACAGAGAATTAGATCCAACAGTTTGAAGTCGAGATTCACGTCATGAACGCACAGCTCCAGCCGACCGGCTCCGCCTATTTCATCGCCAAGGAAACGGAAAAGCCAGAGAACCACACGCTGTCCGTGCTGGTCGACAACGAGCCGGGCGTGCTTGCCCGCGTCATCGGCCTTTTCTCGGGGCGCGGCTACAACATCGAGAGCCTGACCGTCTCCGAGACGGAGCACGAGAAGCACCTGTCGCGCATCACCATCGTGACGCGCGGCACGCCGCATGTGCTGGAGCAGATCAAGCATCAGCTCGAGCGAATCGTGCCGGTGCACCGCGTGGTCGATCTCACCGTGCGCTCGCACGAGCTTGGCCAGGAGCGGCCGCTGGAGCGCGAGCTGGCGCTGGTCAAGGTCGCCGGGACTGGCGACAGCCGGGTCGAAGCGCTCAGGCTGGCAGACGCGTTCCGCGCGTCTGTCATCGACGCCAACACCGAGCATTTCATCTTCGAGATCACCGGCAAGGGTTCCAAGCTCGATCAGTTCATCGCCATCATGAAGCCGCTCGGCCTGGTCGAGATCTGCCGCACCGGGGTGGCGGCGATGAACCGCGGCCCGCAGGGCATGTAGTCGGCGGCACGGCCCATACCGCTCCAATCTTCTCTGGCCCGGAAATCGCCTGCCGGTGGCTTTTGTGCGTCCACCAGATAAGGACAATATGACTGACGTATCTGGGAGGATACAATGTCGCTCGACGCATTCCTTGCTCTCTTGGTCTATGCCTTCGTGACCTCGATCACGCCCGGGCCGAACAACCTCATGCTGCTGACGTCTGGGGTCAATTTCGGCATCGCCAGGACGGTTCCGCATATGCTGGGCATCAGCATTGGCTTCCTGGTTCTGCTGCTGGCCGTCGGTTTCGGGCTCGGCGCGGTGCTAACGGCGGTTTCGGCGCTGCACACGGCGTTGAAAATCGCGGGCGCCGCCTACCTGCTCTACCTTGCCTGGAAGATCGCCATGTCACGCTCGATGAGCGATAGAAAAGGCGCGGAGGCGCGGCCGATGCGCTTCATCGACGCTGCGGCGTTCCAATGGGTCAATCCCAAGGCATGGGTGATGGCGATAACCGCCATGGCCGTCTACACCAATCCGGTCCATCCGTTCGTCTCGGTGGCGCTGGTCTCGATTGCCTTCACCATCGTCAACCTGCCAAGCGTCTCCGTGTGGGCCGGATTCGGCACCGCGCTGCGCGGCTTCCTGTCGGATCCCGTGCGGCTGAAATGGTTCAACATCGCCATGGGTTTGCTGCTCGCGGCGACGCTTTGGCCGATGTTGCGCTGAGCTTATTTCGGACCGATTAGAGGGCCCGCCACGGCACGATGGCCGGCTGCACAGCGATTGTGCAGTGCACATTAAATCTTCGTAATGCCGCGCTTTGGCCCTTTTCCGCCAAAGGCTTGTCCTATCTATTCGGCGAAAATCGCGGCAAAGCGCCGTGAATCGAGCTAAAATGAGACCACCGGGTTCGGCGTGTCTGGTAGAGGCATGGTGTCGATGCGCGGAAAAATCGCTCTTGCAGTCGTTGCGCTGGCCTGCCTCGCAGGCGCCGGCCTCTACTTCTCGCCGGCAACGCTGGGCAAGGTCCAGCAGCTGATCTCGGGCCAGCAGGCCGGCACGGCTACTGCGGACAAGACGGCGAAGGCTTCGGACAATCCGAAGGGCGGCGGCGGTGGTGGCCCGCGGTCGGCCTCCATCGTCTCGGCAGCCGCGACGACCGCCGATTTTCCGATCCGCCGCTACGCCATCGGCTTCGTTTCGTCGCCGTCGGTGGTCAGTGTGAACGCCCGCGTCTCCAGCCAGATCGTGTCTATCGCGGTGAAGGACGGACAAATGGTCAAGGCCGGCGATCTCCTCTTCTCGCTCGACGATCGCGCGCTGAAAGCCCAACTCGCCAAGGACCAGGCGATGCTCGTGAAGGACCAGGCGCTGCTGGTGAGCGCCCAGGCCGACCTGCAGCGCGCCAAGGATCTTGTCGCCCGGCAGGCAGGCACGCAGCAGACCTACGACCAGGCGCTGGCGGCGCAAAAGGCCGCGGCCGCCACCATCGATGCCGACAAGGCGACGATCGACGCCGATACGGTCCAGTTGAGCTACGCGACCATCGCCGCGCCCATCTCGGGCAGGCTGGGAGCGGTCAACGTCTCCGTCGGCGACCTCGTCACCACCAGCAACGGCAACTTGAGCAGCTCGACGCCGCTTGTCACCATCACGCAGATGGACCCGCTGCAGGTGAATTTCACCTTGCCGGAAAGCAACCTCGCCTTGCTGCACAAGGAACTGGCGAACCCGCAGCAAGGGGACGTGACGCTTACCAAGGACGGCGATCCGACGCCGATCGGCAAGGGCACGCTCGACTTCGTCGATTCCAGCGTCGATACCGCCTCCGGCACCATTGCCACGCGCGCGAGCATACCGAACGCCGACCTTTCGCTTTGGCCGGGCCAGTATGTGAACGTCGTGCTCGACGCCGGCACGATGCCGCAAATGACCTCCGTGCCGACGGTCGCGGTGCAGCCCAGCCAGAAGGGTCCGTTTGTCTACGTCGTCAAGCCTGACAACACCGTGGAGATGCGGCCGGTGCAGGTGGCGCTGACGGAAGGCGAGAACAGCGCCATCAGCCAGGGGCTGAAGAGCGGCGAGAAGGTCGTCGTCGAAGGCCAGACCAGGCTGAAGGACGGCGCCGCCGTGCACGAAGGCAAGCCCGCCACCAGCGGCGCCGATCGGTCCGCCCCTAAGGTCGCTGAAGCGGACAAGGCGAGTGGTGCCGACAAGGCTGGCGAGGCGCGCCCATGATTTCCGAATTCTGCATACGCAGACCCGTCGCCACATTGCTGATGTCGCTCGCCCTCGTGCTGGGCGGAATCTTTGCCTACAAGTTCCTGCCGGTCGCGGCGCTGCCGAGCGCCGAATTTCCGGTGGTCAACGTCTCTGCCAGCCTGCCCGGCGCTTCGCCGGAGACGATGGCGACGTCGGTGGCGACGCCGCTGATCAAGCAGTTCGCCACCATTGCCGGCATCGATTCGATCTCGACCACCAACTCGCTCGGCCAGACTTCGATCGCCATCCAGTTCGTGCTCAACCGCGATATCGATGCTGCCGCGGCCGACGTCCAGGCGGCGATAGCGCGCACGCAGCGGCAACTGCCGCCGGAGATGACCTCGCCGCCGAGCTATCGGAAGGTCAACCCCGCCGATGCGCCGATCCTTTTGATGTCGCTGGTCAGCGACACGGTTCCGCTCACCGATCTCGACGCCTTCGCCGAAAACGTCATCTCGCCGTCGCTGTCGACCATCGACGGCGTGGCACAGGTCTCGATCTTCGGCCAGCAGAAATATGCGGTGCGCATCCAGATCGATCCGACAGCGCTCGCCGCGCGCGGCATCTCGATCGATCAGCTGCAGGCGGCGATCGCGTCGGCCAACAGCAACACGCCGCTTGGCGTGCTGCAGAACGACAAGCAGCAGCTCACCATTACCGCCAACACCCAGCTCGTCAACGCCGCCGGGTTCTCCAACCTGATCATCGCCACCAAGAACGGCCGCCCGGTGCGGCTGGGCGAGGTGACCCGCGTCGTCGATTCGGTGCAGACCACGACGACCGCAAGCTGGTACGACGGCACACGTGCCATCATCATGGCCGTGCAGCGCCAGCCGGACGCCAACACCGTCGACGTCGTCGACAAGGTCAAGGCGATGCTGCCCTCCTTCCAGGACCAGATGCCGGCGGCGGCCAGCATCAAGCTGCTCAACGACCGCTCGACCTCGATCCGCCAGGCCGTCGACGACGTGCAGTTCACGCTGCTCTTGACCATCGCCCTGGTGGTGATGGTGATCTTCGTGTTCCTGCGCAGGATAACCGCGACGGTCATCCCGGCGGTGGCGGTGCCGATCTCGCTGATCGCCACCCTTGGCGCGATGTTCCTGTTCGGCTTCTCGATCGACAACATCTCGCTGATGGGCCTCACGCTCGCGGTCGGCCTGGTCGTCGACGACGCCATCGTCATGCTGGAGAACATCTTCCGCCATATGGAGGAGGATGGGCTGTCGGCATTCGACGCCTCGCTGAAGGGCGCCCGCGAAATCGGCTTCACCATCATATCGATCTCGATCTCGCTGGTGGCGGTGTTCATTCCCGTGCTTTTGATGGGCGGCGTGATCGGCCGCATCTTCAACGAATTCGCGGTCGTGGTGACGGTCGCCATCCTGGCGTCGATGTTCGTGTCGCTGACGCTGACGCCGATGCTGTGCTCGCGGCTGCTGTCCGTCACGAAAGCCGATCGCGAGGCGCAGGGCGATGGCCGCAGACATGACATCGTGACCCGTGGATATGACTGGCTGCTGAGCTTCTGCCTGCGCCACACCTTCCTGGTGTTCCTGGTCTTCGTTGGAACGGCGGCTGCATCGGTGTGGCTAATCCAGGCCTCGCCGAAGGGCTTCTTCCCGCAGGAGGACATCGGCCAGATCTCGGTGACCACCATCGCGCGCCAGGACATCTCGTTCGACGCCATGGCGAAGCTGCAGGGACAAGTGGCCAGCGTCTTCTCGCACTCGCCCTATGTCGACCATGTCGCGTGGTCGGCGGGGAGCGGCAACAATGCGCTCAACCAGGGGCAACTCTTCGTCCAGCTCAAGGGCAAGGATCAGCGTCCCAATATCGAGAAGGTGCTTGCGGATCTGAGACGACAGCTGGCCGGCGTTGCGGGGATCGAGACCTATATGCAGCCGGTGCAGAATCTGCGGCTCGGCTCGCGCTCATCCGCCAGCGCCTACCAACTCGTGGTCCAGGGCTTGGATACCGGCCAAACCGATATCTGGGCGCAGAAGCTGAATGACGCGATGGCGGCGGACCACACGACCTTTACCGACGTCACAAGCGATCTGCAGAACAATGCCCTGCAGGCGTCGCTGGTGGTCGACCGCGACAAGGCCGCCCAGCTCGGTATCGACACCAGCACGCTGCGCTCGGCCCTCTATGGCGGGTTCGGCACCGACCAGGTCTCGACGATCTTCGGTTCGGCCGACAGCTATCAGGTCATCACCGAGCTCGATCCCAATATCGAGTGGTCGCCGGAGCGGATGCTGGCCATCGAGGTCAGGACAGCGAGCGGCAGCCTGGTGCCGCTCGGCGCCTTCGCCCATGTCGATCGCACGGCAGGCGCCTTGACCGTCAACCAGCTCGGCCAGCTGCCGGCGGTGACGATCTCCTACAACCTGCCGCAGGGCGTTTCGCTCGGCGACACGGTGACCCGCATCGACCAGCTGAAAGAGCAGATCGGCATGCCGAAGGTGATCTCGACCAGCTTCGCCGGTACGGCCAAGACCTTCCAGGACTCGCTCGCCAACCAGGGCCTTTTGATCGGCGGCGCGATCCTGACGATCTACATCGTCCTCGGCATGCTCTATGAGAGCTTCATCCATCCGCTCACCATCCTCACCGGTCTGCCGTCGGCGGTGCTTGGGGCGGTGGTCGCGCTCAGTCTCGCCGGCATGGATCTGTCGGTCATCGCGGTGATCGGCATCCTGATGCTGATCGGCATCGTCAAGAAGAACGGCATCATGATGGTCGACGTCGCGCTGGAGCTCAGGCGTCAGGGCATGTCGGCCAAGGAGTCCATCCACAAGGCCTGCCTGATGCGTTTCCGGCCGATCATGATGACGACGCTGGCGGCGTTGATGGGCACGTTCCCGATCGCGCTCGGGACCGGCGCCAGCGCCGAACTGCGCCAGCCGCTCGGCGTCGCCGTGGTCGGCGGCCTGCTCGCCTCGCAGGCGCTCACGCTGTTCGTCACGCCGGTGATCTACGTCTACTTCGAGAACTTCTCCGGCTGGCTGCTCAGCTTCTCGTCGAAGAAGAGCCGGCCGGCACTGCATGTGGTGGAAGGCGGCGAGCAACCCTCGCTGTTCGACCGCGAGGCAGAGCCGAAGAAGGTGGCGGCCGAGTAGGCCGCTGTTTTCTGGCCCAAGGCGTCGTGCTTGCGACGCTGCGCCGGCGCTTCTAGTCTGGCGTCATGTCCCATGATCATGATCACGACAACGAGCTCGATCCGTTCGCAGCGCGCGTGCGCGCGCTGGAGACGATCCTCACGCAGAAAGGCCTGATCGATCCGGCGGCCATCGACGTCATCGTCGATACCTATGAGACCAAGATCGGCCCGCGCAATGGCGCGCGGGTGGTGGCGAAGGCCTGGAGCGATCCGGCTTATGCCGAATGGCTGAAGCGCGACGCGACGGCGGCGATCGAATCGCTCTCCTATACCGGGCGCCAAGGCGAGCACATGCAGGCTGTGTTCAACACCGAGGACACGCACAATCTCGTCGTCTGCACGCTCTGCTCCTGCTACCCGTGGTCGGTGCTCGGCCTGCCGCCGGTCTGGTACAAGGCGCCGCCTTACCGCTCGAGGGCGGTAATCGATCCGCGCGGCGTGCTGGAAGAATTCGGGCTGACGCTGCCGAGGACCAAGAAGATCCGCGTCTGGGATTCAACGGCCGAGCTTCGCTATCTGGTGGTGCCGATGCGGCCTGAGGGCACCGACGGCTGGAGCGAGGAACAGCTTGCCGGGCTGGTCAGCCGCGATGCGATGATCGGCACGGCGCTGGCCAAAAAAGCCGGAATAGAGAGGCAGCCGGCATGAACGGGCCGCAGGATCTCGGCGGGCAGATGGGTTTCGGGCCGGTGGCGCCCGAAAAGGACGAGCCCTATTTCCATGCCGAATGGGAGAAGCGCGCACTCGGCGTGACGCTGACCGCCGGCGCCATGGGCGCCTGGAACATCGACGAGAGCCGGCACGCACGGGAATCGCTGCATCCAGCCGACTATTATGCATCCAGCTACTATCAGATCTGGATCAAGGCGCTGGAAGTGCTCTTGAAGCGCCACGGGTTCGTCACCGAGCGCGACCTTTCGGCCGGCAAGGCGGTCGATCCGGCCGCGACGCCCAAGCGCGTGCTGAAGGGGGCGGACGTGCCGGCGGTGCTCGCCAAAGGCGGGCCGTGCGACCGGCCGGTCGCCACGCCGGCGCTATTCAAGGCCGGAGATCGCGTGCGGACCAAGAACTTCAATCCCACCGGCCACACACGCCTACCGCGCTACGCGCGCGGCAGGAACGGGACGATCGAGGCTGTGCGTGACGGCTTTGTCTTTCCCGACAGCAACGCGCATGGCAAGGGCGAGAACCCGCAATGGGTCTACACCGTGGTTTTCGACGGCGCGGAGATCTGGGGCGAGGGCGCCGATCCGACGCTCAGCGTTTCGATCGATGCCTGGGAGAGCTATCTTGAGCCGGCCTGAGGGCGTATTGCCGGCGGGTTTCGACGAGCCGGTCTTCGCCGAACCATGGCAGGCGGAAGCCTTCGCCATGACGGTGGCGCTGCACGGCAAGGGATTGTTTTCGTGGAGCGAGTGGGCGGAAGCTTTATCCGCCGAGGTCAAGAAGCCGGGCGCCGCAGCGGACGGGCACGATTACTATGAGTGTTGGCTGGCGGCGCTGGAGAAGCTTTTGTCCAGGAAGGGTGTCGCCCGCAAGGGCGATGTCGATGAACTCGCAGCCGCCTGGGAACGTGCTGCGCATGCGACCCCGCACGGCAAGCCGATCCTGCTGGAGAATGATCCCGGACCTGGCACATAGCAGTTCTGTTCCCTTTACGTTCTTGTTGGCGCCTGATAGCGTGCCGGGCCGTAGCAAATGAGATCGCCGCCGGCGACGCCGGTGATGGAACGGCCAATCTTGTCTTTCGCTTGCGAATCCGGTCTGTCGCACTGATGGAATTTTCTCCCCAACAGGACGAGGCTTTGAAGGCGGTCGGGCGCTGGCTCAAAGAGGGCCGGCCGCAGGTCTTCCGGCTGTTTGGCTATGCCGGCACCGGCAAGACGACGCTGGCGCGCTATTTCGCCGAGCATGTCGACGGGCAGGTGCAGTTCGCCGCCTTCACCGGCAAGGCAGCTCAGGTGCTGCGCTCGAAAGGCGCGATCAACGCCCGCACCATTCATTCGCTGATCTACCGGCCAAAGGGCGAGGAATCGGTCGAGGACGAGGTGACCGGCAAGACCTCGATGTCGCCGACCTTCGCGCTCAACCGGCAGAGCCCGATCGCGCGCGCCAAGCTGGTCGTCATCGACGAATGCTCGATGGTCGACGAGCAGCTCGGGCGCGACCTGCAGAGTTTCGGGACGCCGATCCTGGTGCTTGGCGATCCCGCCCAGCTGCCGCCGATCTCCGGCGGCGGCTTCTTCACCGAGCATGAGCCTGATGTGCTCTTGACCGAAATCCACCGACAGGCGCGCGACAACCCGATCATCCGGCTGGCGCTCGACGTGCGCGAGGGGCGGGAATTCATGCATGGGGACTATGGCACGGCGCAAGTGATCGGCAGGGAAGCAGTCAATCAGGAGCTGGTGCTCAAGGCCGACCAGGTGCTGGTCGGCACCAACCGCACCCGCCGGCGCTATAATCAAAGGCTGCGCGAGCTGAAGGGGTTCAACGCCGACTTCCCGCAGGCCGGTGACAAGCTGGTCTGCCTGCGCAACGACCCGGCCAAGGGGCTGCTGAACGGCTCGCTGTGGAAGGTGATGACCTCGTCGCGCGAGACGGTGAAGCCGGGCATCAACCTCCTGGTCTCGCCCGAAGAGGACGATCCCGACCGCGGCGTCGCCAAGATCAAGCTCTTGAAGGCGGCGTTCGAGGATCCGGATGCCGAGATCCCATGGCAGCAGAAGAAGCGCTTCGATGATTTCGACTACGGTTACGCGCTGACCGTGCACAAGGCGCAGGGCTCGCAGTGGAACGACGTGGTTCTGTTCGACGAGAGTTGGGCCTTCAAGGAGACCCGGCAGCGCTGGCTCTACACGGCAATCACCCGCGCCGCCGAGCGGCTGACGGTCGTTCGCTGACGTTTTTGGCCATCAGGTCGGCCTTGCGCCAAGCCACTGCCAGGCGGCTTCCTCGTCGTCGACATCGAAGCGTCTGAATTCGAAAGGCAGCGTTTTCGGGAAGACGCCGGCGACGAGAGAGGCCCAATCCGGCTCGCCGATGGCCGCGCAGCGCACGACATGTTCCATCGCGCCCGCCACGCCCTGCTTGAGCGTGTCTTGTGCAATATTAGCCCAGTCCACGCTTTCCTCGTCGGTCAGCCTGACCAGCACGTCGATCCTCGGATGCAGCGCGTAGGCGGCCTCCAGCAGGCCGAACAGGTTTTCCGCATCGGCCGGCGAGACATCGCCGACGACGTCGATGGCGAAAAGCGCGTCGCGGTTAGTATCGAGGCGGCGTATCGCCGGCACGGCTTCCAGGAATTTCACAGGCAAATCCTTGTGTTGGCCACGATCCGGTCCTCTGGAACACCGGAAACCCTCTATCTGTTCCCTGCAAAGGCGCTATAGATGCGCGCCAAAACCAAGCTGGATGCCAATTCATGCCCGCAAAACTTTCGGTCAACCTCAACGCCGTCGCCATGCTGCGCAACCGCCGCGACCTGCCGTGGCCGAGCGTTACGGGGCTCGGGCGCATCGCGCTTGCCGCCGGCGCGCATGGGCTGACGGTCCATCCGCGTCCCGACGAGCGGCATACCAGACATTCCGACCTGCCTGAGATCAGGGCGCTGATCGACGATGAGTTCCCCAAGGCGGAATTCAACATCGAAGGCTATCCGACCGAGGATTTCCTGGCGCTGGTCGAGAAGAACCAGCCGGAGCAGGTGACGCTGGTGCCCGACGACCCGGCGCAGGCGACGTCGGATCACGGCTGGAACTTCGTCGCGCAGACGGCGTTCCTGACACCGATCGTCAAGCGGCTGAAGAAGGGCGGTTTCCGGGTGTCGCTATTTTCCGACGCCGATCCGGCCGGCGTGAATGCCGCGCGCGATACCGGCGCCGACCGGATCGAACTCTATACCGGGCCCTATGGCGGTTACCATTCCGATTCAGCCAAGGCGGCCAAGGAATTGGAAAGGCTGGGAAAAACCGCGGATGCGGCACTCGCGGCGGGGCTCGAGGTCAATGCCGGCCACGATCTGACCGTGGCCAACCTGCCGGCCTTGGCCAAGCGCATCCCGGCATTGGCCGAAGTATCGATCGGACATGGGTTGACAGCGGATGCGCTGGAGTATGGCATGGCCGGCACGGTGGGACGGTTCTTGAAGGCCTGCGGGTGGTAAGGGCGCCTTGCGGCGGCTCCCAGGCTATCTGGTGAGCCCCGTGCTTTGCGGCGGCGCGGGAGCGTGGCGAATTCGATGAAATGGGGTTCATGGTGCTAGCCAACGCCAGCGAAACAGAATCCCTCGAACGTTCGGGTCATGCCGAAGCCGAGCGCCAGCACAACACCAAGGTTCTCATGCTTGGCGCGCTCGGCGTCGTCTACGGCGATATCGGCACGAGCCCGATCTATGCCTTCCGTGAGGCGCTGCACGCTTCGTCGAGTTCGGTTGCTCGCCATGACGTGCTTGGCGTGCTGTCGCTGATCGTCTGGGCGCTCACCATCATCGTCACGATCAAATATGTCGCCTTCGTGCTGAGGGCCGACAACAAGGGCGAGGGCGGCACGCTGTCGCTGATGGCGCTGGCGCGCAGCGCCTATCCGCAGGGATCCGGCCTCATCCTGGCGATCGGTCTTTGCGGTGCGGCCCTGTTCTTCGGCGATTCGATCATCACGCCCGCAATCTCCGTGCTTTCGGCGGTTGAAGGCCTGGAAGTCGTCACGCCGGCGCTCGATGCCTATGTGGTTCCGATCACGCTTGTGATCCTGGCGGTGCTTTTCGCCGTGCAGCGTTTCGGCACGGGCAAGGTGGCGGCAGTGTTTGGACCCATCACGGCGACATGGTTCGTGGCGATCGGCGTTGCCGGCCTCTATCATATCGTCGACGACTGGTCCGTGCTGCTGGCGATCAACCCCTATTACGCGGTCTACTATCTGGCCACGACGCCGACGGGCGCCTTCGTCACCGTCGGCGCGGTGTTCCTGGCGGTCACCGGCGCCGAGGCGCTCTATGTCGACCTTGGTCATTTCGGCCGCAAGCCGATCGTGCTGGCATGGTTCTCGGTGGTCTTCCCTTGCCTGCTGCTGAACTATTTCGGGCAGGGTGCCTTCGTGCTCTCCCATGGCGGCAAGCCGACGAATCCATTCTTCCAGATGCTGCCCGAATGGGCGCTGATGCCGATGGTCGCACTGGCAACGGCCGCGACGGTCATCGCCAGCCAGGCGGTGATCTCCGGCGCCTTCTCGCTGACGAGGCAGGCGGTGCAGCTCAGTCTTTTGCCCCGCATCGAGGTGCAGCACACATCCGAGATGCAGAGCGGCCAGATCTATATGCCCAGGGTCAATTTGCTGGTCGCGCTCGGCGTGATGCTTCTGGTCGTCGGCTTCGGCAGCTCGAGCGCGCTGGCCGCCGCCTACGGCATTTCGGTGACCGGCGAGATGCTGATGACGACAGTGCTGCTGTTTGTCGTCATGCGTTGGCTCTGGAAGTGGCAGCTGGCTGTTGCCGTCGCGCTGGCGCTGCTCTTCGGCGTCATCGACCTCGGCTTCTTCTCGGCCAATGTCGTCAAGATCGTCGAGGGCGGCTGGGTGTCGATCACGGTGGCCTCGATCATGGGGCTGATCATGTGGACCTGGATCCGCGGCAGCCGTTATCTCTTCGACAAGACCCGCCGCAACGAGATCCCGCTCGACTTCCTGGCGGGCAATTTGCTGAAAAAGAAACCGCAGCTGGTATCCGGCACCGCGGTGTTCCTGACCAGCGATCCGCTGAGCGCGCCGACTGCACTGATGCACAGTCTCAAGCACTACAAGGTGCTGCACGAAAAGAACGTCATCCTGTCGGTGGTGACGGCGCCGCAGCCGGTGGTGTCCGACAGCGAGCGCGTGAAGCTGGAGACGGTCAACGAGCTGTTCATGCGCGTGTCGCTGACCTTCGGTTACATGGAGCAGCCGAACATCCCGCGCGCTTTGGCGATCTGCCGCAAGCAGGGCTGGAAGTTCGACATCATGACGACGTCCTTCTTCCTGTCGCGGCGCTCGCTGAAGGCCTCTCCCAATTCAGGCATGCCGGTCTGGCAGGACCGGCTGTTCATCGGCCTCGCGCGCACCGCGGCGGACGCGACGGAGTACTTCCAGATCCCCACGGGGCGCGTGGTCGAAATCGGCACACAGGTCGCGATTTGACCCTTCAAGCCGGCACTTTGCGCGATACATTTGAATGGACCGGTGCAGGCCGAGCCCTGCACCGGCGACATGGGAGCCCTTACGCCAGGGCACTTGATATTGCGCTGCAGCAAGCGTAGAGCACCGCGCATTTTATCGGAGCGTCGTCCATGGCCCTTGCGAATGGTGCTGAGACAGAACCCGTCGATCAGACCGGGCTTCCGGAAATAGAGCAGCACAGCACCAAGGTGCTGATGCTGGGCGCGCTGGGCGTGGTCTATGGCGATATCGGAACCAGCCCGATCTACGCGTTCCGCGAGGCTTTGCACGCTTCGTCCGGCGGCGACGTCGCCAACCGGGCCGATATTCTCGGCGTGCTGTCGCTGATCATCTGGTCGCTCACCATCACGGTCACCGTAAAATACATCATGTTCGTGTTGCGCGCCGACAACCGCGGCGAGGGCGGCGTGCTCTCGCTGATGGCGCTGGCGCGCGGTAGCTTCCCGACGCGCTCGGCAATCATCCTCGGCATCGGCATCATAGGCGCCTCGCTGTTCTTCGGCGATGCGGTGATCACGCCCGCCATCTCGGTGCTTTCGGCGGTCGAAGGTATGGAGGTCGTGACGCCAGCCTTCCAGCCTTACGTGGTGCCGCTGACCTTGCTCGTCCTCGCCATCCTGTTTGCCGTGCAACGGTTCGGCACGGGTGGCGTCGGCCTCGTATTCGGTCCGGTCACCGCGATATGGTTCCTGGCCATCGGCCTTTCCGGCCTTAATCACATCATCGACGACCCCGAGATCCTGTGGGCGATCAGCCCGCATTACATCGTCGCGTTCCTGATCAATTCGCCCGACGTTTCCTTCGTCACTATCGGCGCGGTGTTCCTGGCGGTTACGGGCGCCGAGGCGCTCTATGCCGACCTTGGCCATTTCGGCCGCAAGCCGATCGTGCTGGCGTGGCTGGCGATTGTCTTCCCCTGTCTGTTGCTGAACTACGCCGGACAGGGAGCCTACGTGCTCGCCCAGGGCGGCACGGTCGGCCATCCGTTCTTCGAGATGAACGAGGGCTGGGCTCTCATCCCCATGGTGGTGCTGGCGACAGCGGCGACGGTCATCGCCAGCCAGGCAGTGATCTCCGGCGCGTATTCGCTGACCCGGCAGGCGGTGCAGCTCAACATGCTGCCGCGGCTCGAGATCCTGCACACGTCGGAAAAACAGTCCGGCCAGGTCTACATGCCGCGCGTGAACATGCTGCTGGCGCTTGTGGTGATGCTGCTGGTGGTCGGCTTCGGCGCTTCGAGCAGACTGGCCTCGGCCTACGGCATCTCGGTCACGGGCAACATGCTGGTTACGACGACGCTGCTTTTCGTCGTCATGACGCGCATCTGGAAGTGGAACATCTGGCCGGCCGTCGCGCTGACGGCGGCATTCGCGCTCATCGATATCGGTTTCTTCGCCTCCAATATCGTCAAGGTCTTCGAGGGCGGCTGGTCTTCTCTGGCGGTGGCTTTCGCCATCATCCTCGGCATGTGGACCTGGGTACGCGGCAGCCGTTACCTCTTCGACAAGACCCGCCGCAACGAGATCCCGCTCGACTTCCTGGCGGCAAACCTTCTCAAGAAAAAACCACAGCTGGTGTCGGGCACGGCCGTTTTCCTGACCAGCGATCCGCTGAGCGCACCGACGGCGCTGATGCACAGTCTCAAGCACTACAAGGTGCTGCACGAACAGAACGTCATCCTCTCGGTGGTGACGGCGCCGCAGCCGGTGGTGCCGGACAGCGAGAGGGTGAAGATGGAGACTGTCAACGAGCTGTTCATGCGAGTGACGCTGATCTTCGGCTACATGGAGCAGCCGAACATCCCGCGCGCGCTGGCGATCTGCCGCAAGCAGGGCTGGAAGTTCGACATCATGACGACGTCCTTCTTCCTGTCGCGGCGCTCGCTGAAGGCCTCGCCCAATTCCGGCATGCCGGTCTGGCAGGACCGGCTGTTCATCGGGCTTGCGAAAACGGCGGCGGATGCGACTGAGTATTTCCAAATCCCCACGGGGCGCGTCGTCGAGATCGGCACGCAGGTCGCCATCTGACCAGCTGCATTATGTAGAGGGAAGCGGGAGGCGGGCATGAGCGGCGAATTGGTGCTCGTCACCGGCGGGTCCGGCTTCCTCGGCGCTCACTGCATCCTCGCGCTTCTGAAGGCGGGCTACCGCGTACGCACGACCGTACGCTCCGCCAAACGCGAAGCCGATGTTCTGGCCATGCTGAAGGTCGGCGGCGCCGGGCCGGGCGATGCGCTCTCCTTCGCCCATGCCGATCTCATGGCCGATGCCGGCTGGCGGGAAGCAGTCGCCGGATGCCGCTACGTCCTTCATGTCGCTTCGCCGTTCCCGCCCGGCGTGCCGAAACACGAAGACGAGCTGATCGTTCCTGCGCGCGAAGGGGCACTGCGCGTGCTGCGAGCCGCACGCGATGCGGGCGTCGAACGGGTCGTGCTGACCTCGTCCTTCGCCGCCATTGGCTATGGCCAGACGCCCGTTCCGGGACGTCCGTTCACCGAAGAGAACTGGAGCAACCTGTCGAAAGACGTGAGCGCCTATGTGAAGTCGAAGACGCTTGCCGAGCGGGCCGCGTGGGACTTCGTTGGCCACGAAGGCGGAGCCTTGGAACTGGCAGTCGTCAATCCGGTCGGGATCTTTGGACCTGTGCTCGGCCCGGATCATTCGACCTCGACGGATTTCATCAGGCGGCTGATGGACGGCGAGATGCCGGGGCTGCCGCGCATGGTGTTCGGCGTGGTCGACGCGCGCGACGTGGCGGACCTGCATCTGCGCGCCATGGCCAATCCGGCCGCCAAGGGCGAGCGGTTCCTGGCCGTCAGCGGCGATTTCATGACCATCCTGGAAATCGCGCAGGCGCTGAAAGCCCGGCTGGGCGATAGGGCGTCGCGCATCACGACGCGCGTGCTGCCGGACTGGCTTGTCCGGATCGTCGGGCTGTTCGACGGGCAAGCGGCGCAGATCGTGACGGAACTGGGCAAGGCCCGGAACGCAACCGGCGCCAAGGCCATGCGCATGCTCGGCTGGGCGCCGCGACCGCGCGAGGAGGCGCTTGCTGCGACCGGCGAAAGCCTGATGCGGCTCGGATTGCTCAAAAAGTCGAAATAGCGCGCCCGGTGGAACAGCCGCCGGGCGCGTCGGTTTCAGCCGAGCAGAGCGGCTTTGTTCGCTTCGAGGAACTGCTTCAGCGTCCGCGGCTTGCGACCCGACAACGTCTCGATCGCGTCGGTCACCATGCCGATACGGCCGGAGCGCGTGTTGACGTCGAAGGAGACGACGATGCGAGCAAAATCCTCGGGAAGGCCGGCTGCCTTGACGCCCTCGGTCAGTGCCTGGTCAGGCAATTGGATGACCTCCAGCGGCTTGCCGGTGACTTCGGTTACCAGGGCGGCGATTTCGTCCGTCGTGTAGGCATGCGGACCGGTCAGCGTGTAGATGCGGCTCTCCGTCGAGCGGGAAGCGAGGCTCGCGGCGATCGCGGCGGCCATGTCGTCGCGCGCGCCGTGCGCGATGCGCCCATCGGCGGCCGAGGTGTACCACTTGCCCGATGCAATGGCGTGCGGCAGCGCCATGAACAGGTTCTCCTGATACCAGCCGTTGCGAAAGATGGTGTAGGGAATGCCGCTCGCCTTGATCGCCTCTTCTGTGCCGTAATGGTCGCCGGCAAACAGCACCGGCGAGCCGGGCTCCGGATTCGGCATCGAGGTGTAGAGCAGGTGCGAGACGCCGACCGCCTTGGCGGCGGCCACCGCCGCCTGATGCTGCTTGAGGCGCCGGTCGCTCTTCAGGTCGAGTTCCCCGGTCGAGATGATCAGCACCCGGTCGGCGCCCTTGAACGCCTTTTCCAGCGAGGCCTGGTCGTCGAAATCGGCCGCCCTGACGGTGACGCCCAAAGCCGCCAGATCGGCGAGATTTTCGGGATTGCGCGTGGTGGCGACAATGCTGGCCGGCGCGATCTTCTGTGCGTCGAGCAAGTGGTTGACGACGGCGCGGCCGAGGTGGCCGGAAGCGCCGGTGACGAGGAGGGTTTCGGTCATGGAAGTTCCTTGAAAATTGCCGGTGGGCGGGTGCGGTTATAAGTCTCAAAAAGAGACCAGCGCTAAAATAGGAATTGACCGGAAGCCGTAAAGAAGGCAGTTTTTCGGGAGGTAGGCACAGCGGGGGAACTACCCGGCCGGTCGCCGCTTCGACCAACGGACGTCGCGATGGACAGCAAGATCTTCAATCTGAAATCGAAGCTCGAGGTCTACAAGGCCATGACCGGGGGCGGCAATTTCGCCGATTGCCCGGTTCGCGACGTGATCCAGGGCATCAGCGGCAAATGGAGCTCGCTGCTGGTCATGGCCTTGGCCGAGAAGCCTTACCGGTTCGGGGAGCTGCGCCGCCTTGTGCCCGATATCTCGCAGCGCATGCTGACGCAGACGCTCTACGACCTGCAGCGCGACGGCTATGTGCATCGCGAAGTCTTTCCGACCAAGCCGCCGAGCGTCGAGTACAGCCTCACCGATCTCGGCCGCTCGATGTTCGCGCCGTTGCAGATGCTCATCCAATGGGCCGAACTCAACCATGATGCCGTTCGTGAGGCACGCGCCGCCTTCGATGCCGCGCAGGCCTGAGGTCTGGCGGCTGGTGGTGATAGCGGCAAGAATTGCGCCTGGACCGCAATTCCTCGCCACCATGGTCACTGGCACGATGATCGAGCCGTTCAGGCGGATCGGGCCTGCGGTGCTACAATGGCCTGCAGGCGGATGATCTCGGAAAGATAGGATGCCTTCGCCCGCAGGAAGGCGTGCAGCCGCCGCGGATAGTCGGCGCCGACCGCTTCCTTGACCGATTGCCGCTTGCTCAATTTGTTGCGCCAGGCATGGACGAGAGGCTTTCCGTCCAGGATGCCGAAATCACCGATGCTGTCGAACGTGTCGAAATAGCGGAAGATTGGCCCGTAGACGGCATCGACCAATGAGAAGCGGTCGCCGGCGAACCACGGACCGCTCTGCCTTGCCGACAGCTCGGCCTCCACACGCGCAAACATTTCCGACAAGCCGCTGCTTTCCTTCAAGAACGCGGCCTCATCGGGAGCGGAATAGAAGCGGCCTATCGCATTGAGGATGGCCGAGCCGAATTCGATCCAGGCGCGGTGCCTGGCCCGCATGAGCGGGTCGGCTGGGTGCAACGGAGTGGTCTCTGTCTCCTCCAGGAATTCGAGGATGACGGCCGATTCGAAGATGACTTCCTCCTGGCCGCCTTGTCGGACGCGCAGCAAGGGCACCTTGCCGAGCGGCGAGACGGCCTTGAACCAGTCAGGCTTGTTGGCGAGGTCGACGTTGACCCTCTCGAACGGCACGCCTTTCTCGGCAAGCGCGATCGCCGCACGCTGGACGTAAGGGCAAAGATGATGGCTGACGAGGGTGTGTGCGGCCGTCATCTCACTCTCCCCAGACATAGTTCAGGGCACCGTCCTCGACACGGGACGACAGGAACATCAGGCGCGAGCCCTTCGGTGCCGGGCCTTCGATTCGCTTGCCGCTTTCCATGTCGAACTTGGCGCCGTGCCATTGGCAGACCAAGGCGCCGTCCTTGCAATCGAGCGGTCCGCCGAAACGCAGGCAGGCATTGGCCGCGGCGCGGATGCGCTCGCCGCTGCGCCAGACATGGACCTCGCGGCCGAAGAAAGGCACGAGCAGGCTGCCGGTCCGCGGGACGTCGGCCACCTTGCAGATTTCATGTTTCATCGGAATTCTCCTTGTCGATGCAATTGCATCTATATGGATGCATCTGCATCGACCATCAAGCTTGATGCAATTGCATCTATCGAATAGAATCCCGCCATGACGAAAAAGTTCCCTTCGCCCGAGGCCGTCAAAACCTGGGGCCGCCTGATGCGCGTGTCGCGCCAACTGGTCGAAAAGACCGAGGACGTCCTGAAGGCCGGCGGTCTGCCGCCGCTCGCCTGGTACGATGTGCTGCACGAGCTAGCCGAGGCGGGCGAGGGCGGCTTGCGCCCCTTCGAGCTCATCGATCGCGTCCTGCTGGCGCAGTACAACGTCTCGCGGCTGCTGGCCCGGCTGGAAGCGGACGGCCTGGTGGAAAAGCTGCCCGTCTCGGACGATGGCCGTGGCCAGACCGTGCGCATCACGGCCGCGGGGCGGGAGACGCGCCGGCGCATCTGGGCTGTCTACGGAAAGGCCATATCCGAGCTGATGGGCGACAAGCTCTCTGTCAAGGATCTGGGGCTGCTTTCCGGTTTGCTCGGGCGGCTGCGCGACCCGCCGATCATGGAGTGAAATGCGCCGACCGGCCGGACTTTCAGGGCAGATGCAGTGCCCAAAGAAAAGCAATAGTCGCCAGCGCGCCGAACGCGATACGGACCAGATGCATTTTGCCCCATTTGACGATCATTGATCTTGCCTGCGGATTGTCGACCTCAACCTCCATCGCCTCCAGCAAGCGATTGGTCGGCATCATCACCAGCAACGTCCATGGCCAGGGCAGGATGATCGTCACCGCGCCGGCCAGAAAGCCGGCTATGTCGGTTTGCCACCAGGCAATCAGCCCGAGAACGCAGGCGACTATGGCAATGGAGGCCTGCATGGCGGCGCCGCGCTTGTAGGAAGGCTGCCATTCCCGCAGCAGTGTCTTGTCGTCAAGGCCAAGCCGCGCCGGCTGCTCCGCGACGCTGACATAGACTGCGGCGCCCGTGAAGGCGGCCGCCACAGCCAAGGCAAGCAAACCGGCCAGCATCCCGTCCTCCGGCAAGAGAAGCCATCGACGAAAATAGCGCTTGCATGGCTGCGGGCAATACGGCATAGAGGCCGAACCGTAACGTACGGTACTCTCGCCGCCGTGGTGAGCATTCCGAGGGAAGTGTGTTGCACAGCGTGCCAGACATCGACAGCAGCGAAGCGCTGACCGAACGGCAGCAGGCCGTTCTGGACGCCGCACTTCGCCTGCTGGTCGAGGAGGGCGACAACCTCACCATGACAGCGGTGGCGCGGCGAGCGAGCTGCTCCAAGGAAACGCTCTACAAGTGGTTCGGCGACCGCGACGGGCTGCTCACCGCAACGGTGCAGTGGCAGGCTTCCAAGGTGCGTGTTGCGCCGGTCGACCGCAAGGGTCTCGACCTTGCCTCGTTGACGGCAAGCCTCGAGCGGTTCGCGTCCGACTGGCTGCGGGTGATCTCCAGCGACACGTCCGTCGCGCTGAATCGAGTGGCGGTCGGCCATGCCGGGTCCGGCAAGGATGACCTTGGCGCCATCGTGCTGCAGAATGGGCGCTTCGCGCTCGCCAGACGCCTGAAGCCGGTGCTGGAGGCGGGACGCGAGGCCGGGCTGCTCGACTTCGAGGAAGCCGAGACGGCGTTCAGGACCTTTTTCGGACTGGTCGGCCGCGACGTGCAGATTCGGCTTCTGCTCGGCGACCGGCTGCAATTGACCGAGGCGACGATCGGCGGCGATGCCGCCCGCGCGACGCAGCAGTTTCTCGCTCTCTACGGACCGAAGGCCCAGGGAGCAAACAACCGGCCGCAAGGCCCTGGAGCCGGATGATTTCAGGTCAAGTCGACCTGAAATCTGAATCCGGCTCCAAATCAAAGAGATAGTGCATGATGTCGTCCGAAAACCGCTTCACACTTTTCGGCATCATGCTCTGATCTTCAAAACGGGAAGGAAGACGAAATGCGTGTCTATTACGATCGTGACGCCGATCTCAATCTGATCAAGGGTAAGAAGGTCGCCATCATCGGCTATGGCAGCCAGGGCCGGGCGCATGCGCTCAATCTCAAGGATTCCGGCGTCAAGGAGATCGCCATCGGTCTCAAGGCCGGTTCGGCGACCGCCCAGAAGGTCGAGGCCGACGGGCTCAAGGTGATGAGCGTGGCCGACGCCGCCAAATGGGCCGACCTGATGATGATGGCGACGCCCGACGAATTGCAGGCCGACATCTACAAGAACGAGATCGCGCCGAATATCCGCGACGGCGCCGCGATCGCCTTCGCGCACGGCCTCAACGTGCATTTCGGCCTGATCGAGCCGAAGGCCTCGGTCGACGTCGTCATGATCGCGCCGAAGGGCCCGGGCCACACGGTGCGCGGCGAATACCAGAGGGGCGGCGGCGTGCCCTGCCTGGTCGCCGTCAACCAGGATGCCTCGGGCAACGCGCTCGATCTCGCGCTCTCCTACGCCTGCGGCGTCGGCGGCGGCCGCTCGGGCATCATCGAGACCAACTTCCGCGAGGAATGCGAGACCGACCTGTTCGGCGAGCAGGTGGTGCTGTGCGGCGGCCTGGTCGAGCTGATCCGCGCCGGCTTCGAGACGCTGGTGGAAGCCGGTTACGCCCCGGAAATGGCCTATTTCGAGTGCCTCCACGAGGTCAAGCTGATCGTCGACCTGATCTATGAGGGCGGCATCGCCAACATGAACTACTCGATCTCGAACACCGCCGAGTGGGGCGAATATGTCTCGGGCCCGCGCATCATCACCGCCGACACCAAGGCCGAGATGAAGCGCATCCTGAAGGACATCCAGACCGGCAAGTTCACCTCGGAATGGATGCAGGAATACCGCGCCGGACTGTCGCGCTTCAAGGGCATCCGCCGCATGAACGACGGTCACCAGATCGAGGAAGTCGGTGCGAAGCTCCGCGCCATGATGCCGTGGATCGCCAAGAACAAGCTGGTCGACAAGGCCAAGAACTAGGAAGCCTGCGCCAATTCTACCCTACCGGCCATCTGCCGCAGGTTTCTGCGCTTCCGGTGCTCACGGACTTCAAGTCCGCTCCGCTCCGGTTCTCGAAACCAGCACCAGCTGACTCGGCAGGGCGAATTGTCATCAGACTTCCCGCGTGAACGTCAAAGCCGGCGGAGCGATCCGCCGGCTTTTCCGTGTTCAGCCGTAATGCCAGCGCGGCTTCCGCTCTGTGCCGGTGAACTCGACGCCGATGCGGTCCTCGCGGCGCCAGCGGACGACCGCCTTGTAGGCGATGCCGTCGGTCGCCACGTAAAGCAGGAATTCGTCGGGCACACGCGCCTCGACCGGCACCTTCAGCTCGGCGCCGCCCGGATGCATGTTGCGCACCGTGCACGCGACCTCGGAATTGTTGATGCCGGTCAGGATCGCCGCGCCTTTCAGCACGCGTTGCCTGCGCTTGCCTCTCAGTTCGTCCTCGGTCATGGCAGGCAAATCCTAGCGCGTTTCACCGTTTCACGGAAACGGCGAAACGCCCTATCTCCTTGTTTTTACGCAATTCCGGACGGAAAACCGCTCACACTTTTCCTGGAATTGCTCTAGCAAATCGCGACACGGCGATCGTCGTGTTGGGGGCACCGGCACCAAGGATAGCCGCCCCCGCTGAATTTAAGGTTATCGCCCCGCAGGCGAACGCTTTTGCCGAAAAAGAAACGGCGCCGCGATGGGCGCCGCCTCTTTCTTGCTGCCCACACGCTCAGATATAGGGCGATATGCACTGCCGGCGCGGGCCGTAGTTGGGCTGGAACGTGTTGTCCCAGGCCCGGTAGGACCGATAGCGGTCGTAGCACCATTGGACATGGGCTCTGGAAAGCCGTTCGGTCCGGTAGATGCGCCGCGGCTGATAGTAGCGCGGATAGGGATCGTAATAGTAGGGATCGTAGTAATTGCCGTAGGCCAGGCTGCCCAGGCCCAAGCCGAGGCCGAGGCCCAGAATGGCCGCGTCGCTATCACTGAAATGCCGATGATGGCGATGACGCCGCCAGCGCCAGTCGCCATCGCCGCCATCCCAGTTGCGGGAGAAATGGCGGCTGCGGAAGTTATCGCCGCGCCATCTGGAGTCGCGGCCGCGCCACTCGCCGCCGCGCCGCCAGCGCCAGTCATACATCTGCGGCGAGTTGTTGTTGCCGCCGGCCCATTCGTCACGGACCGGGATGATTTGCGGCGCGGTCGCATTGGTCGCGGTCGAAAGATCGGGCTGCAGGATCGGGCCGGCAATCGACGGCACCGCCAAGCCCGCAAGGAGACCCAAGGTCACCAGCCCGGATCCGAGGGAAGACAAGAGCGGTTTCATTTCACTCTCCAAGGAGTAAGGCCCCACGCCCAGAATACCCCGGGAATGGGCCTATTGATGGGACTTTCCGTCTGAACGGAGGATGAACGGAAAGGTTCCGTCAACCATGACGGGCATGCGCCTGGCTCTTGTCTTCGCCTTTGCTTGCAGGCAAAGGTCTCGGCCATGTCGCTGCGCCTTGCCACCTTCAACGTCGAGAACCTGATGAACAGGTTCGATTTCTCCGGCTATCGCAACCAGCTCAACGAGGACCGGACGCTGGCGCTGTTCGATATCCAGAGCGAGGCCGAGTACAGGCTGCTCGAACAGGCGCGCACCATCGCCCAGTCCGACGACACCCGCCAGTTGACGGCGCTCGCCATAGCCGCGACCCGCGCGGATATCATCTGCATGCAGGAGGTCGACAATATCGAGGCGCTGAAGGCCTTCGAATATGGCTATCTCTTCAAGATGATCGGGCAGGGCTACCGCCAGAAATACACCACCGCCGGCAACGATTCACGCGGCATCGACGTCGCCGTGATGATGCGCAGCGAGACGGCGCAGGGCCAGCCGATCGAATTCGTGCGCATGACCAGCCACGCCTATGTCACGTTCGAGCAGTTCGGCCTGTTCACCCCGGAGCTTGCGGCATTCGGGCATCTGGCCAGCGACCGCATCTTCCGGCGCGATTGCCTGGAGATCGACGTGACGGTCGGCGGCGTGCCGCTGACGCTCTATCTGGTGCATTTCAAGTCGATGGGCTCGCCGCGCAACGGGCTCGACGGCCGCGAGGCGACGATGCCGCTGCGCATCGCCGAGGCGCAGGCCGTGCGCCGCATCATCGAGGACCGTTTCGGCAAGGACCATGCCGCCGACAAACGCTGGGCGATCTGCGGCGACATGAACGACTACCGGCAGCGAGTGAAGATCGAAGGCGACAGCTTCGACGGCTACCGTTTCGAGGTGGTCGACGAAGCCCAATCCGCGATCAACGTTCTGACCGCCGGCGGCTTTTGCGAAAATGTCGTGGAGCGGCGGCCGGAGATGGACCGCTGGAGTTTTTATCACACGCGCGGACCGGAGGAGCGGCACCTGTGCCAGCTCGACTACATCCTGCTCTCGAAGGCGCTGGCGGCGAAGAACGCCACCGCGGTGCCGGAGATCATCCGTAACGGCCAGCCGTGGCGTACCATCTTTCCGTCCGGGCAGGAGGTCGAGCGTTTCCCGCGCGCCGGCTGGGACAGGCCGAAGGCCTCGGACCATTGCCCGGTGGTGATCACCCTGGACATGGCTTGAGCACGATGAGCTTCGACCTGCCGCGCAACGTCATCTTGCCGGTCGATGAAGTCGACGTGCGGCTCGACCCAGCTGCTCATCCGTTCGAACGGGACAACCAGCCAGCGATCGCCGAGAACTGGCGGCGCGAAACGGCGGCGAAGCCGGCGCTGTACGACGGCACGGTGGTGCTGCTTTCGGCGCTGGGCTATCGCGGCAGGCGGCTCATCGGCCGCTGCCATGCGGTGAGGTATTCGACCTTCATGCTCTGGCGCAAGAACCGGGAGCTCAGCGGCGCCGAACATGCCTATGCGCATGCCGTGCTGGTCGCCGGCGACAATGCGCTGGTGGCGATCCGCATGGGCGCGCACACGGTGAACGCCGGCTACGTCTACTTCGCAGCAGGCTCCTTCGAGCCCGTCGATTTCCGCGACGGCCTCGTCGATGTCGATTTCAACATGATCCGCGAGGTGGGCGAGGAGACCGGGATCGATCTGTCAGCGGCCCGGCCGGGACGGCGCTATCACGCGCTGTCGACGGCGAGCGGCACGGTGATCTTCCGCCGCTACCGGGTGGCCGAACATGCCGATGATCTGGCGCGGCGCATCAGCGCCTTCGTTGCCGCCGAGACCGAGCCGGAAATCGAGGGGCCGGTCATCATCCGCGATGCCGATGACCTGCCGGACGGCCTGATGGGCCACATGAAGCCGTTGATTGAGTGGCACTTTGCTGGCAGCGACGCGGATCTCTGATCCTGGATGTCGCCTTGCAGGCGCAACGTCTTTCACGATCCGGCAACACGTCACTTTGGCAGCCGCCTGGACGAAGCCGGATCATGGAAAGATTGGAAGCAACGTGTCCTCAGGCGCGCGTTCCAGGGCGGCGGGCTCGCCCGCGAGCTTGGTCGCCGGGCGTTCGTCCTTGTAATAGTAGCTGTAGCCGTTGATGGCCGGTGCGCCACCGAGATGCGCGTAGAGAATTCTCGAACCTTCGGGAAAGAAGCCTTTCCTGGTCAGATCGATCAGGCCCTGCATCGATTTCCCCTCGTAGACCGGATCGGTGATCATGGCCTCCGTGCGGGCCGCCAGCCGGATCGCGTCATTCGTGGCCTCGGAGGGAACGCCATAGGCCGGATAGGCGTAGTCGGGGTTGATCACGATTTCGTCGTCGCGAATAGTGCGGCCCAGCCCGACGAGCGTGGCGGTGTCGTCGACGATGCGGCGGACCTGCGCACGGGTCTGGTCGAATGTCCCGGAGGCGTCGATGCCGATCACCCGGTCGGCCCGGTCCTGGGCGGCGAAGCCGACAATCATGCCGGCCTGCGTCGACCCGGTCACAACGCAGACGATGATGTAGTCGAAGGTGAAGCCGAGCTCGGCCTCCTGCCTCGCCACCTCCTCGGCAAAGCCGACATAGCCCAACCCGCCGAACTTGTGCACCGAGGCACCAGCGGGAATCGGATAGGGCCTGCCGCCCGCGTCCTTCACCGACTGGATCGCGTCCTGCCAGCTCTTGCGGATGCCGATATCGAAGCCGTCGTCGACGAGCCGGCTGTCCGCGCCCATCAGGCGCGTCAGCAGGATGTTTCCGACCCGGTCGTAGACCGCATCATAGTGCGGCACCCATTTCTCCTGGATCACCACGCATTTCATGCCGATCTTGGCTGCCGTCGCCGCCACCATGCGGGTGTGGTTCGACTGGACGCCGCCGATCGATACCAGCGTGTCGGCGCCGGTGCGAAGAGCGTCCGGCACGATGTATTCGAGCTTTCTCAGCTTGTTCCCGCCCATGGCGAGACCGGAATTGCAATCGTCACGCTTGGCGTAGACTTGCACCTTCCCGCCCAGCGCCGCGCTCAGGCGCGGCAGATGCTCGATCGGCGTCGGGCCGAAGGTCAGCGGGTAGCGTTCAAACTTGTCGAGAAGTGACATCGATCTGTCCTCCGCCACGGTGGTTTTCGATAGACAAAGGATAGCCGAACGAGGGCAAAAGGTGCTCTCGAAGGCTCGCCAGGATTTTTCCACTTCCATCAAAAATGCGCTAAACTTGGTTTTGATCGTCCACTCAGGCGCGTGAAAATGGAAGAATCTTCCGACCCAACTTTCGACCGCATTGACATCAAGATCCTGCGGGCCCTTCAGTCCGAGGGACGGCTGACCAATGCGGAACTGGCGGCGCGCGTGAATGTCAGCGCCGCCACATGCCACCGGCGCACGCAACGCCTGTTCGAAGAGGGCTACATCACCGGGGTCAGGGCTGAGATCGCTCCCGCCGCCGTAGCGCTTGGCGCGCTGGTGATGGTCGGCGTCGTGCTCGACCGCTCGACGCCGGAAAGCTTCGCCGCTTTCGAGGAGGCCGTGCTCAAGCTCAAGGAGGTGCTGGATTGCAATCTGGTGGCGGGCGACTTCGACTATCTGCTTAAGATAAGAGTGCGGGACATGGCGGATTTCAACAAGCTCCACGGGCAGAAGCTGATCGCGCTGCCGGGCGTCCGGCAGACCCGGACATTCTTTGTCATGAAAGAGGTCAAAGAGAATGCGCGACTTCCGTTTTGACAGATCGCGATCTTGACGATGGTCAGCGTCGCCCCTTGTCCTGCAAAGCCTTGCGGTCGTTGCGGGCGGCGACGAAAAACAACATGACGCCGAGGCCGAGCAGCGCGCCCATCGCCATTCCCATCGTCTGGCCGACAACCTCCTGGAAATTCGCAGCGACGCGATCGGGATTTTGGATGCCGTAGCGGGCCAGATACCACCACAGGCCGGCCAAGGCGACCTCGAAGATCGCCAGCACCAGGATGAGCCGCGCCTTCTTGCTCATTTGGATCTCCCCCACATAGCAAAGGCCACTACAACCGCATTGCCGGTGTGCGGCAACAGAGGGCGGGCGAATCCCTTCGCGGCCGCGCCTATTCATGCCTCAGCGCGTCGATCGGGTCGAGCCTTGCGCCGCGCAACGCCGGGAAGAATCCGAACACCATGCCGATCAGCGCCGAGAAACCGACGGCGAGCAGGATGACTGCCGGGCTTGGCGCGAAAGGTATCGTGAGCGTCGCCGAGGCGAGGCCGGCGATCGCCAGGCCGATCAGGATGCCGATGATGCCGCCGAGCAGCGACAGCACCGTCGCCTCGACCAGGAACTGGATCAGGATGTGTTTTTCGTGCGCGCCGATCGCCAGCCTGATGCCGATCTCGCGCGTGCGCTCGGTGACCGACACCAGCATGATGTTCATGATGCCGATGCCGCCGACAAGCAGGCTGACGCCGGCGACGGCGCCCAGCATTCCGGTCATGGTGGTGGTGGCGCTGGCCATGGCGTCGGCGATCTGGGTCATGTCGCGGATCGAGAAATCGGGATCGCGGTCCGGCGTGATGCGGCGCGTGTCGCGCAGGATGTCCTCGACGCGAGGCTGCAGTTCGGAGGTCGGCATCCTGTCGTCGGCGGCTATGTAGATCGAGTCGATGTCGCGGTTGCCAGCGATGCGCCGCTGGTAGGCGGCCAAAGGCATCAGCACGACATTGTCCTGATCCTGGCCGAAGCCGGTATAGCCCTTCGGCTCAAGGAGGCCGATGATCCTGCAGGAGGTGCGGTTGACGCGGATGATCTCGCCTTCGGGATCGCCCGCACCGAAGAATTGCTGGCGCACCGTCTCTCCGATCATGCAAACGCCGGCGCCGGCACGGGTCTCGGAATCGCTGAAGGGGCGGCCGGAAACCAGCTTCCAGTCGCGCGCGTCGAGATAGGCGCTGTCGGTGCCGGTGATGCCCGACGTCAGGCTCTCCGTGCCGAAGATGACGCGGACCTGCTTCTGCGAGGCCGGCGCGATGGCGCGGGCGCCGCTGAGATGGGCGACAAGCGCTTCGACATCCTTGGCGGCCAGCGGTCGAGTGACCTGGTCGAGCCCGCCCGGCCCGCCAGGGCCTGCCGGACGGCCGGAGCGGACGACGAGCAGGTTGCTGCCGAGTTTCGAGATGTCGGTCTTGACCTTCTCGGTGGTGCCCGAGCCGATGGTCAGCATGGCGATGACCGCGGCGACACCGATGACGATGCCGAGCAATGTCAGGAACGAGCGCAGCACGTTGCGGCGTATGGAAATCAGCGAAAGGCGGACGGTCTCCCAGATCACGCGGCCTCGGCTTTCGCTGTATCCGAAGCGACGTGGCCGTCGAGGAAGCGCACGGTGCGCTCGGCATATTCGGCGACATCGGCCTCGTGCGTGACCATGACGATGGTGAGGCCGAGCTCGGCGTTCAGCCTGGTCAGCAATTCCATGATTTCGTGCGTGCGCGCTGTGTCGAGATTTCCGGTCGGCTCGTCGGCGACAAGCAGCGTCGGCTTGGTGACGATGGCGCGGGCGATCGCCACGCGCTGCTGCTGGCCGCCCGACAACTCGGCCGGCGTGTGGTGTTCGCGCCCGACGAGCCCGACCTGGGCGAGCGCCTGCATGGCCAGGTGTCGACGCTCGCGGGCGGAAACGCCGCGATAGATCAGCGGCAGCTCGACATTCTCCGCCGCCGTGGTGCGAGGCAGCAGGTTGTAGCCCTGGAAGACGAAGCCGACATAGAGGTTGCGCAGGAGGGCGCGGCGGTTGCGGCCGAGCCGGCCGGCATCGACGCCCATGAAGCGGTAGGTTCCGGCGGTCGGCGTGTCGAGGCAGCCGATGATGTTCATGGCCGTCGACTTGCCCGAGCCGGACGGCCCCATGATGGCGACGAACTCGCCTTTGCGGATGGCGAGATCGACGCCGGCCAGCGCAAGCACGCGCGCCTCGCCCTCGCCGTAGCCCTTCCAGATTTTGTCGAAGGTGATGAGCAGGGGAGCGGACACGGGTCAGCTCCGCTGCTGCGAGCCGGTGATGACCTCGGCGCCTTCCTCGAGGCCGGACGTGATCTCGGTCAACTCGCCGTCGGTCGAGCCGATCCTGACGTTGACGGCATGCGGCCGCCCGTTTTCCAGCACATAGAGGGTGCGCGAGCCGTCGGTCGGCGCCCTGGTCGCCTCGCGCTGCCGGTTCGGACGGCCCATGCGGCCGGTGAAAAGGTCGGTCAGGCTCCAGCCGCGGGCCGCTTGTTGCGCCGGACGATAGCGGAAGGCGGTGGCCGGCACGGTCAGCACACCCTTGGCCTGCCTGGTCACCACCGCGACCGTGGCGGTCATGCCAGGCCTGAGCAGCAGCTCGCTGTTGTCGACATCGAGCCGCGCATTGTAGGTGACGACGCCGTCGGTGGTGACCGAGGCGTAGGAGATGTCGCGGATCTCGGCGTCGAAGGGACGGTCCGGGAACGCGTCGACGGTGAAGCGGGCATGCTGGCCGGGCTTGACCTGGCCGATATCGGCCTCGTCCACCGCCGCCTGCAGCTCCATGTTCCGCAAGTCGGCGGCGATGACGAAGAGCACCGGCGCCTGCAGCGAAGAAGCGACCGTCTGTCCCGGATCGACCGAGCGCGTCAGCACGATACCCTCGATCGGGGCGTAGATCGTGCTCTTGGCAAGATCGGTCTGCTGCGCTTTCAGATCGGCCTCGGCGATGGCGAGATTGGCCTCGGCGCTGTCGAGCGCCGCCTTGGAGCGATCGCGCGTCGCGGTCGCCGCCTCGAGCGACTGGTCCGTCGCCATGCCGCGTTTGGTGAGCGCGCTCGCGCGCACCACCGCGTTCTCGTTTTCCTGCAATGTGACCTTGGCATTCTCGACGGCCGCTGCTGCCGCCTTGGCCGAGGCGGTGGCGCGCTCGATCTGGACCTCGAGCTTGGCGGTGTCGAGCGTCGCCAGCACGTCGCCCTTCCTGACCTGCTGGTTTTCGCTGACCGCGACAGAGCGGACGATGCCGGAAAGCTCGCTGGAGATGTCGACCTGCGTCAGCGGCTGCAGCGTGCCGGTCGCCGACACCTGGACGGTCAGATCGGCGACTGCCGCCGGAGCGGTCGTGTATTCGATCCGGGGCGGCGAGGCGGCGTTCCACCGGTAGGCGCCGATCGCGGCCGCCACGACCGCCAGCGCCAGCAGCGCGTAGAGCCAGCCGCGGCGGCGCTTGCGGCGCACGCCTTTGCGATCGAGCCCGAGAGCCGCCTCGATGGAAGCATCGGATTCTGCGTTTGGCGGATTGACAACCTGGTCCACCCCAGACCCCTATAGCGAAAAATCGACGTCCCTATCATGCACAGATCAGGCCTTAAGGTTCGAATTTCAAATTAAATTTCCCTCATGTTGGGATTGAGGCAGAAATTCGAGACGAGGCGGAAGGTTTTCTCGATGGCGCGCAACTACTTGCTTTACGATGTGTTTACGACCGAGCGGCTGGCCGGGAATCCGGTGGCCGTGGTGCTCGACAGCGAGGGGCTGGACATGGCCGCCATGCAGGCGATCGCGCGCGAATTCAACCTGTCGGAGACGGTTTTCGTGCTGCCGCCGGAAAATCCCAAGCACCGCAATCGTATCCGTATCTTCACGCCGGATTACGAGATGCCGTTCGCCGGCCATCCGACGGTTGGTTCGGCGATCGCGCTTGCGGAGCTGGCGGGCGAGACGGCGGGCATCTTCGTGCTGGAGGAGAATATCGGCCCGGTGCGCTGCGCGGTGAGCAAGCATGACGGCGCCATCTTTGCCGAATTCGACCTGGCGAAACTGCCGGAGCGGCTGGAACTCGTTGCCGACCCGGAAATGATCGGCGCGGCGCTCGGCCTTGGCCCGCACGAGCTCGGCTTTGAGAATCACCGCGTCGCCTTCTGGTCGGCCGGCGTGCCTTACGTCACCATTCCGGTTGCGGACCTTGAAGCGGCGGCCAAGATCAGGCTGGACAATCAGGCGTGGTCGGAATTGGCACCCCGCAAGAGCGAATGGGCCTTCGCCAGCCCTTATGTCTATTGCCGCGAGACGGTGCACCACGACAGCGCCTTCCATGTGCGCATGATCGTGCCCGGCACGCCGTCCTACGAGGATCCGGCGACAGGCTCGGCGGCGGCCGCCTTTGCCGGCGCGATCATGCATTTCGACGGCCCGACGGACGGAATCTCGCAGCTGTGGATCGAGCAGGGGCTGGAGATGGGCAGGCCGTCGCGCATCAGGCTGGAGCTCAATGTCGAAGGCGGAAAGCTCGCCGCCGCCCGCATCGGCGGCCATGCCGTGAAGTTGGCCGAAGGCAAGCTTTCTGTGTGACCGGTGCGGCACTTAGGCGATTTGTCGGGAAATGATCCGGCAGGGCTAGACATGACCGAAAGCGGCGGCTATATGCGCCGCCGACGCTGGTTTTCCCGGCGGTGTGGGTGTGTAGCTCAGTTGGTAGAGCAGCTGACTCTTAATCAGCGGGTCCACAGTTCGATCCTGTGCACACCCACCAATTAACTCTCTGATATTATTCGTTTTCGCGGATCGCCGCTCCTCGTCCGAGAGCTCGGCAATGTCATAATCCAGATACCAGTTTATAGGGCGTCTACCTCATCGAGCCCACTTCGGCGCCCTGTTTGGGATGGTGGCGGAGTGCTCACGCCCGCGGCCCTTACCCCGTCAGTAACCCAGTTCGAGGTCGATCCTGTTGGACAGAGGCTCGCCTCTTGCGACTTGACCGCAGAGATCGGCGGCCTGGTCGATCCCAGAATCCACCCAGAAGCTCGCGACATGAGGTGTGATGGTCACCTTGGGATGATTCCACAGTGGCGACGAGGCTTCCAGCGGTTCATGCTGAAACACGTCAAGGCAAGCACCGGAAAGCTGATTTTCGTCGAGAGCGCGGATCAGATCGGCTTCGTTGACATGCGCCCCCCTGGCGACATTCACGAGATAGGCACCTCGCTTCATATTTCCAAAGGCACTGGAGTTCAGTAGCCCACGAGTGTCACCTGTCAGGGGAAGTGAACAGATAATGTAGTCCCGCCCTATGAGTGCCTCCGCAAGCTGGGCACGGCCGAAGTAGCTCTGTATGCCAAGGAGTGTCTTCTGCTGACGAGACCAGACGGCAGTGTCGTAGCCCAGTTCCGCAAACAGCTTTGCGGCCCAGCCACCGATCCGGCCCGCACCCAACACAACAATTCTTGTCTCGGAGATCTTCCGCGGCGCGATCGGATGCCAAACCTTGCTGGCTTGCTGCCTCACGTACTCTGCAACATGGCGTTGCTGGCAAAGAACGCGAAGGACGATGTACTGCGCCACTTCCGAGGCCTGTTCACGCGTTGCGAGCCTGATGAGCGCAACACTCTTGGGAAAGCTTTGGAGATCAATGCCGTCGACACCCGCCCCCAGATAGAGCACGGCGCGCAGCCCTGTCATCGCGTCGAAAAAACCGGAATCGGCACCCTTGTCGATCAGCACGATATCGATGTCACCTTTATTCCCGACATCCGGCCAAAGCCTGAACTCGAGCTGCGGCACACGATTCTTTAGCTCAGCAGCCCACACGTCGGCGTCGATGTAGTCGGGATACTCATTGACCATCAGCACGGTAATTGGTTGGCCGGACACTTCGCACCTCCAAGCAGAGGCAATGATCGGATGCGTATTCCCTCACAGTAGCACACCGGCCTTCAGTCGCCGATCCCGATCGATATCTTGCGCGCTGCCACGAAGCATCGACGGAATGCCGGGCGGGACGCGTCCGACACCGGGCAGCGCGTTTCTTCGAGCAGGAGCCAAAAACCCGCGTGAAGCCGGTTGCGGCCATCCCGGAGATTCTTCAGGCTGCCACCTGGGCCCGGACCCGGTTCGGTTGCCCGATCACCGGACCTGGCCATCCAACGGATTTATTTTTCCGAAACACCGGCCTCGGCGAAGCTCGCCATCCTTGCGTGGCATTCGAGCGCCGAGCGCACGATGTTGATGGCAAGGCAGGCGCCGGAGCCTTCGCCGAGGCGCATGCCGAGATCGAGCAGCGGCGGCAGGCCGAGCGCTTCGAGCAGGCGGCGGTGGCCGGCTTCGGCCGAGACGTGGGCGGCGATGGTGTGGGCCAGCCCGGTCGGGTGCAATCTTGCCAGCGGCGCTGCGGCGGCGGTGCAGACGAAGCCGTCGAGCAGCACCGGCACGTTGTTCTTGCGCGCGGCAAGCGCGGCGCCGAAGATCGCGGCGAGCTCGCGTCCGCCAAGCGCCGCGGCGATCTTCAGCGGGTCCGATAGCGAATCGGCATGGCGCTTTATGCCCGCCTCGATGGCCACGACCTTGCGCCGCAGACCGGCGTCGTCGACGCCGGTGCCACGGCCGGTCCATTTTTCCGCGCCGCCGCCGAAGAGGGCCGTCGAGATGGCCGCGGCCGGCGTGGTGTTGCCGATACCCATCTCGCCGAAGCACACGAGGTCGAGGTCTTCGGTCACGGCATCATAGCCGGCCGAGACCGCGGCGAGGAAGGTCTGCTCGTCCATGGCCGGCGTTATCGTGAAATCGCCGGTCGGGTGGTCGAGGTCGAGCGGGATGACATCGAGCTTTGCACCGGCAACGCGGGCAAGCTGGTTGATGGCGGCACCCCCGCCGGCGAAATTCGCCACCATCTGGACGGTGACCTCCGACGGATAGGCCGACACGCCCTGCGCGGTGACACCGTGATTGCCGGCGAAGACGAAGACTTTCACCGCGTCGAGCTTCGGCATGTCGCGGCCCTGCCAGCGGCCCAGCCAGGCAGCGATCGTTTCAAGACGGCCGAGGCTGCCCGGGGGCTTGGTCAAAGTGTCCTGGCGCCTGGCGACCGCAGCGGCGGCAGTATCGCTGCCCGCGGGGAGATCGAGGCAGGCGGCGCGAAGGTCTTCGAGCGATTTGAAGGACGTTGACTGGGGGGACATGGGGGCAAGGTCTCCGAAAGAGAATCAGGAAAGGCAAACGGAAGCGGCAAGCAGCACTGCGATCTCGCCGAGCTGCTGCAGCGCGCCGATCGTGTCGCCGGTCTGACCGCCGATCTGGCTGAGGCATAGCGAGCGGAACGCGGCGAATAAGAAGCCGAGCAGGATGAGCGCGGCAATGGCGCCGCCAAGGCCGAGCGCCAGCAGCGCCACGGCGCCGAGCGCTGCCCCGAAGGCGGCTGTCTCGAAGGCTACGGTGCCGGCATTCGCCGACAGGCCGTCGGCGCGAGCCGGCGGCAGCAGATGCATGAAGGCGCCGAACAGGCCGCGCGAGGCGGCATGTGCCGCCAAAAGCGCCAGGAAGACATGACCTGGGCCGGCCAGTTCCGACAACGCGCTCCAGCGGATGAGCAGCGAGACGCCGATCGCTGCCGCGCCATAGGCGCCGATGCGGCTGTCGCGCATGATCTCCAGTTTCCTTTCGCGGGTCCGGCCGCCGCCGAAGCCATCGGCGATGTCGGAGAGGCCGTCCTCGTGCAGGCAGCCGGTGGCGAGCATCGTCGCGGCCAGCGCGAGCGCCGAGGCCGGACCGGCGGCAAGGCCGACGCTGGCGACGATGGTATAGACGAGCGCTCCGATGACGGCGACGGCGAGACCGGCGAAGGGCGCGGCCCAGATGGCGTCGGCAAGGCCGCGGCCGCCGAAATCGCTCGATGGCAGCCTCAGCCTCGTGAAGAAGACAAGGCTCAGGCCGATATCGTCGAGCAACTGGCGAGGCTCGGAAAGGCCGCTCATCCGCCCCTCGCAATGGCGTGGAAGAAGGTGCCGCTGACATGGCCGCGCCGGTAGCCCGAGGCGCCCAACGGATTGCCCTGGCCGTCGGCGAGGTCGGCCAGCGGCTCGTCATTGCCGGTGGCGGTCATCTGGGCATAGTGGAACTCGTGGCCGCGGATCAGCGTGCCTTCGACGCCGAGCGGGCAGGCGGAGCGCAGCCGCGCCTCGCGGTAACCGAGATTCATCTTGCGCCTGGCGAAGCTGGTGGAATGGCCGAGCAGGCCAAGCATTTGGTGGCTCTCGCCATCCGCGTCTTCCAGTGCCTCTCCCAGCACCATGAAGCCGCCGCACTCGCCATGCACGGGCTTCGTCGCGGCGAAGCGAGCCATTCCCTCGCGGAATTTCATCGCTGCCGCGAGCCTGGCGGCGTGCAATTCGGGATAGCCGCCAGGCAGCCAGCAGACATCGCAGTCTTCGGCCGGCGCCTCATCGGCAAGCGGCGAGAACGGGACGATCTCGGCGCCGGCCTTGCGCCAGTGCGTGATGACATGCGGGTAGAGGAAGGTGAAGGCAGCGTCTTCGGCCAGCGCGATGCGCTGTCCGGGCGGCTGCAACGCGTCGCCAAAGTCGCCAGTCACAGGTTCCAGCGGTGTCGTCAGCTTCAGGATTGCGTCGATGTCGAGCGACTTCTCGACCATGTCGGCCAGCCGGTCGAGATGCGCCATCAGGTTTTCATATTCGCCAGCCTGGACAAGGCCAAGATGCCGCTCCGGCAGGTTGAGCGTGGGATCGCGCATGATGGCGCCGACCACCGGCAGGCCGATCGCCTCGATGGCGTCGCCCGACAATCGCCGGTGGCGCTCGCTGCCGAGGCGGTTGAGCACGACGCCGGCCATGCGCACGTCCGGATCGTAGGTGGCAAAACCCTTGGCGACGGCCGCGGCCGTGGTCGACTGTCCCGAAACGTCGAGCACCAAGAGCACCGGCAGGCCGTAGAGCCGGGCAAGATCGGCTGCGGAGCCCGATCGTCCCTCCGGCGCGGGAATGCCGTCGAACAGGCCCATCGCGCTTTCCAGGATGACGTATTCGGCGTCGTCCGCCGCCTGCGCGGCCAGTGCGTTGAGCAGGGAAGGCGACATCGCCCAACTGTCGAGGTTGACGCCGGACAGGCCCGTGGCGGCCGCGTGGAAGCCGGGGTCGATATAGTCCGGTCCGGATTTCGCTCCGCGCACCTTCAACCCGCGCCGGGCAAGCGCGCGCAGCAGGCCGATGGTGACGCTGGTCTTGCCCGAGCCGGAGCGCGGTGCGCCGATGATGATCGCCCGCGCCGTCACGTGCCGCCCGCCAGTGCCGCCCGCATGGCGACGATGCCGCCGACGACGATCAGCGCCGGCGAGGCGAGCCCGGCGGCCGCGGCCTCGTCGGCGATTGTCGCGAGCGTGGCGACGACGATGCGCTCCTGCGGCGTGGTCGCGGCGACGATCACGGCCGCCGGCGTCGACGGCGCCAGGCCGCCGCTGAGCAGCTTTGCCGCTATCACCGGCAGGTTGGCCATGCCCATATAGACGACAACCGGCTGGCCGGTGCGGGCGACCGCAGCCCAGTCGAGATCATCATCAGTGCCCGCGGCATGGCCGGTGGCGAGGATGACCGCCTTGTTGATGCCGCGCATGGTGGCGGGGATGCCGGTGGCGGCCAAGGCACTCAGACCGGAGGTGAGGCCGGAGAGAACGCGGAACGGAACGTTTTCGTGCGCAAGCGCCAAGGCTTCTTCGCCGCCCCGGCCGAAGATATACGGGTCGCCGCCTTTGAGCCGCACGACACGGCGGCCCTCGCGCGCCAGCCGCACAAGCAGAGCGTTGATGTCGTCCTGCTTCATCGACGGCTGTCCGCCGCGCTTTCCGGCGTAGAAAAGCTCGGCGCCGTCGGCGACCGCGACGACATCCGGCGAAACCAGCGCGTCATAGACCAGCGCATCGCACTGCCCGAGCGCCGCCAGCACCTCCAGCGTCAGGCAGCCGGGATCGCCCGGGCCGGCGCCGGCCAGCCAGACATGACCGGGCTCGAGCGTGCGCGGCTTGAAGTTCAGCCGCGCCAGCGCCTGATCCACCGTGGCCTGTCCGTTTCTGTTGGCGATGCCGTTCACAATCCGTCCCGTCCGCGAAAACGCCGCTGGTAGTGGGCGTCGTAGAGTGAGCTTTCGCCGAAATCCTGCGCGGCCAAGGCGCTGCCGACGAAGATGATCGCCGTGCGCTCCATCGGGTTTTCCGCAAGCTGCGCTTCGATGGTGCCCAGCGTGCCGGTCAGGATGCGCTCGTCCGGCCAAGAGGCGCGGAAGACGACCGCTACAGGGCATTCGGCGCCGTAGAGGGGCGTCAGTTCGGCAACGACGCGGTCGATGGCATGGATGGCAAGGTGAACGGCAAGCGTGGCGCCGGTGCGGCCGAAGCCGGCCAGCGTTTCGCCCGGCGGCATCTTCGAGGCGCGACCGGAGACGCGGGTCAGCACCAGGCTTTGAGCGAGCTCGGGGATGGTGAGCTCGCGGCGAAGCGCTGCCGCTGCCGCCGCAAAGGACGGCACGCCCGGCGTCAGCGTGTAGGGGATGTCGTGTTTCCCCAGGCGCCTGATCTGCTCTGCCACCGCGCTCCAGACCGAAAGGTCGCCGGAATGCAGCCGCGCGACGTCCTGGCCGGCCTTGTGGGCGGCGACATATTCGGCCTCGATCTCGTCGAGCGACATCGGCGCGGTGTCGATGAGCTTGGTTCCCGGCGCGCAATGTTCGAGCAGTTCCGGCGCGACGATCGAGCCGGCATAGAGACAGACTGGGCAAGATGCGAGCAGGCGGCTGCCGCGCAAGGTGATGAGGTCAGCCGCGCCCGGGCCGGCGCCGATGAAATGGACGGTCATTCGGCACCTCCGCCAAGCGCTATGGCGCAGGTCACCGGGCCGAGCACCGTGCGCGGCCCGAGCAGTTTTGCGTCCTTGCCTGCCGCGGCCAGGGCCGACGCTTCCGAAACCGACGGTATGCCGGCATGCGCTTGCGACAATTCGGATCGGCTGATCGTGCCGGAGGCGGCGACCTGCAGCGCGTCGTCGGTGACGACGATCACCGGCAGCGCAAGATCACGACCTGCGAGGAAGATCGCTTCCTCGTCGCGCTTGATTTCGCCGGTCGCCAGCGCCGAAAGCGCGGTCATCGCCAGCCCATGCGCTTCGAGCGCGGTTTCGATCGCGGCGCGCACATCGCGCGGTGTCACGCCTTTCCGGCTGCCGATGCCCGCGATCATCATGGCTTTACCCAGCTCCACTGAATGACAGGCATCGCCGGACGCCAGGCCTGCATGGACCCGACCGGGGCCGCGCGCGAAATCGCGATGCGGGTGAGGTCGCCGCCGCGCCGGTTGCACTGGTCGAGCAGCAGTGCCTCCATCTCCAGCGTCACCGCGTTGGCAACCAGCCGGCCGCCGGGACGCAGGACCTTGATCGCCTTGTCCAGCACGCCGGCATCGCTGCCGCCGCCGCCGATGAAGATCGCGTCCGGCGTCTCCAGCTTGGCTAGCGCCTTCGGCGCCGAGCCTTCGATCACGGCAAGGCCAGGCACGCCGCAATGCGCGGCGTTGCGGTGGATGCGGGCGGCGCGCTCGCTGTCGGCTTCGATGGCAATCGCCCGCATCGACGGGTGGGCCAGCATCCACTCGATGCCGATCGAGCCGGAACCGGCGCCGACGTCCCACAGCAATTCGCCGCGTCTCGGCGCCAGCGCCGAGAGCGTGATGGCGCGGATCTCGCGCTTGGTGATCTGGCCGTCATGCTCGAACAGATGATCGGCAAGGCCGACGGTCAAAGGCAGGACGCGCGCATCCGGCGTCTGCTCAATTTCCAGCGCCAGCACGTTGAGCGGGTTGATGTCTTTGAGATCGAAGCTGTCGGCGCGGGCGGCGCGGCGCGTTTCGTCGGGACCGCCGAGCGCCTCGAGGATGGTCAATCGCGAAGGGCCGAAGCCGAGTTCGTCGAGCAGTCCGGCGATGGCGGCCGGGGCGTCACCGTCGGATGTCAGCGCCAGGATGCGCGTGCCGGGATGCAGCAACGGCCGGATCAGGTCGACCGAATGGCCGTGCAGCGAAATGGTTTCGATCTCCGGCAAGGCCCAGCCCAGCCGGGATGCGGCCAGCGAGAGCGACGACGGCGCCGGCAGGACGATCATCTCATCCGCCTTGACCTTGCGCGCCAGCGTGACGCCGACACCGTGGAAGAACGGGTCGCCGGAGGCTAGCACGCAGACATTCTTGTCTTTCAGCGCCAGCACGTCATGCATCTCGGCGTCGAACGGCGTCGGCCATTGCTGGATTTCGCCTTTGACCAAGGACGCGACCAGCGCGAGATGCCGCCTGCCGCCGAAGATGACTTCGGCCTCGCCGATCCGGCGCTTGGCCTCATCGCCGAGACCCGCTACACCGTCCTCGCCGATGCCGACGATGGTCAGCCATTTTTGGCTGAGCGTGGCGCCGCGCGGACCCTTAGCAGGCATGATGACCCACCGTATTTTGATCCTCGCCGGCACAACGGAGGCCCGGCAATTGGCGGGCAAGCTGGCGCGTCGCGAGGATTTTTCCGTCACGCTGTCGCTGGCCGGCCGTACCGAAAGTCCGGTCGCGCAAGGTGTGCCCGTGCGTACCGGCGGCTTCGGCGGCGCGGAGGGATTGGCGACCCATCTCCGCCAAGAACGCATCCACCTGCTGGTCGACGCCACGCATCCTTACGCGGCGCGCATCTCGGCCAACGCCGCGGAAGCGGCAAGGCAATCCGGCGTGCCGATCCTTGCGCTGCGGCGTCCCGGCTGGGAGCCTGTCGCGGGTGATCGCTGGACGGTGGTCGACAATGTCCCGCAAGCGGCGAGGGCTCTCGGCACGCCACCGCGTCGCGTTTTCCTCGCGATCGGCCGACAGGAGGGACGCGCCTTCGAAGTCGCCCCGCAGCACCGTTATCTGATCCGCAGTGTCGATCCGGTCGAGCCGAGGCTTGCGGTGCCCGATGCGCTCTACTTGTTGGCGCGCGGACCATTCCCCGAAGCTGACGAACGGGTGCTGCTCGAAAAATACCGCATCGATGCCGTCGTCTCGAAGGACAGCGGCGGCGAGGCGACCTATGGCAAGATAGCAGCGGCGCGGTCGCTCGGCATCGAGGTGATCATGGTCCACCGGCCGCCGCTGCCGGACGTTCCCTCGGCTGAAACCGTCGATCAGCTGGCGGCTAGAGTCGATCATCTTTTCGAGCCCGTTGCCGATCGCGGCGTGTAGACCAGCGCGGGCCGCTCGCCGCGCTTGATGATCCGGGTCTCGGGCGAGCCGATGATGATGCAGGTCGCCATGTCGGCTTTTTCCGCATCGGCATCCGCTAGAAGGTAGACCTCGATCCGCTCGTCCGGCCGGCCGGCGGCGCGGCCGAAGATCACCGGCGTGGTGCCGGGCAGGATCGCCTTGAGGCATTCGAAGGCGCGGGCGAGCTGCCACGGGCGGGCCTTGCTGATTGGGTTGTAGAGCGCGATGACGAAGCCGGCGCCGGCAGCCGCCAGCAACCGCAGCTCGATCAGCTCCCACGGCTTCAGATTGTCGGAGAGCGAGATGGCGCAGAAGTCATGACCGAGCGGCGCGCCGATGCGGGCGGCGACCGCGAGCATGGCCGTCACGCCTGGAATGACCGAAATATCGATGGCGCGCCATTCGGCCGGACCGGCTTCGATCGCCTCGCAGACGGCCGCCGCCATGGCGAAAACGCCGGGGTCGCCCCCGGACACGACGGCGACGTTATGGCCCTCGGCTGCCTTGGCCAGCGCCTCGTTCGAGCGGGCAAGCTCCTCGCGGTTGTCGGAGGCGATGCGGGTCTGATCGTCCCTCAGCTCGAGCCGGTCGAGATAGGGCTTGTAACCATAGAAGAAGGAAGCCTCGGCCACGGCGCGGCTCGCCTGCGGCGTGACCTGATCGGCATTGCCGGGGCCGAGACCGATGACGGTGAGGCGGCGGCCGCTCATGGCTTTGCTCCGGGGGCTCCGGGACGGGCCGACCAGCCGGCGACCAGCACGATGGCGAAATAGGGCGCCTTGTCGTCGTGCTTTTCGGCGAGCCGCATCGAGACGCTGCCCGGCATGGTGCCGCGCTCGACATAGACCGCCTTGGCCAGCTTGCCGGCCGCTTCCAGCGCGCGGCGGATCTTCGGCAGGTTGCGGCCGACCTTCATGATGACCGCGGCATCGGTGTCGGCCAGCCGCCGCGTCAGTTCGAACTCGCTCATCGTGCCGGGCAGCACGGTGAGCACGTCGTCGCCCTGGACGATCGGCAGGCCGGTCGCAGACCAGCAGCCGGACATGGCGGTGATGCCGGGAATGACCTCGGTCGGGAACCGATGCGCCAGTCGGACATGCAGGTGCATGTAGGAGCCGTAGAACAGCGGATCGCCTTCCGACAGTACCGCCACCATCCTGCCGTCGCTGAGGTGCTCGGCAACCTGCTCGGCCGACCGTTCGTAGAAATCGGCGATCTGCGAGCGGTAGTCGTCGTGGTCCTTGTCGATCTCGGTCGTCACCGGATAGAGCAGCGGCAGCTCGATCATGTCCGGCCGGAAGCGGGCCTCGACGATGGCGCGCGCGTTGCTGTTGTTGCCGCGCTTGGCGAAATAGGCGATGACGTCGGCCTCGGCCAGCGCGCGCGCCGCCTTCAGCGTCAACAGTTCCGGATCGCCGGGACCGGTGCCGACTCCGACAAGACGGCCTTTTACAATCGCGTTCACAGCCCGGGCCTCGCCAATGAATTGAGCGCGGCCGCCGTCATGGCGCTGCCGCCCAGCCTGCCGCGCACGATGGCGTAGGGCACGCCGTAGGAATTCTCGGCCAGCGCATCCTTGGATTCGGCAGCACCCACGAAGCCGACCGGCATGCCGACAATCGCTGCCGGCTTCGGCGCGCCGTCGCGCAGTTTTTCGAGCAGATAGAAGAGCGCGGTCGGCGCGTTGCCGATGGCGACGACCGAGCCGGCCATGCGTTCGCCCCAGAGGTCGATCGCAGCGGCGGAACGCGTGTTGCCGATTTCCTTGGCGATTCCGGCGGTGCGCGGATCGCGCAGCGTGCAGATCACCTCATTGCCGGTCGGCAGGCGCGCGCGGGTGACGCCATGCGCGACCATTTCGGCATCGCAGAAGATCGGCGCGCCGGCGGCAAGGGCAGAGCGCGCCGCTGAGACGAAATCGCTGGAGAAGACGAAATTGCTGGCGGCTTCGACCTGGCCGCAGGCATGGATCATGCGGATCGCGACATCGGCCTCGGCCTCGGAGAAGCGCGACAGGTCCGCCTCGGCGCGGATGATGGCGAAAGAGCGCTCGTAGATCGCCATCCCGTCATGGATATAGTCGTAGGCGGCCATTCACTGGTTCCGTCGATAGAGTTCGGCGATGCCGGCCGCGCCAAGCCTTGTGAGGCAAGCGGCCGCGGTTTCGCCCTGAAGTCTTTGCGCGCGCACCGCGGCAAGGATGCCGCCGATGCCTTGCGCGGCGTCATAGCCCGGCCTGTATCCGGCAGGAAGGGCCTTTGCCGTCCCGTCCACGACAAGTCCGGCTCCGTTTTCGTCGCCGACCAGGGTCAGCATGGCGGGACGTGGATGTGCGCAGCCCTTGGCGCAGCCCGAGATATGAAGTGTTAGCGAGGTGTCGAAGATATCGGGGCTTTCCTTCGCGATCGTCTCGGCGATGGCGCGCGTCGCGATGCGGCCGGAAGCGCAGGCAGGTGTGCCGGGGCAGGCGGCGATGCGGGTGCGTGGGTCGGCGGGGGAGGTGACGAAGCCGAGGGTGGCGGCGGAAGCTTGTAGCGAGGCGCAGGCTGTGGGGGAGAGGCCGAGGAAGATCAGGGCTCGGCCGGGGGCGAGGCGGATTTCGGTGGTGCCGAGTTGCAGGGCTTGCCCGACGAGTTCGACAAGGTTTTGCGCCGGCATGCTGCCGAAAGGCAAGCCGATACCGAGGGCGTTGCTTTTGCTTAGGGCGACGAGGCTAATCGGTGAGCGAGGGTGCTCTACGGCGCCCCCCTCTGTCCTGCCGGACATCTCCCCCACTAGGGGGGAGATTGATCCGTCGCCGGCGGTTTCGCCAATCGCAGACGTCGAAACATGCGGGTTGGCTCCAGAAGGGGAGCCAGCGGCGAGGCTGCTAATCTCCCCCCTTGTGGGGGAGATGTCCGGCAGGACAGAGGGGGGCGCGAAGGAATGCCAGCTTGCAAGAGAGGCTAATTGCCGCTCCGACAAGTTCGTTGTGTGCGCCTCGCGGCCCTTCTCTGCGACCATCCTGAGCGCTGCCACGGTAATGTCTCGCGCGGCATCCGCACCGACCGTTGCGAGAAGCTTTGCAGTTCGGCCATCGCCGGCAACCGATACGCTCCAACGAACATCCTCGCCTGCCCGCATCGCTGTCAGCCTCACGTCAGCCGTCACCGCCTCCACGCCCAATTGCCCGCCACCATCGACGACCACCGACACCTTCGGCCCCAGCCGCGCCGTCAGCCCGGCTTCTTCAATCGCCGTCCTGATCCGCTCAGCCAACGGACGGGGGTCTGCAATCTCCAGCGGATCGATCCCCGCCAGTGGCCCGGTCTCAACGGGCACTCCGGTGCGCACCGCAATCCCCAGCGCATCCACTTCCGCCGCCAGCAACTTGGCGCTTTCGCTCGTCAAACCGCGGATCTGCAGGCTGCCGCGCGCGGTTACTTCCATGATGCCGTTGCCATGGCGCAAGGCCGATTCACCGAGTCCGATCAGGGACTTCGGCGCAAGTCCTCCTGCGATCGGATTGAGCCGCACCAGCAGCCCGTCGCCGGTTTGCATCGGGGCGCTCAAGGCAGGGCAGGCACCGCGCCGCGAGAAGGCATTCATGCCGCCACTCCGCTTGCCTGGGCTTCGGCGATCAAGGCGGCGAGGTCGTCGTCGATCGAATTGCGAAGCGGATGCCAGAGGCCGCGACGCCGCGCGGAGAGAAAGCGCTCGGCGATGACCTTGGCGGCGGCCGGGTTCTCGCGCAGCAGGAAGGCGCGGACGTCTGCGTCGCCAACATAGGCGTCATGCACGGCTTCGATCAGCGCGCCCGAAATGGCATGCGTGGTCTCGGCGAAGCCGACGAGGCGGTCGACCGTTTCCGCGAATTCCGAGGCGCCGCGCGGGCCGTGGCGCATCTGGCCGGCGATGAAGCGCGGGTTGACCGCGCGGGCACGCACGACGCGGGCCACCGCTTCGCCGACAGAACGCGGCTTGGGCTTCGTCGGATCGGTCGTGTCGAGCACGATGAGGTCGGCATTCCGGCCGAGCGCGGCAAGAGCCGCCGAAAACCCGCCGATGAAGGCGACATCGGCCGAGCCTTCGAGGATGTCGCGGCCCGGGTCATCGCCGGTGTGGACGAGCAGGTCGGCCTCGGCGACGCGGCCCTCGAAGGCGCCGGGCGCGGAGACCGCTTCGCCGTCGGCGCCGCCGTAGGCGTGCGAGGTGGCATCGAGATAGGCGCGGCCGATCTCCTCGCGCACGCCCCATTCGCCGCGCGACAGCAGATCCTCGACGCCGGCCCCATAGGTGCCGGGCGAGGTGCCGAAAATGCGGGGCTCGACCTTGCCCTGGATGCGGGTCGCGGCGGCGAGCGGGTTTTCTGAATCGTCCTCGTCGCGGCTGGCAACCGCATTGGCGGCTGCATCAATCAAAGCGATCTGGGTCGGGAACATGTCGCGGAACAGGCCGGAGATCCGCCAGGTGACGTCGACGCGCGGGCGGCCAAGCGCAGCCGGCGGCAGCACCTCGATGCCGGTGACGCGACCCGTTGCGGCATCCCATTGCGGCCGGCAGCCCATCAGTGCCAACCCTTGCGCAATCTCCTCTCCGCCGGTGCGCAAGGAGGCTGAACCCCAGAGGTCGATGACCAGCGAGCGCGGCCAGTCGCCATGGCTTTGCATATAGCTGCGCACGACTTCTTCCGCCGCCGCCTGGCCGAGATCACAGGCGGTCGGCGTCGGCATGGTGCGCGGGTCGGAGGTGAAGAGGTTGCGGCCGGTGGGCAGCACGTCGGAACGGCCGCGCGCTGGCGCGCCGGCCGGGCCTGCCTTGACGTGGCGACCGTCGAGTGCCGCCAGCAGTGCAGCCCTTTCCGCTTCGGCGCTTTGCCGGCGCGACGGATCGACCTCGCCATCCGGCGAGCGGCCATAGATATGCAGTCCGTCCTTGACGGCGAAATCCTTGAGGTCGCAAAGCCAGGCGTCGATGCGGCGCAGCGCCTCGTCCGGCGCATCGGTGCCGGCAACGCCGGCCTCGGCCGCCAGGCCGGACTTCTGCGCGGTCTCGACAATGAGTCTCGCCAGCCGGTCGCGGCGGCGGCGGTCCAGGCCGTCGGCCTGGGCGTATTCGTCGACCAGCCGTTCCAGCTTCTGTTGGTTCTCATCAAGGCCGGCGCCGGTCAATGGCGGCGGCAGATGGCCGAGCGTGACGGCCGAGATGCGGCGTTTGGCTTGCGCGGCTTCGCCGGGGTTGGAGACGATGAAAGGATAGATGACCGGCAGCGAGCCGGTGACGATCTCGGGGAAGCAGTTGTCCGAAAGGGCCACCGTCTTGCCCGGCAGCCATTCGAGCGTGCCGTGCGCCCCGACATGGATGATGGCATGCACGCCGAGCGACTTTTGCAGCCAGAGGCCGAAGGCGATCAGCTCGTGGCGCGGGGGCAGCGTCGGGTCGTGGTAGTCGGCGCGGCGGTCGGCGGAGCGGCCGCGGTCGGGGGCGAGTGCCACGGTGACGTTGCCGAAGGTCGCGGCGCGGAAGGGGAAGCGTTTTTCGTGGGCTGCTGGCAAAAGTTGGCGTTCTGTCGCGCCCACCTCGCGCAAATGTATCCCTTCTGTCTCTCCCCATGCCGCCTCCAGCGTATCGCGCGCTGTTGCAGGCAGTTCGGCAGAAAAGGCTAGGTAGTCCTCCAAAGAAAGGCTGTGCCCACCCACCTCCAACGCATCCAGCAAGGCGCGCGGCGATTGCGGAATCGCCTCAACCGCATAGCCCTGTTCCTTCAGGTCATGCAGCATGGCGAGCACGCTCGATGGAACGTCGAGACCGACGGCGTAACCAGTCCGCCCTGGCGCGCTCGGATAGTCCGGGATCAGGATCGTCAGCCTGCGGTTGGCTCGCTCGGTCCGCTGCAGGCGGATGAAGCCCGCGATGCGCTTGGCGACCTGCGCCACGCGATCCGCCTCCGGGCGATTGGCGAAGGCGCGGAAGGCGAGCGCCGGATCGGTCTCGACCTCGCCCTTGAAGGAGATCGCGCCGGCGAGGATGCGGCCGTCGAGCTCGGGCAACACGACGTGCATGGCAAGGTCGGCCGGCGCCAGGCCGCGCTGGTTCTTCTCCCAGACCTCGCGCCGCGTCGTGGCGACGATGACCTGGAAGACCGGCACGCCGGCGCGGTCGAACAGCGTTTGCGCGCCCGGCTCGGCGCCGGAGGCGAAGGCGGTGGCGGTGACGATGGCTGACGGGTTCAGCGATGCGATAGCGTTCTCGACGAAGGCCAGCGACGCCGGATCCTTCAGGCTGGAGACGAAGATCGGCACGGCCTCCACGCCCTGCGAGCGCAGCGCCTCAACCAGGGCGTCGATTGGCGCCACGTCGGCCGCCAGCAGCATTGAACGGTAGAAGAGGATGGGAATGATGGGGGAGCCGATATCGCCAGCGCTGAAGGAAGCTGGCTTTGCGACAACTCCTCGTCCCGGTTGGTAATATCCCGCCTTCGGCACGCCCACCGGCTCGAGCACCTCGGCCTCAGATCCCGCCAGCCGCGCCAGTCTCCTCACCAGCGCCGCCATATTGGCCGGGCCGCCTTTGCGGAAATAGCCGAGCAGGGCGTCGAGCTCGGCGCGCGGCAAGGTCGAGCCTTCGATCAGGCGCGGGTCCTCGTCATGGCTTTCGCCCGGCAGCAGCGCCAGCTTGATGCCGCGTTCGCGCGCGACCGCTGCCAACTGGTCGCAGCCATAGCGCCACCAGTCGTAACCGCCGAGGATGCGGACCAGGACGACCTTGGCATGGCGGGCGACGCTGTCGATCCAGAGGTCGACCGACATCGGATGGCGCAGATCGCGAAGTGCCGCGAGCCGCATCGACGGCAAGCGGTCAGCGTCCGCCTTCCAGGCGGCTGCCAGTCCGGCAAGATCGCTGTCGGTGAAGGACAGCGCCACGACATCCGCAGGCGTCTGCCTGAGGTCGATAGGCTCGGCGAGATCGTCGAGCGAAGCGGATGTCGTGGTGAGGATATGCATTGCTTCGTGTTGGGCTTTTCGTGTTGGCCTCAGCCGGCGAGGATACGCTCGATCGCCGGGCGGTTCAGCCCCTTGAGGCCGATGACGACGAGCCGCGAGCGGCGGTCGTCCTCGGTCGTCCAGGCGCGGTCGTAATAGTGGTTGACGCGCGGGCCAACGGCCTGAAGGAGGAGCCGCATCGGCTTGCCGCCGACCTCGACGAAGCCTTTGACGCGCAGCACGTTTTCCTGCTCGGCGGCAACGGCGACGCGTTTTGCCAGCTCGTCCGGATGCGAGATCGACGGGATGTCGATGACGAAGGAGTCAAAATCGTCATGCTCGTGGTCGAGCTCGTCGTCGTGATGCGTCTTGCGGTTCTCGATGTCGTCCTCGACGGCGAGGCCGAGGCCGAGCAGCACCGACGGGTCGACCTTGCCCTGCGCCGTCGGCACGACCTTCACGGCACGCGCCACATGCTCGCCGATCACGGCGTTGGCGCGCTCCGAACCCGCCGCGTCCATCAGGTCGCTCTTCGACAGGATGATCAGGTCGGCGCAGGCGATCTGATCCTCGAACACCTCCTCGACCGGATCGTCATGGTCGAGGGTCACGTCGGCGGCGCGCTGCGCCTGAAGGGCATCCATGTCGGACGCGACGCGGCCATCGGCCAGCGCCGGACCGTCGACCACGGCGATGACGCCGTCGACGGTGACGCGGCTCTTGACGGTCGGCCATTGGAAGGCCTGCACAAGCGGCTTCGGCAGAGCGAGGCCCGAGGTCTCGATCAGGATGTGGTCGACCTTTGGCGTGCGCGACAGGATCTGGTCGAGCGCCGGCACGAAGTCATCGGCGACGGTGCAGCAGATGCAGCCATTGGCGAGCTCGACGATGTTCTCCTCAGGGCAGGTGTCGACACCGCAGCCTTTCAGGATCTCACCGTCGATGCCGACATCGCCGAACTCGTTGACGATGATCGCCAGCCGCTTGCCCTTGGCGTTTTCAATGAGGTTGCGGATCAGCGTCGTCTTGCCGGCCCCGAGGAAGCCGGTGACGACGGTGCAGGGCACGCGGGAAACGGAAGCGTTCATGGTCAGTCCTTCAGCATGTCTAGGGGAGGGATGCGGGCGACGAGGCCGCGCTTGAGGGAGTCTGGCCGGCCGCGCCAGGGGATGAGGCCGTCGGTCGATGTGGCGAAGAGTTTTGCACCGGCGACCAGGTCGGCGCCGCTGGTCGTTTCGAGGTCGCCGAAGACGTAGCTCCAGCAGCCGTCGCGCAGAAGTGCCGCGCTCAGGCGGCGCTTGCAATTGCCGAGGCATTCGACGGTGCGAATACGGATGTTCTCGTCCGCTGCGGCGCGGCGCGTGTGCTCGGCCAGCAGCGCACCGGCGCGCGGATGGGCATCGGAACCCGTTTCGTCGCGGCAGGACGAGCAGACGATGACGGTCACGCCCGCCAAGGCTTCGGGCTCGGACGGAACGTCCACGATATTAGCCGGAAAACTGCCGTTGCGATCCAAAACCAGGCTCCTTGCCCGGAAAACCCGCCGGGCGATCGGATACTTAAAGTCTCAGACGGCAGGTCTCCTGGCTCGCGGGTCATCGCCTTGACGCCGCCTTCCCGGGAATTTCCCAGTGGCTTTCGGCTGAGGCTCGTCGCTCACAGTTGCGGGGACAGCCGCGGATTTGGAATTTTTCAACCCCGCACCGCATTCCCTCTTGGCTCCTCCCTTTGCCGGGAGAAGACCGTCTGCGGCGGATTTAGGCTTAGAGCTACGCGGCTGTCAACGCGCGGCTACGACACCTGGATGTCGGCCAGCGCCGGGCCGAGATCGCCAACTGGCGTCACTTCGATGGCTTCCAGGCCGAGCCACGCCTGCATCTGCTTCAATTCATCGAAGAGTTGGGCGGCCGTCTCCGGCGGCGCGCCCAGTTCGGCGTAAGCGGCGTGGACGCGCAGCACGCTGGCCGGGCGATCGGCCCTCAAGTCGACGCGGGCGACGATGCGGTCGCCGAGCAGGAAGGGCAGCACGTAATAGCCGTACTGCCGCTTTTCGGCCGGCGTGTAGATCTCGATGCGGTAGCGGAAGCCGAACAGTTTTTCGGTCCGGGTGCGCTCGAAGACGACGGGGTCGAAGGGAGCGAGCAGGGCGCGGGCCTCGATCCGGCGCGGAATGCGCGCGTCCTTGTGGAGGTAAACGGTCTTGTCCCAGCCCTCGACCCCTACCGGCAGCAGTTCGCCCGCCTCGACCAGTTCCGCGATGCGGTCTTTCGTGTCGCCCGGCGCCAGGCGGAAATAGTCGCGCAGGTCGCCATAGGTGGCGATGCCGTGGGCGCGGGCGGAAATGCGCAGCAATTCGCGATGCGCGTCCTCGATCGACGGCACCGGCAGGTCGAGCACGGCCTGCGGCAGCACGCGTTCCGGCAGGTCGTAATAGCGTTCGAAGCCGCGCCGGTAGGCGGTGGTGATGCGTCCGGCCCAGAACAGCCATTCGAAGGCGTGCTTGGCTTCGCTCCAGCCCCACCAGCCGCCATTGCCCTTATGGCCCTCGATATCGGATGCGGCGATCGGCCCGCGCTCGGCCACTTGCCCGTAAATCTCGTCGATCATCTGCTTGCGCTCGCGGCCCCATTTGGCGAGGCCGAGATACATTTCCTCGCCGCGTTCGGCGCGCTGCATGCGCCAGCGCATCAGCGGGTAGGTCTCGACCGGTAGGAAGGAGGCCTCATGCGCCCAATATTCAAAGACAGCGCGCCTGCGGGTGAGGGCGGCATTGTCGAGCAGCGAAAGCGGGTAGGGGCCGAGGCGCGAATAGAGCGGCATGTAGTGGGCGCGCACCACCGCGCTGACGGAATCGATCTGCAGCAGCCCGGTGCGGGAGAGCACGCGGGCGAGGTGCCTGCGGTTAGGCTCGCCGCCCGGGCGAGGGTCCGTGAAGCCCTGCGCGCCGAGCGCGATGCGCCTGGCCGCGCGAAGCGAGATTTTTTCCTTCTTCAAGGTGCCTTTGCCTCGATCCGTTTACCTGACGTCCAGCCGATGATTCCAGCCATGCTAGCAGGCAAATGGCGGGAGATATGTCAGGAGAGAAAAGTGGAGTAAAAAGCGAAGGAAATCAAACAGGAGCGGATCGGACCAGTTTCTTCCGATATGGCGTCCAGGGCCGCGTTTTGAACAAGGTTTGACTTGCTTCGCCGAAACCGCTGCGCTAACCCTCGCCGCGTCGCAGCATAGGGCTCCTAAAGCGGTTCAGCGGGTTAAACTGTCACGCTTCCGCATTAGAGTCCGTTGCTGTAATCAAAGTGAACTGGCCCGCCAAAGGAAAGTCGCCGCATGGCCGCACTCCTGAGTTCGTACCTGCCCATCGTCCTCTTCATCGCCGTGGCGATGGTCGTCGGCCTAGCGCTGATCATCGCGCCGTTCCTGGTGGCTTACCGCAATCCCGACCCGGAAAAGCTTTCCGCCTATGAATGCGGCTTCAACTCGTTCGACGACGCCCGCATGAAGTTCGACATCCGCTTCTACCTGGTGTCGATCCTGTTCATCATCTTCGATCTCGAGGTCGCCTTCCTGTTCCCATGGGCGGTCTCCTTCTCCAAGCTCGGCATGCTCGGCTTCTGGTCGATGATGGTGTTCCTGGCGGTGCTGACCATCGGCTTTGCCTATGAATGGAAAAAAGGAGCGCTGGAATGGGATTGAACGACAGTTCAGGCACCCTCGTCGCGCCGAAGCCCAAGGGTATCATCGACCCCAACACCGGCAGGCCGGTGGGGGAGGACGATCCCTTCTTCCTCGAAATCAACAATGAGCTGGCCGACAAGGGTTTCCTTGTCACCTCGACCGAAGCGCTGATCACCTGGGCGCGCAGCGGCTCGCTGATGTTCATGACCTTCGGCCTCGCCTGCTGTGCGGTCGAGATGATCCACACGTCGATGCCGCGCTACGACTCGGAGCGGTTCGGCGTCGCGCCGCGCGCGTCTCCGCGCCAGTCCGACATCATGATCGTCGCCGGCACGCTGACCAACAAGATGGCGCCGGCGCTGCGCAAGGTCTACGACCAGATGCCGGAGCCGCGCTACGTCATCTCGATGGGCTCCTGCGCCAATGGCGGCGGTTACTACCACTATTCCTATTCGGTGGTGCGCGGCTGCGACCGCATCGTGCCGGTCGACATCTATGTGCCCGGCTGCCCGCCGAGCGCGGAAGCGCTGCTCTACGGCATTCTCCTTCTGCAGAAGAAGATCCGCCGCACCGGCACGATCGAACGGTGAGCCGATGACCCAGGCGTTGAACGAACTCTCCACCTATCTCGGCGAGAAGCTCTCCGGCCGCATCGGCGAAGCCGTGCTTGCCTATGGCGAGCTGAGCGTTTCCGTCGAGCCGGGCAACCTGATCGAAGTGGCGACCTTCCTGCGTGACGACCCGCGCTGCCAGTTCATCTCGATCATCGACGTCTGCGGCGCCGACTATCCGTCGCGGGCCAGGCGCTTCGACGTCGTCTATCATCTCCTGTCGCCGAAGCAGAATGTCCGCATCCGCCTCAAGGTTCAGGCCGACGAGGAGACGCTGGTGCCGTCGCTGACATCGGTCTATCCCGGCGCCGACTGGTTCGAGCGCGAGACCTACGACCTTTATGGCGTGCTGTTCTCCGACCATCCGGACCTGCGCCGCATCCTCACCGACTACGGCTTCGAGGGGCACCCGCTGCGCAAGGATTTTCCGCTGACCGGCTTTGTCGAGGTGCGCTACGACGACGAGGCCAAGCGGGTCATCTACGAGCCGGTCGAGCTCAAGCAGGAATTCCGCAACTTCGACTTTTTGAGCCCATGGGAAGGGACGGACTACGTCCTGCCCGGGGACGAAAAAGCCAAGACGAATTGAGGCGCCAGAATGGCTGAAACCTCCGTCCGCAATTTTAACATTAACTTTGGACCTCAACATCCTGCAGCGCACGGTGTTTTGAGGTTGGTTCTTGAACTCGACGGCGAGGTGGTCGACCGCGTCGACCCGCATATCGGCCTTCTGCATCGCGGCACCGAGAAGCTGATTGAGGCCAAGACCTACCTGCAGGCGGTGCCTTATCTCGACCGGCTCGACTATTGCGCGCCGATGAACCAGGAGCATGCCTTCGCGCTCGCCGCGGAGCGGCTGCTCGGCATCGAGGTGCCGAAGCGCGGCCAACTGATCCGCGTGCTCTATTCCGAGATGGGCCGCATCATGTCGCACATCCTCAATGTGACGACGCAGGCGATGGATGTCGGCGCGCTGACGCCGCCGCTGTGGGGCTTCGTCGAGCGCGAGAAGCTGATGGTGTTCTACGAGCGCGCCTCCGGCTCGCGCATGCATGCGGCCTATTTCCGGCCCGGCGGCGTGCATCAGGATCTGCCGCAGAAGCTGATCGAGGACATCGGCAAGTGGATCGACCCGTTCCTGAAGTCGATCGACGATCTCGACGCGCTGCTCACGCCCAACCGCATCTTCAAGCAGCGCAATGTCGACATCGGCACGGTGTCGCTGGCCGACGCCTGGGCCTGGGGCTTTTCGGGCGTGATGGTGCGCGGCTCGGGCGCCGCCTGGGACCTGCGCAAGGCGCAGCCCTATGAATGCTATTCCGAGATGGATTTCGACATCCCGATCGGCAAGAACGGCGACTGCTACGACCGTTACCTCGTGCGCATGGAAGAGATGCGCCAGTCGGCCAGGATCATGCGCCAGTGCGTCGACCTGCTGCTCGGCAAGGAAAGCAGCGGGCCGGTGTCGAACCTCGACGGCAAGGTGGTGCCGCCGAAGCGCGCGGCGATGAAGCGCTCGATGGAGGCGCTGATCCATCACTTCAAGCTCTACACCGAGGGCTATCGCGTGCCGGCCGGCGAGGTCTATGCGGCGGTCGAGGCGCCCAAGGGCGAATTCGGCGTCTATCTCGTCTCCGACGGCACCAACAAGCCTTATCGCTGCAAGCTGCGCGCGCCAGGCTTCGCGCATCTGCAGGCCATGGATTTCCTGTGCCGCGGCCACATGCTGGCCGACGTCACCGCCGTGCTTGGCTCCCTCGACATCGTGTTTGGTGAGGTCGATCGCTAAATGTCAGTCCGTCGTCTCGCAGATGCCAGCGTCCAGCCAGCCTCCTTCGCCTTCAACAAGGCGAACGCGGCGGCGGCCCAGCAGTGGATCGCCAAATATCCGAAGGGGCGCGAGCAGTCGGCCATCATCCCGCTGCTGATGATTGCCCAAGAGCAGGAAGGCTGGGTGACGAAGGCGGCGATCGAGACGATCTCCGACATGCTCGGCATGCCGCGCATCCGCGGGCTCGAGGTCGCGACCTTCTACACGCAGTACCAGCTCAACCCGGTCGGCACGCGCGCCCATATCCAGGTCTGCGGCACCACGCCCTGCATGCTGCGCGGCTCGGAAGCGCTGATGGATGTCTGCCGCTCGAAGATCCACCACGACCAGTTCCACACCAATGAAAAAGGCACGCTGTCATGGGAGGAGGTCGAATGCCTCGGCGCCTGCGTCAACGCGCCGATGGTGATGATCTTCAAGGACACTTTTGAGGACCTGACACCGGAGCGCCTGGCCGAGATCATCGATCTCTACGAGGCCGGCAAGGGCGCCACGGTGAAGCCCGGCCCGCAGAACGGCCGCACCGGCTCGGAGCCGGCGACGGGGCTGACGACGCTGAAGAGCGAGAAGGCGATCCTGAAATCCACCCGCGAGAAGGAAGCCAAGGCAGCCGCGAAGGCAGCCAAGCAAGCCGCTGCGGCAGCGCCGGCTGCTGCATCGGCCGCCGTCGTCTCGCAGGCGCCTGCCGCGCCCTCGGCCCCGGTCGGGCCATCGAAGTCCGGCAAGCCGAAAACCGACGCACCCGAAACCAGCCCGGCGCTGACGACGCCGTCGCCGGTCAAGGTTTCGCCGGCCACCGAGAAGGCGGCCAGCGTCAGGGCGCCGCGTCACTCCGCCGCCAACGCCAACCAGGCTTCTCCGGAAGTCGAAGGGGTTTCGAAGTCGCGCAGCGGGCCGATAACCAAGGCCGAGCCGGCCTCCGCCTTCAAGTCGCCCGAAACCAAGCAGCCAGCCACCAAGACGGCCAAGCCGTCGCTCGAGGACAAGAACCGTCCGGCCGGCATCGAGCGTCCGGCGACGGTCGACGATCTGAAGCTGATCTCCGGCGTCGGCCCGAAGATCGAAGGCACCTTGAATTCGCTCGGCATCTTCACCTTCGCCCAGGTTGCCGCCTGGAAGAAGGCCGAGCGCGAATGGGTCGACGGCTATCTCAATTTCCGCGGCCGCATCGAACGCGACGACTGGGTGAAGCAGGCCAAGGCGCTCGCCAAGGGCGGCGTCGCCGAATACATCCGCGTCTTCGGCAAGAAGCCGGTCTGAGGGACGAGAAATGCTTCAGGACAAAGACCGCATCTTCACCAACATCTACGGCCTGTTCGACAAGTCGTTGGCCGGAGCGCAGGCGCGGGGCATCTGGGACGATACGCCGGGCCTGATTGCCAAGGGGCGCGACTGGATCGTCAACGAGATGAAGGCAAGCGGCCTGCGCGGCCGCGGCGGCGCCGGATTCCCGACCGGGCTCAAATGGTCGTTCATGCCCAAGCAGAGCGACGGGCGCCCGAGCTACCTGGTCATCAATGCCGACGAATCCGAGCCCGGCACCTGCAAGGACCGCGACATCCTGCGCAACGACCCGCACACGCTGGTCGAGGGCGCGCTGGTCGCCGGCTTCGCCATGGGCGCGATCGCCGCCTACATCTATGTGCGCGGCGAGTTCATCCGCGAGCGCGAGGCGCTGCAGCGCGCGATCGACGAGGCCTATGCGGCGAAGCTGATCGGCAAGAACAACACGTCCGGCTACGACTTCGACGTCTACATGCACCATGGCGCCGGGGCCTATATATGCGGCGAGGAGACGGCGCTGCTCGAAAGCCTCGAAGGCAAGAAGGGCCAGCCGCGGCTGAAGCCGCCGTTCCCGGCCAATGTCGGCCTCTACGGCTGCCCGACGACGGTCAACAACGTCGAATCGATCGCCGTGGCGCCGACCATCCTGCGCCGCGGCGCTGCCTGGTTCTCGTCCTTCGGCCGGCCGAACAATGCCGGCACCAAGCTGTTCTGCGTCTCCGGCCACGTCAACAATCCGTGCACCTTCGAAGAGGCGATGTCGATCCCGTTCCGCGAGCTGATCGAGACCCATTGCGGCGGCATCCGCGGCGGCTGGGACAATCTGCTCGCGGTCATCCCGGGCGGCGCCTCGGTGCCGCTGGTGCCGGCCGAGCAGATCATCGACGCGCCGATGGATTTCGACGCGCTGCGAGACCTCAAATCCGGCCTCGGCACAGCGGCTGTCATCGTCATGGACAAGTCGACCGATATCGTGAAGGCGATCGCCAGGCTGTCCTACTTCTACAAGCATGAGAGCTGCGGCCAGTGCACGCCGTGCCGCGAAGGCACCGGCTGGATGTGGCGGGTGATGGAGCGCCTGGTGCGCGGCGAGGCGCAGAAGCGCGAAATCGACATGCTGCTCGATGTGACCAAGCAGGTCGAGGGCCACACGATCTGCGCGCTGGGCGACGCGGCGGCCTGGCCGATCCAAGGCCTGATGCGGCACTTCCGCGGCGAGGTCGAACGCCGCATCGATGAGTTTTCGCGCAACGCGCATCGGGTCGAGCCGGTGATGGTGGCGGCGGAATAATATTTGAGAAGACGGGCAATTGCCCGGGACGGAACAGCAGGGGCGGGCGTACGAGGAAACGACCAGGAGATGTCTATGGCGACATATTCGATAGCCTACCCGCTGATGCCCTATTTGGACGAACTCGAGAAGATGAACCAGGACCTGACCAAGATGATGCCGAGGGAGATGGCCAGCGCCGTCAACCTCATGGCGCATCCCGTCGCGGGCGCGGCGGCGATGTCGGCGCTCGGCATGGGTCTTGCCAATCATGCGCTTGGTGTCTGGATGGGCGCGCTCTCGGGCGCCATCGAAGCCTCGCAGCGCATGTTCCAGCCGTTTCTTGACGATCTCGAGGCGCGGACCGAAGCCGCCAGCAATTCGTCCAAGGCGCGCAAGGCGACCGAGACAATTATCGCCGAGGCGCAGACCTTCGCCAGGGATGTCACCGACATCGCGGCGAACGCCACCGAGAAGGCGCTCGATGCCACAGGCGCCGACACGGTTGCCGGGACGGCAACGACTGGGCTGATGCCGGAGGATTTCAGGCAGCCCAAGGCGATCGACAGGCCGGCGACGCCTTCGGACCTGAAGGCGATCTCGGGCATCGGGCCGAAGCTGGAGAAAGTGCTGAACGGCCTCGGCATCTGGACCTATGGCCAGATCGCCGCCTGGACGTCGCCAGAGATCGCCTGGGTCGAGGACTACCTGTCGCTCGCCGGCCGCATCGGCCGCGACGACTGGGCCGTCCAAGCGGCGGCGCTGGCCGCGAAATAGTGAGATGAAATGCCGGGTGCAGCGCCAGTCGCGCCCGGAAAGAGAGATTGCGGGAAATCCGCGAGGGTTTGAGGCGAATGGCAAAGCTTAAGGTCGACGGGAAAGAGATCACGGTACCCGACCATTACACGCTGCTGCAGGCGGCCGAGGACGCCGGCGCGGAAGTGCCGCGCTTCTGCTTCCATGAACGGCTGTCCATCGCCGGGAACTGCCGCATGTGCCTGATCGAGGTGAAGGGCGGCCCGCCCAAGCCGCAGGCTTCCTGCGCCATGGGCGTGCGCGACCTGCGCCCCGGCCCGAACGGCGAGCCGCCGGAGATCTTCACCAACACGCCGATGGTCAAGAAGGCCCGTGAAGGCGTGATGGAGTTCCTGCTGATCAACCATCCGCTCGATTGCCCGATCTGCGACCAGGGCGGCGAGTGCGACCTGCAGGACCAGGCGATGGCCTTCGGCGTCGATTCCTCGCGCTATCACGAGAACAAGCGCGCGGTCGAAGACAAGTATATCGGCCCGCTGGTGAAGACGGTGATGAACCGCTGCATCCATTGCACGCGCTGCGTCCGCTTCACCACCGAGGTTGCCGGCATTTCCGAGCTCGGCCTGATCGGCCGCGGCGAAGACGCCGAGATCACAACCTATCTCGAACAGGCGATGACCTCGGAGCTGCAGGGCAATGTCATCGACCTCTGCCCGGTCGGCGCGCTGACCTCCAAGCCGTTCGCCTTCCAGGCAAGGCCCTGGGAGCTGACCAAGACGGAATCGATCGACGTCATGGATGCCGTCGGCTCGGCGATCCGCGTCGATTCGAGAGGCCGCGAAGTGATGCGCATCCTGCCGCGCGTCAATGAAGCGGTGAACGAGGAGTGGATCTCCGACAAGACCCGCTTCATCTGGGACGGCCTGCGCACGCAGCGCCTCGATCGCCCCTATGTGCGCAAGAACGGCAAGCTCGTTCCGGCCAGCTGGGCGGAAGCCTTCGCCGCGATCAAGGACGAGGTGGGCAAGACCGCGCCCGAGCGTATCGGCGCCATCGCCGGCGACCTCGCCGCGGTCGAGGAAATCTACGCGCTCAAGCTTCTGATGGCAGCGCTCGGCTCGAAGAACATCGACTGCCGCCAGGACGGCGCCGTGCTCGATCCGTCGCTCGGGCGCGCCAGCTACATCTTCAATCCGACCATCGAAGGCATCGAGCAGGCCGACGCGGTGCTCATCATCGGCGCCAATCCGCGCTTCGAGGCCTCGGTGCTCAACGCCCGCATCCGCAAGCGCTGGCGCGTCGGCAACCTGCCGGTCGGCGTCATCGGCGAGATCGGCGACACGCGTTATGACTATGAGCTCATCGGCGCCGGTCCGGAATCGCTGAAGGATCTGGCTGAGGGCAACGGCACGTTCTTCGAGGTGCTGAAGAAGGCGACGCATCCGCTGATCATCGTCGGCCAGGGCGCGCTGGCGCGCGCCGACGGGGCGGCGGTGCTCGGCCAGGCGGCCAGGCTCGCGGCAGCCGTCGATGCCGTGACGGCCGACTGGAACGGCTTTGCCGTGCTTCACAATGCTGCAGCCAGAGTCGGCGGCCTCGATGTCGGCTTCGTGCCGGGCGAGGGCGGCAAGAATGTCGCCGGCATGCTTGGCGAGACGGATCTCCTGTTCCTGCTCGGCGCCGACGAGATCGACATGGCCAGGACCGGCGGCGCCTTCGCCGTCTATATCGGCACGCATGGCGATGCCGGCGCGCACCGCGCCAACGTCATCCTGCCTGCCGCGGCCTACACCGAAAAGTCCGGTACCTATGTCAACACCGAGGGTCGCGTGCAGCAGACCAACCGCGCCGGCTTCGCGCCAGGCGAGGCGCGTGAGGACTGGGCGATCCTGCGGGCGCTTTCGGATGTGCTCGGCAAGAAGCTGCCGTTCGACAGCCTGGCGCAGCTGCGCGCCAAGCTCTATGGCGAATATCCGCATCTCGCCCGCATCGACCAGGTCCTGGCCGGCAGCGCGGACGATGTCGCCAGGGCGGCGAAGCTCGGCGGGCGGCTGAACAAGGGCGCCTTCACCTCGCCGGTGAAGGACTTCTATCTGACCAACCCGATCGCGCGGGCCTCGGCCGTGATGGCTGAATGCTCGGCGCTGGCCAAAAGCGGCTTCAAGCAGGCGGCGGAATAAGCATGGACACCTTCTTCTCCTTCTACGTGCTGCCGGCGCTGCTGATCCTTCTGAAGTCGGTCGTGCTGATCGTCGTGCTGCTGATCGGCGTTGCTTACCTGCTCTATGCCGACCGCAAGATCTGGGCAGCCGTGCAACTGCGCCGCGGCCCGAACGTCGTCGGCCCCTGGGGCACGCTGCAGGCTTTCGCCGACCTTTTGAAATTCGTCTTCAAGGAGCCGGTGATCCCGTCCGGCGCCAACAAGGGCGTCTTCCTGCTGGCGCCGCTGGTGTCGGCGGTGCTGGCGATTTCGGCCTGGGCGGTCATTCCGGTAAATGAGGGCTGGGCGATCGCCAACATCAATGTCGGCATCCTCTATGTCTTCGCCATCTCCTCGCTCGAGGTCTATGGCGTGATCATGGGCGGCTGGGCATCGAACTCGAAATATCCGTTCCTCGGCGCATTGCGCTCGGCCGCGCAGATGGTGTCCTACGAAGTCTCGATCGGCTTCGTCATCGTTACGGTGCTGCTTTGCGTCGGCTCGCTCAACCTCTCCGACATAGTCATGTCGCAGCAGGACGGCCTGGGCACCAAGCTCGGCCTGCCCAACACCTTCCTCGACTGGCACTGGCTGTCGCTGCTGCCGATGTTCGTGGTGTTCTTCATCTCGGCGCTGGCCGAGACGAACCGTCCGCCATTCGACCTGGTCGAGGCGGAGTCCGAACTCGTCGCCGGCCACATGGTCGAGTATTCCTCGACGCCATTCCTGCTGTTCTTCCTTGGCGAATATGTCGCCGTCGTGCTGATGTGCGCTTTAGCCACCATCCTGTTCCTCGGCGGCTGGCTGCCGCCGTTCGACTTCGCGCCCTTCACCTGGGTGCCGGGGGTGATCTGGTTCGTGCTCAAGATCTGCCTGATGTTCTTCATGTTCTCGATGGTGAAGGCCTTCGTGCCGCGCTACCGCTACGACCAGCTGATGCGGCTGGGCTGGAAGGTCTTCCTGCCGATCTCGCTGTTCATGGTCGTCGCCACCGCGGCCTTCCTCAAGATCACGGGGTTTGCGTGATGTCCGCTCTTGGCCAAGCTGCAAAGGCGCTGCTGCTGAAAGATTTCGTCAGCGCCTTCTTCCTGTCGATGCGCCAGTTCGTGGCGCCGAAGGAGACGATCAACTATCCGCACGAGAAGGGGCCGATCAGCCCGCGCTTCCGTGGCGAGCATGCGCTGCGCCGCTACCCCAATGGCGAAGAGCGCTGCATCGCCTGCAAGCTCTGCGAAGCGATCTGCCCGGCGCAGGCGATCACCATCGAGGCCGGCCCGCGCCGCAACGACGGCACGCGCCGCACCGTGCGCTACGACATCGACATGGTGAAATGCATCTATTGCGGCTTCTGTCAGGAAGCCTGCCCGGTCGACGCCATTGTCGAGGGGCCGAATTTCGAATTCGCGACCGAGACGCGCGAGGAGCTTTACTACAACAAGGAAAAGCTGCTCGCGAACGGCGATCGCTGGGAGCGGGAACTGGCGCGCAACATCGCGCTGGACGCGCCCTATCGCTGACATTTGACGCATGGACGGGGCGAGGGACCTCGTCCAGAGGATGATCCCGAAAAGTTGCAGACTTTTCGGACAAGAGCATCCTCCGGAATGAAAGAGTGTCGCATGTTTCTTTCGATCGGGTCTTTCAACCCGATCGAAACATGCGATAGGAAACGCAACTTTTGCCAGCCGGAGGCGGCGGCGGACATCGAGCAAGGCGCCGAGTGCCGTGTTCGGACAGGAACCCGGGGGAACCCATGCTGAGTGGACTAGAGGCGGCCTTTTTCTACCTCTTCGCCTTTATCGCCGTGGCGTCGGCCTTCATGGTCATTTCGTCGCGCAACCCCGTGCATTCCGTGCTGTTTCTGATCCTCACCTTCTTCAACGCTGCCGGCCTCTTCATGCTGACCGGCGCCGAGTTCCTGGCGATGATCCTGCTCGTCGTCTATGTCGGCGCGGTGATGGTGCTGTTCCTGTTCGTCGTCATGATGCTCGACGTCGACTTCGCCGAGATGAAGCAGGGCGCGCTGCAATACGCGCCGATCGGCGCGCTGGTCGGGCTGATCCTGGCGGCGGAACTGATCGTCGTGCTCGGCGGCTACAGCTTCGCGCCGCAGCTGGCCTCCACGGTGGCCAAGCAGACGCCGGATCTCGCCGCGCGCTCCAACACGGCCGCGCTCGGCGACATCCTCTACACGGACTACCTCTATTACTTCCAGATCGCCGGCCTCGTGCTCCTGGTCGCCATGATCGGCGCCATCGTGTTGACGCTGCGCCACAAGGAAGGCGTCAAGCGGCAGTCTATCGCCGCCCAGGTCGGCCGCACGCCGGCGACGGGCATGGAAATCCGCAAGGTCAAGTCGGGCGAGGGTATCTGAGATGGTCGTCGGCATCGCGCATTACCTGACCGTATCGGCGATCCTGTTCACGCTCGGCGTGTTCGGCATCTTTTTGAACCGACGCAACATCATCGTCATCCTGATGTCGATCGAACTGATCCTGCTCGCGGTCAACATCAACTTCGTCGCCTTCTCGGCGGCGCTGCATGACCTCGTCGGACAGGTCTTCGCCCTGTTTGTGCTGACGGTCGCCGCGGCCGAGGCCGCGATCGGACTTGCCATTCTTGTCGTCTTCTTCCGCAACCGCGGCTCGATCGCGGTCGAAGACGTGAACCAGATGAAGGGTTGACGGGAACAACCATGTACCAGGCCATCGTCTTCCTTCCGCTGCTCGGCTTCCTGATTGTCGGCCTGTTCGGCAATTCGCTCGGCGCAAAGGCATCCGAATACATCACCTCCGGCTTCCTGGTGATCTCGGGAGTGCTGTCGTGGATCGCCTTCTTCACCGTCGGCTTCGGCCACGGCGAGGTGTTCACCGTGCCGGTGCTGCGCTGGATCCAGGCCGGCGGGCTCGATGCCGCCTGGGCGCTGAGGATCGACACGCTCACGGTCGTGATGCTGGTCGTCGTCAACACCGTGTCGGCGCTGGTCCATATCTATTCGATCGGCTACATGCACCACGATCCGGACCGGCCGCGCTTCTTCGCCTATCTGTCGCTGTTCACCTTCGCGATGTTGATGCTGGTGACGGCGGATAATCTGGTGCAGATGTTCTTCGGCTGGGAAGGCGTCGGCCTCGCCTCCTACCTGCTGATCGGCTTCTGGTACAAGAAGCCCTCCGCCAACGCCGCCGCCATCAAAGCCTTCGTCGTCAACCGCGTTGGCGACTTCGGCTTCGCGCTCGGCATCTTCGGCGTCTTCGTGCTGTTCGGCTCGGTCAATCTCGGCACCGTCTTTGCCAACGCCGCGTCCTTCCTTCCGGCCGAAGGCGCGCCGGAGGGCGCCGCCGTACTCACCTTCCTCGGCAATGCGCTCGACAAGCACACGGCGCTGACGGTGGTCTGCCTGCTGCTCTTCATGGGCGCCATGGGCAAGTCGGCGCAGGTGCCGCTGCACACCTGGCTGCCCGACGCCATGGAGGGCCCGACGCCCGTCTCTGCGCTGATCCATGCCGCCACCATGGTGACGGCCGGCGTGTTCATGCTGGCGAGGCTTTCGCCGCTGTTCGAGCTGTCGCATTCGGCGCTCACCGTCGTAGTCTTCATCGGCGCCTTCACCGCCTTCTTCGCGGCGACCGTCGGTCTGGTCCAGAACGACATCAAACGCGTCATCGCCTATTCGACCTGCTCGCAACTCGGTTACATGTTCGTGGCGCTCGGCGTCGGCGCCTATGGCGCGGCGATCTTCCACCTGTTCACGCACGCCTTCTTCAAGGCGCTGCTCTTCCTCGGCTCGGGTTCGGTCATCCACGCCGTCTCCGACGAGCAGGACATGCGCAATATGGGCGGCTTGAGGACGCTTATCCCCAAGACCTACTGGATGATGGTGATCGGCACGCTGGCGCTGACCGGCGTCGGCATCCCGGCGACGGTGATCGGTACCGCCGGCTTCTTCTCCAAGGACGCCATCATCGAAGCATCCTTCGCCAGCCACAATGCGGTCGCGGGCTTCGCCTTCATCCTGCTGGTGATCGCCGCCGGCTTCACCAGCTTCTACTCCTGGCGGCTGATCTTCATGACCTTCCACGGCGAGCCGCGCGCCAGCCACGAGGTCATGCATCACGTGCATGAATCGCCGCCGGTGATGCTGGTGCCGCTCTATGTGCTGGCCGCCGGCGCTTTGTTTGCCGGCATCGCCTTCCACGGCGCTTTCATCGGCGAAGGCTATGGCGAGTTCTGGAAGGCATCGCTGTTCACGCTGCCGGAGAACCACATCCTGCACGAGATCCACGAATTGCCGCTGTGGGTGGAACTGGCGCCGTTCATCGCCATGGTCATCGGCTTCGCGGTTGCCTGGAAGTTCTACATCCGCTCGCCGGAGCTGCCGCGGAGCGTCGCTGCCAACCATCGCCTGCTCTACGGCTTCCTGCTCAACAAGTGGTACTTCGACGAACTCTACGACTTCCTGTTCGTGCGCCCGGCGAAGCGCCTTGGCCGGTTCCTGTGGAAGACCGGTGACGGCGCCATCATCGACGGGCTCGGCCCCGACGGCATCTCGGCGCGCGTCGTCGACGTCACCAACCGGGTCGTCAAGCTGCAGACCGGCTATCTCTACCACTATGCCTTCGCCATGCTGATCGGCGTGGCCGCTCTCGTCACCTGGATGATGCTCTGATGACCGACTGGCCAATCCTCTCGCTGGTCACCTTCCTGCCGCTGGTTGGTGTTCTGCTCATTCTGCCGATCAGCGACAACAGCGAAAACGCGCGCCGCAACATCCGCTCGATCGCCTTCATCACGACGGCGTTCACCTTCGTGGTGTCGCTGTTCATCTGGAAGGGCTTCGACAATTCGCAGGCCGGCTTCCAGTTCGTCGAGAAGCACGCCTGGCTGGATTCAGGCATCTCCTACCATATGGGCGTCGACGGCATCTCGATGCTGTTCGTGATCCTGACCACCTTCCTGATGCCGCTCAGCATCCTCGCCTCATGGGAGGCGATCGAGAAGCGGGTCAAGGCTTACATGATCGCCTTCCTGATCCTCGAGACGCTGATGATCGGCGTGTTCTGCGCGCTCGACATCGTGCTCTTCTATGTCTTCTTCGAGGGCGGCCTGATCCCGATGTTCATCATCATCGGCGTCTGGGGCGGCAAGCGGCGCGTCTATGCATCGTTCAAGTTCTTCCTCTATACGCTCGCCGGCTCGGTGCTGATGCTGCTCGCCATCATGGCGATGTTCTTCCAGTCAGGCACGACCGACATCACCACGCTGCTGACGCACAACTTCCCGGCCAACATGCAGACCTGGCTGTGGCTCGCCTTCTTCGCCTCCTTCGCGGTGAAGATGCCGATGTGGCCGGTGCACACCTGGCTGCCGGACGCGCATGTCGAGGCGCCGACCGCCGGCTCGGTCATCCTGGCCGCCATCCTCCTGAAGATGGGTGGATACGGCTTCCTGCGCTTCTCGCTGCCGATGTTTCCGCTGGCGTCGGAGACATTCGCGCCGCTGATCTTCACGCTGTCCGTCGTCGCCATCATCTACACCTCGCTGGTGGCGCTGATGCAGGAGGACATGAAGAAGCTGATCGCCTATTCGTCGGTCGCCCATATGGGCTTCGTCACCATGGGCATCTTCGCGATGAACCAGGAAGGCGTGCAGGGCGCGATGTTCCAGATGCTCAGCCACGGCCTCGTCTCCGGCGCGCTGTTCCTGTGCGTCGGCGTCATCTACGACCGCATGCACACACGCGAGATCGACGCCTATGGCGGCCTGGTCAACAACATGCCGAAATACGCCACCGTGTTCATGATCTTCACCATGGCCAATGTCGGCCTGCCGGGCACCAGCGGCTTCGTCGGCGAGTTCCTGACCATGCTCGGCGTTTTCCGGGTCAACACCTGGGTGGCCTTCTTCGCCGCCACCGGCGTGATCCTGTCGGCCGCTTACGCGCTCTGGCTCTACCGCCGCGTGATCTTCGGCGCACTAACGAAGGAAAGTCTGAAGAACCTGCTCGACCTGTCGCCGCGCGAGAAGGCGATCATCTACCCGCTGGTCGTGCTGGTCATCTTCTTCGGCGTCTACCCGGCGCCGGTGTTCGACGCCACGACGCAGTCGGTCAAGGCACTCGTCACCAACGTCACCGCATCCATCAATTCCGCGCAGACCGCGGCGGCGAACTGACGGGGGAAAAACCATGACGCCGGACCTTCTCTCCAGCCTTTCGCTCTCGACGCCGGAGCTGATCCTCGCCATCGGCGCGCTGGCGCTTCTGATGGTGGGCGCCTATTCGCGCTCCAACAACACGACGACGGTGACCGGCCTAGCGGTCGCGGTGCTTGTGATCGCCGGCCTGTGGCTGGCTTCCTCGGGCGGCGAGGGGGCTGCCTACGGCAGCGCCTTCGTCCAGGATTCCTTCGGCCGCTTCATGAAGATGCTGGCGCTGATCGGCTCGGCCGTGACGCTCGTCATGTCGATGCGCTTCGCCAGGCAGGAGCATTTCGACAAGTTCGAATATCCGGTGCTGATCGTGCTCTGCACGCTCGGCATGATGCTGATGATCTCGGCCAACGGCATGATCGGGCTCTATCTCGGCCTCGAGTTGCAGTCTCTGGCGATCTATGTGCTGGCGGCGATCAACCGCGACAACCTCCGCTCGACCGAGGCCGGCCTCAAATATTTCGTGCTCGGCGCGCTGTCGTCCGGCATGCTGCTCTACGGCATCAGCCTGGTCTACGGCTACACCGGCAATACCGGCTTCCACGAAATCGCGACGGCGCTCGGCAGCGGCGAGCGCCAGCTCGGCCTGGTCTTCGGCCTGGTGTTCGTGCTCGCGGGCCTTGCCTTCAAGATCTCCGCCGTGCCGTTCCACATGTGGACGCCGGACGTGTATGAAGGCGCGCCGACGCCGATCACCGCCTTCCTGGCCGCGGCGCCGAAGATGGCGGCGATGGCGCTGATCGTGCGCGTCACCATGGGCGCCTTCAAGCCGATCGCCGCCGACTGGCAGCAGATCGTCGTCTTCATCTCGATCGCCTCGATGGCGCTCGGCGCCTTTGCCGCCATCGGCCAGACCAACATCAAGCGCCTGATGGCCTATTCCTCGATCGGCCACATGGGCTACGCGCTGGTCGGCCTTGCCGCCAACAGCCAGGCCGGGGTGCGCGGCGTCGCCATCTACATGCTGATCTATCTGGTGATGACGCTCGGCACCTTCGCCTTCATCCTCGCCATGCGGCGCAAGGAGGGCAATGTCGAGCAAATCGGCGATCTCGCCGGCCTGGCTTCAACCAATCCGATGATGGCCACCATCCTCACCATCCTGATGTTCTCGCTGGCCGGCATCCCGCCGCTCGCGGGCTTCTGGGGGAAGTGGTACGTGTTCCTGGCCGCCATCAACGCGCATCTCTACGCGCTGGCGATTATCGGCGTGCTGGCTTCGGTGGTGGGCGCCTATTATTACCTGCGCATCATCAAGATCATGTGGTTCGACGAGCCTGTCGGCGGCTTCGTGCCGATGGCCAGCGAACTGCGGCTCGTTCTCGGCGTCAGCGGCGCCTTCGTGCTGTTCTACGTGCTGATCGGCGGACCGATCGGCAGCTACGCCGAAGCCGCCGCAAAGACCTTCTTCTGACGGGATGGCATTTCGGCTGGCTCCAACCGCGGCGTCGGAGGGATTCCGGATCGAGGCCCATGACAGCGTCGGCTCGACCAATGCGCTGGCGCTCGAGCATGCGCGGACCGGCGATCCCGGCAAGCTCTGGGTGGTCTCGAAGAAGCAGGAAAGCGGGCGAGGGCGGCGCGGCCGCGCCTGGGCGACGCCCGAGGGCAATCTGGCGGCGACGCTGCTCCTGGTTCCCGGCGGCGAGCTCAGGCTTGCCGCAACGCTCGGCTTCGTCGCCGGGCTTGCGCTTGCGGATGCGCTCGACGCCGTCGTCCCGCAAGGCCGGATCGCCGTTGCCCTGGACGGCGTCAGCGAAGGACGCAATCGCTTCGAATTGAAATGGCCGAACGACGTGCTGGCCTCCGGCGCCAAGCTCGCCGGCATCCTGCTGGAGTCGGCCATGCTCGATGGCGGCCGCTTTGCCGTCGCCGTCGGCATCGGTGTCAATGTCGTGGCTTACCCGCAGGATCTGCCTTATCCGGCGACTTCGCTCAAGGCGCTGGGCGCCAATTGCGATGCCGAGACGCTGTTCCTGGCGCTCTCCGACGCATGGAGCGAAAATGCCCGATTGTGGGACGACGGGCGCGGGCTTACCGCCATCAGGAAGCGCTGGCTGGCCCGGGCGGCCGGGCTCGGCGGTGAGGTTGCTGTCAGAATTGACGGCAATGTGGTGCGCGGCGTCTTCGAGACCATTGACGAGGACTGCCGTTTCGTGATCCGCGACGATGATGGATCCGTTCTGACGATCGCGGCCGGCGACGTGCATTTCGGCGCGGTCGCGTCAGCGCGGGTATAGTTTTGTTTTTGCGCAATTCCGGACGGAAAACCGTGACACACTCTTCCTGGAATTGCGCTGGTGGCTTGGCCTGAGCGGCCAGGAAGGAAAGAATGCATGGCGAATAAAGATAACGCCGAGCTCGTCTTCGCGCCGCTTGGCGGCGTCGGCGAGATCGGCATGAACTTCGCCCTCTATGGCTACGGGCCGGCCGACGCGCGCGAGTGGATTATCGTCGATGTCGGCGTAACCTTTCCCGACACCGCGCATCCGGGCGTCGATCTCATCCTGCCCGATACGCGCTTCATCGAGGAGAACCTCGACGGCTTGCGCGGCATCGTCATCACCCATGCGCATGAGGACCACTATGGCGCGCTGCTCGACATCTGGCCGAAGCTCAAAGCGCCTGTCTGGATGACGCCGTTCACCGCCGGCCTGCTCGAGGCCAAGCGGCAGGGCGAGCAGAATGCGCCGAAGATTCCGGCATCGATCTACCGGGCCGGCGAGAAGTTCACCATCGGGCCGTTCGAGATCGAGGCCATTCCGGTGGCGCACTCGATCCCCGAGCCGATGTCGCTGGCGATCGCCTCGCCGGCCGGCACCGTCATCCATACCGGCGACTGGAAGATCGATCCGGCGCCGACGATCGGGCCCATGACAGACGAGGCGCGCTTCCGCGCCTATGGCGACAAGGGCGTGCTGGCGCTGATCTGCGATTCCACCAATGCATTAAGGGAAGGCGAGTCGCCGTCGGAAGTGGCGGTGGGCGAGGGCCTGAAGGGCGTCATCGAGAAGGCCAAGGGCCGCGTCGCGGTAACCACCTTCTCCTCCAATGTCGGGCGCATCGTGTCGATCGCCAGGGCGGCGCGCGACGCCGGCCGGCAATGCCTGGTGCTCGGCCGCTCGCTGAAGCGCGTTATCGATGTCGCGGGTGAGCTCGGCTATATGGACGGCCTGCCGGAATTCATCGCCGAGGAGGATTACGGCTTCATCCCGCGCGAGAACCTGGTGATCATCTGCACCGGCAGCCAGGGCGAGCCGCTGGCGGCACTGGCGAAGCTGTCGCGCGACGAGATGAAGTCGGTGGCGCTGACGGCCGGCGACACGGTGGTGTTTTCCTCACGCACCATTCCCGGCAACGAGAAGGCAATTCTCGAGATCAAGAACCGGCTGATCGATCTCGGCATGAAGATCATCGAGGACGGCGATGCGCTGGTCCATGTTTCCGGCCATCCGCGCCGCAGCGAATTGCGCAAGATGTATGAATGGGTGCGGCCGCAGATCGGCGTGCCGGTGCATGGCGAGGCGGCGCATCTGGTGGCGCAGGGCTCGCTGATGTCGATGTCGGGCATCGGCCAGGTGGCGCAGGTGCGCGACGGCGACATGCTGAGGCTCTGGCCGGGCCCGGCCACGATCATCGACCAGGTGCCGTTCGGCCGCCTCTACAAGGACGGATACTTGATCGGGACCGACCAGGCGATGGGCATACGCGACCGGCGCAAGCTGTCCTATGCCGGCCATGTCGCGGTCAATGTCGTGCTCGACGACAAATACGAGCTGGCCGGCGACCCTGATCTGGTCGCCATCGGCGTCGCCGAGGCGGACGCCAGCGGCGAGACGCTGGAAGACCTGATGCTCGATGCGGCAATCGGCGCGGTGGACTCGATCCCCCGCCAGCGCCGAAAAGACCTCGACCTGGTGCAGGAGGCAGTGCGTCGCGCGGTGCGCGGCGCCGCCAACGAAGCCTGGGGCAAGAAGCCGCTGGTGACGGTGTTCGTCACGCGGTGACGAACAAGGGAATAGGGGAGTAAGGCAGTAGGGGAATAGGGAAGAATAAGCAGTTTGTATTTGTTCAGACTCGTTTCCCTACTGCCCTACTCCCTTACTCCCCTAAAGCGGAGCGCTTTATGCTCGGACGCCTGAACCATGTCGCGCTAGCCGTGCCGGACCTGGCCGCGGCGAGCGCGGCCTATCGCGAAATGCTGGGGGCCCGGCTGAGCGAGCCGCAGGCACTGCCGGAGCACGGAGTGACGGTGGTGTTCGTCGATGTCGGCAACACCAAGATCGAGCTGCTGGAGCCGCTGGGCGATGCTTCGCCGATCGCCGCATTCCTCGAGAGGAATCCCTCGGGCGGCATGCATCACGTCTGTTACGAGGTCGACGACATCCTGGCCGCGCGCGATCATCTCAAGGCGAGCGGTGCGCGCGTGCTCGGCGACGGCAACCCGAAGATCGGCGCGCATGGCAAGCCGGTGCTGTTCCTGCACCCCAAGGACTTCTTCGGCACGCTGGTGGAACTGGAGCAGGCATGAACTGGGTTTCCTTCGTAGCGCTGTTCTTCGTCACATGGTGGCTGGTGCTGTTCGCAGTGCTGCCGTTCAGCCTGCGCACCCAGGACGAGGATAAGGACGTGACGCTGGGCACCGTTTCGAGCGCGCCCAAGGGACCGCACATGCTGCGCGCGGCGATCCGCACGACGATCGTGACCGCGATCGTGATAGGCATTTTCTACGGGCTGACGAGGGGGCTCGGCCTTGGCTTCGATGACATTCCGCACATCGTGCCGGACTTTAGTCATACTACCGGCAACTAAAGTCCTACATAGTCTCCGCAAGTATTGAGCCGCCGGCGCGCGCTTTGGTTGAAATCGGAAGCCGGCTTCCGATTTTCGCGGCTAATTATGGGTAATGCTGTTTGGCAGTCTGTCGTGCTAAGCAGATGATTGCACAAAAAAAATGCAAGGCACGAGGCCTTGCAATTTAAACGCGTCCGATCCGTTTCCGGTGTCCGGCGGCAGCGAGTTACCGCGCCTAGATCGCATCCTCCCAAGACTTTGACCGCGTAGGAGAGCAGATTTTTCTCCGCCCTCTCGGTTATCGGCGCACACTAGACCAAGGCAGGCGACAATGTCACGAAGAATTTTGCCTCTAAATGGGCAATATCGTGCTGCACTGCACAATAGTGGGGCAAGGCTTGCTTGTGAATCGATCAAATAGCCGGAAGCGGCACTTTGGCGGCCAAACACGCCTTTTTGATCATGCGCAGAACACCCCAACACTTTGGCGCGCTCGGGTTTCCATTCTGTCATGAAATGGCTATGAAGCCCGGGCAAGCAGCCTCGTGCGCGCCGATTCCACGCGCCGCAATTTTTTCATTCACGGACCAGTCCATGCGTTTGTCGCGCTACTTCCTGCCCATTCTCAAAGAAAACCCCCGCGAGGCGGAAATCGTCTCGCATCGGCTGATGCTGCGCGCCGGCATGATCCGCCAGCAGGGGCAGGGCAGCTTCTCCTGGCTGCCGCTCGGCAAGCGGGTGCTGGACAAGGTCTGCCAGATCATCCGCGAGGAGCAGAACCGGGCAGGCGCGCTGGAAATCCTGATGCCGACCATCCAGTCGGCGGACCTGTGGCGCGAGAGCGGCCGCTACAACGACTACGGCAAGGAGATGCTGCGCATCAAGGACCGGCAGGACCGCGACATGCTCTACGGTCCTACCAACGAGGAAATGGTCACCGAGATCTTCCGCGCCTACGTCAAGTCCTACAAGGACCTGCCGCTCAATCTCTACCACATCCAGTGGAAGTTCCGCGACGAGGTGCGTCCCCGCTTCGGCGTCATGCGCAGCCGGGAATTCCTGATGAAGGACGCTTACTCCTTCGATCTCGATTTCGAAGGCGCCAGAGCCGCCTACAACCGCATGTTCGTCTCCTATCTCAGGACGTTTACGCGCATGGGCCTGCAGGCCATTCCGATGCGCGCCGACACCGGCCCCATCGGCGGCGACCTCAGCCACGAGTTCATCATCCTGGCCGACACCGGCGAGAGCCAGGTGTTCTGCGACCGCGCCTATCTGTCGCTGGACGTGCCCGGCGCGGACACGAACTTTTCAAACGATACCGAGATCGGCGGCATCGTGAAGAAATGGACGACGCCTTACGCCGCCACCGACGAGATGCATGACGAAACGGCCTGGGAGAAGGTCTCCGAAGGCGACAGGCTTTCGGCGCGCGGCATCGAGGTCGGCCACATCTTCCACTTCGGCGAGAAGTATTCGAAGCCGATGAATGCCAAGGTCACCGGGCCCGATGGCAAGGACCATTACGCTTCGGGCGGCTCGTACGGCATCGGCCCGTCGCGGCTTGTCGCGGCGATCGTCGAGGCGAGCCACGACGAGAACGGCATCATCTGGCCGGAAACGGTGGCGCCGTTCGACATCGGCCTGATCAATATGAAGGCAGGCGATGGCGAATGCGACCGCGTCTGCGACGAGGTCTACGCGGCGCTGACTTCGGCCGGCAAGGACGTGCTTTATGACGACACCGACCAGCGGCCGGGCGGCAAGTTCGCGACCGCCGACCTGATCGGCCTGCCCTGGCAGGTGATCGTCGGCCCGCGCGGCGTAGCCGCCGGCGAGGTCGAGATCAAGAACCGCCGCAGCGGCGAGCGCGAGACGCTGCCGATCGCCGAAGCCAAGAAACGCTTGGGAATCGCCTGATGAACGAGGCGGCTGCAGCTCGATCGCCGGCAGGCGCCTTTTCAGGCTTCGAGCGCATGGTGGCGTGGCGCTATCTGCGTTCGCGCCGCAAGGAGACGGTGATCTCCGTCATCGCCTCGATCTCCTTCCTCGGCATCATGCTGGGCGTCGCGACGCTGATCGTCGTGATGGCGGTGATGAACGGTTTTCGTGCCGAACTGCTCACCCGCATCCTCGGCGTCAACGGCCATCTGATCGTGCAGCCGCTGGATTCGCCGCTGGAGGACTACGCGCAGGTGGCGAGCCGCATCAACGGCGTTTCCGGCGTCAAATACGCCATCCCGCTGATCGACGGGCAGGTGCTGGCGCAAGGCAATGTCGGCGGCGGCACCGGAGCGCTGGTGCGCGGCATTCGCGCGGAAGACCTCAACAAGATCTCGATCGTGTCCGGCAACATCAAGCAGGGCACGCTAGACGGCTTCGACACCGGCGAGGGCGTGGCGATCGGCAAGCGCATGGCCGAGAATCTCGGCCTTGTGCTCGGCGACACCATCACGATGATTTCGCCTGAAGGCGACGTCACGCCGCTCGGCACCACGCCGCGCATGAAAGGCTACAAGGTGGCGGCGATCTTCGAGGTCGGCATGTCGGAGTATGACAGCTCGATCGTCTACATGCCCTTCTCCGAGGCGCAGCTCTATTTCAACATGGACGGGCGGGCGCAGACCATCGAGATCTATGTCGACAATCCCGACAATGTCGATGCGCTGAAGCCGCCGGTCGAGCAGGCGGCGCAACGGCCGATCGACCTCGTCGACTGGCGCCAGCGCAACGAGACCTTCTTTTCGGCGCTGCAGGTCGAGCGCAACGTGATGTTCATGATCCTGACGCTGATCGTGCTGGTGGCGGCACTCAACATCATTTCGGGCCTTGTCATGCTGGTGAAGGACAAGGGCCACGACATCGCCATCCTGCGCACAATGGGCGCCTCGCGCGGGGCAATCCTGCGCATCTTCCTGATGACCGGGGCCGCGATCGGCGTGACGGGCACGATCGCCGGCGTGCTGCTCGGCGTCGTCATCTGCCTCAACATCGAATCGATCCGCCAGTTCTTCTCCTGGATGACGGGCAGGATATTGTTCAATCCCGAGCTCTATTTCCTCAGCCAGCTGCCGGCGAAAATGGACCCGCGCGAGACCACCTATGTCGTCATCATGGCGCTCAGCCTGTCCTTCCTCGCCACGGTATTTCCGGCATGGCGGGCGGCACGGCTCGATCCGGTCGAAGCCTTGAGGTACGAGTGATGGCCGAAGCCATTATCGAGCTGAAGGGCGTCGAGCGGCACTATGTCCAGGGGCCGCGCAAGCTCACCATTCTGAACGGCGCCGACTTCTCGCTGCGGCGCGGCGAGATGGTGGCGCTGGTGGCGCCTTCGGGGACCGGCAAGTCGACCTTGCTGCATACGGCGGGATTGCTCGAGCGGCCTGACGCGGGGGACGTGATCCTCAGCGGCCGCGCCTGCGGCCGGCTCTCCGACGACGAACGCACCGCGATCCGCCGCAACGATGTCGGCTTCGTCTACCAGTTCCATCATCTGCTGCCTGAGTTCTCGGCGCTCGAGAACATCATGATGCCGCAGCTGATCAAGGGGCTCGGCCGCAAGGAGGCGTCCGAGCGGGCGGCGCAACTGCTCGACTACATGCAGATCGGCAAGCGCGCGCAGCACCGGCCTTCCGAGCTCTCGGGCGGCGAGCAGCAGCGCGTGGCCATCGCGCGCGCCGTCGCCAATGCGCCGCTGGTGCTCCTGGCCGACGAGCCAACCGGCAATCTCGATCCGGCGACCGCCTCATATGTGTTCGACGCGCTCGAGGCGCTGGTGCGGCAGTCGGGACTGGCGGCGCTGATCGCCACCCACAATCACGAGCTGGCCTCGCGCATGGACCGGCGGGTGACGTTGGCCGAGGGCAAGGTGGTGCCGCTGTAGGGCAGGCCGATATTCGGATGAGGCCGGCCTGGGAATGGCAGCTTCCTGCGCTTCCGGTACTCACCTACTATAAGTACGCTCCGTTCCGGTTCTCGGAATCCGCCATTCTCGACTCGGCCTGATCCGAATCTCGACCTGCCTTCGGCCCGGTTCTGCGACGACCCCAAAAAGAGCCCAACCTTCTCGTCAATCTTTCCTTAACCTTACCCAAACGGATCGCTCGAATTCGCTCGGCGTGCCGCTTAGCGATCGTTGACATTCGAACAAAATTAGAACAAATTACGAACATATGAAAAACAGGAGAGAGTTATGGCCGATCTGGTTCAGGATGTCGTCTCGCTGGTTTGCATGAGCACCTTTCTCATTTCCATGGCGATCTGGATTGGCGCCATGTGATCAGGCGGTCCGCCGCGGACGGACAAGAGCCCGCCCGTTGTTCGGGCGGGCAAAAAAAGGCCCGCCCGGGGATGGGCAAGAGCCCACCTCTTGTTAAGTCTTTCTTGGCCGCACGGCCGCTAGGCTGCTCCTTAAAGACGGGGAGCCAAAGGCAGTGTCGGTCATCGTCACGGTCACTCTCGTGGCCGGAAATCTCGGACTGATCTTTTTGCTGATGACCGTGCCGCTCGGGCGGCGCACGGTGACCGTCAGTCGTGTGATAGAGGCCGATCGGAAACGCCTCTGGCAGGCGCTTTGGCCGTTCGGCGCAGATGCCGGCTGGTCGGGTGAGATCCTCTCCGCCGAACCCTTGGACGGCGAGGGGACGGCGCTGATCAAACTGTCCTGGGAAGGGCGGGATGGCCGGCCGATCGAACGCAAGGCGCGCTTCGACGATGTGGCGGAAGGCAGCCGCTTCTCGATGCGCGTCATCGAGGATACGGCGCTCGATCCCTCGTTCTGGGCCGACTATCGCGAAACGACCGAACTGGTGCTCGAAGGCGGTGCGACGCGGGTCACGCTGACGCAGACCGACCGTTATCGCGGCGTCGCCTTCCTGATCTTCCGTTACTTCGCCATGCGCCGCGAACTCGCCAAGCTCAAGGTCTGGGCGAGAACCGGCAAGTATCGCAAGGGCGGCTGGTTCGAGCATCCGGTTAGCCAGATCGGCTTCGCCGTGCTTTCGGCCTTCATCCTGTGGCCGTTCTTCGGTCTCAATCCCGGCGGGCTGGCGCTGGCCGCGATCCTGACCTCGGTGGTGGCGCTGCACGAGCTTGGCCATATGGCGGCGTTCCGCCTGACGGGGCATCGGCGGGCGCGCATGATCTTCATCCCGCTGCTCGGCGGCATCGCCATAGGCGGCAGGCCCTATGACAGCCGCTTCGAGGTCGCCTTCGTGGCGCTGATGGGGGCCGGCTTCTCCGCCTTCCTGGTGCCTCTGCTGATCGCCGCCAGCGGCGTTGCCGGCAGCGAAGGGCACCGCTTGGCGGCGTTGCTGCTGGCAACACTTGCCGGCTGTGCGTCGCTGTTCAACATCGCCAATCTGGTGCCGGTGTGGAAGTTCGACGGCGGCCAGGTGCTGCGCCAGATCTGCCCGGGCCCGGTCGTTCTCGCGCTGGCGTCCTTCCTGCTGCTGACTGCCCTCTTGGCGCTCGGTTGGCGTGCCGGCTTCTCGCCCAGCTTCCTGCTTGTCGCCGGCGCGGTGTTCTCGATCCTCAGCCTGATCACCGTCGGAAGCGGCGTGAAGCCGCGCCACGAGCTGAAGCCGATCCATGCCTTCGACCGCCTGGCCATGGCCGGCGCGCTGCTCGCGGTCTTTGCCATCCACGGCTATGGCGTGCTCTGGGCCTCCGCACAGCTGATGTAGGGTGTGCTGAGATTCAAGTGATGCCGGCCTGCAAACGCTGGGTTCCTGCGCTTCCGGCCTTCGCCGGCCGGAGCACTCATGAGTGGCCTAGCAGCTAAACTAAGGCTACGGCCGGCGTAGGCCGGTTCTCGGAACCCAACGTTTTCCACGCGGCCTGACCTGAATCTCAGCACACCCTTGGGGGGTCAACCTGCCTTACGCGCCGGTTGGGCATTCGGAACTGCCGCAGGCCCGAACACATCCTCGAAGGCGGATTTCAGCGCGAGATCGAGGTCGGCCATGGTCACCGGCAGGCCGAGGTCGACAAGGCTGGTGACGCCATGGTCTTGTACGCCGCAGGGCACGATGCCGCTGAAATGGGAAAGCTCCGGCTCGACATTGATGGCGATGCCGTGAAAGCTCACCCAACGCCTGAGCCTGATGCCTATTGCCGCGATCTTGTCCTCGGCGGGTGAGCCGTCCGGCAGGGCAGGGCGGTCCGGCCGCACCACCCAGACGCCGACCCGGTCCTCGCGCCGCTCGCCGCGCACGTTGAAGGCGGCAAGGGTGCCGATGATCCATTCTTCCAGCGCGGCAACGAAGGCGCGGACATCCTCGCGCCGACGCTTGAGGTCCAGCATGACATAGGCCACGCGCTGTCCCGGACCGTGATAGGTGTATTCGCCGCCGCGGCCCGCGGCAAAGACGGGAAAACGATCGGGCTCGATCAGGTCCTCGATGCGCGCGCTGGTGCCGGCGGTGTAGAGCGGCGGATGCTCGACCAGCCAAACCATCTCGCTGGCGGCGCCGGTGCGGATCGCCTCGGCGCGCGCTTCCATGAAGGCAAGGGCATCCGGATAGGAAGTGAGGCCGGGCTCGATCACCCATTCGACCGGCGCCGAACCGGGAAGGGGCAGGAACGACGTGGCGATCTGGCTGCGTTCTGTCATGGACTGTTCGTTTACCGACTGTGTACGCCGGGTCCCAAACCTGTTGCAGCTTGGGGCGGCATTACGCCTGCGCTTATATGGCGGCAATCGGCCAAAACGTCCAGTTCCGGTAGTGCGATACCAGCTCCGCAAAGGGTTGTGCAAATCAGCGACGATTATTCCGCACGGCGCACTTGTTTCGCCGGAAACGATTTGCTACAGGCCCCGGGCCGGACGGTTCCGGCTCCTACCACGTGCGGTCGTGGCGGAATTGGTAGACGCGCAGCGTTGAGGTCGCTGTGGGGCAACCCGTGGAAGTTCGAGTCTTCTCGACCGCACCAAATCTCCCCCGAGATATCGCTTTGGTCGACTGACGGACGAGCAGGCTCGTCACTGCGCGGCTGGCAATGCGACGTCGTTCGCAGCGGACGTACCAGAGCGAAGGCGCGTCCTGCCGATTGGCTCACCGCTATGGGCAGAAACCCGCGCCTACCCCGTCCAGCCAAGGCCAGCGGAGATGCAATTGATCGACACAAGCAGGGCATCGGTCGCCCGTTTCTGATCCGCCGTGCCGGTATTTGCCCGAACTTCGCGCAGCAGATGGGCCTGCAGCCGGTGAATGTCATCCATCTGTCGCCGCAGGTTGTCGAATCGCCGCTTGAACATCGGAAAGCGCGCGGAAAGATCGCCGCCCGTGAGGTCGCCGATCAAGCGCCGCGTCAGCTCGTATTCGGCGGCGACACGGGCGTGGATTCGGCGGGCCGCATCGCTGTCGGACACCAGGCTCGCGTAGAGCTGCGCGATCTCCATGTCGGCCTGGTAGAGCGTCTTCTCGGCCTCATCGACGATCAGGCGGAAGAAGCGCGAGTGCTCGAACATGCGAGCCAGAAGCTCGCGCCCGGCCTCGCCGCGCACTGTAACGAAAGAGCTGAGCGCACTGCCGATGCCATACCAGCCGGTCAGCAGATGACGGTTCTGGCTCCAGGCGAAAACCCAAGGAATGGCGCGCAGGTCGGCAATGCCGCTGGCGCCGAAACGGCGATCCGGCCGTGAACCCATTTTCAGGAGCGCCAGTTCGGCGACGGGGCTCGCCTGGTTGAAATAATCGAGGAAGCCGGGCTCGGCCATCAGCCCTGCATAGGATGCCTGCGACATGCCGGCGAGCGCTTCCAGCGCTTCGTCGAACTCGGGTGTCGTCTCTCCGTCGGCGGGCGATCCGACACTGTGGGCCAGCACGCCGGCGGCGAGGATCTCGAGCTGGTTTAGGCCCGTGCCGCGATTGGCGAATTTCGACGACACGACCTCGCCCTGCTCGGTCACCCGCATGGTTCCGGTGACAGTGCCTGCCGGTTGCGCCGCGATCGCCCGGCCGGTCGGCGCGCCGCCGCGGCTGACGGAGCCGCCACGACCGTGAAAGAAGCTGATCCTGACCTTGTGCTTGCGCCCGACGGCAGCGAGGCGCTTTTGCGCTTTTGCCAGTTCCCAATTGGAAGCGAGGAAACCGCCGTCCTTGTTGGAATCGGAATAGCCGAGCATGATTTCCTGGCGGGCGCCGAAATCTTGCGTCGTCCGCCTCACCAGGGAAACGCCGAGCAATCCATTCAGGATCCCAGGGGCAGCCTGCAGATCGGCGATGGTCTCGAACAAAGGCACGATCCGCAGCCTGATTGTGCCGCCGCCATCGGGCGCGGTTGAAAGTCCGCAATATTGCGCCAGCAGATAGACGGCGAGCAGATCGTCGGCCGAGCGGGTCATGCTGAGAATGAAGGAGCCGACAGCGTCGGCATCCGAGCTTAGGATGTGCTCGCGAATGACGGAGAATGTCGAAAGCAGTTCAGATGCTTCAGGCGAGAGCCGGCCTTCGTCGATCTCCAGCCGCTCGCCCTGGCTGAGGCCCGCGCGAATGCGCGCCGACCATTGCGGCGTGCCGGCCGCGACTGGATCGGCGGGATGTGTCAGCGCAAACAGCTCGGCCAGCACCCGGTTGACGACCGTGGAGTTCTGCCGGATGTCGAGCGAGACCGTGCGGAAGCCGAAGCTTCCGACCTGCCAAAGCAGGGGCCGGACGAAACGCTTGGCAACCGCGCGCCCTCCGATCGCTTCGAGCACTGAAGACAGCGCGCTGAGATCGGCACGAAACGTCTCTGCAGAGAGGTATGCCGACGTACCGCCGTCCCGCGTGGCCGCCAGCCGGGCAAGCATGGCTGAAGCGAACTGACGAAGCGGTTCGTCAGGGTTGCGGGCGGCGATCGCCTGCGCCTGTCCGCTTCTATCAAGCGCCGTTTGCAGCACCGGCTTGAAGCCGGCGGGCAGGTCGATGACGTTCGAGCTGGCGCTGAGCACACTCACCAGCCGCTGCACCTGCGCCAGATACCAGGCTGTGGTGGTATTGCGGTATTCGGACAGGGCATGGGCGGTGGCTGCCGCCGTCACATTTGGATTGCCGTCGCGGTCGCCGCCGATCCACGAGGCATAGCGCATGAAGGAGGGAATCCTGATCGGCTCTCCCGGATAGTGACGTTCGAAAGCGCTTTCAAGCTTGTCATAGAGCTGCGGCGTTGCCTCGAAGATGACTTCGCGAAAGAAGTGCAGGCCCCAGGCAATTTCGCCTTCGACCGTCGGACGCTCCAGTCGCAATTCGCCCGTCATCCACAGAAGCTCGATCTCGCTTTCCAGATCGGCGACCAGCAGGTCGCGTTCGCGCGGCGCCCAGCGCGGCTGGTCGAGCTCGGTCAGCTTGCGATAGATGCGGCGGTGGATCTCCAGCACCGTGACGCGCTTGGCCTCCGTCGGGTGGGCGGTCATGGTCGGCCCGACGGATAGCTCGTTCAGCGTCCCTTGGACTTGCTCCGCGGAATGGCAAATTCGCCGCCATCTGCGCGACCACGCTGGCGAAGGACCCGGGCACCTCGTCGGCGCCCGCGCCTTGCTCAAGCTCGCGCCGCGCCCGCATGGCAAGCAACTCGTCGGCAATCGTCAGCAACTGGAACCACACGCCGCTCGCCTGGAGCGCCGGGATGCGCTGCTCAGGGGCGAGGGAGACAAGCGACCTGCGCCCGGTCAGGATGGCAGCGATCTCGGGCGCGCGCGCGCTTGCGACCTGAAGCAGCAGGCGCATCAAAAGGCTGCGCTCGTCCTCACGAAACTTGATGCGTCTGCTCTGTTCCAAACCGCTTTTCCTGATCCGTCCGCATCGATTGCCGCCGCGTCCTGGATTGAGGCCGGGCCGGCTTTCAGGCGACCCGGTCGGGGACCGGACGACCCTCGAAGAAGGCGGTCAGGTTCTCCACCACCTTCATGCCCATCGCCACCCGCGTTTCCTCGGTCGCGCTGCCGAGATGCGGCAACAGAACGACGTTCTCCAGCAGTTTCAGCGCCTCCGGAACGGCCGGCTCGCCGTCAAAGACGTCGAGGCCTGCACCGGCGATCTCACGCCTTTCCAGTGCGCCGATCAGGGCATCCTGGTCGACGACGTCGCCGCGCGCCGTGTTGATCAGAAAGGCGCTGCTTTTCATCGACCGCAGACGTCGGGCATCGATGAGATGGCGGTTTTCCGCGCCGCCCGGACAGTGCAGAGACACGAAATCGGATGCCGCGAGCACATCCTCCAGAGCTGGCATCTGCACCGCGCCCATGGCGCGCGTCTCGTCATCATCGACCGGTGACCGGTTGAAGAAGACGATCTTCATGCCGAAGCCGAAATGCGCGCGCCTGGCCGTCGCCTTGCCGATGCGGCCCATGCCGACAATACCCAGGGTCTTGCCCGAAACCCTGGCGCCGGCCATGTGGGTCGGCGACCAGCCGCGCCACTCTCCGGCCCGCAGCTGCCGCTCGCCCTCGCCAGTGCGGCGCGCGACGGCCAGGATCAGGCTGAGGGCGAGGTCGGCGGTGCAATCGGTCAGCACGCCGGGCGTGTTGGTCACCACGATGTCGCGGTCGCGGGCGGCCGTGACATCGATATGGCTGAAGCCGACGCCGAAATTGGCGATGATCCGCGTGCGGGCGGCGCTGTCGGGAAACACCGTGGAAGGCAAACGGTCGCTGACCGTTGCCAGGATCGCGTCGAAATCCGAGAACGCCGAGGTCATTGCGGCAGGACTAAGCGGCGCATCGCTGGTATTGAGCGTGGTGTCGAAGCGCTCGGTAAGGATCGCCTCGACGGCGGCCGGCCATCTGCGGGTGACAATCAAACGCGGTTTCATCGAATTCTCGCCGATCAAGGGGTCGCCGCCATGCTCGCGCCGACCCAGACGTCATATGTTGCGGGCTATGCGGGTCGTCACGCAGCCTTCTTCGTCCGCGCCAGCGTGTCGGCCACGACCTCGCCGAAGGAGGCCGGGGTGGGCACGATGACGACGCCGGCTTCCTTCAGGATCTCGACCTTCTCCTGTGCCGACTCGCCGAAGGCCGAGATGATGGCACCGGCATGGCCCATGCGGCGGCCCTTCGGCGCAGACAAGCCCGCGATGTAGGCGATCAGGGGCTTCCTCATATTGTCGCGCGCCCAGATCGCGGCTTCGGCCTCCTGCGGTCCGCCGATCTCGCCGATCATCACCACGGCGTCGGTCTCGTCGTCCTGCTCGAACAGTTTCAGGATGTCCTTGAATGACGAGCCGTTGATCGGATCGCCGCCGATGCCGACGCTGGTCGACACGCCGATGCCGAGCGCCTTCATCTGCGAGGCCGCCTCATAGCCCAGCGTGCCGGAGCGGCCGACGATGCCGACGCGGCCGGGAAGGTAGATGCTGCCCGGCATGATGCCCATCAGCGCCTGTCCGGGCGTGATGACGCCGGCGCAGTTCGGCCCGACGAGGCGCATGCGGTCCTCGAAGCGATAGCGGCGCATGTAGCGCTTGACCTGCATCATGTCCTGCGAGGGGATGCCGTCGGTGATGCAGACGCAGAGCTTGATGCCGGCATCCGCCGCCTCCATGATCGAATCGGCGGCGAAGGGCGGCGGCACAAAAACGATGCTGGCCTCGGCGCGGGTCTCGCGAACCGCGCCCTTGACGGTGTTGAAGATCGGCAGGCCGAGATGCGTCTGGCCGCCCTTGCCGGGGGTGACGCCGCCGACGAGCTTGGTGCCGTAGCGCTTCATGTCCTCGGCGTGGAAGCTGCCGATCTTGCCGGTGAAGCCCTGGACGATGACGCGGGTGCTGCGATTGAGCAGGATTGCCATTTTTTCGACCTCCCTCAGGCTGCTTTTTTCTTCTTGGCGGCCGCGCGCCAGGCGGCGACGGCCTTCTCGGCGGCTTCGGCCAGCGTGTCGGCAACGATCACCTTCTCGCCGGACTCGGCCAGGATCTTGCGCCCTTCCTCGACCTTGGTGCCGGAGAGGCGCACCACCAGCGGCACGTCGACGCCGACCTCGCGGATCGCCTTGATGACGCCTTCGGCGACCCAGTCGCAGCGGTTGATGCCGGCGAAGATGTTGACCAGGATGGTCTCGACATTCTTGTCGCCGAGCACGGCGCGGAAGGATTTCGCCACCCGCTCCGGAGAGGCGCCGCCGCCGATGTCGAGGAAGTTGGCCGGCTCGCCGCCGGCGATCTTGATCATGTCCATCGTCGCCATGGCGAGGCCGGCGCCGTTGATGATGCAGCCGATATTGCCCTCCAGGCCGACATAGGAAAGGCCGCGGTCGCTGGCGAAGGTTTCGCGCGGGTCTTCCTGGCTCTTGTCGCGCAATTCGGAGATCTCCGGGCGGCGGAACAGCGCGTTCTCGTCGAACGACATCTTGGCGTCGAGCGCGACCAGGCTGCCGTCGCGGGTCACCACCAGCGGATTGATCTCCAGCATCGAGGCGTCGTAGTCGCGGAACACCTGGTAGCAGCCGAGGATGGTCTCGGTCGCCTTGCCGATCAGGTTGCTTTCGAGGCCGAGACCGAAGGCGATCTCGCGCGCCTGGAAGCCCTGCATGCCGACACCGGGATCGACGGTGGCGCGGATGATGGAATCCGGCTTCTTTTCGGAGATGTCCTCGATCTCCATGCCGCCGGCGGCCGACGCCACGATCATGACGCGCTCCTCCTTCCGGTCGAGCACGAAGCCGAGATAGAGCTCCTGCGCGATGTCGACCGCCTCCTCGAGATAGAGGCGCGAGATCAGCTTGCCGCGCGGGCCGGTCTGCTGGGTCACCAGCTTGCGCCCGAGCATGGCTTCCGCCGCGTTGGAGATCTCTTCGTCGTTGGAGCAGAGCTTGATGCCGCCGGCCTTGCCGCGCGCGCCGGAATGAACCTGCGCCTTCAGCACCCATTTCGAGCCGCCGATCTCGCGTGCCCGGTAGGTCGCCTGCTCGGGGCTGTAGGCAAGCCCGCCGCGCGGCACATGCACGCCATGGCGGGCGAGCAGTTCCTTGGCCTGGTATTCGTGAATGTCCATCTTGTCCTCCCGGTAGTTCTTTAATGTGCCGCGCTATGCGCCTGGCCGGCGCGCTCGATCGCCTCGCTGACAACCAGCACGTTGCGCGCCATGCGTTCGGACGCCGCGTCGATCATCTTGCCGTCGAGCGCTGCCGCACCCTTGCCCTGCGCCTCCGCCTCCTTCAGCACCTCGAGGATGCGGCGGGCGCGCGTGACCTCCTTCTCCGGCGGCGAGAACACGTCGTTGGCCAAGGCGATCTGCGAAGGGTGGATCGCCCACTTGCCTTCGATGCCGAGTGCGGCGGCGCGCCTGGCGGCTGCCTTGTAGCCCTCGGGATCGGAGAAATCGCCGAACGGCCCGTCGATCGCGCGCAGGCCGTAGGCGCGACAGGCGACCGTCATGCGCGACAGGGCGAAGTGCCACTGGTCGCCGGGATAGTCGGGATTCAGCCCGCCGATGTTGACGGTGCGCGCCTTGTTGCTTGCGGCATAGTCAGCGACGCCGAAATGCATCGCCTCCAGCCGGCCGGGCGTGGCGGCGATCGCCTCGACATTGGCCATGCCGAGCGCGGTCTCGATCAGCGCTTCGAGGCCGACGCGGGTCTTGAAGCCCTTGGCCATCTCGATCTGGTTGACCAGCGCTTCGACCATATAGAGGTCGGCCGGCACGCCGACCTTCGGCACCAGGATCGTGTCCAGCCGGTCGCCGGCCTGTTCCATGACCTCGACGACGTCGCGGTACATGTAATGGGTGTCGAGGCCGTTGATGCGCACCGAGACGGTCTTGCCCCTGGCGCGCCAGTCAATGTCGTTCAGCGCCTGGATGATGTTCTTGCGGGCGCGTTCCTTGTCGGGCGGCGCCACCGCGTCCTCGATGTCGAGGAAGATGAAGTCGGCGGCGCTGTTCGCCGCCTTGTCGATCATCTCGGGGCTGGAGCCCGGAACCGCCAGCTCGCTGCGCTGCAGCCTGAGCTTCTTGAGGTGGTTGATGGTGTGGCTCATCGTCTGCTCCTCACGCTGCCTCGGCGACCGGCATTGCCGCGGTGCGCCGGAAATGGTCGATCGCGGCCGCCACGCCGGAGCCCGGCGCCAGGCGCACGCCGCAATCGAGCAGCGCCATTTCGGCGGCCGACAGCGAGGCGCAGACCATCACCTCGTTCAGCCAGCCGAGATGGCCGATGCGGAAGACCTTGCCGGCCACCTTGTTGAGACCGCCGCCGAGCGAGGTCTGGTAGGTGCGGTAGGCGCGCTTGACGACGTCGGCGCTGTCGATGCCTTCCGGCACCAGGATCGCGCTGACCGTGTCGGAGTGCCATTGCGGCGCCTTGGCGCACAGCTTCAGCCCCCAGGCGTCGACCGCCTTGCGCACGCCTTCGGCGAGGCGGTGGTGACGGGCGAAGATGTTCTCCAGCCCTTCCTCGGCGATGAGGTCGAGCGAGGCGCGCAGGCCGCGCAGCAGCTGCGTGGCGGGCGTGTAGGGGAAATAGCCGGTATCGTTGGCGCGGATCATGTCCTCGAAGGAGAAGTAGCACCGCCGGTGGGTCGAGACCCGCGACGCGGCAAGCGCCTTCTTGCTGACCGACAGGAAGCCGAGGCCGGCGGGCAGCATGAAACCTTTCTGCGAGCCGCTGACGGCGCAGTCGACGCCCCACTCCTCCTGGCGGAAATCGATCGAGCCGATCGACGACACGCCGTCGACGAAGAGAAGGGCAGGGTGGTTCGCGGCGTCAAGCGCGGCGCGGCAGCCGGCGACGTCGCTGGTGACCCCGGTCGCGGTCTCGTTCTGGGTGCAGAAGACCGCCTTGATGCGGTGCGCCTTGTCGGCCCGCAGCCTTTCCGCGTAGAGGTCGAGCGGCACGCCCGTTCCCCATTCGCAGTCGATGACGTCGACGTCGAACCCGAGGCGCTCGGCCATGTCGACCCACAGATGCGAGAATTGGCCGAAGCGCGACATCAGCACCCGGTCGCCGGGGCTAAGCACGTTGGTCATGGCCGCTTCCCAGGCGCCTGTGCCTGACGAGGGGTAGATGAAGACGCGGCCGGTCTCGTTCTTGAACACGCGTTTGATGTCCTCGAACAGCGGCAGCGTCAGATTGGGGAAGGAGGCGGCGCGCATGTCCTCCATCGGCAGGTTCATCGCCTGCCGGACCTCTTCGGGAATGTTGGTGGGTCCCGGGATGAAAAGATGATTGAACCCAGCCATGCGCGAACTCCTCCGATCGTTTGGGATGGTGGAGGAAGTTTCGTTTCGATCGCGCCTCGCAACAACACCTTGCCGGGTAAGTTGTCGCCACGCACGGGTAGGGGCGGACCTACCCGGCCCGCCTACCCGAAAGGCGGTTTGGAACTGCGGCGCTTCTCATTCGCATAGAGCGCGACGGCCATGGCGCGGTTGCGCACGTCGAGCTTGTCGTAGAGATTCTTGAGGTGGTACTTCACCGTGTTCTCCGAGATCCCGGTCCGGGTCGCGATCTGGAGATTGGTCCAGCCGTCGGACAGCACCGCAAGCAGCTCGCGCTCGCGCACGGTGAGCTGCGACAGCGGCGTGTCATTGACCTTGTTGATGTCGATGTAGGGGATGCAGATGCGCCCGTGCGCGACTGCGAGGATCGTCTCGAAAATGATCGGCGGATCGTCGAACTGGAAGCAGTAACCCTGGGCGCCGAGCCGCACGCACTGCTTCAGGATGCCGACGTCGTGGTCGTTGGAAAAGACCGTGATGCGCAGGTCGAGCTTGCGGCTCTGGACTTCGGCCAGGATGTCGGCGCCGTCCATGTCGGCGAGCTTCCAGCCGATGACGGCGACGTCGAACCCGGTGCTCTCCGCCAGTTCAAGGAATTGCTTGCCGCTCTGCACGGAACTCAGGAGCTCGAAACGCCCGTCGCATTCCAGCATCTCGCGGAGCGCCGATACAACGAGCGGATTGCGCTCGGCAACGACAACGCGCACGCGCCTCGAGCCAACTGCTTCGTTCGTTTTCCCCGACTCGAGGTTCAAGGCCTGCCGCTTGTCCTTTCGATCTCGCGCTTGCCGGCCGCTGCAGGCCTGCATCATGACAATTCTGCCCCAACCGTGAGGTGGCGCTCTTTCCGCAGCGACATGCTCTGTCGCGCCGGCTGAACCCGCAAAATGCCGCGCGACCCGCTTCAACTGGAGGCGTCACGAGCAGATTTCGCCGCAGATTCCGTACGCTAGGGCAATGTTTTGCCGAGACGAATCGCGTCGCGGCGCTATCTGCCGCACAGGCATCGGATTTTCCCGAAATGCGGTTTCCACTTTTCGGGATCATGCTCTAGACCTGATTCACACCCTTTCCGGATTCCTGTTGGCGGGAGGCGCTGGTGGAAAGCCAGGACAGACAGATGACCGGCGCCAAGACCGCTGAGGAAGGCGGCGCCGACATTTATGGCGAGGACGGCGCGGTCCGCGCTTCCTTCCTTGCGCAGATCGGCGCTGCCATCGCCGATCGCGACACGCTCACCTTGAAACGCGAGGTCGACGATCTCCATCAGTCGGAACTCGGCGACCTGTTGGAAGCGCTCCACCCTGAGCAGCGCCGCGCGCTGGTCGACTTGCTCGGCTCCGATTTCGATTTCTCCGCGCTGACCGAGGTCGACGAGGCGATCCGTCTCGACATCGTCGACAATTTGCCCAACGAGCAGATCGCCCAGGCCGTGCAGGAGCTCGATTCCGACGATGCGGTCTACATCCTGGAAGACCTCGACCAGGAAGACCAGGACGAGATCCTCTCACAGCTGCCCTTCACCGAGCGCATCAGGCTGAGGCGCGCGCTCGACTATCCGGAAGAAACGGCCGGCCGGCGCATGCAGACCGAGTTCGTCGCCGTGCCGCCGTTCTGGACGATCGGGCAGACCATCGACTACATGCGCGAGGACAAGAACCTTCCCGATCGCTTCAGCCAGATCTTCGTCATCGACCCGAGCTTCAAGCTGGTCGGCGCCATCGATCTCGACCAGATCCTGCGCACCAAGCGCGCGGTGAAGGTCGAGGAGGTGATGCATGAGACGAAGCATGCCATTCCGGCCACCATGGACCAGGAAGAGGCCGCGCGGGAGTTCGAGCAGTACGATCTGCTGTCAGCCGCCGTGGTCGACGAGAACGACCGTCTTGTCGGCGTGCTTACCATCGACGACGTCGTCGATGTCATCCAGCAGGAGGCGGAGGAAGACCTTCTGCGCATGGGCGGCGTCGGCGACGAAGAGCTATCCGACACGGTACTGGCGACGTCGCGTTCGCGTGTGCCGTGGCTGCTCGTGAATCTGATCACGGCGTTCCTGGCGGCCTCGGTGATCGGCCTGTTCGACCGGACGATCGAGCATATCGTGGCGCTGGCGGTGCTGATGCCGATCGTCGCCGGCATGGGCGGCAATGCCGGCTCGCAGACCATGACCGTCACCGTGCGGGCGCTGGCGACGAAGGACCTCGATATCTACAACGCCGCCCGTATCATCCGCCGCGAGGTCGGCGTCGGCTTCATCAACGGCATCGTGTTCGCAGTGCTGATCGGCATGGTCGCCGGGGTCTGGTTCCATGACCGCAATCTGGGCGGCATCATCGCCGCGGCGATGATCATCAACATGTTCGCGGCGGCGCTCGCCGGGATTCTCATTCCACTGCTGCTCGACCGCTTCAAGATCGATCCGGCGGTGGCTTCCGCCGTCTTCGTCACCACCGTCACCGACTGCGTCGGCTTCTTTGCCTTTCTCGGACTGGCCACTTGGTGGTTCGGCATTCCCTAAGAGAATGCTACAATTGACTTTTACGTAAGTGCCGTGCGACGTTGCCTTGGGGTCACATGCCGATTCCGGCACATGACGGGGTTTGATCGGAGGAAGGGCGACGCTCCTGCGCGGCGATGCCTGGATGTTTGGGCGTGGGAGCAAGAATGCGGGAATATTACACGATCACCGAGCTGACGCGCGAATTCGACGTGTCGACCCGGACGTTGCGGTTCTACGAGGACGAAGGGCTGGTGCAACCGATCAGGCGCGGCCGCACGCGGCTGTTTCGCCCGTCCGACCGGCATCTCATCCGTCAGATCATGCGCGGCAAGCGCCTTGGCTTCTCGATCGCCGAAATCCGCGAAATCATCCAGATGTACAAGGAGCCGCCCGGCGAGGTCGGCCAGCTCAAGCTGATGATCAGGCGCATCGAGGAGAAGCGCGAGGACCTGCGCCAGAAGCGGCGCGATCTGGAAGAAACGCTTGCCGAGCTCGATCAGGCGGAGGAGTCCTGCGTGGAGCGGCTGGCGGAACTCGGCGTCAACACCTGAAGGGCCGCCTGCTTTCGTTGAACTGGCGAACGATCAACCGTGTTCATAATTCTGGCCTGGCTGTTCGCAGCCGCAGTCGTCGTCCACAACCTGGAAGAAGCATTTCTGTTGCCCGCCTGGTCGGAGCAGGCTGGGCGCTGGCACAGGCCCGTCGGGGTGCGCGAATTCCGGTTCGCCGTGTTCGCACTCACCGCTCTTGCCGGTGGTGCGGCGTTGCTCGCTGCCGTGCAGGGGCGGGAGAGCTTTGGTGCTTATGTGTTGTCCGGCTATGCGCTGGCGATGCTGCTCAATGTGGTCTTTCCACACCTCCTCGCCACGATAGTCATGCGCCGCTACATGCCGGGCACGGCGACCGCTCTTGCCTTGAACCTGCCGGTCACCGTCGCCCTGCTGCGTCAGGCGTTTGAAGAGGGGTATATTTCGTCGATGCGTTTTGCGTTGGCGGGGCCGGCCGTCGTGCTGGCGATTGTGCTGTCGATCCCAGCGCTGTTCTGTCTCGGCCGGAAACTGTGGCCCGACACCGCAAAAGCGTCACGCCGAACGGCGGGCTGATTTTGCCAGGCTCAGATCCAGCGCCGCACCCTTTTTGCATAGTCCCGATATTTCTTGCCGAACTTCGCCGCCAGCATCTTTTCCTCCTTCTCGATCGCCATCTTCTGCGTCGCGAAGGCGGCGAGGAAGGCAAAGAGCAGGAACCAGGCGATGCCGGTGATGAAGGAGACGCCGATCAACAGCAGCGTGTTGGCGAGATACATCGGGTTGCGGGTGATGCCGAAGGGGCCTGACGTCACCAGATGATCGGGCTCGGCATTAGGATTGAGCGTCGTCCTGGCGCGCACCATGGCGCGGATCGCCGTGACCCAGAGCGCCGCGACGCCGAAGAGCGCCACCCAGCCGGCGCCGACCAGGATGTCGCCGAAGATGTCGCCGATCCAGGGCAGCGGGTAGAACATGCCAAGCACGACGCTGAGTGCGATCGCCGCGACATAGATCACAGGCGGCCAGGGGATGAACCCATGCTTCGGCTGGGTGCCGGTCATTGTTGCCCTCCCTCCATCTTGCTTTCGGTCGCTGCGGTGCAGGTGCTGGCGAGATCGGCAAGATGCGATTTCCAGATCTCGGACTGGTCGTTGCTGTAGAGCTTGTCGAGAGATCCTTCGCCCTTCAGCGTGTCGAGCATGCAGCCACAATAGCTGGAACAGAACTTCGTGTCCTGCTGCTGTTCACACTGCGCCTGGCAAGCCGGCAGGAAGCCGGCGTCCTTGTCCTGCGGCGTGGCGGGCATGGCCTGCGAAAGCAGCCAGACCGAGCCGAACAGCAGCGGCTGATGGATGAGGTAGAAGGCGAGGCTGTGCCGGCCGATGAAGGTCAGCGGATTCGACCAGCGGCCGGGCATCCAGGTTCCCAGCCGGGCGAGAAGACCGGAGGCTGAAGCGAGCTTGACGACCGCGATGCCTGCGAGCACCGCGCCGAACCATGGAAACAGCGGCACATAGTCGTTGGAGCGCGGGTTGGTCGCCGACAATCCGACCCACCACAGCGCCGGATGGTCGAAGACTTCCGATCGCAGATAGTAGGGTGCTGCAATCACGGCTGCCGCGACGATCGCCGTCAGCAGTGCCGGCAGCCTGAGGAAGGCAAGGCCGAGCAGGCTCGCCAGCGCGATCTCGTGCAGGATGCCGAAGAAGATGAAGCCGTCCGGCGTCGCGATGTAGGTGATGGCCGAGATGGCGATCGCCGCCACGGCGACCATGGCAAAACGCTTCCAGAAGCTCGGCCAGCGGATCTGGCGGCCATGCGCCAGGAACAGGCTGACGCCGACCAGGAACAGGAAGGTCGAGGCGATGCAGCGCGCGTAGAGCTTCCACCAGCCGAAAGCGGTTAGCCCCGGCGTGGTGTAGCCGAAATTCTCGAGATCCCAGGTGAAGTGGTAGCTCGCCATCGCGATCAGCGCGATTCCGCGCAGGATATCGAAGGCGACGATGCGGCTGTGTTTCGGCGCGTCCTGAGCGGCTTCGCTCGTCGTTTGAAGGCTCATCATCTCGCATTCCGATTCAGTCGTGCCAAACGACTATCACGGTTCTGGCCAACAACAGAGGGCGGATCGGCGGCTGCCATTCCGGCGGCATGGCAAGCCGCTTTAGGCCAGCGGCGGAAAGCCTTTGACCGGCTTCGCTTTTCGGCTTCTCGGAGTCGATTTCCTGCTACCGGTCCGCCACTGGTCCGGCCAGATTGGCGGGCGATTCACTTTCGGAGGGCCGATGTCCACCCATGTGCGCCATCCGATCTGGCTTCCGGCCCTGAGGCCCGCCGATGCGCGCACCTTCGCCTCGCTCTACGCGGTCGAATCGTTTGCCCGCGCCACGATCTCGAGCGTCATCCCGATCCAGGCTTACGAAATCCTGCACAGCGAGCAGATCGTCTCGATCCTCTACACCGTCGTGTCGCTGCTCGGGCTTTCGGTGACATTGTTCATGCCGATGCTGATCCGCCGCTTCGCGCGGCGCTGGGTCTATACGGCCGGCTGCCTGATGCTGGCGATCGGCTCGGTGTTCTTCGTCACCCACACGCTGCCGGGGCAGCTCGCCGGCATGCTTTGCCGTGTCATGGGGGCGAGCGCGCTGTCGATCACGCTCAACCTCTACATCATGGACCACATCCGCAAGGCCGACTTCATGCAGGCGGAATCGCTGCGCATGGCGTGGTCGATGTTCGCCTGGACCGGCGGGCCGACGCTGGGCATCTTCCTCTATACCCGATTCGGCATCTATGCCGCGCATGGCGCGGTCGTGGCGTTTGCGCTGGCGCTGCTTGCGCTGTTCTGGACCTACCGGCTGGGCGATAACCCGTCGATCCGCCCCGGCAAGAGCCGTCCGGCCAATCCGCTTGCCAATATCGGCCGCTTCATCGCGCAGCCGCGGCTCAGGCTCGCCTGGCTGATCGCCTTCGGCCGCTCCTGCTTCTGGACGACCTTCTTCGTCTATGGCCCGCTTTTCATGGTGATCACCGGCGAGGGCAAGCTTGCCGGCGGGCTGCTGGTGTCGGCAGGCAATGCGCTGCTGTTCATGGCGATCTTCTGGGGCAGGGCGGGCAAGCGCTTCGGTGGCAGACGCACCATGACCTTCGCCTATTTCGCCATGGCGGCAATGCTTTTTGCCGCGGGCGGCGTCGGCCAAGCCGCGCCGCTGCTCACGGCCGCGTTCCTGCTCTGCGGCGCGCTCTTTACGATTGCGCTCGACGCGCTGGGCTCGACCGCCTTCATGCGCTCGGTCCGTTCCTATGAGCGGGCGCAGATGGCGGCGGTCTACCGCACCTATCTCGACTTCTCCGAGCTGACACCGCCGCTGGTCTATTCGGTGGTGCTCACCTTCTTCGGCCTCGGCTCGGTCTTCGTCACGCTCGGCATACTGGCCGCCTTCTGCGGCTTCTTCACCTGGCGCTATCTGCCGAAGTCGTTTTGATCAGCGAGCGGGCTGGTACGCTGCATCGCGCCTGCCCGCCCACTTGGATCCGGCTGCATCGGCTGTTCCCCCGCTCCCGACAGCCGGCACCCCGGACCAGGCCGTTGTGAATTGCGGGGCCATTGTGGTGTCCGGGGACCGCCCTTAAGGTCGCTTGCCGATGCCGGCGCCTGCCGGCTGGCGAGGGCCGCAAAGCATGTCTGCAAGAACGATGTCGCTTACCGAGGAACTGGTAGCTCGTTGCTTTCGCATCGTCGAAGACACCGGGCCCGATCCTAACGCCGCGCATCTGGATGACGCCGACTACGATGCGATGCTGGACATCCTGGAAGCGGAACTCCCAGCTAGCGAGCCGCTCTGGCTGTTCGGCTATGGCTCGCTGATCTGGAAACCCGAGATCGAGCATGTCGAGGAGCGCGTCGCCGTGGCGCGCGGCTGGCATCGCTCTTTCTGCATGAAGATGACCCGCTGGCGCGGTACCAAACAGAGTCCGGGCCTGATGATGGCGCTGGATCGTGGCGGCCAATGCAAGGGCGTAGCATTCCGCCTGAACGGTGGCGACCGCCGGCGGGCTCTGGACAAGCTTTTCCGCCGCGAGATGACGCTGAAGCCAACCAGCTACCACCCCCGCCTGCTGCAGCTTGCAACCGACAAGGGGCCGTTGAAAGCGCTCGCCTTCGTCATCAATCGCAAGGGCACCACCTATGCCGGCCCGCTCGGCGAAAGCGAGGTGGTGGAAAGGCTGGCGACGTCCTGCGGCCATTGGGGTTCAGGCGCCGACTATCTCTACAACACCGTCAAGAATCTCGAAGCGCGCGGCATTCACGACGCCCATCTGTGGCGGCTGCAGCAGCTTGTCGCTGAAAGAATCGCCGCTTCCTAGCATGCGAATCCATGGCGCAATCGCGTTTGGCGATGACGGAAATTGGTTTGCCGCCTGCAGCGATTCTGCCTATAGTCGGTGCCGTCGTCGGTTCCGTTTTTGGAGCCAAGAGGGAATGCGGTGAGGGTGAATTTCCTGCCCAAAGCCGTGGCTGCCCCCGCAACTGTGTGCGGTAGTCCTCTCCATAGACCACTGGGGATTTTTCCTCGGGAAGGTGGGGAAGGGCGCGGATCCGCGAGCCAGGAGACCTGCCGGCGACGGGAAAGTTGACTTCGATGCCCTCGGGTGGAGGGCGAAAGGACAAGACATGAATACCGCTTCCGTCTCTCTCGGCGCCTCCGTCTCCTCGCAGTCGCGCGTCATGCAGCTGGCTCTGGCCGCGCTGCTCGGCATTTTCGTCGTCGGCTTTGTCGGCTTTTCGCATATCGATGCGGTCCACAACGCTGCGCACGACTATCGCCATTCGATGGCGTTTCCCTGCCACTGAGGAAGGCCTTACACCATGAATCTGTTTCGCAACGTCGTGTTCATCGCGGCGATCGCGGGGCTCGTGGCGGGCATCGCGCTCGCCTGCATGCAGGCCTATGCGACCGTGCCGCTGATCCTCAAGGCGGAAGTGTATGAAAAGGCAGGCGGCGGCCATCACCACGACCATGCCGCCACAACCACCGACAACAATGCGATGAGTTCGGCCGCGCCGGCGGCGATGAGCAGCGCGGCTCCAGCGCCTGCCGACGCGGCAGCTCCGGCCGAGGACGAAGGCTGGGCGCCGGCCGACGGCTTCGAGCGCTTCGCCTTCAACGTCGTCGCCAACATCGTCACCGGCATCGGTTTCGCGCTGATCCTGGTCGCGGTCTCGGAGTTTGCCGGTGGCATCGGCAATTGGCGTCAGGGAGTATTCTGGGGCCTTGCCGGTTTTGCCGTGTTCACTTTGGCGCCCGGCCTCGGCCTGCCGCCCGAACTGCCGGCGATGCCGGCGGCCGAGCTCCTGCCGCGCCAGATCTGGTGGATCTCGACTGTGGCTGCGACCGCCGCCGGACTTGGCCTGATCGCCTTTCGCAAGTCGCTGCCGCTGGCGATCCTCGGCGTCGCGTTGATCGTTGCTCCGCATATCGTCGGCGCGCCGCAGCCAGACAGCTTCGAGACGGCAATTCCGGAAGGGCTGCACCATCAGTTCGTGGTTGCCGTGACGCTCACCGACCTGGTGTTCTGGCTGGTGCTGGGCGCAGTTGTCGGCGTGGTGCGCGGCCGCTTCGCCGGCGCGGCGACCAGCCTGCGCGGCAGCTTTGCCTGATCGCGCCGAAGGTCGGCTGACCTTCATCATCGGCGGCGCGCGCTCCGGCAAGAGCGCGCATGCCGAAACCCTGGTCACGGCAAGCCCGTCGCCCTGGGCCTATATCGCCACCGCGCAAGCCTATGACGACGAGATGCGCGAACGCATCGCGCTCCATCGCGCGCGGCGCGGCGAAGGCTGGGCGACCGTCGATGCGCCTCTCGACCTCACCGGCGCGATTGAGGCTTTGCCCGATCACCAGCCGGTGCTGATCGATTGCCTGACATTGTGGCTGACCAATCATATGCTGGCGGACCATGATCTCGAGGCCGAGTGCCGGCGGCTCTCGGATGTGCTGTCGCGGCCGCGCGGGCCCTGGTTCGTGGTGGCGAACGAGGTCGGGCTCGGCATCGTGCCGGACAATGCGCTGGCGCGCCGGTTCCGCGACGCCGCCGGCCGGCTCAACCAGCAGGTCGCGGCCGTCGCCGACAGCGTGCTGATGATGGTGGCGGGGCTGCCGCTCAAGGTGAAGTGACATGGCCGAAATCGACGATAAGGATGCCGAGCGCCATCGCGCCAAGATGGCCAAGCGCAAGGCGGTGCAGGATGCCGAGGTGGCCGGCAAGACGATCGAGAAGGGACTGCTGATCGTCAACACCGGGCCGGGCAAGGGCAAGACCACCGCCGCCTTTGGCCTGGCGCTCAGGATGCTCGGCTACGGCAAGCGCGTCGGCGTCGTCCAGTTCATCAAGGGCAAATGGCACACCGGCGAGAAGAACGCCTTCGCCGCTTTCGGCGATCGCGTGGTGTGGCATGCGATGGGCGAGGGCTTCACCTGGGAGACCCAGGACCTGAAGCGCGACATTGCCGCCGCCGAGGCCGCGTGGGCGAAGGCACTGGAGCTGATGGCCGATCCTTCGATCAGCCTCGTCGTGCTCGACGAGCTCAACATCGCGCTGCGCTATGACTATCTCGATCTCGAGAAGGTGGTTGCGGCGCTGAAGGCGCGTCGCGAGGATTTGCATGTCGTCGTCACCGGCCGCAACGCCAAGCCACCGCTCGTCGAGGCGGCGGATCTCGTCACCGAGATGGGGCTGACCAAGCACCATTTCTCGGCGGGCGTGAAGGCGCAGCAGGGGATCGAGTTCTAGCCGCTGATCAAAATGGTCAGGTAGATCACGACCGCCGACAGAACCCCGAACAGAGCGATCAACAGCCCGTCGGCGATCCGGTAGAGTTTCAACGCCTGCCTGATGTCGGTGCTCTCGGCCTCGCGCCGGCCGCCTTCGCCCATGAAGGCGTCCTCGACCATCTCGCCGCCATAGCTGCGCGGCCCGGCCAGGGACAATCCCAGCGCGCCGGCCATGGCGGCTTCCGGCCAGCCGGCATTGGGCGAACGGTGTTTCTTCGCGTCGCGCCGCATGACCTGCCAGGCGTTGCGAGGATCGGCGCCCTTGACCAGGAAGGCCGCGAGCACGATCAGCAGGCCGGTGAGCCGCGAGGCCGGCAGGTTGATCAGATCGTCGAATCGCGCGGCGGCGCGACCGAAGGCCTCGTGTTTGGGCGTACGATGACCGATCATCGAATCGGCGGTGTTGGCGGCCTTGTACGCAGCCCCCCCGGCCAGCCCGCCGATGCCGGTCCAGAAGGCGGGCGCGACGATGCCGTCGGAGAAATTCTCGGCCAGGCTTTCGATCGCGGCACGGGCGATGCCTGCCTTGTCGAGCTTTTCCGGATCGCGGCCGACGATGCGCGAGACGGCGATGCGGCCGAGCGTCAGGCCACCGGTCTCCAGCGCGTCGGCAACATCCTCGACATGCTCCGCCAAGCTCTTCTGCGATAGCAGCGAAGATCCGAGTATGGCCGCGATAACCAGGCCGGAGGGGAAGATCAGCCAGAGCAGCACATGCAGCGTCAGGCCGATGGCGGCGGGCACCAGCAGGATGACGAGAAGCGCCTGGACGCCGCGACGGCGACGCAATTCGTCGGAATCGGTCGCGCGGTTGAGCCTGCGATCGAGAAAGGATATCAGCCTGCCGATCCAGGTGACCGGATGGCCGATGGCGTTGAACAGCCAGTCCGGATAGCCAAGGATACGTTCAACGGCGAGTGACAGGAAAGCGATCAGGATCGACATGAAGCTTCTGGATGGAGCGATTGCTGCGGTGGATCACGGCGGATCCCTCGGCCGGGCGAGCGCGCTCTTCCCCCACGCGCCACGGCCTTTCGTCGATCTTTCGACAGGTATCAATCCGCACTCCTACCCGCTTTTCGATCTGCCCGCCACCGCCCTGTCGCGATTGCCGGAATCCGATCGGCTGCGCGAATTGGCCGAAATTGCGGCCAGAACCTATGGCGCGCCGTCGGCGGCGCATGTCGCGGCAGCACCGGGCACGCAGATCCTCCTGCCGCGCGTCGCTTCGCTGGTGGGGCCCGGCAAGGCGCTGGTGCTCGGTCCGACCTATGCAGAGCACGCCCGGGCCGCCGCGATCGCTGGCCATGCGGCTGCGGAGGTGAACGACTTCGAGGCGTTGGCGGACGCGCACCTTGCCGTGCTGGTCAACCCGAACAATCCGGATGGGCGGGTGATCGAAAGGGATCGCCTGCTCGGCCTTGCCGCGCGGCTGCGCAGGAAGGGCGGGCTGCTGGTCGTCGACGAAGCCTTCATGGATGTCGGCCCGACCGAACACAGCTTGGCCAATGATGTCGGCGAGGGCGGCATCGTGGTGCTGCGCTCTTTCGGCAAGTTCTTCGGCCTCGCCGGCGTCAGGCTCGGTTTCGCGCTTACCGACACGCTGACTGCCGAGCGGCTGGAGGCGCAGCTTGGGCCGTGGGCCGTTGCCGGACCGGCGCTGGAATATGGCATTCGCGGGCTGTCCGACACCGAATGGCAAGCCGCCATGCGCAGACGCCTCGCTGAAGACGCCGGGCGGCTCGACGCATTGTTCGGCAAGGCCGAAGTGCCGGTTGCCAGCGGAACGACACTGTTCCGCTATCTGTCTTTCACGGATGCCCCAACCCTGTTTTCGGCGCTAGGCGAACGTGGCATTCTGCTGCGCCATTTTGCCGGGCGGCCACAAGTCTTGCGAGCCGGCTTGCCGGGCAGCGAGGCCGAATGGCAGCGCCTCGAAAGCGCGCTCGCCGCCTGGGCCGCGCGGCGCAAGGATATGGGCAAGGAGTCCGGACGATGATCCATGTCTGTCCGCTGTCGAAGATCGAGGAGACTGTGGCGAGGACCGGCGCCGAGCATTTGCTTTCGCTGCTTGCGGCCGGCACCGACGTTGTCCGCCCGGCCTCGATCCTCGCGGAAAACCATCTGCATCTGGTCATGCATGACATCGCCGTCGCGCAGGACGGCATGACCATGCCGGGCGAAGAGCATGTGCGCGCGCTTCTCGACTTCGCCTATCGCTGGGACCGGACCAAGCCGATGGTCGTGCACTGTTATGCCGGCATCAGCCGCTCGACGGCGTCCGCCTATATCATTGCGGCGGCGCTGGCGCCCAAACGCGACGAGGTGGAACTGGCCAAGACGCTGCGTTTCCTGTCACCGTCGGCGACGCCCAATCCGCGGTTAATCGCCGTCGCCGACACCTTGCTTGGACGCGACGGCCGCATGATCGCGGCGATCGAGGCGATTGGGCGCGGCGCCGATGCCTTTGAAGGGACTCCCTTCGAGCTCGATATCCAGGCTTAAGACAGCCAGTCCGCAAGCTTGGCCTTACGAACTTCCCTCACCAGGTTGATGAAGCCATCGGCCTGATGCTCGGCGGTGAGCCGGCCTTTTTCGGCGGTGGCGATGCTGGCGTCGCCGACCACCCCGTTCGGGTTGAGGTCGCTGGCGATCCAGGCGAAGGCATGCGTGCCGGTGTGGCGCAGCAGGGCGAATTCCTTTTCGGCGCGACCGACATTGGAGGCGAAATCATCGGCCTTGGTCATGTCGACGAGGTCGGGCCGGAAGCGCAGCATCAGCGAGGTCTCGACGTCGCCGCCATGGATGCCGTGACGGTCCTCCAGCTCGGTGTACATGCCGGCCGGACGGCCGAAACGCTGCCAGCTGGTCTTCACCGCCAGCATCTTCGCGCGCACACGCAATTCGCGCGTGACGATGCCCATGATCTCCTCGTTGCCGCCATGCGAGTTGACGACGATCAGTTTTCTCACGCCAGCGCGCGCGATCGACAGGCCGAGCTCGGTCCATGCATCCACCAGCGTGGTGGCCGGCAGGGTGAGTGTGCCAGGCGCATGCAGATGCTCGTTCGACTTGCCGACCGCCTGGACCGGCAGGATGCGGATATCGAGGTCGTCGGGCAGGCGCGCGATCACCGTCTCCAGCATGCCGGTCATGATCGAGGTGTCGGTCGAGACCGGAAGGTGCGGACCATGCTGCTCGATCGCCGCCACCGGCAGGACGGCGATCGTTGCCTCCGCGTCGATCGAGGCGTATTCGGTCGTCCGGTAATCGCCCCACCACACCCGTCTTGTCGTCAATTTCATCTCCCGATTGGCCCAGCTGTCACACTGGGGATGATCTAAAGCGCCTGGCCGTTCCGGGCAACCATCAGCCGGCAGCAAGCACCTCGACCTCGACCTTGAATTCCAGGCGCGCGAAGCCCGAAACGATCATAAGTGTCGAGGCCGGCGCCGGATCGGAAAAGAGGCGGTTGCGGACATCCATATAGGCCTGCAGATGCGCGCGGTCGGTGACGAAGGCGTTGATGCGCACGACGTCGTTCAGCGTCAGCCCGGCTTCGCTGAGTATCGCGGCAATGTTCTTGAAGCAGAGCTCGGTCTGCGCGCCGGCATCCTCAGGGACGGCATCATCCGGCGCTATGCCCAGCTGACCGGAGCACAGGACGATACGCTTTCCCGCCGGAATTTCGACGCCGTGGCTATAGCGGGCAAAGGGCGGCTTGATCGATTGGGGGGCGAGGTATTTGAGCATGGCATTCTCCTGTCCGCCGGCAGACTAAGGCCGGATTCACGAAACCTTCAAGATGCGGTTCATGCCGCCCGGGCGATTATGGACAGGCGTCCAAAAAATAGGCACGATGCCCCTCGTACAGCATGACCCGTCCGGTCTCGGCAATGACTGCCGCGCAAGCAGGCGGCCCAGGCGGTGGCATGTGTCTTGCTTCTTGAACAAATGGTGTCGAGCCCAGCGCGCAGCGCGCCGGAGCCAAGAGAGGGTGATGTTTATGCACGGAAAAGAGAAGATCCTGGCAGGCGCGATCGCGCTGCTGGCGGCCGGCACGATGGGCGCCGCGGCCAATGAGAAGGTCACCTTCGGCACCAACTGGCTGGCCGAGCCGGAACATGGCGGCTACTACCAGGCGATCGCCGACGGTACCTACGCCGCCTGCGGCCTCGACGTCACCATCATGCAAGGCGGCCCGCAGGTCAGCGGCCGGCCGATGCTGCTTGCCGGCAAGATCGATTTCTACATGGGCGGCAACCTGCTCTCGGCCTTCGATGCGGTGCAGCAGGGCATTCCGATGCGCGTCGTCGCCGCCGACTTCCAGAAGGATCCGCAGGTCATCATGTCCCAGCCGGGGCAGGGGCTCGACAAGTGGGAAGACCTGAAGAACGCGGATCAGTACATCCTCGGCGACGAAGGCGCGCAGACCTTCTTTCAGTGGATGGTCACCGATCTCGGCTTCGACGCTGCAAAGCGCGTGCCCTACACCTTCAATCCGGCGCCGTTCATCGCCAACAAAAAGTCGATCCAACAGGGCTATGTGACGTCCGAACCCTTCGCCGTGCAGAAGCAGGGCGGTTTCGTGCCGAACCAGTTCCTGCTCGCCGACAATGGCTGGGATACCTATGCCACGACGATCGAGGTGATGCAGGACACGATCGACAAGCGGCCGGAGGTGGTGCAGTGCTTCGTCGATGGCTCGGCCAAGGGCTGGTACAATTATCTCTACGGCGACAACAAGGCCGCCAACGATATGATCAAGAAGGACAATCCGGACATGACGGATGAGCAGATCGCCTTCTCGATCGAGCAGCTGAAGAAGTTCGGCATCGTCGATTCCGGCGATACGGAAAAGCTCGGCATCGGCGCCATGACGGATGCGCGCATCCAGAGCTTCTACGACAAGATGGTCAAGGCCAAGGTCGCGCAGCCGGGCATCGACATCAAGAAGGCCTATACGCTCGCCTTCATCAACAAGAGTGTCGGAATGGAGCTGAAGAAGTAAGGCGGCCTGCCTGAGATGATCCAGGAGAAAGTGGCGCGGAAGCCGGCATCGAGCGAGAGCCCGATGCTGCTTTCGCTGCGTAATGTCGGCAAGGTCTTCTCTAACGGCGTGACGGCGCTGAGCAAGGTCGACCTGGCGATCCGGGAGGGCGATTTCCTCAGCCTGCTCGGTCCGTCGGGCTGCGGCAAGTCGACTGCGCTTCGGCTGATCGCCGGCCTGTCGACGCCGACCTCCGGCCAGCTCGACTGGCGCGGCTCGATCGATCGCTCGAATATCGGCTTCGTCTTCCAGGAGCCGACGCTGCTGCCCTGGGCCAGCGTCTTCGACAATGTCTGGCTGCCGCTCCGGCTGAAGGGCGTGTCGCGTGCAAATGCCGAGCCGGCGGTGATGGAAATGCTGTCGCGCGTCCACCTCAACGGCTTCGAGACCGCAGTGCCGCGCGAGCTTTCCGGCGGCATGAAGATGCGCGTCTCGATCGCGCGGGCCATGGTGACCAAGCCGCGCATCCTCCTGATGGACGAACCCTTCGCCGCGCTCGACGAGATCACCCGCTTCAAGCTCAACAACGACCTTCTGGAGCTTTGGCAGGACGAGCGCTTCACCGTCGTCTTCGTCACGCACAGCGTCTTCGAGAGCGTGTTCCTGTCCAGCCGCGTCGTCGTCATGGCGGCGCGGCCGGGCCGCGTCTTCGGCGAGCTTGCAGTCGATGCGCCCTATCCGCGCGACGAGGCGTTCCGCACCTCGCCCGACTATGCGGCGCTGTGCCGGCAGGCGTCGGACGTGCTGGTCAATGCCATCAACTCAACCGCCGGATCCCATCATGACGGCCATTGAAGACACAGCCCTGAAGCTCGACCCGGAAGAGGCGCGCCGCGTCCGCCAGGAGCGGCTCGAGCGGATCGGCAAATGGGTGCTGCCGCTGGCGATCATGGTGCTGGCGATCTGGCTGTGGGACCGCATCTGCGTCTGGAACGAGATCCCGCAATACATCCTGCCGCGCCCCGGCGTGGTGCTGAAGACACTGCATGACGATGCCGGCCTGTTGTCCTCGTCGCTGCTGGTGACACTCAGGATCACCTTCCTCAGCCTGCTTCTCGCCGTCATCGGCGGCGTCGGGCTGGCGGTGCTTTTCGCGCAGTCGAAATGGGTGGAGATGTCGTTCTTCCCCTTCGCCATCGTGCTGCAGGTGACGCCGATCGTCGCGATCTTTCCGCTGATCAACATCTACATCAACAACCAGACGACCAAGCTTCTGCTCTGCGCCTGGATCGTCGCCTTTTTCCCGATCCTCTCCAACACCACGCTTGGGCTGAACTCGGTCGACCGCAACCTGCGCGATCTGTTCAAGCTCAACGGCGCGACCCGTTGGCAGCAACTGCGCTACCTGCGCCTGCCGGCGGCGATGCCCTATTTCCTCGGTGGGCTGAAGATCGCCGGAGGCCTGTCGCTGATCGGCGCCGTGGTGGCGGAATTCGTCGCCGGCGCGCAGGGGCAATCGTCGGGTTTGGCCTCGCGCATCATCGAGGCCGGCTACCGGCTCAACGCGCCGAGGCTGTTCGCGGCGCTGATCCTGATCTCGCTTACCGGCATCCTGATCTTCCTGGTGCTGTCGCTGATGTCGCATCTCATCCTGCGCCGCTGGCACGAGAGCGCGCTGAAGCAGGAGCGGTAGGGTGGTTCGTCCCGTCACCCAGGAGAGCAGCGGTTGATTCCGGTTTCGACTTCATACCATCTCGCCAACGTCCGTGTTCATCGGTCGCTGACGCCCGGTCTCGCCGCGACCTTCGACGCCGATGGTCTCGCGCTTGCCGACATGACCGTGGCCAACGGCAAGATCTCCAGCATCGTCGCGCACGGCAAATCGAAGGCCCTGGCCGAGGCCGTCGATCTCGGCGGCCGCATCGTGCTGCCGTGTTTCGTCGACTGCCATACCCATATCGACAAGGGCCATATCTGGCCGCGAAAACCCAATCCCGACGGCACCTTCATGAGCGCGCTCAATGCCACTGGCGCCGACCGCGCCGCGCGCTGGAACGCTGAGGACGTCGCGCGGCGCATGGATTTTTCGCTGCGCTCGGCCTACGCGCACGGCACCAAGGCCCTGCGCACGCATCTCGACAGCGTTGCGCCGCAGGAAGAAATCTCCTGGCCGGTGTTCGAAACGATGCGCGAGACTTGGCGCGGACGCATCGACCTGCAGGCCGCCTGCCTGCTCGGCATCGAAGGGGTGCGCGACAAGGCCTGGTTCGAGCGGCTGGCGAAGCGCGTCGCTGTGGCCAAGGGCGTGCTCGGCGTCGTCACCTATATGGTGCCCGACCTCGAGGAGTTGCTCGACCAGGTTTTCGCGCAGGCGATCAAGCACGGGCTCGACCTCGATTTCCATGCCGACGAGACAGACGACGTCGCGGCCATCTCGCTGAAGAAGATCGCCGAAGCTTCGTTGTGGAATGGTTTTGACGGCAATATCCTGGTCGGCCATTGCTGCTCGCTCTCGCGCCAGCCGGATCTCGAGGTGCTCGACACGCTGGACAAGGTGGCGAAGGCGGATCTCGCCGTGGTGTCGCTGCCGATGTGCAACCTTTATCTGCAGGACAGGCGCAACAATCAGACCACCCCGCGCTGGCGCGGCGTGACGCTGCTGCACGAGATGAAGGCGCGCGGCATCAAGGTGGCGGTCGCCTCCGACAACACGCGCGATCCGTTCTACGCCTATGGCGATCTCGACATGCTGGAAGTCTACCGCATGGCGACGCGCATCCTGCATTTCGACCATCCGATCGGCGACTGGCCGAAGGCTGTAGCGGCGACGCCAGCCGAGGTGATGCGCCTGGAAGGCGTCGGCACGCTTGCCGTCGGCGGCAACGCGGACTTCATCGTCTTCAAGGGGCGCAATTGGACCGAATTGCTGTCGCGGCCGGAATCGGATCGCATCGTCGTGCGCGACGGCCGGGCGATCGAACGCAAGCTGCCCGACTATGCCGAACTCGATGAACTGATGGTGGAATGATGGATATCGCAGCGCTGAAGCGCGATCTCGAAGGGCTGAAGATCGACGACCATCCGGCGATCGTCCAGCAGAAGAGCCGTGACTTCTACTGGTACAGCCCGGTTCTGAAGCAGCAGCTCGACCATATCACCGGCGACCTCATCGTCACACCGAAGAACGAGGACGAGGTGATCCGTGTGCTTGCCGCCTGCCACAGGCACAGCGTTCCGGTCACGCCGCGCGGCAGCGGTACCGGCAATTACGGACAGGCAATGCCGCTGTCGGGCGGCGTGGTGCTCAATCTCGCCGAGATGAACGAAGTAAAGGCGGTCGCGCCGGGACGCGTGGTGACCGGAGCGGGTGCGGTGCTGGCCGATATCGACAGAGCGACGCGCGCCCATTCCGCACAGGAACTGCGCATGTCCCCGTCGACCTACAATACCGCATCGATCGGCGGCTTCGTCGCCGGTGGCTCGGGCGGCGTCGGCTCGATCCGCTGGGGCGGATTGCGCGACCTCGGCAACGTCATCCGGCTGAGGACCGTGACGATGGAGGCCGAGCCGCGCGTCATGGAGCTCACGGGCGAGGACGTGCTCAAGGTCATGCACGCCTACGGCACCAACGGCATCATCACCGAGGTCGAGATGCCGCTGACGGCCTCATACGATTGGATCGACGTCATCGTCGGCTTCGACGATTTCATGGATGCGGCCGGCTTCGGCAACGATCTGGCCGTCCAGGACGGCATATTGGCGAAGCTGATCACGCCGATAGCGGCGCCCATCCCTTACGACTATTTCAAGCGCCACCAAAAATTCTTCCGGCGCGAGCAGAGCATCGTGGTTTGCATGATCGCGCCGCATGCGATGGACGCCTTCGTCGCTTTCGTCCACAGCACCAAGGGCGAAATCGTCTTCCGCGCCGACCGGGAAACTGATCTCAAGGGGCTGCCGCCGGCCTACGAGCTGACCTGGAACCACACGACGCTGCGCGCCATCCGGGTCGATCCGACCATCACCTATCTGCAGGCGCGCTATCCGTCGCCGGACCACCTCGCTCACGTCAAGGCGATGGTCGACCGCTTCGGCGACGAGGTGCCGGCGCATCTCGAATTCATCCGCTTCGACGGCGCGATCGGCGCCGCCGGCCTGCCGCTGGTGCGCTTCACAACGGAAGAGCGGCTGGATGAGATCATCCGCATCCACGAGGACAATGGCTGCTGGATCTTCAACCCGCACCGCTACACGCTGGAAGAGGGCGGCATGAAGCAGACCGACGAGGTGCAGCTTGCCTTCAAGCGCGAGACCGACCCGCAAGGCCTGCTCAACCCGGGCAAGATGATCGCTTGGGAAAACCCAAACTATGACTACCGCTCCGGCAAGTCGTTCCTGTTCAAGGGGCTGCAAAAGGCGGGCTGATGAAAATCCTCGTCCTCTTCGCTCATCCGGTGGAGACCAGCTTCAATGCCGGCCTGCACCGAGTGATCGTGGAGCGCTTGACGGCAGCAGGTCACGCGATCGACGACTGCGATCTCTATGCCGAGGATTTCGATCCCAGGCTGACGCGGGCAGAACGGCTCGGCTATCACGACCAGCGCGGGCCGAACGACGCGGTCGCCGGCTACGTCGAAAGGCTGCGCAAAGCCGAAGCGCTGGTGCTGTCGTTTCCGGTGTGGAATTACGGCTATCCGGCGATCCTGAAAGGCTTCTTCGATCGCGTCTTCCTGCCAGGCGTGTCGTTCAAGCTGGTCGACGGCAAGGTTCAGCCGACGCTGCACAACATAAGCAAGTTGGCGGCCATCACCACCTATGGCGGCAGCCGGTTTCGCGCCATGCTGATGGGCGATCCGCCGCGCAAGGTGGTGAAGCGCATGCTGCGCGCCACCATCAAGCCTGGCGCTCCGGTCTCCTATCTCGCGCACTATTCGATGAACCTGTCGACCGACGCGTCGCGAGCGGCATTCACGGCGAAGGTGGCCGCCAGCATGGATCAATTCTGATGCGCGTGCTGGTGGTCTATTGCCATCCGGTTCCCGAGAGCTATTGCGCGGCAATCCGCGACACCGCCGTCGAGGTGCTGGAGAGGAGAGGCTGGGACGTGCGGCTGCTCGACCTCTATGCCGAGAACTTCAATCCAGTGATGAGCTGCGAGGAGCGGCGCTTGTACAATGAGCGCGCGCCCCAGGATCCGGCGCTCGAACCACATTTCGATCATCTGATGTGGGCGGAGGCGATCCTCTTCATCTATCCGACCTGGTGGTACGGCCTGCCGGCGATGCTGAAGGGCTGGTTCGATCGCGTGTGGGCGGCCGACATCGCCTTCAAGCTTCCGGCCGGCAAGGGGCGGATCACGTCGCTGATGAGGCATGTGACCAAGGTCGGCGTCATCACCACTTGCGGCGCGCCGACGTGGTGGAGCGTGGTCGTCGGCCAGCCCGGCCGCAAGACCATCCTGCGCGGCATGCGGGCGCTGTGCGCGACACGCTGCAAGACGTTTCTGGCACATTACCTGATGGACGCCTCGACGCCGAAAAGCAGGGCGGCGTTTCTGGCGAAGGTGCGGGCGAGGCTGGAGCGGTTTTGAAGGCCGGACTTTCCCTTCTCCCCTTGTTGTGGGAGAAGGTGTCGCCGAAGGCGACGGATGAGGGGTGTTCCAGGGAAAGCCGGCGGCTCACTGTGCTGGAACACCCCTCGTCCGTCTCGGCGCTATCGCGCCGATCCACCTTCTCCCACAAGGGGAGAAGGGAAAGCGCCGCTACATCCTCACCCTTTCCGCCTTCGGATCGTACATCGGCTTCAGCGAGGCTTCGGCCGCAAACCGCTCCCCGGCGATCTCGACTTCGTAGGACGAGGCCAGCACATCCGCCTCGCTTTCACCTTGGCACGGCACATAGCCGAGACCGATGGCGCCGCCGAGATGGTGGCCATAGTTGCCCGAGGTGATCGGGCCGACGATCTTGCCGTCGCGCAGGATCGCCTCGTTGTGGAAGAGCAGCGGCTGCGGGTCTTTCAGGCGGAACTGGACCAGCCGGCGGGACAGGCCGGCCTCCTTCTTTCGCAACACGGCATCGCGGCCGATGAAGCCGGCCTTGCTCGTCTTCACTGCGAAGCCGAGGCCGGCTTCCAGCACATTGTCCTCGTCGGTGATGTCGTGGCCGAAATGCCGAAAAGCCTTTTCGATACGGCAGGAATCCAGCGTGTGCAGGCCGCAGAGCTTCAGGTCGACATCGGCGCCGGCATCGGCGATCGCCTCGAAGACGTGCGCCGCCTGCTCGGTCGAGACATAGAGCTCCCAGCCGAGCTCGCCGACATAGGTGACGCGGTGGGCGCGGGCCAGCCCCATGCCGATCTCGATCTCCTGAAAAGTGCCGAACGGGTTGGCCTCGTTGGAGAAGTCGTTCGGGCTGATTTTCTGGATCAGGTTTCGTGACTGCGGACCCATCAAGCAGATGACCGCTTCGGCCGCGGTCACTTCGGTGATGACGACGAACTCGTCGGCGACATGCCGTCTCAGCCAGGCAAGGTCGCGCTGCAAAGTGGCGCCCGGCACGACGAGGAAATAGGCCGTCTCCGAAAGCCGCGTCACGGTGAGGTCGCTCTCGATGCCACCCTTGGCGTTCAGCATCTGCGTGTAGACGATTTTTGCCGGCGCCACGTCCATGTCGTTGGCGCATAGCCGCTGCAGGAAGGCACAGGCATCGCGCCCCTCGACGCGGATCTTGCCGAAGGAGGTCATGTCGAACACGCCGACACCGTTGCGCACGGCGAGATGCTCCTCGCGCTGGTTGTCGAACCAGTTCTGCCGCTTCCAGGAATAGCGGTATTCGCGCTCCTGGCTCTCGCGGGCAAACCAGTTGGCGCGCTCCCACCCGGCGACTTCGCCGAAGACGGCGCCGCGCGCTTTCAGGTGCTCGTGCAGCGGCGAGCGGCGCACGCCGCGCGAGGTCGCCATCTGGCGGTAGGGGAAATGGTCGGCGTAGAGCAGGCCGAGCGTTTCGGAGACGCGTTCCTTAAGGTAGCGGCGGTTCTTCTGAAACGGCTGGGCGCGGCGGATATCGACCTCCCAGAGATCGAAGGGCGCTTCGCCGTCATTGATCCACTGCGCCAGCGCCATGCCGGCGCCGCCGGAAGAGACGATGCCGATCGAATTGTAGCCGGTCGCCATCCAGTAGCCGGCAAGTTCTGGCGCCTCGCCGAGATAGTAGCGGTCGTCCGGCGTGAAACTCTCGGGGCCGTTGAAGAAGGTGTGGATGCCCGCCGTGCCCAGCATCGGCATGCGGTTGACGCCCATTTCCAGGATCGGCTCGAAATGGTCCATGTCCTCGGGCAGCTGGTCGAAGCAGAAATCCTCGCGGATGCCGTCCATGCCCCAGGGTTTCGCCACTGGCTCGAAGGCGCCGAGCATCATCTTGCCGGCATCTTCCTTATAGTAAGCGCACTCGTCCGGCACGCGCAGCACGGGCAAGCGGGTCAGCCCCGGGATCGGCTCAGTGACGAGATAGAAGTGCTCGCAGGCGTGCAGCGGGATGGTGACGCCATTCTGGCGGCCGAGTTCGCGCGCCCACATGCCGGCGCAGTTGACGACGATGTCGGTCTCGATCGTGCCCTGTTCGTCGCCCTGCGCCCAGGAGACGCCGGAGACGCGGCCTCCCTTGGTATGGACCTTGGTCACCTTGACGTTCTCGATGACGGCCGCGCCGCGCTGGCGCGCACCCTTGGCCAGCGCCATGGCGATGTTGGCCGGATCGCACTGGCCGTCGAGCGGCAGGTGCACGGCGCCGACCACGTCCGACACATTGAGATGCGGATACATCTCCTTGACTTCGCTCGGCGAAATTTCGCGCACGTCGACATCGAAGGCGCGGGCCAGCGAGGCCTGCCTATAGATTTCGTGCTTGCGCTCTTCGGTGAGCGCCACCGTGATCGAGCCGACCCGGCGCATGCCGGTGCCGACGCCGGTCTCGGGCTCGAGCTTGACGTAGAGGTCGGCCGAATATTTCGCCAGCCGCGTCATGTTCTGCGAGGCGCGCAGCTGGCCGATCAGGCCGGCCGCGTGCCATGTGGTGCCGCAGGTAAGCTGCTTGCGCTCGAGCAGAACGATGTCGGTCCAGCCGAGCTTTGCCAGGTGATAGGCGACCGAGCAGCCGGAAACGCCGCCGCCGATGATGACGGCGCGGGCTTTGGCGGGAATGGTCTTGGTCATGCGGCCTCGCGGCGGTAGTTGGAGGCGAAGCGGCGCAGGCGAAGCGCTGCCTCTTTAAGAACGGGTTCCGGCTGGCAGAGGCTGACCCGGATGTGGCCGGCGGCGGCCCTGCCAAAGCTCGATCCCGGCATGACGCCGACTTTTTCCTTGTCGAGCAGGCCCCAGGCGAATTTTTCGTCGTCAGGCTCGATCGCCGAGATGTCGAGCATGACATACATGCCGCCCTCCGAGCCGTGCACGGTGACGTCGTTCATGCCGCGTACGGCCTCCAGCATCAGCGTCCGGCGCGCGGCGTAGCGCTCGGCGATTGCCTTCACGCCGTAATGGTTTTCGAGCGCCTCGGCGCAGGCAATCGAGATGAAGGCCGGCAGGCCGTAGGTCGTCACCAGGTTGAGGTCGGTGAGCAGCCTGATCATCTCTTTCGGACCGGTCAGCCAGCCCATGCGCCAGCCGGTCATGCCGTGGCTCTTCGACATGGAATTGATGACCAGCGTGCGCTCGGCCATGCCGGGGAGCGAGCGCGGCGAGATGTGCTCGCCGCCGCCGAGCGTCCAGTAGACCTCGTCGGACAGCAGCCAAAGATCGTGCTCGTTGCAGATTTCGGCCAGTTGCTCGAGCCGTTCGCGCGAATAGACGGCACCCGTCGGGTTGTTCGGCGTGTTGATCAGGATCGCGCGCGTGTTGGACCTGAGCGCCGCGCGGATCATATCGGCATGCGGCTGGAAGCCGTCCTCGGCCGGCGTCTCGACAACGGTGAAGCTGGCGCCGGCGGCGCTGAACGTATTGGGGTAGGTGGCGTAGTAGGGTGCGACGACGATGGCGTGGTCGCCTGGGTCGAGCACGCCTTGCACGGCCGCGTAGAGCGCGCCTTGGCCGCCAGCTGCGGCGATGATCTCGTCGGGTTCCGTCTGCATGCCGGTGCAAGCGGTGGAGGTCGCCGCCATCGCCTTGCGCAGGCGCGGCAGGCCGGGCAGGGGCGTGTAGTGATGGTTGCTGCCGCGAACGGCGTTGACGCAGGCCTCGATCGTTTCCGAAGGCGTGTCGAAATCGTGGTCGCCGACCGACAGCATGATGACATCCTCGCCCGCCTGCTTGCGGGCCCAGGCTGCGGAGTGGACCTCCCAGCCATCCTTGCCCGAGGGTACGATGCCGGTGATGCGCGATGATGGTCTAGGCATGTGGAACTCCGGAAATTTCGTGTCCGCCTCGCACGAGCCGATCGCGCAGGGCGGCGATATGGGCCGGTCCGACCTCGCAGCAGCCGCCGACGATGGCTGCACCGGCCTCGACCCAGCCGACGGCCTGATCGGCATAGGCCGGCGGATCGAGATCGTGGCGTGCGTGCAGCACTTCGACAGTGCCGCCATGCTTGAGCGCCTCGACCGAGGTGAAGCCGTTGGCATAGGCGCCGACCGGTCCACCGAGGGCGATCAACTCGGGCAGCGCTGCGCCGATCGCTTCGGGCCGGCAGCAGTTGAGCAGCCGGGCAGCGACAGGCAGATCGCGGAGCACGCCAGCTGCGGCTGCAATGCTTTCGCCGCTGCGCAGGCGTGGCGTGCCTTGATCGGCCAGTGTCCAAGATACCCATACAGGCTTGCCGCTTTCCGCTGCAGCGGTGACGGCGGCGCGTGCCTCATCGGCGGAAGCCATGGTTTCGCATAGGAACAGATCGACGCCATCGGCCTGCTCGGCAACAATGCGGCGATAGGTGTCGAGCGTCTCCTCGAAGGAGATGGTGAGCTTTGGCGCATAGCTGCCGAACAAAGGCGAGAGACAGCCGGCGATGGCCGCGTCACCGGCTTGCTCGCAAGCTTGCCTGGCAAGTTCAATGCCGCGCGCCTGAAGCGATTTGAACAGCTCTTCCGCGCCCTCGCGAGCCAGCCGCTCGGGCGTCGCCGAATAGGTGTTGATGGTGATGACGCGGGCGCCCGCCTTGATGAACTCCCCGTGCAGGTCGCGCACCAGGTCCGGTTCGTCGATCAGAACCCTCGCCGACCACAAGGGCGTCGGTTCCGATTTGCTGCGGCGGACCAGTTCCTGGCCCATGCCGCCATCGGTGAGAATGACGGACCTCATGCCCGCAACCTCTCATTCTTCGGATCCCACAGCGGCTCGTCTTTCTGCACCACCGCCTTGAAGCGGTCGCCGAAGATCTCGACTTCGACAGCCATGCCCGCTTCGGCGAGATCGGCGCGCAGCATGCCGAGCGCGATCGACTTCTCGACCCGGTGGCCATAGCCGCCCGATGTCGTCTCGCCGACGACCCTGCCGTCATGCCAGAGCGTCGACATATAGGGCGCGTCGCATTCGCCGGGGTTCTCGACGACCAGGGTGACGAAGCGCTTCTTCACGCCCTGCTGCTTCTCGTTGAGCAGTGCAGCCTTGCCGCGGAAGTTTGGCTTGTCCCATTTGACGAAACGCTCCAGCCCGCCCTGCAGGATCGTATAGTCGGTCGAAAGGTCGCCCTTCCAGCCGCGGTAGCCCTTTTCCAGACGCAGGGAATCGAGCGCGTACATGCCGAAGGGCTTCAGCCCGTGCTTCTGGCCGGCGGCCCAGACAGCATCGAACACCGTCGCCGTGTCTGCGACCTTGGTGTGGATCTCCCAGCCGAGCTCGCCGGTGAAGGAGACGCGCACCAGCTTCGACCAGCGTCCGGCGATCGTCGTTTCCTGATGCGTCAGCCACGGAAGCGTCAGGTCGGCGGCGCAGACCTCGGCAAGGATTTTTCGCGAGTTAGGGCCGGCAAGGATTTGTGTTGAATATTCCTCGGTCCGGTCGGTCAGCGTGAAGGCGGCATCCGCCGGCATGCGCGACTTCAGCCATTCGAGATCATGCCACTGGGCTACCGCCGCGGTGATCAGCGTCATCAGGTCTTCGCGGTGGCGCACGACCGACATTTCGGTGACGATGCGGCCCTTGTCGTCGGCGAAGTAGACGAGGCCGATACGGCCGGGCTTTGGCACGAGACCGGTGACCTGCAGCGCCAGCCACTCGGCGGCGCCCGGGCCTTCGAGGTTGAAGCGGGAGAAGCCGGGCAGGTCGAGGATGCCGGCGGCGTCGCGCACGGCCAGGCATTCCTGGCGCACGCTCTGCTGCCACGGCCCGTCGCGGCGGAAGGTGAGCGTCGATTCCTCCGAAATGTTGTCGCCGGGCCCGGCATACCAGGTGGCGCGCTCCCAGCCGTTATAGGCGTCGAACTGGCCGCCCAGCGCCTTGATGCGATCGTGCAGCGGCGACAGCTTGCGGTCGCGCCCTGCCGGCCAGGCGTGGCGCGGGAACTGGATGGCGTATTCGTTGCCGTAGATTTCCATGCCCTTGGCGACGCAATAGTCGGGTGCTGAGGCAAAGGAAGTGAAGCGGCGCGGGTCGCAGGACCACATGTCCCATTCGGTCTGGCCCTCGGTCACCCATTCGGCCAGCACCTTGCCGGCGCCGCCGCCTTGCGCGATGCCGAAGGTGAAGACGCAGGCCTCGAAGGCGTTCGGCACGCCGGGCATCGGCCCGATCAGCGGGTTGCCATCCGGCGCATAGGGGATCGGACCGTTGATCACCTTGGAGAGGCCGGCGGTGCCGAGGATCGGCACGCGGGCAACGGCATCGGCGAGATAATGCTCCAGCCGGTCGAGATCGTCGGGGAAGAGCTGGAAGGAGAAATCCTCCGGCATCGGATCGTTGTGGGTCGCCCAGTGCGCGCGGCAATTGCGCTCATAGGGGCCGAGATTCATCCCGGTCTTTTCCTGGCGCAGGTAATAGGAGGTGTCGACGTCGCGCAGCAGCGGCAGTTTCTTGCCCTGCTCCTTCGTCCAGGCGGCGAGTTCAGGGATCTCCTCGAACAGGATGTATTGATGGCTCATCACCATCATCGGCACTTCGCGGCCGAACATTTTTCCAACCTCGGCGGCACGGTAGCCGGCGGCGTTGATGACGATCTCGCAGCGGATTTCGCCCTGCGGCGTCGCGATCACCCATTCGCCGTTCTCGCGGCGGGCGCCGGTAACCGGGCAGAAGCGGATGATCCTGGCGCCCATGTCGCGAGCGCCCTTGGCCAGCGCCTGTGTCAATTGCGCGGGGTCGATGTCGCCGTCGCTCGGGTCGTAGAGGGCGCCCTTGAGGTCATGCGTCTCGATGAAGGGATAGCGGCGCTTGATCTCGTCGAGGCCGACGACGTCGATGTCCATGCCCTGGTAGCGGCCCATGCCCTTGGCGCGCTGGAACTCCTGCATGCGCTCCTTGGTGTGGGCGAGCCTGAGCGAGCCGGTGACGTGGTAGTTCATCGGATAGTCGACCGCGTCGGCGAGACCGCGGTAGAGCTCGGTCGAGTAGCGCTGCATGTTCATCAGCGACCATGACGAGGAGAAGGTCGGCACGTTGCCGGCCGCGTGCCAGGTCGAGCCGGAGGTCAACTCGTTCTTGTCCAGAAGCACGCAGTCGGTCCAGCCAGCCTTGCAGAGGTGGTAGAGCGAGGAGGCGCCGACGACACCGCCTCCGATGATCACCACGCGCGCCGTGGTCGGCAAACCGGCCATGTTCTCCCTCCAACGTTTATTTAGTACACCGGCGGCGAAACCACCCAGATGACGACCGCCGGCTCGGCGCCTGGATTGCGCCAGCGAAACGGCTTGCCTTCGAAACGGAACGAGTCGCCTTCGCCAAGCCGATGCCAGACGCCGCCGATCTCGATCTCGAACGTGCCGGACGCGACATAGCCGGCTTCCTCCGTCGGGCGGCGCGCTTCGGTCTTCAACTCGGCGCCCGGCGCGAAAACAGAGCGCAGCATCTCGAAGCTACCGCCAAGGTCGGGCGACAGAAGCTCCTCCACGAGGCCCGATTCGCTTGTGCCAAGCGAGCGGCGGCTGCCGCCGCGCACGACCACGCCGCGCTCCTGTTCGACAGGCACGTCATGGCTGAAGAACAGGCTGAGCGGCACGCCGAACAGTTCGGCGAAGGCTCTGAGATCGCCGAGCGAAGGGACTGAAAGGCCGCGCTCGACCTGGCTGACCCAGCCGACGGAGCGGCCGAGCTTGAGCGCGATCTCGCTGAGCGTCAGCCCGCGCGCCTTGCGCAGCGCACGGATGTCGCCGGCCAGCAGCCGCTCGCCATTGTCCTGCTCCGGTCTGACAGCGGTCGAGGTCAATCGTGCCTCATGAAAAAATACGAACAAATTTCATGAGAGGGCAAACTCATGAAAAAATCAAGCGGGTTTTCATGCCTTGCAAGATTTGCTTGCGCGATTTTGACGCTTGATGCAAAGGCTCCCCTACGAACGGAGGGTGGGGCGTCCGATCGGGACCAATCTAGTTTTGTGTCTGCGGATGGTCGTTGCGGAAATCGGGTTCCGGCCATGCCTGAAGGGACGGCCCATGCTGGATAAGAATAGCCGGATCGCGCTCGAAGCTGCGACTGTCGACGAGGCGATCATTTCGCGCCGGTCCGTGCGCGCATTTTTGCCCGACACGGTCGACGATGAGACGATCCGCGCCATCCTGAGGGTGGCGGCGCGGGCGCCGTCCGGCACCAACATGCAGCCCTGGCGGGTCTATGTGACCAAGGGGGAGGTGAAGCAGCGTATCAGCGACGCCATCCTCAAATCGGGCATTCGGGCCGAGAAGGCGGAATGGGACGAGTACCGGTACTACCCCGACCAGTTCTTCGAGCCTTATCTCAGCCGGCGCCGCGCCAACGGTTTCGGTCTGTACGGCGCCATCGGCATCGGCCGGCGCGAGGTCGACAAGATGCGCGCGCAGCACGACCGCAACTTCATCTTCTTCGACGCGCCGGTCGGCATGATCTTCACGGTCGATCGGCGGCTGAACAAGGGGTCGTGGATCGACTACGGCATGTTCCTGCAGAACATCATGGTCGCGGCGCGGGGCAGGGGGCTGCATACCTGTCCGCAGGCGGCCTTCGCGCCCTACCACCGGCAGATCCGCCCGGTGCTCAATATTCCCGATGAGGAGGTCGTCGTCTGCGGCATGGCACTGGGCTATGAGGACAACTCGAAGCCCGAGAATGAATTCCGCACCGACCGCGCGCCGCTCGAAGACTGGGTGACGTTCGCGGAATAACCGCCGGCGCGCACCCAGCCCGATTTGCTAGTCGGTGCTCATATGCGCGCCATGGCCGCTGACATGCGCGCCGTCCTGCGGAGTCAGCCTGAGATAGGCGAGCAGCGCGCAAAGCGTAATCAAGCCTTCGACGATGAACAGGATGCGGTAGTCGTTGACGCTGGCCTGGCCGCCGCCGGCGAGCAGCGACAGCATAGCCGCCGCCAGACCGACGCTGATCGCCACCGCCAATTGCCAGAGGATGTAGTAGAGCGCGCTGAAGCGCGAGAGCTGCTCCGGCGCGATGTCTGAGTAGGCGAGATTGCCGGTCGAGGCCCACTGCACCGAACGGAAGAGGCCGAAGACGAAGATGTAGGCAAGCACGATCCAGGTAGGCATGCTTTCCTGCATCAAGGCAAAACCGGCGACCAGCAAGGCGGCTATCGGCGTATTCGTGACCAGAACGCGCTTGAAGCCGAAGCGGTTCAAGATGCGCGGCATGAAGAAGCGCATCAGCAGCGATCCGATCGCCGCGACGAAGGTCAGCGATCCGGCCTGCACGGCGCTCATGCCGAAGCCGAGCTGGAACATCAGCGGCAGCAGGAAGACAACCGAGCTCAGTCCGATCGTGTCGAGCCCGCCGCCGGTGAGAAAGCTGATGCGGAATGTGCGGATGCGTAAGAGATTGAGGTCGAGCAGCGGATTGCGAGCGCGCAAGCAATAGAAGGCGGCGACAGTGAGGATGGCGATTGCCAGGCCGAGCTCGGCGCCGACAATGCCGGCGGCGGCGTCCTTCGCGGCAAGCGAATCCATGCCGAAGACGAGTAGCGCCATGCCGCTGCCGACTAGCAGGAAGCCTGGAAAGTCGAACGGCGTGCGCACCGGCTTGGTGGTTGTGGGGAACAGCGAGGCCGCGAGCAGCGCGGCGGTCAGCGCGATCGGGATGTTGATGTAGAAGATCCAGCGCCAGGAGACGTAAGTGGTCAGCGCACCGCCGACTAGCGGCCCGACCAGCGGCCCGGACTGGCCGGCAAGCGAGATGTACATATTGATCTTGAGCGTGCGGTCGCGCGGAAAGCTCGACAGGATCACCACCTGGCCGAGCGTGCCCATCAGCGCGCCGCCGAATCCCTGCAGGGCGCGCGAGCCGACCAGCATCCAGATGTTCTCCGAAAGGCCGCAGAGCGCCGAAGCGCCGGCGAAGACCAGCAGCGCAAAGCAATAGACGTTGCGCAGGCCGAAGCGATCGGCCAGCCAGCCGCCGAGCGGTGATCAAAAGGCCGAGCTGGCTGGGCGGCCGAGCGAGGCTTTCGCCGATGCCGGGGAGCGCGGTCACGATGACGTTCTGGTCGAGGCTGGTCATGAACACGCCGCAGGCGACGGTCGCCGGCAGCAGCAGCGACGGCTCACCCGCCGGAGCAAAGCGGGTCGTGGCTGTCGCCGTAGTCTCTGCGGTCATGGGAGGGTGTGGTCGAACTGGTTGCCTGAACGGGCCCCGGCAAGAGCCCATGATCCCCATCTATCGTCTTCGCTGGCCCGGGCCTCAAGCAGCAGTTGTGGCCGTCGATAGTGCCAGGCGACTGGTCCTAAAGCATGATCCCGAACCGAAGGTCAGCGAAAGCAAAAAATGGGAAGCGGTTTTCGGAGAAGATCATGCTCCAACAAAGAGTTGGGTCAGAATGACGATTCGACGAAACGTCATCCTGATCAGTGCACCTCGTAGCCGACTTCCTCGCTGGCGTGGCACAAGGCCTTCCAGAACGAACGCGCGAAGGAGCGAAACACATAGATGTCGAACTGGTCGGCGCCGCTGCGCTGGATCTGGGCAAAGACATCGTGATGGTTGGTCGAGCGACCCGCGCCCAGCGGGAAGGCCGGCAGGGCAAAGTCGATGGCGAAGAATTTCGCCATCACCCATTCCGCCTTCGGCCCGGCGATGCGGATCGCGGTGCGGCCATGCGAGAGGTCGGTGAGCGTGCCCATGTCCGGCGTGACGACGCCGCCGAATCCCGCCGCAAGCCCCTCGGCCTCGTCGACCACGGTGAATTTTCCCGGCGCGAAGCCGAATGCCGCCTTCGCGCCGTTGCTGACGCCGCCGCCGGCGCCATCCGGCAGGGCAAGGCCCGTCACCTTGTATATGCCGGACATCAGCCGCTTCTCTTCACCCGGCCATGCCGCGAGTTGCAGGATCGAGCCCGGCCGCGTCTCGGACAGGATGACGTCGATGCCATGTTCGAAATTGCCGTGCGAGCCTGGGTGATAAACCGGCTCAAGCGGAGATTGACGCTCAACCATGCATGCGGCTCCCGTCCGGATCGTAGAAATGGTTGGAGACGATCTCGACCGGCCCGAACCGATTGCGCAGCGGGTCGGAGACGAAGGCGCGTGTGCCATGGCGCGCCTTGCCGCCGTTGACCAGCGCAAGCGCTATGTATTTGCCGAGCGCCGGCGAATAGCAACAGGCGGTGATATGGCCGATCGAATCGTGCGGATTGGCTTCGTCCAGCTCCTCGACGATATGTCCGCCGCCGTTGAGCGCGCGGTTGTCGAGAGCGATCACGCCGACCAGTTCCAGCCGGTCAGGAGCGATCAGACCTTCGCGATCCATCATGGCGGAACCGATGAAGGGCTTCTTCTTCGACAGCATCCAGTCGAGATGCAGATCGCGCGCGGTCGTGCGGCCGTCGATCTCGGCGCCGGTGACATGACCCTTCTCGATGCGCATGGTGCCCAGCGCCTCGAGCCCGTAGGTGACCAGGCCGAACGGCTTGCCGGCCTCGATGAGCGCTTCCCACACCCTGGTGCCGTGGCCGGCGCCGGAATAGACCTCGAAAGCCATTTCGCCGGAGAAGGACAGGCGGCAGATCATCACCGGCACGCCGGCGATCTCGCCGTGGACGATGCCCATGAAGGGAAGCGCGGCGTTGTCGACGGCCGTGCCGGTGACGCTGGCGGCGAGGATTGCACGCGCCTTCGGGCCGCCGATCGCCGCACCCGCCCATTCGTCGGTGACGGAAGTGACGGTGACCTTCAACTCGTGCCAGATGACGTCGAGGAAATACTCCAGATGCTGCATCACCTTGCCGGCATTGGCGGTGGTGGTGGTCATCAGGAAGTCCTGCTCGCCGAGCCGCCAGGTGGTGCCGTCGTCGAAGGCGAGCCCGTCCTCGCGCAGCATCAGGCCGTAGCGCGCCTTGCCGACCGCGAGCGTCGAGAACATGTTGGTGTAGACTCGGTCGAGGAACTCCGCCGCATCCGGCCCCTGGACGGCGATCTTGCCGAGCGTCGAGACATCGACGATGCCGGCGCTCTCGCGCGTCGCCTTGGCCTCGCGGACATAGGCCTGCTCGACCGTCTCGCCGGCAAGGCCATAGATCATCGGGCGGTACCAGAGGCCGGCCGAATACATCCTCGCGCCATTGGCGAGGTGCCAGTCATGCATCGGCGTCAGCCTTTCGGGCTTGAGATCGCCGAAGCGCTCGGCCGCAAGCGAGCCGATCGACACAGCCGTGTAGGGCGGGCGGAAGCGCGTCGTGCCGACTTCGGGGATAGGCTTGCCGAGCGCCTCGGCCATGATGGCGAGGCCAGGCACGTTCGAGTTCTTGCCCTGGTCGGTCGCCATGCCGAGCGTGGTGTAGCGCTTCAGATGCTCGACCGACACGAAGCCTTCGCGATGCGCGAGGCGCACGTCCTCGGCGGTCACGTCGTGCTGGAAGTCGACGAAGCTCTTGCCCTTGGCCTTGATCTCGAAGACCGGCGCCGGATCAGGGTCGCCAGGGGCCGCCTCGACAGCGGGCAGAGGCGCTGAGGATGCGCTTCCGCCTGCGGCCTGAAGGCCGGCGGCGCGACCCTCGGCAATGGCTTCGGCTGTGGAAAAACTGCCGGTGAAGGCGCCGGCGCCGATCCAGCGCTGCGTCGGCTGCGGCGGCAGGAAGGCCTGCCTCGCCGGATCCCACACAGCTCTCGCGCCTGCCTGGCTGGCGAGATGGATGGTCGGCGACCAGCCGCCCGACATAGCCAGGCAGTCGGCATGAATGCTACGCTCGTCACCGCTGAGTACCCTGCTCGTCAGGTCGAAACGCTGCACCTTGAGACCGGTGAGCGCCTTGCCGCCTTCGGTCGCGACCACGGCATGGCCGGCGAGCAACTCGGCCTCTGCCTCGCTCGCCAGCCTGCTCATCTCGTTCGACACGTCGCTGCGGACATCGATGATGGCGACGACGGCGGCGCCGGCCTTCTTCAGCGCAACGGCCGAGCGATAGGCGCTGTCATTGTTGGTGAACACCGCGATCCGCTCGCCGGGCAGCACGCCATATTCATTGGCGTAGCGCTCGGCCGCGTGCGCCAGCATGACGCCGGGGCGGTCGTTGCCCGGAAACACCAGCGGGCGCTCGAAGGAGCCGGCGGCGAGCACCACCGTCCCGGCGCGGATCGCCCAATAGCGCTGGCGCGGCTCGCCTTTGGCCGAAACCGCTTTGTGGTCGGTCACCCGTTCGAGGGCGGCGAGCGTATTGCCGTCGTAGTAACCCCAGACCGTCGTGCGCGGCAGCAGGCGGACATTGTCATTGCCTTCGAGCTGGCCGACGAGGCGCGCTGCCCAGTCGGCAGCCGGCGCGCCGTCGATCGTCTCGCCCGACCAGTTGGCCGAGCCGCCGAAGCGCGCTTCGAGGTCGGCCAGGATCACGCGGGCGCCCTGGTCGGCCGCCGCCTTCGCCGCCACCAGACCGGCAGGGCCGGACCCCACGACCAGCACGTCGCAGAAGGCGTTCATGCGTTCGTAGCGCGAGGTATCGGGCGCCGTGCCGGCTCTGCCGAGGCCGGCGGCGCGACGGATGAAATGCTCGCAGAACATCCAGAAGCGCGTACCCTTCAGCGGGCCGACCACCGGCCCCATGAAGGTCTTGTAGTAGAAGCCGGCCGACAGGATCTTGCCGCCGAGCTGGTTGAGCGCGCCGATATCCCAGGCGAGCGAAGGCGAGCGGTTCTGGCTGACCGCGACGAGCCCGTCATAGATCTCGACCATGGTGGCCGGGATGTTGGGCTCGCGTACCTCGCCGCGCAACACCGTCACCAGGGCGTTAGGCTCTTCGACGCCGGCGGCGAGCAGGCCGCGCGGGCGGTGGTATTTGAACGAGCGGCCGAACAGCGTGACGCCGCTGGCGAGCAGCGCCGAAGCCAGCGTATCGCCGGCATGGCCTGTATAGGGTGCGCCGTCGAAGGTGAAGCGGATGGTGCGCAGCCGGTCGATGCGGCCGCCGGTCTCGGTACGGCGGGAGCTCACGGCTTGCCCTCCGTCCGGTGCCCTGGGGATTTGTGTCCGCCCCGGGCGAAGGCCGTGCTCAGGATTTCATGGGTCACGGTATTGCGCACGACCCTGAGATGGGCGCGGCAACCGCCGGAATGCTGCCAGATCTCATTGTGGTCGCCAGCCGGGTTCAGCCGGTCGTAGACATAGGCGTTCCAGGCGTCGAAATCCTGCGAGGCAGGCTGCGGCCGCTCGCGGTTGCCGTCGCCCTGGTAGGTGAATTCGATGACGTCGCGCGGGCCGCAATAGGGACAAGTGATCAGCATATTCCTTCCAAACCCTAGTGCAGCCGCGGGGTCGCGCCCTGGCCTTTGTCGTCGATGATCAGGCCGCGATAGAAGCGGTCGAGCGTGAAGGGCGCGTTGAATTCGTGCGGCTCGTCCCTGGCGATCGTCCAGGCGAAGCACCAGCCCGAGGCCGGGGTGGCCTTGAAGCCGCCATAGCACCAGCCGCAATTGAGATACATGCCGGGCAGCGGGCCGGTGGTGATAATGGGCGAGCCGTCCATCGTCATGTCGCAAAGGCCGCCCCAGGAACGCAGCATGCGCACCCGCGCCAGCCCCGGGAACAGCGCCAGCATCTCGCTCATCACCTCGTCGACGATCGGCAGGCTGCCGCGCTGGGCGTAGCTGTTGTAGCCGTCGAGGTCGCCGCCATAGACGAGGCCGCCCTTGTCGGATTGCGAGATGTAGAAGTGGCCCATGCCGAAGGTGAGAACGGTGTCGATGATTGGCTTCAGCGACTCCGTGACGAAGGCCTGCAGAACGTGGCTTTCGATCGGCATATGCGAGATGCCGGCAAGCTGCATCACCTGGCCGGTGCTGCCGGCAACGGCAAGCGCCACTTTCTTGGCGCGGATCTCGCCGCGCGTCGTCGTCACGCCAACGACCTTGTCGCCGTCGCGCAGAAAGCCGCTGACCTCGCAATTCTCGATGATATCGACGCCGCGCCGGTCGGCGCCGCGCGCATAGCCCCAGGCGACGGCGTCGTGACGGGCGGTGCCGGCGCGCGGCTGCATCAGCCCGCCAAGGACGGGGAAACGCGCCGAACCCGAAACGTCCAGCGCGGGCACAAGGCGCTTGATCTCACCGACGCTCATCAGCTCGGCGTCGACGCCGAGATGCCGCATGGCATTGCCGCGCCTTGCATAGTCGTCGAGCTGGGCCGGCGTGTGCGCGAGATTGAGGCAGCCGCGCTGCGAGAACATGACGTTGTAGTTGAGGTCGTGCGAGAGGTTCTCCCACATCTTCATCGAATGCTCGTAGAAGCGGGTGTTCTGCGGCAAAAGGTAGTTGGAGCGCACGGCCGTGGTGTTGCGGCCGACATTGCCCGAGCCCAGCCAGCCTTTTTCGAGCACCGCGACGTTGGTGATGCCATGTTCCTTGGCGAGGTAATAGGCGGTCGAGAGCCCATGGCCGCCGCCGCCGATGACGATCACGTCATAGGACGCCTTGGGATCCGGCTTGCGCCAGGCCGGCTTCCAGTCCTGGTTGCCGGTCAGCGCGTTCTTGAGCAGCGAAAAGGCTGAGTATTCCGCCATTCTTCCTGTCGTCCTGTTGATGCGAGGCGGCAGACTATAGAGCAGGCGAGAAGCGCAAAGCCAAGATTGCGCCATCGCTTTTCGACAGGCCGACTTCGATCCGCGCCGCCGGCCGCGGATGGAGACGGCTTGCCGCCTGATATGCCGGTCTTTATCAAGGACTGAATTTTCGAAGATCTTTCGACCGCGAGTCGCTCGTCACGTCATGATTTTCCGACTGCTACGCCTGATCCTGGTCGTCATTGTCGCCGTCGCGGCGCAGCCGTCGTCCGACGCGATGGCGCAGGCGATCGGCCAGGGCTCCACGCAGCTCATCGCCGACCAGACCAAGGCCATCCAGGACCTGACGGCGAAGACCGACGGCCTGGAGAAGAAGCTAAGCGCGCCCGACCAGGACGATGCCGGCCTTGTCGACATCCGTCTGCAGCTCGAGGAAATTTCGCGCGCGGCGCTGAACAGCGCGCTCGCGTTCCGTTCGCGCCTCAACGACATCAACGCCCGCATCGCGGTACTGGGACCGCCGCCGGCGCAGGGGCAGCCGCCGGAGCCTGCGGTCGTCGCCAATGAGCGCGCGGCGCTCACGGCCGAGAAGGCCGAGATCAATGCCGTGGTCGCCAGCGCGCAGAACCTGTCGATCCGCATCAGCGGGCTGGTCGACAAGATCGCTGTCCAGCGCAGCGAGCTTTTCCGCAGCGTTCTGACGAAACGCTACGAATTGACCGAAGCGCTGAGCCCGCAGGCCTTTTCCGACGCGCACGACCAGTTCACCGGCCTCTACAAGGCGGTGACGTCCTGGCTCACCTTCGCATTGAAGTTCAAGTTCCAGGCCATGCTTGCGGCGACGCTGATGGCGCTGGCGCTGGCGGCGGTGCTTCTGATCGGCGGCAAGCGCCTGTTCGGCCGCATCTTCGAGGCCGATCCTTCGATAGAAGAGCCGTCCTACCTCAGCCGCCTTTCCGTGGCGTTCTGGTCGACGCTGCTGCCGACCGTGGCGCTCGGCGCGTTCCTCGCCTCGACCGTGTTCTTCTTCAACTATTACAATGTGCTGCGCGGCGACATCGGCGAATTCCTCAATGCGCTGCTCGCCGTCGTCGCGGTGGTGTTCTGCGTCAACCGGCTGACCAATGCGGCGCTCGAGCCGCGGGTGCCGAACTGGCGGCTTATTCCAGTCGCAACCGGACCGGCGCGTTGGCTGGTGCGGCTGGCCACCGCCATGGCCGTGGTTCTCGGCTTCAACTACTTCCTGTCTGTCGTCAACGAGAAGATGGGTGCGCCGCTGTCGCTGACGATTGCCAGGAGCTTCGTCGCCACCATCATCGTGGGCGTCATCCTGATCCTGATGGGTCTTCTGAAGCCGTTCAAAGCCCATGATGGGTCCTGGCGTCCCTGGCCGGCCTGGCTTCGCTTCATTGCCATCGGGCTTGGCCTGCTCACCATTGCGGCGGCACTGCTCGGCTATATCGGTCTGGCGCTTTTCGTCTCGATCCAGGTCGTGGTCACCGGCACCACGCTTGTCACCGCCTATATCGGCTTCCTGTCGGCGCGGGCGATCGGCGAGGAGGGTGGCTTCGCCGACACCTCGGTCGGGCGCTGGCTGTCGGCCAATTCCAGCTATGAGGACACCGCGCTCGACCAGCTAGGCCTGGTGGTCAGCATCGCCATCAACCTGATGATCGTGCTGGTGTTCCTGCCGCTGATCCTCCTGATGTGGGGCTTCCAGCCCGGCGATATCGAAACCTGGGCCTTCAAGCTGGCGACGGGCGCCACGATCGGTTCGGTGACGATTTCCGTCCTCGGCATCCTTACCGGCATCGTCGTCTTCGTCATCGGCTATTTCCTGACGCGCTGGTTCCAGGGCTGGCTCGACGGCTCGGTCATGGCGCGCGGCAAGGTCGACACCGGCGTGCGCAACTCGATCCGGCTGGCCGTGGGCTATGCCGGCGTCGCGCTCGCGGCGCTCGTCGGCATATCGGCGGCGGGCATCGATCTTTCCAATCTGGCGCTGGTGGCCGGCGCGCTTTCGCTGGGTATCGGCTTCGGCTTGCAGAATGTGGTCTCGAACTTCGTCTCGGGCCTGATCCTGCTTGCCGAGCGGCCGTTCAAGGTCGGCGACTGGATCGTCGCCGGTGACATCAGCGGCACGGTCAGAAAGATCAGCGTGCGCGCCACCGAGATCGAGACGTTCCAGCGGCAGTCGGTGATCCTGCCGAACTCGAACCTCATCAACAACGCGGTCGGCAACTGGACGCACCGCAACAAGCTCGGCCGTGTCGACATCAAGGTGGGCGTCGCCTATGGCAGCGACGTCAAGCGCGTCCACGCAATCCTGCTCGACATTGCGCGTGCCCATCCGATGGTGCTCAAGAACCCCGAGCCCTTCGTGCTCTTCGCCAATTTCGGGGCGGCCGCGCTCGAATTCGAAATCCGCGTCTTCGTGGCCGACGTGCTGAACGGCAGCATTGTCCAGAACGACATCCGCTTCGCGATCTTCGATATCTTCGAGGGCGAGCATATCGAGATCCCGTCGACGCCGCGCGCCGTGGTCGAGACCACGAAGCATGAATCGTGGCCGATCGACGACGACAAGATCGAAGCCGAGTTCGCCGAACGCGAACGGCTCGAGGCGGAAGCCGCGGCCGAGCAGGCGCGTTTGGCCAAAACCAAGAGAAAAGGCCGCAAGCCCGACCCCGACTAGACTCGATTTGGCGGCCGGCCAAATTCCGCCCGAAGCCGATTGTGGCATGAATGCGGCATTCAGTTGCGGTTCAGGTTACATCTCATATAAGCTCTCACGCAAAGGGCGAGAATGCCTTGCGAAAATGAACAGAGGCGGTGTGGAAACACCGGAATTGCAATGTGGAAGTCTGTCGTTGCCGCCATCGCTTTCCTGGCTCTCGGCGGTTCGGCTTTTGCCGCCAGCGCGGTCAACAAGGACGCCCAGACGCGGACGTTGATCGTCACCGAAGGCGGCGGCAAGACCGAGCTGGCGCTGGCCGCCGGCGAGACGGTGGAATTCTGCCCGAATGGCTGCTTCGTCACCCTGCCCAACGGTGACCTCGAAGCGCTGACCGGTTCGGAAACGGTCGAGATCTCGGGCGGCATCGCCCGTATCAAGTAGGAGCGCCTATAAGCACGATCGGCAAAGGCCCGGGCGGATGTCCGGCCTTTTATCGTTTCCGGTAGCCGCGGCTTAACGATGCCGCCGGAAATACCGTCTGTACAGCGCGTTGCAACCGGACGTTTTAACGTTCGCTCCGCCATCTCCCGTTATATCCGTCGCGAGGGCGCCGAAACACGGCGCGGGGCGAGCAGGGCAAGGCAACAATGGACGCGCGGTCGGACAGGAACGCAATTCCGCTTGCGGTCGACCTCGACGGCACACTGGTTGCAACGGACCTTCTATGGGAAGGCCTGTTCATCCTGCTCAAGAAGAACCCGCTTTACCTCTTTTTCCTGCCGCTTTGGCTGACCGGCGGTCCGGCGCGGCTCAAGCGGGAAATCGCCGCGCGCGTCGACATCGATCCGGCCTCGCTGCCTTATCAGGCCGAATTGCTCGGGCGCCTCCGCGCCGAGCATAAGGAAGGCCGCAGGATCGTGCTGGCTACGGGCACGCCGCGCAAATTCGCCGAGGCGGTCGCGGCGCATCTCGGCATCTTCGACCGCGTGCTGGCGACGGACGGACCGCATGATCTGACTGCCGCCAGGAAGCGCGCCTCGCTGGTCGCCGCCTACGGCGATGGCGGCTTCGACTATGCCGGCAACAGCCGGCACGATCTCAAAGTCTTCGACGTCGCGCGCAACGCCATCGTCGTCGCGCCGGACCGCAGCGCCCGGCGCTGGCAGGCGGCGCATGGCGCCGAGACGATGCCGGCGCCGAAGCGGACGCTGAGGACCTACGTCAAGATGCTGAGGGTCCATCAGTGGCTGAAGAATTCGCTGATCGCTGTGCCGATGGTGCTGTCGCATGAGTATTTCAACGTCGGCATGATCTGGCAGTGCGTTCTGGCCTTCGTGTCCTTCAGCGCCGTCGCCTCCGCCATCTACATCGTCAACGACTTCTTCGACCTTGCGCTGGACCGTAAGCACCCGACCAAGCGTAACCGGCCCTTCGCCAGCGGTGTGCTATCGATCCCGTTCGGCCTCGGCGCCGTCGCCGTGCTGCTTGCCATCGGCATCGCCATCGGCTGCCCGCTGCCGATCCAATTCCTCGGCGCGCTCGGCGGCTACATGGTCGTGACCACTGCCTATTCGTTGTCCTTCAAGCGCATGCTGCTGATCGACGTGCTGACCCTCGCCGGCCTTTACACGATCCGCGTGCTGGCGGGCGCGGCGGCCACCGGCGTCGACGTCTCGTTCTGGCTGCTCGCCTTCTCGATCTTCTTCTTCCTGTCGCTTGCGCTGGTGAAGCGTTTCGTCGAACTGCGCACGACCGCCATCGCGGCCGGCGAGCGCATCGCCGGCCGCGGCTACCGCACCGAGGACCAGGAGATCGTCGCCCAGGCGGGCATGGCCTCGGCCTTCTCCTCGGCGCTGGTGCTGGCGCTCTACATGGACAGTGTGGCGGTGCGCGAGCTTTATCCGCATCCGTGGCTGATGTGGCCTCTGGCGCCGATCGTGCTTTATCTCACCATGCGGGTCTGGATCCTCGCGCGGCGCGACGAGATGCACGACGATCCGGTCGTCTTCATCATCCGCGACTGGCGCAGCCAGATCGTGGTCGCCATCGGCGCGGTGCTTCTGGTCGCGGGAGGCTGGGGCTGGTGACGGCGGGCGGCGAACGCTTCGGCAGCTTCGGGCTGGCGACGCCTCCGGCGCGCCATTCCATCCCCGCCGACGATGCCATCACGCTGTTGAAGAGCGGCGCGGCCAAGCCTGGTTCGCTCATCGGCTACGGCAATGGCCGCTCCTATGGCGACAGCTGCCAGAACGACGCCGGCACGGTCGCCGACATGCGGCCGCTCAACCGCATCCGCGCTTTCAACGCCGAGACGGGCGCGATCGAGGCCGATGCCGGGGTGCTGCTTTGCGACATCATCGCCCATGCCGCGCCTTACGGTTTCTTTCCGGCCGTGGTTCCGGGAACGCAGTTCGTCACGCTCGGTGGCGCCATCGCCAACGATGTCCACGGCAAGAACCACCACCGGCGCGGCACTTTCGGGTGTCATGTCGAATTCTTGACCCTGCTGCGGTCCGACGGCCGGATCTATCGCTGCTCCGATTCCGACAACGCCCATCTGTTCAGGGCGACGATCGGCGGCATGGGGCTCACCGGATTGATCCTGTCGGCGTCGATCCGGCTGATGCCTGTGCCCTCGCTCGACATCGTCGAGAAGGCGACCCGGTTTCGTGACCTCGGCGAATTCTTCGACCTTGCGGATGCCGCCGACAAGGCCAATGAATATGCCGTCGCCTGGATCGATCAGCTTGCCGGCGGCCACGAGCGCGGGCGGGGCCTTTTGTTCACCGGCAACCATGCCGAGCACGGCTCGCATGCCGCCACACGGGCAGGCAGCCGGCTCTCGGTGCCCGTGCGGCCTCCCTTCAACGTGCTCAACCGCCCGTTCCTGACCGTCTTCAACGCTGCCTATCGGTGGAAGAAGGGCCGCTCGCCTGATGCGCGCCGGGCGGGCTACCAGGGCTTCTTCTTTCCACTCGACGGCATTCGCGACTGGAACCGGCTCTATGGGCCGCGCGGGCTTTTCCAACACCAGAGCGTGGTGCCTGAGACCGCCGCGCGGCGCGCCGTGCCGACCCTGCTCGAAGCGGCGCGGCGGGCAGGCCAAGGCTCGTTTCTCACGGTGCTGAAGCGGTTTGGCGACGTCCGTTCGCCCGCGTTGCTGTCGTTCCCGCGGCCCGGCTACACGTTGACGCTCGATTTCCCCAACAAAGGCGAAATGACGCTGAGCCTCCTCGCCGAGCTGGACTGCATCACGGTCGAGGCCGGTGGCGCCGTCAATCCCTACAAGGATGCGCGCATGGGCCCCGAAACCTTCGCGGCGTCCTTCCCGGAATGGCAGCGGCTGGAGGCGCTTCGCGATCCCGCCTTCCTATCGAGTTTCTGGGCGCGGACAGCGAAAAACTGGATGTTGGACGAGGTGCGGCCGAGGCGGCGGAATAGGTCGAATTTGAGTAAGTCTTGGTAAATAGAACGTTAATTTCGGGGTTTACTCAAAATAGACATGTGATTTCACGAAATATTTGCGGGTTTGTAGTAGGACCGCTCTGGGGCGGGGTGGCAACAATGAAATACATCGTCTTTATTCTCTTCACGGTCCTGACCAATGCCGCTGCGCAGCTCATGCTGAAGCAAGGCATGATGTCGATGGGACCGATCTCGTTCGAGGGCGTCAATCCGCTCTTGAAGCTGCTGCAGATCGTGTTCAGCCCATGGGTCTTCCTCGGCCTGTGCACCTTCGTCATCTCGATGGCCTCGCATCTCTATGTGCTGTCGAAGGTCGAGCTCAGCTTCGCCTATCCATTCCTCAGCCTCGCCTATGTCGCGGTCGCGGTCTTTGCCTATTTCGTCTTCCGCGAGGACCTCAATGGCTGGCGCATCGCCGGCATTGCCTGCATCTGCGTCGGTACCGTGCTGATCGCGCAAAGCGGCCGCGATCTGGGCGGCCGCGATCTGGGCGGCCGCGGGCAGGAGGACCAAACCGCTTCCATCACTTCCGACAAGATCGGCACAAGCGAGATCGTTCGATGAGACATGTGATTTTCGGAGGCGACGGTTTCGTCGGCCGTCACCTTGCCCCCAAGCTTGCCGATGTCGGCGAGAACGTCGTTGTCGCCGACATCGTCAAGAGCGACCTGCCGCACTATCGTTCGGTGCGCTTTATCACTTGCGACGTGACCGATCCGGCTTCGGTCGCTGCAGTCGGCCTCAGGGCCGACGACATGGTCTACAATCTGTCGGCCAAGATGCTGTCGCCGATCCAGGTGCGCGCCAGGCGGCACGACTTCTTCTTCCCGGTGAATTTCCACGGCACCGAGCACATCATCCAGGCGATGGACATGGCCGGCGCCTCGAAGCTGGTGCACTACACGACCGACATGATCTACGGCCATACGGTGGTGCTGCCGATGACCGAGGAGCACCCGGTGGCGCCGCTCGGCGAATATGGCCTGTCGAAGCTCAGGACCGAGGAGCTCGCCGCCGAATGGCGCAAGCGCGGCATGTCGATCTCGCTGTTCAGGCCGCGCCTGATCATCGGCCCCGGGCGCCTAGGCATCCTGGAAAAGCTCTTCAAGCTGATCGATTGGAACCTGCCGGTGCCGATGATCGGCTCCGGCCGGAACCCCTACCAGTTCATCTCGGTGTTCGACTGCGCCGAGGCGGCGCGCGCGGCCTGGAAGGCCGGCGTGCCGAACGAGGCCTATAATCTTGGCTCGCTCAATCCGCCGCCGGTGAGAAAGCTGCTCGGCGACCTGATCCGCCATGCCGGCTCGAGATCGATTCTGCTGCCGACGCCGGGCTGGGCGGTCAAGCGCACGCTGGACCTGCTCGACCAGTTGAACATGCCGATCATGGATCCGGAGCAATACCTGATCGCCGATGAGGACTGCGTGCTCGACGTGTCCAAGGCCGAGCGCCAGCTCGGCTGGGTGCCGCAATATCGCGACGAGGACATGCTGATCGCCGCCTACAGCGAATACCGCGCCAAGAAGGACGGCCACGCCGTCGCCACCGAACAGGTTCCTGCCGAATAAGGCGACGAAGGGAGATTTTCGAGATGACCGTCATGGCCAAGCCGGAACACAAGGGCACGCGCGCGCTGGTCGAGGCGCCGGCGCTGTCGCCCGCCACCATCGCCAAGCCCGACCTGATCAGCGTCGAGCAGGCCAAGGCGATGGACGTCGCCCGCATCACCGGCCTGTTCAAGGCGCATCTCAATCCGGGCCAGCTGCATTTCATGAAGCTGCTCGGCTTCCACAAGGTCAAGGTCGAGCGCGCCGAAGGCATGTTCTACATCGACCAGAACGGCCGCGAGATACTCGACTTCTTCGGCGGCTTCGGTTCGCTGGCCTTCGGCCACAACCATCCGCGCATCCTGGAAGCGCGCAAGAAATTCCAGGAGGAGAAGCGCCAGGAGATCGCCATCGCCTTCATGTCGCAATATGCGGCGGCGCTCGCGCACAACATCGCCAAGTGCTCGCCCGGCGATCTCGACATGGTGTTCCTCGGCTCGTCGGGTTCGGAAGCCATGGAAGCGGCGGTGAAGCTCGCCGAACGCGCCGCCGGCCCGAAGCGGCCGAAGATCGTCTATGCGGAGAACTCCTTCCACGGCAAGACCAAGGGCGTGCTGGCGATCACCGACGGCCAGCTCTACCGGGCCGACTTCAAGGTGGCCGACAATGTCGTGCGCGTTCCCTTTGCCGACATCGACGCGGTCGAGCGCCTGTTCAAGAGCGATCCCGAGATCGGCGTGATCGTGCTTGAAACCATCCAGGGCGGCGGCGGCATCATCCAGGCAGAGGCGCAATACTGGCAGAAGCTGCGCGCGCTCTGCGACCGGCATGGCGTGCTGTGGGTCGCCGACGAAGTGCAGTGCGGCTATGGCCGCTCCGGCCGTTTCTACGCCTTCGAGCACTATGGCGTGGTGCCGGATGTGACGGCGCTGGCGAAATCGCTCGGCGGCGGCAAGGCGGCGGTCGGCGCCATGATCGCCAGGCGCGACGTCCACATGAAGGCCTATGGCACGCCGAAGACGGCGATGATCCATGCCATGGCGACGTTCGGCGGCATGGGCGAGGCCTGCGTCACCGCGATCGAGGCACTGAACGTCCTCTATGACGAGGGCCTGATCGACAATGCGGCTTCGACTGGCGACTACCTCCTGCAGCGGCTGCAGGCGCTCAAGGCGAAATATCCGAAGATCATCAAGGATGTGCGCGGCAAGGGCTTCATGGTCGGGCTCGAGTTTCACGATTTCTCGCACACCTTGCCGATGGTGCTGCGTCCGGTGGTGAGCGTGCTCGACGACAAGCTGAAGGGCTCGCTCTCCGGCTTCGTCGGCTCGCTGCTCCTGCGCGACTGCGACGTGCTCGTCGCCTTCACCGAATACAACCGCAACGTTATCCGGCTCGAGCCGCCGCTGATCTGCCAGCGCGAGCATGTCGATCGTTTCGTCGATGCCTTCGACAGCCTGCTGTCGCGCGGCATCGTGGCGATCGTGAAGGATTTCGTGAAGAGCCAGGTCCGCTGAGGCCGGCGATGCTGACCAGGCCGCCCATTGCCCCGACCAATGCGCTCGACCGGCTGACCGGCGCCGGTCTTGCCTGGGGCGAGGGAACATACGCACGGTTCGCCGCGCCGATCGGCGCGGCTGCCTTCTCGCTCTACATCCTGCTCACCGCTGTGACGGCCTGGTTCATGCCAGATGCCAATTGGGACATGCTGGCTTACCTCGCGATTGCCGAAGAAGGCACCTATCCAGATCCGAAGGCGCTGCATGACTATGCCTACAGCACAGTGAAAGCCGGCGTGTCGGCGGGCGACTACAAGACGTTGTCCGATGATGGCGGCGGCTTCCGCAGCCACATGGCGGAAAATGCTGCCGACTTCCATTCGCTGCTCGGCATGTACCGGATCAAGTTCCTCTACGCCGGGATCCTGTCGAGTGTCAGCCATGTCGTCTCGCCGGTTGAAGCGATGCGGCTGGTGCAGGTGTTCTCGGCGTTGTTGTTCGGCGCGATCACGCTCGCCTGGCTGCGCTCGGCAGGCGCGCTGGCGCTGGCGCCGGTCGTCGGCGCGGTGCTGATCATGGCCGCTTTCGGCGACGCGGCACGGGCCTCGACGCCCGACCTCTTGTGCTCGGCGCTGTTTCTCGGCGGGCTATTTGCCTATGTGCGCAAACGCGAAGCGGCGACGGCGATCCTGCTTTTCCTCGCCTTCATGGCGCGGCCGGACAACATCGTCTTCCTCGCCATTTTCGCCGTGCTGCTGGTCGCGTTCCGCCAGAAGGCGTGGGGGGCGCTGGCGGGCTTTGCCGCCTCGTTCGTCGCCTATTTCGCCATCTCGCATTGGGCGCAGCATCCCGGCTGGTGGCCGCATCTGTGGTTCTCCAGCATCGAGCAGCACTACAATATGGACGGTTTCGAGCCGCCGTTCTCGGTGGCGGCCTATCTCAAGGCTTTCGCCGCCTCGGTGGTGCGCGCCATCGACGTCAACAACTGGGTCGGCGTTTCCGTGCTGGCTTTAGCCGGATGGTATGGGCTCGACCGCGCCGGGTTCCGGCTCGACCGCCGCGCCGGTATCCTGCTTGCGGCATTGGTGCTCGGCGTGCTTGCCAAGTTCACCGTCTTTCCGATCCACGATACCCGCATCTATTTCCCTAACCTTCTGCCGCCCTTCCTGCTGCTGGCAGCGCCGCTGATGGCGCTCTGGGCATCGGCGAGCCCGGGCGGGCAGCGCGAGGCGCAGCATCTCGTTCCCGGAGGCAAGTCATGAGCCCGGTTTCCAGCTTCGCGCGCGTTCTGTTGTCGCTCGGCTTGCCTGCCAGCCTGCTCGATCGCGGGCCCGCGCTGCGCGGCACCAAGTTCCTCGCCAAGGCGGCGCTCAAGGCGCGCTTCGGCGGTGGACGGCCGTTCCAGATGGTCAATGTCGGCGCCTGCGACGGCGCGCTGTTCGACGACGTGACGCCCTGGCTGCACCGCATCAGGGGTGCTCGGGCGATGCTGGTCGAGCCGATCCCGTACAACCAGAAGCGGCTGCGCGCCAATTATCCGGACAAAAGCCGCTTCGTCATCGAGCCGGTGGCTGTGACCAGGACAAAGGGCACGATAACGGTCCACACCTTTGATGCCGCCGCGCTCGAGGCCGGCACGCTGCCGATCGAGTTCATCGGCTGCTCGTCGGTGACCGACACCAATCTGATGTCGGGCAAGAATGCCTGGGGCGAGGCCGACGCCAACTTCAACAAGTTCGCGCCGCATCTGAAGGACATCGAGGTGCCGTCGGAGACGCTGCAGACGCTGCTCGACCGCAACGGCATCGGCTATATCGACGCTTTCCTGGTCGATTGCGAGGGCGCCGACTGGATGGTGTTCGACCAACTCGAGCTCCAGCGCTACCGGCCCGGCATGATCAAGATCGAGGTCGGCGCGCTGCCGGCCGCCGAGATCGGCCAGGTCGTGGTCAAGCTGAAGACCGCCGGCTATCAGGTCGGCTTCCAGGCCGAGGACATCTGGGCCTTCGCCTGACTTTCGCCGTCGGCTTACGCTCCACCGCCATTGTCGGCCCGGCCGGCCTTGATGCGCTTGACAAGACGGCGCCGGCCCGTTCAACTTGAGCCATTCACCAGGGGAGTCCCGGCAAGGGGCTGAGATACTGCTGGCTTTCGCGGCGCAGTGACCCGTTGAACCTGATCCAGTTCATACTGGCGTAGGGACGGTGCAAGCGCTTTGCGGGGCTCCATGCCCGAAGACCTGTTTCGCGCAGGTGGACCAAGGCGGCTTTTCATCCTTCCGGCACAGAACTGGGTCTCCAATGCAGATGAGCAAAGGAGCCTCAAATGAATGCCTTGACCCCCACCGTTTCGACGGGACCGCTGCCTGCGTCGCGGAAGATCCACAAGAGCGGCATCCTCCATCCGCAGGTCAGGGTTCCGATGCGCGAGATCGCCGTCCACCCCACCGCCGGCGAGCCGCCGGTGACGGTCTACGATCCGTCGGGCCCCTATACCGACCCGGCGATCGAAACGGACATCGAAAAAGGACTTGCCCGGCTTCGCCAGGACTGGATCGCGGCGCGCGGCGATGTCGAAGCCTATGACGGCCGCCACGTCCGGCCGGAGGACAACGGATTTGCGACGGGCGAACGGCTGACGCCGGAATTTCCTGTCCGCAATCGTCCGCTGCGGGGGAAGGCCGGCAAGGCGGTGACGCAGCTTGCCTATGCACGCGCAGGCATCATCACGCCCGAGATGGAGTTCGTGGCCATACGCGAGAACCTTGGCCGCGAGATGCTGCGGGGCAGGCTGCAACAGGATGGGGAAGCGTTCGGCGCGTCGATACCGGATTTCGTCACGCCGGAATTCGTGCGCGACGAGGTGGCGCGCGGCCGCGCCATCATCCCCGCCAACATCAACCATCCCGAGAGCGAGCCAATGATCATCGGCCGCAACTTCCTGGTGAAGATCAACGCCAACATCGGCAACTCCGCCGTCACCTCCTCGATGGCCGAGGAGGTCGAAAAAATGGTCTGGGCGATCCGCTGGGGCGCCGACACGGTGATGGACCTGTCGACCGGCCGCAACATCCACAACATCCGCGAATGGATCGTGCGCAACGCGCCGGTGCCGATCGGCACGGTGCCGCTCTACCAGGCGCTGGAGAAGGTCGGCGGCATTGCCGAGGACCTGAGCTGGGAGGTCTATCGCGACACGCTGATCGAGCAGGCGGAGCAGGGCGTCGACTATTTCACCATCCACGCCGGCGTGCGGCTGCACTACATCCCACTGACCGTCGACCGGGTCACGGGCATCGTCTCGCGCGGCGGGTCGATCATGGCCAAATGGTGCCTGCACCATCACCGCGAAAGCTTCCTTTACGAGCACTTCGAAGAAATCTGCGACATCGCCAGGGCCTATGACGTCTCCTTCTCGCTCGGCGATGGCCTTCGCCCCGGGTCGATCGCCGACGCGAACGACAAAGCGCAGTTCGCCGAACTGGAGACGCTTGGCGAACTGACCAAGATTGCCTGGGCAAGGGACTGCCAGGTGATGATCGAAGGGCCCGGCCATGTTCCCATGCACAAGATCAAGCAGAACATGGACAAGCAGCTTGCCGTCTGCGGCGAGGCGCCGTTCTACACCCTCGGACCATTGACCACGGACATAGCGCCCGGCTACGACCACATCACATCCGGCATCGGCGCCGCCATGATCGGCTGGTTCGGCACGGCAATGCTCTGTTACGTGACGCCGAAGGAACATCTCGGCCTGCCGGACCGCAACGACGTCAAGACCGGCGTCATCACCTACAGAATAGCCGCGCATGCGGCAGACCTTGCCAAGGGGCATCCGGCTGCGAAGGTCCGCGACGACGCGCTTTCCCGCGCGCGCTTCGAGTTCCGCTGGGAAGACCAGTTCAACCTGTCGCTCGATCCCGAAACGGCGCGCTCGTTCCACGACGAAACCTTGCCCAAGGAAGCACACAAGGTGGCGCATTTCTGCTCCATGTGCGGGCCGAAATTCTGCTCCATGCGCATCTCCCACGACATCCGCGCGGAAGCGCAGAAGGAGGGAATGGCGGCGATGGCGGAGAAATACCGCGCCGGCGGCGATCTCTACATGCCGGTCGACGCCAACTCGGCCGAGCCGTCATGAAGGTGCTGGTCAAAGGGGCCGGCGTCGCCGGCCTCACCGTGGCCTATGAGCTCGTCCGCCGCGGCGCGGCGGTCACCGTCGCCGAGGTCCGGCCTCGCCTGGGCGGCAATGCGTCGTGGGCCGCAGGCGGCATGCTGGCGCCATGGTGCGAGCGCGAGAGCGCGGAGCAGCCGGTGCTGGATCTCGGACGCGGCGCCGCCGACTGGTGGGATGCTGTTTTGCCCGGCCAGGCGACACGTGCGGGAACGCTCGTCGTGGCTGCGCCGCGCGATGCAGGCGAGGTCGACCGCTTCGCCAACCGCACTTCGGGCCATCGCTGGCTTGGCGAGGACGACATCGCTGGGCTGGAGCCGGACCTTGCCGGTCGTTTCAGGCGCGGGCTGTTCTTCCCCGGCGAAGCGCATCTCGACCCGCGACGGGCCATGGCCGCGCTTCATGACAAGCTTGTCGCGATGGGCGTCGACTTCCGTTTCGCAACCGACGGCCAAGGCCTTGCGGGCTTCAACCACCAGGTCGACTGCCGGGGGATCGCGGCGGGTGATGCGGCCCTGCGCGGCGTTCGCGGCGAGATGCTGATCCTGCGTACGCCGGATGTCTCGCTGTCTCGCCCCGTCCGGCTGCTGCATCCGCGCTTTCCGCTCTACATCGTGCCGCGCGCCGATCATCATTTCATGGCCGGCGCGACGATGGTCGAAAGCGATGAGGCCGGCCCGGTCACTGTCCGTTCCATGATGGAACTGGCGGGCGCCGCCTTTGCGGTCCATCCGGCCTTCGGCGAGGCGGCGATTGTCGAGATGAGCGCTGGTGTCCGTCCAGCCTTTGCCGACAATTTGCCATGCGTCGAAACGCTCGGCAACGGCGTCGCCATCAACGGGCTTTATCGCCATGGCTTCCTGCTTGCCCCCGCCATGGCGCGGCAGGCGGCCGACATCCTGTTCAATCCCGACAAACGCGTGGAGCTTGCGCATGAAACTGATCGTCAACGGAGAAGCGCTCGACAGTGCCGCCGCGACGCTGGCGGCGCTGCTTGCCGAGCTTGACTATGAAGGCGATTGGCTGGCGACGGCCGTCAACAGCGACGTCGTGCACAAAGCCAACCGGGCCGAATTTCGATTGAACGACGGCGACCGGATCGAAGTCCTTTCGCCCATGCAGGGAGGCTAGCCATGTTCGACCTTCTCGGAGCGGCGCTGCCTTCGCGCCTGCTGCTCGGCACCGCCCAGTATCCTTCGCCGGCCATCCTGGCCGATGCGGTCAAGGCGTCGGGCGCCTCGGTGGTGACGGTTTCGCTGCGCCGTGAAATGGCTGGCGGCAGGGGCGGCGAGAAATTCTGGTCCCTCGTCAACTCGCTCGGCGTGAGGATCCTGCCCAACACCGCCGGCTGTCACTCCGTGAAGGAAGCCGTCACGACCGCCAAGATGGCGCGCGAAGTCTTCGGCACGTCCTGGATCAAGCTGGAGGTGATCGGCAACCATGACACGCTCCAGCCGGACGTGTTCGGCCTGGTCGAAGCCGCCCGCATCCTGTGCGAGGACGGTTTCACGGTGTTCCCGTATACCACCGACGATCTCGTCGTCGCCGAGCGGCTGCTCGGCGCAGGCTGCAAGGTCCTGATGCCGTGGTGCGCGCCCATCGGTTCGGCGCTGGGGCCGGTCAACATCCCGGCGCTGCGATCGATGCGCGCACATTTCCCCGACGTGGCGTTGATCGTCGATGCGGGGCTCGGGCGTCCGTCGCACGCGGCAACCGTCATGGAACTCGGCTTCGACGCCGTGCTCCTGAACACAGCGGTCGCCAAGGCGGCCGACCCGGTCGGCATGGCACGGGCCTTCAGCAAGGCGGTCGACGCCGGCCGCGAAGCCTTCGGCTCGGGATTGCTCGAGCCGCGCGATGTCGCCGTGCCGTCGACCCCGACAATCGGCAAGGCGGTTTTTTCATGAAGCTCGATCCGTTCTACCTGATCGTCGACAGCGCTCAATGGATCGAGCGGCTGGTGCCGCTCGGCGTCAGATTGGTGCAGCTCCGCATCAAGGACATGGAGGAGGAGAGGCTGCGCGCTGAAATCCGCAAGGCGAAAGCCTTGTGCGCCCGGCACCATTGCCAGCTCATCATCAACGATCATTGGCGGCTGGCGATCGAGGAGGGCTGCGGCTTTGTCCATCTCGGCCAGGAGGACCTGCAAACGGCCGACCTTCCGGCGATACAGGCGGCCGGCATCAGGCTCGGACTGAGCACGCATGATGATGCCGAGCTCGAAACGGCCCTTGCGGCGAGGCCCCACTACGTCGCGCTCGGCCCGATCTACCCCACGATCCTGAAGAAGATGAAATGGGCGCCGCAGGGACTGGAGCGGATCCGTGCGTGGAAGGGACAGGTCGCGCCTCTCCCGCTGGTTGCTATCGGCGGCCTCAACCCCGAGCGGCTCGACGGCGTTTTCGGGGCCGGCGCCGACAGCGCGGCGGTGGTCACGGACATAACGCTGAATTCCGATCCCGAAGCGCGCACCAGGGAATGGATCGAAAAGACGGATCGATGGCGCTGAACCGGGACCCGCACGTGCTTGTCGTTGGCGGATCGGATTCCAGCGGCGGCGCCGGGATTGCCCGCGATATCGAGACGATCTCCTCGATCGGCCTGCGGAGCTGTCTCGCCGTCACCGCGGTGACGGTGCAGACGCATGGCGCCGTAAAGGACATCCTTCATCTGCAACCCGGCCTGGTCGCCGATCAGATGCGGGCAGCGTTGCAGGCCAACGAGGTGGCGGCCATCAAGATCGGCATGCTCGCAACGGCGCCGACCATCGCCGCCGTTGCCGCCGTGCTGAGCGAAAATCCGCGGTTGCCGGCAATCCTCGATCCGGTGCTGGCTTCCTCTTCAGGCAGGCCGCTGGTGGAACCGGATGCCGTCGACGTCATGAAACGTGATCTCATGCCGCTTTGCCGCCTGGTCACGCCGAACCTCATTGAGCTGGCGGTGCTGACGGGTTCGCAATTGGCCGTGAACGACGAAGACATCTTGCGGCAGGGAAGGCGATTGCTTGCGGCCGGGCCGCGGGCGCTGCTGCTCAAGGGCGGCCATGGGGCGGGGGCAAGCTCAACGGACATCCTGTTGAGCTCCGGCCGGGAACCCATCCGCTTCGACATGCCCAGGCTTGCCGCATCGATGCGCGGGACGGGCTGCATGCTGGCCAGCGCGATTGCCGCGCATCTCGCCCGGGCGAATCCGCTCGAGGACAGTGTGCGCGGAGCCAAGCAGCGAGTCTTCGAGAAGCTCATGCAGGCTTCCGCCTAGATTAACTCCGGCGCACAAAGGAATTTCTGATTGGTGGCACCTGGGAAAGCGCGTTCGTTCGTCAGGGTCGCTCGGCTCTTTCGCAATGTCGCAAACAGGCTTCAATCTCCCTACCGCTCCGCCCTATAGTCCCGCCCGCTTTTATCCCTTTGGAGTCGCGGGCAATGGCAGAGTTTCCGAAAAAGGCGAAGGTCGTCATCGTCGGTCTTGGCGGTATCGTCGGCGCGTCGGTCGCCCATCATCTGATCGAGCGCGGCTGGGACGATATCGTCGGCATCGACAAGTCGGGCATCCCGACCGATATCGGCTCGACGGCGCATGCTTCCGATTTCTGCTACACGACCAGCCACGATTTCCTCTCCTGCTGGACGACGCTCTATTCGATCGATTTCTACGAGAAGATGGGCCATTACGCGCGCATCGGCGGCCTCGAAGTGGCGCGTGTCGGCGATGACGGCCGCATGGACGAGATCAAGCGGAAGATCGCTTCGGCCAAAGCCTTCGGCACCCGTGCCCGCCTGATCGAGCCGGCCGAGATCAAGGAAAAGTTCCCGCTGATCGAGGAGCATATGGTCCAGGGCGGACTGTGGGATCCCGATGCCGGCCTCGTCATCCCGCGCTCGCAGACGGTTGCCGGCAAGCTGGTCGACCAGGGCGTTGCTTCCGGCAAGCTCCAGGCCTTCGCCAACACGTCGGCCAAGGAATTGATCGTCGAGAATGGCCGCATCAAGGGCGTGGTGACCGAGCGCGGCACGATCGAGGCCGACTATGTCGTCGTCTGCACCGGCATCTGGGGCCGTTTGACCGCGGCACTGGTCGGCGAGGACCTGCCGGTCATGCCGATCGACCATCCGCTGACCTTCTTCGGCCCCTACAACGAGTTCGCCGGCACCGGCAAGGAGATCGGCTGGCCGCTGCTGCGCGACCAGGGCAACTCGGCCTATATGCGCGACACCGGCGATCCCAAGACCGCCGAGGGCGGGCAGATCGAGTGGGGTTACTACGAGGAGAACAATCCGCGTCTCTGCCACCCGCGCGACCTGCTGGAAAAGGACCAGGCGCGGCTTTCGCCGTCGCAGCGCGACCTCGACATGGAGCAGATCATGGCGCCGCTCGAGCGCGCCATGGAACTGACGCCGATCCTCGGCGAGCTCGGCTACAATGAAGGTCACTCCTTCAACGGCCTGCTGCAGGTCACCACCGACGGCGGCCCGTCCATGGGAGAGAGCCAGAAGGTGAGGGGGCTGTGGTACGCCGTCGCCATCTGGGTCAAGGACGGTCCCGGCATGGGCAAGCTGATCGCCGACTGGATGACCGACGGCCGCACGTCGATCGATCACCACGCCATCGACTATTCGCGCTTCTATCCTCATCAGACGAAGGAACAGTTCATCTGGGATCGCTGCACCGAGACGGCGATGAAGGTCTACAATCCGGCGGTGCATCCGCGCGAGCCCTTCTCCAAGGGCCGCAACATCCGGCGCTCGCCGTTCTGGGAGCGCGAGAAGGAGCTCGGCGGCTATTTCATGGAACTCGGCGGCTGGGAGCGCGCCCACGGCTATGCCACCAATGAGCATCTCCTGGAAAAATACGGCAACCGCGTGCCGGTGCGCGAGAACGAGTGGGACAATCGCCATTTCTGGCGCGTCTCCAATGCCGAGCATCTGGCGATGAGCGAGGATTGCGGCATCGTCAACCTCTCGCATTTCTCGATGTATGACGTCGAAGGCCCGGACCATGTCGCGCTGCTGGAGTGGCTGTGCGCGGCCAAGATCGGCGGCGACAACAATATCGGCAAGGGCATCTACACCCACTTCCTCGACGAGGAAGGCATGGTGCGCGCCGACTTCACGGTGATCCGCATGGCCGATCGCTGCCGGGTGATCGACGGCGCCGACGCCGGACCGCGAGACTTCCGCTACATGCAGCGTACCGCGCAGGACAAAGGTTTCGACGTCACCGTCACCGACGTGACCGAGAAATACGTCACCATCGGCATCTGGGGGCCGAACGCGCGGGCGACCCTGCAGAAGGTTGTCGAGAACCCCGAGGGCTTGACGCCGGAGAATTTTCCGTTCGCGGCGATCAAGCCTATTCGGATCGGCGGCAAGGATGTGACGGCTTTCCGGATTTCCTATGTCGGCGAGCAGGGATGGGAACTGCATATGCGCTACGAGGACGGGCTCGCCGTCTGGGACGCGCTGCGCTCGACCGGCGTCATGCCGTTCGGCGTCGAGACCTATGCCAACACGCGCCGGATGGAGAAGAGCCTTCGGCTGCAGAACGCCGATCTCTTGACCGAGTACAACCTGCTCGAGGCCGACCTTGCCCGCCCGAAGGTCAAGGAGAACGATTTTTGCGGCAAGGCCAAGCATCTGGAATATCGCGCCCGCGAGCACCAGCCGGCGATGCTCTGCACGCTGGTGATGACCGGGAACACAGATTCCAAGGGGGTCGCGCGCTATCCGGTCGGCACCATGCCGGTGCAGGATCCCGCGACCGGCGAGACGCTGGTCGACGACCTCGGCCGCCGCTCCTTCACCACTTCGGTCGCCTACGGCCCGACCATCGGCCGGAACATCGCGCTCGCTTATCTGCCCTGGACCCACTGCCAGGAGGGCCGCAAGCTGCAGGTGGAGTATTTTGGCGAGACCTATCCGGTCGAAGTCGCCGGCGTTGGCTACAAGCCGCTCTACGATCCGGAGAATCTCAAGCCGCGCAGCTAATGCATGTCGCCCAAAAATGCGCAGCGGTTTTGGGACAACGACATGCACCAACACAAAGACTTAAAGCGCGTCGCCTGAATCCGTTTCAGGGCGACGCGCCTTAGGCGCGCGTTTGTCCGGATCGGCAAAGGCCCGGTCGACGCCGGGCCTTTTGCTTTGTTCATGCCGGATTATCGCTTACCGTTGCGTCATGTCCGCTTCCGGTCGAACAGGGCATTGGCTTTCGGGCGCCGCTGCGCTGGCGCTGCTCCTCGGCCTGACCGCGCGTTCCACTGCGATAGAGCCGGTCGATGTCGAGCTGGTGCTGGCGGTCGATGTTTCGCTCTCCATGTCGCCGACCGAACTCGAGATCCAGCGCCATGGCTATGCGGCGGCACTGACGCATGACAATGTGCTCAAGGCCATCGCCGACGGCGTCTATGGCAAGATTGCGGTTGCCTATGTCGAGTGGGCCGGCACCAGATGGCAGCGGGTCGTCGTGCCGTGGACGGTGATCGCCAATCGCGCCGATGCTGAACGGGTCGTCGCGCAGATGAACGCGCGTCCGCCGGACAGCGCGCGACGCACCTCCATCTCCGGCGCGCTTGCCTTCGGCAGCGACCTTTTCGCCGAAAGCGGCTTTCAGGGCACCAAGCGCGTCATCGATGTTTCGGGCGACGGACCCAACAACCAAGGCGCGCCGGTCGATATCACGCGCGACGAGGTGGTGAGGCAGGGCATCACCATCAACGGGCTGCCGCTGATGACGCGCGGCGGGTTCAGCGGCGCCTTCGATGTCGACAATCTCGACCGCTACTACAGCGACTGCGTCATCGGCGGGCCGGGCGCCTTCATGATCCCGGTCAACGACTGGACGCAATTCCCGGAAGCGATCCGTCGCAAGCTGGTGCTCGAGCTTGCCGGTCCGGCCTCGCCGCAATGGGCGGCGGAAGAGGCGGCCCATCCGCCGGTCGTGCTGGCCGACGACAAGCCGGCGGCCGATTGCCTGGCCGGTGAGAAGATGTGGCGCAACCGCGGCTGGATGCTGGACAGCCGGTAAAAGCAATCCCAGGAAAAAATACTCGGTACTTTCCGTTGGAAACTGCCGCCGAGGGTTGCCGGACGCAGGGTTGCTTCCGTGCGCAGCACGATGGCAATGTGCCGTGGGGTCGGCGCAACTGGTCGAAGCGACCAAGGAGGAAGTCACAATGAAGCGTTTGGTCATCCTGGCGGCCCTTGCCTCGACAATATTTATCGGCAGCGCCAGCGCCCAGTTCTACGGCGAGGCGGCCTGTGTGCTGTTCGAGAATGCAAACTTCCGCGGACGCTCGCTTGAAATGGGGCCCGACGACTCCGTCAATTTCCGGGGCGGGTTCTGGAACGACCGCGTTTCCTCGGTGCTCGTGCGCCCGGGCTGTACGCTCGTTGCCTATGAAAATTCAGGAAGGCGCGGCCGCTCGATCGAACTCAACCGCAGGGTCCGCAATTTCGGAGACTCCGCCTGGAACGACCGCATCTCGTCCGCGGAATGCTATTGCGACCGATATTGAAGCCGGTCGAAACCCGGCGAGCGGTCGCAACCGGTCGAGCATGCGCGGCTCGCCAGGGGCGTCCCGCGCGCTGGATCAGACCATCGTCCATGACCGGTCCTGTTTCATTGACAAGCCTTTTGGGCTCTGTGATGCGCTGGACGCAAAAAACGAAGGAAAGAAGTTCTGATCCGGTTTCCCAGCCAGTGAGTCCAATAGACCAACCGCTTATGCCGCCAGCAACTGCTTGCGGTCGACGCGTTCCTGCTGCGGCGAGCGGGCATAGAGCTCGCGATAGCATTTGGAGAAGTGCGAGGCCGAGACGAAACCGCAGGCCACCGCCACCTCGACCACCGGCATCGACGACTGGATGAGCAGGTGCCTGGCGCGGTCGAGCCGGATCTCCAGATAGTAGCGGGCGGGGGAGCGGCCCATCTCGGTGCGGAACAGGCGCTCGATCTGCCGGCGCGACAGATCGACATGGTCGGCGATCTCGATCAGCGACAGCGGTTCGGAAAGGTTCGCCTCCATCAATTCGATGATGGTCAGCACCTTGGAATTCTGCACGCCCAGGCGGGCGCGCAACGGCAAGCGCTGGCGATCGGTCGGGCTGCGCACGCGGTCGGTCAGCACCTGCTCGCAGACGCGGTTGACGAGGCTCTCGTCGAAATCGTCGCCGATCAGCTTCAGCATCATATCGAGCGCCGCGGTGCCGCCGGCGCAGGTGTAGACGTTCTGATCGATCTCAAAGAGGTCGGCAAAGACATTGGCCTTCGGGAAGGCCTCCGAAAAGCCGGGAAGGTTCTCCCAATGGATGGCGCAGCGCTTGTTGGACAACAGACCTGCGGCGGCGAGGATGTGGGCGCCGGTGCACAGGCCGCCCACGGCGACGCCGCGGTTGTATTCCTCGCGCAGCCAGGCGAAAGCGGACTTGTTGTGGTAGCGCTCGACATTGATGCCGCTGCAGACGATCGCCATGTTCGGCCTGTCAGCTCCGGCCATCTTCCTGCGCTCTTCCTCGAGCGAGGTGTTGACGGCGCATTCGACACCGTTCGAGGCGCGCACCGGCTTGCCGTCGATGCTGGCCAGCCGCCAGCTATAGGCCTCGTGGCCGAGCATCCGGTTGGCCGAACGCAACGGGTCGAGCGCCGTCGCAAAGGCGATCATGGTGAAATCGGGGATGAGGAAGAATACAAACGATCTCTTGATCGGATGCTTTACTGCATTCACGGGGAAACCTCACGCAGCCATGACGCGAACAGAATGTCGCGAACAGCATAGCGTCATCAGGAAATACCATTCTTGTCAATCGGGTAGGTGTTTAAGTGAAGATTAAATTTGCGACACGGGTCGCAAATGGGCAATTGGTCCGAGGCTGGACCCTCCACCTATGCAACGAAAGCCCGATGAAAATGAAAACGCCGCCGCGGCAAGGCCGGGCGGCGTCGAATTCCATTCTGTGCGACGGCAATCAGTTGCCGTTCGAAAAACCGGTGTCTCAGGCTACGAAGCCGAGGCGAGCGGCAGCCATGGCGCCGGTCTGGCCGGGCATGGTCTTGGCGAGACGCTGACGCTCGAGAGCGGTCGTCAGGTTCATTTCGCGGCGGGTGAACAGGCGGGCAAAGAGCTTCATCATCATCTCCATTTGGTTGCTCAGACGGGTCGCCTTCGCTTAATGGAGTGGGGCAGCTCGTTGGCTGGCAGTGATATAGGCTTGCTTTGGCGAAAACTAAATCGCAAAAGCGAAGCGCTTGATATGAAAAGCGACATCAATTGCGACATCTTTGGGCAGGATGCCCGAAATTTGCGATTATTTACAATGAATTAAATAGGGAACTGTGTCGCTATGCGAGTGCTTCATATGCGTCATGCAGCGGCCGCATGGCTCGAAAACTCGTTTGAGTGCAAACAAAAAGGCCTGCCGGTCTGACGCCACGGCAGGCCTTCAGCACTTTAGACACACTTAACTACTTGGCTCCGGCCCAGGTTCCGACGCCGTAACGCATACCGGTCTTGGCATCGGCGGCTTCCGGCCAGCCGATATCCTTCTGCAGTTCGATCGGCAGCGCATGGATGGCGCGTTCGGTCTGGTAGCGTGCACGGGCCGCGCTGAATTCGGTCGCGAGCCGACCGATGGACGACAGGATGGACATTTTCTTTCTCCTCTATGCGGGCAGGGAGGCGCCCGGCAATGCGTTACGTCAGGTCTGTTTCAGCTTCATTTCATGTCGATTGCAGGTCTGTGTCGTGGTCCTTCGATGGCTGCTTTTGGCAGCATCCTGCATCGATCGAGTTGACTATGCGCCCGAAGTGATGTTCAATCAAACGAAATGGAATGATTGTTTGCATCAGAAAAATTGAAGGCAAGCTCCAATGAACGCCCCGCTCAACCATCCTCTGCCGCTGCTCGATCTCGACGTGCTGCGCACTTTCGTGGCGATCGCCGAGACTGGCAGTTTCACCACCGCCGCCAACGCGGTGTTCCGCACGCCCTCGGCCGTCTCCATGCAGATCAAGAAGCTGGAAGACATTCTCGGCCGCTCCGTTTTCGCGCGCGACGCGCGTTCCGTGACGCTGACCACCGATGGCGAGATGCTGCTTGGCTACGCCCGTCGGCTGTTGTCGATCAACCGCGAGGTGGTGTCGAAATTCATCATTCCCGACATCGTCGGCGTGGTCAGGCTCGGCTCTCCTGACGATTATGGCGAGCGCGTGCTGCCGCATGTGCTGAAGCGCTTCGCGCAGTCGCATCCGTCGATCGCGGTCGACGTCACCATCGACCAGAGCATCAATCTGCGCCGGCGCATGGACGATCGCGCGCTCGACATCACGCTGCTCACCAATTCCTACAAGACCAGCGCGCTCGGCGCCGAGGTGCTTTTGACCGAACCGATCGTCTGGGCCGGCGCCAAGGGCGGCTGCGCGCATCTGCGCGAACCGCTGCCGGTGTCGCTTTGGGAAGAGGGCTGCGCCTGGCGGGCCGGCGCCCTGGAAGCGCTCGGGCGCGAGGGCCGCAACTACCGAATCGCGTATATGAGCGCCCACACGGCCGGCCAGCGCGCCGCGATCATGGCCGACCTTGCCGTGGCGCCGCTGCCCAAGTCGTTCCTCGGCGACGAGATGGTGTCGCTTGGCGCGAAGGACGGCATGCCCGACATCGGCACCTACAATCTCGCCATGGTGGTGGCGCCCGATGCCAGCGCGCCGGTGAAGGCCGTCGCCGACCACATCCGCGCGACGTTCGAACTGTTCCGCGAAACCGGCAAGTTCTGAGCTATTCGGCCGCCGGTGCGGCGCTGGCCGCGATAGCGGCTTTTGTCCTGCGCCGTACGCGGGCGCGCCGTGATCTCGGCCCGCTGGTGAGGAAGTTGACGATGCTGTCACGCGCGCGGCGCGCTTCCGGCATCTCGATCAGCGGCCAGACGTGGAACATGCCTTCTTCGTAGACTACGTCGACCTCGACGCCGGCGCCGCGCGCCCGTTCGGCGAAGATCAGATTGTCGGGGCTGAGCAGGTCGCGCGAGCCGGTGAGCAGCAGCGTTTTCGGCAGCACGGAGAGATCGCCGTAGAGCGGGCTGATGCGCCAGTCGGCGCGGTCGATGCCGGCGCTGTAGAGCCGGATCGCCTCGAGCCCGCCGGAAATGCCGAGCCATGGATCGTTGCGCTCCGCCTCGAACACCTCCGGATTGGACAGCGACATATCGAGGCCGGGCGAGATCAGCACGTGCCGCGACGGTGCGGGAAGGCCTTCCTCGGCGGCCATCATGGTGAGCACCACGGCCATGTTGCCGCCGGCGGAATCGCCCATGAAGACGATATCTGCGGCATCGGTCTCCTCCAGCATGCGCCGGTAGACGTCGCCGACCATGCCGAACATGTCATGGAAATTGTGCTCCGGCGCGATCGGATAGATCGGCACGGTGACGCCGAAACCCAGTCGCTCCGCCATCTCGGCGATCAGCACCCAGTGATAAGACGTGATCTGGAAGACGAACGCACCGCCATGCATATAAAGGATGCGCCGGCGCTCGCCGGCCCTCGGTGCGATCTCATAGACGGGAAAGCCGTCGACGCTGGTCTCGGTGATATCCAGCCGTGCCTTGAGCAATACCGGTGGATGGTAGTCCTCGGTCTTGCGCGCGTAGGCGATCCAGCGCTGCAGATTTTCGGGACTGGAAAAGGCCTTCTTACGGCTGTGCCTAAGAATGAACGAGACGACGTGGCTTTTCAAACTGGGCATGCGGATACACGGACTTCGGCAGAGCCGACTAAGAGAATTCCCCCATCATGCGAAGATTGTAGCTCGGTAAAAAATGTCAAGGCGCGCCGCGGCCACATCGGCGTGATGCGACGCCCGATTCGATGGCGGGCGCCTCACCGTCGTCCCGGCAGCATCGCGGCGCGCAGCTTGTTGTCGCCGCTCGCCGAGGCCGCTTGCCGGTCCCGGCGCCTGCCGAGCAGCTTGCATTTGTCCGCGAAGGTCATCAGCGCGGCGTGCCCAGCAGCAGCTTGTGAAGGGCTGCCTGCGGGTCGCTCGGCGGCGAAGCCGGCCAGCCGAGATCCTTCTGGACATGCGCGGGCAGGTCGTTGAGCGCGCGGATCGCCTTGTTGCGGGCATGGGCGTGCCGGATGGCAACACCGAAGCGGCCAAGACTATTGAACATCGACATTGTGGTTCCTCCGGAAGGTCGCGCTGGCCCGAAGACATTTCACGCCAGCCCTTCGATGGCGGGCTAAATGCGCCCGGCATGTTTCCAGCGGATTTCACCAAAACAGCATTTCGGTTTCCGGATCGGGCTGATCCGGAAACATTTGCATGCAAATGAAATCGAAATGCGTTCCGGTGGGAGGCCGGCCTATTCGCGGCCGCGTCGCGCCGCACGCTCCTCGCGCGAGCGCCGGCGCGGGGTGGCATCGCCCGCCGCGCCATCCCCGCTCGTTGCCTTGCGCGGCGGCAGCTTCACCGCGGCGGCCAGCTTCGGGAACGGATCGATCTTGTTCGGCAGCGCCATGGCGTAGACGAAATGCTCCTGGAATTTTGGTTCCAGCGCGGTCTCGATCTTCTCGATCCTGCTCACTGTCTCCTCGATCTCACGGCGGTAGCCGCGATTGAGGAGCGCCATACGCGCGCCGGCACCGGCGGCATTGCCAACGGCTTTGACCTTGTCCAAGTCGCAGTCGGGGATCAGTCCCAGCACCATGGCGTATTTCGGATCGATGAAGGAGCCGAAGGCGCCGGCGAAATGGATGCTGTCGACATGGTCGGTGTGCTGCTTTTCCATCAAAAGCTTGGTGCCGGCATAGAGCGCCGCCTTGGCAAGCTGGATGGCGCGCACGTCGTTCTGGGTGATGGTGATCTTGGGCTCGCCGTCCTTCAGCACGTAGGAGAAGGTGCGGCCGTTGGCGACGATGCGCGGCGAGCGCGCGGCAAGCGAACCGTCGACGACGCCATCTTCCGAGATGATGCCGGCGAGATACATCTCGGCGATCACTTCGATGATGCCGGAGCCGCAAATGCCGGTGACGCCGGTCGCCTGCACGCTTTCGGCGAAGCCAGGCTGATCGGACCAGAGCTCCGAGCCGATGACGCGGTAGCGCGGCTCCAGCGTGTCGGGGTCGATGCGCACGCGCTCGATGGCGCCGGGCGCGGCGCGCTGGCCGCCGGATATCTCCGCACCCTCGAAGGCGGGACCGGTGGGGGAGGAGGCCGCCACCACCCGCGTGGAGTTGCCGAGCACGATCTCGGCATTGGTGCCGACATCGACGATCAGCATCATCTCGTCCTGCCGATGCGGACCTTCGGAGAGGGTGACCGCGGCGGCATCGGCGCCGACATGCCCGGCGATGCAAGGCAGCATATAGAGGCGCGCGCCCTGGTTCAGCTTCAGGCCGATGTCGGAGGCTTTGATGCGCACTGCGCCCGAAACGGCCAGCGCGAAAGGCGCGCCGCCGAGCTCGGTCGGATCGATGCCGAGGAACAGGTGATGCATGATCGGATTGCCGACGAACACCGCGTCGAGGATGTCGTTGCGCTGCACATTGCCCTCCGCGCAGACCTTGTCGACGAGGCCGGAGACGGCCTCGCGCACCGCGACCGTCATGCCTTCGCGGCCGTCCGGGTTCATCATCACATAGGAGACGCGGCTCATCAGATCCTCGCCGAAGCGTATCTGCGGATTGGACGTGCCGGAGGAGGCGGCGACGCGGCCCGACAGCAGCGACACCAGATGCATGGCGATGGTGGTCGAACCGATGTCGCAGGCGAGGCCATAGGCCTCGTTCTTCAGCCCGGGCCATAGCGCGATGACGCGCGCGATGTCGCTGTCGGCATCCTTGTGAATGGCGGCGGTGGCGGTCCAGTTGCCCTTGCGCAGGATGCCTTGCACCTGCGGCAGCAGATAGAAATCGAATTCGAGGTTCTTGAAGCCCCAGTCCTTCATCAAGGCGATCTTCAGCCGGTCGAGATCGCCGAGCGGCTTGTGCATGTCGGGCTCTTCGATCTCGACATAGCAGATGCGCACCGCCGTATCGCGGGCGATGACCCTGGTGTCAGCATCCTTGCGGATGGTCTGGGCATTGATGACCGTGTCCTGCGGCACGTCGATGACGAGGTCGCCGAGGATCTGCGCCGAGCAGGACAGGCGGCGGCGGTCGGGCAGGCCGCGGACGCGCTCGTAGCGCTCTTCCTTGGCGCCCTTGGACGAGATGTGATCGTTGGACGAGACGATCTTGTGCTTGGCGAAGTTGCCTTCCTGCACCTCGATCTGGCAGCGCCCGCAGGTGGCGCGGCCGCCGCACACGCTCTCGACATAGACGCCAAGCTGGCGTGCCGCATCGAGCACCGGAGTCCCAATAGGGAACCGCCCGCGCTTGCCTGACGGCATGAACAGCACGAGCGGGTCGGTTATGTTCGGGGGAGGGTTCATATGCGAATACCTCCCTCTGTCGAAAACGTCACAATCTTTACCTTATGCCCTCGCCATGCGGGCCTCTCGGCCGCCGCGGCGGCGACCACCGGCAGCGGCGGCGCCATCGCCAGGGGCGGTGACCGCAACCGGAGCCGCGACCGCATGGCCGCCTTCAGCCGGCTTGTAGTCCTTGTAGGTGCGAATCCAGGTGGTGCAGTTCTCGTCGCTGCCGTTCAGCACGTTGGCGCCGCGCACGGCCTCCATCTCCTGCGGTCGGACCGGGTTCATGATGGCGCTCGTCATGCCGGCGCCGATCACCATCGGGATGAAGGCGGCGTTGATGCCGTGGCGATGCGGCAGGCCGAAGGAGATGTTGGAGAGGCCGCAGGTGGTGTTCACCTTGAGCTCCTCGCGCAGGCGGCGCAGCAGCGCGAAAACCTGGCGGCCGGCATCGCCCAGCGCACCGATCGGCATCACCAGCGGGTCGACGACGACGTCGTGCGAGGGGATGCCGTGATCGGCGCAGCGCTCGACGATCTTCTTGGCGACGGCGAAGCGGACGTCCGGATCCATCGAGATGCCGGTCTCGTCATTGGAGATGGCGACGACCGGAACGTTGTATTTCTTGACCAAGGGCAGGATCGCCTCGAGCTTTTCTTCCTCGCCGGTGACGGAGTTGACCAGCGGGCGGCCCTTGGCGACCTTGAGCGCCGCCTCGATCGCGGCGGTCACCGAGGAGTCGATCGACAGCGGCAGGTCGACCAGGTTCTGCACGATCTCCAGCGTCTGCACCAAGAGCGCCGGCTCGGTCGCATTGGGGTCGACGGCGGTGACGCCGGCATTGACGTCGAGCATGGTGGCGCCGCAGGCGGCCTGTTCCAGCGCATCCTTGATGACGGTTTCGAAATTACCGGCCACCATCTCGGCGGCAAGCTTCTTGCGGCCGGTCGGGTTGATGCGCTCGCCGATCACGCAGAAGGGCTGGTCGAAGCCGATGACGATTTCTCGGGTCGCCGAGGCGACGATGGTACGGGTCATGCGATCTCTCCGTCGGGATATAAAGACTTCTTTATATCGTTATCTGGTCTCTTTCAAGCGGAAGGGTGCAGGCAGCGCCCTTAGACACTAAGTTAATCTATATCGTTGTCCCAAAACCGGTTCCCGCTTTTGGGGCGACATACATCAATGCGCGGTCTTCACCATATCCACCTGGGTTTCGGTAATTTCGTCATGCAGGATGTGGTCGAGCCGCTCGGCGACGATCTGGTCGTCGCGGCGGATCTCCCGCTTCCAGGGCCGGCGGCCTTTCAGCACGCCGGATTCATCGACGATCTCGGCGACATACTCTTCCTGGCGGTAGGCCATCACATGGACGCCAGCGACGCCCGGGATTTCCTTCACCTCGTTGATGATGTCGATGCAGAGCTGCTTGCCTTCCTTCTTCTGGTCCTGCGCGCCTTCGAGCCGCTTGATCACCGCATCGGGGATATGGATGCCCGGCACGTTGGAGCGGATCCATTTCGCCGTCTTGGCGGAAGCGAGCGGCCCGACGCCGCACAGGACGAAGACCTTTTCCGTATGCCCCAAGTCCCGCGCCTTCTGCATGAAGGTTTTGAACATCGGCACGTCGAAGCAATACTGCGTCTGTACGAACTGCGCGCCGGCGGCGATCTTCTTGCCGAGATGGATCGGGCGGAAATCGAAGGGCGGCGCGAAGGGGTTGACGGCGGCGCCGAGGAAGACCTGCGGCGGCGTGGTCAGCTTGCGGCCGGACAGGAACTTGCCGTTGTCGCGCATGATGCGGATGGTTTCGAGCAGCGACATGGAATCGAGGTCGAACACCGGCTTGGCGCCCGGCTGGTCGCCGGCCTGCACGCCGTCGCCGGTGAGGCACAGCATGTTGGCGACGCCCATCGCCGCGCCGCCCAGCACGTCGCCCTGGATGGCGATGCGGTTCTTGTCGCGGCAGGCGATCTGCATGATCGGGGCATAGCCCATGCGGGTGAGCAGGGCGCAGATGCCGACCGACGACATGTGGCAGTTGGCGCCTGAGGCGTCGACCGCGTTGATGGCATCGACCCAGCCGTCGAAGATCTTGGCGCGGTTGTAGACGTCTTCCGGGTCGGCGCTGTCGGGCGGGTTGAGCTCGGTCGTCACCGCGAACTCGCCGCGGCGCAGCACGCGCTCCAGCCGGCCGCGCGAGGTGTGGCCGGGCAGGGGATCGAGCGGCAGGTGGATGCCGGCCGGGTTCTCGTCGCGCTGGCGGGCGCTCATGCCGAAGCTCCGGTGTTCTGGGGGTTCTGGGCGGTTTCACGTGCTGCAGCGGCCTGCGCGGTTACCCTGAGCCAGGCCGAGGTTTCGCGCAGCGACTGGTCGACCGGCTTCTGCACGTTGAGGATATTGTCGCCATGCACCATGTTGCGGGAGCCTTCCCAGGCCTTGACCCAGACGCAGGGCATGTCCGGCTCGACCTCGCAATTGCCGTTGGCGCGCACGCCGCCGCAAGGGCCGTTGCGCAACTGCTTCGGGCAGTTCATCGGGCACGACATGCCGGTCGAGGAGAGGATGCACTGGCCGCACATGCGGCAGTCGAACATGAAGCCCTTGACGCGTTTCTCGACGAATTTGACGGGGACCTCGACACGGCCGTAGCCGATGCCTTTCCACAAGGGATGCAAGAGCAGGAAGACGTCGGCGAACCTGCTGTAGAACCATTCGAGCAATCGCGAGTGCCGGATCGACCACAATCGCACGGCAAAAGTGCGCTGGACGCGCCGCTGCGGCGACACGTCGGCAGGCTTGTAGTCGGACTTCGGCGCTGCCTTCTTGACCAATGTGGCCTGGGTAACCGCCGGCTGCTTCTCAGACATTTTCTTTCCCGCCAGCCTTGACCAGAGCGACCAGCCGCTCGCGGTCGTATTTCGCGTCGAGTTCGTTGAACGCCTTCTCGACCTCGGCTTCGATGTCGTCGCCGACCGGAACCGGCTCGGCCTTGCGCCATTCGGCCAGGTAATCGTCGGTGCCGCCGGCGCCGGTGCGCATGGCGCACATGTCGATCGCCTCGGTGAAGCGCAGCGGCAGCTCGCGCTTGGCGTTCTGCCGGCCCTTCTTGACGATGACCTGCGCAGGGATGTCGCGCCAATAGACGACGATCAGATCGGCCATGAAACTCTTGCTCCTTGATGCTGCGAGCATTGCCGCAAGCGCCATGAGGCCGCTTGTTATGGGACGACGCGCGCGCCTTCAAAAGCGACGCAGCCGATGACGAAAAGCGAACGCTGAAATTCGACGCCGGCTGATTACCAGACGCGCTTCGTCAGACCCGTCCAGAGATAGAACCAGATCGTCGGGTGGTACCATTGCTTCGACGGCAGGCCGGGATCGATCGTCGCAAGCTTTCCAGCCACCGCGTCGCTCACCGCCTCGGCGCAGATGTCGCGTGAAAACGCCGCCTGCCGCAGCGCGTAGCTGGCGATGGTGTCGCCGTGCTTCGGCTTGCCGCGCGCCTGCTTCAGCACGCCGCCGGTGTCGACGCCGGCATCGACCAGATGTACGGTCGTGCCGAAATTCTCTGGATCGCCAGAGGCCAGAGCCCAGTAGCCGCCATTCATGCCGCGATATTTCGGCGCGATGCCGGCGTGGTAGTTGAGCACCGGGCAAGGCATGTTTGCCAGAGTGTCCTTCGACAGCAGCCGGCAACCGGCGAGCAGCACGACGCCCGGCCTTATCTTCCGGATCGTCTCAAGACATTCCGGTCCGTCGGCGGAAGGCACATGGACGATCGCCTGGCCGGGGCGAGGCTCGGTCTCGAGCTTCTCCTTGGCGACCAGGCGCGCGGCGTGACCGGCAAGGAAGCGCTTGCCGAGCCTGGTCAGCACCATGGTGCCGAGCTGGCCGATGGCCGAGATCCAGCCCTGGCGGCGGGCGCGGCCGAGCAGCAAACGCTTTTTCGATTCAGGCGTTTCGAGGATGACGCTGACGGGGCCGGCGCGATCGGCAAGCGCATTCACGATGGCCCAGATATGGGGACCGCCTTCCGTGACGACCACGATCGGTCGAGGACTGGATTCCAACGCTGCCACGGCAAGCACCCGCTCTGAAAACCGGGCGGATGCTATGCGGGGTGGGTTAATCCTTGGTGTGCCAGGAGCCCGTCAGGACGCTCTCCTCAGCGCTTGAATTCCATGATGTCGAGCTTCGATTCGTAATAGGGCGCGGGGAATTCGATGCGCCATTCGGTGGCGCTGTTGCGGAAGGCGTAGCCGACCTGGTCGCTTTCGGGACCGCTGCCATAAGGCTTGGCCTTGTCGTCATTGACCGAGAAAGAGCCGAGATAGATGGCGCGCTTCTCGCCGTCGTCGAAGAAGCGGCCCATCGTGCGCTGCGAGCCGCTGGTCTTTTGCAGCCGCCAGCCGGAGCCGTCGTCGGTCACCTTGCATTTGAACCAGCCATAGATGACGAGCGGGCTCAAGCCGCCGGCCTTGATGGTGCGGCATTTCCAATTGCCGGTCAGATCCTTGTCGGAGAAGGCGATCAGCGGCTTGGCGAGCAGCGCGTCCAACTGCTTCACCTCGGCCGGATCGCCGGCCTTCGCTTCCTCGAGGGCGACCTTGCGCGTCTCGCCATATTTGTCGAGCCGCGCCTTGTCCGCGGCGGTGATCAGCTTCTGTACCTCGCCGTCGGCATGGGCCGGCAGGGCGAAGCCGATCAGGCAAAGAGCGGCAAGCAGGAGGCGAGGGGTCATGGATGCGTTTTCCCGGGTCGGTAGCTGGAGCAGTTGTTTGGTCTTCTGGCGTACAACTTACCGGTTCGCGGGCTGCTGTCAGCCATGCTTAACAGCGTTGGGAGCGGAAATGGCGGTTTGATCGATGCGTATCTTGCTCACAGGATCGTCCGGCTGGCTGGGCAGTGCGCTTGGCCCCCGGCTCGACGCGCTCGGCCATGAGGTGATCGGCCTCGATCCTGTTGCCTCGGCGCGCACGCAAGTCGTCGGCTCGATTGCCGACCGCGAGCTCGTCTTCGGAACCGTCCGCGAGCACCGCATCGAAGCTGTCATTCACAGCGGCGCGCTGCACAAATCGAACATCGAACATTACGAGAATGCGGACTTCGTCGCGACCAATGTGCAAGGGACGCTGAACCTGCTCGACGCAGCGGTGGCGTGCGGCATCGACCGTTTCGTCTTCACCTCGACGACATCGCTGATGATCTCGCAGGCGATTCGCGCCGGTTTCCAGGGCGGCGCGCGCAAGGCTGCGTGGTTGACCGAGGACATGTCGCCCGAGCCGCGCAACATCTATGGCGTGACCAAGCTTTCGGCGGAGCATCTTTGCCGTCTTTACCACATCGAGCATGGGTTGCCGGTCGTGGTGCTGCGCACGGCGCGCTTCTTTCCCGAGGCCGACGACATGGCGCATGCCATCGAGCAGTCGGACGCCAACACCAAGGCGAATGAATTGCTGTTCCGCAGGCTGACGGTCGAGGACGCGGCCGAGGCGCATGTTCTGGCGCTGGAGAAGGCGCCGCAGCTCGGCTTCGACCTGTTCATCGTCTCGGCGCCGACTCCGTTCCGGCCGGAAGACTGCGCCGAGCTGATCGCCGACGCGCCGGCCGTCGTCGCGCGCTATTTCCCGGATTACCCGAGGCTCTATGCGAGGAAGGGGTGGACGATGTTCTCCTCGATCGACCGCGTCTACGACCCGTCGCGGGCGAGGGAGAAGCTGGGCTTCGTCTGCAAGACGAGTTTTGCCGATGTGCTTGCAGCGCTGGAAGCGGAGGCGTGAAGGTAGTCAGGCGCTGGCCGCCGCCCGCGCCAGCTCGGCCGTCAAATCGCCATAACCGGTCGCACGGCGCTCATAGGCGAGGCCGAGCAGGGCGGCAGCCTTCTCCGCGACCTTGTCGAGTTCCGGATCGTCGGTCTGGGCGAGATAGATCAGCTTCTCGTAGTTGCCGAAATAGTCCTTGATCAGCTCCGGATGCCTGTCCAAGCCGAGCGGCTTGATGAAGAAGGCCTCGAACTGGCGGCAGAGGAAGTCGGTCATGTAGAACGACATCATGTCGCCGTCGGCGACCTTCGCATAGGCGTCCATGCCTTGGTAGAAGGCAAAGCAGTGCGGGCCTGCCATGCGCTCGACGCCGTGCTTCTCGATCACGCGGTCGAGCAGGCCGCCGGTGCCGCAGTCGGCATAGCCGACGAAGATGTGCTTGTAACCGTCCGCCTTCGCCTTCGCGATCGCCTTGTCCATCGCCGGCGCGATGCGGTCGGGATAGAAATGGAACTCTGCCGGCAGGCAGGTCAGCTCGAGATGGTCGAGCTTTAGCTGTTGCTTGACGGCCAAAACTTCGCGCGCAATCATCCCGCAGGCGATGACGAGCAGCCTGTCTGTTTGATTCGGTTCCGTTTTTTGCGTTTTGACCAAGTCGGGCCGGCTTTCGCTGCGGGGCGCTAATTTCTGTCCAGGGAGACACCATCCATGAAACTGCTACGCATCGCGCCGATGGCCATCCTTGCCTGCGCGCTTGCACTCACGGCTTGCGCCAACACCATCCGGGGCGTCGGCAAGGACGTCAATCGACGGCAAGGGCGGTCAAAGACACTGTCGCCAACTGATTCAGTCTCGTCCATCATCTGGGAACAAAAAAGCCGCGCTGCAAGGCGCGGCTTTTTCGATCCATCCTGATGCCTTGGGTCAGGCGGTAGCGCGAACGTTGTGCTTGCGCTTCATGAAATCCTTGGCGGTCTCGACGGCAACCGCCGCGTCGCGGCAATAGGCGTCGGCACCGACGGCCTTGCCGAATTCCTCGTTGAGCGGCGCGCCGCCGACCAGCACGACATAGTCGTCGCGGATGCCCTTTTCCTTCATCGTGTCGATGACGACCTTCATGTAGGGCATGGTGGTGGTGAGCAGCGCCGACATGCCGATGATGTCGGGCTGGTGCTGCTCGATCGCTTCGAGATATTTCTCGACGGCGTTGTTGATGCCGAGGTCAATGACGTCGAAGCCGGCGCCTTCCATCATCATGCCGACGAGGTTCTTGCCGATGTCGTGGATGTCGCCCTTGACGGTGCCGATCACCATCTTGCCCTGCTTCGGCGCGCCGGTGGCGGCGAGCAGCGGGCGCAGGATGGCCATGCCGGCCTTCATGGCGTTGGCCGACAGCAGCACCTCCGGCACGAACAGGATGCCGTCGCGGAAATCCTCGCCGACGATGCGCATGCCTTCGACCAGGGCTTCGGTCAGCACCTTGTAGGGCGCCCAATTGCGCTCAAGAAGGATATGGGTGCCTTCCTCGATCTCTTCCTTAAGCCCGTCATAGAGGTCGTCGTGCATCTGCTGCACAAGCTCCTCGTCGGAAAGCTCGGAAAGGATGATCTCGTCGTCGGACATTTTTCTCGGGCTCCTTGCTGCTCGGAATGACTGCGGCAGCCTAAAAATCGATGCGCCAATACCTAACCCGCGAGGGCGAGGTAGCCATAGCTGATTTGCGACTTCCCGCAAAAGGAAAGCGACTGAAAAGTTGGCGCTTTTCTTGTCGATTTTGCGACAGCCGTTGGCGCTCACGGGCCGTTTCGAATAGGGTGCATGGCTACGATCCGGCGAGAAGCAGCGGTATGCGGCCGCGAGCGAATTCATTCAGCACGGTTTCAGGGAAGAACGATCATGAGCGAGAACGCGGCAGTCGAGCAGGAGCCGACAGGCGGACGGCGCGGACGCGGCGCAAGCAGCGGCGCGGCGGCGCGGCGTGCGGCGCGCTCGGGCGGCGGGCCGGGCACCCAGCTCACCTACATCAAGCGCAAGATCAACGTCTATGAGGTCCTCAATGAGGAAGGCCTGGCGCTGATCGAGAAGAACACCGACACGGTGCTGGAAGAGATCGGCATCATCTTCCGCGACGACGCCGAGGCGCTGGCGCTCTGGAAGGAAGCCGGCGCCGACGTCAAGGGCGAGCGCGTGCATTTCCCCAAAGGACTCTGCCGCTCGCTGCTCAAGACCGCGCCTTCGATCTACACCCAGCATGCGCGCAATCCGGAGCGCTCTGTGCAGATCGGCGGCAATGCGACTGTCTTCGCCCCGGTCTACGGCCCGCCCTTCGTGCGCGATCTCGACGGCAATCGCCGCTACGCCACGATCGAGGATTTCCAGAATTTCGTGAAGCTCGCCTATATGGCGCCGTCGATCCACCATTCCGGCGGCACGGTGTGCGAGCCGGTCGACGTGCCGGTCAACAAGCGCCATCTCGACATGGTCTACTCGCACATCCGTTATTCGGACAAACCGTTCATGGGCTCGGTCACCGCGCCGGAGCGCGCGGAAGACACGGTGGCGATGGCCAAGCTCGTGTTCGGCGACGATTTCGTCGAGAACAACACGGTGCTGACCAGCCTGATCAACGCCAACTCGCCGATGGTGTTCGACGAAACGATGCTCGGCGCGCTGAAAGTCTATTCGCGCCACCACCAGGCCTGCATCGTCACGCCGTTCATCCTGGCCGGCGCGATGAGCCCGGTGACGGTCGCCGGCACGCTGACACAGGTGCTCGCCGAAGTGCTGGCCGGCGCCTCGTTCACGCAGCTCATCCGCCCCGGCGCGCCGGTGCTGTTCGGCACCTTCGCCTCGTCGATTTCGATGCAGTCGGGCGCGCCGACCTTCGGCACGCCGGAGCCGTCACTGGTCTCCTATGGCGCGGCGCAGCTTGCCCGTCGCCTCGGCTTGCCGTTCCGCACCGGCGGCTCGCTCTGCGCCTCGAAGATCCCGGACGCGCAGGCGGCCTATGAGAGCGCCAACACGCTGAACTCGACGATCCTTGCCGGCGCCAATTTCGTGCTGCATTCGGCCGGCTGGCTCGAGGGCGGTCTCGCCTCCTGCTATGAAAAATTCATGATGGACATCGACCAGCTCGGCATGCAGCAGAAATTCGCAGAGGGCGTCGACCTGTCCGAAAACGGCCAGGCGATGGATGCCATCCGTCAGGTCGGTCCGGGCAGCCATTATCTTGGCTGCGACCACACGCAGGCGAATTTCCAGACGGCCTTCTACCGCTCCAACATCGCCGACAACAATTCCTACGAGCAGTGGCTGGCCGAGGGTGAGAAGACCGCGCCGCAGCGCGCCAACGAGCTTGCCCGCCGCTGGCTGGAAAGCTACGAGGCGCCGCATCTCGATCCGGCGATCGACGAGGCGCTGAAGGACTTCATCGCCAAGAAGAAAGCCTCGATGGCCGACGCCTTCACTTGAAAGGAGCCCGAGTCAGGCCGGGCTAAAGTCGCCAACATCATCCACAAGGAAGTCTGGCGGAGCGCGTTCTCCGACCCGGACCGGAAGGGATGATTCTTTCGCGCGGCACGACTGATGGGGTCGCGGCCGCGCTTGCCGCCCATGGCCTGATCCTTCGTGGCGGCTTCCGTTTCGCCGGCGATGAAGCCGTGCCTGCGGGGCTTTCGGGTGCGCTAGCTGTGGAGCCTCAACAGGTTGTCCTCGGTTAGAGCGAGGCGACTGATAGGTGTTTTGGACTTTAGGCTCCCGTGGGGACGGTGCCAATTGTATCTGTGCAGCCAGACCGGCAACTCTGCGGCGCGGTGATCTGAAGTCGGATAAGCGATGGCATAAGCCCATTCGCGCAGTGCTGTCTGGATGAAGCGCTCGGCCTTGCCATTGGTCTTGGGTGTATAGGGTCTTGTCCTGACGTGCTTGAGGCCGAGATCGCGGCAGGCCTTGGCGAAGGCCTTTGATCTGTAGCAGGAGCCGTTGTCGGTCATGACGCGGGCTATCGTGACGCCGAGGCTGGCGTAGTAGGCCACCGCCGCCTTGAGGAAGGCGATGGCGCTTTCTTTTTTCTCGTCGGGCAGGATCTGCGAGAAGGCGATGCGGGAGGCGTCGTCGATGCAGACATGGACGAACTCCCAACTGCTGCCGCGCGAGCTGGCATTGCCGGTGCGCTTGCCGGTAATGCGATGACCGATGCGCTCGAAACGACCGAGCTTCTTGATATCGATATGGATCATCTCGCCAGGATGCTCGCGCTCGTAGCGTCGGATCGGCTCGGCCGGTTCGATATCCCGCAACCGCGACAGTCCGGCACGCTTGAGAACCCGGCTAACGGTGGCGGGCGAGACGCCGACCTCATGGGCGATGTGCTTGCCGGTCCAACGTTGCCGCCGCAGCGCCATGATGCGCTCGGCGATCAACGCAGCGGTGGCCTGCGGCATATGGGCGGGCCGCGAGGAACGGTCGATCATGCCGGCCCGCCCTTCGGACTTGTAGCGCTCGACCCAGCGCGCCACGATCTTGGCCGACACGCCGTAGACACGCGCCGCATGGGCTTTGGAGAAAGCGCCTTCTATCACCGACAGCGCCATCTCCTCTCGACGCAGCGGTGTGAGACGGGCATTCTTATGGATGTTCATTCGGATCCTCCGATGGATGCTGAAGCGTGGTAACTCCAGTCTCCTCGGTCCGGTCCGAATGGACAACCTCCCGAAAGCTCACAGCTAGCCAAGTCCGCCCTCCTGGTCGGGCAGGCAGGCGCGGCACCCTGGCCGCATTTCCAGCGCTGGCTCGAGGGCCAGCCGCAGCCCATCGCCAATCCACTCGACACCTGGTCACGCGAGGCGATCGGCGCCGTGGCCGAGGAATTCGGCGCCCGCGCGGTATCACCCTCCGACCGGCCCTATCTGCCGTTCCAGCAATGGGCGATGCGGGCGGAAGGGCTGAGGCCATCGCCGCTCGGCATCCTCATGCATCCAACGTTTGGGCTTTGGCATGCCTATCGTGGGGCCTTGTTGTTCGAGCAGGAGATTTTCCTCCCCGAACCTGAGGAAACGATGCATCTCTGCGACACATGCGCCGAAAAACCCTGCGTGAAATCCTGTCCGGTCGATGCCTATTCCGAGCAGGGTTTTGCCCATGACGCCTGCCTTGGCCATGTGCGTGGCGCCAGAGGCGGGCCTTGCCGCACCGGCGGCTGCCTCGACCGCAATGCCTGTCCGTATGGCACGGACTATCGCTATCCGCCGGAGGTTCAGGCCTTTCACATGGCGGCGTTTGCGCGCCTGTAGGATCGGGGCCGTCCACACGAAACCTTGAACGGCGGGCTCCGGGATTGTCTTGCCGGCGCAGACGATGCCGATATCTATCGCGCGACAGCCGACGGAGAGCATCATGGCGAAGCAAGAGATCGAGATCAAAACCCAGGACGGCACAGCGAAGGCGCGGCTGTTTCGTCCAGCCTCACCCGCCAGGGCCGGCGTTATCCTCTACATGGACATTTTCGGTCCGCGCCCGGCTCTCGACGAGATCGCCGAGCGCCTGGCGGGGCATGACTATGCCGTGCTGGTGCCCGACTTGTTCTACCGCAGCGCGCCCTACGGGCCATTCGACCCCAAGACCGCTTTTGGCGGGGAAAGGACGAAGGCTGAACTGACGGCGTTGAGAAATGCGACGACGCAGGACATGACGATCAGTGACGGCGAGGCCTTCCTCGATGCCCTGGCGGCGGATGGTTTTGTCGGACCTGTCGGCGTCGTCGGCTATTGCATGGGCGGCGCGCGGGCGTTGAACGCTGCGGCGGCTTATCCCGGCCGCATCGCCGCCGCAGCGAGCTTCCATGGCGGCAATCTGGCAAGCGACGCGCCCGACAGTCCACACCTCAAAGCGGCGTCGATCAAGGCGCGCGTCTATGTCGGCGTCGCCGGCGTCGACGGCAGCTTTCCGCCGGAGCAGTCGGCGCGGCTGGCCGAGGCCTTGCGCGTGGCGGAGGTCGACCACGTGATCGAGAACTATGTCGGCATGGCGCATGGCTGGTGCGTGCCGGACCATGGCGTCTTCGACAAAGCCGGCGCCGAGCGGCACTGGAAGCGGCTGACCACGTTCTTCGGTGAGACCCTCGGATAGGTTTCGCCCGCGCGGCGCGGCGAAGCCTCGGCCCAGCGCAGGCCGCGCCGCCCTTCGGGCGTTTGTCATGCGAAAGGCCAAGCACTTGGCTTTTCGCCCCGCTGCGTGGGCCATTCCCGTGAACAGGAGGAAAGCAGCGCCCCAAAAAAATCTTTCCATCGCCCCAAGGATTGGCCATTAGCCTTCGTCCAACGGGCAAATGACGGCGATGATGCTGGACGACAGCGAAGCCTCCGATGCCGACTTGATCGGGCGGGCGAGGGGCGGAGACAGGGGGGCTTTCGGCAAACTGCTCGAAAGGCACTATGGCTTCGTCTATCGCGCCGCCTATCGCTGGTGCGGCCGCAAGGCCGATGCGGAGGACATAGCCCAGGACGTCTGCGTGCGGCTCGGCCGGGCGATCCGCGACTATCAGGGCAACGGCGCCTTCACGACATGGCTCTACGCCATGACGCTTAACGCGGCGCGCGATATGATTCGCAAGCGGGCGCGCGACACCGCCAAGACCGAAGCCTTTGGCACCTACACGCTGATTGCGGGGGAGGGCTCGGGGGAAGCTCATGACCCGGCCGAGGCGCTGTGGGCGGCGGTGCGGATGCTGCCGGACAAGCAGCGCGACGCGGTGCTGCTGGTCTATGGCGAAGGGCTGAGCCATGCCGCGGCGGCGGAGGTGATGGCAATCTCGGAGACGACGGTTTCCTGGCACATCCATGAAGCGAAGAAACGGCTGAAGCTGCTCATGCGTTCAACCGGGGAAGTGTGACCATGGTCGACGACAACGAACTCGAAAGGCTGCGCGACATCGCGGTGCCGGCGCCGGACGGCGAGGCGAAAGCCCGCGCGTTCGCTGCTGCGATGAGCGCCTTCGAGGCCCAAGAAAAAATTTCGACCGCCTCCCAAGGAACCGCGGCAGGCCTTCGTCTCACGGAGCGAGCAAGAAAGCTCTGGAGAGAGATCATGCAACGGAAACTCATTGCCACGCCGGCCATCACCGCTCTGGTCGCGCTGCCTATCGCCGGATATGCCGCTTTCGAGATGTTGAAGGAGCAGCCGCCTGCCATCGGCGGCAACGACAAGATCACCGAGACGCTGGCCGACAAGCCGGTGGCGCAGAAGCCCGCGGCCAACAGGCTGGCGAACAACGAGCCGCTGGCGGCTGCGCCCGCCAAGGAGAAGAAGACCGACGCCGAAAGTGAGGGTCGTCTCAAGGATGAGGCGGAGATCGCGCCGGCGGCGCCGCCGAAGCCGGCCACCGAAGTCGACAACCTGGGCAATCAGGAAACGACGCCCGAGGCGGCGCCTTCGCCGGCGCCGGCTGGGACAGCTGGCGACAAAGCTGCGGCGAGCGACGGGGTGGTTCGAATGGGCTTTTCGGCCCCGGGTGATGCAGCGAAGTTGAGACGCGCGCCTGGTGCCGTCGCCGATTCCAAGCTGATGGTGCAGCCCGCGCCGATGCCGTCCGACCAAATGCAGCCGCAGGAGGAAAACCGCGACCGCATCGAGACCTTCAAGACCAATCCGGTGCACCAAGCCGCCCAGGATCCGGTCTCGACTTTCTCGATCGATGTCGACACGGCGTCCTATTCCTTCGTGCGGCGCTCGCTGAAGGAAGGCGCTCTGCCCGACCCGGACACGGTCCGCGTCGAGGAGATGATCAACTACTTCCCCTATGACTGGAAGGGTCCGGATTCGGCCGCGACGCCGTTCAACTCGACCGTCACCGTCATGCCTACGCCCTGGAACGAGCGCACCAAGCTGATGCATGTCGCGATCAAGGGTTTCGACGTGAAGCCGGCCGCGGCGCCCAAGGCCAACCTGGTGTTCCTGATCGACGTGTCGGGCTCGATGGACGAGCCGGACAAGCTGCCGCTCTTGAAGTCCGCCTTCCGGCTGCTGGTTAGCAAGCTGAAGCCCGACGACACCGTTTCCATCGTCACCTATGCCGGCAATGCCGGCACGGTGCTGATGCCGACGAAGGCTGCGGAAAAGCAGAAGATCCTTTCGGCCATCGACAATCTGGAGCCTGGTGGATCGACGGCCGGCGAGGCGGGCATCAAGGAAGCCTACAAGCTTGCGCAGCAGTCCTTCGTCAAGGACGGCGTCAACCGCGTGATGCTGGCCACGGACGGCGACTTCAACGTCGGCCAGACCGATGACGATGACCTCAAGCACCTGATCGAGAAGGAGCGCAAGACCGGAGTGTTCCTCTCGGTGTTCGGTTTCGGCCGCGGCAATCTCAACGATCAGATGATGCAGACCATCGCGCAGAACGGCAACGGCACGGCGGCCTATATCGACACGCTTGCCGAGGCCGAGAAGGTGCTGGTCGAGGACGCATCCTCGACGCTGTTCACCATCGCCAAGGACGTCAAGATCCAGGTCGAGTTCAACCCGGCGAACGTCTCGGAATACCGCTTGGTTGGCTACGAGACCCGCGCCTTGAAGCGTGAGGATTTCAACAACGACCGCGTCGATGCCGGCGATATCGGCTCCGGCCATTCGGTGTCGGCGATCTACGAGATCACGCCCAAGGGCAGCGGCGCCGAGCAGGTCGATCCGCTGCGTTACGGCCAGGCGAAGGTCGACAATGGCGGCGTCGCCAATGCGGACGAATATGCCTTCGTCAAGATCCGCTACAAGCTGCCGAACGAGGATGTCTCGAAGCTGATCACCACGCCGGTGACCGCCGCCAACGAGGTGCGGTCCTTCGACGAGGCAGGAAGCGACCAGCGGTTCTCGGTCGCGGTCGCGGCCTTCGGGCAGAAGCTGCGCGACGAGGATCAGACGGCCAATTTCGGCTACGACCGGATCCTGGAGATCGCCAACGCCGCCCGCGGCGCCGATCCGTTCGGCTACAGGGCCGAATTCTTGTCGCTGGTGCGGCTTGCCTCGTCGCTGGGAACCAACAAATAGGACGTGCGGCGTCTTTTGAGCAAAGGGCCGGCGTGGAAAACCGCCGGCCTTTTTCCGATCGTTAAATTGCGTGGCTTTTCCGGAACTTCATCGCAATGCCCTCCTGTTAGTCAAAGCTGATAGACGGCTTGAGGGGATGGAATTGCATATCACCGGGAACGTGGCTTCGACCGCGGGAAATCTTCAGGCGCGAGCACCGTCCCCTCCGTCGGCTGAATCCGCGCGTATCAGGAACGATGTCGACGCGGCCCGCAACACGGCGCTCTCGGCGCTGAACAACGACCGCTTCCGCGTAATGCTGGAACAGATCAGCGACCCGCGCGCGTCGGGCGCGTTGATGACGCTGAGTGCTGACAGCAACAACAGCGCCGCTACCGACCTCAATACAGCGCTGTCGCGTTACGCCGAGAACAGCGAGTAAGCAGCACAATTTCAGGCGCGGCTGCGCCGGCGCTCGCGACGACCTTCACCGGCCTCGGCCGAACCGGCCGAGGCGATCTTGTTGCGCATCGGACCGATGCGCTCGACGATCGTCTCGACGGTCGGACGCGCCGACTTTTTATGCGCGTCGAGCGCCTTGCGCATCGCGGCGAGGTGGGCGAACGAGGTGCCGCAGCAGCCGCCGACGATTTTCGCGCCGGCGTCGACCGCCAGCCGGACATAGTCGGCCATCAGCTCGGGCGTGCCGGAATAGTGGATCTCGCTGCCGCGGAATTCCGGAATGCCGCAATTGCCCTTGACGATCACGGTGGCCTCCGGCTTCGCGTCGGTCATGTCGAGCAGCGAGGCCAGGATGTCGGCGGCACCGACGCCGCAATTGGCACCGACGCCGAGCGGCGCCTGCGACAGCCCGTCGGCGACGCCGTGGATGTCCTTCGGCAGCAGCCCCATCATGGTGCGGCCGGCGGTGTCGAAGGAGCCGGTGTAGGTGTAGGGCAGGCCGACGCGGATCGCCGCTTCGGCCGCGGCGCGGATCTCGTCCGGCGCCGACATGGTCTCGATCCAGGCGACTTCGGCGCCGCCGGCCTTCAAGCCTTCGATCTGCTCGGCAAAGGCATCGACCGCGTCCTCATAGGTCATGGCGCCGAGCGGCACCAGCAACTCGCCGGTCGGGCCGACCGAGCCGGCGACAATCACCTTGCGGCCGGCCTTGTCGGCGACGGAGCGGGCGATTTCGGCGGCGCGCTTGTTGAGCTCGTAAACGCGGTCCTGCGCATGATGCAGCTTCAGCCGGTGCCGGGTGCCGCCGAAGGAATTGGTCAGGATGATGTCGGCGCCGGCATCGACGAAATTCTGATGCAGGCTGGCGATGGTGGCAGGCGCTGTCTCGTTGAGCAGCTCGGGCGCTTCACCGGCCTCGAGGCCCATGGCGAACAAATTCGTGCCGGTGGCGCCGTCAGCCAAAAGCACGCCTTTTTCGGCAAGCAATGCGTCGATCGGATTGGTCGCGGTCATGGCTTTGGCTTTCGTATCCTGAATTCGGATAACGATATAAAGAAGTCTTTATGTCCCGTCAATGAATTTGCGGTCGCGACGGTGTACCGGATAACCGCCTTTCCGGCCTGAGAGTGATCTTGACCTCGATGCAGGGGCCGCCGTTGGTCAGATGCTGACCGCAAGGCACGACGACGATGATGAAACGTTCAGACGGAGACTGAAGGGAAGGACATGCCGGCCAACCTTTGCGTGAAGCTCGCCGCCTCATGCGCGTTGATGTCGGCGGCGCGGATCAGATTGTCGAAATGGCTGGTCAGGGTGCGGACCGGCTGGGTGGCGTTCAGCACCAGATACATGTCGCCGACGTAGATCGCGGCGCGGTAGGGACCGAAGATCGTGTAGGGGATCGAATAGCGCATGCGGCCGTCATAAAGGAACAGTCGGAAGGTCGGGTAAAGGTCGTCGAGCAGCGTTGCCATGTGCAGCAATTGCTTGCGGCGCTCGGCTTCCGGGAAACGATCCCAGACGCCGAGACCGCGCGCGAAGATCTCCAGCGTATGACGCGGCATGCAGACCTCCATATCGGTCTCGGGCCGCCTGTTGTAGTCGATACGGTATTGCGTTTCGCCGGCCTGCGCCTCGCGGCTCTTGTTGGCAATGCCGGCCTCGTACTCGACCAGCGCCTCGGTGCGCAGGAGGTCCGGAATGCCCGCAGGCACGTAGCGGATCTTGGTGCCGGCCGCCTCGGCGTGCCATTTGGCGAGCAGCGTGCGGTCGAAGCCGTCGGGCGCCTCCTCGATCTCCAGGCTCTCGCGGATCTCGCCGGTGACGCCTTCGTCCTGGCTCAGGCCCAGCAGCCAGTCGAGCGACACCTTGAACTCGGCGGCGATGTTGAGAAGCGTCTCGGCGCGGGGCAGGCGGGTCGAGGCGCCGGACAGCAGCTGCGACAGCGCCGATCGGTCGATGCCGACGGCGGTCGCGAAGGCCGACTGGTTCAAGTCGGAGCGTGTCAGTAGCAATTTCAGACGCTCCCGGAAGATCGTCGACAGATCTCGCTTATCCATCACGCCACTCCTGTGCCGAGGAGGAAAAATTTGCGCCGGGGCCTTTCTGACGACTGCTCAGGCGCAAATGAATCCCCAGGTTTGTTTACAAAGTATAACATCTGCAGCTAAAAATGCGCATTCGCAACAGTTTGTGCGCTTTGTCGCGTTGCGACAACGGCGGGCTCCTGACACAATGTTGTCAGGAATCAAACTGGTTCCGGCGACTGGAGGGCAGTGGTCGATAGCATGACTGGCATAAGCAAGAGACGCAGCAGCACACCGGCCGTGGAATGGCCGACGGTATTCCTCACACTCTTCTGCTATGGCGCCTGGCTCGCCACCGGCTTCCTGCTTTGGCCTTCCCATCCCCTGCTGGCGCTCGCCATCCTCGCCCTGATACTGGCCCTGCAATCCTCGCTGATGCACGAAGTGCTGCACGGGCACCCGACCCGCAACGCCAGGATCAATGAAGCCTTCGTCTTCCTGCCGATCGGCCTGGTCTGGCCGTTCCGCCGCTTCAAGGCGATCCATCTTCGCCATCATGCCGACGAGCGGCTGACCGATCCGCTGGACGATCCGGAAAGCTATTATCAGGCGCTCTGGATGCATGCGGAAATGCCGCCGGCAATGAAGTTCCTGCTCAAGATCAACAACACCATGGTCGGCCGTTTGATCCTCGGCCCGTGGCTGTCGTCGATCGGCTTCTTCATCGACGATGCCAGGCAGATGGCCGCGGGTGACAAGGCGATCCGCAAGGGCTGGCTGCTGCATGCCGTCGGCCTCGCCGTGGTCGTGCCGATCGTGACCTTCGGCTTCGGCATCCCGCTCTGGCTCTACATTCTGGTGCCGGTGTGGCTCGGCCAGTCGCTGATCTCGGTGCGCACCTATGCCGAGCACCAATGGTCGGAGCATCCGGAAGGCCGCACGATCATCGTCGAGCGGTCGCCGCTCTCCTACCTGTTCCTCAACAACAACCTGCATTTCGTGCACCACAAGAGCCCGACGGTTGCCTGGTACAGATTGCCGAAGATGTTTCGCGATCGCCGCGAAGAATGGCTGCGGATGAACAACGGCTATGTCTATCCGAATTACTTCGCGCTGATCAAATCCTTTGCCTTCAAGGCCAAGGAACCGGTAGTGCATCCGGTGCTGCGCCGCGCGCCCGAACCCGGCCGCGCCTTCAAGCCGCGCATCAGAGCGCGTAATGTGAACGGACTTGGAACGGCTCCCGTGCCGGCTGAGCCGCCCAAGGAATAATTCGACTTTCCGCGACTGTTTTTTCGCCGCGGGACGCAGGCACCGACGGTAGCCTGTTTCTGAAAGCTGTTCGTTATGAGCAAATTGGTTGCGGCCTTGCCGATGTATGACTGGCCCGAGGCGCGTGGCGAGGTCGACGCGCAATGGGCGCGGCTTCGCGATGCGTTCCGGCAGAAGGGCATCGATGCGCCGGAGAAAATGGTGCGCAGCAATCGCGACCTGCCGCCGGTACCCGACGGCATCCGCGACGGCGCAGGAAAGCTGATCGCCCCCGACCCGGCGACATTGCCGCCGGACGAGTTCGATTTTCGCCAACTGTGGCTGAGCCCTGCGCTGCTTTTCGGGCAAACCTGCTGGGGGCCGATGGAACTCGGCTTGGCCCGGCATGTGCAGGTGGTTGCCCAGCCTGACTACGACGGATTCGAGGGCGGGCAGGGCGAGCTCTATTCCAGCGCGCTAGTGATGTTTTCGGATGGCGGCCCATCGGTCACGTCGCCCGCGGATGGCAATGCGGTCATCCCGCTCGGTCTCATGCGCGGCAAGCGCTTCGTCTTCAACAATCCGGATTCGATGTCCGGGCTGCTCGGGCTGACGCGCGACCTGCAGGCGATCGGCGAAAGTCTCGACATCTTCGGCTCGCGCAGCGAGAGCGGCGGCCACCGGTCGTCGATCGTAGCCGTCGCCGAGGGCAGGGCCGACATCGCCGCCATCGACTGCCAGAGCTGGGCATTGGCACGGCGTTTCGAGTCTGCGGCGCGGCACGTGAAGGTGGTCGGCTGGACAGCAAGGCGGAAAGGGCTGCCGTTCATCACCGCCAGGACGACGCCGGCGAGCACCATCGACGCGATGCGCGAAGCGATCGCCGGGCTCGGGCCGGGCGGCTCAGTTGCCCAGCAATCTTTCGTCCAGCGGGTAGGCTGAGAGCTTTTCGTTGCCGGTATCGGTGATCAGGATCTGCTCCTCGATCTTGACGCCTTCGCGTCCGCCCAACCGGCCGATATAGCTTTCCACGCACAGCACCATTCCGGGTTCGAGCACGCCGTCGGGTGTGTCGTCCGTCCAGTCACTGGCATGCGGCAGCGTCGGATACTCGTCCGCCAGTCCGACGCCGTGGTAGAGCACGCCGTAGCGCGCCGGGAAACAGTCACCGGGCGGCACCGCCGAGCGCTCGACGAGATCGAGGAAGGAGATGCCCGGCCGCATCAGGCTGGTGTTGTGGGCGATCTGGTCGGCGGCGATGCGGAACAGGTCGCGCTGCTCGTTCGACGGTCGGCCGTCGCCGCAGAGCCAGGTGCGCGAAAGATCGGCGCAGAAGCCGTAGGGGCCGATGAGGTCGGTGTCGAAGGCGACGAGATCGCCGTCCTCGATGACGCGCGATGAGCATTCCTGGAACCAGGGATTGGTGCGCGGACCCGATGACAGAAGCCGGGTCTCGATCCATTCGCCGCCGCGGGCGATGTTGCCGCGATGGAGTTCCGCCCACAGTTCGTTTTCGGAGATGCCCGGCTTCAGCGCCGCCTCCATCTCGCCCATCGCCGCCTCGCAGGCGACGATGGCGCGGCGCATGGCAAGGATCTCGTCGGGCGACTTGATGAGGCGCGCATTCTCCATCACCGCCTCGCCATTGCCGACGGTGATGCCGCGGCGGGCGAGCTCGTCGACGCCTTCCGGATTGATGTGATCGACGGCGATGCGGCGATTGCCGCCACCGTGCTCGGCAAGGAGCTCGGCGATGCCGGCCGCCCAGCGGCGGACTTTTTTGTCGGTCAGCTCGCCGCTGTAGAGATATATCCACGACACCGCCGGCCGCACCTCGTCGACGACGCCAGCGTGGTCCGATAGATGCTCGCAGGAGAAATAGTCGAACAGCACCACCGGACCGTCTGTCGCCACGAAACAGTGGCGTGTCGGATTGTGTGCGACCCAGGGCTGCATGTTGGTCGAATCCGTCGCGTAGCGGATGTTGACCGGGTCGTAGAGCAGGGCGCCGGCATAGTCGCGGCGCGCGAGCTCGGCGCGAATGCGTTCGAGCCGGTATTTGCGCATGGCAGGCAGGTCGGGAGCGGCAATGCCTGCCGTCGCCCATTCGGCTTCGGCCTGCACGCCATAGCCCAGCACATGCTGGTTGAGCGCGGCAGCCTTCTCGCGGGAAGCCGCGCGCAGGGCTTCGACCGAGCCCGGTTCGAACGGCATGATCTTGCGATGACGGCCGAAGCGAAGTTTTTCCATGCGGCCTCCCGGGCGCTACTGCGCCGCGATCTTGTGAAGTCTCGTGATCGTGACCTGGCGGGTCGTGGGCTTGTTCGCCAGCAGCTCAGGCACCGCGATGCTGCGATGGACAGTGTCCATCACATAGCCGGCCGTGGCGATCCTGTCGAAAATGACCGAAGCTGGTTCTTCGTCGTCCGCCAGGACAAGCACCGCTGGCTCGCGGATCGAACTGGCAAAATCGGGGATCTCGTCGTCGAGCACGACGAGATCGGGATCGACCAGGCGGAGATTGCCGATCCAGAACCAGCTCGACACCACTGTGCCGACCGGCCCGTCGGCCGCCAGCTGACGATGGAGCGAAGCGTAGTCCATCCGCACGATGCTACCGCGATTGTCGCCGCCACGGAGATGCATGTACCAGCTCACCGGCAGCACCAGGATGGCGATCACGGCGCCGACAAAGACGATCGTGGCCTGCGTCTTCCTGCCTCTTTCTCCCATCGTGTCCAGGCGGATGGCAAGGGCAGCCGGCAGCAGCACAAATACAGGAAGCATCCAGCGATCGCGAAACTGCGTGATACCGCCGGCGAGCACCACCGCCAACGTGATCACCACGGCAAAGCCAATCGCGCGCCAGAGCAGTTTTTCGGGCCAGGGTCCGAGACCGGACGATAGTGTGGGTTTCTTGCGTGCCAGGAAAAACGCAACGGCAAAGACCGCCACCGGCAGCCCGGCGAAATTCAGTATTGCGTTGCCGAGGCCAAGAATGCCTCGAGACGCCGTCCTCGCCGCGCTGGCGCCCTCGGCAACGCCTAAGCCGGCGCTGTGCGCCAGCAGATCCCCCAGATGCGTGAGGCTCCAGTAGAATGTCGGCAGGCAGGCAAGGATCGCCACGATCACGCTGATCAGGAAACGACGGTCGAAGATCGCCTCGCGCGTTTCGCGAAGGGACAGAGCTGCAATGAACAGCGAGGCAATGAAGATGACGATGTTGTATTTCGACAGCATCGCCGCTGCCGTGACCAGGCCCAGCAGCGCATAGGCGACCGTGGATCGCCGTTTCTGTACCTCGACCAGCGCCAGGAGCAATAGCGACGAAAAGCAAAAGACGGCGACTGAGTGGGTGAGGGCGTGCTGCATCTCCCACACGATCTGCGGAAAGAGAAGCAGGCCGAACATTGCGGCGGTCGCCGCCCGGTTCGAGTACCCCAGGCGGCGCACCGCGGCGAAGCACGCGATCAGCGCGCCGGCCATCAGGGTGTATTTCACGATCTTCAGCGCAAAGATGCCGGTTCCGACAAGCGATGCGGTGAGGATGCCGAGCCAGGTGTATAGAGGCGGCTGCGAGCTGCCGTAGCCGGCCGCGAGGAAGCGCATCGCCATCAGCTGCTCGGAGTCGTCGACGCCAACACCGGTGCCCGCGACGTGCGACGAGAACGTCATCACCACGATCTGGACAAGGCAATATGCAAGGACGAATGCGACCGCGGCGCTGAAAGGGCCGACCCATTCATCGCAGAGCCAGTCGGTCCATTTCTCTAAGTGCCGCAAAGGGGTCGTCTTCTCATCTGATGCGTTGGTGACCGTTGCTATATAGCCGGCCACCCGCACGATCCAAAAGCGGTACCGGCTCTTATGTGCGCATCTTCTCGCCGCTCGGGTCGAAAGGCGGCTCGACATTGATGCGGGCCGGGCGGCGGTGGCCGAGGATCTCGATCTCGAACAGGCCGGCGCTCTCGTCTTCCGCGAGGGCCGCCGGCACATAGCCCTGCGCCATCGATTTCTGCACGTAGTGCGCATAGCCGCCCGAGGTCACCCAGCCGACGACGCGCCATTCGCCGTCGACAATGCCGCGCACGGCCGAGGCGCCTTCGGCTGCCTTGGAGCCGCGCACTTCCTTGCCGGTCTCATCGAAGCGCGGCGCGCCGTAGCCATGCGGCCTTTCCACCGTGCCGTAGTCCTTGCTGACCTTGGCCCAGATCGGCTCGTCGCCCATCACATCGGCATCCGCCGCATCGACGATGAAGGAGACGCGCCGCAGCTTCGGGCCTTCGGCCTGCTCCTTGGCTGACGCTTCGCGGCCGATGAAGTCGTTCTTCTCCAGCTTGATGAAGCGGTCCATCGAACCTTCGAACGGACCGTAGATCGGGCGCAACTCGCGGAACCAGGTCGGGAAGTTCTTTTCGAGGCGCATCGACAAGAGCGCGCGCATGCCGAAATCGACGAGACCGAATTCCTCGCCGGCTTCCTTGATCGCGAGATAGACAAGGCGCTGATAGGCGGGCGCCATCCAGATCTCGTAGCCGAGGTCGCCGGTATAGGTGATGCGGTTGACCATGCAGGGAGCGCCGCCCACCGCCATCTCCCGGAAATCCATGAAGCGGAAGGCCTTTGTCGAGACGTCGACATCGACCAGCTTCTGCAGCAGGTCGCGCGACTTGGGCCCGGCGATCGACAGGCCGACCAGTGTCTGGTCGAAGCGGTGGATGCGCACCGAGCCATCCGTCGGCAGGTGCTTCTCGAACCAGCGCATGTGATATTTCTGCGCCGCCGACGAGCCCCAGATCATGAAGCGGTCCTCGCCGTTCTTGGCGATGGTGAAGTCGCCGATCAGCTTGCCGAATTCGTTGACCATCGGGGTCAGCACGATGCGGCCAATTTTAGGCATGCGGTTGGTCATCAGCCGGTTGAGGAAATCCTCGGCCGCAGGTCCAGAGACCTCGTATTTGGCGAAGTTGGCGATCTCGGTGACGCCGACCTTCTCGCGGGTGGCGCGCACTTCCTCGCCGATCGGGCCGAAATCGTTCGAACGATGGAAGGAGACGATGTCCCTCGGCTCGGTGCCTTTGGGCGCGAACCAGAGCGGGGTTTCGAGGCCCCATGAGTCGCCCATGACGGCGTTGTTGGCGAGCATGGTGTCGTAGAGCGGCGTCGTCTGCGCCGGCCGGGCGGCAGGCAGTTCCTCGTTCGGGAAGCGGATCGAGAAGCGGCGCGAGTAGTTCTCGCGGACCTTGGCGTTGGTGTAGCGCAGCGTGGCCCATTCGCCGAAGCGGGCGACATCCATGCCCCAGACGTCGAAGCCCGGATCGCCGTGGACCATCCAGTTGGACAGGGCGAGGCCGACGCCGCCGCCCTGGCTGAAGCCGGCCATGACGGCGCAGGCGCACCAGAAATTGGTCAGGCCCTGCACGGGACCAACCAGCGGATTGCCGTCGAGCGCGAAAGTGAAGGGGCCGTTGATGACCTGCTTGATGCCGGCCTTCTCGATGCCGGGGAAATGCTTGAAGCCGATCTCCAGCGACGGCGCGATGCGGTCGATGTCGGGCTGCAGCAGTTCATGGCCGAAATCCCACGGCGTGTTGACGGGCGACCACGGCTTGCAGGCCTTTTCATAAGTGCCGAGCAGGATGCCGTTGCGCTCCTGACGGGTGTAGATCTCGCCCTTGAAATCGAGCACGCCGATCATCTCGCGGCCGGTCGACTTGTTGAATTCCTCGACCTCCGGCATCGGCTCGGTGAGCAGGTACATATGCTCCATCGCCAGCACCGGCAGCTCGACGCCGACCATGCGGCCGATCTCGCGCGCCCACAGGCCGCCGCAGTTGACGACATGCTCGGCGTGGACCGTGCCCTGCTCGGCGACGACGTTCCAGGTGCCGTCGGGCTGCTGCGTCAGGTCGACGACGCGGTTGCGCAACACGATCTCGGCGCCGAGTTTTTTCGCTGCCTTGGAATAGGCAATGGTCGTGCCTGAGGGATCAAGATGGCCTTCGACCGGGTCCCACATGGCGCCGACGAAATTCTTCTCGTCCATCAGCGGGAACATCGCTTTTGCTTCGGACGGTGTGATCAGTTCAGTGTCCATGCCGAGGTAACGGCCCTTGGCGTGGGCGAGGCGCAAGAAGTCCATGCGCTCCGGCGTATCGGCCATCATCACGCCGCCGGTCAGATGCAGCGAGCAGGACTGGCCGGAAAGCTCCTCGATCTCCTTGTAGAGCTGGACGGTATAAGCCTGCAGCTTGGCAACGTTCGGATCGCCGTTCAGCGTGTGGAAGCCCCCCGCCGCGTGCCAGGACGAGCCGGAGGTCAATTCCGAACGCTCGATCAGCATAATGTCGGTCCAGCCGGCTTTGGCCAGATGATAGAGCACCGAGCAGCCCACGACGCCGCCACCGATGACAACCGCTTTCACATGAGATTTCATACAGATAGGTCCGTTTTTGTAGGGGCCGAATTGAGTGAGCGGGATCTTCCCTGCGGAGGGAGAGGAAAGGTGTCGGCTGGGATCGATTCGCGCCTTTCCTCTCCCCCGTCGATCGGCGGAGAGGTGTCGAGCGAAGCTTGACGGAGTGGGGGTCGACTACGCATCAAACCAATATTGACGACTAAAAATCCGTCGGCGCGCCGCCTTCGGCGCGGCGCTTGTCGACGAAATCGTTGAGCTCCTCGCGGATGGCCGGATCCATATAGGGCTCCTCGTAGGCGGCAAGACGTTCCTTCCAGACCTTGTTGGTCCGTTCCAGCGCCGTCGGCGAGCCGGCTTCGGCCCAGGTCTCGAAATTGCGCCAGTCGGAAACGATCGGCGAGTAGAAGGCGGTCTTGTAGCGTTCCTGCGTGTGCTGGGTGCCGAAGAAATGGCCGCCCGGGCCGACCGACTGGATGGCGTTGAAGCCGAGCGCATCCTCGGAGAGGTCGAGCGGGGTGAGGAACTCGGCCACCATCTGCAGGAGGTCGATGTCGAGGATGGTCTTTTCGTAGGAGCAGCGCAGGCCGCCTTCCAGCCAGCCGGCGCCGTGCATCATCAGATTGCCGCCGCCCTGTATGGCGCCCCAGAGCGAGAAGACGCTCTCGTAGGCGGCCTGCGCGTCGACAGTGTTGGCGGCGCAGGTGTTGGAGGTGCGATAGGGGATGCTATAGCGGCGGGCGAGCTGGCCGCCGACGAGCTGCGCCTTCATGTATTCAGGCGTGCCGAAGGCCGGCGCGCCGGATTTCATGTCGACGTTGGAGGTGAAGCCGCCATAGCCGACCGGCGCGCCCTTCTTCACCATCTGCGCGAAGGCGATGCCGGACAGCGCCTCGGCATTCTGCTGCACCAGCGCGCCGGCGATGGTGACGGGGGCCATGGCGCCTGAGAGCGTGAATGGGGTCACGATCACGACCTGGCCCATGCTCGCCATCTGGATAATGCCTTCCATCATCGGCACGTCGAGCTTGAGCGGCGAATTGGTGTTGATGATGGTGAAGACCGACGGCTCCTGCATCAGCTGCTCGCGGCTGACGCCGCGGGCGATGCGGGCGATCTCGATGCCATCGACATTGCGCTCCTTGCCGAGCGAATAGATGTGAAAGACCTTGTCGGTCAGCGTGGCGAGGTCGCGGATGCATTCGAGGTGCCGGACCGAGGGATGGATGTCGATCGGCTCGACCGGATAGCCGCCGGTGCACTGCAGGATGTTGTGCATCTGGGCCAGGCGCAGGAAGTTGCGATAGTCAGCCTGGTTGCCGGGCCGCCGGCCGCGATCGAGGTCGGAGCAATTGGGCGCCGAGGCCATCATCGACAGGATGACGTTGTTGCCGCCGAAGCGCAGATTATGCGCCGGGTTGCGGGTATGGAGCGTGAATTCCGAGGGGCAGTGCGAAATCAGCTCGAGGATCAGATCGCTGTCGAAGCGCACGCGCTCGCTGCCTTCGCTGACGTCGGCGCCATGCGCCTTCATGATGCGGCGGGCTTCCTCGTGCAGCACGTCGACGCCGATCTCCCTCAGCACCCGCAGCGAGGCGAGATGGATCGATTCCAGCTCGTCGTCGGAAACAAGCCGGGTCGGCGTCAGTGGATTCTTCAACTGCCGGAAAGGCGGCTGCTCGAAGGCAGCCGATCCGCCGGCGCGCTTTCCCGCACGGCCGCCGCGGCGAGCGCGATCTGTTGCCAATGCCGGTTCGGCGGGATGAAGGGCGGCAGTCATGAGAAGCCTCGTGCGAATGCGAAAGTGGCCGGCATAATGGACCGGCGGCAATCTCGCCGGTAAGGAGGCGGCGACCACTAGGGCGAGGGAAGCGACATGACGAAACGGCAGCAGGCTGGCCCTGGTCTGCCAACCAGGTTCGGGCGGCGTCGCTCTTGAATGTTCGTGCCGCGGACGCGATGTAGGCAGGGCCAGCCAGACGACATCCCGGAGAACCGCATGACCAGCACAATGACCAAACCCCAACCCGAGTTGGCGGCCGAGGACCCCTTCGTGTGGCTGGAAGATCGCAACGGCAAGGAAGCGCTCGACTGGGTTCATCGCCAGAATGCGGTGACGGTGGCCGAATTGCAGGGCGATCCCTCCTACCGGGCGGCATTCGAGACCGCGCTCGACCTGATGACGGCCGAGGACAACATCGCGGTCGGGGCGGCGCTTGCCGGCCACGTCTACAATTTCTGGCAGGACAAGACCAATGCGCTGGGCCTCTGGCGCCGGGCGACGGTCGCGTCCTACAAGACCGACAAGCCGGACTGGGAAACGATCATCGATTTCGACCAGCTCTCCGCCAAGGAGGGCGTCAAATGGGTGTTCGGCGGGGCGAGCCGGCTCTATCCGGATTTCGACCGCTGCCTGCTCTACATGTCGCCGGACGGCGGCGACGCCAGCGAGATGCGCGAGTTCGACATCGCGACGAAGTCGTTCGTCGCGGACGGTTTTCGCGCTCCTGCCTCGAAGTCGGGCTTTTCCTGGCTGGACAAGGACACGGTGATCGTCTCGGCGGCGTTCGAGGAAGAAGACAAGACCCAGTCCGGCTATCCGCGCGTGATCAAGCTCTGGCAGCGCGGCACGAAACTGGAAGACGCAACGCCAATCTTCGAGGGCGAGAAGCAGCATCTCGCGGTCGGCGGCGGCGTGGAGTTCGACGGCGACAAGCGGCATGTGCTGCTTGGCAGAACAATCGACTTCTTCACTTCGCACAGCTTCCTGCGGCTGGCCTCGGGCGAGACCAGGCGCGTCCCGCTGCCCGACGACGCCACCGACACGGCGATCTTCAAGGGCCAGCTCGTCTTCGGCGTGCGCAGCTCGTGGACGGCCCCTGACGGCACAAGCTGCCTGCCCGATGGGCTCTACTCGGTGGATTTCGACCGCTGGATCGACACCGGCACGTTCGGACCTTTCGAAACCGTGCTCGAGCCGGCGCACCGCGTCTCCATCGCCGGCCTCGCCAGGACACAGGACCGGCTGTTCATCAACCTGATGGACAATGTGCGCGGCAAGGTCGTCGTTTGCGATCGAACCGAGAATCATTGGTCGCTGAAGCCGGTCGGCCTGCCCGACAACGGCAATGTCGGCATCAGCCATGCCGACCATTTCGGCTCCAGCGTCTCCTTCTCCTTCACCGACTTCCTGACGCCGAGCTCGATCATCTGGTCGGACGATGATGGCGAGACGCTGCAGACGGTGAAATCGCAGCCGGCGCGCTTCGATGCCTCGCCCTATGTTTCCGAGCAGTTCGAGGCGCGCTCGAAGGACGGCACGATGATCCCTTATTTCGTCGTCCGCCGGCGGGATCAGAAAGGGGCGGCGCCGGCGCTGCTCTATGGCTATGGCGGCTTCGAGGTGCCGCTGTTGCCAGGCTATGCCGGCATCCGCGGCAGGCTTTGGCTGGACAAAGGCAACGCCTATGTGCAGGCCAACATCCGCGGCGGCGGCGAATTCGGCCCGGCCTGGCACCAGGCGGCTCTCAAGGGCAAGCGCCAGAAGGCCTTCGACGATTTCGCGGCGGTGGCGGAGGATGTGGTCAAGCGCGGCATCACCACGGCTGCCCAGCTCGGCATCCAGGGCGGGTCGAACGGCGGCCTGCTTACCGGCGTGTCGCTGACGCAGCGGCCGGAGCTGTTCGGCGCCGTCATCATCGACGTGCCCCTGCTCGACATGCTGCGCTACACCGAACTGCCGCCGGGCGCGTCCTGGATCGCGGAATATGGCGACCCGTCGAAGCCGGAGGAGGCAGCCTGGCTCGGCGCTTATTCGCCCTATCAGCATGTGGCGGCGGGGGTCGCCTATCCGCCGGTGCTGCTGATGACCTCGACCGCCGACGACCGTGTCCATCCGGGACATGCGCGCAAGATGGCGGCGCGGCTGCAGGCCGCTGGTCGCGGCAAGACGCTGTTCTTCGAGGAAACCGAAGGCGGCCATGGCGGGCGCGGCGACCGCCGTCCGCAGGCCGCGCAGACGGCAATACGCTATGTCTTTTTGCAGCAGGCGCTGAGCATCGGACCGGAAAGTGGAAGCCGCCTATCGGACAACCCGATGCTCGACCGGAAAACGCGGTGAAGCTTGAATTCGTGGCCGTTGGCGGCTTAAGGTGCCGCCATGGTCCGCATCAGCACATCAGGCGCCTTCGGGGTCGCGGTGACGCCGTCACCGCGCACGCTGCGCGCCGAGCTCTTGCGGCTGTGCGCCCGCATCGGCTATTCGCCGCCTGCCTTCCTCTGACGAATCCGCCCCGGCCGTTGCCGGATTGATTCAAGAGGAAAGATCAAATCCATGACCTATCAGAACTATTCGCTGAAGCAGCTTCAGCAAATCGACGCCGCGCATCACCTTCATCCCTTCACCGACCACAAGGAGCTGCGCGAGGCAGGCTCGCGCATCATCACCCGCGCCGACGGGCCGTTCATCTACGATTCGGAAGGAGCGGAGATCCTCGACGGCATGGCGGGCCTCTGGTGCGTCAATGTCGGCTATGGCCGCGACGAGCTGGCGGACGCCGCTTATGCGCAGATGAAGGAACTGCCTTACTACAACTCCTTCTTCAAATGCTCGACGCCGACGCCGGTGCTGTTGTCGAAGAAGTTGGCGGAACTGGCGCCCAAGCATGTCAGCCAGGTCTTCTACGGCTCGTCCGGCTCGGAGGCCAACGACACGGCGCTGCGGCTCGTGCGCCACTATTGGGCGCTCGAAGGCAAGCCCGAGAAGAATCGCATCATCTCGCGCAAGATGGGCTATCACGGCTCGACCATCGCCGGCACCTCGCTCGGCGGCATGGAGCCGATGCACAAGCAGCTTGGCGGTGCGGTGCCCAACATCGTCCATGTGATGATGCCCTATGCCTATGAGCTCGCGCTGCCCGGCGAGAGCGATCATGATTTCGGCATCCGCGCGGCCAAGGCCGTCGAGGACGCGATCCTCGAGGCGGGCGCCGACAAGGTCGCCGCCTTCATCGGCGAGCCGGTGATGGGCGCGGGCGGGGTGAAGATCCCGCCGATGAGCTACTGGCCGGAGGTGCAGCGCATCTGCCGCAAGTACGATGTGCTGTTGATGCTGGACGAGGTGATCACCGGCTATGGCCGCACCGGCGAATGGTTCGCGGCGCAGACCTTCGATGTGGAACCCGACACCATCACCACGGCGAAGGCGCTTACCTCCGGCTACCAGCCGCTGTCGGCGCTGCTGGTCGGTGACCGCATCACCAGGACGCTGGTCGAGAAGGGCGGCGAGTTCTATCACGGCTATACCTATTCCGGTCATCCGGTGGCCTGCGCGGTGGCGCTGAAGAACCTCGAGATCATCGAGCGGGAAGGCCTGGTCGATCGCGTCAGGACCGACACCGGTCCCTATTTCGCGCAGGCGCTGCAGGAACACATCGCCGGTCACAGGCTGGTCGGCGAGGTCCGCTCGATCGGCCTGATGGGGGCGATCGAGATCGTCAAGGACAAGGCGACCAAGGAACGCTACCTGCCGTCAGGCAGTGCTGCCGTCGTCGTGCGCGACCATGCGATCTCGCAAGGCATGATGTTGCGCGCCACCGGCGACACGATGATCCTGTCGCCGCCGCTGATCTGGACGCGCGCCACGATCGACATGGCCTGCGAGCGCATCGCCAAGGCGCTCGATCTCGCCGACGCGGATTTGCGGAAGCGCTAAGCAAAAGCGCGGGCGCCCTTCATGGAGGGCGCCCGGGATGGCTGATCCTTCTGCCTGCGGCGAAGCCATTCCATAACGCAAAAACCGCGCCCCAAACGGGAACGCGGCTTTGCCAGATACGCATGGCGTTTCGCTACGAGAGACTTGCGAAACTTACGGGCTCCGGTACGCGAGACCTGATCCGGAGCGCCGGGCGGTTGCGATGTCCGCCTCGCAGTCCGTTTTAAAGGCACATCGTTACCGGTGCGTTATCGAGAGCTTAAGCAAATCTAAATTTGCCGGCTTTCTGTCGAAAAAATCCGCTAATAATTATTTTAAAGCAGGCGTTTAGCTTTTATCTCCGCGGAGGAAATTTATGATGCCGGAAAAATCGGCGCCGGCATTCCCTTGCGCGTTGAACAGCGCGTAGAGTTGCGTCGCCTCTGCGCCCAGAGGTGTCACCGCACCGGCGCTTTGCGCGGCCTCCTGCGACAGTTTCAGGTCCTTCAGCATGAGGGCCGCGGCAAAGCCCGGCTTGTAGTCGCGGTTGGCGGGCGATGCCGGAACAGGTCCCGGCACCGGGCAGTAGGTGGTGAGCGACCAGCACTGGCCGGAGGAGGTGGAGGCGACGTCGAACAGCGCCTGATGCGACAGGCCGAGCTTTTCGGCGAGCACGAAGGCTTCGGCGACGCCGATCATCGAGATGCCGAGGATCATGTTGTTGCAGATCTTGGCCGCCTGGCCGGCGCCGTCGCCGCCGCAATGGACGATGCGTCCGGCCATCGGCTTCAGGATCGGTTCGGCGGCAGCGAACGCCGCGTCCGAGCCGCCCGCCATGAAGGTGAGCGTGCCTGCCGCGGCGCCGCCCGTGCCGCCGGACACCGGCGCGTCGATCGACGGCAAGCCGTGCTTCGCGGCAATCGCGTGCGCCTTGCGCGCCGATTCGACATCGATGGTCGAGGAATCGATGAACAGCGCGCCTTTCTTGGCCTTGGGCGCGATGTCCTCATAGACCGACAGCACATGCTTGCCGGCAGGCAGCATGGTGATCACCACATCGGCGTCTTTTACGGCGGCGACGGCATTGGCCATGACGGTAACGCCGTGTTCTTTCGCAATAGTCAGGTTCTCGGGAACGAGATCGAATCCCAGCACAGCATGGCCTGCTTTGACCAGGTTGGCGGCCATCGGGTTGCCCATATTGCCGAGGCCGATGAAGGCGATAGTGGTCATAGCGGCGCTCCGTGCAGTTGGTGGTGAATGGTGAATGGTCAGTAGTCAGTAGTCAGTAGTCAGTAGTCAGTAGTCAGTAGTCAGTAGTCAGTAGTCAGTAGTCAGTAGTCACTACTCACTACTCACTACTCACTACTTTTCCCCTCGCCCGATCAGCGTGCGGGCAATGATGACGCGCATGATCTCGTTGGTGCCTTCGAGGATCTGGTGGACGCGAAGGTCGCGCACCAGCTTCTCGATGCCGTAGTCGTGCAGATAGCCGTAGCCGCCATGCAGCTGCAGCGCCGAGTTGGCGACCTCGAAGCCGATATCGGTGACGAAGCGCTTGGCCATCGCCGACCATTTGCCGGCATCCGCCGCCTTGCGGTCGAGCTTCGAGGCGGCGGCGTAGAGGAAGATGCGGGCCGCCTGCAGCTCGGTCTCCATGTCGGCCAACCTGAACTGCAGCGCCTGGAACTGGTTGATCTTCGAGCCGAAGGCCTTGCGCTCGGCGGTATAGGCGAGCGCCTTGTCGAGCGCCGACTGCGCGCCGCCCAGCGAGCAGGCGGCAATGTTGAGCCGGCCGCCGTCGAGCCCGGCCATGGCGATGCCGAAGCCTGCGCCTTCGGTCGCAAGCAGGTTCTCGGCCGGCACCTTGCAATCCTCGAAGATCACCTGGCGGGTCGACTGCATGTGCCAGCCCATCTTGTGTTCGTTGGCGCCGAAGGAAAGGCCGGGCGCATCCTTGGGCACGACGAGGGTCGAGATGCCCTTCGGTCCATCGCCACCGGTGCGCGCCATCACGACATAGAGATCGCTGTCGCCGGCGCCGGAGATGAACTGCTTCGCGCCGTTCAAGACATAGTCGTCGCCTGTCTTCACCGCCCGCGTCTTCAGCGCCGCGGCATCCGAGCCTGAGCCTGGCTCGGTCAGGCAATAGCTCGCCAGCCAATCCATCGAGGTCAGCTTCGGCAGGAAGCGCTGGCGCTGCTCGTCGCTGCCGAAGCGGTCGATCATCGAGGCCGCCATGTTGTGAATCGAGATGAAGGAGGAGAAGGCCGGGTCGGCGCGGGCGAGCGCCTCGAAGATCAGCACCGCATCGAGGCGGCCGAGAGCCGAACCGCCGACATCGTCCTTGACATAGATACCGCCGAGCCCGAGCGGCCCGGTCTCGCGGATCACATCGGCGGGGAAGTGCTTGGCCCGGTCCCAGTCGAGCGCGTTCGGCGCGACGCGGTCGGCCGCGAAAGCCTCTGCCATCTCCTGGATGGCGCGCTGTTCCTCGGTGAGTTCGAATTGGCCAGTGCCCGCATCGACTGCCGCGTCCATGGCGTGCTCCCTGTCGTTTCAGGCCTTGTGGCCTGTCGTTTTTGGCTTTGCGCAGCGATCAATCTAGACCAATGATGCCGCCGCGCAACCCGGGCCTCCGCGGACCGGCTGTGCATGGATTGATCAACGGAGCCTTGCGTGTCGACAGTTTTCGATCAGTTGCTGGACCGCTTCCATGGCTGTCTCGCAGGCGTCGACAGCGACCTGGTTTCGGACGCGGTCGCTCGCATCGACTGGGATATGCCGGTCCGTTCGCTCGATCCGCGTTGGCTTGATTGTCTCCGCTATCTCGACCGCATCGCCGAACTTGCGCCGCAGGACGTCAGGCCGCTGGCGCGATTCGTGGCCGACCACCGGGATGAGCTGCGCTGGGGGCAGACCTATACGGCGTCCGACTTTGGCCGGGCCTTTATCGACAATTACGGCTGGCTGGAGGTGTTCGGCACGCGCGGGCATTTCGTCAATGACGATGTCGCGGCCGGCCTGCTGATCCTCGGGCCCGGCATCGTCTATCCCGACCATCACCACATCGCCGAGGAGATCTACATTCCGCTGACCGGCGGCACGGAGTGGCGAATGGGCGAGGGCGGCTTTCACGTTCGCGAAGCCGGAGAGGTTATCCACCACGCGTCCAACGTCAGTCACGCCATGCGCACGGGCAAGGAATCGTTGATGGCGCTCTATATCTGGCGCGGCGGACCGCTGGCGCAGAAGTCGACCATTGGCTCGGAGGGCAGGAACTGATGGCCAAGGCGATCATGCTGCAGGGAACCGGCTCGGATGTCGGCAAGACCGTGCTGGTGGCGGGGCTTTGCCGGGTGGCGAAGAAACGCGGGCTGAAGGTCAGGCCGTTCAAGCCGCAGAACATGTCGAACAACGCCGCCGTCGCCGATATTCCCGGCGACGACAGAGCGGGCGGCGGCGAGATCGGCCGCGGGCAATGGCTGCAGGCGCTGGCCTGCGGGGTCAGGCCGACCGTGCACATGAACCCGGTGCTGCTCAAGCCGCAGAGCGATATCGGCTCGCAGGTGGTGGTGCAGGGCAAGGTGTTCGGCGAGGCGCGGGCGCGCGACTACCAGGCGATGAAGGCCAGGTTGATGGACGCGGTGCTCGATTCCTGGGCGAAGGTCGGGGAGGGCGCCGACCTGGTGATTGTCGAAGGCGCCGGCTCGCCGGCCGAGATCAATCTCCGCAGCCGCGACATCGCCAATATGGGGTTCGCCACCCGCGCGAATGTGCCGGTCATCCTGGTCGGCGACATCGACCGCGGCGGCGTCATCGCCTCGGTCGCCGGCACGCACCTGATCCTGCCGGAGGAAGACCGGCGCATGATCGCCGGCTACCTGATCAATAAATTCCGCGGCGATGTCTCGCTGTTCGACGATGGTATCAGCGCGATCGGGAAATTCACCGGCTGGCGCTGCTTCGGCGTCGTGCCGTGGCTGAAGGCGGCCGCCCGGTTGCCGTCCGAGGATTCGGTCGTGCTCGAGCGTCTCGCCTCCGCCGAGAAGCGGGCGCTGAAGGTGGCGGTGCCGATGCTGGCCCGCATCGCCAATTTCGACGACCTCGACCCCCTCAAGGCCGAGCCACAGGTCGAGGTGGTGTTCGTGCCACCGGGCAAGAAACTGCCCGAGGATGCCGGGCTGGTGATCATCCCCGGCTCGAAATCGACCATCGGCGATCTGATAAAATTCCGCGAGAACGGCTGGGATCGCGACCTCGTCGCCCACCGCAAGCGCGGCGGCCATGTCGTCGGCATCTGCGGCGGCTATCAGATGCTGGGTCGCATGGTGCGTGACCCCGACGGCATCGAAGGCCGCGTCACCGAAGCGGAAGGCCTCGGCCTGCTCGACATCGAAACGGTGATGGAGCCGGAAAAGACGGTGCGCAATTCAAGCGCCCGTTCGGTGCAGTTCGGCCTGCCGCTCGAGGGCTATGAGATCCATCTCGGCCGCACCACCGGTCCGGATACGGCGCGACCGTCGGCGATCATCAACGGCGTCGAGGACGGCGCGGTGTCGGCCGACGACAAGGTGATCGGCACCTATCTGCACGGGCTTTTTTCGGCGGATGCCTTCCGCACCGCGTATCTTGAGAGCCTGGGCGTCAGCGGCGGCGGCGTCGACTATCGTGCCGACGTCGAGAAGGCGCTGGACGAGGTCGGGGCCGAACTGGAGAGGCATCTCGACTGCGATGCGATTTTTTCGCTGTCGCGGTAGGTCCTCCCGTCGATGCGCATACGCTTGCCATTAGCGAAAGCTTCCGTCGCATCGTCATCCACGGGCTGAGCAAGGAGCGAAGCGACGCGGCGCAGACCCGAGGATCCATTCCGTGACGGGAAGGCGTTGCTACCGTGCAGATTCTGCTCCGCTGCGCCCTTCGATCGAGGTCACGGAATGGATCCTCGGGTCTTCGCGTCCGCTTCGCTCCCGCTCCGCCCGTGGATGGCGAAGTTCAGGCGTTTTCGCCAGCCGCAAATGCCGGCGCCGATAGAAACTACGCCTTCTCGCCAGCCTTCGGCCAGTAGGTGCCGAAGGACCAGACGTTGCCTTCCGGGTCGCGGCAGATGAACTCGCGGCTACCGTAATCGCGGTCGACCAGTTCCTGGATGATTGTAGCGCCTGCCTTCTTGGCACCCGCATAGACGGCATCGGCGTCGTCGACGGCGATGTAGATCGACTTGCCGCCACCACCGCCCGGCTCGCCGACCATCCTGCCGTAGTCGTCATCGCGTGCGGTGCCCAGCATGATCATCGAGGAACCCAAGGTGAGTTCGGCGTGATGGACGATATCGCCTTCGCCATAGCGGGCACGCAGTTCGAAGCCGAAGGCTGCGCATAGCCAGTCGATCATCCTGGCGGCGTCCCTGTAGCGCAAGGCGGGATAGATGCGAGGGGCTTCCGTTGCTGAGGGCATGGCGATCTCCTTGTTGCGGTCGATGAACCCAGTCTCGACCATGGCCGCCCCAGCGTCTTGAAGAAATGTTACCTCGCCTGAGGTCTATATCAGCGCTGCGAGCGCGGTCGGCGTTTCGCCGGCGAGTTGGCGGAATTCGCGCACCAGATGCGCCTGGTCGGCATAGCCGCAGTCGGCGGCGATGCCGGCCCAGTCGTCCTCTTGCTGCTTCGATAGCGAAAACGCGCGGTTGAAGCGCACAATGCGGGACAATGTCTTCGGCCCGATGCCGATCGCGTCGGAAAATTTTGCCGCGAGATGCTTGCGGCTCCAGCCGATCTCTCCGGCAAGCGCCGAAATGCGGGTGCGGCCGCCCGACGCGACGAGCGTCCTGTGGGCCCAGGCGATTTCAGGCGAAAGCGCATTCGCCTCGGCAAGCCGATTGGCGATGAAGCCCTCGGCAATGGCAAAGCGCGTGTCCCAATCCGATGCTTCGCCAAGCCGTTCTCGCAATGCAGTGCCCTCGAAGCCCAGCGCATCGTCGAGGCCGACCATGCGATCCCGCAGCTCGCTCATCGGCAGGCCGAAGAATTGTCTGGCGCCGAGCGGCGTGAAATTGACCTGAACGCAGCAGGAGCCGCCGAAGGATTCGATCACGACAGGACCGGCATAGAGGCCGGCTGCAAAGCTGGCGAAGCGGTCGTTGTCGCCCGGGTCGCGGCCAAGCCCGATGGCGAAGGCATCGGCGAAGCTGATCACCAGCGGCACGGTCAGGGAGGCATATTCGACGATACGGAAATGGCCGGGGCAAATCTCGCGATAGCCGCAGATATCGGTGACGATGCCCGCAAGCGCAGCCGCAGGCTGGCGCCGGACCGTCTCAAAACGGAGGGCGGGAGAGCGATTGTCCCGTCGATAGCGCTCAGTCTCGTCGGACATCGCCAAAATCTAGCAGACCATGCTCCCAAATCAAAAGCGCCCGGCAGGGCCGGGCGCTTCGAGTTGCCAGAGATCTGCGAGTCTTTATGCGCCGCGCATAAGGCAACCGGCGGCAAGCACGATATAGGCGATGAGCATGATCCATACCGACGCAAGAGGAATGAACGCAAGAAGGCCAAGAGCGGCAAGAAGGCCGATGATGGCGATGACCAACGAGATAATGAACACGACCTGGGTGGGTGCACTGAGATTCATGTCTGGTCCCTCCAACGTGATTCGCAACACCCGAATTCTACCAGCAGGGCCGTCACACACCAATTAGCTGGCGCAGGGGATTGGCCGGATCGGCCAGGAGCTTGACCGCCAGCGCCACGCACACGACGACCAGCAGCGGTTTGATGAGCCGGGCGCCAACCCGGATGGCAAGGCTCGCGCCTATGCGGGCACCGAGGAATTGTGCCACGCCCATGATCAGACCGATCTTCCAGTCGATGACGCCGACGGCGGCGAAGACGACGAAGCCGCCGATGTTGGAGGCGAAGTTGAGCAGCTTAGTGTGCGCCGTCGCCTTCAGCACGCCGTAGCCGGCAAGAGTGACGAAGGCGAGCATCAGGAATGAGCCCGTGCCTGGACCGAACAGACCATCGTACAGTCCGACGGCAGGCACGACCGTGAGCCCGAACAGAAGCGGAGACAGGCGTTCTGCGCGGTCGACGTCGTTCATGTTGGGCTTGAACGCGAAATAGAGAGCGATCGCAATCAGGAGAACCGGCAAGAGGGCGCGCAGGAAATCGCCGGGCACGACCGTCGCCAGCAGCGCGCCGATGGCGCCGCCGACGAGCCCCAGCAGCGCGGAAGGCAGCTGTCGACGCAGGTCGACCTGGCCGTTCGCGGCATAGTGGATCGTGGCCGAGCCGGAGCCGAACATGCCCTGCAGCTTGTTGGTGCCGAGCGCTGCGACCGGCGAGAAGCCCGCCAGGAGCAGCGCCGGGATGGTGATCAGGCCGCCGCCGCCGGCGATCGAATCGACGAAGCCGGCCGCGAAGGCGGCAGCAGTGAGCATCAGGACAGTCTGCAGGGTAAGGTCGATCATCGGGCTGTGGATCAAGGCGAGGAGGACGGCTGCTTCCATCATGCCCGCCCAGTTTGCGCAAGATCGATTCCGCGCTGGATCGGTTCACCGTCTCACGGAAACGCCCAACCGCTCTATCCTTTGTTTTGACGCAATTCCGAACGGAAAACCGTTTCACATTTTTCCTGGAATTGCTCTAACAATCAGACTGGAATCGCAAGGGGAGGCTTTTGGCGATGGCGCTGCTCGACCAGATACGCTCGATCTTCGACGGCGACCCGGGCGTCCGCAAGGTGGCGGACGATCCGGTGCTGTCAGCAGAGCTTTTGATGCTGTTTCGCATGATCCTGGCCGACGGCTCGGTCTCGGAGAGCGAGATGGTCGCCTTCCGGCGCATCTGCAAGGAAGCCTTCGGCATTCCCGAAGCCTCGATCGACAGCGTCATCGAATATCTCAACGACTACGGCTACGAGACCAACGGCTCGCAGGCGATCGCGCTGTTTCGCGATCTCGATGTCGAGCGGCGCAAGCTGCTTGCGCGCCATATGGCGGAGATCGCCAAGGCAGATTCAAAGCTGGCCGAGAGCGAAGTGAAGCTGCTGCGCCGCACGCTCGACCTGCTCGACATCAGCCCCGTCGATGTGGTCAAGCCAGAGAGCTGAAAGGCGCGCCGCTCACCCCTGTTCCTGCATGCGCCGCGCGATCGCGCGGTGAAGGTCGGGCGCAGCCGCGACCAGCGCCTTTGCGGCCTCCGAGCGCGGATGATCGAGCACCTCGGCCGTCCTGCCTCGCTCGACGATCTTACCTTCATGCATGACCAGCACCTCGTCGGACATGGCGCGGGCAACGGTCAGGTCGTGCGTGATGAAGAGGTAGGCGATCCCGAGTTTCTGATTGAGGTCGGCGAAGAGGTCGAGGATCTGGGCGCGGATCGAGACATCCAGCGCCGAGACTGGCTCGTCGGCCACGACCAGCTTGGGGCGGGTGATGATGGCGCGGGCGATCGACAGGCGCTGGCGCTGGCCGCCGGAGAATTCATGCGGGTATTTGTCCATGTCGCGCGGGCCGAGCCCGACTTCGTCGAGCGCATGCGCGACCATCTCGCGGCGCTCGATCCTGGCCGGTTGCTTCTCCAGAAGATGCAGCGGCTCGGCCACCAGCCTCTCGACCTTCTGGCGCGGGTCGAAGGAGCCGTAGGGGTCCTGGAATACCACCTGCATGTCGCGCCGGGCCGGCTTGAGCTCAGCCTCCGCCTTGCCGGTGATGGTCTCGCCGCGAAACCGGATCGCGCCGGCTGTCGGCTTGTCCAGCGCCAGGATCATCCGGGCAAGGGTGGACTTGCCGCAGCCGGAACGGCCGACGAGGGCCATCGACTGGGCCGGCTCGATGGTCAGCGAGACGTCGTCGACGGCGCGGATCGGGTCTCCCGGTCTGAACAAGGATTTGCGCCGGCCCTGATAGTCCCGGCTGACGCTTTCGACCTCGAGCAAGGGTTTTGCCGAGCCGGCAAGGTGCGTCTTTGGCCGCGCCGGCACATGCATGGAAGCCAGCGCCAGCTCACGCGTGTAGGGATGCGACTGCTCCGACAGCGTGCGTGCGGTGTCGCCGGCCTCCATCACCTCGCCACGGCGCAGGATGGTCAGGCGATCGGCCATTTCGGTCACCACCGCGAGGTCGTGCGAGATGAGCAGCAGGCCCATGCGGTTCTCGCTGACGAGGTCGCGCAGCAGGTCGAGGATCTGCGCCTGCAGCACCACGTCGAGCGCCGTCGTCGGTTCGTCGGCGATCAAGAGCTTCGGCTTCAGCGCGCAAGCGATGGCGATGACGACCCGCTGGCGCTGGCCGCCGGACAGTTCGTGCGGGTAGCGCGACAGCGGGAATCTCGCTACCGGCAGGCCGACGCGGTCGAGCATTTTTCGAGCGCTCTCCTCGGCCTCGGCGCGGCCAGCCTTGGTGTGCCAGCGAATGCCTTCGGCCACCTGCTCGCCAATCGTCTTGACCGGATTGAGCGCCGTCATCGGCTCCTGGAAAACCATGCCGATGTCGTCGCCGCGCATCGCGCACATCTGGTCTTCGCTCGCGCCGAGGATGTCGATGCCGTCAAAGGCGACGCGCCCATCGGCGCGCGCCAGATGCGGCAGCAGCCGCATCACGGTCAGCGCCGTCATCGACTTGCCGGAGCCGGATTCGCCGACCAGGCCGACCACTTCGCCCGGCGCGATAGCGAGATCGACGCCTTTGAGGATCGGCGTCTCGCCGATGACAAGCGACAGGTTCTCGATCTCGAGCAGGCTCATCGCTGTCGCCGCGATTTCGGATCGAGGATGTCGGCGATGCCGTCGCCGAGAAGGTTCAGTCCAAGCACGGTGACGACGATCGCCATGCCGGGAAAGATCGCCATCCAGGGTGCGGTGACCATGCGGGTCTGGGCGTCGAACAGCATGCGGCCCCAGCTCGGCATCGGCGGCTGGGCGCCGAGGCCGACATAGGAGAGGCCGGCTTCAGCGAGGATGCCCAGCGCGAACTGGATCGTGCCCTGTACGAGCAGCAGTGTGGCGATGTTGGGCAGGATGTGCTCGACGGTGATCTCAGTCATGCCCTTGCCCGCGACGCGCGCGGCCAGGATGAACTCGCGCGGCCAGATCGCCAGCGCGCCGGCGCGGGCGACGCGCGCGAAGACCGGTATGTTGAAAATGCCGATGGCGATGATGGCGTTGACGGCGCCGGGGCCGAAGATGGCGGTGATCATGATCGCCGAAAGCAGCGCCGGGAAGGCGAAGACGAGATCGTTGATGCGCATCAGCGCCTCGTCGGCAATGCCGCCGCGCGCCGCGGCGAAGGCGCCGAGCGGCACGCCGACGCCCATGCCGATGCCGACCGCGACCAGCGCCACGGCGATCGAGTTGCGGGCGCCGACCATGATCATCGACAGGATGTCGCGGCCGAAATGGTCGGTGCCGAACCAATGGGTCCACGTGGGCGCCTGCGTCTTGTCGGCGATCACCAGTCTGGTGACGTCATAGGGCGTCCAGACGAAGGAGGCGAGAGCGATCGCGGCTACCAGCAGCGTGATGGCGAAACCGACCAGGAATGAGCGGTTGCCGAAGGCCTTGGTCAGAACCGCGGCAAGCGTTTCCTCGGGCAGGTCGACGCGCATCGTCATTGCCGGCCCCTGAGCCGCGGATCGACGACCGCATAGGAGAAGTCGACAAGCAGGTTGACGGCGATCACGGCGGCGACCAGGAGCATCACGACGCTCTCGACGACGATCAGGTCGCGCTGGGTGATGGCCTGGAACACCAGCCGGCCGAGCCCCGGCAAATAGAAGACATTCTCGATGATGATGGTGCCGGCAAGCAGGAAGGCGAATTGCAGACCGAGGATGGTCAGCACCGGGATCAAGGCGTTGCGCAGGGCGTGACGCCAAAGCACCGCGCGGTAGGGCAGGCCCTTGGCACGGGCGGTGCGGATATAGTCCTCGCCCAGCACCTCGATCAGCGCCGAGCGGGCGACGCGCGCCAGGATCGCCGCTTGCGGCAGGGCCAGCGCGACGGCCGGCAGCAGCAGCGACTTCACCGCCGGCCAGGCTCCGGCTCCCCAGCCGGGAAATCCGCCGGCCGGCACCAGCCGCAGCCAGACGGCGAAGAGGTAGATCAGCATCAGCGCGAACCAGAAGTTCGGCACGGCGACGCCGAGCTGGGCGGCGCCCATGGCAAGCGCGTCGCCGGCACGGCCTTGCCGACTGGCAGAGAAAAGGCCGACCGGAATGGCGATTGCCGTCGACAGCGCCAGCGCGATAAGCGCCAGCGGCAGGGAAACCACGACGCGCTCACGCACGAGATCGATGACGGGAACCGAGTAAGTGTAGGAGCGGCCGAAATCGAGACTGAGCAGCCCGCCAGCCCAATGCAGGTAGCGCAGGGGAAGCGGCGCGTTCAGCCCCATCTGGTCGCGCAGGAGCTCGACCTGGTCGGCGCTGGCGTTGAATCCGAGCATCAGGCGCGCCGGGTCGCCGGGCAGGATCTCCATCACCGCAAACACCACCATCGAGGCCAGCACGAGCGTGATGGCCGCAATGATGAAGCGCTTGAGGAGATAGGCGGTCATGGGAGGCGATCAGGCGATCGCGGCGGCTGTCAATCTGTCCACTTCACCTTGGTGAGGTCGTTGGCCTGGATCGGCGCGTTCTCCCACAGGCCCTGCAGCTTGGCGTCCCAGACCCCGACCTTCGGCAGTTCGTAGAGGAAGCCGACCACGGCATCGTCGGCGAGGATCTTCTGCGCCTCTCCCAGCAGCTCTTTCCGCTTCGCCTCGTCCGAGGTCAGGTTGAGCTTGGCGATGATGGCGTCGAAGGCCGGGTTGTCGTAATTGAAGTAGTAGTCCTTGCGCGAATAGATATCGATGTCGTTGGGCTCGGTGTGGGAGACGATGGTGAGATCATAGTCTTTCTTGGTGAAGACCTGATCCAGCCATTGGGCCCATTCCACCGGCACGATCTCCAGGTCGATGCCGATCTCGCGAAGCTCGGAGGCGATGATCTCGCCGCCAAGCCGCGCGTAGGAAGGCGGCGGCAGCTTCAGCGTCGCCTTGAAGCCTTTCTCGAGACCTGCCTCCTTCAGCAGTTCCTTCGCCTTGTCGACATTGTGTGGATAGAGGCCGGTGAGGTCGACATAATCCTTGTTGGCGGGCGACATATGCGAGCCGATCGGCACGCCGAGGCCCGCCGAGGCGCCGTCGATGATCGCCTTGCGGTCGAGCGCGAAGGAGATCGCCTGCCTGACCTGGAGGTTGTCGAAGGGCGGCTTCTTGTTGTTGATCGCCAGGATGGTCTCGCCCTCGGTCGAGCCGATCACCACATGGAAGCGCGGATCGTCCTTGACCTGGGAGACGCTGTCGGGATCGAAGAAGGGGAAGGCCTGGATGTCGCCGGAAAGCAGTGCCGGCACGGCGGCCGCGGCATCAGGCACGATGCGGAACTCGACCTTGTCGAGAAAGACAGGCGCGCCCCAGTAATTGTCCGATTTCACCAAGCTGATCGACGAACCCTTGGCCCAACTCTGGAATTTGAAGGGACCGGTGCCGATCGGCTTTTCCTTGTTGGTATCGGCCGATTTCGGCGACACCATCACCGCGTCGCCCCAGCCCATATTGTAGAGGAAGGAGCCTTGCGGGTTCTTCAGCGTGACCTTCACGGTCGCCGGATCGACGACGTCGACCTTGTCGATCTGCGCAAACAGGCCCTTTTGCGCGTTGACCGAATTGTCGGCGCGGGCGCGGTCGAGCGAGAATTTCACGTCGTCGGCGCCGAAGTCGCTGCCGTCGTGGAATTTCACGCCGGCATGCAGCTTGAAGGTGTAAGTCTTGCCGTCATCCGAGATGGCCCAGCTTTCGGCAAGGTCGGGCACCACCTCGCCGTTCGGGCCGATGCGGGTGAGACCTTCGAAGACGTTGGCGTAGAGCACCTCGTCGATCGCGGCGGCGGCGCCCGCGGTCGGGTCGAGATGAGGGGGTTCGAGCGGAATGCCGATAACGAGGTCGGTGCGCGCCGCAAACGCCGACGTGGCGGCGGCGAATGTCAGCACGGCCGCGGCGAAAATGGTCTTCCACAATTTCATCGCTGAACTCCCATTGCTCAAAAACATGCTCAAGCCAGCGGATAGAAGCGTGATTTGGCCTGTGAGTAAATTGCGTTTCGTGCTGCCGGGCAGCGCCAGGGGAAATGTTTTCCGGATCAGGCCGTCGTGCCGCGCAGCAGCTCATTGAGACCGATCGCCATCACCTTGGCCGATTCCACCATGTCGGCGATGCCCACCCACTCGTCCGGCCGATGGGCGAGATCGAGGATGCCGGGGCCGTAGGCGATGCAGTCGTAGATGTGGCCGATGCGGGCAACGTGCTTCTGGTCGTAGGTGCCGGGCGAGATCACATAGTCCGGTTCGCGGTCGAAGACCTCCATGATGCCCTTCGCGACGGCTTTCGCGACCGGCGCGTCGCGCTCGGTCATCAGCGGCAGGACCTCCATCAGGTCGCGGATCTCGTAGTCGAACTTCTTCCGTTCGCGCTTCAGCCGTTCGAGTATGCCGGTGACTTCGCCCTTGACGGTGGCGAGGTCCTCCTCGAGCAGGAAGCGGCGATCGATGGTCAGCCGGCAGGAATCCGGCACGTTGGGCGAGGGCAGTCCGGGACGGAAGTCCTCGGTCTGGCCGCCATGGATGGAATTGATGTTCATGGTCGAGCGCCGGGCGCCCTCAGGCACCACCGGCATCCGCGTCACCTTGCGGTCGAGCGCCGGAAACAGCTCGTCCTCGAAGGCCTGCAGCACGGCGCCCATGTGGCGCACCGCATTGTCGCCGAGGAATGGCATCGAGCCATGCGCGATCTCGCCCTTGGTCTCGATCTCCGCCCACCAGACGCCGCGATGGCCGAGACAGATGCGGTCCTTGTTGAGCGGCTCTGGGATGATGACGTGATCGACCTTCGGACTGGAGAAATAGCCGAGCTGCGCCAGATGCGCGACGCCGCCGAAGCCGCCGGATTCCTCGTCGACCGTGCCTGAAATCTCGATGGCGCCGGGAAAGTCGGGATAGACCTCCATGAAAGCTTCCGCGGCGATGACCGAGGCGGCCAGCCCGCCTTTCATGTCGCAGGCGCCGCGGCCATATACCCGGCCGTCCTTCACCTCGCCGGCGAAGGGGTCGACGGTCCAGCCGTCGCCGGCCTCGACCACGTCGATATGCGAATTGAAATGCACGCAGGCGCCGGGCGAGCGGCCGTCGAATCGGGCCACAACGTTGACACGCGGATAGCGGTCTGTGTCGCCGGGCGTGCCTTCGGCGCGGATGAACTTGGTCTCGAAGCCGAGCTTTTCCAGCCGCGCGCCGAGATATTCGGCGCATGGCCGGTAGGCCTCGCCGGGCGGATTGACGGTCGGAAAGCGGATCAGGTCGGCGGTCAGCGCGACCAGGTCGTCGACGCGGTCATCGACGGCCCGAAGGAGTCGTTCGTTCATCGGCGGATTGAAAATGCAACGCGGCGCTTTTGCAAGCAGCCTTTCGCCGGTCGCCAGACAATGATCGAGGCAGGCTCTCAGGCTAAACCGTCGAGGGTGCGTGGCGTGCCAGCAACTATGGCGGGAAAATCGTTCAAATTCGCCGCATCGGATTGGCGGTTTCGTCAACAAGTGTGTGGTACTTAACGCACCTGCCGGCAAAATGATGGAAAAAAATCATGTGATGGCAGGGGGCAATCGAAGGGGTTTGATCGCATGAAAAAGTTCGTTCTCATGGCAGCCGTGCTGGCAACAGCGTTGCTCGGCACGTCGATCGCAAGTCGCGCGGCCGCGCTGGTCGCCAACATCGATGTGTCATCGCAGACGATGACCGTCAGCAAATACGGCCAGGTGCTTTACCGCTGGAACGTGTCGACGGCGCGCAGGGGCTACTTCACGCCGCGCGGCAGCTACCGGCCGCAATGGACCGCGCGGATGTGGTACTCGCGCAAGTACGACAATTCGCCGATGCCGTATTCGGTATTCTTCCGCGGCGGCTACGCCATCCATGGCACCGGCGCCGTGAAGTATCTTGGGCGTCCGGCCTCGCATGGCTGCGTGCGCCTGCATACGGCCAATGCCGCGACCTTCTATTCGATGGTGAGGGAAGCCGGCTACGGCAACACGCGAATCGTCGTCACTGACTGAAAACGGACCGGGGTGCCGGGGTCGCCGGGAGCAATTGCTGCCTGCCCCCTTTTTGGAGCGTTGCAGTAATGCCTCACATGTGTCGAAAAGCAACGGCTTACGATGCCCTCAATAGTTGCGAAAGCTGGTCCGTGTCATAGAGCGGTGGTAAATGCGAGGCGTTAATTCTCACGCTTGGGGACTATGATGTATCGATTTCTTTTGAGCGCTGCGATCGCGGCGACGGCAACTTCGGCTTTCGCCGCGGACGCGCCGGTTGTTCTGGACCAGGAACTGGCCCAGCCGCATATATCAGGTTATGGCGAAGTTTATCTCGGCGGTCTCTATTTCGCGACTCCCGGGGACGATGCAGACGGCACGACTGCCGGTGGCGCCGCTCGAATCAATTTCCCGATCGACGCCCGCTGGAACATCCAGACCGACGCGGTGATCGATTCGCTCTGGATCGAAGGCACGAACATCTACAGCTACGGCGGCGCGATTCATGGCTACTGGCGCGATCCGAGCTCGTATGCGCTCGGCGGCTTTGCCACGATCACCGGATATGGCGGCGACGAGTTTGTTAGCGATGCGGATCTGTACACTTTCACCGTTGGCCCAGAGGCGCAGGCCTATTTCGGCAATGTGACACTCTACGGCCAAGTCTACTACGGCCAGTTGCGGGCCAGCGGCGAGTCCGAACATCTCGACAATTGGGGCGGCCGTGGTGTCGTGCGGTATTTCGCGCAGGACGATCTGCGCTTCGACGGTGAACTCGGCTTCTCGAGGCTGTCCGGCTTTGGCGGGCATTTCGATACTGTCACGGCAGCGTTGCAGGCCACCTATCGGTTCTCGGGGACCCCTTGGTCAGCGTTTGGCCGCTATCAATTGGACCACCTGACCTTCTCGGAAGGTTCGGGCAGCGTGAACGTCCACAAATATGTGATCGGGCTGCGGGCAAGCTTCGGTTCCGACACGCTGCTCTCGGAAGACCGCAATGGCGCCACCATGGATACGTATCGACCCAACTTCACGATACCGTTCCTCTAGGAACTACTCTGCCAGTTCAGGTCGCCTGAAATCAGAGCCGCGAAGAGCGATCTTCGCGGCTTTTCCTTGCGCAGGCACTGCGCTCGGGCTGAGTTGATCGAGCCGGAGAACCGCGCTGAGCGATTTCTGAGATACGGCCCGGAGGCTCAGCCGGCCTCTTTGGCCAGCCCACGCCGATTGCGCCGGCGACCGCTCATTTCCCAGCGCTTGTGGAACCACATCCACTGTCCGGGATCCTCGCGCACCCAGCGCTCGACGACGTCGGCCAGCAGCTGGGTGGTGGCGTGGACATCGACGCTGCCGCTTTCGGTGCGGGGCAGGCTCAGCTTGTCTTCGATCTCGAGGCGGAACCGGTTTCCCGGCAGCCTGACGCAGCGCGCCGGATAGACATCGCAGTCATAGTGGCGGGCGAGCATGCCCAGCACCGGATTGCTCTGGCAGGGCCGGCCGAAGAAGGTCGTCTCGACGCCGTTGGTGAATTTCTGGTCGACAAGAACGCCGATATTGCCGCCGTTTTCCAGGATGGCGGCGAGCGCGAATGACGCGCCGGTGGAAGACGGCAGCAAGCCTCCCATCGTCGAGCGGCGCGTCGAGTGGATATAGTCGGCGAGGTAGGGGTTGTTGGGCGGGCGGAACAGCGCCGTGATGTTCATGCCGAAGGTGGCGGCGGCGACCGGCAAAAGTTCGAAATTGCCGAGGTGGCCAGTGAACAGGATATGCGGCCTCTTCTCGCCGGCGATCTCGACAAAATGGTCGACGCCGCGGACCTCGACCCGGCCCGGCTCGGCGGCATTCGGGTCGAAGTCGAAGAGGGCATCAAGGAAAATGTATTCGGCGGCAAGCCGGGCCATGTTGCCCCACATGTCGGACGCGATGGCCTCGATCTCGGCATCGCTCTTTTCCGGATAGGCGAGGCGCAGATTGTTGACGGCCACCCTATGCCGCCCGACCATCGGCCCGATGCGGCGGGCGACGCGGTCGGCGAAGTTGAGCGCGCTGTCCGGCGGCAAAAGGCGCAGCAGCCCGATCATCGCCATGGCAAGCCGCGCGACCAGCCAATGCTCCATCTGGCGCAGCCGCCGGCCATAGCGGAACATGAAGTCCCGGCGGGCTTTCTTGAGCACCTTGCCGACCATATGCCTCAGGAAACGCGCAGGATGATCTTGCCGAAGACGTCGCGGCCTTCCATGCGCTTCAGCGCCGCGTCGATGTCGTCGAAGCCGACCTCGGTATCGACGACCGGGGCGACAAGGCCGGCCGCCATCTTCTGCATGGCGTTGGCCATGTTTTCCATGCGGCAACCGAAGGAACCGAGCAGCTTCAACTGCTGCTGGAAAAGCTGCATCAGGTTGACCTGCGTCGACACGCCGGAGGTCGAGCCGCAGGTGACAAGACGGCCGCCGCGCTTCAAGGAGAGCATCGAGCCGGCAAAGGTGTCAGCGCCGACATGCTCGAAGACGACGTCGACGCCCTTCTTCTTGGTCAGCTTGCGCACGACGCCTTCGAAACGGTCCTCGCGGTAGTTGATGACATGGTCGGCGCCAAGCGCCTTCGCCTTGTCGATCTTGTCGTTCGAGCCGACCGTGGTGATGACGGTGCAACCCATCTTCTTGGCCAGCTGGATCGCGGCAGTGCCGATGCCGGAGCCGCCGGCATGGACGAGGATGGTCTCGCCGGGTTCCAGCTTCGCGTTGTCGAACAGCATATGCTCGACCGTGCCGAAGGTGACGGGCGCGACGGCGGCGCCGATTTCCGTGACGCCGGGTGGCGCGGGCACCAGCAGGCGGGCCGGCAGGTTGATCTTCTCCTGCGCGAAGCCGTCGAGATGAAAACCGTGGACGCCGGAGACATGCTCGCAGAGATTGTCGCGGCCTTGGCAGCAGGCGCGGCAAAGCCCGCAGGTGCGCGCGCCGTAGATCGACACCAGCTGGCTCGGCAGGAGGTTGGAGACGCCAGGCCCGACCGCCTCGACCTCGCCGGAGGCTTCGGCGCCGACGACCAGCGGCAGCTTGCGCTTGGCGAAGGCCATGCCGCGCCAGCCCCAGACGTCGATATGGTTCAGCGCCACCGCCTTGATGCGGAGCGTCACTTCGCCGAGCGAAGGCGGCGGGGGAGGCGGCAGATCCACCGTTTCAAGGCGGCGGTCCTCTATAAGTTGCAATGTGCGCATTTGGCCTGTCGGTGCTGTGGAAGCGGAAAAACGTCCGCTTAGACCGGTTCCCGCGCCATGACAAGGCAGGTGTTCTGGCCGCCGAAGCCGAAGGAATTCGACAGAACCGTGCCGACCTCGGCATTGCGCTTCTTGTTGGGCACCACGTCGAGCACGATCGCAGGATCGGGATTGTCATAGTTGATGGTCGGCGGAATGACGCTTTCGCGCATCGTCATCAGCGAGAATGCGGCCTCGACGGCGCCCGCGGCCGACAGCGTATGGCCGATCATCGACTTGTTCGACGAGATCGGCATCGAGCCGGTCCGCTCGCCGAAGACGGTCGACAGCGAGAGATGCTCCATCTTGTCGTTTTCCGGCGTCGAGGTGCCGTGCGCGTTGACGTAGTCGATCTCGTCTTCGCCGAGGCCCGCATCGGCAAGCGCGGCACGGACCGCGGCAATCGCCGGCGAACCGTCCGGCTTGGAGCGGGTGCGGTGGAAGTCGTCGGCCTTTTCGCCGCAGCCGCGCATGATGCCGAGGATGGTCGCGCCGCGGGCAAGGGCCGCCTCCAGCGATTCCAGCACCAGCGCGCCGGAGCCTTCGGCAAGGACAAAACCGTCGCGGTCCTTGGAAAAGGGTTTCGAGGCCTTTTCCGGGATATCGTTGTGGGTAGAGAGCGCCGAAAGCAGCGAGAAGCGGATGAGCGCCTCGGCCGTCGCGGAGCCATCGGCACCGATCGACAACGCCTTGTCGCATTCGCCGCGGCGGATCGCCTCGACACCGAGCTGGATCGCGGTGGCGCCGGAAGCGCAGGCAGTCGACAGCGTGATCGGCAGACCGCGCGTGCCGAAACGGTCGGCGAGGCGATCGGCGATCGAGCCGAACTGGGTGGTCTCGAAAATTTCCAGCTCCTTCAGCCCGCGCGCGACCCTGAGCAGCCTTTCGGAACCGCTTTCCTTCTTGTCGGAATTGTAGAGCGAGAAGCGGTCGGCCCAGTCGAGCTCGACCGGCGGCGAAGCGAGGAATAGCGGTCCGCTGAAATCGCCGCTGTCGAGGCCGGCTTCCGCCACCGCTTCCTGCGCGGCGGTCTCAGCCAGCTCGTAGGTGAGGGGGCTGGCACCCTTGGAGCTCGACGGCAGGAAGTCGACCATACCGGAGATGCGGGTGTTCAGATGATCGACCGGAAAGCGGGTGATCGGGTGGATACCGGATTTGCCGGAGGTCAGCGCCGCCCAGTTGTCGGCCTTGCCAACGCCGAGCGACGTCACAACGCCGATGCCGGTGACGGCGACGATCGGCCTGCCCATGTGATCGCGGAGATTGGCCATGCTTTTCATTTGCCTTCGCTTCAAGCGGCTTTGACCAGCCCAAGGCCTTCGAATTGGTGATAGCCGATGGCCGTTGCAAGGACTGCTGCGGGAGCGCCATCGAATGGCCGCTCCACTGTTGCATCGAAGACAGGGTAGGGAGCCTTGCGATCGACGGCGAGCGCGGCGAGCGCCACGGCGAAGGGAAACTGCGCTTCCTTCATGTGCCCGGTCAGCGTCGAGAGAGCGCGCACGGCGAGTGCCGGGCGGGCGTCGAGCGCCGCCTTTTCGGCCGCCGTGGCGGCATGGGCGCCTGACGCCCCGGAAATCGTCAGCAGCTCACCGGCAGGCAGAGCCGTCTGCTCGATCAGCGCGGCGATTTCCGAATTCAACTCGCCGCGCCGACGCCTGGCCCGGCCGGAAACCACGGGACCGAGCTCCGCATAGATCTTGCGGCCGCGGCTAACCGCGTGCTCGCGGTGCTCCAGCACCAGGAAGGCGCCGCCAGAGCCCGTCACCACGCCGCCGCCCTCGGCGCCCTGCCGCTGCCAGACCGGCCGCCAGGGGCCGCGATGCAGATAACCGGCGAGCTCATAGCCCAGCAGCATGTCGGAATGTTCGGTCTGGAACGCGCCGCCGACCAGCACATGGGTCGACTGGCCGGAGCGAATGCGCGCGGCGGCCGTCTCGACGGCGGAGACGCCGGCGCCTTCCTCGCCCATGAAGGTGCGGGAGGACCCGGTGACCTTGTGGACGATCGAAATATTGCCCGCGAGCAGGTTGGAAAGCTGGGCGAGGAACAGCGTCGGCCGCAGTTCCGTGGTCAGCTTCTCGTTGAGCAGCACGTCGCGGTCGTTGCGGCTCTCGGAGGCGGCAAGGATCGCGCTGTCGACAGCCTCGTCGCGCTCGCCGCCGCCGGCCGCCACCACCATGTCCATGGTGGCGCAGAGCTCGTCATTGCCCTTGATGCCGGCGTCGTCCAGCGCCAGGCCGGCTACATAGGTGCCGAGCCGCTGCCAGGTTTCCATCTGGCGCTGGTCGCCGCGCTTGGCGATCTGCAGGTTCCAGTCGATCTCGGGCAGCGGATGGATGGTATAAGGCGCAAAGCGCGTCGCATCGAGCACCGGCTCAACACCCGGGCGGGTCAGCTTCTGCCAATGTGCGTCCGGTCCTTCTCCCAGCGAGGAGACAAGGCCGATGCCGGTGATGACGACGTCGCGCGGGCTGCTCATGAGCGGCTTTGTGGGTCGAGCTGGAGGCTGGTCAAGATCGCGCTCGTCAGGCGGCCTTGGCCGCGACCAGCGCGTCGATCTTGGCGCACAGGTTCTTCATGACGAAGTAGTCGTCGGTCGAGGCCTTGCCGTCATTGACCTCCTGCGTCCACTTCTCCAGCGGCACCTTGATGCCGAATTCCTTGTCGATGGCAAAGACGATATCGAGGAAATCGAGGCTGTCGATGCCGAGATCGTCGATGGTGTGGCTTTCGGGCGTGATGGTGTCGATATCGATCTCGCTGGTGTCGGCAATGATCTTGGCGACTTTCTCGAACGTGGTGGACAAGGGCTCTTCCTTCGGGTTGCGGGCGGAATCTGTCCGCATCTTGTTTGGGCGCTGTCTAATCGGTTTTTCCCGGCAGGAAAAGGCCTGTTGCGCCGGGCGCAAATGGGTAGAGGCCGCGTGAAACGCAAGAAGGGCCGCCGGTCGGCCCGGCGGCCCTTCCCGTTAACCTTAAGTCAGCTCAGCTCTCGCGGAGCTTGACCAGGTCGTTCAGCAGCCCGCCCGTACCGTTATGGACAGTGAGCCGCTCGACCTTGCCGGCGATGGCTTCGAGAGCCTCGAGCTCCTTCAGCCGCAGCATCACCGGGTTCTCGGCCATCACCTTGGCCGTGTTGAGCAGCGAACGCGTGGCGTTCGTCTCCTCGCGGCGGCGGATGACGTTGGCCTCGGCCTGCTTCTCGGCCGAAACCACCTGGTTGAGGATCTCGCGCATCTCGCCCGGCAGGATGACATCCTTGAGCGCGATATCGCTGACCTCGAGGCCGATCGCGGCCATGTCAGCACGCACCTTGGCGGCCGCCTCCTCGTCGACGGTGACCTTCTTGTCGAGGATCTGGTCGAGCGTGAGCGCGCCAAGCGTCTTGCGGAAGGCGTACTGCAGGGCGCGGTAAAGGGCTTCCGCGAAGTCCTTCACCGTGCTCACCGCCGTCACCGGATCGACGACCCGGTATTCGGCCGCGATGTTGACGCGGATGGTCACGCGATCCCTGGTCAACATTTCCTGCCCGGCGACATCAAGCGACTGGCGCTTGAGGTCGACGACCTTCACCTGGACCATACGTCCGACATTCCAGAAGGCATGCACGCCCGCGGCAAGGGTGCGGGCGTAGACGCCGTCCACGAAGAGCAGCCCGACCTGGCCGTCCACGACCGAATGCAGGAACATGTGTTCCGTCTTCCGGGCCTGGCCGATCCGGCGCATCAAGGCCGGATCGACGGCGAGATCGGCCGCCGTGTCGACAGACGTCACCTTCCAGGGGCCGGCATCCGTCCACAGCACGAGCTTGCGGTCCGGAATGAGAACGGCATGGAGGGCGCCATCGCGCTCGATGACGGCAATGTCGGTGCGCCCGGTGCGGACGACGGTGAAGTGACGCGCGGCTACATCCGGGAGCTTGTCGAACAATGCCTTCTCGTATGCCGAAACGAATTCCGGGTTCTTCAGGTCGTGCCTGGAGATTTCCAGGTTGCCGCGCCGGTTGGCGAGCCAATGCTCGCCCGGCATCAGGACAGCCTGGATCTCGCCCTTGTAGAGGGCGACGGCACGCTCATTTTCCTTCACGAGGACGCGCTGGCGTCCAAGAAGCTTTTCGAGAATCGTCTTCATTGTCTTTACTCCCGTCGGGCATGGCCCCATGCGAGGCGTCACGTCATGCGTCGATCGTCCTTTCGTTTCTCGTTTCACATCGTCTGTTCACAGTTCCGGGCACGAATGATCCGGAGACCGGTGGCATCAATCCGTAGCGGGCCTTCGGGAGCGGATCGCGGGGCGGCAAAGCGGGCGCTGGAGCCCGAAGGCTCCGTTGCCGGCACTGTCGCGCCTTGATCGTCACCGCGGGCCTGGCCGCGAGGCGATGGCGCAGGACATCGCGGGCCGGTGGGGCCGAAGCCGTGCCGTCCTTTGAAGCCTTCGCATTCCGGTCCCCGGACCGATTTTCCAGATAACACCGTGACAGGGTGGCTTGGCTTGGAAGGCCAATGGAGAAGGATTCGAACCTTCGACCGTCAGATTATGAGTCTGATGCTCTACCCAACTGAGCTATCCGTGGTGCAGACAGCAGGAGTCGAACCTGCGACCTCCGGATCCAAATCCGGCGCTCTTCCGCTGAGCTACATCCGCGATCCCAATCCCCGAAACGGCGCCGCACACAGCTCGGCAAAGCCGGCTGCGCGGGCGGAGACGAAAGCTCCAACCGTTGTGCTCGCTTCGGTTTTCGTGACCGGGAGCGCGCCTATAGACCCTGCGACGGGTTGTCGCAAGCGGCATTGTCGCGGCGGATTTGGGGCTTCTTTCGGCAGTGGCATTTCTGCAACAGTTGCAACCATCGCCTGTATCAGGCTCGCGGCTGTCAGAAAGTGACGCGGCCAAGCACCCTTAGGCCGTCGCCCTGCGGCTCGACCACCACCGCTTCGCCTTCGCGCGGCGCGACGCCGGTCAGCGCCACGATGTTCTCCAGATGGGTGACCAGCACCAGATTGTCGGAACCGGAATAGCCGCGGATTTCCTTCAGCGTCGCCTCAAGCTGTGCGGCCTTCCCGGCGGGATCGGCCTTCAGGAGGTCGAGCGGCGCGAAGGGTTCCGGTTCCGCCTCGAAGGCGATGCGGGCGGTGTCGAGGCAGCGGCAGTAGCGGCTGGAGAGGACCCGCTCGATGGGCGCCGCGCGCGCCGCGAAGAGGGCGCCGATGCGACTTGACTGCTGCTTGCCGCGCTCCGACAGGTTGAGCTGAGTGGCACAATTGCCGATGTCGAAATTCGCCGGGTCGGTGGTTCCGGTGACGAAGGCGTGGCGAAGCAGCACGATATGGGCGCCGTCGCGCAACAGCGCCCAGCCCGCGTCGGTCGCGTGGGCGAGGGTCGGAACGGCAAGCAGGAAAAGCGCCAGGGCGAGTCGCAGCATGAGAAGTCCTTGTGGCGGCCGGGGAGGCCGGGGCCAAGAGGCATATAGGGACCGCAAAGCTGGGTGAAAAACAAGCGGAGGACCCGTCGGATGGTCGGTGAGCGGTTAGGCTGGTCGATTGCACCGCGGTCGGGGCTCGCCTATCACGGGAAAGATGTCCCCGCTTGTTGCAACCGTCCTCTTCGTCTTCAGTCTCGTCGCGCTCGGCTATCTCGCCGGGTTCACCGGCTATCTGAAGCCGGCAAGCGGAGAGGGCATATCCGAATTCGCCGTCAACGTGGCGATGCCGCTGCTGCTCTTCCAGACCATGGTGAAGTCCGATTTCCACGGCGTGGCGCCGTGGTCGCTGTGGGGCGCCTATTTCGCGGCGGTCGCCGTCACCTGGGCCGCCGGCCATCTGGTGACGACGCGCATCTTCGGCCGGGATGCCCGCGCCGGAATCGTCGGCGGCGTTTCCTCGGCCTATTCCAATGTCGTGCTGCTCGGGGCGCCTTTCATCCTCGGCGTTTTCGGCCCGAGCGGCTTCGAGGTCCTGTCGCTGCTCGTCTCCATCCACCTGCCGGTGATGATGATGGCCTCGATCGTGCTGTTCGAGATGTTCGGCCGTGGCGGCGGCGAACCGGTGCACCCGCTGCGCGTCATCCGGAATTTTCTGAGGCGGCTGTTCTTCAATCCGCTGATCGTCGGCATCCTGGCGGGGCTTGCCTGGCGCTTGACCGGCGCGCCGCTGCCGGCGCTGATCGGGCGACTGGTCGACGCCCTCGCCGCTACGGCGGGACCGGTGGCGCTGTTTGCGATGGGCCTCAGCCTGTGCCGCTTCGGCATTTCCGGCAACGTCCGGCCGGCTCTGGCGCTCTCGGTGCTCAAGCTCTTCCTGATGCCGGCGCTTGTCCTTCTTCTCGTCTGGTTGCTCGGCCTGCCGCCGCTGACGGCAAAGGTGGCCGTGGTGGCGGCGGCGCTGCCTTCCGGCATCAACTCCTATCTCATCGCCGTCCAGTTCAACACCGGCCAGGCGCTGGCGTCGAACCAGATGACGATCGCCACGGCAAGCGCGGTGCTGACCACGTCGTTCTGGCTGACGGTGGTCCTGCACGTATTTGGCTAGGTATGGCGGTGTTCAGGTAATGCGGGCCTGACCTGAACCTCGGCACACCCTTCCGGTGACTTGCTGCTCGCCTTTGCTGGCCTAACCCCTATATGCCATCTTGTGATTGCTTGCCGGGCTTTCCCTAGGTAAGAGCAATGCGCCAGCGTGCGGCCTTGCACGCCCATCGAATATCCAGAAAAACGGCCGATCAGCGCGCCGAACGGAGGCCAGACCATGCTTCAGAAAACCAGTCATTTCATGCGCCAGGCCAATCTCATCAACGGCGAGTGGGTGCAGGCCGACAGCGGCCAGACGGTCGACGTCAACAACCCCGCCACGGGCTTGAAGATCGGCACCGTGCCGAAGGCCGGCAAGGCCGAGACGCGCCGCGCCATCGAGGCCGCAGAGGAAGCATTCAAGAGCTGGCGCAAGACCACCGCGCTCGAGCGCTCGAAGCTCTTGCGCAAGCTGCACGACGCCATGATGGACAATCAGGACGTGCTCGCCGAGCTGTTGACCATCGAGCAGGGCAAGTCGCTGTTTGAATCGAAGGGCGAGATCGGCTCGGCCGCCGCCTACATCCTTTGGTTCGCCGAGGAGGGCCGCCGGACTTATGGCGACATCGTGCCGTCGCCCTGGGGCGACCGCCGCATCCTGGTGACCAAGGAGCCCGTCGGCGTCATCGCCGCCATCACGCCGTGGAATTTCCCGTCCTCGATGCTCGCCCGCAAGCTCGGGCCGGCGCTGGCCGCCGGCTGCACCGCCGTGGTCAAGCCAGCCTCGCAGACGCCTTATTCGGGCCTCGCCTGGGGCGCGCTTGCCGAGGAAGTCGGCTTCCCCAAGGGCGTCATCAACATCCTGACCGGTTCGGCCGCCGAGATCGGCGACGAGATCTGCGCCAACCCGCTAGTCAAGAAGATCACCTTCACCGGCTCGACCGAAATCGGCAAACTTCTCATCCAGAAGTCGTCGGTGACGGTCAAGAAAGTGTCGATGGAACTCGGCGGCAATGCGCCGTTCATCGTCTTCGACGACGCCGACATCGACCGCGCCGTGGCCGGCGCCATCACCGCCAAGTACCGAAATTCGGGCCAGACCTGCGTCTGCACCAACCGCTTCCTCGTGCAGGCCGGCGTCTATGACAAGTTCGTCGACAAGCTGGTCGTCGCCAGCAACAATCTGAAGGTCGGGTCCGGCCTCGAAGAGGGCGTGCAGCAGGGACCGCTGATCGACGACAAGGCGGTCGAGAAGGTTGAGGAGCTGATCGCCGACGCGACGTCGAAGGGCGGCAAGGTTGTGGCCGGCGGCAAGCGCCACGCGCTCGGCGGCTCGTTCTTCCAGCCGACGGTGATCGCCGATGCGACGCCGAAGATGCGCTTCATGAAGGAGGAGATCTTCGGCCCGGTCGCTCCGGTGTTCAAGTTCGACACCGAGGAAGAGGCGATCGCGCTCGCCAACGACACCGAATTCGGCCTTGCCTGCTATTTCTACACCGGCGATCTCGGCCGCGCCTTCCGCGTCATGGAAGGGCTGAAATACGGCATGGTCGGCGTCAATGAAGGCCTGATCACCACGCCCGAGGCGCCGTTCGGCGGCGTCAAGGAATCCGGCCTCGGCAAGGAAGGAGGACATCAGGGCATCGAGGACTATCTCGACACCAAATATGTCTGCATCGGCGGCCTCGGCCTCTGACCACCATCCATGGGAGCAGGGCAGGCGTTTAGCCTGCCCTTGCCGGAGTTGGGACAGCCGGCCGAAGTCCATTGATCAACTGACGTTTCGGGCACAACGATGAAGGACGGCGAGGTCTTCGGCACCACACAGGCGGGCGAGCCGGTTCGCCGTTTCACCATCCGCGGCGGTGGGCTGACCGCCAACATCATCGGGCTCGGCGCGATCGTCCAGGATCTCAGGCTCACCGGCCACGACGCGCCGCTGGTGCTGGGCTACGACCGGTTCGAGCCCTATGAGACCGATCGCGCCTATTTCGGCACCGTCGTCGGCCGCTTCGCCAACCGCATTCGCGACGGCCGTTTCACCATCGCCGGCAAGCGCTACCAGACGGAGCGCAACTTCCTCGACAAGCACACGCTGCACGGCGGCTCGGAAGGCTATTTCCACCGGCCATGGACCGTTTCGCTGCACGGACGCGATTTCGTGACGCTGACGCTGCACGATCCGGACGGCACGATGGGCTTTCCAGGGGCGCTGGACGTCACCTGCACCTACCGGCTGAAGATCCCCGGCACGCTCAGCATGGAATTGACCGCGACCTGCGAGGAGCCGACACTCTGCAACCTGGCGCAGCACTCCTACTTCAACCTTGAGGACGGCGGCGCGGGCGACATCCTCGACCACCGGCTTATGCTCAACGCAGGCGCCTACACACCGGTCGATGGCGAGATGATCCCGACCGGGGCGGTGAAGCCGGTCGACGGCACGCCCTATGATTTCCGTCAGGCGCGGCCGCTGCGCATGGAGACGGAAGGCGAGCAACTCCCCTACGACGTGAATTTCTGCCTCGCCTCCAGCCGCGGACCGCTTCACCAGGCCGCCTGGGTGCAAGGGGCCAATTCGGGCGTCGAGATGGAAATCTGGACCACCGAACCCGGCCTGCAGCTCTATATCGGCCAGTATGTCGCGCCGTCTTCGCCCGGGCTGGATGGCCGGCATTACAAGCCGTTCTCCGGCTTTTGCCTCGAAGCGCAGGCCTGGCCGGACGCGCCGAACCGGCCTTATTTCCCGCAAGCCACGCTGTGGCCTGGGCAAATCTATCATCAGGTTACGGAATACCGGTTCCGGCTCCCCTGACTTAGCCGTCGAAAGCAGCTCTAAGCGTCTCGAACGGAGCCAAGGCGCCGCGCACCTGCACGACGGCGGCGGCCACGCGATGCGCGCGCCGAGCGGCATCGGCAGGCGCATGGCCGGCGAGCCGGGCGGCGAGATAGCCGCCGTTGAAGGAATCACCGGCGCCGGTGGTATCGACGGGCGCGGCGACATGCACGGCGTCGACTGTTTCCGAGGCGCCGTTCGCAACAATCAATGCCGGCTGCTCGCCGTTCTTGACGACGACCTCACCGACCAGCTGGCCGAGCCGCGTTGCGGTCGCCTGCGGCGCCTCGTCGCCGAACAGCATCTGCTCGTCGGGAAACGTTGGCAGCGCGATGTCGGCGACCGCGAGCGCTTCCAGGATCGCTGCCTGCGCGGCCTCGCGGCTCCGCCAAAGCCTGGGGCGGTAGTTTGGATCGAAAGCGACAAGCGAGCCGGCCGAGCGGGCCGCCGCAACGGTCGCAAGCAGGGTCTTGCGCGCGGCCTCATCCAGAATTGCCAGGGTGATACCGGAAAAGTACACAAGCGCCTGGTTTTCAAGGCTTTTCGCCAGCGCGGCCGGATCGGAGGCGAGCTGGCGGGCCGCCGCGTCGCTTCGCCAGTAGGTGAAGGCGCGCTCGGCTCCGGTGAGCGTGATGGCGTAAAGCCCGGGCCTGGCGCCGGCAATGACCGGGCTGTTGCCGATGCCGACGCCGTTCTGGGCGAAGAAGTCGATCTGATCGCGCGAGAACGGATCGTCGCCGAAGGCCGAGACATAGGTCGCCGGCCGGTTCGGGCTCAGCGCATGCAATGCCCACAGCGTGTTGAAGGTGTCGCCGGCAAAGCCCATGCGCCAGTTCGGCCCTGTCTGGCTCGACAGTTCGAGCATGCATTCGCCGATCGAGGCGATACCGTTGGCAGCCATGCGGTGATTTCCTCCTAAGAGTTTGTTGCTGTAGCTTTTTGCGGCCGGCAGCGCCATGCTTGGCTAGGGCCGAATTTTGCGCCAGAAGCGATTTCCCACAGGCGGGGCGGGATGCGGCAAGCCGCCCGTGACGTTATCAGCCGAAGAGGAACCGGTTTGGCATCGATATGGCGTTACATTCTTACGGGCCTCGGTCTGACCGCCCTTTTGGTCGGCATCCTGGCGGTCGTCTATCTGACGGCGCCGCAGTCGGCGCCGGGACCCGACACGTCGCGTTCCAAGAAGACGGCGAGCGGCCTGTTTGTGGCGAGCTTCGAGCCGGAGCGCGGCGTCGTCCGGCACGGCGAGCTGCAGTCCTGGCTGCTGACGCTGAAAACCGCCGCGGGCGCGCCGGTGGAGGGTGCCGCGATCACAGTTTCCGGCGGCATGCCGCAGCACAATCACGGCCTGCCGACCAGCCCGCAGGCGACCGACTATCTGGGCGAGGGGCGCTACAGGATAGACGGCGTGAAATTCACCATGAGCGGCTGGTGGCAGCTGCGCTTCGCCATCTCGGCGGCGGCGGGTTCCGATTCCGTCGTCTTCAACATCGTGTTGTGAGCGGGCGATGAGGCGTCTCGCCCGTGTCGCAAGCATCGCGGTTCTGGTCGCGCTCAGCTTGCTTAGCGGCTGCGGCAAGCCCGAGTTCAGCGACGCCGAGAAGAAGACAATCGCCTCGCTGGCGCTGAACACGCTGCCGGCGCTCAAAGCCGACACCACGAACCGGTATGCCGACTTGCCGGCCGCGGCGGCGCTCGGATCGACGCTGTTCTTCGATGTCGGCATGAGCCGCGATGGCACGGTTTCCTGCTCGACCTGCCACAAGATCGACCGTCAGTTCCAGGACGACCTGCCGCAGGCCGTCGGCGTCGGCCGCACCAACCGGCGCACCATGCCGCTGGCCGGCGTGGCGCGCGATCCGTGGTTCTTCTGGGACGGTCGCCGCGACAGCCTTTGGGCGCAGGCGCTGACGCCGCTCGAAAATCCGCTGGAGCAGGCCGGCAATCGCGCCGCCTTCGCGCACTACATCAAGAACCGGTTCGGCGAGCGCTACGAGCGCATCTTCGGACCACTGCCCGATCTCTCCGCCGTTCCAGCCGATGCCAGCCCGCTCGGCACAGAGGCCGAGAAGGCGGCGTGGAACGCCATGCCGGCCAGCGAGCAAGAGGACGTCAACCGAGTCTTCGCCAATATCGGCAAGGCGATCGCCGCCTTCGAGCAGTCGATCGATCCGCCGCAGACGCGCTTCGACCGCTTCGCCATCGATCTTGCGACCGGCGCCAAGCCTGAGAGTGACGCGGCGTTCTCGCCGGAAGAGATCCTTGGGCTGAAGCTGTTCATCGGTAAAGCCAATTGCGTGACCTGCCACAACGGGCCACGCTTTACCGACAATTCTTTCCACAACACCGGCGTGCCGCCAGTGAAGGACCTGCCGCCGGACCGTGGCCGGGTCGATGCGGTGGCTCAAGTCGAGGCCGATCCGTTCAACTGCTTCGGCAAGTTCCGCGACGGCGACGCCGGCGCCTGCCGTGAGTTGCGCTTCATGGTGAAGGATGGCGAGCAGCTTGTGCGCGCCTACAAGACGCCCTCGCTGCGCGGAGCTGCCTCGCGTGCACCCTACATGCATGCGGGGCAGTTTTCCTCTCTCGATGAAGTGGTGGCGCATTATTCGAAGGCAGCGCCCAGCGACGAAGGCGTTTCGGAAGTCCACCCGCTCAATCTGTCGGACCGCGAGCGGTCGGCGCTGGTGGCGTTTCTCAAGACACTGGCCGAGTAACTAGCGATCCTTGACCGTTTCCATCGCCACGAAGGTAGACGTCTGCGCCACGTGGGGGAGGGCGGAGATGCGCTCGCCGAGCACGCGGCGATAGGCGGCAATGTCGGTGGTGCGGACTTTCAGGAGATAGTCGAAGCTCGACGCCATCATGTGGCATTGCTCGATCTCCGGCACGCCTTGCACAGCGCGGTTGAAGGCGTCGAGCGCGGCAGAGCGCGTGTCGGAAAGCTTCACCTGCACGAAGGCGACATGGCCTTCGCCCATGCGTTCGCGGTCGATGATGGCGCGATAGCCCCTTATATAGCCGTCCTTCTCCAGCCGCTTCACGCGCGCCTGCACCGGCGTCTTCGACAGGCCGACCTTCAAAGCCAGCTCGGACATGGAAAGCCTGCCGTCACGCCCGAGCGCGGACAGGATGTTGCGGTCGATGCGGTCCAATTGGTCTTCAGTCATCGAAATGGCGGTCGAAATGACGAGGGTTTGGCCTATATGATAGATCGTTCGGACTATCTTGTCGATTTCTTTGGACCGACTGAAATTCGCAGCTGTGCTAGCTTGCGCCAATCGGTCCGGTGACCGCCAGACCGCTCCCCAACGCTTGCTTTCATGGACCCGACATGCCGCTCGATGCCATCCGCCAGCAGATCCGCGCCAATTACCTGCCCGACGAAGACGAGGCCGTGAAGCGCCTCTCCGCGGCGGCCGGGCTTTCGGCAGAGGAGCGCAAGGCGATTTCGGCCCGCGCCGCCGATCTGGTGCGCGCGGTGCGCGGTTCGACCGACCCTCGGCTGATGGAGGTCTTTCTCTCGGCCTATGGCCTTTCGACCAAGGAGGGCGTGGCGCTCATGTGTCTGGCCGAGGCGCTGTTGCGCGTGCCCGATGCCGAGACGATGGACGATCTCATCGCCGACAAGATCGCGCCGCATGACTGGTCGGCGCATTCGGGCAGCTCGAGCTCAATCTTCGTCAACGCCTCGACCTGGGCGCTGATGCTGACCGGCCGCGTGCTCGACGAAGGCGAGGGCGGCATCGAAGGCACGCTGCGCGCCATGGTGAGACGGCTCGGCGAGCCGGTCATCCGCAAGGCGGTGGCGGCGGCGATGCGCGAAATGGGCGAGCAGTTCGTGCTCGGCCGCACCATTGCCGAGGCGGTAAAGCGCGGCCGGCCGATGACGCAGAAAGGCTATCTTTATTCCTTCGACATGCTGGGCGAGGCGGCTCGCACCGAAGCCGATGCGCTGCGCTACCACCGGGCCTATGCGGATGCGATTTCGGCGCTGGATTCCGGCTCGAACGGACCCGACATTCGCTACAATCACGGCATTTCGGTCAAGCTCTCGGCGCTTCATCCGCGCTACGAGGTAGCCCAGAAGGAAAGGATGCTGCCGGTGATGGCCGAGCGGCTTCTGTCGCTTTCGCTCGCCGCGCGGCATTCGCGCATGGGGCTCAACATCGATGCCGAGGAGGCAGACCGGCTCGATCTGTCGCTCGGCGTCATCGAGCGCGTGCTGGCCGAGCCGGAGCTCGCTGGGTGGGACGGTTTTGGCGTCGTCGTCCAGACCTATGGCCCGCGCGCGGCCTTCGTCATCGACTGGCTCTATGCGCTTGCGAAGAAATACGACCGCAACATCATGGTGCGGCTGGTGAAAGGCGCCTATTGGGACACCGAGATCAAGCGGGCGCAGACGCTTGGGTTGCCCGGTTATCCGGTCTTCACCCGCAAGACCAACACCGACGTCTCCTATCTCGCCTGTGCGCGAAAGCTGCTGTCGATGACCGATCGCATCTATCCGCAATTCGCCACGCATAACGCGCATACGGTCGCCGCCATCCTGTCGATGGCAAAGGACCGCGATTCCTTCGAGTTCCAGCGCCTGCACGGAATGGGCGAATCCCTGCACGAGACGGTGCGCAAGTCTGAACGGACGCGCTGCCGCATCTACGCTCCGGTCGGTGCCCATTCCGATCTGCTCGCCTATCTGGTGCGGCGGCTCCTGGAAAACGGCGCCAACTCCTCCTTCGTCCACCAGCTGACCGACGAGGAGGTCGAGCCGGAGGAGATCGCTCGCGATCCGCTGGCGACGGTGGAAAGCCAAGGTCCGGCAGCCAATCCAGCGATCGCGCGTCCTGCCGCGATCTTCGGCGCCAACCGGTGCAACTCCAAGGGGTTCGACATCACCGATCCGGTGACGCTCGCAGCCATTGACAGGGCAAGGGCGGAGTTTGCCGGAGCGGACCGCTGGCATGCCAAGCCGATCACGCGCGCCGCCGGCTACGGCAAGCAGCGCCAGATCGTCAATCCGGCAAAGCCCGACGAGATTGTCGGCACGGTGCATGAGGCGGCGGCCAAGCAGGTCGCGACCGCCGTGCGCATCGCCGCCGATGCGCAACCGGCCTGGGCGAAGCGCCCGGTTGCCGAGCGCGCCGCGATCCTCAACCGCGCCGCCGATCTTTACGAGGCCAATGCGGCCGAATTCTTCGCTTTGGCCACCCGCGAGGCCGGCAAGTCGCTGGCCGACGGCGTCGCCGAGGTGCGCGAGGCGGTCGACTTTCTGCGCTATTACGCTGCCGAGGCGGCGAATGCCGAAGCGGGTACGCAAGCGCGCGGCGCGATCGTCTGCATCTCGCCCTGGAATTTCCCGCTGGCGATCTTCACCGGCCAGATCGCCGCGGCGCTGGTCACCGGCAATTCGGTGATCGCGAAGCCCGCCGAACAGACGCCGCTGATTGCTTTCCGTGCCGTCGAGATGCTGCGCGAGGCCGGTGTGCCGGAGGATGTCATCCAGCTTCTGCCGGGCGACGGGCCGTCGGTCGGTGCGCCGCTCACCGCTGATCCGCGCATCGCCGGTGTCTGCTTCACCGGCTCGACCGAGGTCGCCAAGCTGATCGAGAAGCAACTGGCCGAGACCGCGGCGCCCGACGCCATGCTGATCGCCGAGACCGGCGGACTCAACGCCATGATCGTCGATTCCACCGCGCTGCCCGAGCAGGCGGTGCGCGACATCCTCGCTTCCGCCTTCCAGAGCGCCGGCCAGCGCTGCTCGGCGCTGCGCGTGCTCTATGTCCAGAAGGACGTCGAGAAGAAGATGCTGGAAATGCTGAAGGGCGCGATGGAGGCCCTCAATGTCGGCAATCCCTGGCTTATCTCGACCGATGTCGGCCCGGTCATCGATGAAGAGGCGCAGGCCTCGATCAGCGACTATTGCTCGAAGAAGGGGCTGGAGGGCCGGCTGATCGCCAAGCTGGAAGCGCCGAAGAACGGACGCTTCGTCGCGCCGCACGTCTTCCGGGTCAAAGGCATCGAGGAGATGGAGCGCGAGGTGTTCGGCCCGGTGCTGCATGTCGCGACTTTCGACGCCGACGATATCGATGCGGTGATCGCCGCCATCAACCGCAAGGGCTACGGCCTGACCTTCGGCCTGCATACCCGCATCGAGGGCCGCGTGCAGCATTTCGTCGACGGCATTCATGCCGGCAACATCTATGTCAACCGCAACCAGATCGGCGCCGTCGTCGGCTCGCAGCCTTTCGGTGGCGAAGGGCTGTCGGGCACCGGGCCGAAGGCCGGCGGGCCGCATTATCTGCGCCGCTTCCGCAAGGGACCGGAGGCCGGCACGGAAGTTGGCGAAGGCCACAAGGTGACGGCGACCGAGCTCGCAGACAACCTGCCGGATCCGACGCTGGGCGGCTGGTCGACCCGGCCGGATCGGGTGGCGATCCTGAGAAAGCATCTGCGCGGCAAGGGCGCCGCTGCGATCGCGGCAGCGGCTAGCCTCGATTTCGGCCAGGTCGACCTGCCGGGCCCGACGGGCGAAGCCAACACGCTGTCGCTGGCGCCGCGCGGCCGGGTGCTCTGCCTCGGGCCGGACGCCGAGACGCTGCTTTCCCAGACGATCCAGGCTTTGGCCGCCGGCAACGCGGTGCTGGCGGTGGCGCCTGGCGCGCCGGCGGTGCTGTCGGCGCTGACCGGCAAGGGACTGCCGCTTGCTGCAATCGACGGCCGTCCGGATCCGGTCGAGGCGCGGGCGCTGAAGGTCGACGTCGTCGCCTTCTCCGGCACGCCGGAAGCGGCGCGCATCGTGCGCAGGGTGATCGCCGAGCGCGCCGGGCCGATCGTGCCGCTGGTCAGCGAGGTGCTCAACCCGGCGGCCTACGCGCATGAGCGCGCTGTCTGCGTCGACACGACGGCGGCTGGCGGCAATGCCAGCCTGCTGGCAGCGGCCTAGGGTGTATTGATATTCAGATTATGCCGGCGTGCGAACGGCGGCTTCCTCGCTTCCGGAAACCACCATTCTCGGCTCGGCCCGACCTGGATCTCAACACACCCTCACCGTCGGCGGAGATTGGGTTTGCGCGCTAGAAGTCAGGCGCCCTCGACGACCGAAAAACCCTCGAACTGAGGGTGGCCGAGATAGTGCACCTCCGAGGTGCCGGCGTTGCGGTGGGCGGCGCGGAAATTCTCCGACTTCGTCCAGGCGACAAAATCGTCCTGGCTGGCCCAGACGGTGTGCGAGGCAAACAGCGTGTAGCCCTCGGTCTCGTTGACCGCGCCGCGCAGCAGATGGAATTCCCTGAAGCCCTTCATGTCGGAGAGGCTGGAATCGCGGTTCTTCCAGACATCTTCGAAGGCTTCCTCCGAGCCGTTCTGGACCTTGAAGCGGTTCATGGCGATGTACATTGGTTTTTCCTTTCGAAATGGATGAATCCTGACGGTTAAGACGGCTTCAGCGGTGGCCTTAAAAGGGGCCGATCCGCGCTTTGAACAGCCAACTTGACCTTCCGGTCTCGGGTGGAATGGGAGGAAAGGGGGCTTGCTTGCGCACCAGCGTCAGGGCGAATTCATCGAGCTCGGGAGATCCTGAGCTTTCGGCGAGCTGCAAGTCGCTGATGCTCCCGTCCGCTGCGACGATGAAAACCACCCTGGCATTGTTGCGAGCCTTGGCCTGGACCGATTTCGAAACGCGACGGTTGGCACGGGCAAGCTTCTTTTGAATTTCGCCGCTGTAGCGGGATTCCAGGGCACTGCCGGCAGCCGCCTTTATCTTGCCCTTGCTGGCGATGACCGGCGCATCGCGCGCATCGCCATCCGCTGTTTCCGTGCCGCGCGTTTCAACGGGTTGGCCTGACCCTGCCGATCCGGCTGGTGCGTTCGGCACGGCGGCCGGGACCGGCGGCTGCTCGGGCTCGGCAGGGCCCGCTTCGGCGCTTTGAGGTTCGATCGCGGCCGTCGGCTCGCTGTCCGCGGGAACACTCTGATCGTCTTGGCGCAGTGCGGCGGCCGCCAGGATATCCGGCGTGGGGGTCGGCTCTTTAGCGGTTTCTGCCTTGGGCTGGGGCGTCACCGGTTCGCTTGCCGATTGCAGCGCTTCGGCTGGCGGAGTCGGCTCGACGGTCCGCGGTTTCACCGGCTGCGGATCCGGCACCAAGGTTACATCCAGCGCGCCGGACGCGGCGTCATTCAAGGCGCTGCCCTGGGCGTCGGCGCCTGACTGGTCAGTGCCCTCGGCCTGGATCGCGTCCAGGGAGTCGAACGTTCCGGCGGGCGCGATCAGAAACGCCGCCGCCGCGGCGCCATGGAGCAGGCCGGAGGCGATGATGGCCACCGGCCATTTGCGCCGCCCGGCCGTTTGCCGCGGCTGCACAACCTGCTCGGCCGGCGTGACCGCCAATTCGCTGCCTGCGTCGGAGGGGTGATCGATGTCCTGCATATCTGGCGCCGAGACCTGCCGCGCGCGATAGGGACTTGTCAAATCAAGATCGGTTGCCGGCCATCGCGCCGGACCGGTGGCAGGCCACACCATGGCATCTCGCCGGAGAGCCCTATGCAATCCCATCTCTAGACCCCGAATGCGATTCCGGTCTTGGTTGAGGTCTTCAGCCCGCGCATGCACGTAGCAGGCTCGACGCCGGTTCCGGCGCATTCCGTCGCGCTGTTGATCAGCACGCGGTCGATCCTTCCGCAATCGGCGCCGGAGAGGTCGAAGCGCGTGACCTTCGTCTTGCCGGCCTGCAGGTCCTTGAAGTCGAGCACGGTGAGGCGATCAACGACGCCGGCCTCGTTGAACAGGGCGATCTCGAACGCCGCTTTCGACAGGTCGGCGCCGAGCGCGTTGTTGACAACGAAGGTCAGCCTACAACCCTTGTCGGAAGGCTGCGCCGCGTTGAGGTCGAGGTTTAGGGTCGGGGCCGGCGCGGATTGAGCCCACGCCGGCGCCGGGCCGAGCGACATCGCCAGCGCCGAGGTCAGGAGACGAAGCGATGTCGTCAAGTTCATGATCCTCAGCCTCCGAAGCGCATGGTTGCCGCCAATTTCAGCGTGACGCCGGGTTCGTAGAGGACCGCGGTCGTGCTTCCGTTGAGCGGGTTGGTGTATTTGACGTCGAACAGGTTGTCAGCGCGGAGGTCGACCTTGAGGTTGTCCGTCGCCTGGTAGCTGGCGAAGGCGTTGACCAGCGTATAGTCCTTGGCCACCGGATTGCCCTTGGGCTTGCCGTTGTATTGCACTTCGCCGCCAACCGTCAGCTTGTCTTCGAGGAAGCGCAAGCCAAGCTGCGCCGTCACCTGGGAAGAGGGGATGGTGGCGAGGTCGGCCCGCTCGCCTTCATAAGAGACGGTGTGGCCATTGATGATGGAGGCCGAAAGCCCGGCGTAGCCCCAGCCGGCGTCGTAGACGCTTTCCAATTCGAAACCGTTGATCTTGGCCTTGGCGAAATTCTGGTACTGGAAGCAGATCGGGATGCCCGGGCCGAACGGGCAGCCGCTGGTGGGGTCGAAGGCAGAGAGCGTGACGCCGTCGATATAGTCTTCGACATTGTTGTTGAAGTAGGCGGCTTTGAGCCGCAGAGCGTCGCCGCCTTCGAAAATGTCGTTCTGCTTGTAGTTGACCCCGAACTCGACAGTCTTGCCGGTTTCAGGCTTGAGATTGGGGTTGGGCAAGAACGGGAAGGTGACGCCCGCCGGATGGTTGCCGCTGATCAGCGTCTCCGTCAGCGAGGGCGAGCGGTAGCCTTCCGCATAGGTGCCATAGAACTGCAGGCCGGCGAGGCCGGCGCTTTCGAAGGGCGAGACGCCGACGGTGATACGCGGCGACAGCCGGTCGCCGGATGTTTTATGATCCGAGTCCTTCAGGCTATAGCTGTCGTAGCGCAGGCCGGTGATGACCTCGAGCCATTCCCAGGTCAGCTTGTCCTGGACATAGGCGCCCGAAACGTTGCGCTTGCCTGACGGCGTGTAGAAGCTGTCGCCGCCGGCCGTGCCGCCCGTCTCGACGTCGTCGCCGACCCAATCGCCGCCATAGGTCAGCTCATGCGCGACGCCTGCGGTCTCGAAGCGCGAGGTATTCCAGATATCGATGCCGGTCGTGCCGACGTCGAAGGTCGACAGCGAACCGGCCGGCAGTACCACGGGAAGGCCGGTGACCGGATCGAACCGGTTCTGCGGAACGAGCGTCGTCAGATCGAGAGCTGTCTTGTTGTAGGAGGCGTTGATGTGGAGATCGAGCCAACTCTTGGCGTCGTCGGTGATGTTGTAGCGGGCGGTGAAGGTGTTCGACTTGAGGTCGACGTCGTTCGCTGGGACGCCGCCGCTCGTCTCCGTCCAGCCGTCGCTCGATCCGACCCAGCCCAGCTTCAATTCGCTGTTTTCGCTTGGACGGATGGTGGTCTTGAGCAGGCCGCTCAGCACGTCGAAGCCGGTGCCGGCAACGGTGTCGCCGCCGCCGTTTTTGTAGTCGCCGTAGTCGCGGTAGACGATGTTGCCCAGCGCGTCCCAGTTCTCGTTGAAGCGGTAGGCGCCGCTGGCGCTGGTGGTCCAGCCCTTGCCGTTGCTTTCATAGCGCCCGGTGACGGAAGCGGCCCAGCTTTCCTCTGGCTTGAGGAAATCCCCGGCGTCCTTGGTATCGAAGAAGACGACGCCGCCGATGGCGCCGGAGCCATAGGTGTTGGCGACCGGGCCGCGGATCACGTCGACCGATTTGATGAGCTCCGGGTCGACATAGAAGGTCGATTGCGTGCCGTGGTCGGAACGCTGGAAATCCTGCCTGGCGCCGTCGACGATCACCGCGACGCGGCCGAAATCCTGCAGGCCGCGGATGTTGATGCTGGAGCTGACGCGCCGCGCGTCGGCCTGCACGGTGACGCCGGGAACGCCAAGCAGCATCTCGTTCGGCGTGGTCGCCATGCGGCGCTCAAGCTGCTCCCTATCGACATGGCTGGCCGAGGCCAGCGACTGGATCGCCGTCTCGCCGGTGCGGCTGATGACCAGGATCTTGTCGAGCAGCGTCGAGTCGCCTGCAGGCTTCTCGTCAGTCTTCTTCGGTTGATCCGTTTGCTGTTCTGCCGCCGGCTGAGTGCCCTGTTGCGCTTTGGCCGTCGGCATGCAGAGCGCGATTGCCGCCGCGCCGGCCAGTAACGCGGCCATTCCCTTCGCCATCGACCGGTCCCTCTGACTCGGTCGTCCCCAATTCGCCAACCCCATGCCCCAACTCCAGTTTTTCAGGCTCGATGCTGGCTGGCGCGGGGCTCGCTCGCATTTTTGATCACGTCCGGCGTCTTAAATGTTGACTCATTTAGTCCGGTAATGCACTGACTAGTAAACATGACTATTCGAGTCAAGAATTGAATCGGCAATTTACGGAGCGCTTGGCCAGGTGGCCGGCACAGCAGAAGGACCGACCGATGAACACGCACAATCCCAACGACTTTCGCTATCGCGTCCGCCGTTCAGACGACACGCAGATGCGCTACGACCGGGTGCCGATGGCGGTGCGCACGCTCTCCAGCAACACGCTTTTCCAGGGCGAGCACGAGATCGGCATCGAGCATCACGGCGCTCTCTACCGCCTGAAGATCACCCGCCAGGGCAAGCTGATCCTCAACAAGTGACCGGCCACCGGCAGGCGAATAGGCATCAAGCATTACAGGTGGACGACATGGATCAGCGCGTGAAGCCGTCGCCGGACGAGATCCGGCGGGCGCGGGAAGACAATCCGAAGATGCGCGAGCGCGATCTCGCGGCTCAACTCCGCATTTCGGAAGCGGAACTGGTCGCGGCGCATTGCGGCCATGGCGCCGTTCGCATCGAGCCGCGCGTCAACGACCTGCTGACCGGCCTCGACGCGGTCGGCGAGGTGATGGCGCTCACCCGCAACGAAAGCGCCGTTCACGAGAAGATCGGCGTCTACGACAAGATCGTCACCGGCAACCACAATGCCATGGTGCTCGGCGAAAACATCGACCTGCGGATCTTCCCGAAAGCGTGGGCGCATGGCTTTGCGGTCGAGAAGCGTGACGGGGGTGAGATCCGCCGCAGCCTGCAGTTCTTCGACGCGACCGGCGAGGCCGTGCACAAGGTGCATCTGAGACCGGCCTCGAACCTCTATGCCTACCAGAAGCTGGTGGCGAGCCTTGAATCGTCGAACCAGGAACCAGCGGTCGCGATCGGCTCAAGCGTGTCGGAAGGCAAGGACGAAAACCAGGGCGCGGTTGCCAGCATCGACGATCTGCGCGATCGCTGGAGCCGGATGACCGACGTGCATCAGTTCTTCGGCATGCTGAAGACGCTGAAGCTCAGCCGCCGCGAGGCGGTGCGCATGGTCGGCCAGGACTATGCCTGGCTGCTCGACAACGATGCCGTCAACGCCATGTTCCACCACGCCGCGGAAGGCGAGATGCCGATCATGTGCTTCGTGGGAAATCGCGGCTGCATCCAGATCCATTCCGGTCCGATCAAGTCAGTCAAGCCGATGGGGCCGTGGATCAACGTGCTCGACGAGACCTTCCACCTGCATCTGAGGACCGACCACATGCATGAGGTCTGGGCGGTGCGCAAGCCGACCAAGGACGGCCATGTCACCTCGCTCGAGGCCTATGACGCAAACGGCAGCATGATCATCCAGTTCTTCGGCAAGCGCCACGAGGGCGAGGGCGAGCGCGAAGACTGGCGCTTCCTCGCCGAGAACCTGCCCCGCATCCCCAGCCCGACCGCTGCATAAGGCAAGACCCGATGCGTGTTGTTTTCAGTTTCCGCCCGGCGCTGGCGCCGTTGCTCGGCGCTCTGCTTGCCTTCGCCGTTCTGCCTGCGAAAGCCGATGACGGTAAGCTCGTCTTTTCAGACACCTCGCGAATCGCCTCCATCGGCGGCTCCATCACCGAGATCGTCTACGCGCTTGGCGAAGAGGGGCATCTCGTCGCCCGCGATTCGACCAGCAATTTCCCGCGAGCCGCGCTCGAGCTGCCCGATGTGGGCTACATGCGTGCGCTGTCGCCGGAGGGGGTGCTGTCGGTCAACCCGACTGGAATCCTCGCGCTGCATGGCAGTGGCCCGAAGGAAGCGGTCGATGTGCTGAAGAAGTCGAGCGTGCCCTTCATCGAAGTGCCGGAACACTACAGTCGTGAAGGCATCCTCGAAAAGATCCGCGCCGTCGGCAAGGCGCTCGGCGTCGATGCCAAGGCCGAGACGCTGGCCGCCGAGATGGACGCGAAGCTGAAGTCGGTCGAGAAGCGGACGGCTTCGATCAAGGAGCGCAAGCGCATCCTGTTCGTGCTGTCGACGCAGGGCGGCAAGATCCTGGCCGCTGGCAGCAACACCGCCGGCGACGGTATCATCAAGCTGGCCGGCGCGGTCAACGCGGTCGAAGGCTTCTCCGGCTACAAGCAGATGTCCGACGAGGCGATCGTTACCGCCAGGCCGGACGTGATCCTGACGATGAAGAACGCAGGGCCGCCGATTTCGGAAGACGAACTGTTCGCAAATCCCTCGATCGCCTCGACACCCGCGGGTGCCGCCCGCAAGGTGATCAGCATGGACGGCGGCTATCTGCTCGGCTTCGGGCCGCGCACGGCCGAGGCCATCCACGACCTTGCCGTCTCGCTTTACGGCAATCAGGTCGCGGACTGAACAGTCATGGCCGAACAGTCGATCGCCGGCGCGGCGGGCAGGGTGACGGCAGCCGAAGGCGACCGCTCGGCTCGGGCAAGGATCGTTATCCTGCTTTTGTCGCTGGCGCTCGCACTGTCCATGTTCCTGTCGCTGACCTCAGGCGCCTCCGACGCGTCCGCCGTTCGTGTCATCCGCGACTGGCTCACCGGAGCCGTGCCGGCCGATGCGGCGCTCGCGGCCCGCGACCAGCTGATCGTCTATGACGTCCGCATGCCGCGCGTCCTGCTCGGCGTGCTGATCGGCGCGGCTCTCGCCGTCTCCGGCGCGGTGATGCAGGGATTGTTCCGCAATCCGCTTGCCGATCCGGGCCTGATCGGCGTCTCCGCCGGATCGAGCCTCGGCGCGGTGGCGATCATCGTTCTTGGCACGACCTGGCTTGCCCCTGCCACCTTGGCTCTCGGCACGCTCGCCTTGCCGCTCGCGGCATTCTTCGGCGGCCTTTCGGTGACCTTGCTGCTTTATGCCATCGCAACGCGCCAGGGCCGGACCTCGGTCGCCACGATGCTGCTCGCCGGTCTCGCGATCGGCGCCCTTGCGATGGCACTCACCGGCATCCTGATCTTCATGGCCGACGATAGGCAATTGCGCGACCTGACCTTCTGGCAGCTCGGCTCGCTCGCCGGCGCGACATGGCCGAAGATCGGCACCGTCGGCCCGGTGATCGTGCTGGCGCTGGCCGCGATGCCGTTCCTGTCGCGTGGCCTCAACGCGCTGGCGCTCGGCGAGGCGACCGCCGGCCATCTCGGCATTCCGGTGCAGCGGCTGAAATACACTGCCATCGTCGGAGTGTCGGCGGCGGTCGGCGCGTCGGTCGCCGTCGGCGGCGGCATCGGCTTCATCGGCATCATCGTGCCGCATCTCCTGCGCCTCGCGATCGGTCCGGACAATCGTTACCTGCTGCCGGCCTCGGCCTTGCTCGGCGCCTCGCTGCTGCTGCTCGGCGACGCGGTCGCCCGCACCATCGTCGCTCCGGCCGAGCTGCCGATCGGTATCGTCACGGCAGTCGCCGGCGCGCCGTTCTTCCTGTGGATCCTGCTGCGCAAGCGCGGCATCGTCGATTTGTGAGCTGCCGATGATCGAAGCACGCGACATCTCGGTAGCGATCGGCGGCAAGCGCATCGTCTCGCATGTCAACTTCGCGGCGAGGCCGGGCGAAGTGACGGCCATCGTCGGGCCGAACGGTTCGGGCAAGACGACGCTGCTCAAGGCGCTGACGTGCGAGCTTTCCCATTCCGGCACGGTCGCTCTCAACGGCCGCGATCTGTCCGCCATGAAGCCCGTGGAGGCCGCGACGCTGCGCGCGGTGCTGCCCCAATCCACGACCCTCTCGTTCCCCTTTACCGTGCGCGAGATCGTGCGCCTCGGCCTGATCGGCGGCCGTTCCGGCGTGCTGCCCGGCGAAGATGCGCGCCTGCCCGAGCGGGCGCTGGCGCGCGTCGATCTCGAGGGTTCTGCCGGACGTTTCTATCAGGAGCTTTCCGGGGGCGAGCAGCAGCGGGTGCAGCTTGCCCGCGTGCTCTGCCAGGTCTGGGCGCCGGTGCTGGAGGGCAGACCGCGCTACCTGTTCCTCGACGAACCGGTCTCCAGCCTGGACGTCAAGCACCAGCTCATCATCATGAACATCGCCCGCGACTTCGCCCGGCGCGGCGGCGCGGTGGTGGCGATCCTGCACGACCTCAACCTAACAGCCATGTATGCCGACCGCATTTTCGTGCTGCATGGCGGCCAACTGGCGGCCGCCGGCTCGCCAACGGACGTGCTCAACGACGAGCTGATTGAAAAAGTGTTCGACTGCCGCCTCAAGGTCGGTGCGCTGCCGGCCGCGAATATGCCGTTCGTGCTGCCGCAATCGGCGGCCTAGGTCATGCGGCGGGAGCGCGCTGCTCCAGGAGGTCGATGCCGAGCAGGTGGCGCACGCTCGGGCGCGCGGCGACGAGGTCGGCGATCGTGTAGCGGGACAGCACGGCAAAGAAGGCGTTGAGCGCTTCGCGCAGCGCCGAATTCAAGGCGCAGCTGTCGACCAGCGGGCATTCGGCGGCGTCGTTCTCGAAGCATTCGGCCATGGCGAAGCTCTCCTCAGTGACACGCACGACATCGAACAGGCTGATCTGCTCGGCCGGGCGGCCGAGCCTGACGCCACCATTCCTGCCGCGCACCGTCTCGACCAGGCCGGCCTCGACCAGCGGCTGCAGGATCTTGAACAGGAACAGCTCCGACACGGAATAGGCGGCGGCGATCTCCGGGATGCGGCTCAGCCTGTCGGTGTTCGCGGCACAATACATCAGGATGCGCATCGCATAGTTGGTCTGGCGCGTGAGCCGCATGGTAGTCCTCGCGAAAACATTAGCTTAGGCCGAATATGGCCCATAGTTTGGAACAATTCCAGACTGCACCGCCACATAGCTGAATAATCGTGTCAACTTTTTGTGCATGCCGGCGCGTATCGGCGACCCGATATGTCCCACACGCTTTGGGCGAGCGTTTCGCATGCGCAAGTCCTAGATAGATGCGGGTGCAAACAGGAAACGGCCTTTCCATGTCACAGTCAGCTCCGGCCCTCACGCCGGTTCGATTCGACGCCGATGCGCAGGCAAAGCTCTCGGCATTGCGGCGGACCAAGTTCACCGCCGCCGCGGCGCTTGGCCTGTGCATCCTTGTCTTCGCGCTCGCCAAATCCTTCGAGGGCAGCCATCCATGGCTCGGCTTCGTCGCCGCCTTCGCCGAGGCAGCGACCATCGGCGGGCTCGCCGACTGGTATGCGGTCGTTGCCCTATTCAGGCGGCCGCTCGGCCTGCCGATCCCGCACACCGCCATCATCCCGGAGAACCAGCACCGCATCGCCGACAATCTCGGCCGCTTCATCGAGGCCAATTTCCTCGCACCGGAGCCGGTGCGCGAAAAGCTCGCCGAGGTCGACTTTGCGGCTTTGGTCGCCGACTGGCTGGTCGATGCAGAACGCGCCGCCGGGCTGTCGCGATTCGTCGCCCGGCTGGTGCCTCAGACCCTCACCGCCGTGGAGCAGTCCGGGCTGCGCGACTTCGTCACCAGTCGCATGCTGGAGCAGATCGAGAAAGTGCCACTGGCGCCTTTAGCGTCCGAGCTTTTGTCGGCGCTCACCGACGATCGCCGTCATCAAAAACTGTTCGACGAGTTCACCAGGGTGGTCGGGCGTTTTCTCAACGACGAGAAGGCGCTGGCGACGATGCGCGAGAAGATCCGCGAGGAACTGCCGTCGCTCTTCAACCTGTTTCGCGCCGACGCCTATCTCCTGAAGAAGATCGTCGCTTCCGCCGGATCGCTGCTCGAGGAGGTGCGGGCCGATCCCAACCATCCGATGCGCGCCGAATTCGACCATTTCGCGCTCGCTTTCATCGAGCGGCTCAGGACATCCAGGCAATATGCAAGGCGTGCCGAGAAGCTGAAGCGCGATTTCCTGGGCCGCCCGGAAGTCAGGGCGCTGGCCGGCGATACCTGGGCAAGCATGCGCCTGTTCATCGAGCAGGACGCCAATGCGCCCAACTCGATGATCCGCAAGCATCTCGCCAACATGTTCGTCGAGGTCGGCCGGCATCTGGCCGACGATGCGCAGATCAGAGCCGACATGAACCAGGGTTTTGTCGTCGCGCTCGCCTCGTTCGTCGAGAACCAGAAGAGCGGCGTGTCGAAATTCATCGCCGACCAGGTCAAGCGCTGGGACCTGGGCCAGCTGACGCGGCTGATTGAGGCGAACATCGGCAAGGACCTGCAATATATCCGCTTCAACGGCATGGTGATCGGCGGCCTGGCCGGTTTGGTACTCTATACGGCCGAGCGGCTGTTTCTCCTCAATTGACGCGGACCGGGCGCGCACTATTCTCCCTAACGGGCGCCGCAAAAGCGGCAGATCGGGAGGCGATGAGATGGCAAGACAACCGGAATCCGATTCTTTCTTGGACATCTTCAGCAGGTTCGGCCGCGACCTGAAGCTGCCGACGGTCGATGTCCAGGCGATCCTCGATCATCACCGCAAGAATCTCGAGGCCCTGGAGAAGTCGGCCAGGGCAAGCGCCGCCGGGGCGTCGTCCATTCTGTCGAGGCAGCACGAAATGGTGCAGGAGGCGCTCGGCGAAATCACCCGGATGGCGCGGAACTACCAGGTCCCGGGCAATCCGCAGGAGTTGATGACAAGGCAGGTGGATTTCGCCAGGAAATCCTTCGAGACGACGCTGAAGAATGCCGGCGAGGTCGCCGACCTGGTCCGCAAATCCGGCACCGAATCGATCGAGATCCTGCGCGACAGGATCAAGGATGCGATGGCGGAAATCCGGGCGGGCTACGACGGGAAGTGAACCAGCGGCGCGTGGTCTCGCGTTCCCAGCTTGCGGCGAAACCGTCAACTCCAAGAGCGAAATCGCGCCTCCGCGAATTGACAGGAGCCGCCGGTTCATGGTCGGGAGACTGGCAGAAGCCACTGGGAAAGCAGGAATGACGGAAAATCGGCCGAGGACGCCGCCGACCTTCGAACAGTTGCGGACAATGGCCGGCCAGGAGATCGGCGTGTCGGATTGGACCACGGTCGACCAGCAGCGCATCGACCAGTTCGCCGAGTGCACCGGCGACCATCAATGGATCCATGTCGATCCCGAGCGTGCGAAACGGCAGAGCCCGTTCCGCACCACGATCGCGCATGGCTATCTGACGCTGTCGATCATCGGCGCGCTGGCGCTGGAGATGGGCATCGTGCCGGAGAACACGCAGGCCGCCTTCAACTACGGCTTCGACAAGGTGCGTTTCCTGGCGCCGGTGAAGTCCGGAGCGCGCATCAGGCTGCGCACGACGCTGCTCTCCATGGAGGATCGCGGCCCGGGGCAGTACCTGATGAAGGCTGCGAACACCGTGGAGATCGAAGGCGAGCAGAAGCCGGCGCTGACCGCCGAGACGCTGGTGATGATGTACGAGCGCCGCAAGCGGGCAGCAACCTGAGCCGCAGGCCGCGCTCCCTCACTTTGCCATCGCTTTTTCGAGCACCCTGAAGATTCGCTCATCTCCGCATTGGGCGACGTTGAAGCGCATGAAGCGGCCGGCGCTGTGCGACAGGCTGAAGGCATTGCCGGGCGCCAGCACGACATTTTCCGCCAACGCATTGCGGGCGACATCGGCAGCGTCGATGCCGTCGGGCAGGCGGCACCACAGGAACATGCCGGCCGGCTGGTCGATCCAGGGCATGATGCCCATCCCTTTCAACCTACCGGCGGTCTCGACCATGGCGCGCGACAGGCGAGCGCGCAACTGCTCGACATGCTTGCGGTAGCTGCCGTCCTTCAGAAGGGTCAGCACCAGTTCCGAGGAGAGCCGCCCGCCGCCGAAAGAGGTGGCGATCTTGAGGTCGGTCAGCCCTTCCATCCGGTCGCGGGGCGCGGCGATGAAGCCGCAGCGCACCGAAGCCGACAGCGTCTTGGAGAAGGAGCCGATCTGGACGACGCGGCCGAGGCCGTCGAAGGCCGCAAGCCGCGGCGCCGGCGCGTGCTCGAAATCGGCGAAGATATCGTCCTCGATGATGGCGAGGTCCGATTGGTCGGCGAGCTTCAGCAGCCGGTGCGCAACGACCGGCGACAGCACCGCGCCGGTCGGGTTGTGGAGCGCCGAATTGGTGATGTAGACGCGCGGTCGATGCTCGGCGAGCGCCTGCGCGAACAGGTCGATATCGGGTCCGGCCGGCGTCATGGGGACGCCGACGACCTTCGCCCGATGGGCGCGAAGCAGCGCGTGGAAATTGAAGTAGCAGGGATCGTCGACCAGCACGGTATCGCCAGGCTCGAGCAGGAAGCGGCATAACAGGTCGATCGCCTGCGTGCCGGATTCGGTGAGCATGATCTGGTCGGGCGAAGCCTCGACGCCATGCGCCGCAAGGCGGCGGGCAAGCAACTGCCGCAGCGCCGGCAGGCCAAGCGGCGTGCCGTAGTCGGCAAGCGTCGCGTCATCGGCTCGAGCGGCTCCGCGCAATGCCCGGCGCAAGGCGGCCTGCGGCATCCAGGAGGCCGGCAGCCAGCCGCAGCCCGGCTTCAGGATATCGTCGGTTGCCTCCAGTGATTGCCGCGAGACCCAGAGCGGATCGACGGCGCGATCGAGCCGCGGGCCGATCTCGGCCAGGGACAGCGGCGCCAGCGGGCCGGCTGCGTAGAAGCCCGAACCCGGCCGCGAGCGGATCGCGCCTTCCGCCGCAAGCCGCTCATAGGCTTCCACGACGGTCGATTTCGATACTTGCATCGCGCCGGCGAAGGCGCGGATCGACGGCAGGCGCGCGCCCGGTGTCAGGATTCGCGCGGCGATCCGCTGCCGGATAGCCGCCATCACCGTTTCGACAAGCGTTCCGCCAAGAGTCGGGTCCGGCGTGTCCATCTGTACTTCTCTGCAGACCATTACAGTTTTGTAGAATTGTACCCCATTGTCTCTGGCAAGACCATGCCCCGCGCCGGTACGGAAATGCAAACGGAGCGGATGATGGACAAGAGTTTTGACGGCTGGCTCAGTGGCTTCATCGGCGTGCTGATCTTTAGCGGATCGCTGCCGGCGACGCGCGTGGCGGTGATGGATTTCGACCCGACCTTCCTGACGTCGGCCCGGGCGGCAATCGCCGGCCTGCTCGGGATCGCGATGCTGCTTTTGTTCCGCGAGAAGCGTCCGGAGCGAGGAGATCTGGTCTCGCTGGTCGTCGTCGCGCTGGGTGTTGTGGTCGGCTTTCCGCTGCTGACGGCGCTGGCGCTGAAGCATGTCACCTCGGCGCATTCGATCATTTTCGTGGGCCTGCTGCCGCTGGCAACCGCGATCTTCGGTGTGCTGCGCGGCGGCGACCGTCCGCGCCCGGCCTTCTGGCTGTTCTCGTGCCTGGGAAGCGCCTTGGTCGCCGGCTTTGCCCTGGCGCAAGGCGTGACCTCATCGCCAGTCGGCGACGGCCTGATGCTCGGCGCCATCATCGTCTGCGGGCTGGGTTACGCAGAAGGGGCTAAGCTGTCGCGCAAGCTCGGCGGCTGGCAGGTGATCTGCTGGGCCTTGGCGCTGTCGCTGCCGGTGATGATGGCGTTGAGCTTCGCGACGCTGCCGCCATCCTTCGCGGCCATCGGTTCGGGCGCGTGGATCGGCCTCGCCTATGTCTCGCTGTTCAGCATGCTGATCGGCTTCGTCTTCTGGTACCGCGGCCTGGCCCAAGGCGGCATCGCCGCCGTCGGGCAGTTGCAGCTTCTGCAGCCCTTCTTCGGCCTGGCGCTGGCGGCGACGCTGCTGCACGAGCAGGTCAGTTCGCTGATGGTGGTCGTTACTCTGGGCGTCGTGGCATGCGTGTTCGGCGCGAAGAAGTTTGCGCAGTAGGCTCCTACTGGAATTTGGTGACGACCCCGATGCCGATCCCCTCGAATCCGCCCATCGCCATCAAGGCCGCGGGCGCTTCCTCGAGGCTGATCTTCTTGCCGACCAATAACTCGGGCTTCAGCTTGCCGGTGCGGATCATCTCCATCATCGCGGTATAGCGGTAGGCCTGCATGCCGTGGCTGCCGAGGATTTCAAGCTCGAAGGCGATCACCTTGTCCATCGGCACCTGCGGACGGGCGTGCTCGGCGAGCATCAGTCCGACCTGAACGTGGCGGCCGCGCCGGCGCAGATTGGCGATCGAGTTAAAGCATGTCGTCGGGTGGCCGAGCGCGTCCATCGACATATGTGCGCCGCCATTGGTGATCTGCTTGACCGCCTTGACCACATTCGGCGTGGTCGAGGCGTTGATCGTCGCTACGGCGCCGATCTTCCTGGCGAACTCCAACTTCTCGTCCGTCAGGTCGATGGCAATGACATTGGCGCCCATGGCGCTGGCGATCATGATCGCCGACAGGCCGACGCCGCCGCAGCCATGCACCGCCACCCATTCGCCGGGCGTCACCCGGCCCTGGTCGACGATGGCGCGAAAGGAGGTGACGAAGCGACAGCCGAGGCTGGCGGCTGTGGCGAACTCCATCTCATCCGGCAAGCGCACGAGATTGGTGTCGGCATGCTCGATGCCGACATATTCGGCGAACGAGCCCCAGCCGGTGAAGCCCGGCTGGGTCTGGTGCTCGCAGACCTGATGGTTGCCGGAGTTGCACTCAAAGCAGCGGCCGCAGCCGACAGCAAAGGGAACGGTGACGCGGTCGCCGGCCTTCCAGCGGCTCACCTGCTTGCCGGCGGCGACGACGACGCCCGCCAGCTCGTGTCCAGGGACATGCGGCAGGGTGATGCCGTCGTCATGGCCCATCCAGCCATGCCAGTCGCTGCGGCAGAGGCCGGTCGCCTCGACCTTGATGACAACGCCGTCCGCAGCCGGCTTCGGGTCGGGCACGGTCTGGATCGTCGGCGTTTCACCGAATTTTTCGAAGACGACAGCTTTCATGGAAGTGCTTTCATACGTCTCAGTTCAAAAGGCAGTGCGGGCTTAAGGTGTCCGAAGCTAAGGTGACGACGGCGGATGGTCGAGAAGCGGCTGCCGTTTGAGAAACCACTCGTCGGCTTGGGCATCCCACGGCCAAATGCCGGAGGTTGTTGGAAAAATTAGCTGCATAACCCGGAAATCCGGACCGTCGTAGAACCAGATATCCCAACCGAAGTATTCGGGATAGTGGTCCGGATGGACCGCGCCGAACTGACAGTCGAAGCCGCCTCCCAGAAAACCCGAGGCTCGCTCTCCGACGCTGAACCTCTCGCCGCTACGCACTCGTCGGCAATACTCATTGATTATGGTCTGCGAAAGCTCCGGCTTCAGACCGATGACAACAAGTTCAGGGGCTTTGAAATTGTGCTCTATCCCCACCGAATAAGCGAATGGAGGATGCTCGTCCTCCTCCAGCACACAAAGGATATGGCAGCCATACTCCTCAATATCGCCGAGAGTCTTGGCCTCGTCCGGGTCCCTGGCTTCTCTATTCCGCATCGATCTGATTCTCCGGCGCTGCCTTGCGGAAAGCCGGCAGCGCCATGCAGGCGGCATGGATGCGCGAGATCACCGGGTAGGGCGCCATATCGACACCGAAGCGAGCGTTATTGGTGACCTGGGCGGCGAGACAGATGTCGGCAAGGCCGGGTGCGTCGCCGTGACAGAAGGTGCCGGTCTCGGCCGATGAAGCGAGAATCGTCTCAAGCGGCTGGAACCCTTCGTTCACCCAGTGGCGGAACCAGTTGACGACATCCTCGTCGCCGGCGCCGAACAGCGTGCGCAGCGAGGTCAGCACACGCAGATTGTTCACCGGGTGGATGTCGCAGGCGATCATCTGCGCCAGCATCCGGACGCGGGCGCGTCCCAGCGCGTCCTTCGGCAGAAGCGGCGGCTCGGGTGCGATCTCGTCGAGATATTCGATGATCGCCAGCGACTGCGTCAAAAGCGTGCCGTTGTCGAGCACCAGCGCCGGCACCAGCCCTTGCGGATTGACCGCGAGATAGGCGGGCTCGAGGTGCTCGCCATGGCGCAGATGATGCGCCACATAGGTATAGCTCAGCCCCTTCATTTCCAGCGCGATCCGCACCCGGTAGGAGGTGGAGGAGCGGTAGTAGTTGTGAAGGACGAGGTCGCTCATCGGATCAGGGCCTCGGCTGGCCGATCGTCACCTCGATCGCGCCGATGCCGTCGACGCCGCCGGTGATCCTGTCGCCCGGCTGGACCGCACCGACGCCGGCCGGCGTGCCGGTGAAGATCAGGTCGCCAGGCTGAAGCTCGGCCGCCTCGCTGCAGATCGAGACGACATCGGCAACCGGCCAGATCAGCTCGGCGAGATCGCCATCCTGCCTGGTTTCGCCGTTGACCGCGAGCCAGATGCGGCCTTTTTCGGGATGACCTGACTTGGCGACCGGGAGCAGTGGGCCGCAAGGCGCGGACTGGTCGAACGCCTTGGACCAATCCCAGGGACGGGCCGCTTTCTTGGCCTGATCCTGCAGGTCGCGGCGGGTCAAGTCGACGCCGACGCCATAGCCCCAGATATGGGTGAGCGCCTCGGTGCGGGGAATGCGGAAACCGGCCGTGCCGATCGCGACGACCAGCTCGATCTCGTGGTGGAGATTGGCGGTCAAAGGCGGGTAGGGGATCTCGGCGCCGCTGTCGACGACGGCGTCGGCCGGCTTGGTGAAGAAGAAGGGCGGGTCGCGCTCGTCATTGCCGAGTTCGCGCGCATGCGCCGCGTAATTGCGGCCGACGCAGAAGATGCGGCGCACGGCAAAGCGCTCCGTCGAACCGGCGACGGCGACCGAAGTGATCGCGGGCGGCGGAAGGACGAAGTCTGGCATGGGCTGTCTCTTGTCTGGCATGAATCGTCCGCACATTCGGCCGATTTCGACGGTCGGGCAAGGCTCTATAGCCGCAAACGGGTTGGCCCTGTCGTTTCACCGACAATACCCTGTACCAATAGGGCCCTGTACCATTGGGCGATATATAATTGGCAATAATCTGGCCATGGTCGCGGGACTATCCTGTGCCGGACGAAATCGAACCGATGCCATCATGACCGCCGTCAACGAGCGCGCCCGCTTCCTGATCATCGACGACCATCCGCTGTTTCGCGAGGCTCTGCACAGTGCCGTGCAGATGGCCTATCCGGATGTCGACACGGTCGAGGCGCGCTCGATCGCCGAAGCGATCGATCTTCTTGCCGATGCAAAGCCGTTCGACCTGGCGCTGCTCGACTTGAGCATGCCCGACGTGCACGGCTTCGAAGGGTTGCTGCAGCTCAGAACCCGCTACCCGCGGCTGCCGGTGGTGATCGTGTCGGGCTATGAAGAGCCGAAGATCATCTCCGAGGCGCTGTCCTATGGCGCGGCCGGCTTCATCCCGAAATCGGCGCGCAAGAGCGACCTCGCCGCCGCCATCCGCTCGGTGATGGAGGGCGCCGTCTATGTGCCGGAAAACTACGAAGGCCAGCCGCCCGACCCCGACAGCACCGACCGCGCCGACATGGTGCAGCGCCTGGCCAGGCTGACGCCGCAGCAATTGCGCGTGCTGCAGATGCTGCGCCAGGGCATGCTCAACAAGCAGATCGCCTATGAGCTGCAGGTGGGCGAGACCACGGTCAAGGCGCATGTCTCGGAGATTTTGCGAAAGCTCAATGTGTATAGCCGCACGCAAGCGGTGATCGAGGTGTCGAAGCTGGACAATGCGGAGCTGTTTCGGGATCAGGCGGGGTTTTGATGATCAACCTCAAGCCAACAAATGCGCCAGCAGCGCGCGTAGCTGCGCCGGCTTCAGCGGCTTGCGCATCAATTCGATGCCGGCGGCCCGCGCCGCCTTGGCGACCGGTTCGGAACCGTCGGCGGTAACGATCAGCGCCGGCACGGGGCGGCCGAGATAGTCGCGGACTTCGGCGATGGTCGCGGTGCCGAGGTCGCCGCCGTCGAGATGCTGGTCGGCAATGACAATGTCGGGGACCCAGGCGGTATCGCCCAAGAGGTCGAGCGCGTCGTCGGTCGAAGTGGCGGCGCGCACCAGGCATTGCCAGCGCTCGAGCAGCGAGGTCATCGCGGAGAGCACGTCGGTGTCGTTCTCGACCAGCAGCACCTTGGTGCCGAACAGGCCATAGCCGCGCGGCCTTTCCATATCGGCGCTGCCTGTTGCAGGCTCAGCCGCGGCGCTCATGCCGACCGGCACGTCGATGTGGAAGATGGTGCCGCGTCCTACTTTTGAGGAAAAAGTGACTGGGTGTCCGAGGGCAGCCGCCATGCGGCGGACGATGGCGAGGCCCAGCCCCAGCCCTCCCGCCAATCCGCCATCGGCGAGCGTGGAGATGCCGCGGTGGAATTCCTCGAACACCGCCTCGCGCTGGTCGTCGGGGATACCGCAGCCGGTGTCGGCGACGTCGATGCGGATGGTGTCGCCGCGATGCCTGGTGCCGACCAGCACGCCGCCGGAGCGGGTGTAGCGCAGCGCGTTGGAGAGGATGTTCTGCAGGATGCGGCGCAGCAGCGTGCGGTCGGAGCGCACGATCACGTTGACCGGCCGGAATTTCAGCGAGAGGCCCTTCTTTTCCGCCTCGGGCAGGAAGTCCGAGCGCAGCGAGGAAAACAGCGTCTCCAGGCTGACGTCGCCGATCTCCGGCTGCACCACGCCGGCGTCGAGCTTGGAGATGTCGAGCAGCGTGCGCAGCAGGTCCTCCATCGTCTCCAGCGAGCGCTCGACCTGACGGACGAGCTTTTTGCCCTCCTCGCTGGTCTGGACTTCCGCAAGCGCTGAGACCGACAGATGCGCGGCGTTGAGCGGCTGCAGCACGTCGTGGCTGGCGGCGGCGAGGAACCTGGTTTTGGAAAGGTTCGCCAGTTCGGCGGTTTCCTTGGCGGCGACGAGATCGATGTTCGACCGCTCCAGCCGGCGCAGCGTCGCGTGCAGTTCCTCGGTGCGGGTGCGCACCCGGTTTTCCAGCGAGATCGCGGTCTGGAACAGCGAGAAGGCATTGCCCTGCTGGTCCATCGAGCGCTCGACGCGGCTGACGAGCGCGGCGTTGATCTTCTTCAGCTTTTCGAGGTCGTCTATGTCGCGGAGCGGCATGGCAGCCGTCACTCGGCCGCCTGGCGCTCGCCGAAGGCGATGCCGGTAAAAGTCTGGTTGAGATGCATCGAGCGATACTGCTCGCCATAGGTGCCGAAGCCGATGACGTTGTTGGTGCGATAAAGCTCGGAAATGTCGCGGAAGACCTGGCGGTTGCGTGCGTCGAGCCGGCGCAGCACGCAGTCGAAGCCGAGGATCATGTCGATGCCGCCGAGCTTGTCCTCGACATCCTGCAACGCGGCGCGCGTTGCTTCCACCATGTTCTTGGGCTGGGCGATGGACAGAACCACACCGTCGTCGATGGCGCAGAAAAAGGACAGCGAGCCGTCGGCATGCATGCGCTGGATCGAGCGGCAATAATATTCGCCGCCCACCTTCACCACCACGGGGTGCGAGGCGAAGCTCAAGGGCGTCAGCGTTTGCGGAACGATGCCGACGGAAGCGGCGTATTCCTCGGCCGCGTTGGTGGCGTTGAATTCGCGCACGATGCGATGGTCGGGATCGGACTCCGTCACCACCAGCTTCTCGTCGGTGGGAATGAAGTTGTCGGTCTTGAAGACGTGGAACGGGATTTCGGTCGCGATCAGCACGACGATGGCGCTGTCGGACGCAAACTTGCCGTTGCAGATCAGCCGGGTCGTTTCGAATTTCAGGTCGTCGCCGGCGGAGCCGCCGATCAGCGGGATATCGTCCAGTCCCCAATGGATGGCCGAAGTCACCGCTTCCTCGGCATAGGAAAGCCCGTCGATGAAGCAGAGCGCGAACACGCTTTTCGCCCGCTTATGGTCGGCGCGGCCGCGCAGCAGCCGCCGCAGCGCCGCGACCTCGCCGGTGATCCTGTCCATGCCGGAGGAAGAGAGGTTTTCGACCATGGTGCTGACGGTCGAAAATGATGCCGACGGCAAAAGCAGGGCAAGCACATGGCCTTCCTCAAGCCCTTGCGGCGTGATCTCGCCGGCGGTCGAGCAGCCGGCATAGGCCAGCGAAGGCGCATGCAGCTTCAGCGAATGCGTCAGTGCCGATGCGTCGACAAGGCTTTGGGAGAAGAAGAGCAGCGCGAAGCCGGCGTCGACTGCGGCGGCTTCGGCCGCGATTGCCCGGGCAAAGGCGTTTGTATCGGGCTCATCCGTGGTGAGCGCCGAGAGGCCGCATGCGTAGCGCGTGCTCGAACTGGCCAGCTTGCCTTCTCCCGCATTCCTCCAACGCTGTTTTTCGTGCGTGTCCCTATGCGTGTTCGGCACGCGTGCGTCGAGGGCATCTTTGCCTTCAATACATGTTTTGGCAATGGGCCGGGCACTGCTACCGCACAGCGCCTTGGCCATGGCCGAAAGTACAATTGGCGGAATGCCGGCCGCGCTGTTTCTTACCCATTGTGCGGTATGAGGATAACGCACAGCCGATGCATCAGCGCGGCATCGGCAACGTGATGGCCAAGGTTACGCCCAGGGGAGGTTGCATGTCGGACGTGTCGTTGACTGTGAATGGCAGACGGGTCAGCGGGAGCGCCGAGGACCGAACGCTGCTGGTACATTTCCTGAGGGAACATCTCGGCCTCACCGGCACGCACGTCGGCTGCGATACCTCGCAATGCGGCGCCTGCGTCGTGCATGTCGACGGCAGGGCCGTGAAATCCTGCACGATGCTGGCCGTCCAGGCCTCGGGGTCGACAATCGTCACCATCGAGGGGCTGGCGAACGGGGCCGACCTGCATCCGGTGCAGGCGGCCTTCAAGGAGCATCACGGGCTGCAATGCGGCTTCTGCACGCCGGGCATGATCATGGCGGCGACAGACATGATCGCCCGCCACCCGGAGGGTCTCGACGAGGTCACCGTGCGCGCCGAGCTCGACGGCAACATCTGCCGCTGCACCGGCTATCACAACATCGTCAAGGCGATCCTCGCCGCATCGCAAGCGATGGCGAAGGGATCCAAGGGCAAGGCCAGGCAGGCGGCGTGAGGCTGAGCGAGTAGCGAATAGGGAGTGGCGAATAGTCGGTTCCTTCCGACAGCCCTTCGCTCCACCCGTTCACTACTCCCTATTCGCTACTCACTACGCGCTATTTTCGGGAGGAATTTCTGATGGGTATCGAAGGTGTCGGCGCTCGCGTGGCGCGCAAGGAAGACAAGAGGTTCATCACCGGCGGCGGCCGCTATGTCGACGACATGGTGGTTCCCGGCATGAAGCATGCCGTGTTCGTGCGCAGCCCGCACGCGCATGCGCAGATCAAGAAGATCGATGTGAAGAAGGCTCAGGCGATGCCTGGCGTCGTCGGCGTTCTGACCGGCAAGGAGCTCAAGGCCGACGGGATCGGCAACCTCATCTGTGGCTGGATGATCCACTCCAAAGACGGCACGCCGATGAAGATGGGCGCGTGGTCGCCGCTCGCGGTCGACAAGGTGCGCTATGTCGGCGACGCCGTCGTCATCGTCATCGCCGACACCAAGGGCCAGGCGCGCGACGCGGCCGAAGCGGTCGAGATCACCTACAAGGAACTGAAGGCGGTGGTCGAGGCGACCAAGGCCCTCGAAAAGGGCGCGCCGCAGATCCATGCCGAAGCCGAGAACAATCTGATCTTCGACTGGGAACTCGGCGACGGCAAGGCAACCGACGCCGCGATCAAGTCGGCGGCCCATGTCACGCGCATGAAGATCGTCAACAACCGGCTGGTGCCGAATGCGATGGAGCCACGCGCGGCTCTCGGCCACTACGACAAGGCCGAGGACCACTATACCTGCTGGACGACGTCGCAGAACCCGCATCTCGCTCGGCTGGTGATGAGCGCCTTCTACAATGTCGCGCCGGAAAACAAGCTGAGGGTCATCGCGCCCGATGTCGGCGGCGGCTTCGGCTCCAAGATCTACATCTATCCGGAAGAGATCGTCTGTCTGTGGGCCTCGAAGAAGACCGGCGTGCCGGTCAAATGGGTCGCCGACCGCACCGAGAGCTTCCTCTCGGACGCGCATGGCCGCGACCATGTCTCGACGGTGGAGATGGCCTTCGACAAGGACAACCGGATCACCGGCCTCAAGGTCGACACCATTGCCAATCTTGGCGCCTACATGTCGCTGTTCTCGTCATGCGTGCCGACGTATCTTTACGCGACGCTTCTGTCGGGCCAGTACGACATCCCGGCGATCCACGCCAATGTGCGCACCGTCTACACCAACACCGCGCCGGTAGACGCCTATCGTGGGGCCGGGCGTCCGGAAGCGACCTATCTTCTGGAGCGAACGATGGAGACGGCCGCGCGCGAGCTTGGCGTGTCGCCGGCGGAATTGAGACGCAAGAACTTCATCACGTCCTTCCCGCACCAGACGCCGGTGATCATGAACTATGACGCGGGCGACTATAGTGCCTCGCTCGACGCGGCGATGAAGACCGCCGACTATGCCGGCTTCACCAAGCGGCGGGCGGATGCCGCCAAGCAGGGCAAGCTGCGCGGCATCGGCATGAGCTGCTATATCGAGGCTTGCGGCCTCGCGCCGTCGGCGGCGGTCGGTTCGCTCGGCGCCGGCGTCGGGCTGTGGGAGTCGGCGGAGGTGCGCGTCAATGCCGTCGGCACGATCGAGGTGCTGACGGGCTCGCACAGCCATGGCCAGGGCCACGAGACGACCTTCGCGCAGTTGGTCAATCAGCGCTTCGGCGTGCCGATCGACTCGGTTTCCATCGTCCATGGCGACACCGACAAGGTGCAGATGGGCATGGGCACTTACGGCTCGCGTTCGGGCGCCGTCGGCATGTCGGCCGTCGCCAAGGCACTCGACAAGGTCGAGGCCAAGGCCAAGAAGATCGCGGCGCATCTGCTCGAGGCGGATGAAGGCGACATCGTCATCGAGAATGGCGAGGTCAAGGTCGCCGGCACCGACAAGAGCCTGCCCTGGTTCCAGGTGGCGCTTGCCTCCTACACCGCCCACAATCTGCCGGCCGGCATGGAACCGGGCCTGAAGGAAACGGCCTTCTACGATCCGTCCAACTTCACCTTCCCGGCCGGCTGCTACATCTGCGAGGTCGAGATCGATCCGGACACCGGCCTGACGGAAATCATCCAGTTCGTGGCGGCCGACGACTTCGGAAACATCATCAATCCGATGATCGTCGAGGGGCAGGTGCATGGCGGCATCGCGCAGGGTGTCGGCCAGGCGCTGCTCGAAGGCGCCCACTATGACGCGAACGGTCAGCTTTTGACGGCAAGCTACATGGACTACACCATGCCGCGTGCCGGCGATCTGCCGTCGTTCAAGGTCTCGACCTCGAACACGCCGTGTCCCGGCAATCCGCTCGGCGTCAAAGGCTGCGGCGAGGCCGGCGCCATCGGCTCGCCGCCGGCGGTGATCAACGCCATCACCGATGCGCTCGGCGTCGTCGATATCGCCATGCCGGCATCACCGTCGATCGTGTGGTCGGCGATCCACGCCAAGAAACACTGAGGAGGAGCAAAGATGTATTCGGTCAACTACCATCGCGCCGCCTCGGTCGCCGACGCCGCCAAGCTGTTGAAGAGCGGCGATGCCAAGCTGCTCTCCGGCGGCATGACGCTAATCCCCGCCATGAAGACGCGGCTTGCAGCGCCCTCCGACCTGGTCGACGTGTCGCGGCTGAAGGAGCTGCAGGGCGTCAAGGTGTCCGGCAAGACGGTCACCATCGGTGCTGCGGCGACGCATTACGACGTCTCCGCCGACGAGAAGCTGAAGAAGGCCTGCCCGGCGCTCGCGCATATGGCCTCGCTGATCGGCGACCCGGCGGTGCGCTACAAGGGCACGATCGGCGGTTCGATCGCCAACAATGATCCGGCGGCCGACTATCCGGCAGCGCTGCTGGCGCTGGGGGCGACCATCGTCACCAACAAGCGCCAGATCGCCGCCGACAAGTTCTTCAAAGGGCTGTTCGAAACGGCGCTGAAGGACGGCGAGATCATCACGGCGGTGACCTTCACCGCCCCCGCCAAGGCGGCCTACCAAAAGTTCCGCAACCCGGCCTCGCGCTACGCGATCGTCGGTGTGTTCGTGACCAAGGGCAAGGATGGGGTGAGGGCAGCGGTCACCGGCGCCGGCGACGACGGCGTCTTCCGCTCCAAGGAAATCGAGGCGGCGCTGGCAAAGAATTTCAACGCCTCGGCGCTCGACGGCCTGAAAGTGCCGGCAAAGGGCCTGATGAGCGATATGCATGCCTCCGCGGACTATCGCGCCAATCTGATCACCGTGATGGCGAAGCGCGCGGTGGCCGCGGCCAACGCCTGACGCTCTCAGCCTGGCTGAAAGGAAGGGGCCGTCGCGGCCCCTTTTCTTTTGCATTCGCAGCGGCTTGGCAGGAAATACCTGAGAATTTGCGGCTTCGCACTTGCACAAGATTATCCCGCACTGCAAAATAAACGCGGCGGGAATACAAAAGGGTCCAGGCGCGGCTATAGGCGTCTTCGGGCCTCGAGTTGCGAAGGACGGGCATGACCGACATCTCCGCGACGGCCGGTGTCCTGCCACGGACCACAGCCGATAAAGCGGCACGGACAAGGCTGGCTTATCTCGACGGCTGGCGCGGCCTGTCTATCGCGCTCGTGCTGATCGGCCACTTCTTTCCGGTTCCCGGCATCAATCTCGGCGTGCTTGGCGTCGAGTTCTTCTTCGTGCTCAGCGGCCGGCTGATGGGCGAGATTCTGTTCATCGAGCGCTTTCCGCTGAAGAAATTCTTCAAGCGCCGCTTCTCGCGCATCTATCCGGCATTGCTGGTGTTCGTGATTGCCGCCATGATCGGGCTTTCCGGCACCTTTATCGCCTTCAAATGGAAGGCGGCGCTCACCGCGCTGACATTCACCTACAACTACGCAGGCATTCTCATCAATCGCGCGGGCGCGCTCGACCATATCTGGTCGCTCGCCATCGAGGAACACTCTTATGTCATCCTGGCGCTGATCAGTGTTGTGGTGTCAGGGCGCGCCAATGTCGTGCGGCTGCTGGTGGCACTCTCGGTGTTGGCCATGGCCAACGGCGCCATCTCCTACTGGGTTCTCGGCATGGACTACGAGACCAGCTATTGGCGCACCGACGTGCATATCGCCTCGATCCTGCTTTCGGCTGCGATCTGCCTGCTGAAGGCCGACGGGCGGCTGCCGGCATTCCTCAGGAACCGGCATGTGGCGCTGGGTGCGGCCGCGGGCGCGGTCTTGCTGTTCCTCGACCCGGTGCCGACGCCTGTTCACTATCTGCTTGGTGTGCCCTTGCTGGCGCTCGCCGTCAACGCGCTCGACTTCGCAGGCGCCTATTTGACCGGATTGCTGTCATCGCGGCCGATGGTGATGCTGGGGCTGTGGTCCTATTCGCTCTATCTCTGGCAGCAGCCCTTCTACAAATTCGTCTACGACCGGGGCGTCACACCGCTCCCGATGCTGGCCGCGGTCTTCGCCTGCGCGCTGGCGAGCTATTACATCGTCGAAAAACCGGCCCGTGGCTGGCTCAACCGGAACTGGTGAGGTTCCTGGTTTTGTTGACGCATGTCGTTCTCCCAAAACCGCTGCGCACTTTTGGGCGACATACATTGGTCAGGCCGCCCTGCCGCTCTTCCGCGCGGCGAGATAGCGACGAAGTCCGGCTTCGCCGCGCGGTGTCGTCCAGCGATGGTTCCAGGCAAAGGCCGGCCTGAGCAGGGGCGCCAGGAGCTTGAGGATCGGCCTCTCCACGATGACCTGCCAGGTGAGCTTCACATGCGTTCCGGGTCCGGACGGCGACAGTTCGGCCCGCCACAGGCCATCGAAATCGCCGAGCGTCTTCACCACCACCAGACGGCCCGGCTCCAGCTCGGCGGCCTCGATGATGAAGTTCAGCTCGTAGGGCAGGGCGCCTCGCGCCCTGGCTCGCGCCCGCGAACCGACGACGCCCTTGCCTTTCCTGTCGAGCGGCTCGACTTCCTTATAGGCGTCGCCCCACCAGAGCGGCAGCAACTCGGCGTCGGACAGAACGTCCCACACTTCCTGCGGCGTCCCTTCCGGGACGTCCCAGCTCTCGTCGAAGCGGAAGACGTTGCTTGGCATGACGGCCGGCCCCTGTGGCGCTTACATTAGCGGCGACTGTTTTGTGGTGCCAGTGCCTCTCGCGGCCCTGGAGGGTTTCTTCGAAATCGGCAACTCGCTCTGAATGGTTTGTTTCGATTCGATTTGGCCGCAAAATGCCCTAGTTGATCCATTTGCCCCAATGCACCTCAAGAAGCCGCATGAGCAAGCCTGATCCCGACGAAGTCTCCCGTCAATTGGCCGCCCGTTCGCTCGCCAATGACGATCCGACCGGCTGGTTTGAAGCGCTCTATCGCGCGGCGGAAGCCGGCGAGGCGCAGGTGCCATGGGAGCGGACAGCACCCAATGCATTGCTTGCCGAATGGGCGGCCGGCAGCGATGGCCATGGCAAGCGCGCCGTCGTCATCGGTTTTGGCACCGGTCACGACTCGGAATTCATCGCCTCGATCGGCTATGACACCACTGCCTTCGAGGTTGCCGCCACCGCTGTCTCTGCCGTCCGGCGGCACTTTCCCAACTCGAGGGTCGACTATGCCGAGGCCGATCTCCTCGCCCTTCCGGCCCGGTGGATCGGCCGCTTCGAACTCGTCGTCGAGTGCCTCACCGTGCAGTCTCTGCCGCGCCCGTTGCGTGCCCAGGCAATCGCCGCGGTTGTGAGCCTCCTCGCCCCCGGCGGCCGGCTTATCGTTGTCGCGACCTCGATTTCTCCCGCCGGCGACCTGAATGCAGGTCCTCCCTGGCCGCTGACCGAAGCCGAGATCGGCGTCTTCGCAAGGCCCGGGATCACCGTTGTGAGACAAGAGCATTTCCCCTTCGCGGACGATCCCGGCTTTGGACGGTGGCGCATCGAGTTCGCGCGTGAAAGTCTCTAGAGCAATTCCAGGAAAAGTGTGTAACGGTTTTCCGTCCGGAATTGCGCAAAAACAAATACTTAGAGCGGTTCGGCGATTCTATGAATCGCTGAACCGCTCTAGAGGGTTCAGCTTTTCACCGAATCGCCGCTGCGTACTTCCCTGGAACGGCTCTAGCTGGTGACCGGCTTGGCGTAATAACGCACCGACTTCTTGCCGCCGTGGATCACGGCGTCGCCGACTTCGGCGAAGCCGAGCGCGGCGTGGAAGGCAACCGAGGCAGGGTTCGGCGGATCGGCGTTGACTTCGCAGGTGACGACCGTGTGGCCGGCGCGCCGGACATGTTCGAACAGATCCTCGTAGAGGCGTCGAGCATGGCCACGGCCGCGCGCCTCGGCCGCGACCACCACCCGGTCGACATAGACGAAGCGCGGATAGCGCTCGCGGAACCACAGGAAATTCGGGCTGTCGTAGCGGGCGTCCTGGTCGAAGCACATGATGAAGGCTTCGAGCGCGCCGATGCGGCGCGCGTAGAAAGCCTGGCCGATCAGAAACGACAACCGCTCCCCCTCCAGCCAGGACAGTTCGGCGGCATGCTGGTTGTTGAGGACGAGGATCGCGGCCTCGTCGGCGGGCGAGACGTGTTCGATCGGCAGCCGATCCTTCGACATCCTCTCTTCCGGCATCACGCCCTCGCGGCCGCGATCGTTGTCGCCACCAGTGCCTCGTCGGTAACGGTATTGCGATATTCGCGATCGAGATCGGCGCCGCCCATGCCGACATGCGGGTTGCGGTAGCGCATGGCGCTCGGCACGTCGGCAAGCGCTGCAAAATGCATCTCGCGCAGTCCGGTTCGTCTGCGGACTTCGCCTATGTTGCCGGGCGCCAGCCCGCCGCAACCTAGAATGACGATGCGTTCGCCCGCCTGACGAACGATCTGCGCAAGCATGTCGGCGCCTTCCAGCGCCGTGTCGCGCTGGCCGCTGGTCAGCACGCGGCCGACCTTGCAGCGGATCAGCGCTTCGAGCGCCTCGGCCGGATCGCGCGTCATGTCGAAGGCGCGGTGGCAGGTGACGTTGAGGGGGCCGGCGGCGCGAACCAGTTCGCCCATGCGCACCTCGTCGATGGCCCCGTCGGCGGTCAGGCAGCCCACGACGACGCCGGTCACGCCGAGATCGCGCAACGCGCCGACATCGGCGAGCATCGATTGATATTCCGCATCGCTGTAAAGAAAATCGCCGCCGCGCGGACGCACGATGACATGGAAGGGAATGGTCGCGCGTTCAAGTGCTGCGCGCACCGTGCCGAGGCTGGGCGTGATGCCGCCTTCGACTAGGCTGGCGCAAAGCTCGACCCGGTCGGCGCCTGCGGCTTGCGCGGCAAGCAGCCCATCGATGCCTTCGACGCAGATCTCGATCAGGGGTTTTTGGGCGTCGGTCACCGGCATCCATCCATATTGCAGAGCAAGCGCAGCCCTAGCATCGGGATGATTGCCGTAAAAGCCGCATCGATCGGTCCAGCAGGGCGAGGCGACAAGCCTTCCGACTTTTCTCAGCGTCGCTTGACAACGCATAACTGGAAAGTTATGGATAATTCATAACTGGATAGTTATCGATCGAGTGCCTGTTGCACGGCGGCGGCGACGAGAAACCAAAGGAGACAGACCATGGAAGCCAGATTGAAGAACCCGGTGATGCTCATTCCAGGCGCCCTGCAGGCGCTGCTGGCGCTGGACAAGTCGACTGAAGCCGCCGAGGTGCCCTATGTGACGCGCAAGCTCATCCACCTGCGCGCCAGCCAGATCAACGCCTGCAGCGCCTGCGTCGACATGCATGCGCGCGAGCTGAAGAAGGCGGGCGAGAAGGACGAGCGCATCTTCGCCGTATCCGCCTGGCGGGAAACGCCTTACTTCACCGGTGCCGAACGGGCCGCGCTTGCGCTGGCGGAAGCCGCGACGCGATTGGCCGACCGCTCCGACGCAGTGCCCGACAACGTCTGGGACGAGGCTGCTCGCCATTATGACGACAAGCAACTCGCCGCGCTGGTGATCCAGATCGCGCTGATCAACGCTTTCAATCGCCTCAACGCGCCGACCCGGCAGCCGGTGGGCGCCTGGGGCTGAGGGCAGATGATCAGGCGCCTGCTTTTGGGGCGGGCGCCTTGCTTGCGAAGCAGCCTTGCCCGGCAGATTACTGCTTCAGGATCGTGTTCTTGGCGCCTTGCTCGACCTGGTCGATCACCAGGAGCTTCACCGCATCGGTGCCGATGTTGGTGGCCTGGTGCCATTGCCCGATCATCTCGACGATGAAATCGCCGGTCTTGTAGGTGTTGCTGTTGCCGGTCTCGACATTGGTGACCTTGAGCGTGCCGGCCTCGACATAGGCGTAGCGCGGGAAGGGGTGCTTGTGCACCGGCAGCGTCGCGCCCGGCGCGATCTCGTAGGCCGAAACCTGGACCTCGACATTCTTCTGCGGCAGCGTGATCGGCTGGCCGGAAGCCGTCGCCGTCCTCGATGCCAGCGGCGTCACGACGACCGGTGTGCCGGAACTATCAAGAGCGAGGGCGGTGGTCGAAGAAAGCGCTGCCGCCAGCAGCAGCGCCGATGCCAGGACATTGCGCATGAGTCCCTCCCGGAAAATTGCGCGAGCATCGCCCGGCATGCATTGGCGCGCAAGTGCGACGGCGGTGTCTTCAAGAACCGCGAGCCGTCCTCAGGCCAGCGGGCGAACGGCGTCGCCGGCACCCACGGATACACTCAGCGCGCGCTCATGCGGCGAGCGGAGGCTGGCCCAGGACCGCGCATATAGTAGAGTTCCGGCCGGTAACGCGGTGCAACAAATTCGCGAAAAGCCGATGCCAATCGAGTGATCAAAGCCCACATCGAGCGCCCCCTTTGACCTTGCGAAGGATTGAGGACATGGGGGCAAAGTCCGCGACGCCGACTCGAGCACTGGACCGCTTGAACAAAGGACCGAACGGGATCGAGAGGCAGTCAGAAGTCCCCGTGCGGTCTCGGACGACAAAAGAGCCGCCAAAAGGGCCGAAGCCAACAGCACCGCAGGCAGGCCGAACAGAAGCTTACGCGACATCATTGTCCCAACCTCACACACGCCGGTGTCGATATGGAACAGCGTCTTTGCGCGCCGGCATGCTTACAGTTCTGGCATCAAAAACCGTGCCAAGCCTGCCCGTGCGAGCGAGGAACCAGCGTTTTGGGACGTTCTCAGTTTAGCGAAAGGATTTTCGCGTCGAGTCTCGAATGGCGTCCGAGAAATGGGCTCATGACAGGTTCGATGTTGCCCTGTGCCGGGCCAGAGGCGATGTATCAGGAGAGGGAAACTCACCTAAAACCTTGGAAATGTTGGCTCCCCGGGCCGGATTCGAACCAGCGACCAACCGGTTAACAGCCGGTTGCTCTACCACTGAGCTACCGGGGAACGGAGGCTCTGATGTGAGTGGCGCAGCCTATAGCAAACACCTTTCGGCTTTGCAAAGCAGCAATTCGTAATTTTTCTCCAGTTTTTCGTGCGGCCATTTGTGGCATCGTTTCGGCGTGCCCACATATGAACCGCTTCACACCGGCACGGAACAAAGCGGCCGGTTGTCGCCTTTGGTAGCTATGGCCTCGGCCATTGCAGACAGGATCTGGTTTTGAATGACGGCAACTGACGACGATAACGGCCCGGCGCGCAAGATCACGGTATTCGGCCGCGAGTTCACGATGCCGCGCTCGCGGGGATTGCGGATCGCGATCGGCGTGCTGCTCACCGTCGGCGGGATTCTGGGCTTCCTGCCGATTCTGGGTTTCTGGATGGTTCCTCTGGGCCTGCTGGTGCTGTCCTACGAATTCGCGCTGGTGCGTCGCCACAGGCGGCGCTTCGTCGTCTGGTGGCAACGCCGGCGGCGGCCGGATTGAGAGCCTGCCTGGAGGCGGCCGGCGAGCTCCGGCGGCACCGTCGGGACCGGCGGCAAGCGATTGGCAACCACTGTCTTGGATGACGTATGGAAAGCGCCGGGAATGACTTGCCGGCGCTTGACGACCTTTCACGGCCAACATAATGAGTTCGCTCGGAACGCCGGGAGCATGGAAGGCCTCGTGGCGGAGTGGTTACGCAGAGGACTGCAAATCCTTGCACCCCGGTTCGATTCCGGGCGAGGCCTCCAATGCCCGGACTCCGGCGCTGTCGCGCCGGAGTGCCAGGTTCCGGTCGAATTTGCCCGCGGACTTTGCCTGAGAATTGCGTTGGGCGCGGGTAGCGAATTGGGCGCGGAAAGCGGGTTGGTTGGAACATGAACGCTGATTTCTCCGAACGCCGCGTGAAGATGGTCGATGGCCAGATCCGCACCACCGACGTGACCAGCGCGCCGCTGATCGAAGCCATGCTGTCGGTGCCGCGCGAGGCTTTTGTCGGCGCCGGGCAGCAGGACCTGGCCTATATCGACGAGGACATCCGTGTTTCCGCCGGCGTCAACGGCGGCGGCGCCCGCTACATGATGGAACCGTCGCCGCTCGCCAAGCTTTTGCAGCTGGCCGAAATCAGCGACGGCGATTCGGTGCTCGATATCGGCTGCGGCACCGGCTATTCGGCCGCTCTGCTCTCCCGAATCGCAAAATCGGTGGTTGCGCTGGAAAGCGATCCGGCGTTGGCCGAGGCCGCGAAGTCGACGCTGTCGGCGCTGGATTGCCAGAACGTGACGGTGGTGACCGGGCCGTTGCCGCAGGGTCATGCCGCGAAGGCGCCCTATGATGTCATCTTCATTGGCGGCAGCGTCGAGGAGGTGCCGGCGGCGCTGCTCGACCAGCTCGCCGAGGACGGGCGGCTGGTTGTGGTCGAAGGCCAGGGCAACTCCGGCGTGGCCCGGCTATTTTTCAAGGCCGGGGGGTTGTAACCGGAAGACGGGCATTTAATGCGGCAATTAAGCCACTACCGGGCTTCGAACGTGTCCATGCGTTCGAATTTTAAGCGGTTTTGCCTTGCAGCGAAGGCGTGGTCATGATCGCTTGCGCTTGAACAATCGTTGCTGATTTGCTTTCCAGGGTTTCGGGGGCAGTCAGCGGGGGAACGAGAAACAGCGCGGCGCGGGCCGATCCGAAAGGGTGGGCTGGCGTGGCGTGGTTCCCATGCAAAACGAATGAGGGATAATACGTGCCGCCCCTACGCAAGACTTTTCTAACAGCCATGCTTGTTTCGGCGACCGCGCTTTCGCCGCTGGCCGCATCCGCCGAAACGATTACCGGCGCGCTCGCCAAGGCGTATCAATACAACTCGCAGCTGAACTCCGCCCGCGCCGGCACCCGTGTCACCGACGAGGGCGTGGCTATCGCCAAGTCGGGTTACCGCCCGACGATCAAGGGATCGGCAAGCATCGACTACACAAGCAGCCACTCCAACAGCCTGGGTCAAACCTTAAACATAACCACAGGCAACTTCGGGGTTGAGATCGACCAGACGCTGTTCGACGGTTTCCAGACCAAGAACAATGTCGCTGCCGCCGAGGCCCAGGTCAGCGCCTCGCAAGAGAGTTTGCGCAACTCCGAGGAGAACATCCTGTTCAACGCGGCCAGCGCGTACATGGATGTGATCCGCGATCGCCAGATCGCGGTGCTGACCGAACAGAACCTGCAGTTCCTGACCGAGCAGGCGCGCGCCGCACGGTCTCGCTTCGAGGTCGGCGAGGGTACGCGCACGGACGTCGCGCAGGCCGACGCCTCGCGCTCCACGGCCGTGGCTCAGCTTAGCGCAGCCCGCGCGACGGCGCTTGCCAGCGCGGCTACCTACCACCAGATCGTCGGCGACGAGCCGGGCAGGCTCAAGGCGGCCGCGCCGGTAGGGAAGCTGTTGCCGGGCAGCCTCGATTCGGCCTTCACCATTGCCGCCGCCGAGCATCCGGCCATCCTTGCCACCGAGCATCTCGTCGACGCCGCGGCGTTTTCGGTGAAGTCGGCTGAAGGGGCGCTTTTGCCGCAGCTTTCCGCCAGTGCCGGAATTTCGAGCCAGTACCGCAACACCACGCCTGGCACTTTCGCGTCGTCCGCGTCGGAAGGGACGACCAATTCGGCCAATATCGGCGCCACGCTCACCGTGCCGATCTATTCGGGCGGCCGCACCTCCGCTCTGGTTCGCCAATCGAAGGAATCGCTCAGCCAGGCGCGCATCGAGGTCGACGTCAGCCGTGACCAGGTGCGCCAGGCGGTGGCCTCGGCGTGGACGCAATACACCGCCGCGCGCGAAAGCGTGGATGCCAACCGTCAGGTGATCGCCGCCGCGCAGCTGGCGCTCAACGGCGTCATCGAGGAGCGCAATGTCGGCCAGCGGACTACGCTCGACGTGCTCAACGCGCAGAACGCCGTCATCACCGCCAAGATCAACCAGGCCAGCTCCGAGCGCGATGTCGTCGTGGCGAGCTACGCCATCCTGTCGGCCATCGGCCGCCTTTCGGCCGACCGGCTCGGCCTGGCGGTCACGAAGTACAAGCCTGAAGAGCACTACAACGCCGTCAAGGACAAATGGATCGGGCTGCGCACGCCGGACGGCCGCTGATCCTTTTTTAATTCCAAATGCGCCGCGTGTCCGACGGATGCGCGGCGCTTTTGCATTTGAAAGTCGACCAGTCCGGCTGCGGGCAGTGGAGGCCGCTAATCTGTTGAAATCCAACGTCTCCCCAGATTGGGGATTCTCGGATGGCGATCGGTCGGTTACGCTGTTGCCATTGATTCGAATTCCGGCCCGGCCGAAATCGAAATCTGCAATGGGTCACAAGGGCGGCGGATGTGACGATGGCGACGGCAAGCAGCGCACAGCGCGAACCCTCGATGGAAGAGATACTTGCTTCCATCCGGAGGATCATCGAGGACAGCGATACCGGCCGCAAGCAGCCGGCGGCGGACAGCGATGACCTGCGGCAGGACCTCCAGCCGGCGGCGCCGACCGCCGATGTTGACGCCTTCCGTTCCGAGCTGAATACGGAATCCGCTCCCAGGAAGCCGGTGAGTCTGGCGGAGATACAGGCCCAGCTTGCGGCGTCCGATCCGGCGCCCGCGCGCGCCGAGCCGCGCCCCGAACCCGTGAAGGCCGCGCCATCGCCCACCACCCTGGCGGAAGTCGGGGCCAGGGTCGCCGCCGAGGCCGACACGCCGGCGGTTGCGGGGGGCGCTGCAAGCGCGCCGCAAAGCGCCGATAGCATCGTTGCCGACTGGCGGCGCGAGATCGCCGCCGTCGGCGGAAGCTCCGTCAAGGCGAAGGCGCCAACCCGCGAGCCGGAGATTGCGCCCGAAGTCGAGATCGACCAGGAGGATCTTGCCCCGCCACCTGTCGAAGCCACGACGACCGGCACGGGTTCAGGGCCGTCCTCGGTCGACGCCCCGCCGGCGCGGCCGGCGATCCTGTCCGAGCATGCGGGCCGTCAGGTCGCGGCGGCGTTCGGCGAGCTTTCGGATGCTTTCGCCAGCCGCAGCAAGAAGACCTTCGACGAGATGGCCGAGGAGATGCTGCGGCCGATGCTGCAGGACTGGCTCGACAACAACCTGCCGACGCTGGTCGAACGGCTGGTGCGCGAGGAAATCGAGCGCGTGGCCCGCGGCGCGCAATGATTTCGCTGAACCGTTCAAGGTGAAATCCGCCGCCACCGGACGGCGCTTTCGTTTTCCGGAACATGCGGCCCTGAAGCACGTCTCCCGAAAGTGGGAACCGGCTTCGGGACAAGGACATGCGTAAGATCAAAAATCCAAAGCGCGTAGAGCGATTCCGAAAGATCGCGCCGCGCTTTAGGATCGATTTGCGATAAGCGATGGGATTGCCGCCGACCGCGGCAGGCCTATCTGGGCGAGGTGGGCCTATCCTTCTCGCGGTTGACTCGACCAAGAGCTTCCGATTTACAGCGGACGCTTGTTCCCGACAGTTCGGACTTCCTCCATGCTTGATAAAACCTACGACGCCAAGACCGTCGAGCCGAAGATCGCCAAAATCTGGGAAGAGGCCGACGCTTTCCGCGCCGGCGCCGGCGCCGAGGAAGGAGCGGAAGCCTTCACCATCGTCATCCCGCCGCCGAACGTCACCGGCTCGCTGCATATGGGCCATGCGCTCAACAACACGCTGCAGGACATACTGGTGCGCTTCGAGCGCATGCGCGGCAAGAATGTGCTGTGGCAGCCCGGCATGGATCATGCCGGCATCGCCACGCAGATGGTGGTCGAGCGCCGGCTCATGGAAAGGCAGATCCACCGCCGCGATCTTTCGCGCGAGGAGTTCATCGAAAAGGTCTGGGAGTGGAAGGCCGAATCCGGCGGCGCGATCTTCAACCAGCTGAAGCGGCTTGGCGCCTCGGCCGACTGGAGCCGGGAGCGTTTCACCATGGACGAGGGCCTGTCCAGGGCAGTGCTGGAGGTCTTCGTCACGCTCTACAAGGAGGGCCTGATCTACAAGGACAAGCGCCTTGTGAACTGGGATCCGAAGCTGTTGACGGCCATCTCCGATCTCGAGGTCGAGCAGCACGAGGTCAATGGCAATCTCTGGCATTTCCGCTATCCGGTCGAAGGCGCGGCGTTCGACCCTGAGAACCCGAAGACATTCATCACCGTCGCCACGACGCGCCCCGAAACCATGCTCGGCGACACCGCGGTGGCCGTGCATCCGGACGACGAACGGTTTCGCGACCTGGTTGGCAAGAACGTCATCCTGCCGATCGTCGGCCGGCGGATCCCCATCGTCGCCGATGAATATTCGGACCCGGAGAAAGGCTCAGGCGCGGTCAAGATCACGCCTGCGCATGACTTCAACGACTTCGAGGTCGGCAAGCGCCACAAGCTGCCGGCGATCAACATCCTGACGGTCGAAGCCAACGTCAAGCTCAAGGACAACGAGGACTTCCTCGCCGGTCTCGAGGTGACGCCGGAGCGCCAGGCCGTCTGGGACGAGCTCGACTGGCTGGACCGCTTTACGGCGCGCAAGAAGGTCGTCGAGCTGATGGAAGCCAGCGGCTTCCTGGAAAAGGTCGAGCCGCATCGCCACACGGTGCCGCATGGCGACCGCGGCGGCGTGCCGATCGAACCGTTCCTCACCGACCAGTGGTATGTCAACGCGGCCGAGCTCGCCAAGCCGGCCATCGCCTCGGTGCGCGAGGGCCGTACCAACTTCGTGCCGAAGAACTGGGAGAAGACCTATTTCGACTGGATGGAGAACATCCAGCCCTGGTGCATCTCGCGGCAGCTGTGGTGGGGTCACCAGATTCCGGCCTGGTATGGGCCGGACGGGCGCGTCTTCGTCGAGAAGACCGAGGAAGAGGCGCTTGCCGCGGCGATCGAATATTATCTGGCGCTGGAAGGTCCGTGGAAGGCCTGGGTCGAGGACAAGTTGGAGAATTTCCAGCCGGGCGAGATCCTGTCGCGCGACGAGGACGTTCTCGACACCTGGTTTTCCTCGGCGTTGTGGCCGTTCTCGACGCTCGGCTGGCCCGACCGGACGCCGGAGCTGAAGACCTACTACCAGACCGACGTGCTGGTGACCGGCTTCGACATCATCTTCTTCTGGGTGGCCCGCATGATGATGATGGGCCTGCATTTCATGGACGAGGAGCCGTTCCATACCGTCTATGTCCATGCGCTCGTGCGCGACAAGAACGGGCAGAAGATGTCGAAGTCGAAAGGCAACGTCATCGACCCACTCGATCTGATCGACGAGTACGGCGCGGATGCGCTGCGCTTCACCTTGACCGTGATGGCGGCGCAGGGGCGCGACGTGAAGCTCGACCCGGCGCGCATCGCCGGCTACCGCAATTTCGGCACCAAGCTCTGGAACGCGACGCGCTTTGCCGAAATGAACGAGGTCGCGCGCAACGACGATTTCTGGCTGAACGACGCCAGGCTCGCGGTCAACCGCTGGATCCTGACGGAGCTGACGCGGGCGGCGCGCGCGATCACCGAGGGCATCACCAGCTATCGCTTCAACGAGGCGGCGGGCGCCGCATACCGGTTCGTGTGGAACCTCTTCTGCGACTGGTATCTGGAACTGCTGAAGCCGGTGTTCATGGGCACGGACGAGGCCGCCAAGGCGGAGAGCCGGGCCTGCGTCGCCTTCGTGCTCGACGAGATCTACAAGCTGCTCCATCCGATGATGCCGTTCATGACCGAGGAGCTGTGGGCGCAGACGGCGGGCGAAGGCAAGGAACGCGCCTCGCTGCTTTGCCACGCCGCCTGGCCGTCGCCCGACTTCGAGGACGACGACGCAGCCGCCGACATCAACTGGCTGGTTGATCTCGTTTCAGGCATCCGCTCAGTGCGTTCGGAAATGAACGTGCCGCCGGCGGCGATCGCACCCCTGGCGGTGATCGGCGCCAACGCCGTGACACGCGAGCGGCTCGAACGCCACGACCAGGCGATCAAGCGCCTGGCGCGCGTCGGCAGCATATCGCTGGCGGAAGCGCCGCCCAAGGGCTCGGCACAGATCGTCGTCAACGAAGCCACCGTCTGCCTGCCGCTCGGCAGCCTGATCGACCTTGCGGCCGAAGCCGCGCGGCTGCAGAAGGAACTGGCCAAGGTGACCGAGGAGATCGCCCGCCTGCACAAGAAGCTTTCGAACGAGAAATTCGTCGCCAACGCGCCCGAAGAGGTGGTCGAGGCCGAGCGCGAAAAGCTTGCCGAATATCGCGAGGCGCAAGAGAAACTTTCGATCGCGCTGACCAGGGTTCGCGACGCCGGCTAAGGGCCAAGATTCGTGTGTTTCAGGAGCCGCTTAAAGCGGCTTCGTTGCCTCGAAAACAGGTATTCCGCAGCGTTAATTTTGACGTAAACGGAAAGTTTCGGCCCCATTGTTGCCATAATGTAACAATCGGCCCAATTCCCCTCAAAATCGCCCGTTTTGGCGTTGTTTTGGGCGGATTTTGCGATTTTTTCCCGACACTCGATCCCAGTTGAGCCAGTTTTTGAGCTCAATTTGGGGTCGGCGACAATGGCGAAAATACGAGCTGTCAACGTATACATGTACAGCTCGCGAATTCGTTGTTGCGCCGTTAACCCGAATTGGTTCTAGCTTGACCCACTCGTGTTTCGGGGAGGGATTTCCATGAACATTTTGCGTCTGAAAGCACTGCTGGGGGCAGGGTGCTTTTCGATTGCTTTGATCGGCGCGGCAATGCACCCGGCGCATGCCGGCGGTATCGAGCGCGGCGGTTATGATATCGACCTTCTGTTCGATCCGGCGCCTTTCGCGACGGAAGCGGAAGCGACCTATGTGATGCCGAACCGTAAGCTCAAGAACGGAGTGGACACCAACCCGCTCGATGGCAACATCACTGCTCTCGGCAGCTCGACGAATGAAAGCGCGGACTATTGGGTGCCGCACATCGGCGCGAAGGCCCAGATCGTCCAGGGCGTCGACTGCATGGTCGACTATTCGCAGCCTTGGGGGGCGCATACGACACCCGGTCTCTGGGCCGGCGCCCAGTCCAATATGGAAACCGATATCAAAAGCGACAGCTACGGGGCGACCTGCTCCTACAAGATGGACGCCGGCAAAGGCCAGCTTCGCTTCATCGGCGGTGTCTTCTACCAGAAGGTCTACGGCTTCAAGGAGGATTTGGTGTCGCCGCTGGTGCCCAACTTCGCGGGTACTGGCCGGGTCGATTTGACGAGCAGCGGCTGGGGCTGGCGTGCCGGCATCGCCTATGAAATCCCCGACATCGCGCTGCGCGCTAGCCTCGTCTACAACTCGAAGGTCAAGCTCGACAATATCGAGGGCACGCTGGACTTGACGAACGTCGGCGTGGGCGTGATCCCGATCTACGGCTCGACCCAGTACATGCCGGATGTTGTGGAACTGAAACTTCAGTCCGGCATCGCACCTGGCTGGCTTGCCTTCGGTTCGATCAAGTGGGTTAATTGGAGCACGTTGCAAAGCGTCCCGATCTGCCCGGTGGGTGTTCCTTCGTCGCTCTGCTTCACCGGCAACGCCGCGTCTGGTTCGCAACAGGTTACATCGCTGGATTTGATGTATCGTGACGGCTGGACGGTTTCTGGAGGCATCGGCCACAAGTTCAACGATCAATGGAGCGCTGCCGGCCAGCTCAGTTGGGACCGTGGCACGTCCCATGGCTATGGCTCGCAGACCGATACCTGGACCTTTGGTGGCGGCGTTGCCTACACTCCGCGGCCAAACATCGAAGTTCGCCTCGCCGGCGCGATCGGCGTCATGACCAGCGGTCATTCGGGGATAGTGAATGGCGAGAACGGCTACCAGGCCGGCACGGAGGTCAGCTACGACTTCGGCAACGATCTGGTCACCGCGCTTTCCGGCGGCGTGAAGATCAAGTTCTAAGGGACTGAAAATTCAGGAAAACGGCCGGGCATCGCCCGGCCTTTTTTGTTGGGCAATCGGCTGTCCGGCCTGACCGACCGACGCGCTGTTGCAGGTTGGTGCCACAGCCGGCGCCCCTCACGATTGTGACGTTTCAGCAACAGTTTATGAACAACCCCTGCGCTAGAAGTCTTGCCGAGGGAACTGCCCATTTCCCGCCATAAACCCGGAGCAACTCGAATAGGTCTCGGGATGCGTGCCAGGTTGGCCCGGCGATGGGGCGGGCCGCGGGGTGTGCGGCAAGGACGAGTATGGACGCCAAGGCAATCTCCAAGGCCAAGCTGCCGAGCCGCCACGTGACCGTTGGTCCGGCGCGCGCGCCGCATCGCTCGTATCTCTACGCCATGGGATTGTCGGCGGCCGAGATCGCGCAGCCGCTGGTCGGCGTCGCCAGCTGCTGGAACGAGGCGGCGCCCTGCAACATCTCGCTGATGCGCCAGGCGCAGGTGGTCAAGAAGGGCGTGGCGGCCGCCAACGGCACGCCGCGCGAATTCTGCACCATCACCGTTACCGACGGCATCGCCATGGGCCACCAGGGCATGAAGTCGTCGCTGGTGTCGCGCGAGGTGATCGCCGATTCGGTCGAGCTCACCATGCGCGGCCATTGCTATGACGCGCTGGTCGGGCTTGCCGGCTGCGACAAGTCGCTGCCCGGCATGATGATGGCGATGGTGCGACTCAACGTGCCGTCGATCTTCATCTATGGCGGCTCGATCCTGCCCGGCAGCTATCGCGGCCGGCAGATCACCGTGCAGGACGTGTTCGAGGCGGTCGGCCAGCATTCTGTCGGCGCGATCGGCGATGACGAACTGCTCGAGATCGAGCAGGCCGCCTGTCCGTCGGCGGGTTCCTGCGGCGCCCAGTTCACCGCCAACACCATGGCGACGGTCGCCGAGGCGATCGGCCTGGCCTTGCCCTACTCCTGCGGCGCACCGGCGCCCTACGAGATGCGCGACCGCTTCAATTTCGCCTCCGGCGAAAAGGTCATGGAACTGATCGCCAAAAACATCCGGCCGCGCGACATCGTCACCCGCAAGGCGCTGGAGAATGCCGCGACCGTCGTGTCGGCCACCGGCGGCTCGACCAACGCGGCGCTGCACCTGCCGGCGATCGCGCATGAGGCCGGGATCAAGTTCGACCTCTTCGACGTGGCGGCGATCTTCGAGAAGACGCCTTATATCGCCGACCTCAAGCCCGGCGGCAAATATGTCGCCAAGGACATGTTCGAGGCCGGCGGCATTCCGCTCCTGATGAAGACGCTGCTCGATCACGGCTATCTGCACGGCGACTGCATGACGGTCACTGGCCGCACTTTGGCCGAAAACATGGAGCACGTTGCCTGGAATGACAGCCAGGATGTTGTGCGTCCCGCCAATCGGCCAATCACCAAGACGGGCGGCGTTGTGGGCTTGAAGGGCAACCTTGCCCCCGAAGGCGCGATCGTGAAGGTCGCCGGCATGTCGGAGCTGAAATTCTCAGGCCCGGCGCGCTGCTTCGATTCGGAAGAGGAGTGCTTCGAAGCGGTCACGCAGCGCAATTACCGGGAAGGCGAGGTTCTCGTCATCCGCTACGAGGGGCCGCGCGGCGGTCCGGGCATGCGCGAGATGCTGTCGACGACAGCGGCGCTCTACGGCCAGGGCATGGGCGGCAAGGTGGCGCTGATCACGGACGGGCGTTTTTCCGGTGCTACGCGTGGCTTCTGCATCGGCCATGTCGGGCCGGAGGCGGCGGTCGGCGGTCCGATCGGGCTCATCAAGAATGGCGACGTGATCTCAATCGATGCCGTGAAGGGCACGATCGAGGTAGCTCTGTCCGATGCCGAGCTGGCGGCACGGGCAAAGAGTTGGAAGGCGCGCAAGACCGACTATCAGTCCGGCGCGATCTGGAAATATGCGCAGACCGTAGGGTCGGCCCGCGACGGCGCGGTCACCCATCCGGGCGGTGCGAAAGAAACACACTGCTATGCGGACATTTGAGGTGTTGAGGTCGTCTGTCTTTTCGGCACTGGTCGCGGTTGCGACCTTGGGCGCCGTCGGGCAGGCCATGGCCTTCGACGACAAGGTGTTCGACGACAAGACCGGCGTGAAGCCGCAGTCGAGCCCGTGGGCGGTGTTCCAGTTCGGCTTCTCCGCCTACAAGAACGGCCACAAGGACCAGGCGGTCGAGGCCTACAAATATGCCGCCGAGAACGGCCAGATCGGCGCCACCTGGAAGCTTGCGCGCATGTATGCCGAAGGCGACGGCGTGGCACGCGACGACTATGCGGCTTTCAAGTTCTTCTCGGAGATCGTCGACCAGGATGTCGAGCCCGGCTCGCCGGAGGAAAGCTATGTCTCGGACGCGCTTGTCGCGCTCGGCGACTATCTGCGCAAAGGCATCCCGGGCAGCCCGGTCGAAGAAAACGAGGTTGCGGCGCAGGAATACTACATGCGCGCTGCCGCCAATTACCGCAACCCGAACGCCCAGTTTGAGATCGGCCAGATGTTCTTGAAGGGCGAGGGCGGCGTGAAGGCCAGCGTCAAGCAGGCCGGGCGCTGGCTGCAGTTGGCAGCCGAAAAAGGCCATGCCGGCGCGCAGGCGACGCTCGGCAATCTGTTGTTCCAGAGCGGCAAAGTCGTGCGCGGGCTGGCGATGATGACGGCCGCGCTCGAGCGCGCTCCGCCGGCCGACCAGCCCTGGATCCGCAGCATGCAGGAAGAGGCCTTCGCCGCCGCCGGCGAAGCCGACCGCCGCACGGCGATTTCGCTGGCCGACGACATCCTGACCAAAGGCAACAACGGCGACCAGTAGGCAGCGGCTGCCAATCTCCTCCTCAAGAGGAAGTCGCCGAGCCTAACCGCTACGCACTTTTCCTGGAATTGCTCTAGTTATCGGTCGGCTCTGTCGGCGCTGTGCTTGGGGGCGGCGTCGAGATCGATGTGGAGTGGAGTTTTGGGGTGTCCCCGGGCACTTGTCCTTGATCTTCGTCCAGGACGTGTTGTTGAGAACCATGTCGCAGCGGGCGAGGTGGCTTTCGCCGGCAACGGTCAGACAGGCCGTCTCACCGACCTTGAAGGATTTGCCGTTGGCAAGGCACTCCGGGGCCGCGAGCGCCGGCGCCGGCACGGCGAACGCCAGCGCAAGGCCAATCGGGCAAAGAACAGATCGGATCACCATCGAACCCCCGCAACAATCCGCATCCAACGCGCGATTTGTGGCGATATCAGGGATCGGCGAGGGTCGGTAAGCAGCGCCTTCAGGCCGGCTGCAGGTCGAGATCGATCGCCACCGGCACGTGGTCGGAGGGTTTTTCCCAGGCGCGCACGTGTTTCTCGACCGAGGCCGAGGAAAAGCGGTTGGCGGCTTCGGGCGACAGCAACAGATGGTCGATGCGGATGCCGTTGTTCTTCTGCCAGGCGCCGGCCTGATAGTCCCAGAAGGTATAGACATCGGACGAATCGGTGACGGCGCGAACGGCCTCGGTGAAGCCGAGGTTCTTCAGCCGTCGGAAGGCCTGCCTCGTCTGCGGTTGGAACAGCGCGTCGCCGAGCCAGTTCTCGGGGAACCTGGCGTCGGCGCGCTCGGGAATGACGTTGTAGTCGCCGGCCAGCACCAGCGCTTCCTCGAGCCTCAACCGTTCTTGCGCCCAGCGTTCGAGCCTCGCCATCCACGACAGCTTGTAGGAGAACTTCCTCTCGTCGTCGATCGGATTGCCGTTCGGCAGATAGAGCGAAGCGACGCGCAAGGACCCTTTGTCGGTCGAGAAGACGCCTTCGATGAAGCGCGCATGGTCATCGGCATCGTCGCCGGGCAAACCGCGATTGACTTCGTCGAAGGGCAGCTTCGACAGGAGCGCGACGCCGTTGAAGCTCTTCTGGCCGTTGGTCTCGACATTGTAGCCCAGCGCCTCGATCTCGGCGCGCGGGAACTGATCGTCGAGCGTCTTGATCTCCTGCAGGCAGACGATGTCCGGCGCGCTCTCGGTCAGCCAGTGGGTGAGGTTGCCGATGCGGGCGCGAACGCCGTTGATGTTCCAGGTGACGATCTTCATGCGGACCTCAATGTTCTTCCGGCGCTAGGCGCTCGACGAGGCCGATCGTATTGCCTGCCGGGTCCTTTAGGAAGGCCATCCATTCGCTTTCCCCCGCCGCACCGAACCGGCCCTCGGTGTCGCGATGGACGAGTGCCGGCGGTGCGGTGAAAGGAACGCCGGTCGCCTTCGCCTCGGCATGGAAAGCCTCGAGATCGGCAATGTCGAGATAGACGGTGCCGGGCGGTACGCCATCGGCAAAGAACAGCCGCACATCGCCGGCCATGATGAAGGCAATGCCCGGCGGATCGTAGCGCGCATGCACGCTCATGCCGAGCACGCCCTGCCAGAAGGCCAGCGTCGCATCGAGATCGCGCCCGGCCGACAGCGCGACCTGACGGACCGCGCCGATTGCAGGCATCGGAAATCAGATGGAGAAACTGGTGCCGCAGCCGCAGGAAGCGACGGCGTTGGGGTTCCTGATCTGGAACGACTGGCCCATCAGGTCGTCGACGAAGTCGATCACCGAGCCGCCCATATAGACCAGCGAGAGGTCGTCGATCAGGATCGTCGCGCCATCCTTCTCGATGGCGACGTCGCCGTCGTTCGCCCCTTCGACCAGATCGAACTTGTAGGAAAAGCCGGAGCAGCCGCCGCCTTCGACGGAAACGCGCAGAGCCGTCTTGCCCGGTTCGCCGGACAGGATCCTGGCGATCCGCTTCGCGGCCGCTTCGGTCATCTCGACCTTCATGGCAGTCTTGGCATCCGCGCCCATCGGCGTCACCTTGCTTTCGGTTTCCCATGATAGGTATGAAGCGGGCGGGGGCAAGTCAACTGGTGGGCGAATGGGCAAGGATGCTCTCGGCGATATCGGATTCGGCTACCGGCCGCGCGCCGTCTATGCGAGCGACCCGGCGCAGTCGCGCGGCCGGCTGTTCGACGAGCCGGAAAGTCCGACGCGCACGCCGTTCCAGCGCGACCGCGACCGCATCATCCATTCCACCGCCTTTCGCCGGCTGAAGCACAAGACGCAGGTGTTCGTCGCGCATGAGGGCGATCACTATCGCACCAGGCTGACGCATTCGATCGAGGTGGCGCAGATCGCGCGTGCCCTGGCGCGGGCGCTGCGCGGCGACGAGGATCTCGCCGAAGCGGTCGCCCTGGTCCATGATTTCGGCCACACGCCTTTCGGCCACACCGGCGAGGAGGCGCTTAACGAGAAAATGGCCGGCTGGGGCGGGTTCGACCACAATGCGCAGTCGCTGCGCGTCGTCACGCGCCTCGAGCGGCGCTATGCCGAATTCGACGGGCTGAACCTCACCTGGGAGACGCTGGAAGGGCTGGTCAAGCACAATGGGCCGCTGACCGACGACAGCGGAAGGGGCTTGAAGGGGCCCGTGCCGCAGGCGATCCGCGACTATTCCGAACTGCACGACCTCGAGCTCGACCGCTTCGCCGGCATCGAGGCGCAGTGCGCGGCAATCGCCGACGACATCGCCTACAACACGCATGACATAGACGATGGCCTGCGCGCCGGTTTCCTGACGCTCGACATGCTCGAGGACGTCGGCCTGCCGGGTTCGATCTTGAAGGGCGTGCGCGCCCGCTATCCGCAGCTCGACGACGTCCGCACCGGCCACGAGCTGATGCGCCGGCAGATCACATTGATGGTGGAGGACGTCATTGCATCGGCCAAGGCCAATATCGAGCGCCTCAAGCCGGACAACGCCGATGCGGTGAGGGCGGCGGGCGAGACGCTGGTGACCTTCTCCGCAGGCATGGCTGCAGCCGAAAAGGAACTGAAGGCTTTTCTCTACAAGCATCTCTACCGGCACGCCGAGGTGATGCGCGTACGCGCCGATGCCGAACAGATCGTCCGCGACCTGTTCGATGTCTATTTCGCCGACCCGCGTGCCATGCCGGACGGCTGGCGCGAAGGGCTCGACAGAGCCGAGGATCGCATCAAGGCGCGCAGCGTCGCCGATTTCCTGGCCGGCATGACCGACACCTACGCGCTGAAGGAGCACAGGCGTCTGTTTGACCATACGCCCGATTTGAGCTAGGGCGAGCCACGATTTTGCCGGCCAAGCAGCCGGTCGCCTCTTTAAAGCCCAGAGCACACCCAATGAATATCTTCGCCGATTTCAACGCGCGGATCGTAAAAGCTGTCGAAGCCCTTGATCTGAAAGACAAGGACGGCGGAGCGCTGGACCTATCGCGCATCGCGGTCGAGCCGCCGCGCGACGCGAGCCACGGCGACCTTGCCACCAATGCGGCGATGGTGCTGGCGAAGCCCACCGGCCAGAACCCGCGCGCTTTGGCGGAAAAGCTGGCCGAAGCGCTGCGCGCCGATACCGATATTGCGTCCGCCGACATTGCCGGGCCGGGCTTCGTCAATCTGAGGCTCAAGGACGGGTTCTGGCAGGCGCATCTGGCGGCGCTGCTCGGCGAGGGCCGCAACTATGGCCGCTCCATGATCGGCGGCGGCCGCAAGGCCAATGTCGAATATGTCTCGGCCAATCCGACCGGCCCGATGCATGTCGGTCATTGCCGCGGCGCCGTCGTCGGCGACACGCTGGCCAATCTGATGGCCTTCGCCGGCTACGACGTGACCAAGGAATACGTCATCAACGATGCCGGCTCGCAGATCGACGTGCTCGGCCGCTCGGCGATGCTGCGCTATCGCGAGGCGCTCGGCGAAGGCATTGGCGAGATCCCGCCCGGCCTCTATCCGGGCGACTATCTGATCCCCGTCGGCCAGTCGCTGGCCGAGGAGTTCGGCCTCGGCCTGCTGGAAATGCCGGAAGAGGAAGCGCTGGCAATCGTCAAGGACCGCACGGTCGGCGCGATGATGGCGATGATCCGCGAGGATCTGGCGCTGCTCAATGTGCATCACGACGTGTTCTTCTCCGAACGCACGCTGCATGCCGACAACGCCAAGAAGATCCGGGCGGCGATCGCCGACCTGACGCTCAAGGGGCATATCTACAAGGGCAAGCTGCCGCCGCCCAAGGGCGAGAAGCCGGACGACTGGGAAGATCGCGAGCAGACGCTGTTCCGGTCCACCGCGGTCGGCGACGACATGGACCGGGCGCTGGTGAAGTCGGACGGCTCGTTCACCTATTTCGCCGCCGACGTCGCCTATCTCAAGGACAAGGTCGAGCGCGGCTTCGTCGATCTCATCTACGTGCTCGGCGCCGACCATGGCGGCTACGTGAAGCGGCTTGAAGCGCTGGCGCGCGCGGTTGCCGGCGACACGGTCAAGCTGGCCGTTCTGCTGTGCCAGTTGGTGAAGCTGTTCCGTGACGGCGAGCCGGTCAGGATGTCGAAGCGGTCGGGAGATTTCGTCACGCTGCGCGACGTGGTGGAGGAGGTCGGCCGCGACCCGATCCGCTTCATGATGCTCTACCGCAAGAACGACGCGCCGCTCGATTTCGACTTCGCCAAGGTCACCGAGCAGTCGAAGGATAATCCCGTGTTTTATGTCCAATACGCCTCGGCGCGGTGCCATTCGGTGTTCCGGCAGGCAAGCGAGCAATTGGGCGAGGCGAATTTCGATCGCGACCGGCTTGTGGCTTCGGTCGCGTCGCTGACTGACGAGGGCGAGATCGGCCTCATCCGTAAGCTGGCTGAATATCCACGGCTGATTGAATCCGCGGCGCTTGCGCTGGAGCCGCACCGGCTGGCATTCTATCTCTACGATCTGGCGTCCAGCTTCCACGCACACTGGAATCGGGGCACCGACAACCCGGACTTACGTTTTGTTAAGGTTAACGACCCACAATTGACGTATGCCAGACTAGGGCTGGTGCAGGCTGTTTCGGATGTTTTGACTTCCGGCCTGACGCTGATAGGAGCTGATGCGCCTACCGAAATGCGTTAGGTTTGACTAAAAAACCTGTCACCTTTTGCCCACATTGCGCTGGTAAGGGCCAACCCTGCGCGACGTCCATGGCGTCCGACTGTGTGCGAGTTCGGGAACAATAATGGCAGACAGAACCCAGCTGAAAGCAGCCGCAAGCAACCACATCGCCGACGACGATCCGTTCGCGGAACTGACCCGGATCATGGGTTTCGACCCGCGTCAGCCGGTCAGGCCGCAGACGCCAGCGGCCGCAAAGGCTCCGCCCGCAAACCAGGCTGCGGAGGAGGCCGATTTCGACATCGACCTCGAAAAGGAGATGATGGGCGAATTCGACGCCGTCAAGGAAGACGCGCCGGCCATGCAGCACAAGCCGGCCAACTTTGCTCTCACCGACGATGAGATTGCCGCGTCCTTCGAGCGGGACTTTGTTTTTGACGACGCAGCGGATCATGCCCATTTTGCCACGCCCCATGCGCCGGAGCCGGTCGCCGACACGACCTCCGACGACAGGGACGATGATTCCGGCAGGGACGATGATTCCGGCAGGGCGGTCGTGAGTTCCCTGGAAGTCTCGCCGCTGCAGGATGACCTTTCCATCGACCGGGAAATGGCGGCCTCGCTGGATGAGGGCTTCCGGATCGACGATGATGCGGCCGACGCGAACCAGGGCGCCGCCGCGCCTGAGGTTGTCGAGGCCGCCGTCGCTGCGCCTGCGGCCGAAACGGCGTTCGATGCCGAATTCGACAACGCGGTCCAGATGTCGCTCGAGGACGAGCTTGCGTTCGACGACAGTGAGATCGAGCAGCCCGAAACCGCTGACGTTCAGCCGATCGAGGCTCACGCCGTTGCCGACCGGCCGATCGCCGACGAAGATTTCGACAGCCAGTCCGATGAGGCCCGGCTTGATCAGGCCGACGTCGACATGGATCACGATCAGCCGCAGGACCTGATCCTGGAACAGGAACTGTCGGTCGATGACAGTGAGCCGCAGGCGATCGAAGCGGCGCATGTCGCTGCCGATCACGAACCTGCCGCCGATCCGGAGCCCATGGCCGACCACGAAGCCGCGGCGGATCCGGTCCTCGAACACGATCTCGAGCTCAGCTTCCGTGACGCCCTGGCCGAGGAGCCGGAGGCTCCCGCTGTCGAACCTGAACCCGTCGCCGACCATGAGGCCGCGGCCGATCAGGTCCTTGAAGACGATTTCGAGCTCAACTTGGCCGACGCCGAGGAACCGGAAGTTCCCGCTGTCGAGCCTGTCGCCGCAGCCGAGCCGTCTTTCGAGGAGCCTGCTCAGGCCGTGACGGCTCCGGTTCCGCCAGTTGCGGCGGTCGAGCCGGCCAAGCCCGCCGCGACCGCTGGCGAGCGAAGCCTGGAAGACGAACTCAACGCGTTGCTCGGCGCCATGACCGCGCGACCCATTCCGGTTGCGCCGGCTCCGGTTGCTTCCATTCCGGTCGTTCAGGCCCCAGTCGCCCCGGCTCCGGTCGCCCCAGTTTCCGCTCCGGCACAGCAGCCGGCCAGCTACACGGGCGATCAGGCCGCTGCTGCCGATGATCTCGATTGGGATCTGGATGGGGACAAGCCTGAGCGCAACGAGCAGACCGACCAGCCTGCCGATGCCGATGTCGATACGCTGTTCGCCGGCGAACTCGACCGGCAGGGCTTCGAAGACTTCGCGGCTGAGCAGGACGCCGAACCGAGCATCGATTTCGATGATGAGGCTTTCGATGCGGCTTTCGCCAAGGGCATCGAGCAGGACCTGCCAGCGGCCGAGCCGTCCCGGTCGTGGAGCCGGGTGACCCCGGTCGCCGCGCCCGCGCAGGCGTCGTTCGCGCCGCAGCCGCCTACGGCCTCGGCGCCGCAAATGGCTGCTCCCGCCTATCGTGAGGAGCCGGCGGAGGACTACTTGGCCTACGCCAAACCGGCTTCGTCGCCGCAGATGGCGGCGCCGGCCTATCATGACGAGCCGGCGAAGGACTATTCCGCTTACGCCAAGCCAGCCGCGGCGCCGCAGCCCCGCCATCAGGAGGAAATGCCCGATGTCGAGACGGTCGACGTGCCGGAGCGCGTTGTGGCGCTGGCCGACGATCTCGATATCCCGGAGCTCAGCTTCGAGGAGGATCAGCCGGCGGCACCCGCCTACGATGATCTCGACGCCGAGTTTGCCGGCCTGCTCAGCGAGATGAACGCGACCGAGATCGCGGCCGCTCCGGTGCAGAGCCGGGGCTATGACGACGATTCCTACAATGCCGGATTCAAGACTGGCTACGATCGTCACGAGCTGCGCGCCGAGACGCCCGCCGCGCCTGCGGCCTCGTCCTATGCCGCGGCCGCGAGCGCGTTCGATGCCGATGATTTGCCCGGCAGCCGTCCTGTCTCTCAGGCGGACGATTTCGCCGCAGACGAGCTCGACTACGATCCCGAACTCGACGAGGCAATGACTGTGCCCGGCCTTGCCGAGCGCGAAGCCGCGAAGCCGCGCAGCCGCAATCTGATGGTCGCCGCGCTTGTCGGCGCAGCGGTGATTGCCGGCGGCCTCGGCGCTCTCGCCTTCTCATTCGGCGGCAAGGGCGGCAGCGAGGCACCCGTGATCGTGAAGGCCGACAATTCGCCGATCAAGGTCAAGCCGGAAAACCCGGGCGGCACGGTGGTGCCGAACCAGGACAACAAGGTCTATGACGCCGTGGCCAAGGGTGGGACGGCCAAGTCCACCGAACCGGTGCAGCAGAAGCTGGTGACCAATGTCGAGGAACCGATCGATGTTGCGTCGAAGGAACCGCCGCAGAGCCGGATCGTCGACCTTTCGCCTGACGACACCGATGCCGCGCCCGGTACCGACGCAGCGGCCAGTCCGAAGGCGGCAGCGCCGGCTTCCGACGCAGCGGCGCCGGATGCAGCAGCGCCGGCTGCCGCCCAGGCCGCCGCGCCTGCAGGCACACAACCGGCAGCCCCGGCGCCGAAGTCGGAGGACCGCATCGCCCAGGTGCTGCAGGAGGCCGACAAGGGGACCAGCAACGATGTCGTCGCCGTGGCGCCGCGCAAGGTCAAGACCATGATGGTGAAGCCTGACGGCTCGCTGGTTCCTCGCGAGGACCCGGCTCCTGCGCCGCAAGTCGCGGCGACCGAGCCGGCCGATCCGGCGCCACAGCACGTCGCCGCGGCCGGACAGGGCGATGCCCAACCGACGGGAACCGTCACGCCGGCGACCGACCAGGCTGCCGATCAGGGCGCGGATGACCAGAGCGATACCGCCAAGCCGGCCGTGGCAGCGAAGCCCGCTGCCGCTCCGAAGGCTGAAGCCAAGGCCCAGTCGGCCAACACGCCGGCGAAGGTGCCGGTGGCCCCGCCGCGCCCCTCCGACCAGCCGGTCGACATCGTTGGCGAGGTCAAGCCCGACAAGGTCGCCTCCATCGATCCGGCGGCAGCAGGCGGCGGCTCGTGGTCGATGCAGGTCGCTTCGCAGCCGACGGTCGAAAGCGCCCAGTCGACCTACCAGGACCTGCAGCGCCGCTACGGCAGCGTGCTGTCCGGGCGCACCGCCAACATCGTGAAGGCGGAGATCGCCGGGAAGGGCACTTTCTACCGCGTCCGCGTGCCGGCGCAGTCGCGCAACGACGCGATCAATCTGTGCACCAGCTACAAGGCGGCCGGCGGCACCTGCTTCGTGTCGCGCTGATCGCGCTGAACCATTCAAAGCCGGCGCCGCCGCGGGGCAGCGCCGGCTTTTCGTTGTGGACCGTTCCCGGCATTCAGGCGGCAGCGGGCAGGGGTGATTCCCATTGCGTTCCCAAAGGCCTAAGGTTCCGTTCATGACCGAATCAAAATCCATGATCCTCGGCTGCGCCGGGAAATCCCTCACTGAAGATGAAATCCGTTTCTACAGCGACGAACGTCCCTGGGGCTTCATCCTGTTCGCGCGCAATGTCGGCGAGACCGAGCAGATCCGCGACCTGGTCGCCTCGATGCGCGACTGCGTCGGACGCCCGGACGCTCCGGTCTTCATCGATCAGGAAGGCGGCCGGGTGCAGCGCCTGCGGCCGCCGCTGGCGCCGAACTATCCTGCAGGTGGCGCGCTTGGCGCCCTTTGGCGCGACGATCGCGAGGCCGGCCGCCGCGCCGCGTGGCTGCTCGCGCGACTTCACGCCTTCGATCTGCTGCGCCACGGCATCACCGCCGACTGCCTGCCGGTGCTCGACGTCCCCATCGCGGGCGCCAGCGATGTCATCGGCGCGCGCGCTTACGGCATGGAACCCAATGCCGTGATCGAGCTTGGCAAGGCTTCGGCCGAGGGCTTGATGTCGGGTGGCGTCCTGCCGGTTATGAAGCATATTCCCGGCCATGGCCGAGCCTTTGCAGATACGCATTTCGCGCTGCCGACGGTCGACACGCCGCTCGCCGAGTTGCGGCAACATGATTTCGCCCCGTTCAAGGCGCTCAAACACCTGCCGATGGCGATGACGGCGCATGTCGTCTACAGCGCCGTCGACCCGGACAATCCGGCGACGACCTCGGCCAAGGTCGTCGACGAGCTGATCCGCGGCGAGATCGGCTTCGACGGGCTCTTGATGAGCGACGACACCTCGATGAAGGCACTTTCTGGGGATTTCCCAACAAAGGCTGCCTCGATCCTTGCGGCCGGCTGCGATCTGGTCCTTCACTGCAATGGCGTTTTCGAGGAAATGTCCGGCATCGCGTCGCGCACGACGGTACTCGAAGGCAAGTCCCTGGCAAGAGCGGAGCGGGCGCTGACCTATATAAAGAGCCGCGACGTCGCCGAAGAAAGCGCGATACGCGCGGAATTCGCCACCTATTTCGAAGCGGTGGCCTGAACCGAAGGGATAGAAGGGCAAGTGGCGGAAACATTGGACAGCAAGGCCGCGAAGGCCGCACCGATGGACCGTCTGTGGGCCGAGAACGACGATTCACGTCTGACCGGCGACCCGTCGCTGGTGGTCGATGTCGCCGGCTTCGAGGGACCGCTCGACCTTCTCCTGCATCTGGCGCGCAATCAGAAGGTCGATCTGGCGCGCATCTCGATCCTGGCGCTCGCCGAGCAGTATCTGGCCTTCATCGAGAAGGTGAGGGCGCTCAGGCTCGAGCTCGCCGCCGACTACCTGGTAATGGCGGCGTGGCTCGCCTTCCTCAAGTCGAAGCTTCTGATCCCGAAGCAGCCGGGCGAAGAGGGCGAGAGCGGCGAGGAACTGGCGGCGGTGCTGCAATTCCGGCTGAAGCGGCTGGAAGCGATGCGAGACGCTGCAGCTCGGCTGGTCAACCGCAACCGGCTCGGCCGCGACGTCTTTGCGCGCGGCATGCCGGAAATGGTGATCGTCGAGAAGCGCAACGCCTATTCGGCCTCGCTCTACGACCTTTTGACCGCCTATGCGCAGCAGCGCCAGCGGCAGGCGATCAACAACGTGACGATCGCCCGCCGCGCGGTGTGGTCTCTGAAGGACGCGCGCGACGTGCTGGCGCGGCTGGTCGGAACGATTGGCGACTGGACGGCGCTGGACAGCTTCCTCATCCAATATCTGGCGACGCCGGAAGAGAGGCGCACGGCAGTCGCCAGTTCCTTCGCCGCGACGCTCGAAATGGTACGCGAGGGCAAGCTGGAAGTGCGGCAGGATCAGGTTTTCGCGCCGATCTACCTGCGCGGCCGCGCACAAGGGGTTAAGGCAGTCGAGGTGGTATCATGAGTGAACGCGCCAACGCTTCGGTCATTCCGTTCAAGGTCGAGGACGAGCCGGAAGACGAGATGGCCGAACAGGGTTCCATCGAGAACCCCGCCGAGCGGCTGCAACTGTCGGAGGCCGTCCGCATGGCCGAGGCGATCATCTTCGCCAGTGCCGAGCCGGTCAGCGAAAGGCAATTGGCGGCGCGCCTGCCAGAGGGCGTCAACATCGCGGCGGCAATGACCGATCTGCAGGAAATCTATGCCAAGCGCGGGGTCAACCTGGTGCGGGTCGGCGACGCCTGGGCGTTCCGCACGGCCGGCGATCTCGCTTTCCTGATGAGCCGGGACTCCGTGCAGCAGAGAAAGCTTTCGCGCGCGGCACTCGAAGTGCTGGCGATCATCGCCTATCACCAGCCGGTGACGCGGGCCGAGATCGAGGACATCAGGGGCGTCGAGACCTCCAAGGGCACGCTGGACACGCTCTTGGAAACCGAGTGGGTGAGGATGCGCGGCCGGCGCCGCACGCCGGGCCGGCCGGTGACCTACGGTACGACCGATGCCTTCCTCGACCATTTTGCGCTGGAGGAAGTCCGCGATCTGCCCGGCATGGAGGAACTGAAGGGCGCTGGGCTCTTGTCGACGCGCATGCCGTCCAACTTCTCGATGCCGGTGCCGCCGGCCGATCCGGACGCGCTGGCCGAGGACGAGGATGCGCTGACCGACATCGACCTCGAGGAGCTCGGATTGCTCACGCCGCGCGTCACGGAAGAGTGACCCGCGAATTCGGCTCGATTGGTCTATTAGCAGGGGCTGCGCGGATTCGTAGCAAGGCGCTCACGCCGAAAGTGCGTGACATCCGCCAGCCATTTTATCAACTTCATTGCGGTTGTGTTTGAATCCCTGAGCGAAAACGCATAGATCATCGCCGAGGGAAACCGTTCGAGAGAGATTGTTATGGGTTCGTTTTCGATTTGGCACTGGATGATCGTGCTGGTCATCGTGCTTCTGGTGTTTGGCCGCGGCAAGATTCCCGAACTGATGGGCGACATGGCCAAGGGCATCAAGAGCTTCAAGAAGGGCATGGCCGACGACGACGTTGACGACAAGCGTACCGTCGAGCATCGTGCCGACGAGACCGTTTCGCCGGGCAAGGAAAAGGTCAGCAAGAGCTGAGCCCCAGGCTCTCGTTGGAACAGCTCTCGTTGGAATAGATTGCCATGTTCGAAGTCGGTTGGAGCGAACTGCTGGTGATCGCGGTCGTCATGATCGTGGTCGTCGGCCCGAAGGATTTGCCCAGCATGTTGCGCACCTTCGGCCGCACCGCGGCCAAATTGCGTGCCATGGCGGCTGACTTCCAGAAGCAGTTCAACGACGCGCTGAAGGAAGCCGAACTCGACGACGTCAAGAGTTCGATAGATAGCCTTCGCGGCCTCAATCCGATGACAGAAGTCCGCAAGCAGCTCAATCCGTTCGAGCAGGCGGCGGCCGATGTGCGGTCCGGTGTCGACACGATGATGAAGCCCAAGCCGGCGGTCGATCCGTCGACACCGGCAGCGTCGACGCCGCAGGCCGCCGAGCCGCTCAAGAACGGCGCAACGGACATGCCCGGCGTCAGCGGGACGGAGGCGACCCCACCGACCTTTCCGGCCATGACCGAGGCTTCGGTGACCGCGCCTGCAGTGGAGGCCGCAGTACCGGCCCAGTCAGCGAAGAGGGTGGCGACCTCCAAGGCGAAGGCCGCCAGTGCAGCAGCGAAAACAAATTCGGCCAAAAGCCCGGCGGAAAAAGCCCCGGCAAAGTCTGCGCCGGTGGCGGTAAAAGCCGCGGCGTCGGCCAAGAAGCTGTCGCCTCAGGCCGAGGCGAAGCCCGCCCAGGCGAAGAAGCCGGCCGCGAAGAAGGTGACTGACAACAAGAAGGTGGCGGGCGACACCAAGAAGACGGCGGGAGCCGCCAAGTGAGCGTTTCGGACCAGGACAAAGAAGAAATCGAGAAATCGTCGGCGCCTCTGATCGAGCACCTTATCGAGCTGCGCCGCCGGCTGATCTGGTCGCTGGGCGGCTTCTTCGTCGCCTTCCTCGTCTGCTTCTTTTTCGCCAAGCGCCTGTTCAACCTGTTGGTCGTCCCGTTCAAATGGGCGACGCAATGGGCCGGGCTCGACCCGCACAAAGTCGAGCTGATCTACACCGCGCCGCAGGAGTTCTTCTTCACTCAGGTGAAGCTCGCCATGTTCGGCGGCATGGTGATCGCCTTTCCGCTGATTGCCACGCAGATCTACAAGTTTATCGCGCCTGGCCTTTACAAGAACGAGCGCAACGCCTTCCTACCATTCCTTATCGCGTCGCCCATCCTGTTTCTGATGGGCGCCTCGCTGGTCTATTTCTTCTTCACCCCGATGGTGATGTGGTTCTTCCTCGCCATGCAGCAGGTCGGCACCAACGACCAGGTGCAGATTTCGCTGCTGCCGAAGGTGTCGGAATATCTCAGCCTGATCATGACGCTGATCTTCTCCTTCGGCCTGGTGTTCCAATTGCCGGTCGTGACCAGCCTTTTGACGCGCGTCGGCCTGCTGTCGTCGCAGGCGTTGGCCGACAAGCGCAAATGGGCGATCGTCCTTTCTTTCGTGGTTGCCGCGGTGCTGACGCCGCCAGATCCCTTGAGCCAGTGCGGCCTCGCCGTCCCGACCATCATTCTCTACGAGGTCGCGATATGGTCCTCACGTATGATCGAGCGCAGCCAGGCACGTGACCGCTTGGCACGCGAGCAGCAGGGGGAAGGCAGCTCGGTCGCCGGCAACACGCCGGACGCCTCGTCGACCTGAACGGAACCGCCAAGGTTCGGGAAAATCAAGGCAGTCCGCTTACCCGCCGTCTTGCATCGGTGACGGATGCGGTTTACGCCCTCTGGCCTCAGCCAGGAGCGTTCAGACCATGCTTGACATCAAATGGATTCGCGACAACCCCAAGACCCTTGTCGATGCGCTTGTGAAGCGCTCGTGGTCGGCGGGCGACGCGCAGTCCACCGTCGACGATCTGATCGCCGGGGACGAGGCGCGCCGCGCGCATCTTAGCGAACTGCAGGTCAAGCAGGAGCGCCGCAACGCCGCGTCGAAGGAGATCGGCAACGCCATGCGTTCGGGCGACGCCGCGCTTGCGGAGAAGCTCAAGGGCGAGGTCAGCGACATCAAGGCGTTCATCCAGAACGGCGAGGCGCGCGAGCGCGAGCTCGACAAGGCTCTGAACGACGCGCTCGCGGTGCTGCCCAACGTACCGCTCGACGACGTGCCGGTCGGCAAGGACGAGCACGACAATGTCGTCAAGCGCATCGTCGGCGAGGTGCCGCCCCGCCCGAACTGGGTGAAGGAGCATTTCGAGATCGGCGAAGCGCTCGGCATGATGGATTTCGAGCGCGCGGCGAAACTATCGGGCTCGCGCTTCACGGTGCTAAAGAGCCAGCTCGCGCGCCTGGAGCGCGCTATAGGCCAGTTTATGCTTGATCTCCACACGACCGAGCACGGCTATGAGGAAGTCCAGCCGCCATTGATGGTGCGCGACGAGGTGCTGTTCGGCACCGGCCAGCTGCCGAAGTTCGAGCTCGACCTGTTCTTCACGCCGCATGGCGACGGGCGTCTCGGGCTGATCCCGACGGCCGAGGTGCCGCTCACCAACCTGGTGCGCGAGGAGATCACCGCGCATGAAAAGCTGCCGCTGCGCTATACGGCGCTGACGCCTTGCTTCCGTTCGGAAGCGGGTTCGGCCGGCCGCGACACGCGCGGCATGCTGCGCCAGCACCAGTTCTACAAGGTTGAGCTGGTCTCGATCACCGACCAGGAAAGCTCGATCGCCGAGCATGAGCGCATGACGCAATGCGCCGAGGAGGTGCTGAAGCGGCTCGGCCTGCCGTTCCGCACCGTGACGCTTTGTACCGGCGACATGGGCTTTGGCGCGCGCAAGACCTACGACATCGAGGTCTGGCTTCCGGGTCAGAACGCCTATCGCGAAATCTCGTCCTGCTCGGTCTGCGGCGACTTCCAGGCCAGGCGCATGGACGCCCGGTACAAGGACAAGGACGGCAAGGGCAATCGATTCGTCCATACGTTGAACGGCTCGGGCACCGCGGTCGGCCGCGCGCTCATTGCCGTCATCGAAAACTACCAGAACGAGGATGGCAGCGTAACCATTCCTGAAGTGCTGCAGCCTTACATGGGTGGTCTCGCCAAGATCGAATCGAAATGAGTTCATGCGCATCCTGCTGACCAACGACGACGGCATCCATGCCGAGGGGCTGGCGTCACTCGAACGCATCGCCCGCACGTTGTCGGATGACGTCTGGGTGGTGGCACCCGAGCAGGACCAGTCCGGCTACGCGCATTCGCTGTCGATCTCGGAGCCGCTGCGGCTAAGGACGGTCGGCGAGAAGCACTATGCCGTGCGCGGCACGCCGACCGATTGTGTTATCATGGGCACGAAAAAGATCCTGCCGGGACCGCCCGACCTGATCCTGTCGGGCGTCAATTCCGGCGCCAACATCGCCGACGACGTCACCTATTCCGGCACCGTCGCCGGCGCCATGGAAGGCGCGCTGCTCGGCATCCGCTCGATCGCGGTGAGCCAGGCCTACTCCTATGTCGGCGAAGACCGCGTCGTCCCTTACGAGACGACCGAGGCGCTGGCGCCGGCGCTGCTGAAGAAGCTGATCGCGACGCCGCTGCCGGAAGGCGTGCTGCTCAACGTCAATTTCCCGAACTGCGCGCCGGACGAGATCGAGGGCACGGTCGTCACCTCGCAGGGCAAGCTGGTGCACAGCCTCTGGGTCGACGAGCGCCGTGACGGCCGCGGCCTGCCTTACTACTGGCTGCGCTTCGGCCGCGAGCCCGTCGAAGGCAAGAAGGGCAGCGACCTTCACGCGCTGCGCAACCGGCTGGTGTCGGTGACGCCGCTGCAGCTTGATCTCACCGCCCATGAACTCCGCGACCAGCTGACCAAGGCGTTGTCATGAGTAAGGTTTTGGCATGAACACGGCCATCGACGAACGCGAAGGTTTTGCCGCTTTCCTGCTCCGCCTGCGGGGCAGGGGCACGGCGCTGAAGGCGCTGGTCGCTGCCTTCGAGGCGACGCCGCGCCGCGGCTTCCTCTCCGCGCAATTTCATTCCATGGCCTGGTCAGAAGGTATGCTGCCGATCGAATGCGGCGAAGCGATCGAAGGCGCGGACCTGCAGGCGGCCGTGATCGCGGCTTTGGCCATCGAGCCGGGCAACCGCATGCTCGAGATCGGCACCGGGTCGGGCTATACGGCCGCCGTGATGTCCAGGCTTGCCGCGCGCGTCGTCACCGTCGACCGCTACAAGACCTTGACCGAGCAGGCAAAACAGCGTTTCGAGGCGCTCGGCATCAGCAATGTCATCGTGCGCCAGGCCGACGGGTCTAACGGCCTGCCCAACGAAGGGCCGTTCGACCGCATCCTCGCCTGGGCGGCTTTCGACAGCCTGCCGCGCTTTCTGCTCGATCAATTGTCGAGCGGTGGCGTCGTCATCGCGCCGATCGGCCCGGAGGAGGGCGAGCAGGTGCTGGCCAAGCTCACCAAAGTCGGCAGCCGTTTCGAGCGCGAGGATATCGGCATGGTCAGGCTGCAACCGATCCTGCGCAGCGTCGCTGCAGTGATCTAGCGAGCGCCTAGCGGTCCCCGCCAAAATTCCCCCTAATATTTTAAGAAAATTTTCGACGGATTCTAATGGGTTAACCGGCCAGTAACATTAACGCGCTTTAATCATGACCAGTTTGTACCGGGTCTGTGCGGGTTAGTGCGATGCAATTCAATGGTTTGAAGGCAAACGGACGCAATCTGGCGCGTGGCTGCGCCGTCCTCATGATCGCCGGCGCCGCGGCAGGATGCAGCTCGCAGGCGATGCGTTTCAACGGTGTCGACGACGTCTTCACCTCGTCGACCAACAACCAGCGCGCCATCATCAACAAGCAGGGCGCCGACCAGCCCTATCCGGGCGATACGGTGGCGCCGGCACCCGTCGACGGCACCCACACCCAGTCGGTGAGCCGATCAAGCCTCGAGCCGGTGACGTCCCAGCAACTGCCGCCGCCCTCGGCGCCGGCTGCCGCGCCCGCCAAGCCGATGCGCACCGCGTCGGCCCCGGCTCTGGCGCCGGCTCCCGCCGCGCCGCATCTCGACAAGACGGCCACCGGCACGGTCGCGCCGGCGGCGAAGCCCTTCAAGAGCGCCGAGCCCGATGCCGTGCGCAACGCAAGTGCTGCGCCGCACGCGACCGAGATCGTGGTGAGGGAAGGCGAGACGATTTCGGGCCTCGCGCGGCAATATCATGTGCCGGCTGACGCGATCATCAAGGTCAACGGGCTCGATGCCAGCAAGGGTGTCAGGACCGGCCAGAAGATCGTCATCCCGGCCTATGCCTATTCGAGCAAGGGCGAGCCGAAGGCTGCCGACGCCGGCAAGCCCGCCAACACGCCGAAGCAGCCCGCGGGCGCGCCGGAGAAGGTTGCCGTGCTGCCGCAGCAGCCGAAGCTCAAGGACGGCAAGTCGGCCGCGCAGGTCGATGCATCGGCGGCGGCCAGCGGTTCGAAGAACGCCAAGCCCGCGCAGATGGCCGATGCAAAGCCGGCTGGCGCCGGCGGAACCTACACTGTCCAGCAGGGCGATTCCCTGTCCTCGATCGCGCGGAAGACCGGCGTCGGCGTCACGGCGCTCAAGCAGGCCAACGGCATGAAGGACGGGCTGCTGAAGATCGGCCAGACGCTCAAGGTTCCGGCCGGCGGCACCGTTGTTGCCACCGCCAAGCCTGCCGCGACCAAGTCGACCGTCGACCCGGTGACGACGGCGACCACGCAGCCGCCGGCAAAGACCACGCCGTCGGAGACGCTCGCCTCCTACACGCCGCCGAAGAAGGACGCCAAGGTCATCCAGCAGGCCGAGGACGACGATGCGGTTGCGCCGGATGCGACCGGCATCGGCAAGATGCGCTGGCCGGTGCGCGGCCGCGTGATCTCCGGCTTCGGCTCCGGCAAGGACGGCGTCGACATCGCGGTGCCGGAAGGAACGCCGATCAAGGCGGCCGAGAACGGCGTCGTCATCTACGCGGGCGACGGTCTCAAGGAGTTCGGCAACACCGTACTGGTGCGCCACGAGAACGGGCTGGTCACCGTCTATGGCCATGCCAGCTCGATCGAGGTGCAGCGCGGCCAGAAGGTCAAGCGCGGCCAGGAGATCGCGCTTTCGGGCATGAGCGGCACCACGGACTCGCCGAAGCTGCACTTCGAGGTGCGCAAGAACTCCGCCCCGGTCGACCCGAGCGGCTATCTCGAATAGAACAAGAACAAATTGCGGGCCGCCTGACCTCCAGTCCGGACCGCCGGCTTCAGCCCGCTCCACCAGGAGCGGGCTTTTTCAGTTGCGGTCAATCGAGTTCGATCAATCCTTGAGCGGCTTGCCGAGACGGCCGGCGAGATCCTGCGTGAACTGCCAGGCGACGCGGCCGGAGCGGCTGCCGCGCGTCGTTGCCCATTCCAGCGCTTCGGCGCGCAGCGTGTCGGGATCGATGGCGAGGCCGTGATAGCGGACATAGCCGTCGATCATGTCGAGATATTCGTCCTGCGAGCATTTGTGGAAGCCGAGCCACAGGCCGAAGCGGTCCGAGAGCGAGACCTTTTCCTCTACCGCCTCCGACGGGTTGATGGCTGTCGAGCGCTCATTGTCGATCATGTCGCGCGGCAACAGATGCCGCCGGTTCGAGGTGGCGTAGAAGATGACGTTGGCCGGCCGGCCCTCGACGCCGCCTTCGAGCGCCGCCTTCAGCGACTTGTAGGAGGTGTCGTCGTGGTCGAAGGACAGGTCGTCGCAAAACAGGATGAAGCGGTAGGGGGCAGCCTTCAGCAAACCCATCAGCTTGGGCAGCGTGTCGATGTCCTCGCGGTGGATCTCGATCAGCTTGAGCGGGAGGTCGAGCTTGTCCGAGGCGTTGACCTTGGCGTGCACGGCCTTGACCAGCGATGATTTGCCCATGCCGCGCGCGCCCCAGAGCAGCACGTTGTTGGCGGCGAAGCCGGACGCGAAGCGCTCGGTGTTGTCGAGCAGGATGTCGCGGACCCGGTCGACGCCGCGGATCAGGCCGATGTCGACGCGGTTGACCTTGCGCACCGGCTCAAGGTAGCCGGGATCGGCCTGCCATACGAAGCAGTCGGCGACGCCGAGGTCGGTCTCCGGAACCGGTGGCGGGGCTAGGCGGGAGACGGCCTCGATCAGGCGGTCGAGCTTCTTGTTCAGGTCATCCAGGCTATCGGTCATTTGCGGTCTTCTTCGCTTTGGCAATCTCGGAACGTGAAACGGGTCCGGGACCGCACACCAAGAACCAAGTGCAAGCTTTTGTTGGAGCACGATCTTTTCGGCCAGCTCCAAGCGGCTTCCGGCTGCGACCCTCTAGCACGCGCCAAACGGCTGGAAAAGCAACGGATTCGGCTGGTCGCAGAGTTGCATTGGCAACTTTACCGACTATATTCCGGCCAAATTTTCGCGAGGCCGCCCCGGCGGTTTTCAATCATCCAGGAGTTTCTTGATGTTCGTCACACCGGCATACGCCCAAGGCGTCGGTACCTCGCCAGACATGTTCATCAGCATTTTGCCGTTTGTCCTGATTTTCGTGATCATGTATTTTCTGATCATCCGGCCGCAGCGCACGCAGTTGAAGAAGCGCCAGGAAATGCTGGCCGCGGTGCGCCGCGGCGATACGGTGGTGACCGGCGGCGGCTTCGTCGGCAAGGTGACCAAGGTGATCGACGACAACGAACTGGAGATCGACCTTGGCGGCGGAACCAAGGTGACGGCGCTGCGCTCGACGATCTCCGACGTTCGGGTCAAGGGCGAGCCGGTGGCGAACCAGAACGCCAAGAAGTAGGCGAAATCCCGGCGGCATTAGCCGCGGGCAGGGCTCTGACGAGCGGCGGCACATGATTTATCTTTCGCGCCTGAAGGTCATTCTGATCGGTCTTGCCCTGGTCTCGATGGTCTTCGGCGCGTCGAATGCCTTCGCCGCCGATCCCCATATGCTGCTTCGCGTCGATGTGACCGATCTAGTCAGCAGTCGCATGGCGGCGGCGCGCGACGAGATCAGGACGCTGCTGCGCGATGCCCAACCGAGGATCGGCTACAGCGGCCTTGCCGCGTCGGACCGCGCCGTTCAAGTCCGTATCGACGACGTCAATCAGGTCGAGGCCGCCAAGGCGTTACTCAAGGTGTTGACCGATCCTGTCGCGGGCATGCAGCAAATGGCCCTGGACGAGAGCGAGTCCGGCCTGTTGAAGTTCACGATGACGGACGCTGGCGTGAAATCCCGAACGTCCGCCGCCCTCAAGCAATCGATCGAGGTCATCAAAAATCGCCTGCACGATCTTGGCATGGCTGACGCGGCTGTCGAGCAAGCGGACGACAACGAGATACTGGTTCGGGCGCCGAGCGCCGGGGATTTGCAGGGGCTGGGGGAAATCCTCGTCCGGCCGGGCCGGCTGAGCTTGCAATTGGTCAACACCTCGATGCCGGTGGAGGACGCGATTAAGAGCGGCCCGCCTCCCGGAACGAAAGTGGTTTATACTTCAGACGATCCGCCCGTCCCTTATCTGGTCGAGGACAGGGTGATCGTGGCAGGCAAAAGCGTGGTGGATGCGAAGGCGACAAACAGCCCTGAGATCGGCGAGCCCGTTGTCGTATTCCTGCTCGATTCCAGGGGTACGGAACGCTTCAAATGGGCAACTGAGCGCAACATCGGCAAGCCGTTTGCGGTGATTTTGGACGACAAGGTGATTTCGGCACCGATCATTCGCGAGCCGATCAAGGGCAACACCGGTCAGATTTCAGGAAATTTCACGGACCACGACGCCAAGACCATTGCGCTGCTGATGCGCACTGGTGCGCTGCCGGCGCGATTGACAATCGTCGAGGAAGCGAGATAGGGCCGGCCGTGGTTGAAATGACGACATTAGACGACAACCGAGCCGATGGCGGAACGCTGCCGCTTGTACGCCTGAACGGATAAGAACGAATGCTGTATTTCTCGCGCCTGAAGATGATCCTGATCTGGCTGGCAGTGGCCGTCACAGTGATCCTCGCCGCGCCCAACCTGTTCCCGGCAAGCATGCTGGCGCAACTGCCGAGCTGGGTGCCGAAGCGGCAGATGACGCTTGGCCTCGACCTCCAGGGCGGCTCGCACATCCTGCTCCAGATGGATCAGAACGACCTGATCAAGGATCAACTGGAGACGACGCGCGACGAGATCAGGACGCTGTTGCGGGAAGCCAAGATCCAATACACCGGCCTTGGTGGAACGGGCCGGACCGTGCAGGTGCGCATCAGTGATCCGAGCCAGGTCGAAGCCGCCAAGACAGCGCTGAAGCCGATAACCAATCCGATCGCGGCCGGCCTCTTCACCGGCGGTTCCGTGCAGTCGATGACGCTGGACGATTCCGAGTCCGGCTTGCTGAAGTTCACCGTCACGGATGGCGGTATCAAGTACCGTACGTCGACGGCCCTGTCGCAGGCGATCGAAGTCGTGGAGCGGCGTGTCAACGCGCTCGGCACGACCGAGCCGATCGTGCAGCGGCAGGGCGATGATCGCATTCTGGTCCAGGTGCCTGGGCTTCAGAATCCGCAAAGGCTCAAGGACATTATCGGTCAGACCGCCAAGCTGACGTTCCAAATGGTCGATACGTCGGTGCCGGTCCAGGACGCGATGAAGAACCGCCCACCGCCAGGCGATTCGGTCCTGTATTCCCAGGACGATCCTCCGGTTCCCTATCTGATCGAGAACCGCGTGATCGTGTCGGGCGAAGACCTGTCGAACGCGACGCCGACTTATAACTCGCAGACGAATGAGCCGGTGGTTTCGTTCACGTTCAATTCTCGCGGGGCGACCCGGTTCGGTCAGGCGACCCAGCAGAATGTCGGCAAGCCGTTCGCCATCGTGCTCGACAATCAGGTGATCTCGGCGCCGGTGATCCGCGAGCCGATCCTTGGCGGAAGCGGGCAGATCTCTGGCAATTTCACCGCCGAGAGCGCTAACGATCTTGCCGTGTTGCTGCGCGCCGGCGCATTGCCGGCCAAATTGACCATCATCGAAGAGCGCACGGTTGGTCCTGGCCTCGGTCAGGATTCAATTCATGCCGGCAAGGTCGCGGGCGTGATTGGCTCGATTCTGGTCGTCGCCTTCATGTTCGTCGCTTACGGCTTTCTCGGTTTCCTCGCCAACGTCGCGCTTGCCGTGCACGTGGCGATGATCGTGGGTGCGCTTTCGCTGCTTGGCGCCACGCTGACCTTGCCGGGTATCGCCGGTATCGTGCTCACCATCGGCATGGCGGTGGACTCGAACGTTCTGATCTACGAGCGTATCCGCGAGGAGCGACGAAACGGCCGTTCGGTCATCCAGGCGATCGATACCGGCTTCACCAAAGCGCTGGCCACCATCGTCGACTCCAACGTCACCTCGCTGATCGCGACCGTGGTGCTGTTCTGGCTAGGCACCGGCCCGGTGAAGGGCTTCGCCATCACCTATGCGATCGGCATTCTGACGACGGTCTTCACCGCCTTCACCTTCACCCGCATGCTGGTGGCGATCTGGCTGCGCCGCGCGCGTCCTAAGGAATTGCCGCGAGCGCCGGTCACCTTCATCCCGCCGGGCACCAAGATCCCGTTCATGGGCATCCGCCGCTGGACCTTCGCTTTGTCCAGCCTGCTGTCGATCCTGTCGGTGGTTGGGTTCCTGACCATCGACATCAACTACGGCATCGACTTCAAGGGCGGCTCGATGATCGAGGTGCAGGCGAAGCAGGGCAACGCCGATCTCGCCGACATCCGTGGCCGGCTGTCCGAGCTCAACATTGGCGAGATCCAGGTGCAGCAATTCGGCCAGCCGAATGACGTGCTGATCCGCGTCGGCACCCAGGACGCCGGCGAGAATGCCGAGCAGACCGTCATCGACAAGGTGAGGGGCGAGCTGCAGGACCAGTATGACTTCCGCCGCGTTGAGGTGGTGGGACCGACGGTTTCCGGGGAGCTTGCCAAGCAAGGCACGATCGCCATGCTGATCGCGCTGGTCGGCATCCTGCTCTACGTCTGGTTCCGCTTCGAATGGCAGTTCGCGGTCGGCGCCATCGTCGCCACCGTGCACGATGTGGTGATGACGATTGGCTTCTTCGTCATATCGGGGCTGGAATTCAACCAGTCGTCGCTGGCGGCGATCCTCACCATCATCGGCTATTCATTGAACGATACCATCGTCGTCTACGACCGCGTCCGCGAGGATTTACGCAAATACAAGAAGATGCCGCTGCCGCAGCTTCTGAACAATGCCATCAACGAGACGCTGTCGCGAACCACGCTGACCTCGGTCACGACATCCCTGGCGCTTTTGGCGCTGGTGCTGTTCGGCGGCGAGGTGATCCGCTCCTTCACGCTGGCAATGCTGTTCGGCGTGGTGTTCGGCACCTATTCGTCGATCTTCATCGCCGCGCCGCTGCTGATCCTGTTCAAGTTGCGGCCGCAGGCCGCGACCGCCGACGAGGAGAAGAAGCCGGTGAACGGCAAGGCCGTGACGACCTGACGCCGTTAGATCAGGATGGCGTTTCGTTGAACCGTCATCCTGATCTAATCTTTGGAGCATGATCTTTTCCGAAAACCGGTTCTCACTTTTCGGGATCATGCTCTGATGCCGGATGATTTCGGATCGAGTCGACCTGAAATCTGAATCCGGCTCTAAATCAAAGAGACAGAGCATGATGTCGTCCGAAAACCGCTCCACACTTTTCGGCATCGCGCTCTAGACCCATGGCCAAAGGCATCGTCATCCGCGAGGCGCATTTTCCCGGCAGGGCGCCGATTGAAGCCTATGGCAATGGCGGGTTCCGCTTTGCTGACATGTCGCATCGCGGCTCGCTGCTCTGCCTGCCGTCGGGCATCCATGGCTGGGAGCCAGCCGATCCGCAGGCACTGAAAGCTTCGGACTTCGACAAGCTGTTCGCCCAGGCCGACAAGGTCGAAATCCTGCTGGTCGGCACCGGCAAGGATCTGCGGCCGCTGCCGGCGGCGTTGCGCGCCGCGCTGAAAGAGGCCGGCATCTCGGCCGACCCGATGTCGACGGGCGCGGCCGTGCGCACCTACAACGTGCTTCTGGCCGAGGACCGCGCCGTGGCTGCAGCGCTCATTGCCGTCGATTGAATGGGCGGCGGCTCAACCATTGTCATGGACGCGGTGCGCGCCGCCGATCCTGACCGCTATCTCTGCGCGCTCTACGCGCCGGCTGACAAGCGCGACGCGTTGCTTGCGCTCTATGCCTTCAATGCGGAGATCGCCAGCGTTCGCGACCGCATCCATGAGCCGCTGCCGGGCGAGGTGAGGCTGCAATGGTGGCGCGATGTCATCATGGCCGAGGGCGGGGCTGAGACCGGTCATCCGACCGCCGATGCGCTTGGGGCTACGATTACCGCCAGTCATCTGCCGAAGGCTGCTTTCGACAACATGCTCGAAGCGCGCATCTTCGACCTCTATGACGACCCGATGCCGTCGCGAACCGATCTCGAGGGCTACTGCGGCGAGACGGCCGCGGCGCTGATCCAGCTTGCGGCGATGGTGCTCGATGCGGCTGCCGCGCCGCACTTTGCCGAATTGGCAGGCAGGGCGGGCTGCGCGCAGGCGATTACGGGCCTGCTGCTTTTGTTGCCGCTGCACCGCAGGCGAGGCCAATGCTACGTGCCCGCCGATATCCTGGCGGCCGCGGGTACGACACCGGAAGAGTTCGTCAAAGGCGACGGCGGCGCCGGCGCGGAGCGGGCGGTGGCGGCGATGATCGCCCTGGCGCGGGAGCATCTCAATGCCTTCGAGAAGAGCGTGCCGGCGCTTCCCGCGTCGTTGCGCCCGGCTTTTCTGCCGCTGGCGCTGACGCGCGCCTATCTCGACAAGATGGACAAAGCGGGACGGTCTCCACTCGCAGACACCGCGACGCTTTCAACCTTGCGCCGGCATTGGCTGCTCTTGCGCCATGCCATGCGAGGCTGGACACCCCTTTGACGTAAACGTCAATCATGCTAGGGATTCCGCCGCGCGGACTCGCGTCAAAGAAATGCGAGCCGCCGGAGGAGCGCCTTTCCATGAGCCTGCCAGTCCTGGTCGTCCTTGTCGTTTTCGGCATCGCGCTGTCGGTCGCGGCCGTGCATTTCACCGGCGGCACGACGACCGCGGAGCTTGCCACTGCTGATCAGGCGCTCGCGCGCTTCGCCGAAGATTTTCCCGATGAAAAGCCGGGTGCCGTGCGGCTGACATCGGACAGGCATGCCGCGTTTCTTGAACTTGGCCTGCAGCGCTGCGGCATCGTCCAGAGCATCGGCGACTGCTTCCTGACGCGCATCGTCACGCCGCGGGATGTTCTCGCCCTGGCGCGGGAAGGGAACGCCGTGGCGCTGCGAATGGACGATTTCAGCTGGAAAGGCGGGCGGTTTGCCTTTGCCAACGAAGCCGACGCGCTGGCCGTGGCGGCGGCGCTGCAGGGCCACGATCGGATCCGAAAGGCAGCGTGATGGACGACTACAATTTCCCGCAGGTCACCCAGCTTGCCATCCCGTTCTTCGTCACCGCGATCCTGATCGAGCTCTGGCTGGTGCGCACGGGCCGCGCCAAGGGATCATTCGAGACGCGCGACACGCTGGCGAGCCTGATGATGGGAACGGGCAATGTCGTCGCCGGCCTGCTGCTCGGCGTCGTGTCCTACTGGGCGCTGCTGTGGCTCTGGCAATTCCGCTTCTTCAATCTTGGCCTGTCGTTCTGGGTGTTTGTCGCCGCCTTCCTGCTCGATGATCTGCGCTACTATGTCTATCACCGCATCGCGCACCGGGTGCGCTGGGTGTGGGCCGAGCACGTCAACCATCATTCCAGCCAGCACTACAATCTCTCGACGGCGCTGAGGCAGAGCTGGACCGGCCTCTTTACGTTCACCTTCGTCCTGCAGGCGCCGCTGGTGCTGCTCGGCTTCCATCCGGCGGTGATCGCCTTCGTTTTCGGCTTCAACCTCGTCTGGCAGTTCTGGATCCACACAGAGACAATCGGCAGGATGTGGGGCTGGTTCGAGTTCATCTTCAACACGCCCTCGCACCACCGCGTCCACCACGCCACCAACCCACGAACTATGCCGGAACGCTCATCATCTGGGACCGCATGTTCGGCACCTTCGTCGCGGAACTTGAGGAAGACCGGCCGCGCTACGGCATCGTCAAGAACATCGGCACCTTCAACCCGCTGAAGGTCGCCTTCCACGAATGGATCGGCATGTTCAAGGATGCTTTTGCGCCAGGGCTGACGCTCGGCCAGCGCCTCAGCTATCTCATCCGGCCGCCGGGCTGGAGCCATGACGGTTCGCGCGACACCTCCGAGACGCTGAAGGCGGCTTATGTGCGGAGAAATCCGGGAGAGGCAGGCAAGCCGGGGTTGCCGGCGGTGGATGCGGAGCCGGCGGAGTAGTTATTCCGCCGCCTGCGCCTGCGAGGGCAGACCCAACCACTCGCGACAATCGGCCAATGCGCGCGCGGTGATCGCGCGGCGCTTGGCGACGGTCTTGTCCTTGCCGCGCAGGCGCTTGCCTTCGACCTTCGATGCTTCCATCGGCGGGAACAGGCCGAAATTGACGTTCATCGGCTGGAAGGAGCGTTTGCCGGGCTCGTCGTCCGAAACGATATGGCCGCCGGTGATATGGTTGAGCAATGCGCCAAACGCAGTGGTCGCCGGTGGCAGCGAAACTGCCTGGCCGAGGCGCCCGGCGGCGGCGAAGCGGCCGGCAAGCAGGCCGATAGCGGCGCTTTCGACATAGCCTTCGCAGCCGGTGATCTGGCCTGCGAAACGCAGGCCCGGCCGCGATTTTAGCTGCAGCGACGGATCGAGCAGCGTCGGCGAGTTGATGTAGGTGTTGCGGTGCAGACCGCCGAGCCGTGCAAACTCGGCGTTTTCGAGCGCCGGGATGGTGCGGAAGATGCGCACCTGCTCGGCATGCTTCAGCTTGGTCTGAAAGCCGACCATGTTGTAGAGCGTGCCCAGCGCATTGTCCTGGCGGAGCTGCACGACCGCATAGGCTTTCACCGACGGATTGTGGACGTTGGTCAGGCCCATCGGCTTCATCGGCCCGTAGCGCAGCGTTTCGACGCCGCGTTCGGCCATCACCTCGATCGGCAGGCAGCCGTCGAAATAGGGCGTGCCTTCCCACTGCTTGAACTCGGTTTTTTGGCCTTCCAGCAGGGCCGAAACAAAGGTGAGATACTGCTCCTTGTCCATCGGGCAGTTGATATAGTCCTTGCCGGTGCCGCCGGGCCCGACCTTGTCGTAGCGCGACTGGAACCACGAAGTGTTCATGTCGATCGTGTCGAAATGCACGATCGGCGCAATGGCGTCGAAGAAGGCGAGCGCATCGGCGCCGGTCGCCTCGGCGATCGACTGGGCGAGCGAGGGGGCCGTCAGCGGGCCGGTGGCGATGATCGCCTGGTCCCACTCCGCCGACGGCAGGCCGGGGACTTCCTCGCGCTCAATCGTGATCAGCGGATGCGCCTCGATCTTCTTCGTCACCGCGTCGGAAAAGCCGTCGCGGTCGACGGCTAAAGCGCCGCCTGCCGGCACTTGGTGCGCGTCGCCTGCGCCCATGATCAGCGAGCCGGCAAGCCGCATTTCGGCATGCAGCAGGCCGACCGCGTTGTTCTCGGCATCGTCGGAGCGGAACGAGTTCGAGCAGACGAGCTCGGCCAGGCCGTCTGTCTTGTGGGCGTCGGTGCCGCGCACGGGGCGCATTTCATGCAGCACGACAGGGACGCCGGCCTCGGCGATCTGCCAAGCGGCTTCGGAGCCGGCGAGGCCGCCGCCGATGACATGTACGGGATTTTTGCTCATGAGCGCCGGAATAGTCGCTTGGCGGCCTGATTGCAATTGCCGGGCAATGGGCACTGCGGGAAGCTGCCGCCAAAACAACAACACCCGCCGGGGGAGGAGGTCCGGCGGGTGTCGTTTTGGGGGTCGATCCTCGGGAGGAGGTGAAGATCGACCGTATTCGCCATCGCCGGGGAGGAGGTCGGCTTTGACGAAATTCCTTCCGCCAATTGAAAAGGGGCGGATCCTTCGAAGACGAACTACGTTCGCTTCTGGAACAACGCCCGCCGGGGGAGGAGGTCCGGCGGGCGCCGTTTCGATGGTCAACCTTTGGGAGGAGGTAAAGGCTGACCGTATCCGTCAGGGTCGGGGAGGAGGTCGACCCTGGCGAAATGCCTTGCTTAGACCGCCTTGCGGGCGATCATCTTGATCTCGTCGCGAACGATGCCGAGATCATGGAGCTGGCGGTTCGAAAGCCGACCCAGCTCGGAAACCGTCTCGCGATAAACGCGCCAGTTACGATAGCTGCGGATCAGGTTCATTGTCTTACTCTTCTCAAAACTGGTTCGGACCATTCGCGGTCCGAAGCGGATTAGACCGCCTTGCGGGCGACGTAGTGGATGTCGCTGCGGCTGATGCCGAGGTCGGTCAGTTCACGGTTCGACAGGCGGCTCAGCTCGGAAACGGTTTCCCGGTAGCGGCGCCAGTTGCGGTAGTTGCGGATCAAGTTCATGGTAGTGCTCGTTTCGTCTTTGGTTCGGATCATTCCGTTTGTGTACGAACAGAAAATAGGTGGGGTTATATCGGTTTAAAAGTGCCATTGGCGCATGGCAGCAATGCAAATTGTGCAATGCAACATTAACGGCCATTCACGCTTGAGACACAAAGAAGACCGAATCGGAAAATGCCGCTGCGTCAACGGTTTGGGCCGCGCGGCTAGAAAAAGGGCCAAGCTCGGGGGAGGCGCATGGCGGGCTATGTGACACGGGTTGGGGCGGATATCGCCCGCTGGCGGGAGGCGGGCCTGATCGACGCGCCAACCGCGGACGCCTTGGCGCGCGACGTGGCCGCCAACGAGCGCACTTCGCTGAGCTTCGGCTCGATCCTGGCGATGATGGCGGCGTTGCTGTTCGGTGCAGCGATCCTGATCTTCGTCGCGGCCAATTGGGAAGCCATTCCGCGGCTGGCGCGGGTGGCGGCGTTGTTTGCCGTCATCCTAGGCGGCTATGTCGGCGGCGCATTCTTGAAGACGCGCGATCACGCGGCGATCGGCGAGGCGCTGTGGGTCGTCGCCGCCGCGGCCTTCGGCGGATCGATCGCCTTGATCGGCCAGATGTACCACCTGTCGGGTGACGAAGCCTCGGCGCTGCTGACCTGGTGCGCCGGCACGGCGCTGGCAGCGGTCGCATTGCGCTCGAACCCGCTCACAGTCGCGTCGGTCGGCATCGCCGACGCCTGGTTGTTCCTCAAATGGGGCGGATTTTTCCGCCGGGCCGAGTTTCCTTATCTCTTCGCCGCCGTGGCGCTGGTGCTGTTCGCCATTTCATTCTGGACACGCAGCCAGGCGGCGCGACACCTGATCATCCTGTCGATCCTGTTCTATCTGGCGCTGCTGGTCATAGACCACAACACGCTCCAGGTCGCGATTCCCCTCGTGCTCGTCTCGGCGCTGCTGTTTGCAGCGGCGATCTTCGCCGCCGAGCCCGTCGAAAGGATCGCGCAACTCGGCGGCCGGCTGCCCTTGCACGCGCTGATCGGCTTTCTTGCCGGCCTGGCAATGGTCCAGTTCGAACTGGCCGACGAGGCGAGCTACAATAGCGGCTTTGCCGTTGCCTCGGCGGTCGCGCTTGCCGGCATCGTCGCAGCGATCATGCTCGGCGGCCGTGAGAGCAGGGGCTTGCGCTGGGTAGCCTATGCCGGCTTCGCCTTCGAACTCGCCATCATCTATGTGGTGATGTTGCAGTCGATGCTCGACACGGCGGGCTTCTTCCTGTCCGCGGGCGTGCTGCTGGGGATACTGGCGCTGGTCATCATCCGCGTCGAAAAACGCATGAAAAAGCCCGCCGGAGGAGGAGCAGCGGCATGAGCGGCAAAAGACTGATCATCGCGGCGCTGGTGCTGGCGCTCGTCCAGATAGGCTTCCTCAGCTGGATCATTGCCGGACGCGCGGCGATCCTGCGCAACGGCAAGGAAGTCCTGCTCAAGGTCGAGCCCGTCGATCCGCGCGATCTCCTGCGCGGCGACTATATTTCGGTCAACAACAACATCTCGCGGATCCCGGTGAAGCTCATCGCCAACATTCCGCCAGGCAGGGTCACGAGCAACGACTCCGAGCTCGTCGTCAGGTTGAAGAAGGGTGCCGACGGCTATTGGCAGCCGACCGCGGCATGGTTCGACCAAGCGCCGGCGCCTGCCGTTTCCGATGAGGCCGACATCGTAGGGCATGTGGCGGATGGCTGGGATCTACGCTCACCCGACATGACGATCGCGCCGGAATACGGAATCGATCGCTTCTATGTGCCGGAAGGCGAGGGGATGGCGATCCAGAGCGACGTGCGGGTACGGCCGTTCGGCATCAAGCTGGCGCTCGCGGCCGACGGCACGGCGCAGATCAAGGCGCTGATGGATGGCGACAAGACGCTGTTCGAGGAGCCGCTTTATTAATCCTCCTTCGCCAAGGCTTCGGAGGCTACGCCTTCGTCTAACGACTAGGCCTAACGAACTGGGGTGGCCTGCCGCCCGAAGCTCGAAGAGCGAAGGATGGTGCGGATGAAGGGACTCGAACCCCCACGCCTTTCGGCACTGGAACCTAAATCCAGGGCGTCTACCAATTCCGCCACATCCGCGTTCCCCGGCAATCCCATGTAGCCATCATTCTGTCAATGTCGGGGTCCAATGGGTCCGGGGCACCCTCATTCGCCTAATCGCGAAGATGGTTGAAAATTAGCCTAGCCTGTGACAAAAGGCGTGTCGAATGTGACGGGACGCGACTATCCGCTTCTGCAGAATGTAAAAAGAAGTAGGAAAAACAAAGACTTCTTCACATTTTGGGAAGTGGAGTTCAGGAGAGTTTGAGCCGCGTTAGCGGTCAAATCACTGGGTTCCGTGCCAAAAGCCATTTCCGGCAAGATTATACCGGCAGGCTGTGAACGGCTAAGAACCGTTTGGCAGCCTCATTGGTGAAAACAAAGGTTTTAGGATGCAGGTCACCGAAACGCTCAACTCCGGTCTCAAGCGCGAGATCAAGATCACCGTGCCGGCCGGTGACATGGAAGCCAAGCTGATGGCGCGGCTGAACGACGCCCGCGACAAGGTGCGGATCAACGGCTTCCGCCCCGGCAAGGTGCCGGTGCAGCACCTGCGCAAGATGTACGGCAAGTCGTTCATGGCCGAGGTCGTCAACGAGATCCTCAACGACTCGACCCGTTCGATCATCTCGGGCCGCGGCGAAAAGGCCGCCATGCAGCCCGAAGTCATCATGACCGAAGACGAGAAGGAAGCCGAAAAGATCCTGGCCGGCGGCGCCGATTTCGAGTTCCGCCTCAATTACGAGGTCATCCCGGCCATAGAGGTCAAGGATTTCTCCGACATCAAGGTGACGCGTCAGGTCTACGACGTGCCTGAACAGGAAGTCGAAGACCAGGTGAAGCGGGTCGCCGAGTCGGCTCGCAGCTACGAGCCGAAGGACGGCAAGGCCGCCGAAGGCGACCGCGTGAGCATCGACTATGTCGGCAAGATCGGCGGCGAGGCCTTCGCTGGCGGCGCCGGCACCGACCAGCCGCTGGTGCTCGGCTCCAAGGAATTCATCCCGGGCTTCGAGGACCAGTTGATCGGCGCCAAGGCGGGCGACGAGAAGCAGGTCACCGTCACCTTCCCGGAGAACTACCAGGCGGCGCATCTGGCCGGCAAGGAAGCCACCTTCGACGTGACAGTCAAGGAAGTTTCGGCGCCCGGCGCGCTGGAAATCAATGACGAGACGGCCAAGAACCTCGGCCTGGAATCGCTGGAACGCCTGCGCGAGATCGTGCGCGGCCAGATCGAGAACCAGTTCGGTTCGATGACCCGCCAGAAGGTGAAGCGCCAGCTGCTCGACCAGCTCGATGCCGCCTACTCCTTCGAGGCGCCGTCGAAGCTCGTCGAGGCCGAGTTCAACAACATTTGGGCGCAGGTCAACCGCGACCTCGAGGCTGCCGGCCGCACCTTCGCCGACGAGGAGACGACGGAAGAAGAGGCGCGCGCCGAATATATGCGTCTGGCCGAACGCCGGGTGCGTCTCGGCCTGGTTCTCGCCGAGATCGGCGAGAAAGCCGGCGTCACCGTGTCGGACGAAGAGCTGCAGCGCGGCCTGTTCGAGCAGGTCCGCCGCTTCCCGGCCAACCAGCAGCAGGAAGCCTTCGAGTTCTATCGCAGCAACCCGGAAGCGATCAATTCGTTGCGCGCGCCGATGTTCGAGGAGAAGGTCGTCGACTACCTGCTCGGTCAGATCTCGGTCGATGACGTCAAGGTCAGCAAGGAAGAGCTGATGGCCGACGACGAGGAGGCGGAAATCGCAACCAAGGCGAAGCCGGCGAAGAAGGCAACCTCGAAGAAGGCCGAGGCCAAGGCAAGCGAAGCAAAGGCGAGCGAAGCCGCCGGCGAGGCCGAAGAGCCCAAGAAGAAGGCCGCGCCGAAGAAGAAGGCAGCCAAGGACGCCGAGTAATACGGCTCAACAACGCGATTTCGAAAGGCCGCCCTCGAGGGCGGCCTTTTTCGTTGCCGTATTCGTTTGTTGCCGCGCGGCAACACAATCGGCTTCGGATGGATGTCCGCTGCTGGCGATACCGAACGTTGATGATTATCTGCGCGATATCGCATTCGGCAGGGTCGTTTGGAGGCACGGGTGATCATGGCATTCAAGACGAGGGGCGTGGTTGTTGCCGCGGCGCTCTTGCTTGCCACCGCTTGTGTGGCACAGGCCGGACCCGATCTCGGCAACTGGCGCGTCGATGCCGGCAGCGACGGCCAGGTGACGGCATCGCTCTACGCCACCAACAAGCTGATCACCGGCAACGGCGCGCTGGGCTACAGTCCGGTATTGACGCTGGCCTGCCGGCCGGGCGGCGAACCGCGCTGGAGCGAATGGCTGCAGCTCAACGACGCTGTGTCGGCCAGCCGCAAGATCACCATGTCGGTCATGCTCGACGGGGGCAGCAAATTCGACGAAAGCTGGTCCGTCGGGCCACGCGGCAAGCTGCTGGTCAGGGAAGGCGATGACGGCATCAAGCGGCTGGTTTCGGCGAGCCGGCTGTTGCTGTCCTGGCGCTTCGGCCTGCTGTCCGGACGCGGCGAGGCCGATTTCGACCTCGCCGGGCTGTCCGAGGCGATCGGACAGATGGCCTCAAGCTGCAACACCGATCCGCCGTGACCTGTCCGCGCGCGGCCTAAAGCTTCGCAAACGCTGGCTTTTTCTACCCACTGCGAGGATTCTGTGGTATGCAGATGCCGCAATTCCACGAAGGACGTGAATATTCCGCTTTGCCGAGCAGGCACGCCAGCGGGCCGGTGTGGTGCGGATCGTCCGACGCAAACGACGTTCAGGGAGGAAGTGCCATGCGCTCAATCGCGCTTTTCATCGTCTTGTCCGCTACAACCTTCCTCGCAAGCCCAACGCAGGCCCAGGATGCTGCCGCAGGCGAGAAGGTCTTCACCAAGTGCAAGGTCTGCCACATCGCCGACCAGGACCAGAACAAGGTCGGCCCGTCTCTGAACGGCGTCATCGGGCGCACCGCAGGCACGCATCCCGGTTTCACTTATTCCACGGCCATGATCGAAGCTGGAAAGTCCGGCATCAAATGGGACGAGCCTACGCTGACAAAATATCTTCACGACCCCAAGGCGATGGTCAAAGGGACGAAGATGGCGTTTCCCGGTCTCAAGAACGATGAGGACGTAGCCAACGTCATCGCTTACCTGAAGCAGTTTTCCAAGTAAGCGGGTTCTCATAGGCTCGTCGGTGGTTGCCGGCTCGCGCCGGCCGATTGCGTTGCTGAAGTGGCGCGCCCGGCGCCATCATGCCGGCAGGGCAAAGAATCCCAACACCAGCAGAATAACGATGCCAAGGCCGAGTATGAGAAGCGTCCGCGTGTCCATGACATTCGCCTTCGACCGGGCGCATGATCCCGAAAATCGGGACAGGATCATGGGCCAATCAAAGTGATCCCGCGTCCTTTGCGCGCCCCTCCAGGGACGCGCGGCGCTACAGGAGAATACCGCAAAAAAACCTGTGGAACCAGTGTACAGCGCCGGCTGGCCACCGCACCTGGTCCAATGAAGAGACGACAAATCGGGCACGAAGGAGTATGTTGGCTGCCGGTGCAGGTCGCGGTTTGCGTGGCCATTCACGCAGAGCGGTAGCACCGTGAATCCGCGACCTTGCCGGACCTTGTCTGGAGGAATGGTCATGGCAAATTTTCACGTGATTGCAGGGGCCAGCGAAACGCTGGAGCATACGAGAGTGAGAAAGATCGGTATTTCCGATCTTTTCGATGCGCTGAGGCGCGGTATCGACGACTTCATGGTCAAACCCTCTCACATCGTGTTTCTTTGCATGATCTATCCGCTCGTCGGCGTGGTGCTCGCGACCTGGACATCGGGGGCGAACGCGCTGCCGCTGCTATTTCCACTGGTATCCGGCTTTGCGCTGATCGGCCCGTTCGCGGCGATCGGCCTCTACGAAATCAGCCGCAGACGGGAAGCCGGTCTCGATACATCCTGGCGCCACGCGTTCGAGGTCAGGAATTCCCCAGCGTTGCCGGCAATCGCCGCGGTCGGGATCATGCTATTTGCCATCTTCATCACGTGGCTTTTGACCGCCAAGATTTTCTACGAGCAGCTGTTCGGCCCCGAGCCACCGGCGTCGCTGTCCAGCTTCATCACCGAGATATTCGCAACCGGGCGCGGCTGGAGCCTGATCGTGCTGGGTCACGTCATTGGGTTCGTATTCGCCGTGGTCGTGTTGTGCACCACGGTGGTGGCTTTCCCGCTGCTGCTTGATCGCGATGTCGGCGCCTACGAAGCCATTCACACGTCTGTGCGCGTTGTGCTGGCGAACCCAATCGTCATGGCCGTCTGGGGACTTATCGTCGCCGTCGGGCTGATCATCGGATCGCTGCCGGTGTTTGCGGGGCTGGCGGTCGTGCTGCCAGTCCTCGGCCATGCCACCTGGCACGTGTATCGCAAGGTGGTGGAAGCGCCGGCCGTGCCAAGACCGGCGACCTGAGCGAACCCCGTCACGGGTAGCGGTCCGGAGTACCGGCCGAGGTCAAGAGCACCGGCGAAGGTGTCGGTACTCTCCTATAAGGCCGGGTGGCTGAACCGTGCCTGACGCGCGCCAGTGGTCAGATTGCGGAAATCCTTGCCGCTGACATGAACAAGCGTCTTGTGGTCGCCGCCCTCAAAATAGATATCGGCGGCATCGCGCAGACTTTCGTCCAGAATGACCGGCACATCATAGGCCGCGCCGATCGGCGGTATGGCGCCGACGTCGCAATCGTCGAAGAGCGATACCACCTCGTCCTCGGAAGCGAGCCCGAGGCGCGTGTCCATGACGTCCTGCAGCTTGCCGAGTTCGATCCTGTGGGTGCTTGGGACCACGGCCAGCGCATAGCCGAGCTCGTGGTGAACGACCACGGACTTCGCCATCATGCTGCCGGGCACGTGCGCGGCAATGGCGGCCTGCCTGCTGGTGGCAGTTCGATGATGCCCGACGGTATCGTAGGAGATGCCTTTGCCGTCGATAAAGTCTCTCAGTCTGTTTGCGATCGTCATTTTGGCCTCCCTTGCTTGAGTTCACGAGCGCATGCTTGTCGCGCCCGCGTTGCCATGCCGGGAAAAATGGCCCGGCCGCCTGTTGTTTCAAGGCATCGGCATCCGCGGCTGCCGGCCGATCTGCCGCGGTGCATTCGAAATGCGGTCAGGGGCCGGGCCCGAAAAAAGCGATGCGGGTCAAAAGCGTATAGTCGGCCTCGAAAACCATCATGGTCACGAAAACCAGCACCAGTATCGGCGGCAGGATGATCGCATACATCATCGCCAGCCGCTCCCAGGCCATATGCATGAAGACGGCGACGATCAGTCCCGCCTTGAGCATCATGAAGATCAGGATCAGCGACCATCTGAGATAGCCGTGGAGACCGAAATAATCGACCAGATAGGAGCAGGTGCTGAGAATGAACAGCCATGCCCAGACCACCAGATAGAGCTTGATCGGGTGCTCCTGATGCGTGTCCGCCTTGGCGGCGGCCATCGCATCGTGAGTGGAGTGCAGCGCGTGTTGCCCGAGACCGTTTGCGGTTGCTTCAGCCATGTCTTCCTCTCAAAGCCCGCCTCTCACCAAAGATAGAAGAACGCGAAGATAAACACCCAGACCAGGTCGACGAAGTGCCAGTAAAGACCCATGATCTCGACATTCTCGTAACGGCCCCGGCGGCTGGTGAAAAACCCGGGGCGCCCGACGTCGAAATCGCCGCGCCAGACTTTTCGCGCCACGATGATCAGGAAGATCACGCCGATGGTCACGTGGGTGCCGTGGAAGCCGGTAATCATGAAAAAGCACGATCCGAATTGCGCGGCTCCCCAGGGGTTGCCCCAGGGCCGTACCCCTTCGGTGATCAGCTTGGTCCATTCGAAGGCCTGCATGCCGACGAAGGTCGCGCCGAGTGCGGCGGTCAATAGCATCAGAATCGCGGTTTTGCGGCGATCGCGGCGGTAGCCGAAATTGACCGCCATGGCCATGGTGCCGCTGCTCGATATCAGCACGAAAGTCATGATGGCGATCAGGATGAGCGGGATCTCCGAGCCGCCGATGCGCAAGGCGAAGACCTCGCTCGGGTTTGGCCATGGCACGCGCGTCGACATGCGCGCCGTCATGTAGGAAAGCAGGAAGCAGCCGAAGATGAAGGTGTCGCTGAGCAGGAAGATCCACATCATGGCCTTGCCCCAGGACACGTTCTTGAACGCGCGCTGATCCGAGGCCCAGTCGGCGGCGATCCCGCGCCAGCCCGGGGGGCGATCCAACTGGCTGGTGTGCATCAGTGTCGTCTCGGCCATCGCCAGTCTCCTAGGTCAGCAGCAGTTGGCAAATGCTCACGAACGTCGCCGCCCAGCCGGCCAGAACGGCGAAGATGCAGAGCCAGACGAAAAGCAGGAAATGCCAATACATGGCGCAGAGCTCGACGCTGAGGCTGAGCCGCTCCGGACGCGCTCCGTTCCAGGCGGCCGCGCTCGTCCTGCCGAGGCCGACCAGGCCGCCCAGTATGTGCAGGCCATGCATTGCGGTGATCAGATAGAAGAAGCTGTTGGCCGGATTGGAGGCCAAGAGGTAGCCGTCTTCCGTCAGTTGCCGCCAGGCCATCAACTGGCCGGCAAGGAAGGCGAGGGCGGTCAGTCCGGCCGTTGCAAGACCGAGCCTGACCATGTCCGGCTGGCCTCTGCGCGCGGCGACCACGGCACATTGCAGCGCGACGCTGCTCAGCATCAGCACGCCGGTGTTCAGCCAGAGCAGGCGCGGCAACGGCAGGGGCTGCCAGTCCGGCAGGCCCATGCGCATGAAGTAGGCGCTGGTGAAGAGCGAGAACAGGCAGCCGACGACAGCGAGGAAGACGCCGAGGCCGATCTTGGCGGTGGGGAGGGCCGACCGATCGAGACCGACGAAATCCCCCGCCAGGCCTTGCTCGAGCCACGGCTTCGCGGTCAGCCGCTGGTGCGAAAGCCACCACCCGGCAAAGCCTGCGATCACAGCCAAGAAGACCAAGATGACGCTCATGCTGGCTCCCTGGAAGGGCCGAGGCCGAAGGAGCCGGGCACGTTCTGCGGGATGAAGTCCTCCTTGGCGCCCGGCACGCTGTAGTCATAGGCCCAGCGATAGACGATCGGCAGCTCCTTGCCGAAATTGCCGTGCGCCGGCGGCGTATGGGGCGTCTGCCATTCGAGCGTCGTTGCCCGCCACGGATTGCCGCCGGCCTCGCGGCCGTGGCGGATACTCCAGATCAGGTTGAACAGAAACACCATCTGGGCGAAGCCGACGATGAAGGCCACGATGGAGATGAACGAGTTCAGGTGGTGGGCCGACTCCGTCATGATGGTCATGTCGGTCAGTTCGGCGTAGCGCCGCGGGATGCCCATCAGGCCGAGATAGTGCATGGGGAAGAAGATCAGATAGGCGCCGAGGAAGGTCACCCAGAAATGGAAGCGGCCGAGCGTCTCGTCGAGCATCCGTCCGGTGACCTTCGGATACCAGTGATAGATCGCGCCGAAGATGACCAGGATCGGTGCGACGCCCATGACCATGTGGAAATGGGCGACGACGAACATCGTGTCGGAAAGCGGCACGTCGACGACGACGTTGCCCAGGAACAGGCCCGTCAGGCCGCCATTGACGAAGGTGACGATGAAGGCGAGCGCGAATAGCATGGGGATGGTGAGGTGGATGTCGCCGCGCCAGAGCGTCAGCACCCAGTTATAGACCTTGATCGCGGTCGGCACCGCGATGATCAAGGTGGTGGTGGCGAAGAAGAAGCCGAAATAGGGGTGCATGCCGCTGACATACATGTGGTGCGCCCAGACCACGAAGCTCAGCGCGCCGATGGCGACGATGGCCCAGACCATCATGCGGTAGCCGAAGATGTTCTTGCGCGCATGAGTGCTGATAAGGTCGGAGACGATGCCGAAGGCCGGCAGCGCCACGATGTAGACTTCCGGGTGGCCGAAGAACCAGAACAAATGCTGGAACAGGATCGGGCTGCCGCCATTGTGCTGCAACTGCTCGCCCATCTCGACGATCGCCGGCATGAAGAAGGAAGTGCCGAGCGCACGGTCGAGCAGCATCATCACGCAAGCGACGAACAGCGCCGGGAAGGCGAGCAGGGCCATGACGGTGGCGGTGAAGATGCCCCAGACGGTGAGCGGCAGGCGCATCAAGGTCATGCCGCGGGTGCGGCCCTGCAGCACCGTCACCACATAGTTCAGGCCGCCCATGGTGAAGCCGATGATGAACAGGATGAGCGAGGAGAGCATTAGGATGATGCCCCAGTCCTGGCCGCCCGGCGTGCCGGTCATGATCGCCTGCGGCGGATAAAGCGTCCAGCCGGCGCCGGTCGGTCCGCCCGGGGCAAAGAAGCTCGACACCAGCACCAGCACCGCGAGCAGATAGACCCAGTAGCTCAGCATGTTGACATAGGGAAAAACCATGTCGCGGGCACCGACCATCAGCGGGATGAGGTAGTTGCCGAAGCCGCCGAGGAAGAGCGCGGTGAGCAGGTAGATCACCATGATCATGCCGTGCATGGTGATGAACTGGTAATAGGCTTCCGGGGTGATGAAATCGAAGGTGCCGGGGAAGCCGAGCTGCAGGCGCATCAGCCAGGACAGCACCAGCGCCACAAGGCCGATCGCCGTTGCCGTCGCCGAATACTGGATGGCAATGACCTTGGCGTCCTGCGAGAAGACGTATTTCGTCCACCAGCTGTGCGGATGGTAGAGTTCCACCTCCCCGACTTCGGCGGGGGGGACGGCATCTGCCGGTGTGACGTCGACCATCGGAGCACCTCCGTGCCGTGTTCAGCGGGCCTCGAGCGTTTCGAGTTTTGCCGCGACGTCCAAAGCGGACGCCATCGTCTTTCCTGTCGGTTGGCTCGCCGAGCCCGTTTGCTTGGGCGCCGACAATTGCGCAAAGGTCTGCTGCTGGCCGACCCAGGCCGAATAGTCCTGCTCGGTGTCGACCACGACCACACCATGCATCAGCGGGTGTCCCTGGCCGCACAGCTCGGCGCACAGGACCTGGAAGGTGCCGGTCCTGGTAGGGGTGAACCAGAAATAGGTGACTGAACCCGGGATCATGTCCATCTTGGCGCGGAATTCCGGGATGTAGAAATCGTGCAGCACGTCGATCGAGCGCAACAGCACCTTGACCGGCTTGCCGACCGGCAGGTGCAGGTCCGCCGCCTCGACCACGATATCGTCCTGGCCGTTGGGGTCGCCGGGTGCGATGCCGAGCGGATTTTCAGCCGATACGTCGCGGGTGTCGGACGTGCCGAGCTTGCCGTCCTTGCCGGGCAGGCGGAAGCTCCATTGCCATTGCTGGGCAACAACCTCGATATCGGCCGCCCCAGTGGGAACGTTGACAAAGCGGCTCCAGACGAACAGGCCAGGGACCAGCAAGGCGGTGACGCCAACCGCGGTGCCGACCGTCAGCCACGATTCGAGCCGCTTGTTCTCGGGCTCGTAGGCGGCGTGGTTGCCCTCGCGATGGCGGAAGCGGAACACGCAATAGGCCATGAAAAGCACAACGGCGGAGAAGACGACGCCGGTGATCCAGAAGCTGATGATGATGGTGTTGTCGATATAGTCCCAGTTCGACGCAATCGGCGTCCACCACCATGGGCTCAGGAAGTGGAACAACACCGAGCCCACGACGATCAACACGAGTACAAGCGCAATGGCCATGTCCCGTCCTCCCGGCATTCCGAGGGGGCGCGAAGCCGTCCCGGCGGATGCCAGGATCATCTTAGCGTGATTTGTGGTTGAAATTCCAGAGCCGACTACTTGCCGGTGGAAAAGTAACTTTTCGAACCGCCGGGAGCGGTATACCGCTTTGGATCGGCAGCAGCCCTTCGTGCCGGTGTTGCCATTCTCCGCGCAACGATCGAGTCGGCTGCCGCCTTGAGATCGCGACGGCTGCGACGGCGGATCGAGCCGTTTCTTATCGCCCGTCGATATTTGCGGTTCGCACCGGTAGCGCAGCCGCGTTCCGATTGATGGTGTTGTGCATGTGACATCGTCAAGATCGAAACATGAGCAATCACGTCTCTCTTGACCTCAACTTGCTGCGAACGCTTGTAGCCGCAATCGAGGAACGCAGCACGGTCGGGGAACCTCGCCGCCTCTTCGTATCTCAGCCCACGGTGTCAGGCGCACTGGGCTTGCGGCCGATGATGAGAGCGGCGAAATGGCCCGGCTTGATGACGCAGGCGGGTGATCAATTGGTAATTTTAGGCATCCGCGCGGCTGCCGTGGCCATTTGTCGGCGAGCTTTGACCGCCTCCAGCAGTTCGCGCTCGTTGGTGTGAGCATTGCGAAAAATGGCCACAACCAATACCGCCAAGATTTCGGCGTCCGGGTCCAAGGGATCGAGCTGTTCATCCGCGCAGACCTGATTGAACACGCGTTCGCAAACAGCCAGATCGAGAGGGCTAAGACAGGTGCGATTGAAACGGCGACGCAGCATTTGAGCGAACCTTTCCGGGCCCGCCGGCCGTTCTCCGCGGCGGGCCTTTATCACCGAGGCTTGAACGATGTTGTCCACAGCCTTCTAGTAATGTTACTCCATGATCGGCGCTTGCGTTGTCAATAATTCCAAAATCTGTGCGCATTCGCGAGATCTATATTGCCCGGCTGTCATAAGCTGGTGATAGTCCTGCCGCTTGTTTTCCGGTATGCTGAAGCCGCGTCGAAAGTCAGCCGCTTCTTTTGGAGTTCGAGTGCAGCCAAGTTTGCTGGCGCTGACTTTCAAACTCGCCAGTGAGCATCCGATCTTTGCCGCAATATCTTTCAGTGGTTCGTTATTCACGTATCCATCAAGAATTATCTTGCGGCGCGCTTCTCCTTTGAGCTTTTCGTTCATTTCGTGGTCTCCTCAACGTCGTTTTGACGATGTCGGAATCTATAGGCACCAGCCTGAAGTGTGTCGTTAGCCTCGCATCCAGAAACTTATCTCGGGATGCATTTCTTGTTGTAACCCAGCGTGATCGACGATGCGGTCGACAGGCTTGCCAGATACCCTGGATACACCACATGATTGCGGGGGCATGGGCATACCGGATTCGGATATGGCACCACGCGCGATGGACGCTAAGGAGCAAGACGAGGCGCATACCGGGCTGGGGCCGGAGCGTGAGCGTCGTCGTTGGCCGCGCGACGTTCAACCTCACAACGAGGTGGCCCCGCCAATCGCGCCGGCGCTGGAACCGTTGTGCTTTTCAACGCACGAACTGGCGCCAAAGGATCAATTCGCTGCTTGGCAAGCGCATGTAGCGCCGCTTGTCGAGATCAGCTTGCCGGATAACAAGTCGCCGGAGGACGGCTTCCCCGCGGCCCACACGGCTTGGAATCTTGGCGGCATGCTGATCGTCGAGCAGCAGGTGCCGGCGCACAGCTACATCCGTTCCGCCGCCAAGCTTCGGTCCAGTTCGATCGACCACTGGTATGTCGTGCTGCCGCATAGCGGCCGGTCATGGACGGAGGTCAATCGCCGCGTCGCGGAGGCACAGCCTGGCAAACTGGAGATCAGGTCGCTCGGCTACCCGTTTCGCGGGAGGGCGACGGAATCCGAAGGTCTCTTTCTCTATTTGCCGCGCGATTTGTTCGCCGATGCGGCCGCAACCCTCGACGCAAACAACAATTCGATCCTTTCCGGCAATTTTGCCGATCTCTTGATCGACTACGTCGACAGCATCGCAACAAGACTGCGCAGCCTCACAGCGGACGACCTGCCCCGCATCGTACACGCGACGCGCAGCATGATCATTGCTTGCCTCGCGCCTCCGGCTGAACATGCCGCTGCGGCCGAACAGCTGGCGAGTGTCGCGCTGATGGAGCGGGCGCGTCGGTACGTTCAAAACAACCTGGACGCGGCTCGCCTGACGCCGGATTCAATGTGCCGGGCGCTCGGTGTTTCGCGGTCCCGTCTCTACCAACTGTTCGAACCGAGCGGTGGTGTGCTCCATTACATTCAAAGCCGCCGACTTTTGGCAGCCCATGTTGCGCTCAGCGATCCGACGGACAGCCGGCGTATTGTTCAAATTGCGGAGGCGTTTGGGTTCAGTTCAGCAGCTAATTTCAGCCGAGCATTCAGCAAAGAGTTCGGTTACAGCCCCCGAGAAGGCCGCCGGACGATGGTGTTGCCGCGCCCCGCCCACTCTGTTTCGCTTGGCGAGCACGAGAAGGCCTCGTCCTTTGAAGGATGGCTCAAGGCGCTTGGAAGCTGAGCACAGCGTCGGCCCGATCGAGATCAGCGATGTTCATCGAAATGCGCCCAAGTCTGCCGGGTGCCGGCGGCAATCCGCTTCTGGGCAAGGCGGCTGCGGGACTGACGGCCCCCCGAAATAGCGCAAGCCTTCAGAGCGATGCCGCGCCGATATGGAGATATGTACGCCGGGACAAGTATTTGGATGCGCAGCTAACGACAATGCGACCTTATTCGTAGAAGTTCGCGATGACTTTAGCGGGGGGCTCGGCACAGGCGGCAGGTTTCCAAGTTGGGGGGAATATCACACCGCCTGTGCCGATCGCGCCACCGCTATCCGTCAAAGATAGTGGCGTAGTTGAGTTAGCGTACCAAGGCCGGCGGCGGCCGGTTGGAGTTCATTCCGTCGCAGAATGGCTTAGTGGGGGCCCGATGGCTTAGTGGGGGCTCGGCACAGGCGGCAAGTGTCCGAGTTGGGGGGCATCGGATCGCCTGTGCCGCTCACCGCCAGACGTCAAAGGTAGCGGCGCAGTTGAGTAAGCGTGCCAAAGGCCGGGGCGACGGCCGGCTGGTGTTCATTTCGTCGCAAAATGGCTAGTGGGGGCTCGGCACAGGCGGCAGGTGTCCAAGTTGGGGGACACCGGATTGCCTGTGCCGCTCGCGCCGCCGCTATCCGTCAAAGATGGTGGCGTAGTTGGGTAAGCGCGACAAGCTGGACGGCGACCGGCTGGAGTTCATTCCGCCGCAGATGCCAACTCTTGTCGAGCAGCCGCCCCAGGATCAGGGGTGGGTTCATGAGGCCAAGCTCGACGGGTACCGGACGCAGATCATCATCGATAAAGGTGGCGTGCGTCTCTACAGCAAGAACGGCCGTGACTGGACGACAAAATATTGGCCCATCGCGCTGGCGGTCGACCTGCCATGCCGGGCTGCCATTCTCGACGGCGAGGTGATTGTGTCAGGCGAGCGGGGTGCACCCGATTCCCTTGCGCTGGAAGCCGCGATCTGGAACGAGCCGAGCCGTCTGGTGTTCGTCGCGTTCGACATCCTGCATCTCGACGGTCGCAATCTTGGCCCCTTGCCCTTGCTGCAGCGCAAGCACGCGCTGCGGCAACTGGTTGAGCCTGGCGTCGGCAAGATCCAATACGGCGAGCATTTTGAGGGCGATGCGCTGGCTATCTTTCGCGTCATCGAGAAGACAGGGCGCGGTGGCGTCATCTCGAAACGCGCCGACAGCCCCTACAGGAGCGGACCGTCGAAAACGTGGCTGGAAACCAGATATTCGAGAAAGACCGATATCGAATCGCCGGGTCTTTGATCGAACCCGGCCTCGCGAACGTCGCTCGGTCCTGTGCGTCGCAATATTTCGAATCACGATCGGCGCGGCGCAAATTATCTGTCAATTTTCGATTTATTAACGATCAATGAACGTCCATCGTGTGGATAACTTGCCGCCAATAGCAGCGGAGCGTGCACTGCAATTACGGCATAGGCGGCGCTTGTTGAAACGGCGAGTTGAAAGTTTGCCAAGCTTGTTCCTTATGCTATTTCTAATCTGGGGGACGCTAATTTGCACCGCCTATGGAGGTGGTTTTTGCGCCCAGAGGCATCAGGCGTCGGCACGGACAGAGAGGGGTCTTCCTCGAGCGATGTTTCACGTGCGGGCGAAGCGCTTCTCGTTGACCTTTTGGCGAATACGACCGAACTTCTGTCGTTCTATGATCGCGACTTTCGCCTAACGCACTACGCAGCCAGGCTCAAAGGCCTGTACGGAGGCGCGGTGGCGCACGGCGCCGCCGTGTGGGAGATCTACCCGAGCTTCCTCGATGCGCGGTGTCGCGACGAATTTCTTCGGGTGTTCCAGGGCGGCTCCCCGGCGAGCATCGACTTGCCGCGGTCGTCGGGCGAAGCGCCCCGGTCGGTCTACGTCTTCGGCACCGCAAATGGTGTGGGAATCATCGAATCGCGGGGGCAGGGAGAGCGCAGCGCGGCGGAGGAGCAGGAACATGTGGTTCTGCTCCATCAGGCGACGCACGACGTGCTGACCGGACTGCAGAATCGGCGGCGATTCGGCGAGCGACTGCAGCAAGCGCTGGCGAGCGTCGGCGGACCAAAGCCGAAAGCCGCCCTGCTGCAAATCGACCTTGATGACTTCAAAGCTGTCAACGACACGCTCGGCCATGGAGCAGGCGACACGCTTCTCCAGCTCGCGGCAGGTCGAATCCGCGACACGCTGCAGGATGGCGAATCCGCCTACCGCTATGCCGGCGATGAGTTCGCTGTCATCCAGTTGGGCAAGGAGCAGCCCGCGGAAGCCGAACGCCTCGCCGCATCTCTGGTCAGCGCGTTCAAGGACCCTTTCGTCATCAACGGCATTCCCGTCTTCGTCGGCTCGAGTGTCGGAATTGCTTTCGGGCCGGAGCACGGGACCGATGGCGAGCAGCTGATGAAAGCCGCCGACATTGCTCTTTACGCAGCCAAGACAGATGGACGCGGCTGCGCTCGGACGTTCAACCGTTCGATGCTGCTCCTGCTCGAACAACGCGAGAATTTGAGGCGCAGCCTTCGAACCGCGCTGGAGCGGGAAGAGCTTTATCTGGAGTATCAGCCGCTCATTCGGCCTCCTTCGTCGGTGATCGGTTTCGAAGCGCTGCTGCGGTGGCGGCACCCCGAGATCGGCATCATTCTGCCTGGCGTGTTCATACCCATCGCCGAGGCCGACGGTCTGATGGACGACATAGGACGGTGGGTGCTCGAGCAGGCCTGTCGCCAGGCATTGACGTGGCCTTCTTCGCTGACGGTCGCGGTTAACCTGTCGCCGGCGCAGTTCCTGAGTGGCTCGCTGACAGACACGGTCGCTCAGGTCATCGACGCGGTTGGAATCCGGGCTGAAAGACTCGAGCTCGAGATAACCGAAACGGTTCTTCTCGAGAGGACGATCGACAATCTCGACACGTTAAATACTCTGAATGTCTTGGGAATAAGAATCTCGCTCGACGATTTTGGAACATACTATTCATCGTTGAGCTATTTGAAGAATTTTCCGTTCGACACTTTGAAGATCGATCAGTACTTCATTGCAGACCTGGAGACTGATCTCAAAAGCCAAACGATCGTGCGATCGATCATCAATCTGGCGCACGGCCTGGGAATAAGCGTGACCGCCGAGGGGGTCGAGACGTTGGGACAGGCTCGGTGGCTGATCAAGGAGAATTGCGATTGCCTGCAAGGCAATTTCCTCGGACGGCCGCTTGCGGCCGAGGCAACCAGCGATTTCATCAGGCGGCCCCGGCCGAAGGGAGCGCGCGCTATGGAGGAATCGGATCGGGCGCTCTAGCGCGTTGCGCCCTTTGTTAAGTTGGGAGTTGTAGTATCGATCGAGGCAGATACCGCGCATTCCTGTCGCGCGGAACGGGTTCATCACGAGGCAGCCAGATTGCGGTCTCAGGGATCATCGCGCCGCCGGGCTCGAAAACGGATGGAATAGGAGAGGATGCCGATGCGATCTGTTCACCATGACACGGCTGGCCAGCCTACTTTTGAGCCGATGATCCAGATCGACATGGAAATCAAGACTTTTGTCTCCGCTTGGAAACACTGCGACTATGTCTCGACATATATGGCCCGGATGATCAGTCAGAACAGATCAGACTCGGTCCGGCATTTGAATCTCTTTTCTTCTGCCTTTAACGAATTGCTGGAAGTCGCCTTTCGTACGCGCCACGCCGACGGCGAACTGGCGTGCAGGGTATCTCGCCATGGCGCGACGGACAGGATCGAACTGACGTTTCCTTGCGTGCCGGAGGAGCGCCAATTCTACGAGAAAGCCGTGTCGCAAGTCGCGGGATCCGAGGCAAGGGAGCGATATCTCAATTCTGTGTCTGGCGATCTCGCGCCCAGCCGGGAGGTGGTACTCCTGGAACTGGCTGTCGACTACAACGCGACACTCAGGGTCGAGGAAGCCGAAGGCGATGCGATCAAGCTTGTCGTGGATCTTCCGCTTGAGGGCCTGCAACATTGAGCCCTTACAACCTTCTCCCGCGCTTCAAGGCGCAATATGACGCGAACAGCCAGGAGTTCTCCATATCTGGGGTGGTCCGGCCTCAGGCCATCGACGAGCTTGGGCCCAGCCTGGCGTTGCTTCGTGAGGCGATCGGCCGTGTGCGCGGTGTTCTCTATGTCAATGTCAGACGCCTGGCGCAGATGAACAACGCTGCATTTTACGCCTTTTCGAGGATCATCATCGACGCCTGTCGCGCTCGACCCGATCTCAAATTCGTCGTCGTCACGTCAAGCGTGGTCGGCTGGACCTCGCGAAAATTCGGCCGCTTGACCCGACTCGAGCCGAATATCACGGTCGAGGAGTATGACAGCGAATTCTACCCGGGGCAGGGCTTCCTAGAGGAAGGCGGGTTCGTTCCTATACTGCGCACACAGACAAAGATGACCTGGCGCCACGAGCGTGAGATTTTGCCGCGACACGGCATGAGGCCCGGGATCGTCATGGCCGACATTTGTTGCGGGATCGGCGATTTCGCCGTGCTCGTGCAGAAGGAGTTCCAGCCATCGCGGATCGTCGCCCTCGACCACTCCATATCCAGCCTGAATTACGCCCGACAGGTGATGCGGGAGTTCGATATCCGGGGGATCGAATATACTTATGGCGACGCGTCGGAAATGCTGCTTGATGAAGCGCAGTTCGACTTGGTCACTTGCCGACATTCGCTTCAAATCTTCAATCGCCCCGAACTCATCCTCAAGGAACTTTACCGCATATGCAAGCCGGGCGGGCGGATCTACATCACCAACGAGAAGAATTCGCATTGCCTCGGCGAGCCGCGCGCCGAAAGCATTCGCTGGACCTACAATGAAGTGGCGAAGCTGTTCGCGCATTTCGAGATGGACGTCGAGCTCGGACCCAAGAGCCGGCGGTACCTGATTGAAGCCGGACTCGAAGACATTCGTATCGAGACCTTCATGGTCACCAACCTGGACGGCGATCCGCAGGACTTCGCCGACGTCATTGTAGCCTGGTCGGATGTCTATGCCGGCGAAATGGCCGCCAAACGCGGCGATGGGCCGGAGTTCGTCGCACGGTTCCGGCAGGGATTCCAGGACCACATTTTCGCTGCGCTGCACCCCAAGGGGTATGCGGGCTGGCCGATCTGGGTCGCATCGGGGCGGCGGCCGCAATGAAAGCCGACGCTCAGCGCACACCGGGTTTCGGCCTACGCTCCTTTCGAGCGAAATTCGTATTGGTTGTTGGCGGCGCCGTGCTGTTCGACCTCCTGCTGAGCGGTGGCCTGGCGCTTTGGAACGTTCAAAAACTGTCGCGCGACGCCACGTCGGAAGTCGGTGAGGGCCTGACGACCGCAAACCAGGAATACATTCGCTCCTATGCCGAATCGACAGCGTCAAGCGCCGACCTCCTGCTCGATCGGGTTCATGGGGACGTGAAGGCGCTGGCCGGCGTCCTGCAGGCCCAGATCGACGATCCGAGCAGGCAGCAACAGGTCGGAGCAACGCTTTCGCATCAAGCGCCCGGCTCCGTGAAGGTCGTCTATGACGCAAAGGGCGATTGGGCGCAGAATTTGCCGGGCGCGCCTTCCGTGATAAGCGTCTGGGGCTATCTGCTGGGCGCCGACCACACTCCGCTGCCGGGCGTTCAGCGCGAAATAGAAGACAGTACCGTTCTGGATCTCGTCGCGCCGACCCTGATGGCCAGCGGATCGCCAAAACTGCAGATGTATTACATTGGTCCAAAGGAACGGCCGATCTTCAGGACGGTACCCTATACGGACCAGGCACAGACCTTCGACCGACTCTATCCAGGCCACAACAAGGCGGAATTCTGGGAGTTCTTCTTTCCAGGAATCTACGGGTCATGGCAGCAATGGGCCAGGGAACCGGCCTCACATCCGGTCCCCGACGATATCACTCAGACAGCGCCTTACACCGATGCGATCACGGGAAAGCTGATCGTCAGCTTTTTCCACCCGCTGTGGACGCGCGATCGCACCGGTATCGCCGGTGTAGCGGGTGCGGACATCACTCTCGATCAGCTCGCGGAAGTCGTCGAGCGCGTGAAGATCGCTGAAACCGGGTTCGGCTTCCTGACCATGTCGACCGGCAACGTGGTGGCGATCAATCCTTCGGGCCAGGCGATCATCGGCCTGACATCATCCAGCGATGCGGACACGCAGGGGGTCACCGGCCTGGAGAGATCCCTGCGGGGAAGCACGCAGCCGGCGATTGCGTCGCTGCCTCTCGACCAGAACAATGACGGTGTCATTCAACATATCATGCTCGACAACAAGGGCGAACGCGTACCCTACATTGTTGTCCTCAAGAGATTGAAGCCGACCAATCTGTGGAGCTCGGGACCGATCAAGTCCGAAGCGATGTCGGTCGGAATCGTCGTTCCCGAACGCGAGATCTATGCGTCCCTGTTCGCCGCGCAGGAGAGTATTTCCCGCGCGACCAATCGCATCTTGCTGTTTCAGGTCGCCGCGATCGCCGTTTCGCTTCTGATTGTTTTTGCGGCCGTGCTCGGGATTTCGAAGCGGATCACAGCGGGCCTCAGGGCGCTTGCCGGCGCCGCGCAGAAGCTCCAGTCCAAAGACTATTCAGTCCGCGTCAGCATTCCAACGCGCGACGAGGTTGGAGCGGTAGGGGTCGCCTTCAATCGAATGGCCGAGCAGATCAGCTTCCATACGGAAAACCTCGAGCAACTCGTCGACGAACGAACCAGGGAGCTCGGCGACGCAAATCAGGAGATTTCCGCGCTCAACGAAAAGCTGCGGGATGAGAACATCCGGCTCGGCGCCGAGCTCGCGGTTGCCAGGCATATCCAGATGATGGTTCTGCCAAAACCATTCGAGCTCGAGGCTATACCGGGGCTGGAGATCGCGGCCTACATGCGGCCGGCCGACGAGGTCGGCGGGGACTATTACGACGTCCTGCAGAATGGATCACGGGTCAAGATCGGCATCGGCGACGTGACCGGCCATGGTCTGGAAAGCGGCGTGCTGATGCTGATGGTCCAATCCGTTGCACGCGCCCTGCAGGAGGCCAACGAAGGCGATCCGCATCAGTTTCTGGTTCGGCTGAACAGAGCGATCTACAAGAACATCGAGCGGACGAACACCGACAAGCACCTCTCGCTGGCCTTCCTCGATTTTGAGGACGGACGGGTAACGCTGTCCGGCCAGCATGAGGACGTTCTCGTCGTGCGCGCGGATGGGGACGTCGAACGCATCGATACGCTCGATCTGGGTCTGCCGGTCGGCCTGGAGAATGACATCTCGCAGTTCATCGACACGCGTGACATTGTGTTCGGGAGCGGCGACGTGATCGTGCTGCACACCGACGGCGTGACCGAGGCGGAAGATGAAGACAGAAGATTGTTCGGGTTCGAGCGCCTCTGCCAAAGCGTGCAAAAGCGTCACGGCAGGAGCGCCGAGGATATCAAGATCGGGATCATCGATGATCTGATGGCCCATATCGGTGTCCAAAAGATCCACGATGACATCACCCTCGTGATCATAAGGCATACATAGGATGACAGAGCTGTTCGGTACCCCTGACATCGCAATCGGGATGAAGGAGAGCGTCAGTCGCCTGCGGCTGTTCGACGGACCTCTCGACTTGAGTTGGCGCCATTGTGCCACGACCTCGGACTTCATCGCCGATCTTTTCGCGCTGCGCTTCCAGTCGTCCCGCAATGACTACCTGGAAGTACGGCATAGCATCGGATATCTCGCCAACGAGCTCATCGAAAATGCCGTCAAGTTTCGCGCACCGGGCGAGATCGTGATCGAAGCGTCGATGGATTCGGAGTGCTTCAAGCTCAAGGTGTCGAACGACGTCGACGGTGAAAACGCGTCTGAGTTCCAAAGTCTCCTGGCGGATATCACGGTTGGCGACCCCAAGGACCTGCTGATACAGCGAATTGAAGCGAATGCCGCGAATCCTGACGTGGCGCGCTCCGGACTGGGATTGCTGACGCTGATGAGCGACTATGGCGCACGCCTGGCCTGGATATTCAGCTCCGCTGATGAAAGCGATAGGATTTGCCTGGAAACGTACGCCTCCATTCCGATATCGCAGACTCACAACTAGATGAGACGAAGCCAGCGATGGAAATCAAGACGGACGACTACCGCGTGTGGATCGAAGGAAGCGATATTTTTTTCGACGGCGCAATGCGGCTTGCCAGTTCAGAGGCCGGTGCGCCGATCATGGCATTGGCGAACAGTGTTCTTGCCTCAAATCCCGCAACCATCACGCTCGATTTGAAGGACCTTCACTTTCTCAACTCTTCCGGCATCAACCTGCTGGCGAAGTTTACCATCGAGGTGCGCAAGCATCCCGATGTTCGGTTCGTCGTGCGCGGAACGCCAGGCATCCCCTGGCAATCAAAATCATTGCCGAATTTGAAGAAGCTGCATCCCGCCCTGGTTCTTTTGATGAACTGACCGGCTTGTCCGAAATAGACGCGTCTCAGTCGAGCCGTAGGCAGATCGACCGTCGGATGATTCCTGAAATCGGCGCCCACTTTCATGTTCGGGCAGCCGTCAGATCAGCAGCAGGCCCTTCATCGAGGCGTTGCCCTTGCGGCCGATGATGACGTGGTCGTGCACCGCGATGCCGAGAGGCTTCGCCGTTTCGATGATCTGCTTGGTCATGTCGATGTCGGCGCGCGACGGCGTCGGGTCGCCGGACGGGTGGTTGTGGACCAGGATGATGGCGCTGGCGGAAAGTTCGAGCGCCCGCTTCACCACCTCGCGCGGATAGACCGGCGTGTGGTCCACAGTGCCGGTCTGCTGCACCTCGTCGGCGATCAGTCCGTTCTTCTTGTCGAGGAACAGGATGCGGAACTGCTCGCGGGGCTCGAAGGCCATGGCCGAGCGGCAATAGTCGAGAAGCTGCGTCCAGTTGGACAGCACCTCGCGGCCGCGCACTTCGCCGCGCGCCATGCGCTGAGCGGTGGCGGCGACAACCTTGAGATCGGTCGCCACGGCCGGCCCGATGCCTTTCACCTCTTCGAGCAGGGACGCCGGCGCGCCCAGCACTTCGGCCAGCGAGCCGAAGCGTGCGATCAGCGCCTTGGCGATCGGCTTGGTGTCGACGCGCGGGATGAGCCGGAAAAGCAGGAGTTCGAGCAGCTCGTAGTCGGGCAGAGCGTCCGCGCCGCCCGCGACGAAGCGCTCGCGCAGGCGGTCGCGATGGCCGTGATAATGCGGCTTCTCCGCCGCTACGGTCTTTTTCTGCAGCTTCTGCGGTAGTTCGACCCAGGCTTCGGAAAAGAACGCCCGCTCGTCGTCGTTTTTTCCCATGGCCTGCCTCTCCCCCTTCAGGCTTTGGCCAGGAAACTAGGCCGGCAGGCCGGGCCGGTCGAGCTTTTTCGGCGAGAGCGTGAAGATCTCGCAGCCGGAGTCGGTGACGCCGATCGTGTGCTCGTATTGCGCCGACAGAGAGCGATCACGCGTCACCGCCGTCCAGCCGTCCGACAGCACCTTCACATGCGGGCGGCCGAGATTGATCATCGGCTCGACGGTGAAGATCATGCCGGGCCGCATCTCGACGCCTTCGTTGGCGGTGCCGTAGTGCAGGATGTTCGGCGCGTCGTGGAAAAGCTGGCCGACGCCGTGGCCGCAGAAGTCGCGCACCACCGAGCAGCGCTCGGCCTCGGCATAGGTCTGGATGGCGGCGCCGATGGCGCCGGTGCGGGCGCCGGGCTTGATGGCGGCGATGCCGCGCATCAGGCATTCGTAAGTCACCTCGAGCAGCCGCTCGGCGGCGCGCTTGATCGTGCCCACCGGATACATGCGCGAGGAATCGCCATGCCAGCCGTCGAGGATATAGGTGACGTCGATATTGACGATGTCGCCGTCCTTCAGTGGCTTGTTGTCGGGGATGCCGTGGCAGACGACGTGGTTGATCGAGGTGCAGGACGATTTGGTGTAGCCGCGGTAGTTGAGCGTCGCCGGCAGGGCGCCTTGGTCCATGCCGAACTCGAAGACGAAGCGGTCGATGGCCTCGGTGGTGACGCCGGGCTTCACCATCGGCACAAGCTCGTCGAGGCAGCGCGCGGTGAGGTCGCAGGCCTTGCGCATGCCGGCAAAGCCTTCCTCGCCGTAAAGGCGGATCTGCCCGGTGTTTCTCAAGGGGGCCGTCGCGGCGTCGAGATAGGTAACCATTCGTGTCCGTTCGCGGATTGGCTCCTGACGCGAGCCGATGCGGAAAATTTCTCCAGATTTGGCACCGGAAGCCGCAAGGTTCAAGGACGAAGTGCCTTCAACCGGTTTGCCGCGCGGAATATTCGCCGGCGCAGGGGTCGGCGCGTGCGGGTCGTGGCAAGCTTTCCTTTCGTTGCCCCATGAGATAGGGCGGGATGGATTGAGGAGATTTGTGCCGTTGACGGCATTGGAACGCGCAAGATCGACGCTGCTGCCGGTCAGGACCGCATGCTCGGCCCTGATGGCGCTGCTCGTGCTTGCGCTGGTGGGTTTCACCCAGGCTGAAGTCTCCGCTTCCATAGCGGCGGCTTCGGGCGGCGCCGGCATCAGCGCAAAGCGGCAGGGCGAAACGCTCGCACTGCCGAGGGTCACCGCCAAGGCGCAGGCCGTCGAAGCCCGCGCCGGCCGGCCGCTGCCGATGAAGCTCGTCAGCGGTAATCCCGGCGCGCTCGCCTCTGTTGCCGATTTCCTCGTTGCCGGCCAGGCTTTGCCGGCGCAGGCGCACATCGCGCCTGTCCTTGCGGCTGCGCCGTTCTCGCACGCCAACCAGCCTCGGGCGCCACCAGCCGCCTGAGTTCGCGGTCGCCGACCGTAGCCTTCACACCCCAGACATTCCTTCGCGCCGCAAGCTGGCGACGGCTATCGGCTGTCCGCCGGTCGCGTGGCGCGTCCATTGGACATTTCTCGATGCAACGTATCAGGACGTTCAAGACACTCACGCGCGCTGCCGCGGCAGCCTTGTTTCTCGCTGTCCAAGCAGTCATCTGCATCGGCACCGTCTATTGGGCCGTTGCCGCAACGCTTCGCATGGAAGGCACGGCCGCGCTGGTGCTAGCCGCCATCTTCGCCCTGCCTTCCGCCCATCTCCTGATGGTGGTCTCCCGCATGGCCTACGAGGCGGAGACGGATCCGGCGAACCAGTAGACGCCCTGGATGGAGAAACCTGTGACAGGGCGACGGCGGGTGCATCGCCCTGTCAAACGATGTGACCAGAGTGCCGATCTGCCGCACCCGAGCGCCGGACCGCTTACCGCACTGAGGTCACATTCGTGGGCCAGAAGGCGGAAAAAGCAACTTTTCGGAACGAACGGCGTTGCTGCACCTGCGCCGGTTCGGGAGACAGGGAATGGACAGACTGCAATTCGAGGTGCCGGTGCGCATCACGCCTGCGCCTGGCCTGCCGGTCGAGGAAATCTACAGTGTCGAGCAGGCGCTCGACTTCCTGCAGAACTGGCCGAAGCGCCGGCAGGGCAAGGTCTACGACGCCGCCTTCAACGCCTGCTTCGGCGCGACGGTCGATGTGGCAAGCTCGGAGGACGCTTGCCGGGCCTTCATGGCCTTCTGCCGCGTCAGCGGGCTGCTCGCCAGGGACATGATGTTGCCGGTCAGGCGCGGCGGCAGCGCAAGAGGCTTTCGCGAGGCGAGGGCGTAAAGCTTCAACCGGCGAAAGATACCCCTCGGTAGCGCATTCCCACCTGCACGCCGCGAACGATCAGTCTGGACAGGATCTCCATGTCCAGCGGCATTTCCGGACGCCACACATCGAGCAGCAAGGCAATGCGCGCCTGATCGGCGTTGTTCATGACCTCGTGCTCGAAAGTGTCGTCCCACAGCATGCACTCGCCGTCGGAGATCCGCCTTTCCTCGTGGTTGATCATCATGATCGTCGCCGGCCGGCCATCCGCCTGTTTCGGGATGACCAGGCCGAGATGAAATCTCATGATGCCGCGAAAGGGACCGCGATGGGCCGGGATGTGCTTGCGTGGCGCCAGGAATGACACAGCCGCCGATTTAACCTCGGGGCATTCGGACAGCAGCCGGCTGAGGCTAGGCATCCGCGCCAGATTTTCCGGGATCGTCATGTCGTAGGCCTTGAGCACGAACATGCGCCAATCGAGGCCATCATTGGCCGAGATCTCGGCCTGCTCGGGCATGATGTCGTGGAAACGCGGCACCCTGTTCAACTGCACCGACAGCGCTTCGTCGCGAATGCTCCGCCAGGCGGCCGCAAACTTCGTCGCATTGGGAAAATGGGTGCCGGCATCAAGAATCGCCGGTGCATCTATGCGCTTTTCATAGATACGACGCACCAGATCGGTCCCAAGGTCGTAGACGTTCGACATCGCATTGCCTCGACCAGGTTATAGTATAGTGGATGATTGCTTTCAGCTATTGCTCACGGAGATTTGTTCGGAGAGCCTCCGATAGATGTTCGGCGGTCGCGACGATGGCTGTTGCCAACGCTTCTGCCTCAGGGATCAGATTCGGCCCGCAAGCCCATTGACCATCTCTTCGCTCGGGAGCACGCCCGGCGGCAATATTCCTCGATCGTACGCCTTATGAGGGTAAGCGCTGCCCGGCACTCCGCAGTGTCCATGGTCGCCATAATCAACTAAACATTCAATTTTGCTAAAATGTTCCCGGAAGTCGGGATGTGTGCATGCGTAACGTTGGTGAGCGGCTGACATTCATAAAGCCGATGGAACCGGAACTGGTCGAGCAGCCGCCCCTAGGCGGTGAGTGGACCCATGAGGTCAAATTCGACGGCTACCGCACCCAGCTCATCAAGGACGCCGACGGCATCCGCCTGTACACCAGGACCGGGATAGACTGGACGGCCAAATATCGGCCGCTCGCGGAGGAGGCCGCGTCGCTCGATGCGGAAAGCTTCATCATCGAAGCCGAGACGATTGTCACCAACGAGGCGGGCCTCTCCGACTTCCACGCGCTGCGCTCGGCCATCACCAGGCGCCCGCAAGACCTCTATCTGGTCGCCTTCGACCTCCTGAACGTCAACGCCCACGATCTGCGTGACATGGCGCTGAAGGATCGGCGCGAAATCCTCCAGGCTCTGATCCCGGTCGGTGGCCGTATTCAGTTCAGCGAAGCGCTGCCGGGTGATGGCGATGCTGTCTATTACCTCGCTTGCGAGGCGGGTTTGGAGGGCATCGTTTCGAAGCGACTGGACAGCGTCTACCGTAGCGGCTCGACGATGAACTGGCGCAAGATCAAGTGCTATGTCGACAAGGAAATGGAGATAATCGGGGTGAAGCGTGAGAGCGGCAAGCCCGCGATGGTGCTGATGGCGGATCGGGGCCGCTACATGGGCGGAGCCTTCGTCACCTTCAAGGCCGACAAACGGCAGGCACTATGGGATCTCGTGCAGGGAAAGGCCGGCGCTCCACCGCCGAAGGGCTTGGCGAAGGAGAAGGCCCAATGGCTCACGCCCGGCCTCGTCGGCCGCGTGAAGTTCCTGAAGGGCGAAGAGAAGCTTCGCCACGCGTCTCTGAAGGATTTCCGGGAGGACTAAAAGGTCGATCGCTTAGCAGGATCCGCACCATGAGCTCGGTGAATGTGATCACCGGAGCGACGGCGGCACTGCCGGCACGGCATGTGAGCGCCGGGATCAGCAGCAGATTGCCGCCGCCTGCCGATAGACCAGAAAGTCCGCGCCGTTCTCGCGATTTTATGGGAACACGGCGACGAAACGCGGCGTTGAGGACGTGAAGGGACGACCGTCCCCGCCACCGTTAATCTTCCGAGCAAGTCGAGGTCGGGCGCGCCGGATGGGACGTTGAAATCCCGTTGGAGAATCCATCATGCGAACACTTATTGTCTTTGCAGCGTTCTCGCTGCTTGCCGGCCCCGCGTCGGCAGCCGATCACCTCTTCACCGCCACGGCGGCAGGCGGTTTGACGACCGACAGCCAACCTTTCCAGAACGGCATAAACAACACGGCTCCGACAGGCGAGGACGTGCCGGGCGGGGGTAGTCCGCTGTCGGGTGAAGACCACACCGTCCCAGCCACCGACACCCAGACGGGTGCCGCGACCAGGGACATGCCGGCGGCCACGCAGGACAAGACGGCGCCATCAGCCAACGCCCACTGACTGATGGTCGGGTCGGTTCGGGACTTCATCGCCTATATGGATGAGTTTGGCGGGTCGGACGCTTCGTTAAGCCGATGCTAATATTTGCGAGCGGACGTGGAACAGACGGTCGCGATTGCTGGTTATAGGTTTCAGCGTCATGTCCGCTTCTTCTGGGTCCAAAGCCCGTCGCCATTCTCTCCGGCGACGGGCTTTCATTAGCTAAGTCTTAGAAAATGTTAATGTCAGTCGCCGCAAAGGCGGCGCATAATGCGCGTCTGCCCCGCCACGCGAGGTAAGCGCCCGGCCTGTATGCCCAAGTCCCCCAAAATCCCCCAACAGGCCGGGCATCTGGGGGCGGCTGTGTGTGGCGTCCTCACGACGGCTTGTCCGCCAACGGCGTCTTTCTCGCTGGCGGATTGTAGGGCGTGACCAGCCTAACCGTGTCGGCACTCACGGTGACGGGAATGCCCAGGTTGATTGTCACCTTGCCTTCATCGACGCGGGTGACATCACCCCGAACTCGATCTCCTGACCCTGCTTCATCTTCGAGGTCCGATCGACAATCGAGCGAGGCTGTCCGTAGGAGGGATACGCGACCCTCCGTGACCCGCCTGCGCACTTTGGCTGTGATCGCGACCTCGTCGCCGATATTGATGCCCTTCGCCATGAAAGGACTCTGGCGCATGCGCCGGCTTCGTCGAGCGGTCGCTAAAATGCTATGATTGAAGGTGCAATGCCACGTCGGGAAAGCCTCATGGAAATGGCAGAGCGCCACGTCCGTGAGGGAGCCGAGCGCATCGCTCGCCAGCGTGCCCTGATCGACAGATTAGCGGAACGAGGGCTTCCCATCTACGACGCGGTGGTGATGCTGCAGGCTTTCGAAGCGGCTCAGCGAGAACATATCGCTCATCTACAATTGCTGAGGAATTCCGCTCGAGGTCGGTTGCTAAGAAGCAAGGGCTGGACGCCGTTTCCGTAGCGGGAGGAACATTAGCGCCGCCTAACGGTTCTCTCGGGTAAACACATCCTGGGCGGAACCATGGCCGAGTTGGCATTCGCATTCGCATATTATTCAGGGCTGACTGGCCAGGACATGGCGGGCGCCATCGTGTCGTTACTGGCAGGCCTGCTCCTCTACAATATCATGCGTGAGGACAGGCCAAATCGATAGGCTCGTGACGAGATAACCATTCACAAAGTGACGGCGCTGCGCGGCAAGGCAGCAAGGATAGGCATGGCCATTTGCCCCGGACCTCAGTTCCGCTCCAATCGAACTCGCAGCTATCTTTTTTGGGTGTATCGTCTTCGCGTTGTGGCGTCGCGGTTAAGGTCCTGAGCCTTTTCGAAGGCGATTGTATATTTGACAGTCCCGTAAAACTGCAGGGAACCCAACGCTAATCCCACCACTATCTAGAAAGGCGGTTATCATCCCCCGTAAGGCCGCCGGCACATAAGTCCCAAGAGCAGAAAGCCCGCCGCCAATTCTCCCCCCTGCGGCGGGCTAAGAGCGCTATCCGAAGCACGTTCATTCCCGCCTCCATGGCTGAGAGCGAGCCGAACTTTACGCTTTCGGGTTGAGGTTGACCTACTGTCACCGGCGAATGACGTTAATAGCGCGTTTCCACCCCACGCTCGACGCGGATGCGCCTCTTGAACGGAAGCGATCTCGTCCACACTGTCCATGGCGTATTTCGCGGGAAATTTCTGGTACGCCCAAGGGGAATCGAACCCCTGTTACCGCCGTGAAAGGGCTTCTAAGCTGTCTAGCCCAGTCCAGCCGAATTTACTGAACCCCTTGCAGCGTAAGGCATTCCGTCCAGTTGTGTTTCTGCTTGTCCAATACGGTACACGCCGGTATATTGGACAAACTGTTGGACACGACGGGGTAGGGACATGGCAAAAAGGGTTCGCGACGCCACACTGGACAGCAAGGAAGCTCGGGCGAAACTGAAGCCACGCGGCAAGCCCTATTACAAGAGCATCGGCCCGGGCCTCCATGTCGGCTACCGCAAAGGAAAGGAAGCCGGCCGGTGGGTCGTGCGCATGTATGTTGGAGATCAGGATTACCGCGTCGAAACCATCGCGGACGCCGACGACAAGCTGGACGCCAACGGCGGCTCGATCCTGACGTTTTGGCAGGCTCAGGATAAGGCGAGGGAGGTCCACAAGGCCATGTCGGGGGAGTCCGGCAAGGTCGCCGGTGCCTATACCGTCAAGGAAGCGGTGGAAGATTACCTTCAATGGATGGAGGGCGCCCGGAAGTCCTCCAAGGATGCCCGTTATCGCGCTGAGGCGCTGATCCTGCCCGAGATCGGCGACACAGACGTTTCGAAGCTCACCGCGAAGCAAATCAGGAAGTGGCACAGTGACGTCGCGAAGACCGCGCCACGCCTTCGCACAAAGGCCGGTAAGGAACAGCGGTTCAAGGTGATCGAGGACGATGCGGAGTCGATCCGCCAGCGCCGCGCAACTGCAAACCGCGTCCTGACGATCCTGAAAGCCGCGCTGAACTATGCGTGGCGGGAAGGGAAGGCGGCATCGGATAGAGAGTGGCGCCGCGTCGAGCCATTTGAGGATGTCGAGAGCGCTCGGGTCCATTATTTGACGATCGTCGAAGCTCAGCGGCTTGTGAACGCCTCCAGCGGTGCCTTCCGGGATCTGGTACAGGCGGCTCTGCAGACCGGCGCCCGCTACAGCGAACTAGCCCGGCTCCGCGTCGAAGACTTCAACAGCGATGTCGGCACCCTCACGATCAGGGCGAGCAAATCCGGCAAGGGTCGACATATCGTCCTGACTGACGAAGGGTCGGAGCTTTTCAAGCAGCTCTCTCGTGGCAAGCAGCACGGGCAATTGATGCTGACCACGCCGGCCGGCGGAGTGTGGGAGAAGTCGCACCAGTTCCGGCCGATGAAGGAAGCCTGCAAGAACGGGAAGATCGTGCCGGCGATCGGCTTCCATGGCTTGCGGCACACCTGGGCCAGCTTATCAGTCATGAATGGCATGCCGCTAATGGTCGTCGCCAAAAACCTTGGCCACAGCGACACAAGGATGGTCGAGAAGCACTATGGGCACCTCTCGCCATCCTATGTCGCCGATGCAGTCAGGGCGAGCGCGCCGCGGTTCCAGACTGTCGAGAAGAGCAACGTCGCCGACATTCAACAGGCGTGACGATGGCAATCTCTGACGACGACGACATGATGTTGGAGGCCTACCAGGGCAACTTTGAGCATGGGGATCAGATGTCGCTCATGCTGGCCTTGAAGCACTGTCTGAAAAGGAGCCAGCCCGTGCCCGAATGGGCGGCGACTGCCTTACTCGCCGCTATCGGTCAGGTGCAAAAGTATGAGGCAACATCATGGGACGAAGTTTTTGGCGTTCCACATCCTGGGCGCAAGGTCGATCAGCTGCGGATCGAACGCCGACTGCGGTGGGAGGTGTTGCATCGCGTTACAAAGTACCGCCGCCAAAGGCCAAAACCGAAGGACATCTTCCAAGTTGTCGCCGACGAGCTGAGCATCAGCCGCGCCACATGCAAACGTTACTTCGACAACCTGCATAGATGGTTCAGGAAATCGCCTTCCTAATGAACCGGACAGCATAGCCAGCCCGGCCTTATCCATGGTGGACATCCTCGAACAAAGGAGACCGCGATGGATACCAACTTTGAAGCCTACTCAATTCCTGAATTCTGCGTCGCGCACCGCATTTCCCGCGCGACTTTCTACAACCTCCTGAAGATCGGCCAAGGCCCGCGAACGATGCATGTCGGCGGGCGCGTTCTCGTCAGCAAGGAAGCCGGCGCCGAGTGGCGTAGGGCGCGCGAAGCCGCCTCGACGGAGGCCGCGTGATGAACAACCGCCTCCCGATCCTGGCCGGCGAGATCGCGGCCGAGCACAATGCAGTCCTGAAGGCTTCCGCCGACTTCGTTCAACACGCTGTGGCCGCCGGCCACCGCCTCATCGAGGCTAAGTCTCTGGTAGGTCATGGTGCCTGGCAGACCTGGCTTTCCGAACAACTTCCCGATGTCTCGATCCGCACCGCTCAACGGTACATGGCAGCCGCGAAGAGGGTCGGGAAAAACGACATCGTGTCGTTTTCGACGCTCAGGGAGATCATCGGCGGCGGCAACGATGAAGATCTAGATGCAGACGCCTGGGTGCAGGAAATGGTCCGGATCTGGGAATCGATGTCGATCTGCGGCCAGGAACGGTTCCGCGCCTATCTCGCCATCGTCAGCACCGGAGATATTCCCGGCTACTTCGCCCATCTGGACACCGGCACGCTCAGGAAGATGGGCAAGGCCGCCGCGGCTGCCGGGGGCCACGCATGATCCGGCAAACCACCATCAACACCACCGATCACGCCGGGGAGGCGCCGCGGCTCGAAGAGGCCGTCGCCTGGTTCCGCGAACATCATTTGACTTGCGAACGGCCGTTTGTGCCGGCGCTCCGCCGCCGGTTCGGCCTGAGCCCGCTCGAAGCCATCAACGTCATGCGCTTCGCAAATCTTCGAGAGGATTGGGGAGGCGCCGATGCTGCTCCCTAACAACGACGAAAAAGAAAAACCGGCACCGCTCGCGACGGCACCGGTTCTGGAAATCCAAGTAGTCGAACAAGCCGAGCTTAAACAAAGAGGGCGAAAAGCTCAAGACCGCCTGACTCCGCAACAGCGATGGCAGAAGGCGAATCCGCTGGCTCGCTGGGCTCATGTGGCCACGACGAGCGCCATCAGGAAAGGCATTCTGGTTCGGGAATGCTGCGCGATCTGCGGCTCGCCCAAAACCGACTTTCACCACGATCCGCGCTTTTATGACCAGCCGCTTCGGGGCACCTGGTTATGTCGCCGCGACCATGTTGCCGAACATCGCCGGCTTCGGCAGGAAGGCGGTGCCGATGGCTAAAAATGGCCCCGTCTTCTGTCCCGATCCGCCGCGTGCAATGGCGGATCAGCGTCTCTCTTCGCTCGACATCCGGGTGCTGATGGCGATCTCGGTGCATGACCGTTTCAGCAAGAACGGAGTCGGTTGCACGGCCAGTCATACCCGACTGGCCAACCTTGTCGGCTGCCATCTCAAGAGCTTGTCGCGATCGATCAAGACCCTGGCCGAATGCGGTTATGTCGGCGGCCGGGCGAATCCTCTCAACCCGAAATCCCGCTGCTACTTCGTCATCTACAACGAGATGGACGAAGCCATTCTGAAGTCCGTCAAGGGTAACGAGCCTGTTACCCACATAGGTAACGAAGCTGCTACCGATGCGACGCCGACAGGTAACCAACTCGCTACCCCACTGGTAACCAACTCGTTCCGCATAGGTAACCAACTCGAAAAAAACGCTCAATCAATTCAAGGAGATGCTGGCTATAATATATTCAGTGAAACTGTAAGAGATCATGTAGAAACAGAGGAAATAGATCCCGTTGAAACGGCGCCTGTCGGCGCGAAAGGGGCTTTTGAGAGGGAGAACGGCAGGAGCGTCGGCGCGATCCTCGCCATGATCGAGCGTGGCATCAAGGAGCCAGGACGGACCACGTTCCCGGACTGGTGGCAAACCTACCTGGACGACTGCATCAGCGACCGTGGAAGCCTCGAATACGGCAGTCCCGAATACGGCCGAGCATTTCGCCTCGCTGAAACCCTCGCAGGGAGGGCGGCAGCATGAAGGCGCTCTCTCCCAATGCTGAAATGCAGCGTGCTTCAGAGGCCGAGCGTCTGTGCGGCATCGATGTGAAGCGATGCTGCCCGAGGCATGATCGGTCTATCCACGGCTGGCTGGCGCGTAGCCTCAATCAGAGCCGTCGCGGCCTGTTCGACCTGATCGGCCGCATCATCGAGTTTGGACATACGCTTCAGAATGCGAGCGTGCAGCATTTCGAGCCGCGCGACCCTATGCAGTTCGGCGCGCTTTCCTCCGTTCAAGTCCAGGGGTTCAAACATCACCATGGCGATGTCTCCTTACTGCACGGTCGCCGGCGGCACGATCTTCAGCAATTGCCTTCTGGCTGCTTTAGCGCGCCGTTGTTCAGCCCGAATGCGGGCACAAAGGGCGAGGCTGACCGCGACCCCACAACTCTCTTCGAGCATCGTCTTGGCTTGCTTGAGGGAGAGTTCCGCTCGCTTCACGCGTTGTCTGGCGACTGCCTGTTCCAAAACTACAAGTTCGACCATTATTCCGCTTCCTCACGACGGTTAGCGATCCCTTCAAAAGGAGAACCGCCGCCTATCTCTTTGGTTCCGCTGACGGAATGTCGCGGAGGGGCAACTCGACGCGAGCACATGTTTGCTGCGCACATCGCGCTGACTGCCATTGCCTTCGCCACTGTGTTGGCCGCCATAGCGGGGTGCCTGCCATGAGCACCATGCGGCGATGCCAACGGTGTGATGTCAGCCTTGCCGGAAAGAGGTCGGACGCGAAGTTCTGCAGCGCTGCCTGCCGTGTTGGCTCTCATCGCCAGGAAGTCGGCCGCGCCGAGGCAATCGCTTCCGGCTTTACCATCGATAGGGCCATGCGAGATGCCTTGATCGAGAGCGATCGGCTCAACCCACAAGACGAGCATGACCCCGTCAAAGTCCGCGCGGCCTTCGCCGAGATGTGCCGGCAGTTCGCGGAGAAGTTCGCCTAAGCGTTACAGGCTTCCCGGTAACACTTCCAGGCGCCGGTTAGAATGCGTGCAGTTCGAATTTCGTTGTCAACCGGAGCACCGAATGCTTGCCCGCGTTAAATCAGTAGAACATGACGGCGCCTATTTCCGGCGCGTCCTGAAGCTTCCCCGCCCAAGCGTGGAATTTGAAATCGCGCGGGAGGAAAACCGGCGAGCCTCATCGGATCTGCGCCGTCTGACCGAACGCCGAGAGACTTTGAAACTCGAAGCGACGGTAGGGCACGCAGCAAAGCCCAGGCTTACGGATGATGTATTGCGCGAGACGCTCGACAGTCTCGCCGATGAGATCATCGCGGCCACAGCCCGTGATCAATCGGCGCGCGCCGAATTCGACAAGCTTAAGGCGGCTTATCGCGAGCAAGTGAGCGCAAGCCTCGCCGCCGACATCGAAGGCCTTGGGGCACAAATCACCAAACACATCGGCGCAGTGTTCGAATTGCTCGACATCGCTACCGCGCTCGGCGCCGAAGCTCGCGAAGCTCGTGTCGAGATGCCAGCCCTTATCAGTGGCGCGCACGATGCCAGGCGACTCCTCCAGCTATCCGTCGACACGACCATCACCAAGATGACCAAAGGAGCCAGAGCATGAGCCGCGAACCATGGGACCCGAAGATGACCTATACCGAAGGCGAGCGCGTCCGCTTTTGCGGCGAGGTCTACGAAGCGAAATTCGACCTAGTGCGCGGTACGAAGCCTTACGGCCCTTTGTCAGAGAAATTCTGGCGCCGCGTGCCGACCGTTCGCCCGTCGAAAGCGAATGATGGCTTCACTGGCCGAAAGCTGACCAACGGCTACCTCACGCGGTCGATGTCGCATGGCTAGGCTTCCAAAAGCTCCAGCCGTCATCGATCAGCGCACGGCCAACCTCGCCAAGGTCGATGCCGAGATCGCACGGCTCGGCAAGCAGAGGGCCGACAAGAAGGCCGCGCTCGACGCCGACATGCGTCTTCATGCGCTCGACCAGAACGCGGATCTGCAGAAGCGGCTCGGCACCGAGATCGGCACGATCGGCGGCCTGATCGATCAGCTACGCGACAAGCGGTTCAAGATCGAAATTGGCGAAGCCGAAGCGGTCGTCGCTCCTAAGCCATCGGCGGCAAAACAGCATCGGCAGTGGGATATTGACGAGAAGGTGCTTAAGGCCGGGATTCCTGAATATCCCGATGTGATCAGGGGGAGTGAAGCCGATACGGGCCAGGTATTCTCCGACGCTCTCGATGCGACGCTGGAGTTCTACAAGGCAGCCGCGTTTGAACATTTCCGCAAGCATGGCTGCCACCCTGACGAACCGGTCCAACTTGAGCACGCTGCTCTGCACGCTGCCGAGATCCACGCCATCATTCATTGGTTCTCCGGTCGCTGCAAAGCCCTCGAAACCCGCGTCGCCGATTTGGAAGAGCGGCCAACGGTTGAATATCGCGGCGTGTGGAAGTCGGACGAGAAGTACAAGCGAGGCCATCTCGTTACGCATTCCGGCTCGGTCTGGCACTGTGAATTGGCGGGATCGGGGATCGTGCCAGGCAATGGCGCAACAGGATGGCGGTTGGCCGTCAAGCGCGGCGAAAACGGGAAGGATGCAAGATGAGCACGACCAATGCGGCTAATGACAACGGCGGCCCGTCTATCGAAATGTTCCATCTCACCGGCAAAGGCCCGTTCTGGAATCAGAGCAACGACACGCTGAGAGCAACGGCACGGCAATGCGCGCTGAAGTTCTACGAATCAGAAGGCCGGCTTCTCGATGATCGGGAGATGCTGCTTCTCTGGGTAGCAGTGCAACGCTGGCATGGCGTGCCCGAGCATTCGTTGATGCCCGAGGAGATGCGTCGCCAATGATCAGCGGAAACCTGGCCGAAGCTGTTGAGTGGTTCGCGGCGCACGAGACCGATAGGCGCGGCATTGACGGCACAGCCTACGAGCAGATGAAGCGCGACTTCAATCTGAGCTTCGCCGAAGCCGTGCGGGTCTGCCGTGAGGTTCGCAAGCTGGTCGGACCATACCCAGCCACCGGGGGGGTATCGACATCCAAAAGAGCAATCGAGCCCAGACCGCTCGGATAGCTTTTTGCGCATGAAATTGAGTAATTCATTCACGAGGCAAAACCCTAGTGGCTAAAAACCTTCAACTCGTTGCCAACAACCCGCCCGTGACCGGCGCGCCACCCAGGCCCCTCGGCCCGCACGGGATGGCTTTGTGGCAGTCGGTCAACGGCCAATACCAAATCGAAGACGCTGCTGGGATCGAGTTCCTTGTGACTGCCTGCCAGGCGCTCGATCGAGCCGAGGCATTGAAGGCGCAGATCGATGCTGACGGCGCTGTGATCCGCACCAAGGCCGGTTTGAAGGACCATCCGGGCCTCAAGCATGAAACTGCGGCGCGCTCGCTCTGCATCCGCACACTAGCAAGGCTCGGACTCGACCTTGAGCCGCTTCATGGCGGCCCTGGGCGGCCTGCCGGCGCCGGCTATAGGAGCTGAGGCATGCCGACCAAACGCACGCCACGGAATCGCAACGCAAAGCGCAGGATCACCTCGGCAGCAGTCGAAGCCTTCAGGGCGAACGACTTCAAGGCGCTGCATCGTGCCTTGGGTCTGAAGCCCTGGGAGATGTCGCCGCTGCCGCGCGATATCGAGCCGCTAGGCTGCGATCCTGAACGTCCACCGAATTCCAGGACAACCCTTTTCGACCAATCGTTCGAACAGGCGGTAGAGCTACAGCGCGCTCTTTTGGAGGCGGCACAATAATGGCACGAAGTTTCTCTGGCGGTACGGATCAGTGCTACTGGTCAATGCCAACAACATCGCCGGCCGTTGGCTCTTTCGCCTTTCGCATGAAAACCACACAAACCACCGTCAACGCGGCTGCGGTCGTTTATTGGGATACAAGCAGCCGATGGGGGTTTGGTTTCATTCTGAACAACACGGCCAACAAGCTTCTGGTGCAGGGTTATTCATCAAGCGGTACGCCAGCAATACAATTGAGCTCCACGACGACGGTAAACGACGGCAATTGGCATTCCATCGTATTTAATTACAACCGAGCCAACGGTGGCGCGAATGCTCTGTTTATTGATGGCACCCAAGAGGCGAGCGGCAATTCTAGCGCTCTGTGGAATAAGTTAGGAAATAATCTGCCGATCGTGTTGGGCGACAGTCTCGACAGCTTCTGGGCTTCCTATGTAGGGGAGATCGCGGAAATAGGGCATTGGGCCGACGCGTCGAATTCGCAACTCGGCGCCGACGAAATAGCGGCCCTAGCAAAGGATTTTTCCCCCTTGCTCATTCGTCCTGCATCACTTTTCTTCTACGCTCCCATTGTCAGGGAGACGCGGGAATTGAAGGCCGGACTAACGGCGACAGTGACGGGCGGCTCAGTGTCCGACCATCCGCGCAAGCTTGGTCCTGGCTGTTGATCAGCCCCAGCCGATAAACGCAAAAAAGAGACATAGAAAAATGCTTTGCTCAACCGGCTCATTCTTCGGCAACTCGGCGCCCCCGTCGCCGCCACCCACACCGATGACGTACAGCTATGAAGGGGCGACGGTCGACAACGCGAACGGCTCTTCATATACCTTCACTGGGAAGTCCGTTGGTGCTGTCGGCGCGGGTCGCGTGCTGGCAGTAGGTGTAAACATCAGCGTCAGCAACATCGGAACACCCAGAAGCGTAAGCGGCGTCACCTGCAACGGCGTGGCGATGAGTGCCGGTCCAGCGGCCAACGGCGGTGCGACCGGTCAGAGTTCGGCAGCTTGGTTCTATATCGTCGAACCAACCGGAACCACGGCAAACTTCGTCGTAACCACCTCGGGGAGCGTCACCAACTGCACGATCGCGGTTTATCGGCTGTTCCCCAGCAGCAGCACGCCCGTGGACAGCGTGTCGACCGCCGGCAGCGCGTCGGCCACACTGACCGATCTCGAAGTGAAGACTGCCGGTCTAGCCCTGATCCTGTCGACCTCATCGGGAAACGTCGGCTCGTACTCATGGAGCGGGGTCGACACTCCCGTCAACGACGAGGTCAACTTGACCAACGATCGGCCCTCCCCAACGAACGCCTGGTCGATACCCACAACCGAAAACGACACCACGCGAGACTTCACCATCAACGCGTCAGGGTCGACGATCCGGGCCGTGGGTTTCTCGTTCCAATAACGACCACGAGGCCTTCATCCTGTGCCTGACAGGTCGGCGGCGAGCTGGCTCTAAAGGCCCTTTTCTGCGGAACTGTCATCGGGCATGATCAGGGCATGGCAAGGGGACAGCCATGCTCAAACCGGGACGAAAGCCGCAGAAGATCTATCCGAATGCTGATCGGTACGGAGAGGATGGCCGGCGGCTCTACAGCGCCTACGACGGGGCAGCGGTTGCCCGACGACCTGGCCGCCAACTGTGGGTGAAGCGCTTCCGGCTCGTGGCGATCGTGCTGGCCTTCATCGCCGGAGCGCTGGCTGCCATCATCATCAGCGCGTTGCCGCATTAGTTATGTCGGGCGAGACGGCAAACCTCGAAGTCTGGCATCGCGACGCGAACCATGCGCTTTTTATGGTACTGATAGAGTGCTGTCAGATCATCATAGATACGGCCGATGAATCCGACGCCATGGTCGCAATCGTCGCTCGGAACATCAAGCAGTCGGGCAAGACCAAGATGGCCAACAAGGAAATAGCCGAGTGCGCATATCGGCTCGCCCTTGGTCTTAAGCAGTGGAAGCACCCGCAGGCCGAGGCTTTGGCGCGCCTGGTTGCGCAGATCATGCTCGCCGACAGGTGGGAAGCGAAATTGCGGTAGCTATCTAGCCCGCGATTGCCATTCCGATGGCGAAGCCGATGCCAATAGCGATGCCCAGGAAGAGCTTTCCGGCTAAGTCGAGGGCGATGACGCGGACTTTGCCCCAAACGTCTACGTGGGGCTCTCTGAGGGCGCTGGAAAGGGCGTCAAACGTTTCCATGCCGAAGATTCTAGATCGAAACGGATTCGCTGTGAATCCCCCATCCTCTGGTGCGAAGACACCAGTCTGTGACGCGCCTGCGGACTGTCGCGGTGATCGCGACGTATCGTCGCCAATGTGTATGCCCTTCGCCATGGTTAACGAGTCTGGAGCGGGCACGGGCTTCTACTTGCATATCAAGCGAGTCGGGACCGTTCCAAAACCTTGGCTCGAAACAAAAGCCACCTTCAGCGGTTCCTCTTCATTGGAGGAAACCCATGTGCCCGACCGCCGACAATGGGGATGATCGCAAAGCCCATCTAAAACTGTTGGCAGAGCGACTTACGAGGGAGACTGGCATCGGGGAGGAAGAGGCCAGGCGTCTGATCGATCTGATTGGAACAGATTGGGATTCGCTGTTTCGCGAGGCCCGATTCCTGAAAGGGCGGCATTGAGATGAGTACGCGCGGCATCAACTTCCTCCACAAATGGATTTCCAACAACATCTCGGAGACGGTCGGCGCCGACATCATCTCGGTGGCTGAATTGACCCAAAAGCTTTTTGCTGACGCCAAGGCAATCGGGGTCGACAGCACGGAGATCGAGGAAGAAATTGGAAGCGTCTACGAGGTGATCTTTGACGCGACCGTTCATCGCGAGGCCGGCGTGGCGGATTGAGCCATGGCATGCCTGCGGGGAGCCATCGCCATGCCTCGATTACGCGCCAGCAGGGCCTGATGGCGTTCCTGAGGATAGGTACGCCAGCACAGCCGGGGCGGCGGGCTTTTCATATCGGGATTCAAAAACTCTGCCACAATTCCGCCTTCAAAATGACGCGTGACGGCCGCATTTCGTGAGTACAATTCTCGGCATGTTGAGGCACGGGATAGCCGACCCTATAGAGGTCACCATTTTGGCAAGGACCGTGAACGACTACTGCTCAAAGCATAAGATCAAGCGTACCGATGATCGCGAGCGGATTGCGATCAAAGCGATGTGCCTTTTCGGGCGGGGCATTACCGATCCAGAGGCGCTCTCAATGGCGCTTGAACAGGTAGGCCAAGGGGAACCTGGCCCTGCCGGATAGCCCGGTTCAGGCAACCTCCTGTGTCAATATGGGGAAAACAACCGGGCTATTCGGCCTTCACTAGGCAGGCGGCCATGCCGACCACGTGGTCGCATCTCCTTTTGCCCAGAACGGTACCAGCCACCATTGGCCGGCGCCACGCACTTGCCCTTTGAATCATAAGTTCATTAGCGCTAAAATATGCCCATGCTATGGGATAGCGATCAGGAAATGATTGACTGCGCCCGCCGTGCCATTGCTCGAACGCATATCGATGTCAGAGACATCAAATGGGCGGTCGAGCAAACGCGGCTCGCTATTCTGCGGTCTCGCGAACATTTGAGGCGGTTGGAGTGCAACACGCCGAACGGAAGTGCCCCAGGCCAAACAACCGCAAAGGTCTAGGCTGCCTTTCTACGCTCTGCCTCTTCTAGCAGCCGCGACAAGTGCGATTCATGAAACGACTGTAGGCTTTCGAGCAATTGCAGAAAATCGAGAGCCTGCCCAGAGAGGGCGTGAAGGCGCTGAAGTGCCTCGACTCGCTCTCGCTGCTGGATGATATGCCGTTCGCCGCGTCGGACGTGCCGCCGCACTATTTCAATGTCATCTACAAGCGCCATGACCGGTAACGGTCATTCTGCGAGCTGGTTCCAACTCGCTGGACGGCATAGCTGTGGCGGCCAGCAGTGTCCCCGATACCAACGTGCTGCTGCACCTATTTCGGTTCATGCCAAAGCAGCGGAAGGAAGTGATTGCCGCGTTCGAGTCGTTCGGCAAGCGACTGTGGTTGCCGCATCAAGTGGCTAAGGAGTTCCAGGACGGCTGGAGATCCGCCGACAGTGAAAATCGCCGGCTCTACGCTAAGCTGAAAGAGGATCTCGCAGAGAAACGGAGGGAGATCGAAAATTTGATTAAAGGTTCCAGCCGGTTTGATCCGTGGCCGAAAGGGTCGCCGATGCTGCAGGTAGCGGGCTTCTTTGAAAGCTTGTCGGCGGAGGTAGATTCTGCGACGGCGAAGCTCCCCGACGCGAACGCAGTTTTTGATGCCGTTACCGGCCTATTTGATGGCAAGGTGAGCGAGCAGCCAAAGAAGACCGACCTTGAGGCACGCCGCAAGGAGGCTGACCGTCGAAAGCAGGACAAAGTTCCTCCAGGTTACCGGGACAAGAGACCCGGCGATTACCTGATCTGGGCTGAGTTGAAGGAGAAGGCTAAGACCGCGAAACTCCCGGTTCTCTTTATCACCGCCGACGTGAAGGAGGACTGGTGGCTCAGGCACGGTGGCAAGACAGTTGGGCCACGACCGGAACTTCGAGATGAGTTTTCGGCTGAAACCGGCCAGATGTTTTACGCATATGAAGCTGATCGGTTTCTCTCGCTGGTAGCCGAACGCAACAAGAATCTGGTCTCTGACGACACCGTTCTAGAGATGAAAAGAATACAGAACAGACGCTTGGTGGCAGCGTCATCGCTGAGGATTCGATCCAAGCTTAGAGAGTTACTTGAGGATATCGTCCTAAAGGAAGGCGCGAGCCAGGAAGGACTTCTCGCATACGCTGCTAATATCGCTGTAGTACTAGATCTGATTGAGCCTACTATTGTGGCGCGAGCTGCCGGAAAAGAAACTGGCGACGATCCTGAAGCTCTCAAGAAGCATGCGGACGATCTGAAATCTGACGCGCTAAATGACGTTATCTATTTTGATGACAGCGAGGTTGGGGCTCATAACGTTGCTATGTTTGACAAGCTCATCGACCTCTTGAGAGATACGGAGTATCGGAACGAGCTTGAACACATACTAAACCGCCTTGCGGCGACACGCGAACTCCGCGAGCGGATCGAAGAGACCCGCCAAACGCTGGACAAGCAGCAGCCGGGCGCACCTTGAGGCGGTCCAATCAGCGAGCCTAGTAGTTCTTAGGGCTTCTTCAGCCTCACGCCAGCGCCGCCGCCGTTCTCGGAGATGAACTCGACGCCGGCCGATTCCAATGCCGACCGCACAGCGCCAAGGTTGTTCGCCATCCCGGCGGCTTCACCTTGGCTGGCTTCCATGCGCTTGAGCGTGGGGACGGAAATATTCGCCTTCGCAGCCAAGTCGGCCTGGGTGACGCCTACGAGAGCGCGGGCAGCAGCAATCTGTCGGCCAGTAAGTTTGTCCATTAGTATCACAATTATCCCAAAGTATTGACTATTGGCTTGCGCTGAGCCATTGGTATCACGTTGATACGCTAATCTCAACGGAGAACACAATGCCGAACCCACACGTTCCGGCAGCCGGCGAAGCTATGCCCGCTGCCAAACTCATCACCGGGAGGTTTTCCCGCCGTGCCATGCTCGTCGGCGCAGTAGCCGCTGTCCCGGCCATAGCGGGCGCTGTATCGGCGCCGGCGGAGATGCATGGCCGACTTCCGGCAGAGCATCCCGATGCCAAACTCTTCCGGCTCGATCTGGAAATGGCGGAAGCCCAGGCCAGGAAGGAAGAGGCCTTGAAGGTCGAGAGCGAGACCTACAGCAAATGCCGTGAACTGCACCCGCCGGAAATGGGAGAGTGGCAGGATCTGGAAATGCCCGCAGACGTTCTGACCTATGTCACCGCCCAACCCTTCGCCAACCCGAAGAACGATCCTGAGGAGGTCCGCGCATATTGGCAGGCTCGCAAGGAGAGCAGGAAGGCCCACCAGGCCTTGCAGGAGGCGCGCCTTGAGCAAGTTGAGGCCATCAACCGCCAGGGCGGCTTGACCGCCGCAGAACTGGCCTACGAAGCCCGCTTCGAGGAAGCCTGGGAAATCGGTAAGCGCATCTTCGACACGCCGGCCAACACGCTTGACGGCATGATGATCAAGCTGCGCACGGCCGACAGGCTGGAACTGCCCATCGGCGCCGAGGATAACGAAGCCCTTGCATCCATCGCGGCCGACATCAAGCGGCTCGTCGGGGGCGCGTCATGAACGCCGACGAGATCAAGTTCCTTCGGCTCTTGCGCCAACTCTCGCCCGAGAAGCGGCGCTTGGTCGCTGATCTGCTTCGCGAGCTGGTGCCGGAGGTGAAGTCATGAACGCCGTCATCACAAGCCTGCAGCCCTTTGGCATCCCTGACGGGCTAGATCCTCGCGAATGGCGGATTGCCGTCCAGCGGCGGGTCGACGAGTTGCTGGACCAGTCGATGGCGCTGATCACCGCGCTCGACATCATGGAGGCTGACAGCGAAGACCTGGAGGACGGCGCGGACGCAGAGCCTTGGCTTGGGTGGACCGATCGCGGGCCGCAAACTGTCAGCCCCGTCTTCCTCGATGGTCGCGGCAGCGCCTACGATGACCGTGAGGAGGAGAACGAGCACGGCGGCGACATTAACGACGAGCCCCAGGCCGGCGGCAGCGGTGGGGCCGCCTGGGAAGGAGACGACGAGCATTCGCTCGGCTGGACAGAGGAAGCATCGCAAACGGGCAACCTGGGCTGCTATGGCAGCGAAGGGGACTTGGAGCCCGATCTCGGCTTCGTCGGGCATGGCACCGGCTGGCGCAAGGGCGAGGACGCTCTGGACTGGGGTGAGCATGACGACGAGCGGGAGCCGAACGGCGACGAAACCGATGGACCCTTTGACGGTGATGGCTCTGGCCGTGCCATGGCCGAAAAGATGCTCCGAGAGAAGGCGAGGCGCCTCCCGTCGGGCGACATCGCGCGGGAGATCACAGAGCGGTCAGTGACGGTCCCGCCGCTCGATCCCGATGCCATGGACCTTCGCGCGCACTATTGGGCGGCGAAGGGGTTCTGAAACTTTCGGATGGGCATCGCGAACCTGTGATGACCGCTCGACGGAGGATTGGGCTAGAGTCTTGCCTCAGACCATCTCCAGTTAGGCTCGGCGGCTTCGGCTACCGGGCCTTTTCTTTTGTTCTTGATGGCACTGTTGATAGATAGAGGTGCCGACATATGGGAGGGTGCAATGCCTGAAGAGGACTTCCAATGGTGGGAGAATCCGGAGGAGACCGCAGAGGCAGATGCTGAAGAGGTTCGGCTGATGATACGCGAGACGTTTGCTCGCTTGGAGCGGATGGAAAATACCATCAACGATCAGCTCCATGGCCTAACAATCAAGACCAATCTCATTTTGCTCGCGTGTGTAGCAATCGTAGTTCTAGGCCATTTCCTATGATCCGGATGGCCCGAGGGCCTAGCCCACTCTCCGGCTGGACCGCCAGCGCGCGGTCTCGATGTCATCACGGGAAATCCCCATGTCGCTTAGCATGTCGTCCGGTGAGTCGCTCAGATCGTCCGTTGCCTTCAATAGCGCCTTCTGATCGGCTCGGCGACCGAACCAATCGACAAGGGGACCAGCTACGACAAGAGGAAGATTCATCAGCACAGGAAGGTTCACAAGCATCGGGGTACTCCCTTCACCGCTGCACAAGCTAGGCCGATGCGCCCGGTGCTTCTGTGAAAAAACTCACAGACCCGTTAGTGCCTGCATCAAAGGCCCGACGGCTTTGGCTTCCGGGCCCTCCGGTGTCTAGTGGCAGAAAAGCCACATGGCCTGAATATGCGGGGCTTCAACTAGGGCGCGCTTATTATCCATCTTAGCGAGGCGTACCGTCTCATCTCCGAGGGGCCGCTGGAGCGCTCGCTGCGGCAACGTAGCGGGCGCTTCCCGTTCAACAAATCGGCTTCGGCTTCCGGGCCTTTTTTATTGGCCGGGCGGCGTAGCCTCTTCAGCGGCTTTTATGCCTCGATCGATCCTTGCTGTAAGGACGAAGAGGAAGTTTCCGAGCGCCTCCGCGAACTCGACCGATTGCTTCGCCTCCTCCGGCGAAACGTGCGGCCGCTTTTCGTCCGCATGTCGCGGCCGATTGGAGCCAAGCCGAACAGAATGGGCCCAATTTGCCATGCCTTCGGTTAGGAGGCCTTGTTTGAGCGCCTGATCGATGCGGGCATACAAGCTGCCATCTGTGAGCTTGTGAGCCTTGAGCATGGCGTCGACTGCGCTGCCAGCCATCACCGCTGCCGCATCGGGTGCACGAAGAGTCTCGAAGCCTTGCTGGAGAAATCTTCTCGCGGTTTGCGGGATATCTTCGTGAGCCACTTTGGCATCGGGAAAACTGGCCACGACTTCCATGCGGCCTTCCTTTTCATAGCGCATCCGCAGCGAAATGACGCCAGAGCAAGAATTGCAGCGGAATGCCGCCCAGCGTACTTCGCCGTGCGCGTGCCAATGATCATGCCAGAGGCGATTGATGTTAGGGCTCGCAATGTCGCAATGCGGGCAGCGCCCGAGATCTAAAAGCTTGTCGCCGGGGACTTTGCCGGCTCCAGCTGATGAAACGCTCGCATATGGCAAAAGAGCCTCCTCGAATCGGTATATTGGCCAGAAATTGGACAGATCGGGCAAGCGTATGACTAAGTGCTTGAAAAGACTGGTACGCCCAAGGGGAATCGAACCCCTGTTACCGCCGTGAAAGGGCGGTGTCCTAACCGCTAGACGATGGGCGCGCTCAGACGAAGCGGCTTATAATTGCGTTGTTCGCAACCGGCAACCCATCCGCAGCCACATGCGACAACTTTTTTCAACAGTGGCAAAAAGCGTTCTTTTCGGTGGCAGGTAACGGTTTGCGGCGCCCAGGTTGCTCGCGCATCCTTGGAGATTGGCTGGAACGCCACTCGAGGTCGTCATTCTATGGCGGAGCAAGGAGCGTAGCGACGCGGCGCAGACCATAGAATCCATTCCGTTACCTAGAAGCGTTGCAGCTGTGCAGAATTCTGGTCGGCTGCATTCTTCGGCCAAGGTCACGGAATGGATCCTCGGGTCTTCGCGTCCGCTTCGCTGCCGCTCCGCCCGTGGATGACGAAGTTCGGAGGCTTCGGCTAATCGCCAACGTTTGGTGCGGTGAACTTTGTCGAAACGGAGGCCGACGGCCGCCCTCTACCGGGGCTCAGCCGTCGCCACCGCCGCCGCGCCGGCGGCAGCGCCAGTTCCAGTCGCGCTCGGGGCCGACGTCGACGTGGATCGATTCGGTGTGGCAGTAGGTGCCGACGCCGCCGCGGCCGGGCATGGAGCGAACATAGTTCGCCAGTTCCCACTTCGAGACGCCGGGCACCTGGATGTCGGCGGCGGCGCAATACATGTGCAGGGAGTTCTTGGCGCCGTTGGCGCGGCGGTTGCGAGACGGATCGCGATAGCCGGAGGTGACGACCATCTTGCGGCCGAAATGGCCCTCGATCGTCTTCAGCACGCGCACCAGCGACGGCTTCAGGCAGGCGACGTCGACGCTTTCGTTCTGCTTCAAGAGGCCGTTGGGCGCGAGCCTCGCCATTCCGGCGGCTGACGCCACCTGGTAGGAGCCGCCGCCCTCGTCCTCGTTGAGGTCGACGTCGCTCTCGTCGTCGATGCCGGACTTGCGCTTGATCTCGAACAGCGCCGTCTGGCGCACGCCGGGCAAGGCATCGGCGCCGGTGATGTGGTTGCCGCTGTCGTCGCCAAGGGAAGCGAGTTGCACCGGCTTGTCGCCCGGCGTCGCGGAGGCGAGCGTCACGATCGGCTTTGCCGGCGGCGGCGTGGTCTTGGCCTGGGCGGCGGGCTGGTCGCCGGAGCGCGCGTTGTTGATCAGCGGCGCGGGCGCAGCGGAAGCCGGCGTGGTGCTGAACAGCGAGGCGAACAGGCTCTTCTTCGGCGCGGCGATCTGCTGCTGCGGCTCGCCGGCCGTCACGTAAACGCCGCCATTGTTCATGACCGGCGCGGCCTGGGCTTGCGATGCGACCGCGGCGGCGTCGTCGGCGGCGACCTTGTCGGCGACGGCTTTCGTCTCGTCGGCCGTCTGCGCAGGCTGTGCCAGCGGTTGCGGCGTGCTGCCGGCGATCGAACTGGCGCCTGCCGGCACGGCGACGGCCGGGAAGGCGGCTCCGGGCCGCGTCTCCGGCAGATAGGCGACCTTTTCCGGCAGCGGCTTGTCGTCCTCGCTCATCACGGTCGATGCCGCTTCCGGGGAGGGCGCTGCCGCCTGCACGGTCGAATCGGCCGACGCCACGGGGCTGGCAGTGGAAGCCGCGCTCATCTCGGTTGCAGTCGAATTGTAGCCGGGCGTGACGACCGACATCGTCGGGTCGCCGGTCGAGGTGCAGGAGGCCAGAAGCACGGAGAAAAGCGCTGCCGCAATGCTGCGGCTTTCCCCTCGCGCGAGACGCCAACCTACTGGTTTCAAAATAAAATTCCCCCTCGGCATCCGGTCCGTATATCATCGCCGCGGCGCTCCAGTGCCTTTGCGATGACCTCCTGTTCCCGAACCGGAAACGGGATATGCGTCAATCTGCAAGTCTCGGATTTATTGTGCGTCTGAAGGCGAACCGAGGCTGCGAAAACGATTAACCCCACCATTTCGCCCTGTTTTGGCGGCCCGTCAACTCACCAGACATTACAGTCCGTTACACACGCACCTTGACATAGGTGCCCGGCGCATCCCCCAAGGTTTTCATACGCTTGCCGGGTTTGCGGGCCGGGACATGCACATTGTCCTGGCTTTCAATCCAGTGCTGCCAGTGCGTCCACCACGAACCCGGATGCTCGTGCGCGCCAGCGAACCAGGTGTTGAAATCGCCAACCGGCTTGGCGCCGGTCCAGTACTGGTATTTGTGCGCCGCCGGCGGATTGACGACGCCGGCGATATGGCCTGAGCCGGCCATCACATATTCGACGTCGCCGCCGAAGAACTGCGAGCCGAGGAACACCGAGAGCGCCGGCGCGATGTGGTCCTCTTTCGTCGCCAGGTTGTAGACGGGGATCGTGATGTCGGCCAGCGAGACGGTGCGGCCGGCAAGCTCCATCGTGCCGCGAGAGAGATTGTTCTCGAGATAGCAGTTGCGCAGATAGAAGGAATGGTTGGCGGCCGCCATGCGCGTCGAATCGGCATTCCAGTAGAGCAGGTCGAAGGGCAGGGGATCCTTGCCGCGCATATAGTTGTTGATGACATAAGGCCAGATCAGATCGCCCGAGCGAAGCATGTTGAAGGCTGTCGCCATCTTGGTGCCTTCGAGATAGCCCTTCTCGCTCATCGAGCGCTCGACCGCGGCAACCTGGTCCTCGTCGACGAAAACCTTAAGGTCGCCGGCATAGGTGAAGTCGACCTGGGTGGTGAAGAAGGTCGCCGACTTGATGCGGTGGTCGCCTTCCTGCGCCAGAAGCGCGAGCGCCGCCGCCAGCAGCGTGCCGCCGACGCAATAGCCGATGGCGTTGACTTCGCTCTCGCCGGTCGCCTTCTCGACCATGTCGAGACCATATTGCAGGCCTTCGCGGATGTAGGCTTCCCAGCCCTTGGCGCCGTGGCGCTCGTCCGGGTTGATCCAGGAGATGACGAAGACCGTGTGGCCCTGCTCGATCGCCCAGCGGATGAAGGATTTCTGCGGGTTGAGGTCGAGGATGTAGTATTTGTTGATCCATGGCGGGCAGACGAGCAGCGGGCGCCTCAGCACCGTCTCCGTCGCCGGATCGTATTGGATGATCTCGGCGACGTCGCTGCGGCCGATCACCTTGCCGGGCGTCATGGCGATGTTCTTGCCGATCTCGAACGGCGCGTAGTCGGCCTGGCGCAACTTCAGGTCGCCCCTGCCGGCGGCAATGTCCTCGGCCAGCATCTTCATGCCGCGCACCAGGTTCTCGCCGTTGGAGGCGACGGTCTCGCGGAACAGTTCCGGATTGGTCAGGATGAAGTTCGAGGGTGCGATGGCGTTGGAGACCTGCTTGACGTAGAAGCTCGCCTTGTGGCGGGTGTGCTCATCCAGGCCCTCGGCATGCTCGACGAGGTCGGAGGCCCAGCGCGAGGTGACGAGATAGGCCTGTTTCAGGAAATCGAAGAAGGCGTTGCGGCCCCATTCCGGGTCCTGGAAACGCTTGTCGCCGCGCTCGGGCTTGACGGCGTCCTCAGGCGTTTCGGCATTCGGGCTGACCTTCTGGATGGCGTTGGCCCAGACCGTCATATAGCCGGCGAAAAGCCGCGTCTGCGCTTCCAGAGCGCGCTGCGGGTCGGCCAGCCAGTACTCAGAGAGCTTGGAGAAGGTCTTGACCATGTCGACCACGGGCTCGGCGACATGGTCGCGCACCTCACCCTTTTCGCGCGGCTCGGCCCAGGCGGAAGCCGCCTTGCCGGCCTGCTCGATCATGCGCGCCATGTTCAGCGCGAAACGCTCGGGATCTTTCACCAGATATTGCTCGACGGTCGAAGGTCCGCCATTTTCCGCTTTGTCCGAATCGGGCGCTTTGGACATGGTTCGCGGGGTTCCTCCCGGAGCGTTTTCTTGACATATTACCATGGGACATCTGACCGGGTCCAACACGCTCTAGCCCGGCTGCCAGGAAAACAATATGACGATTAATGTTGGCGGGACTTTTTTTCTCGGCGCCGGTTCGATTTGCCGCATCGCCATAGCGGCCGCGATGCTGGGCGCGCCGCTGCTGGCCGGCGGCTGCACCAGCACCAGCGCGAACAACGCGGCAACGACGGCGTTGACCGAAGGCCCTAAGGACACCGGCTCCTATCCGAACCTCAACATTCCGCCGCACGTTGCCGCCAAGCAACTGTCCAAGGAAGAGACCGCCGCCAAGCTCGGCGAGCTCAAGGCCGAGCAGCAGGCGCAGGTCGCCAAGGGCGGCGGCGCGAAGCCGGCTCCCAATACGGCCGCGCTCAACACGCTCGCCAGGACGCATGGCGACGAAGCGCTGAAGCAGATCGAAGGCAAATGCGATCCCGCCCTCGACCCTAACTGCAATTAGGTCTATATCGCGCGCCGAAAGCGCCCCCTTTGATCGTCTGGAACTGAAATGGAAGAATTTCACAAGGTCCGCCGGCTTCCGCCTTACGTGTTCGAGCAGGTCAACCGGCTGAAGGCGAGCGCCCGCTCGCGCGGCGCCGACATCATCGACCTTGGCATGGGCAATCCGGACCTGCCGACGCCGAAGGCCATTGTCGACAAATTGTGCGAAGTGGTGCGCGATCCGCGCACGCATCGCTATTCCTCCTCGCGCGGCATTCCGGGCCTGCGCCGCGCCCAGGCCGCCTACTATCAGCGCCGCTTCGGCGTGAAGCTGAACCCCGACACGCAAGTGGTGGCGACGCTTGGCTCGAAGGAAGGCTTCGCCAATATGGCGCAGGCGATCACTGCGCCCGGCGACGTCATCCTGTGCCCCAATCCGACCTATCCGATCCACGCCTTCGGCTTCATCATGTCGGGCGGCGTCATCCGCTCGCTGCAGGTCGAACCCGATGACGGCTTCATCCCAGCGGTCGAGCGCGGCATCCGCCACTCGATCCCGAAGCCGCTGGCGCTGATCCTCAACTATCCGTCGAACCCGACGGCGCTGGTCGCCTCGCTCGATTTCTACAAGGACGTGGTCGCCTTCGCCAAGAAGAACGACATCATCATCCTGTCGGACCTTGCCTATTCAGAGATCTATTTCGACGGCAATCCGCCGCCCTCGGTGCTGCAGGTTCCGGGCGCGATCGACGTCTGCGTCGAGTTCACCTCGATGTCGAAGACCTTTTCTATGCCCGGCTGGCGCATGGGTTTCGCGGTCGGCAACGAGCGGCTGATCGCAGCGCTGACCCGGGTCAAGTCCTATCTCGACTATGGCGCCTTCACGCCGATCCAGGTGGCGGCGGCGCATGCGCTGAACGGCGACGGCGCCGACATCGCCGAGGTGCGCGAGGTCTACCATAAGCGGCGCGACGTGATGGTCGATTCCTTCGGTCGCGCCGGCTGGACCATTCCGGCGCCCGCGGCCTCGATGTTCGCCTGGGCGCCGATCCCGGAGCAGTTCCGCCCGCTCGGCTCGCTCGAATTCTCCAAGCTGCTCATCGAGCATGCCGACGTGGCGGTGGCGCCGGGCATCGGCTTCGGTGAGCACGGCGACGATTTCGTGCGCCTGGCGCTGGTCGAGAACGAGCACCGGATCCGGCAGGCGGCGCGCAACATCAAGCGCTTCCTGGCCTCGACCGCCAAGCAGCCCAACAATGTTGTGCCGCTCACCGCGCGCCGCTAGGGCCGGATGATTTCAGGCCCGTTCGGCCTGAGATCTGAATCCGGCTCTCAATCAAAAGAGCTAGAGCATGATGTCGTCCGAAAACCGCTTCACACTTTTCGGCATCATGCTCTAGTTCACCGCACATCACACCGACCATTCTTTGAGGGGCGTCGCCGGACATGGCTGAAGCGTTGCGTGTTGGAATTGCCGGCCTCGGCACGGTGGGCGCCTCCGTGGCGCGCGTGCTCCACGAAAAGGCGGCCGAGCTCACCCGCCAGTGCGGCCGCGACATCGTCGTCACCGCGGTTTCGGCGCGCGATGCGAAGCGCGACCGCGGCGTCGATCTGAGTGGCGCCAAATGGTTCGACGATGCCGTGAAGCTGGCCGAGCAGGCCGATATCGATGTCTTTGTCGAGCTGATCGGCGGTGATGAAGGGCCGGCGCGGGCCTCGGTGAAGGCGGCGCTCGAGGCCGGCCGCCATGTCGTGACCGCCAACAAGGCGCTGTTGGCCAAGCACGGCGTGCAACTCGCCGAGATCGCCGAGAAGAAGGGCGCGCTGCTCAACTACGAGGCGGCGGTGGCCGGCGGCATCCCGGTCATCAAGACGATGCGCGAGGCAATGGCCGGCAACCAGGTCACCCGCGTCTTCGGCATCCTCAACGGCACCTGCAACTACATCCTGACCCGCATGGAGGCCGAAGGCATATCCTTCGACGCCTGCCTCAAGGATGCGCAGCGGCTGGGCTACGCCGAGGCCGACCCGACCTTCGACATCGAAGGCCACGACACGGCGCACAAGCTGTCGATCCTGACCAGCCTTGCCTTCGGCACCAGGATCGCCGCCAGCGACATCTATATGGAAGGCATTTCCAACATCAGCCAGGCCGACATCCGCGCGGCGGCCGATCTCGGCTACCGCATCAAGCTGCTCGGCGTCGCCCAGCGCACCGACAGCGGCATAGAGCAGCGCGTGCATCCGACCATGGTGCCGACGGCATCGGTCATCGCGCAGGTGCACGGCGTCACCAATGCGGTGGCGATCGAGACCGACATCCTGGGCGAGCTTTTGCTCTCCGGCCCCGGCGCCGGTGGCAACGCCACCGCCTCGGCGGTGGTCGGCGATATCGCCGACATCGCCAAGAGCCGGCCGGGCTTCCAGCACGGACCGGTCTTCGGCTGGCCGGCGAAGGAGTTGAAGCCCTATAAGAAGGCGCAGATGCGCAGCCATGCCGGCGGCTATTTCATCCGGCTTACCGTGCATGATCGCATCGGCGTCTTCGCCGCGATCGCCAAGCGCATGGCCGACAACGACATCTCGCTGGAATCGATCGTGCAGCAGGCGGCCGGGCCGGAAACCGAGGCGCAAAAGACGGTTATCCTCGTCACCCACGAGACGACGGAGGCCGCGGTGCGCAAGGCCGTCGAAGGCGTCACCAAGGACGGCCATCTGACCGACAAGCCGCAGGTGATCCGCATCGAGCGGGCGGAATAGCTCAAGTCATAATCTGCCTTCAATCGATTGATATTGCTGCAATTTCAAAAATTGCCGAGGCAAGTCTTGCCGTTGTCATGGAGCTTTGCCAGAAGAAGCGCGCCTCTGGCGGGAGGCGGGAGCAATTCGCGGAAAAGTGCCTGGCGGTTTTCCGTCCGGAATTGCTCGAAGCAACAATTGGAGCGGTTCCAACTGAACCGCTCCCCGTGTCAACGAGGAATGCCCATCCATGAACATGGCCCAGAACATCGCAGCCGGCCTCGACCGTATCCTCACTATGGAAGTGGTGCGCGTCACCGAGCGGGCCGCCGTCGCCGCCGCCAGGCTGCGCGGTCGTGGCGATGAGAAAGCCGCCGACCAGGTCGCCGTCGACGCCATGCGCCAGGAGCTCAACCGGCTCGCCATCAAGGGCACGGTGGTGATCGGCGAGGGCGAGCGCGACGAGGCGCCGATGCTCTATATCGGCGAGGAGGTCGGCACCGGCAAAGGGCCGGCGGTCGATATCGCGCTCGATCCACTCGAAGGCACGACGATCTGCGCCAAGAACCTGCCCAACGCGCTCGCCGTCATCGCGATTGCGGAAAAGGGCAGCCTGCTGTTCGCGCCCGACGTCTATATGGACAAGATCGCGATCGGGCCGGGCTATGCCGAGGGCATCATCGACATCGACGCGCCGCCGGCCGAGAACATCGCCAACCTCGCCAAGGCCAAAGGGGTCGCGGTGTCCGACATCACAGCCTGCATCCTCGACCGGCCGCGCCATGCCAAGCTGATCGACGCCGTGCGCGCCACAGGCGCCGCGATCCGGCTGATCGGTGACGGCGACGTCGCCGGCGTCATCCACACCACCGACCCGGACGAGACCGGCATCGACATCTATCTCGGCACCGGCGGCGCGCCGGAAGGAGTGCTGGCCGCTGCGGCGCTGCGCTGCACCGGCGGCCAGATGCTGGGCCGGCTGATCCTCGATACGCCGGAGAAGGTGGCGCGGGCCGAAAAGATGGGCATTTCGGATCCGAAGCGGGTTTATCGGGTACAGGACATGGCGCGCGGCGACGTGCTGTTTGCGGCAACCGGCGTCACCGACGGCAATCTGCTCGAGGGCGTGAAGTTCGGCCGCACCTTCATCACCACACACACCATCGTGCTGCGCTCGTCCTCGCGCACTGTGCGCGAGATCAAGGCGCGTCACCAGGATCTGGACAAGTTTTGATTTCTTCCCGTCTGGACGCTTTTGCAGCAGTTCGAGGAAGGCTATTCCACACCTTTCCTCGAATTGCCCACGTTCCCGGAATTGCCCCGGCCGCCGCCTGTTGATATCTGCGCAATGATGATGTGCAGACGGCGCGTCGCATGACGGGCGAGAGACGGTTCTTCCTCGATGTCAGGCAATCGGCGACCGGTGTTTCCTGGGAACACCGGCTGACCGAGCGGCAGGACATGGCCGCTTTGGCCATCGCGCAGGGCCATGGCGTGCCGGACATCGTGGCGCGCGTGCTCGCCGGGCGCGGCGTGACGGTCGAGCAGACCGAGCGCTTCCTCGATCCGACCATTCGCGAGCTTTTGCCGAACCCGGCCTCGCTGACCGACATGGAGAAGGCGGCGGCGCGGCTGGCGGACGCGATCGTGGCCGGCGAGAAGGTGGCGATCTTCGGCGACTACGACGTCGACGGCGCGGCCTCGTCTGCGCTGCTGAAGCGCTTCCTCACGCATTTCTCGATACCGTCCGAGATCTATATCCCCGATCGCATCTTCGAAGGCTACGGCCCCAATCCGGAGGCCATGCGCGAGCTCATCTCGCGCGGCGCGAAGCTGATCGTCACCGTCGACTGCGGCACCAACAGTGCCGCGTCGATCGAAGCAGCGAAGCAAGCCGGCGCCGACGTCGTGGTGCTCGACCATCATCAGGTCGGCGGCGCGCTGCCGGCGGCGGACGCTGTGGTCAATCCGAACCGGGAAGACGATCTTTCAGGGCAGGGGCATCTTTGCGCTGCCGGCGTCGTCTTCCTGTGCCTGGTCCAGACGGCGAGGGTGCTGCGCGACAGGCTGCCAAATGCCGCGCCGGTCGATCTTCTGTCGCTGCTCGACCTCGTCGCGCTGGCGACGGTTTGCGACGTCGTGCCGCTCACCGGCGTCAACCGCGCTTTCGTGGTCAAGGGCCTGCAGGTGGCGCGCCAGCAGAAGAATGAAGGGCTGGCGGCGCTGGCGCGGGTCTCGCGCGTCGGTGAGCCGATCAACACCTTTCATCTCGCCTATCTGATCGGTCCGCGCATCAACGCGGGCGGGCGCATCGGCGATGCCGCGCTCGGCAGCCGGCTTCTGGCCACCGACGATCCTGTCGAGGCCGCAGGCATCGCCGAGACGCTCGACCGACTGAACCAGGAACGGCAGCAGATGGAGATGGAGATGCTGGCGCAGGCGCGCGCCGAAGCCGATGCCGAGCTTGCCGGCGGCAGCGGCCCGGCCATCGTCGTCACCGCCAGCAACAGCTGGCATCCGGGCATCGTCGGGCTGCTGGCCTCGCGGCTCAAGGAGCATGCGCGCCGTCCGGCCTTCGCCATTGCCTTCAACGCCAATGGCATCGGCACCGGCTCTGGGCGGTCGGTCTCCGGCTTCGATCTCGGCCGGCTGGTGCGCGAGGCGGCCGAGGCCGAACTGATCGTCAAGGGCGGCGGCCACGGCATGGCGGCGGGCATCACCATCGAGCGCGCCAAGCTTGGCGCGCTGCGAGCCTTCTTCGAGGAGCGCGCGGCGGCGGACGTTTTCCGGCTGCAAAGCGAGGAAAGCCTGGCGATCGACGGCGCCTTGGCCGCCGAGGGCGCGACGCTCGCACTGCTCGACGCGCTGGAAAAGGCCGGCCCGTTCGGCGCCGGACACATCGCGCCGGTTTTCGTGCTGCCGCGCCACAGGCTCACCGATGCGCGGCCGATCGGCACCAACCACATCCGTGCCGACCTGCAGTCGCAAAGCGGCGGCAACCTGCAGGCGATCGCGTTCCGCGCCGTCGACACCGCGCTCGGCGAATTCCTGTTCAAGAACAGGGGCAAGACCGTACATGTCGCCGGCTCGCTGTCGGGCAATTACTGGAACGGCAACCGGACAGTGCAATTCCGCATCACGGATGCGGCGATTGCCTGAGTTGCACCGATGCTTCAGGTCAGGCGAGCACCGTCTGCAGCCGCGTCAATTCGCTGATCTGAGCCATTGTCGCCTGATAGCCGAGGCGGATCGCCTCGTCGGCGCGGTGGAATTCGGTGAGGCCGATATGGCTGAGCTTCGGCTGCAGCGACATATCGGGCGGATCGCCGGCTAGCCTGGCACGCGAAATCCGATCCTGGATGATGTTGAAGGCCTCGACCATGACGCCGGTGATACCGAGGCGGGTCTGGTGGGGCTGGTGCTGGGGGTTGACCTGGCCGGGACGCGGCGCGTCGGTCTCGATGACGAGCTCGCCCGCGCTGTGCTTGATGACCGCCGCCCGGCCGAACAGGTCGTAGTGCAGGTTGACGGCCACGACCAGCGGCTGCTCGTAGGCGCGGCAGACAGACACCGGCACCGGATTGACGAGCGCGCCGTCGACCAGAACGCGGCCGTTGCAGCTCACAGGCTCGAAGACGCCGGGCAACGCGTAGGACGCGCGCATGGCGGTGATCAGCGAACCGTTCGACAGCCAGATTTCGTGGCCGGTACGGATTTCGGAAGCGACGGCGACGAACGGTTTCGACAGATCCTCGAAACGGATACCGTCCACGTGCTCGCGCAACCGAGCGTCGAGCTTCATACCGCCGAACAGGCCGCTGCCACGCAGATTGAGATCGAGAAGCCCGAAGAGGCGGCGCTTGGTCAGGCTCCTGGCGAATTCCTCGAGCTCGTCCAGTTTGCCGGCGAGATAGCAGCCGCCGACCAGCGCGCCGATCGAGGTGCCGGCGATCATCGACACTTCGATGCCGGCTTCGTCCAGCGCGCGCAGCACGCCGATATGGGCCCAGCCACGCGCGCAGCCGCCACCGAGCGCCAGCGAGATGCCTGCCTTCTTCGCCGACTTCGGCTCCGGCACGCCGCCGGACGATGCAGGGCCGTTGGCCTCCTGAACGTCAGGTCTGCTGCGCAATGACGCCCATTCGAGCATCATGATCTCCCTTGTCCCGTATCCCTTCTACACCAAGGATGTTTGAGAATAGTGAATATTAGTGGTTTGTGAATATTGAATGGTTCACACCGGCTTCCGATACGTCTCTTTCGCATCGAACAGCGGCCTGCTGCCGTCGTCGGCAAGCACCGCCTTGCCGTCGCTGATCCCCACCGTCCGATAAAAGCAGGAACGTCTCCCGGTGTGACAAGTTGCGTCGTGGCCCAATACTTTGACGCTCAACCATATCGCGTCCTGGTCACAATCCGTGCGCATCTCGACGACGCGCTGGAAGTTGCCCGAGGTCTCGCCCTTCTTCCACAGCGCATTGCGCGAACGCGACCAGTAGTGCGCGATGCCGGTTTCCAGCGTCAGCGCCAGCGCCTGCGCATTCATATGCGCGACCATCAAAAGCATGCCGTCGCCGGCGTCGGTGACGACAACGGTCAACAGGCCGGCGGCATCGAAGCGCGGAGAAAAGACAGTGCCTTCCTCCAGCGCCTTCTTGTCTGCCGGAGCTTCGGGAAATTGCAGTGCCGACATTGCCGGTCCTTGTTCGACTTCAACACGTGCTGATGTTTCGGGAGGCCAGTCTGCAAAATGGCGACTTCCGCTTCCGGCGCTCACGTATTTCAATACGCTCCGCTCCGGATCTCGGAAACCACCATTTTCGACTGAGCCTACGCCTTTAGCGGGTGAGGGCGGACGATCAGCTGCGCACCATCGTGACGAAGCGCACCTGTTCGTCGGGCGTGTCCCTGAAGACGCCGGTGAAGGTCGAGGTGAGCGTGGTCGAGTCCTGCTTGCGGATGCCGCGCATGGCCATGCACATATGCTCGGCCTCGATCATCACCGCGACGCCGCGCGGGTTGAGCACGTCCTGGATGACGCCGGCGATCTGCGCGGTCATCGCTTCCTGCGTCTGCAGGCGATGGGCGAAGATATCGACGACGCGCGCGATCTTGGACAGGCCGACGACCTTGCCGTCCGGCAGGTAGCCGACATGCGCCTTGCCGATGATCGGCACCATGTGGTGCTCGCAATGGGAGTGGAACTTTATGTCCCTGACGATGACGAGATCGTCATAGCCGGCGACTTCCTCGAACGTGCGGCCAAGCTCCTCTGCCGGGCACATGTCGTAGCCGTTGAACATCTCGCGGAAGGCCTTGGTGACGCGCTTCGGCGTATCGACAAGGCCCTCGCGATCCGGGTTGTCGCCCGTCCAGCGCAAAAGCGTGCGCACGGCGGCCTCGACCTCGGCCTCGCTTGGGCGGTCGGTGACGGGCTTCTCCATATAGGAGGAGGGGGGCATGAGTTTCTTGATGACGGCATCCATAAAAAGGCGTCTCCCGTAGTCCCGCTCAAAGGCGGGACGAGTTGAACGGACCACGACCTTTCGGGTGAAACTCGCCCGGTTTCCAGCCCGTAAGCGGCGTGAACAGATGAGCAATGACAATGGCTTGAGGTTGCCTTGTCGATGCCCGGCTGCCAGCATTATATATGCTCGTGCAGAGCGAAAGGAAGACGCAACAGCGGCAAACCCTGTTCGCTTGGCGGCGACGGATTGGAAAAATATGATCGACGACGTCTACAATGCGAAAATTCTCGGCTTCGCCGGAAACATCGCGCGGATCGGCCGGCTCGACCACCCCGATGCCACCGCCAAGGCGCACTCCAAATTGTGCGGCTCGACGGTCACCGTCGACCTCAAAATGGACGGCGACGTGGTGACCGATTTCGCTCATGACGTGAAGGCCTGCGCGCTCGGCCAGGCATCGTCCTCGATCATGGCGAAGCATGTGGTCGGCGCGAATGCCGACGAGCTGCGCGCGGTGCGCGAGACCATGCTGAAGATGCTGAAGGAAAACGGCGCGCCGCCCGAGGGACGCTTCGCCGATCTGAAATATCTGGAGCCGGTGCGCGACTACAAGGCGCGCCACGCCTCGACCATGCTGACTTTCGACGCGGTGGTCGACGCGATCGGCCAGATCGAGAAGAAGCGCGCCGGACAGGCGGCTTGAGGACAAGCTCCTAAACCGTTCGCACAGTCATGGCAAATTCGCTGCGTATCCAGTCGGCGAAAGCCCTGGCCGGTTCCGAAAGTTCCCGCAAGTTTCTCGCCACCAGCCAATAGGCGCCGGAAGCGACGTCGATGTCGAAAGGCTTGATCAGCGCGCCCGAGGCGAGCTCGTCGCCGATCTGCAGGAGATCGCCAAGCGCCACGCCATGCCCGAGCAGCGCGGCCTGTTTTGAAAGCGAAATGTCGGCCAGCATCGGGCCTCGTGCGGGAACGGCGTCGGCGGGCACGCCGGCCGCCTGGAACCAGCGCGCCCAACCCTGGCGGTTCTCCTCGTGCAACAGCGTGTAATGGCGAAGGTCGATCGGCTTTTCCAAGGGAGGGCCCGATGCCAGCAACCCTGGCGACAGGACCGGTGAATCGACGGTCGAGGCCAGGCGCTCAGCCTCAGTGCGAGGCCATGACGTGGCGTTCGCGCTGAAACGCAAGGCGAGCTCGGGCTGATCGCTGCGGAACTCGATCGGCCGTACATCGACTTCGAGCGATACGTCGATATCGGGCCGCAATTCGCGAAACCGGTTGAGCCGCGGCACCAGCCACACCGCTGCGAGCGAAGGCTCGACGCTGACGCGCACCACCGACTGTGCCGGTGATCCCGCCAGTTCCGACAGCACCCGGTCGATGTCGTCGAAGCTTCTCACCAGCTGGTCGAGCAGCCGGCGGCCGGCATCCGTCAGTTCGACGCGGCGATGGAGGCGGAGGAACAGCGGCTGGCGCAGGAAGGTTTCGAGCGCGCGGATCTGCCGGCTGATGGCCGCCTGCGAGACGTAAAGCTCCTCCGCCGCGCGGCTGAAGCTCAAATGCCGGCCGGCCGTTTCAAAGCTCCTGAGCGCCGTCAGCGGCAGCCGGCCCCGCTTCATCTTTCGCATAACCTCAAGTTATCCGATGCGGAAATTATACTCGTTTGAGGACAAAGGCCAGCGGCAGTCTAATGGGCGCTCAAAGGAGCACTGCCATGATCCAGTTCCTGGCCATTCTGACGGACGTGATACGGATCGCGACCTTTCAGAGGCGTGGCGAAGCCACACGCGGCCACTGCCGCCATCACCATCCCGATGTCTCCACGCACCATTCATCCTGGACTGACAGGCATCGCATCCGCCGGTCCATGCCGTGAGGGCAAAAGAGCATTGCGTTCCGGGTCCGAAGCTCACATCTATCGCACAGCGAAACGCGATGCGGAGCTGATTGGTTGGTTGACCACCACGGGCATATGCATAGCGCCCGCCCTACCAGGCGCGGGCGCAATTGGCCAGGACCCTGGCGCAAAACGCCGGGCCGTCTCCTCGGTACGTCGCTCGTGCGCCTCTACCAGTTGACCCTCTCCGGCTTCGTCGGCAACAGCTGCCGGCATCTGCCGACCTGTTCCGAATATGCGCATGAGGCGATCGCCCGCCATGGGTTGTGGGCCGGCGGCTGGATGGCGCTGTTTCGGGTTTCGCGCTGCGGGCCGTTCGGGACGCACGGCATCGACCGCGTGCCGGAGACGCTTGGCGCACGCTATGTCTGGTTCATGCCGTGGCGCTACTGGCGGATCGGCAGGAAACTCGGTGAGGCCGACAGCTGATCGTGCCGGCGTTTCGCAGGCCGTGTTTACGGTCTGGTAGGGTTAACGCCAGCCTGCACAAACACTGCGAATTTGAGACAAAATCGAGACAAGAGGCCTCGCTAAGCCGCTCCGCGTAATCCCTTTCAGGAGTGAGCTTCGATGCGCCAGATGGACCGCTATCCGTTCTTTATTGCCGTTATTCTGTTCCTTCTGGCGTGGATGCTCGGCCTGCCGATGCGGGCGCAATCGGCGCCCCTTGCGGACATCCACTGCACGCTGGTCCAGGACCAGGAAAGCGGCGCGACGCTTTACCAGGACGGCGTGTGCGACCGGCGCGTCAGCCCGGCCTCCACTTTCAAGGTGCCTCTGGCACTGATCGGCTACGATTCCGCAATCCTGAGCGACCAGCACACGCCGAGCTGGGACTACAAGCCCGAGTTCAACGCGGTGAAGCGCGACCGCAAGACCGTCGACCCGACGATCTGGGAACGCGATTCCATCATCTGGTATTCGCGCGAGATCACGCGCCGACTGGGACCGAAAAGTTTCGCCGGCTATGTATCGAAATTCGGCTACGGCAACGCCGATGTCTCGGGCAGCGCCGGCAAGAATGACGGCCTGACCAATTCCTGGGTGGATTCCTCGCTCGAAATCTCGCCCGTCGAGCAGACGGCCTTCCTGCGCCGGCTGCTGGACGGCAAAATGCCGGTCTCGGCCAAGGCGCACGAGATGACCAAAGCGATCATCCCGACCTTCAGGGCCGGCGGCTGGACGGTGCAAGGCAAGACCGGCAGCACAGCGCGAGACAGGAACAAGCGGTCGCTCGGATGGTTCGTCGGCTGGGCCGAGAAGGATGGCCGCCGCATCGTGTTCGCCCGGCTGGTCGTCGACGCCCGGCGTGGCGAGACGCCGAAGGGGCTCGCCACGCGCGCGGCGTTCCTGAAGGACCTGCCGCAGCTGGTGAAGTGACCCGGCTCAGACGCTTCGGCGGGCGCGCAGAATGTGCCCGCCGGAATTGTTTCGGCCGGCGTCAGGGGCTTTGGCAAAACGAGCGGCGATGGCGCCGCTCTCGAGATCCTCGATCTCGTCGAAGCCAAGCTCGTTGAGTGATTTCGCCAGCGCGCCGGGATCAAAGAAGCTGATCCAGGGCTCGCCGACGGATGCGACGCGTTCGGCATGGAAGGCAAGCGTCGCCTGTCCCGCCACGTCGCGGTTCTCGGCTGGCTCACTGTAGTCGAACACGACCTCCGAGCCGGGGATGCCGGCGATGTAGGAGAGCGTGCGGAAGATCGCCTCCGGCGTAAGATAAGGCACCACGCCAAGCCACATGAAGAAGCTCGCCTCGGTCGCCTTCAGCCCGGCCGACGACAGTTCTTCCGGCAGAAGCTGGCGCTCGAAATTCACGGGGACGAATGTGGTGCCGTGCGGTTCCGCGAGACCGGCATCGGCCACGAGCCGGTGCTTCCAGGCTTGCGTCGCCGGATGATCGACCTCGAAGACCGCGAGATCCGCGTGCGGGTTGCGCAGCGAAAAAGTGTCGAGACCGGCGCCCAGCACCACGACCTGCCGGACACCGCGCCGCACCGCTGCCGCCAGCCAATCCTCGGCGAGGCGGGCGCGCGCGGCAACGAACAGGCGCATGCGGCGGCTGTGCTCGTCTTCCTGCCCAAGATCTGCTGCCGTCGGGGCGCCGTCACCCAGAATTCTTATGGCGTAGGGGTCGCGAAACAGCCCTGCCTGCGGTGAAAACTGATGCAGTGCCCGCAAACGCGCGACGCGAAGGGCGGTTCGGCTGGGTGTGGCATCTTCCATTCGCATCATCCAAATCTGTCCCGTGATTCTTCGCAAGCCTTCGCGACCGGCCTGCGACATCGCTGGCGACATTTCCTGACGGCCGCTCTTTACCTGACGCGGCGCTGCCTCTAAAACCGCGCCCGCTGCCGGATGCGTCCGGCCACCCTCTGCATGCTCCAGCACGCGACATGCTTTTTCACCACCCGCGCTCGTTTGCGGGACTGGATAGGAGAACTCTGATGCTGAATTCCGTTTCCCTGACATTTCCCGATGGTTCGGTCCGCGAGTACGACGCGGCGATGACCGGCGCCGGTCTGGCCGAGTCGATCTCCAAGTCGCTGGCCAAGAAGGCCGTGGCCTATGCGATCGACGGCACCATCCGCGACCTTTCCGATCCGCTCGGCAAGTCCGGCAAGGTCGAGATCATCACCCGCGACGATCCGCGCGCCCTGGAGCTCATCCGCCACGACGCAGCGCATGTGCTGGCCGAGGCCGTGCAGGAATTGTGGCCGGGAACGCAGGTGACCATAGGGCCGGTGATCGAGAACGGGTTCTACTACGACTTCGCGCGCAACGAGCCGTTCACGCCGGACGATTTCCCGGCGATCGAGAAGAAGATGCGCGAGATCATCGCGCGCAACAAGCCGTTCACCAAGGAAGTCTGGTCGCGCGAGACGGCGAAGAAGGTCTTTGCCGACAAGGGCGAGCGCTACAAGGTCGAGCTGATCGACGCCATTCCCGAGGACCAGGACATCAAGATTTACGCGCAGGGGGACTGGTTCGACCTTTGCCGCGGCCCGCACATGGCCTCGACCGGGCAGATCGGCAACGCCTTCAAGCTGATGAAGGTGGCGGGTGCCTACTGGCGCGGCGATTCCAACAACCCGATGCTGACGCGCATCTACGGCACGGCCTTTGCCGACCAGGCGCAGCTAGAGGCCTATCAGACGCTGCTCGAGGAGGCCGAAAAGCGCGACCATCGCAAGCTCGGCCGCGAGATGGACCTGTTCCATTTCCAGGAGGAGGGGCCGGGCGTCGTCTTCTGGCACGCCAAGGGCTGGAAGATGTTTCAGAACCTGGTCAGCTACATGCGGCGCCGCCTCGACGAGCACGGCTACCAGGAAGTCAACGCGCCGCAGGTGCTGGACAAGAGCCTCTGGGAGACGTCGGGACATTGGGGCTGGTACCGCGACGCCATGTTCAAGGTGACGGTTGCCGGTGACGACACCGACGACGACCGCATCTTCGCGCTGAAGCCGATGAACTGCCCAGGCCACGTGCAGATCTTCAAGCATGGGTTGAAGTCCTATCGCGAACTGCCCGTGAAGCTTGCGGAGTTCGGCAATGTGCATCGCTACGAGCCGTCCGGCGCGCTGCATGGGCTGATGCGGGTACGCGGCTTCACGCAGGACGACGCGCACATTTTCTGCACCGAGGAGCAACTCGCCGCGGAATGCCTGCGCATCAACGACCTGATCCTGTCGACCTATGCCGATTTCGGCTTCGACGAAGTTGCCGTGAAGCTCTCGACGCGGCCGGACAAGCGCGTCGGCACCGATGAGGCCTGGGACCATGCCGAGGCCATCATGAGCAACGTGCTGGAGACGATCCGCACGCGTTCCGGCAATCGCATCAAGACCTCGATCAACCCGGGCGAGGGCGCCTTCTACGGGCCGAAGTTCGAATATGTGCTGAAGGACGCCATCGGTCGCGAATGGCAGTGCGGCACCACGCAGGTCGACTTCAACCTGCCGGAGCGTTTCGGCGCCTTCTATATCGGCTCGGATTCGGAGAAGAAGCAGCCGGTCATGGTGCACCGCGCGGTGTGCGGCTCGATGGAACGCTTCCTCGGCATTCTGATCGAGAACTATTCCGGCCATTTCCCGCTGTGGTTCGCGCCGCTGCAGGTGGTGGTGGCGACGATCACCTCCGATGCGGACGAGTACGCGATGAAGGTCGTCGAGCGGCTGAAGGCCGCGGGCCTGCTGGCCGAAGCCGACCTGCGCAACGAGAAGATCAACTACAAGGTGCGCGAGCACTCGCTGGCCAAGGTTCCGGTCATCCTCGTCTGCGGCAAGCGCGAGGCGGAAGAGGAGACCGTCAACGTCCGCCGGCTCGGCTCCCGCGACCAGGAATCGCTCAAGCTGGCGGACGCGGTGAAGTCGCTCGCCGACGAGGCGGTCTCGCCGGACCGCAAGCGTCGCGCGGCCTGATCTTTCGATCCCTCATCAAATGGCGGTGGAGCGATCCACCGCCATTTTCACATGCCTGTCACGCCAAACCTGTAACCAGCCGCCATGCTCAAGTTGAAACTGCGGGAAAGACGTTTTCCCGAGCTCTCCTACGCCAGCGCGCACCAGCCGGCGCTGACGCGCTGGTTCATCCATTCCGTCGAGGGCCTATCCGGCCGCGACCGCTTTGCCGTGCTCTATGATTTCTGGCGGCGCCAGGTCGCGCCGACCGGCGACCGGGTGTTCAGCCGCATGCTGGAGCTGATCGACGTCAAGGTGCGCAGCGCCGGCCATTGGCCGCCGGCCAATATGCCGGACACGCCGCTGGTGATCGTCGCCAACCATCCGTTCGGCATCGGCGACGGCATTGCGGTGCTGTCGCTGGCCGAGCAGCTCGGCCGTCCGTTCCGGGTCATGATCCACAAGGATCTGCTCAGGATCCGCGAGATGGAAGCCTATTCGCTGCCGATCGATTTTTCCGAGACCAAGGAAGCGCTGAAGAACAACATGGCGGTACGCCACGAGGCGGTGCGGCTGTTGAAGGAAGGCGTAACTATCGTCGTCTTCCCGGCCGGCGGCGTCGCCACCGCGCCGAAGGGGTTCGGCCGCGCGATCGACCTGCCGTGGAAGATGTTCCCCGCCAAGCTCATCCAGGAGGCAAAGGCCTCGGTCATCCCGATGCATTTCTCCGGCCAGAACGGCCGGCTGTTCCACCTGGTCAGCGGGCCGATGAACATGGCCGAGCGCGACAACCGCGTGGCGAAGTTCGTCGGCAAGGCGTCGCTGACGCTGCGCACTTCCTTGCTCATCCGCGAGTTCGCGAGGCTGTCCGGCAAGGCGATCGAGGTGCGCATCGGCGAGGTGCTGAGATGGAGCGAACTTGAGCCGCTGCGCGACCGCAAGGCGTTGCTCGACCGCCTTTATCGCGCCGTATTCGACATGGCATCGCCGGCCGCGTCGCGCGGGCGCGTGCCGTTCCTGCCGAAGCGGATGCGCAAGGCCGCTTGAACGGATTTCTAGCCAATTCCGGACGGAAGACCGCCCGGCATTTTTCCGGGAATTGCTTTAGTCCGCGCCTTCTTCCGGATCGATGGCGGACGCTTCATTCGCCACAACCTCGATCTCCTGGTTCTGGCCGGCAACGACCGTGAAATCCTTCTGGTAGATGCGGTCACGGTTCTTGGCGATGATGGTGTATTGGCCCTCGGCCAGCACCATCGAGGCGAAGGCGCCGACGGCTTCCTTGATCGGATCGCCGGATTCGTTGAGCAGCGACCAGGAGGTGTCGGCAATGGCTTCGCCGCCGGGCTCGCGCACCAGCTTCATCGTCATCTCGGCGGCGCGGTGCTCGACGGTCGCCTCCGTCAGCTTGCCGGCCTCGACGCGGATGTCGGAGCGGATCACCGCGTTGACCGCGCCATAAGTGGAGACGACGTGGTAGGTGCCGGCATTCAGCCGCACCACCGTGTTCGGCTCGACATCGGGGGCGATCAGCGCGCGGTCGCCATTGGCCTCGGCCTGGCCTTCATAAATCGAAAAACGAAGTTTCTTCGACGGGATATGCGCGCCGCCCGAGGTCACTGCGTCGAGCTTCAAGCCGCCGGCGTCGAGGACGAGGCTTTCGCGCTTGGCGTCCTTGCCGACGGTGATGCGCTTGGTGGCGCCGGCTCGCCCATAGGAGGCATGGACGAGGTAGCTGCCGGGGTCGAGCTGGAACACTGCCGTGCCGCCATGCGCGGACGCCACCATGGGCAGCTTGCCGTCGCTGGCGGGCTCGGGCTTGAACACCCGCCAGACGATACCGCGGGCGATGTCGGTGCCCTTGTCCGTCAGTTGCGCGGAAAGGGTGATCGCTCCGCCGCTGCCCAGCGCCAGCGACTTCTCGTTCTTCGGCGTCGCATAGCTCGAAATGCCCGGCAGCTTGATGTCGCCGATATCGTTGGCGTTCTGGGCCAGCGCGAAGGAAACCGGCACCGCGAACAGCGCGGCGACCAGCCCAATCACGAAAAGGCGCAGAGTCCCCTCAAACATGCCTTGCGTTGAAGCCCAAGGCGGTGGCAATTTCAAGGCTCAAGAGCGCGCCGCGTTCCGCCAGGGCTCTTTATTCGGCGCATAGCGCGCTATTGCCCGAGCCGCCCCACCTCCCGATGGCGCGCTTCAGCTCAAAATTGAATGCTTAGGAGACTTGCGCCCATGGCGTCGCCGATCATCGACTTCCTGCTGACCCGCAATTCCGTGCCGATACCCGACCTCAAGGAGCCGGCGCCGAGCGACGCGGAGATCGCCACGATGATCGCTGCCGCCTCGCGGGTGCCGGACCATGGCCGGCTCGAGCCTTGGCGGTTCATCCTTTACCGCGGCGAGGCGCGGGTCGAGATCGGCAGGAAGCTCGCGGCTCTTGCCGAGCAGCGCGAGGGGCCGCTGCCCGAGGGGCGCCGCAACCAGGAGCTGGCGCGCTTCTCGCGCGCGCCGCTGGTGATCGGCGTGGTGTCGGTGCCGAGGGAGAACCCGAAGATCCCGCAATGGGAGATGTTCCTGTCGGGCGGCATGGCGGCCCTGAATCTGATGATCGCCGCCAACGCGCTGGGCTATGGCACCAACATGATCAGCAACTGGTATTCCGACGTCGCGGAGGGCAGGGCGATCCTCGGGTTGTCGCCGCAGGAGCGCGTCGTCGGCTTTGTCCACATCGGCTCATATCAGGGACCGGCGCCCGAGCGGCCGCGGCCCGATCCGGCGAAGCTCTATGCCGACTACGCGGGACCCTGGGCGGGATGAAAGAAGTCTAAGGGCGCCGCAAAGCGACGCGGCCTGGCTCGCGATCCTTCGGGGGCGGTGCGCCTGCGATGACGGAAGGGTTGGAGCGGCGCGCCGTCATGACGGCGCGCACGTAGCCGGGCTCGCCGATGCGGATGCTGCCGTCGGGAAGCCCGAGGATGCGGTCAAGCGCGATCTCGTAAAGCCTGACGCGCTTCTCCAGGGCTTCGATCGCGATCTCCATGTCGGCATCGCTGCCGCTGGCGAACGCCTTGGCGATGACGTCGTGCGTGGCCATGCCGAACTGCATGACGATATCGGCGACGCCTTCCGGGTCGAATGTGCGGAACGTGCCATCCTCGACGCCCTGCCGGATGATTTCGGCCAGCACAGGCGAAAACGATGCACTGGCCGCCAGATTGATGCGATGGAACAGCACCAGGTTTTCGGGCCGGAACAGCGTCTCGAACAGCGCCCAGGCTTCCGCCGCGGTCTCGATCTTGGCCCGCCGCGATTTCGCGAGCAGAGCATTGAGCCGCCCGAGCGGATTGAGCGCCGGATCGGCGACAATGTCCTCAACGCCGGCGAGCGCCTGTTTCGCAAAGCGCTCGGCCAGCGCTTCCAGCAGCGCCTCCTTCGAAGGAAAGTAGTGGTAGAAAGCGCCCTTCGAGATGCCGGCGGCGGCAATCATGTCATTGAGGCTCGCTTTGTCGTAGCCCTGCGTCAGGAACAGGGCCTGCGCATGGTTGAGCAGTTCTTCTCGCCTGAGTTCCGGGTGCTTGATCACACGTGGCATGGGGAAACCTTGTGCACGCCGCTACCGTTCCCGTCCAGATGCTCGAGTGTCGATGAGGCTTGAGAACAGACCGATGGTCGGTATAATAGACCAATGGTCGGTTTTGGCCAGTGGCGATGGGCATCTCACGGAAGGTTGGCCATGATTGCGAAATTGGTTTTCCAGACATTCGTGTGGTTCGGCATCATGGGCGTGCTGCTGTTTGTGTCGGCGGGCACGCTGCACTGGACCGGAGCCTGGGTCTACATAGTCGTCATGGTCGGTCTGAGCCTTACCATGGGCGTGGCGCTCGCCCGGCGCGATCCCGGCCTGATGAATGAGCGCCTGCGCCCTCCGATCCAGAAGACCCAGACCGCGGCCGACAAGATATTGCTCAGCATATTGCTGCTCGGCATCTTCGGTTGGCTTGCCCTGATGGGGCTCGATTTCCGTTTCGGCTGGTCGCCCGTTTCCCTCTGGGCGCAAGTGATCGGCGCGCTCATCCTGCTCGTCGGCATCTGGATCTGCTATCTGACGATGCTGGAAAACAGCTTCGCGGCGCCGGTCGTGAAGATCCAGGACGAGCGCGGCCAGAAGGTCATCACCACAGGCCCATACAGCTACGTTCGCCACCCGATGTATGCCGGCGCCATACTCTATTTCGCCGGTACGGCGCTCCTGCTCGGATCCTGGTTGGGGCTGGTACTGGTGCCTGTCTTCATCCTGCTGCTCGCCATCCGCACCTTCATCGAGGAGAAGACGCTGCGGACAGGGTTGCAGGGCTATGACGACTATGCGGCGAATGTCCGCTACCGACTGATCCCGATGGTCTGGTAGCGGTTCAGGCGGAAATCCCCGCCGCTTTGGCACGTGCCAGCAGCCGCTCAGCGAGCCGCAGATGCGGCCGGTCATACATCTTGCCGTCGATGCCGACGACGCCGGGATTTCCCGCTGCCGCGAAAGCGTCGACAATCGCCTGCGATCGCTCGACTGCCTCGGCCGACGGCGTGAAGGCGGCGTTGATGACCGGGACCTGCGCCGGATGGATCGCCATCTTGCCGGTAAAGCCGTCGCGTTCGGCTTCGCGGCATTCGGCCTCGAAAGCGGCCATGTCGCGAAAATCCGGAAAGACGGTGTCGATCGCCGCGACCTCGGCCGCGCCGGCGGCCAGGATGGTCATGGTGCGTGCCAGGCGGAAGACGTCGGTGTAGCGGCCGCCCTCGTCGCGCGCCGAACGCGCGCCGATCGCGGCCGACAGATCCTCCGCGCCCCAGGTCAGGCCGGCGAGGCGTACGCTTGCCCCGGCATAGCTCGCGGCCGCCAGCACGCCGGCCGCGGTTTCGGTGATGATCGGCAGGATCCTTATGCGGCCATCCGGCAGTCCGTTTTCGGCCTCGTGCACCCGAAGCTTGGCCGCGAGCCGCTGGACGTCCTGTCCGCCGTTCGACTTCGGCAGCATGATGCCGTGGGGTTTCACCGGGACAAGGGCTGCGAGATCATCGTCGGTCAGACCGGTCGCGAGGTCGTTGACGCGCACGTAGATGGCGGAATTGGCTTGCCGCCGGCGGCCGGCAATGAAGCTCGCCGCGACCACGCGCGCTGCGGCCTTGTTGGCGGCGGCGACCGAATCCTCGAGGTCGACGATGACCACGTCGGCGCCGGCGCCAAAGCCTTTTTCGAGCTTGCGCTCGGAATCGCCCGGCACGAAGAGCAGCGAGCGCATCAGGCCGCCTTTTTCATCATCATCGCCTGCCTTGTGCATTTGGCGACAAGCACGTCGTCCTGATTGTAGGCGCGATGCTCGAACTCGACGATTCCGCGGTCGGGTTTCGATCTGGACTCGCGCACCGAAACGACCGTGGTCTCGACCCGGATGGTGTCGCCATGGAAGACCGGGTGCGGGAAGACGGTTTCCTTCATGCCGAGATTGGCGACGGTGGTGCCGACGGTGATGTCGTTCACCGAAATGCCGATCATCAGGCCGAGCGTGAACAGCGAATTGACCAGCGGCTTGCCCCATTCGCTCTTGGCGGCGAAGTCGAAATCGATGTGCAGCGGCTGCGGGTTCAGCGTCATCACCGAAAACAGCATGTTGTCGCTTTCGGTGACGGTCTTGCGCAGCGTGTGCCGGAAGACACGGCCGACGACGAACTCTTCCAGATAAAGCCCGGCCATGGTCGATCTCCTCCGTCTATCCTTGCTTGATAGGCGTTGGTTGCGGCTCCATCAAGCCGGTTAAGAAACATGATGAACCGTTCGTAAACCATTTCCAGCCTACCGTTCACAACGGGGCCGGGGGACATTCCGGCAAGGGCATAGCTGGTCGGCATGATTGTTTCGCACTTTCTAAAATGGATTGATACGGCAAGGGTTTCCGAGCGCGCGGCCGCCGCGAGCGCGCTGGCGCGCGCTTACATAAATTCCGATCTGCCGTTTGAGGATCGCTGCGCCGCCGAGGCCGCGCTGACGCTGCTGCTTGACGACGTCTCCGCCAAGGTTCGACATTCTCTCGCCGAAGCGCTGTCGATGAGCCACCACGCGCCGCCGCAGGTGATCGCGGCACTCGCCTCCGACCAGCCGGAAGTGGCGGCGCTGGTGCTGGCGCGTTCGCCTTTACTTACCGATGCGGACCTCATCGACCGCGTCGCCGGTGGCCAGAAAGCTACCCAGAAGCTGATCGCCGACCGTCCTGTCGTTTCGATGCCGCTGGCGGCCGCCATCGCCGAGATTGGCGAGCCGGAAGCCTGCGCCACGCTCATCGCCAACAGCGGCGCCGACATCGCGTCGCTGAGCTTCCGCCGCATGGCCGAACGGCACGGCCACCTGCCGCTGGTGCGCGAGGCGCTGATCGCCGACGCGCGTCTGCCCGCCGACTGCCGGCACATGCTTCTGGTCAAGCTCGGCGAGACGCTGAAAGGTTCGCCGCTGGTGCTGGCGCTGATGGGCGCCACCCGCGCCGACCGGGTGATGCGCGACGCCTGCGTGAAGGCTTCGGTCACGCTGATCGACGGCACGCGCGCCGAAGAGCACGCCGCGCTGATCGAGCACCTGCGGCTGCGCGGCGATCTCACCGCAAGCTTCATCATCCGCACCATCGCGCATGGCAAGGTCGACTTCTTCGGCTCGGCGCTGGTCGCGCTTGCGCAGCAGTCCGAGCAGCTGGTGAGGGCGCTGCTTGCCGGCGGCCACGACGTCGCGCTGCAGGCGCTGTTCCGCAGCGCCGGCCTCGCCGCCGCCACCCACGGCATCATCCTGCGGGCGCTGAAGGTCTGGCGCGAGGTCGCTAACGGCAAGCGCGTCGCCGGCGTGCAGGAAGTCAGCTGGCTGATGCTGAAGGAACTCGGCGGGCAATCGGCCGAAGGCGACTTGGCCGGGCTGGTCAAGTCGATCCATCTCGACGCGCTGCGCGAGAACGCGCGCGGGCATGCGCTTGCCATAGCGGCGGCCTGAAACTCAGGCCCGGCCCTTCGCGAAGAAATCCGGATAATCCTCCATCGCCGCGGCGATGATGCGCAGCGAGGCTGCAATCTGCAGCATTTCGGGCCGGTCGCTGCGATCGGCGATGCCGGCCGCATATTGCCTTGCCACGGCAACGGTCGACGTCTGCGGCTCGCCATGCCTCCTGAACAGCAATTCCCGCGCCAGGCCGCGCATGAAATTGCCGAGCGATTCCACCGTTTCGCGCGGGATCGCGGAATTCAATTGCGCACCGCGCAGCCGCAGGACTTCAAGCCCGACGGTGACGGCTGCGATGCTGCCGCCCAGGATGGGATCGCCCTTCCTGCCGGTCTGCAGCAGCTGCGGCATCAGCTGGTTGATCCGGTCATAGGCCAGGCTTTCGAAGGCAGAGCGCCGCGGAATGCGGTCGTGCAGGCAAAGCCGCGCCAGGTCCTCGCGCATCGCCTGCGAGATGCGCTCCACGGTGACCCAGGGGTTGGCCGGCAGCACGATGATGAAGACGCCGATGGCAATCAGGATGCCGACCAGGATCGACGCCGACCCAGCGAAGAACCGGCCTGGATCGTAGGTCATCAGCTGGTGCGGGCTGAGGAAGGCGAGGAAGTTGATGGCGAAGGCGGTGGCGACGCCGACATGGCGCGGATTGGCCATTCCGAGCGCCGCCGGCACCATGATCGGCACGACAAAGAGCGTGAACCAGCCAAAGCCGGGCAGCACCGGCAGCGCGACCTGGCCGACAAGGAAGGCGAAGGGCAGCGCGAGCAGCGTTCCCGTGAAGAAACCCCAGGCCGACTGGACGGGATCGGGGCGCGCTGAGAACAGGCTGGAAACGACGGCGACGAGGATGACGGTGCCAGCGGCCTCCGACCACTTGGTCGTCAGCCAGAAGGCCGTCACCAGAAGCGTGGCGAGTGCGGCGCGCACGGCATTGCGCCAGGCGGCATGATGGTCGCGATGCACCACCAGCGCCGGCTGCTGTCGTTCGCGGGAGGGTCCTGAGACAGGCGAGCGAAGCGCATCCAGGCCGCGCATCACCTGCTTCAGCGCCTCCGCGAAATCGGCAGCGATGGTAAGGCGGGTGATGGTGCCGACCCGGTCTTCGCCGGGTTCCGCAGACGCTGCCGGCGTCTCTCTTGCCTTGTTCGCGATGACGTCGAGCCGTGCGACCCAAGGGTCGGTGTCATCCAGGGCACCGGGCGTCGCCGCCAGCTCGCCGACGAAAGTCTGCAATTCGCTGCGCACCGGGATGAGAGCCGCGTTCTTCGGCGCTGCATGGGTGTGCAGGGCGCGGGCCGCCGAGAGCGCCCACAGCAGCTGCCCGATCGTGCGCCGGACCGGATGGGCGCGCGTGGCGAAACTCGGCGCTTCCAGCCGAGCATAGGTGCGCATCTCGGCAAGCGTCTGGGCGTCGCTGATCAGCTTGCGCTGCAGGGCTGCAAGGCCGGCCGGATCGCCGCCGGAAAAGGCGCCCGAGGCATAGTCGGCGAGATCCAGGATGCTGCGCTTCAATCTCGAAATGATCGCGTCCGCCGCCAGTTTCGGCAGGACCAGGCGGCTGGTGACGCCGGCGCAGACGATGCCGAGCACGATTTCGGCGCAGCGCGCGATGGCGAGATCGACGACGAGATGCGGCTGCCCGAAAGCCGGCAGGCTGATGATCATCGCGGTGTAGCCGGCAAGCGCCGCGCCATAGGCCTCCGGATTGCGCAGCAGCGAGGAGACGAGCGTGCAGACGCCGATCCATAGCGCCAGCACCGTCACCAGCAGCCAGGGATTGGTGCCGAAGAGCGATGTGATGCTGATCGCCGCCACGCCGCCGGCCAGCGTGCCGAGCAGCCGGTAGAAACCCTTCGCCAGCACCATGCCGGCGACCGGCTGCGCGACGATGAACACCGTCATCATCGCCCATTGCGGATGGTCGAGTTTCAGGGCGTATGCGGCAAGCAGCGCGATCAGTCCGGCCGAAACGGTGCGCAGGGCGAATATCCAGTCCGAGCGCGTCGGCTGCGTCAGGCCGTGCAGCGGTGTCTCGACAAGCTCTTTCAGCCGCGTCCAGGTCACATACAAGTCTCCACACCGGAGCTGTTATGGACCAGTCCGCGTTCAGATATCCAGCACGTCGGCCTCGGCGAATTCGGCGCGTTCCTGGATGAAGCGGAAGCGCGCCTCGGGCTTGGTGCCCATCAGCGCGTCGACGGCATCCTTGGTCGCCTGCTCCGCGTCGATCACGTCGACCCTGAGCAGCGTGCGCTTCCTCGGGTCCATGGTGGTTTCCTTGAGCTGCGAGGCCATCATCTCGCCGAGGCCCTTGAAGCGGCCGATCTCGACCTTGCCGCGCCCGGTGAATTCGGTGCGCAGCAATTCGTCCTTGTGCGCATCGTCGCGTGCATAAGCGACCTTGCCGCCCTGCCTGATCGAGTAGAGCGGCGGCACGGCCATATAGAGATGGCCGCCGCGGATCAGGTTCGGCATCTCCTGATAGAAGAAGGTGATCAAAAGCGATGCGATGTGCGCGCCGTCGACGTCGGCGTCGGTCATGATGATCACGCGGTCGTAGCGCAGGTCCTCGTCTCGGTATTTCGAGCGCGTGCCGCAGCCGAGCGCCTGGATCAGGTCGGAAATCTGCTGGTTGGCGGCGAGCTTGTCGTTGCCGGCGCTGGCGACGTTGAGGATCTTGCCGCGCAGCGGCAGCACCGCCTGGCTGGCACGGTCGCGCGCCTGCTTGGCCGAGCCGCCGGCCGAGTCGCCTTCGACGATGAAGATCTCGGCGCCTGCGGCGGCGTTCTGCGTGCAGTCGGCGAGCTTGCCCGGAAGGCGCAGCTTGCGCACCGCGCTCTTGCGCGAGACTTCCTTTTCCTGGCGGCGCCGCACGCGTTCGTCGGCGCGCGCGATGACCCACTCCAAAAGCTTCGAGGCTTCCTGCGGATTGTCGGCCAGCCAGTGGTCGAACGGATCGCGGATGGCGGTTTCGACGATGCGCATCGCCTCGATGGTCGCCAGCCTGTCCTTGGTCTGGCCGACGAATTCCGGCTCGCGGATGAACACCGACAGCATGCCGGCGGCCGAGATCATGACGTCCTCGGTCGTGATAACCGAGGCGCGCTTGTTGCCGATAAGATCGGCATAGCCGCGCAGCCCGCGCGTCAGCACATTGCGAAATCCCGCCTCGTGCGTGCCGCCTTCGGCGGTGGGAATCGTGTTGCAGTAGGAGTTGAGGAAGCCGTCGCCGCCGAACCAGGTCACGGCCCATTCCAGCGAGCCGTGGCCGCCTTGCCTGTCGCTCTTGCCGGCAAAGACCTCGCGCGTGACCTGGAACTCGTCGCCGAGCGTTGCCTTGAGATAGTCCTTCAGGCCGCCCGGGAAATGGAACTCGGCCTTGGCCGGCGTCTGGTCCTTTTCCTTGATCAGCGACGGATCGCAGCTCCAGCGGATCTGGACGCCCCCGAACAGATAGGCTTTCGAGCGTGTCATGCGGTAGAGCCGCGCCGGCTCGAACGCGGCGCCCTTGCCGAAGATCTGCTCGTCGGGATGGAAGCGGGTCCTGGTGCCGCGGCGGTTGTGGACCTCGCCGAGGTGCTCCAGACCGCTTACCGGAATGCCACGCGAGAATCTTTGCCGATAAAGCTGCCGGCCGCGCGCGACCTCGACCTCGAGGTGGTCGGACAGCGCGTTGACGACCGAAACACCGACACCGTGCAGGCCGCCGGAGGTCTCATAGACCTTGGAGTCGAACTTGCCGCCCGAATGCAGCGTCGTCATGATGACTTCGAGCGCCGGTTTCTTGAATTTCGGATGCGGATCGACCGGGATGCCCCGGCCGTTGTCGGTGACGGTGAGAAAGCCGTCGGCCGAAAGCTCGACGTCGATGAAGGTCGCATGGCCGGCGACCGCCTCGTCCATCGAATTGTCGATGACCTCGGCGAACAGGTGATGCATCGCCTTGTCGTCGGTGCCGCCGATATACATGCCCGGACGGCGCCGGACCGGCTCCAGCCCCTCCAGCACCTCGATGTCGGCGGCGCTGTAGCTCTCGCTGCCGTCACGGGCGGCAGCCGAACGCTTCGCCGCCTGAACCAGCGGATCAGCCGGGCGCGAGGACGCGCGCGCCGGCTGGGGCTGCTGCTTGTCATGGTTGCCGAAAAGATCGCTGGTGTCGTCCATGCTGGCCATTAAGTCCGGTACTGCGAATCACTCCTCGATACTGCCACGCTTTCGGCGGGCGAACGAGGTTCCTGTTCCGTTCAGGGATCAAAGTCTCTCTTATTCCAAAACCATTCGATAACCAAGCCGCCGGAAATAGGGCGGTCCCGGCATTCAAGGATTCCTGATTCTTTAACATTAACGCCTAGCGTGAGCCTCAACGAACAAAAGACCACGGGCTTCAGGGGTTTTCGGCGTGAGAGGCAGGGCCATAACCATGATCGGCATCGCCGCCGTTGTCGGCGCGATCTCGATCTTTGCCGCGGATTTCTGGGTCAAGAGCCAGGCGAAAGCCGAGTCCGAGCAGAAGGTGGCGTCAATCGTGGCGCCGCAGGAGCCCAAGGTCGAGTTCAACACCATCGTGGTGGCTCAAGCGGCGCTGCGTTACGGCATGCAACTCGACCGGTCGCAGCTCACCGAAATCCCGTGGCCGCAGGACTCGCTGCCGCAGGGCGCATTCCCGACCATCGACAAGCTGCTTGCCGAAGGCAGCCGGGTGGTGTTGTCGCCGATCGAAGTCAACGAACCGGTGCTGCTCACCAAGCTGTCCGGGCCGAACGGCCGCGCGACGCTTTCCAACATCCTGTCGCCGGGCATGCGGGCCGTCACCATCCGTACCGACGAGATCGCCGGCGTCGGCGGCTTCATCACGCCGGGCGACCGGGTTGACGTCGTGCTGACGCGCGATGCCGGCGCAATCCAGGAAGTGTCCAAGAACGCTCAAGGGGCAGCCGGCTCGACGGTTACGTCCGAAATCGTTGTCTCCGACGCCAAGGTGCTTTCGGTCGGGCAAGGCGCAGATGAGCGCAAGACGGAGCCACAGGTTGCCAATTCGGTGACCCTCGAGGTGACGAACGAAGGCGCGCAGAAGGTGGCGCTTGCCCGCACCGTCGGCACCTTGTCGCTGTCGTTGCGGTCCGCCGCCGACGCCAGCGCCAGCGGCAACGGGCTCACCACCATCTCTTCCTTCGGCGGTTCGGTTGCCGCGAACGCCGAGGCAAGCGCCGCCTCGCTGGTCAATGCGGTGGCGAAGGAACCGGAAGAGCCGAAGTTCAAGACGGTGATCGTGTCGCGCGGCGAAAAGGTCGAGGAATACAAGGTTCCTTCCAAGCCAGCCGAGGGGGACGTCGTTCCTGCCAAGGAACAAGTACAATAGCCGGTGGGGACCGGCCGGGGACGGGACAATGCCTGTGTTGAATAACTATCGGACGACGAGAGGGCTGCGCCTTTTGCGTGCAATGGCGGCGGGCGCCTTCCTGGCCGCCGCCGGAATGCTTGCCTTTGGAGCGCCGGCCCAGGCAAACAACGACGTCGTCTACGTCTCGGCGACCAGGAATGCCTCGATCAAAGTCGCCAAGGGCAAGCCCAAGACGATCATGACGAGCGCCGCCTTCTACCAGATCGTCATCGGCGATCCGGAGATCGCCAACGTCAACCCGCTGACTGACAAGTCGTTCTACGTGCTGGGCAACAACCTCGGCACCACCGGCATCGCGCTGTTCGACCAGAACAAGCAGCTCGTCGGCACCATCGACGTCGAGGTGACGCTGGATACCGACCAGCTCGCCAACACCATCCGCGCCAGCGTGCCGGATGCCAACATCAAGGTCGGTTCGGCCAATGGCCGCGTGGTGCTGTCGGGCGTGGCTGACGACGCCGTCGCGGCCGACAAGGCGAGCAAGATCGCGTCACGCTTCTCCGGCAACGAGGAGGTGATCAACTCGGTCAACATCTCGTCCTCGCAGCAGGTTCAGCTCAATGTCCGTTTCGTCGAGATCAACCGCCAGGCGGGACAGGACCTCGGCGCCAAATACGGGGCCAACTTTGCCTTGGGCATCGGCGGCCGCGACGTCATCATCGATCCCGGCACCGTGCCGACGGCCGGCACCGGCGAGATCATCGGCCGCTTGCTTTCCAACGGCGTTTCGATCGACATCGCCATCAAGGCGCTGGAGGAGCGCGGCCTCGCCCGGCGGCTGGCCGAGCCGAACCTGATCGCCCGCTCGGGCCAGACGGCGAGCTTCCTTGCCGGCGGCGAGTTCCCGATCCCGGTTTCCGAGGACAACGGCAAGATCAGCGTCACTTACAAGAGATACGGTGTCGGCCTGGATTTCACGCCGACCGTGCTCAAGGATGGGCTGGTCAGCCTCGATATCGCGCCGGAAGTGTCCTCGATCGACCCCTCCGCCTCCATCGAAGTCAGCAGCGGCATTTCCATTCCTGCCTTCATCGTGCGCCGCGCCAAGACGTCGGTCGACCTGAAGAACGGCCAGAGCTTCATGATCGCAGGTCTTTTGCAGTCGCAGAACGACATCACGACCTCGCGCCTGCCGGGACTCGGCAAGCTGCCGGTGCTCGGCCCGCTGTTCTCCTCGAAGTCCTATCAGCGGCGCGAGACCGACCTGGTAATCATCGTCACGCCCTATCTGGTCAAGCCGGTCGACCCGTCGAAGAAGATGGTCGAGCCGACCGACGGAACGCGGCCGGCAAGCACGGCCGACTACTTCCTGAACAACACCGAGGAAGTCAGCGCCTCGGCGCCCAAGCGCCCGCTGGCCCTGGCCGACGGCAGCGCGGCGCGTCCGGTGGCCGCAACGACATCCGGCCATTTCCTCGATCTGCCGAAGGACTGAAGCCATGCGTCTGGTTCCTTGCATCGCCCTGCTGCTCGCCGGCGTCCTCACCGGTTGCACCAGCGACGACTACGTGCGTACCGAAGGCGTGACGCCGGCCGCCGGCAATGCCCAGGCGTCCAACACGGTCATGCAGATGGTCGACCCCTGGCGGTACGGCGTCCAGAACACCAGACTTCTGGTGCCGGCTCAGAGCACGAGCTCCACGGCCACTGCCGTCGGCGCCAAAGCCGGCTCGGCGCCGGACTCAACGACGTCGGCATCAACGACATCAAACTGATGGGCTGACGACATGGCATCAGGCACCAAGAAGATCCTGCTCGTTTCAACCGACCGGGCGTTTTCGCAGGATACGCGAACGGCTTTCGCGGCCTCCGAGGTCATCGAGCTTTTGACGGTCGAGAAAAGCGTCAACGAGCTTCGCGGCGAAGTCCAGGAAACCGATTTCGGCGCCGTCATCGTCGACATGGATGCGGCCAAGCTCGAGGAGATCGAGTCGCTGCAGCGCATCATGCGCCGGCTGGAAGGCCGCGTTCCGGTGGTCGTCGTCACCCAGGAATTCAATGCGGCGGCCGTGCGCATCCTGGTGCAGCTCAAGGTCGCCGACTTCCTGGTCAAGCCGATCACCACCGCCGACCTGGTGCGCTCCGTCATCCGCGCGCTGCAGGGGCCGGGGCGAGAGGAAAACACCGAGTCGCAGATCTACACCTTCATGCCGGCCGCCGGCGGCGTCGGCACCACCACGCTTGCGCTCCAGACTGCCTTCCAGCTGCATCATTCGGTGACGCGCGGCGCCTCGACCTGCGTCGTCGATCTCAATTTCCAGCAAGGCGCCTGCGCCGAATATCTCGACCTCGAGCCGCGCTTCGACATCACCGAAATCGAGAACCAGCCCGAGCGCCTCGACCGGCAACTGCTCGACGTCATGCTCTCCAAGCATGCGAGCGGGCTCTGCGTGCTTGCAGCGCCTACGCGTCCCTCGGAAATGCGCTCGTTCAAGACCGATGTCGTGGTGCGCATGCTCGACCTCGTCTCGGCCTATTTCGACAATGTCGTCATCGACATGCCGCGCACCTGGTTCCCGTGGACCGAGACGGTGCTGCTCGGCTCCAACAAGCTCTATATCGTGGCCGAGATGACGGTGCCTTGCCTGCGTCACACGCAACGTCTCATCCAGGCCATCTACGAGACGGCGGGCAGGGAAGTGAAGCCCAACGTCATCGTCAACCGCTTCGAGCAGAAGATGTTCGACAGCGGCATCAAGCAGGCCGACGTCCAGGACATTCTCGGCGAGCACTTCGTCGGCGGCATCTCCAACAACTACCGGCTGGTGCGCGAGGCCGTCGATCGTGGCGTGCCGCTGCACGACATCGATCCCAACGCCAATGTCGTCAACGACCTGAAGAAGATCATCCTGCCGGAGGAGGCGGTGACGACGACGGCAAAATCGAGGTCGCTGTTCGGCCTCGGCAAGGGCCTCCTGAAGAGGAAAGCGGGATGAGCAGCCGGTTCACCAACCTGCAGAATCGCGACGCCCGTCCGGCTCGGCCGCCCGAACCCGTGTCCGTTGCGCACCATGCCGTGGTCATTCCCACGACCCGCAAGCCGGCGGCGCCGAAGCCGGAAGCGGCGCCCGCAAAGAGCGCCAACAAGGTGCTCGACGCCCGCGTGCGCATCCACCGCATGCTGCTCGAGGAGATCAACCTTGTGGCGCTGGAGCGCCTGCCCAAGGACGAAATGCGCCGCCAGGTGCACGAGTTCGTCTCGGAAAAGACTCGCCATGAGCGGATGGCGATCAACACCGCCGAGCTCGACGCGCTGGTCGACGACATCGTCGACGAGATGGTCGGCCTCGGCCCGCTGGAGCCGCTGCTCAAGGATCCGGAGATCAACGATATCCTGATCAACGGCCATCAGAACTGCTTCGTCGAAAAACGCGGCAAGCTGCAGCAGGTTCACATCCCGTTCAAGGATGAGGCGCATCTGCTCCGAATCATTAACAAAATCGTCGCCGCGGTTGGTCGCCGCGTAGATGAATCGCAGCCGATGGTCGACGCCCGCATGCTCGACGGCTCGCGCTTCAACGCAGCCATCCGGCCGGTCGGCGTCGACGGGCCGCTGGTGTCGATCCGCAAATTCTCCAAGAACAAGCTCGGCCTGCACAAGCTGGTCGAGTTCGGCGCCATCACCCAGAACATGGCCGAGGTGCTGGCGGCGGCCGTGCATGCCCGCAAGACCACGATCATTTCAGGCGGCACCGGCACCGGCAAGACGACGATGCTCAACGCGCTGTCGGCCTTCATTCCGGAAGACGAGCGCCTGATCACCATCGAGGACGCCGCCGAGCTGCAACTGCAGCAGCCGCATGTCGCGCGCATGGAAACCCGCCCGGCCAACATCGAAGGCCATGGCGAATTGAAGCAGCGCGATCTGGTCAAGAACGCGCTGCGCATGCGGCCCGACCGCGTCATCCTTGGCGAGTGCCGCGGCGAAGAGGCTTTCGACATGCTGCAGGCGATGAACACCGGCCATGAAGGCTCGATGGCGACCATCCACGCCAACACGCCGCGCGACGCCATCTCGCGCCTCGAGCAGATGCTCGGCATGACCGGCATGCCGATGACGGTGCAGTCGATCCGCAGCCAGATCGCCAGCGCCCTCGACATCATCGTGCAGCTGACGCGCCTGTCGGACGGCAAGCGCAAGGTGACCAGCGTCGCCGAGGTGACGGGCATGGAAGGCGACGTCATCCAGATGCAGGAGATATTCCGCTTCGTGCGCACCGGCATGGAGGCGGACGGCAAGATCATCGGTCATTTCGAGGCGACGGGCATTCGCCCCCGCTTCCTCGAGGACCTGCGCAACATGGGCATCGAATTTCCGGGCAAGTATTTCGAACCCGGCCGGCCGCAGGAGTAGCCGGTGCTCGAGGGATTCGGCCCGATCTACGCCGTCTACGCCGCGGCAGCGCTCACCGGCATCATGATCGCCGAAGGCTGCTACCTGCTCTATGCCGGGCGCAGTGACAAGCGCACGGCGATCAACCGCCGCATGAAACTGGCGGAGAACAAGATCAGCCAGGAGCAGGTGCTGATCCAGTTGCGCAAGGAGCGCGGCGTCGAAGGCGGCAGGTCCCTCTTCTCCTTCGACCGCTTTCGCGACCTGCGCACGCAGTCCGGCATGATCATGCCGCTGCCGAAGTTTCTGACAATCACCTCGGGCGTGGCTTTCGCGCTGGCGCTTTTCGCCATCTGGTATGGCCTGCCTTTGCTGTTCGGCCTTGGCCTGTTTGTCGTGCTGCTGCCGGTCCTGCCGGTGATGGCGTTGCGTTTTCTGCGCAAGCGCCGGCACAAGCGCTTCGGCGTGCAGTTGCCGGAGGCGCTGGAGCTGATCACGCGCGGCCTCAAAGCCGGCCACCCGGTGCCGGTGGCGATCTCGATGGTGGCGCGCGAGATGGCCGATCCGATCGGCACCGAGTTCGGCGTCGTGGCCGACGAGGTGACCTATGGCTCCGACCTTGTTTCGGCGCTCAACAACCTGTTCGACCGAGTCGGCCACGAGGACCTGCCGCTGTTCGTCACCGCCGTGTCGATCCAGAGCAGCTCCGGCGGCAATCTGCGCGAGATCCTGGACGGGCTGTCGTCGACGATCCGCGAGCGCGGCAAGCTGCGGCGCAAAGTGCGAGCGATTTCGACCGAGGGCCGCATGTCGGCCTATATCCTGACCGCCGTGCCGGTGCTTCTCTTCACCGCCATCATGGTGCTGATGCCGCAGTTCTACCAGGATGTGTGGGGTATACCGAAGACCTGGTACATGCTGGGCGGCTCCGTCCTATGGCTGCTGCTCGGCAACGCCATCATGTTCAAGATGTCGAATTTCAGGTTCTGAGATGGAAGACGTCATCCGCTTCCTCGCCTCGCTCGCGCCGACCTCGCTGATGCCGGTGGCGGCGCTGCTGCTGGTGATGGGCGGCGGCGCGATGGCCTGGCCCCTGGTCGTCGCCAAGGGCGATCGCAACGAGGTCAAGCGCCGGCTTAAGGTCGAGGTGGCGGAGCCGGTCGAACCGGCCGAGCCGGCGCCGAAAAAGAACACAAACGCCGTGCGCGAAAAGGCGGTGAGGCGGGCGCAGGAATTCTACGCCAAGAGCGATCCGGAAAATGTCGCGCGGCTGCGCATGAAGCTCATCCAGGCCGGCTACATGGAGCCGCGCGCCGTCGGCATGTTCTTCCTGATCCGATTTACCACGCTGGTCGGAATGGCGCTTGGCGCGTTCCTGGTCAACCATTGGGGCGCCAGCGCCGAGTCGACCATGACCAGCCGCTGGACCTTCGTCATCCTGTCGGGTGCGGCCGGCTATTTCCTGCCTGGTCTGGTGCTGACGCAGAAGGTGCGGGAAAAGATGCGCGAATACCGCAACGGCTTTCCCGACTTCATGGATCTGATGATCGTCTGTTCCGACGCCGGCATGAGCATGGAGGCCGGCATCGAGCGCGTCTCGAAGGAACTCGCCAAGACTTATCCGTCGCTCAGCCAGAACCTGCAGCTGGTGTCGCTGGAGCTCAGGGCCGGCCGCAGCCTCGACGATGCGTTGAAGGCGCTCGCGGACCGATTGAGCCTTGATGAGGTCCGCTCCTTCGCGACGCTCTTGCAGCAGTCCAAGGAGCTCGGCACCAGCCTGTCGGGCGCGCTGCGCGTCTTTTCCGACGAGATGCGCCACAAGCGCATGTCGCTTGCCGAGGAGAAGGCGCATGCCTTGCCGGCCAAGATGTCGGTGCCGGTGACGGTGTGCATCCTGCCGGTGGTGCTGATGGTCGCCATTATTCCGATCGTGGTGAGGCTGACCTCGCACTAGGGATTCAGGTGAGGTCCGGCTTGCACATGGCGGCTTTCTGCGCTTCCGGCTTCGCCGGCCGAGGCATTTGTGAGAATGGCGTGGCAGTTAAGGCTACGGCCGGCGTGGGCCGGCGCTCACGTAATTTAAGTACGCTCCGCTCCGGCCTTCGCCGGCCGAAGCCCTCATAGGTGTTTCCGCTCTATGAAGGCTACGGCCGGCGTAGGCCGGTTCTCGAAATCCACCATTTTCGACTCGGCCTGACCTGAATCTGGGCAGATCTCAGGGGCGGTACTGGTTAACGCATCCTTTGCACGCAACCGAAATTTAGGCGCATTTCGGCACCGAAGCTTAATCGCTCTGCTTTATGGTCCTTGCTGAAGAACGACCCGGCAAATCGGGCGATGGGGCAGGGGCATGCGTCACAGACTTCACACGGCAGCGGCGGCGTTGGCAGCCGTCTTGATGATCACCGGCTGCACAACCAACAACAACAGCGTCGACACGACCAAGACCACCGCGATCCAGCCGACGACCAAGGACGTCAGCGCCGGCGACCTGGTGGAGGGCAAGGCGCAGTTCCGCGAGGCGAATTTCGGCCTTGCCGAGCAGCATTTCCGCAAGGCGGTGGAACTCAAGGCCGACAATGCCGAAGCCTGGCTGGGGCTTGCCGCTTCCTATGACGAACTCGGCCGTTTCGACTTCGCCGACCGCGCCTATGCCCAATTGCTGAGGGTCGCCGGGCGCAAGCCGCAGATCATCAACAATATGGGCTATTCGCAGCTTCTGCGCGGCAACAAGAGGAAGGCAAGGGCGCTGCTGCTCGAAGCCAGGGCCGGCCTGGCCGACCAGACCGTGGTCAATGCCAATCTCGCGCTGCTCGACAAGAGCTAGAACCTATCCGGCTTGGATTGAATCGCTCCGCCCGAATTCACCGGTCACCGGTCGAACGCCGTTTCTGCGAAACGGGACAAGTTCCATCAATCAAAGCGACAGGCGGATATCCGGCTGGCGGGCGCCCGCTTGTTAGCCGGCTTACCAAATGTACGTCACCGGTCGAATGCCGTTTTTTGCGCGGGTCTCCTCGCGCTCATGAATAGAACTGTTTCAATATAAACCAAAAATTTCTAGTCTTCGCGCCTGCCGGATGCAGTAGTGGATGCTTTGTAAACCTTGTCGGAAGGTTGGGTCGAAAGGTTAGCTGAAAACGGTATCGGCGTGCCGCCGTTAACCTAGAATGCCGCGTAACGGACGACTCCCAAGAGGCTGCGGCTCAACAATGTTGGATTTTAGTTCGCTCTTGCTCGCGGCGGCGCTGTCGGGCACGTGCCTCAGCGTCACCATGCTCGCGATCTGGTTCACCGCGCCGCGAGCGCGTTTCGTGCTCACGGTCGCCTGCGGCATACTCGTGCTCGTTGTCCATGTCGTCCTGTTCTGGCGCTATACCAAGGATGCCACCCCGTGGCTTTGCCAGATCGTGCTTGCGCTGCTCAGCCTGGGGTTCCTCGTCATCTGTCTGTCGGCGATGCAATATCTCGGCATCCGCAATTATCGCCGTGCCATCGGCCCGGCGCTGGCAGCCATGGCCGCCTGCGCCGTCGTCACCTATTTCGGCTTTGACGGCGTCGGCTTCCTCATCACCTATTCGACGGTGACGGGGCTGCTTGCCGCGATCGGCGCGATGTTCTGGATGAAGGGCGACCACGACCGCCGGATCCTGCTGGTCGTCTCGTTCCTCAGCGGTGTCTGCGGCTTGTCCTTCGCGCTGTGCGGCTTGGTGCTGCTGGCGCAAGGGCAATGGGTTCTCGGCGCCGCGCCCGACAATTGGGCCGAACGGCTGAACACCGTCGTGGCAGTGGCCTGCATGACCGGCCTCGGCGCGCTGACGCTTTCGCTGCATCATCTGCAGGCGCAGATCGAGCTCAAGGCCGAGACCATGACCGATCCGCTGACCGGCCTGATGAACCGCAGGGCGCTCAACGAGCTTTACGGCGATCGCAGCTTCGGTCCGTTCATGGCGATCGCGATGTTCGATCTCGATCATTTCAAGACGACCAACGACGTCTTCGGCCATCCTGTCGGCGATCAGGTCCTTTGCCGCTTCGCGGCTGTGATCAAGAAATATGGCAGGGCCGGTGTCGACGCCTTCCGGCTGGGCGGCGAGGAGTTCGCGCTCGTCATGTCGCGCATGACGCCCGAAAAGGCGCATGACATGGCAAGCAGGATCGGCGTCGCCTTCGGCACCGAAATCGTTCCGACCCATCGCGGCCCGCTGCGCAGCAGCGTCAGCGGCGGCATGGGATTTGGCGCCGCCGATGGCCGGCCCCTGGACGAGGTGCTGGCGGAAGCCGATGCCGCGCTCTACGCCGCCAAGCGGGCCGGGCGAAACCGCGTGATGGCCGAACGCAAGGCGGGCCAGCCCGACGCCGGGCCGGCCCTGCGCTCGGCCTGAACTTGTTGTCCGCTATTCAGCGGCGCCGAGATATTCCGACAGCGGCGGGCAGGAGCAGACCAGGTTGCGGTCGCCTGCGACATTGTCGATGCGCGACACCGGCGGCCAGTATTTCGCCGACAGATCGACGTCACCGGCTGGATAGGCTGCCTCGAGCCGCGAGTAGGGATGCGTCCACGCACCGGCCAGCGCCTCGGCCGCCGTGTGCGGAGCGTTGACCAGCGGGTTGTCGTTGAGCGGCCACTCGCCCTTCGCCACCTTTGCCGCCTCGCCGGCGATCGCAATCATCGCCTCGCAGAAACGATCGAGCTCGCCCTTGGGCTCCGACTCGGTCGGCTCGACCATCAGCGTGCCGGCAACCGGGAACGACATGGTCGGCGCATGGAAGCCGTAGTCGATGAGGCGCTTGGCGATGTCGTCGACGCTGATGCCGGCGCTTTCCTTCAGCACGCGCGTGTCAAGGATGCATTCATGCGCGATGCGATCGCTCCGGCCCTTGTAGAGGAGCGGGAAATGCGGCGCGAGCCGCGTCGCCACATAGTTGGCCGAAACGATCGCCGTCTCGGTCGCCTGCTTCAGCCCGGACCCGCCCATCATGCGGATATACATCCAGGTGATCGGCAGGATGGAGGCGCTGCCGAACGGCGCGGCCGCCACGGCATGCACCGAGCCTTCGGTGACATGACCCGGCAGATAGGGTTTCAGATGCGCCCTGACGCCGATCGGGCCGACGCCTGGGCCGCCGCCGCCATGCGGGATGCAGAAGGTCTTATGCAGATTCATGTGGCAGACGTCGGCGCCGATGTCGCCGGGGCGGGCGAGACCGACTAGAGCGTTGAGGTTGGCGCCGTCGAAATAGACCTGGCCGCCATGCTCGTGGATGAGGGCGCAGAGATGGCGCGCACCTTCCTCGTAGACGCCATGCGTCGAGGGATAGGTGAACATCAGCGCCGCGAGATTCTTGGAATGTTCGTTGGCCTTGGCCCTCAGGTCGTCCATGTCGATACTGCCGTCGTCGGCGCAGCGCACGACAACGACGCTCATGCCTGCCATCGCCGCGCTGGCCGGATTGGTGCCATGCGCGGACGAGGGGATAAGGCAGACGGTGCGATGACCTTCGCCACGCGCGCGGTGATAGGCGCGGATGGCGAGCAGGCCGGCATATTCACCCTGGCTGCCGGCATTGGGCTGCAGGCTGACGGCGTCGAAACCGGTGATCTCCGACAGCCAGGCTTCCAGGTCGCCGGCCATGGCGCGATAGCCGGCCGAATGGCTGGCCGGCGCGAAGGGGTGCAGATTGGCGACATTCGCCCAGCTCACTGGCATCATCTCGGCGGCGGCGTTGAGCTTCATCGTGCAGGAGCCGAGCGGGATCATGGCGCGGTCGAGCGCGAGGTCCTTGTCGGCCAGTCGCCGCAGGAAGCGCATCATCTCGGTCTCGGAATGGTTTTCGTGGAAGACCGGCTGGGTAAGAAACTCCTTGCCGCGCGGCTTGCCCGGCATGGAGCCGGCTTCCACAGCGCCGGGCTTGGCGCCGAACAGGGCCGCGATCGCATCGAGGTCGGCCTCCGTCGACGTCTCATCGAATGCGATGCTGATCCTGTCGGCATCGATGACGCGCAGCAGCCGGCCGGTCTTTTCGGCGGCGGCTGCTATTGCCGCGGCCTCCCCCTTCACGTCCGCCGTTACCGTGTCGAAGCGGTGTGCGCCGAGGGCGGCAACGCCCGCTGCCTTCAGCCCCGCCGCAAGGCGGTTGGCAAGGGTGTGGACGCGCTCGGCGATCGCCTGCAGGCCGGTGGGCCCGTGCCAGATCGCATAGGCCGTCGCCATGTTGGCGAGCAGCGCCTGCGCGGTGCAGATGTTGGAAGTGGCCTTGTCGCGGCGGATGTGCTGCTCGCGCGTCTGCAGGGCGAGACGATAGCCGGGGCGGCCCATGGTGTCGGTCGACTGGCCGACGAGGCGGCCGGGCATCAGGCGGGTCAGCTTGTCGGAGACGGCGCAATAGGCGGCATGCGGGCCGCCGAAGCCCATCGGCACCCCGAAGCGCTGCATGGGACCGACGGCGATGTCGGCGCCGAGCTTTGCCGGCGCATCGGTCAGCGTGAGCGCAAGCGGATCAGCGATGAAGACGACCAGCGCGCCGGCGGCGCGGGCCTTCTCGATCGCGGCCTTGTGATCGCCATAGACACCGAACGTGTCCGGCCAGGAGACAAGCAGGGCGGCGGTGTTGTCGTCGATCGTCTCGCCGTCGATCTCGATGCCGAGCGGCTCGGCGCGGGTGCGTACGACATCGAGCGTCTGCGGATGCGGCGTGCCGGCAAGCGCCACCTTGGTGCGCTTGTCACGGTGATGGCGCAGCGCGACGCCGACCGCTTCGGCAACGGCGGTCGCTTCGTCGAGCAGCGATGCCGACGCCACCGGCAGGCCGGTCAGCTCGGCGACCAGGGTCTGGAAATTGAACAGCATTTCCAGCCTGCCCTGGCTGATCTCGGCCTGGTAGGGCGTGTAGGCCGTGTACCAGGCCGGGTTCTCGAACAGGTTGCGCTGGATGACCGGCGGCACAAAGACGCCGTGGTAGCCGGCGCCGATGAAGCTTTTCAGCACCTTGTTCTTCGCCATCATCGCCGACAATTCGGCCAGCGCTTCGGCTTCGCTGGCCGCGGCCGGCAAGGCGAGCGGCTGGTCCAGGCGGATCGACCTTGGCACGGCCTGGCTGATCAGCGTCTCGACGGATGGCACGCCGATGGTGGCGAGCATGGCCCTGACATCGTTGACGCTGGGGCCGATGTGGCGGGCCGAGAAAGGAACGGGTGCTGCGGTCATTTCTAAAATCCTGGTATCAGCCGATATGGGCTTTGTAGGCGGCCTCATCCATGAGGCTGTCGAGCTGGCTTGCGTTGGAAAGCTTCATCTTCCAAAGCCAGCCGTCGCCGGACGCCGCCGAATTGACCAATGAAGGGTCGGACGACAGCGAGGTGTTGGCTTCGATGATCTCGCCGTCGACCGGAGCATAGACGTCCGAGGCCGCCTTGACCGATTCCACGACCACGGCAGTGTCGCCCTTGGCGAGCTTGCGGCCGATTTCCGGCAGTTCGACAAAGACCAGATCGCCGAGCTGCTCCTGCGCGTAGTCGGTGATGCCGACAGTGGCGACGCCGCCTTCGACGCGCAGCCATTCATGGTCTTCAGTGAAATAGGTGTTTGCCATCGGGAATTCATCCTTTGCGGTAGCGATGTGGCGTGAAGGGAAGCGATGTGACGTCAACCGGGATTTTGGTCCCGCGGACGTCGGCGAACAGTCTGGTGTCGGGCTTGGCCAGCGCGGTGTTGACATAGCCCATGGCGACCGGGTGGCCCGTCGAGGGGCCGAAGCCGCCAGAGGTGACGTGGCCGGCCGGATTGCCGTCGGCGTCGACCAGCGCAGCACCCGCGCGCACCGGCTGGCGACCATCGGGCTTGAGGCCGACGCGTTTCTGCGACGGGCCGCGCTCGAGGATCGAGCGCAATGCGTCGGCGCCGATGAAATGACCCGAAGCGCGGACCTCCTTGGGGATCGCCCACATCAAACCGGCGCTCGCCGGATCGATCTCCGGGGTGAGGTCCTGACCGTGCAGGCAGAGCCCGGCCTCCAGCCGCAGGCTGTCGCGGGCGGCAAGGCCGATCCATTGCACGCGCTCGTCCTGCAAGAGCTTGGCGGCGAGATCGCGGGCGTCCGCCTCCGGCAGGCCGATCTCGAAACCGTCCTCGCCGGTGTAGCCGGAGCGGCTCATGAACCAATTCTGCCGGGGCTCGACACCATGCATGAACAGCAGCGAGCCGGTTTCGATGCCGGCCCGCGCGAGGGCCGCCCAGGCATCCGGTCCCTGGATCGCCAGGAAAACCCGGTCAAGCGGGTCCAGGTTTGCGTCGAAATCCGCGGCCAGTGCCTGAAGATGCTTTTCGTCCTCAACGGCGTTGCCGGCATTGGCCACCACCATGAAGCGGTTGTCGCCGAGCCGGGTGACGATCAGGTCGTCGATGATGCCTGCCGCCTCGTTGAGGAAGAAAGTGTATTTGGACTGAGAGATTTCCAGCGCGGCGGCGTCAAGCGGGCAGGCGCGGTTCAGCAGCGCCGCGGCACCCGGACCGCTGACCGCAAAAAGCTTCATATGCGAGATGTCGAAAAGGCCGGCATGCTCGCGCGCGTGCAGGTGCTCCTTCATCACGCCCGCCGGATAAGTCAGCGGCATCGACCAGCCGGCGAACGCGCCGAAACGCGCGCCAGCGGCATTATGCAGATCCTCGAGGGGTAGGTGTTTGGTGTCTTCGCCCGTCATGTCTTCTCCAGAGTCGCACGCGATCGACCGCCATTGGCGGCCCATTCGGTGCCCCTCTGTCTGAAGCCTGAGAGACTCGCGCCCCGTAACTCTGTCGGCAGCGCTTACACCTTCGGCGCGGGAAGATTCCCGACTTTCCAGAGTTGTCTTTCCCGTTCACGGTTCTTTTGCCTGAGAGATTTCGGGCGATTTCCCCTTCGGCGACAGCTTTCGCTGTTCTCTCCCGCAAACAGGTAGGACTCAGTCGCCTGAGTCCCCGACGCGCCATCCATAGCCCGTCGGCGACACCTTGTCACCTCCCAGCGACATCAAAGGTGCGTCGATCGTCAGGTGACCTGAATCTCGACCCACCTTAAGCGCCCCGCCGACAAGTCTTCGCTAACCACGCCATTTGCCGGTTTCTCAAGATACTTCTGATATGCCTCTCGAAACGACGCATCGAATTCGCCGGCAACAGGCGAAGGGCAGGGACGGCAATGGGCGAATTGATCATGAGCGCTCCGGTGGCGGGGTTGACCTCCAAGAACCGCATCACGGCCGAGGACGTGACGATGCTGCGGCGCGAAGTGTTCGCCGACGGCGTCGTAACCCGGGGCGAGGCCGAGGCGCTGTTTGCGCTCGACCAGACGGCGCGCGACAAGTGCCCGGAATGGTCGCCGTTCTTCATCGAAGCGGTGACCGACTACATCGTCCGCCAGGAAAAGCCTGAGGGCTATATCTCGCAGGAGAACGCCGATTGGCTGGTCCGCGCCATCTCGCGCGACGGCACGGTCGACAGCCGCACCGAGCTCGAGCTCCTGGTGCACGTGCTGGAGGAAGCGAAATCGTCGCCCGGCCGGCTTTCGGCCTACGCGCTGGAGCAGGTCGCCAACGCGGTGATCGACGGCAAAGGCCCGCTGATGCTCGGCGGTGACCTCGTGCCGGGGTTGATCGCCAGGGCCGAGGTCGATCTCCTGCGCCGCATTCTCTACGCCTATGGCGGCGACGGCAACATCGCCATCACCAAGGCCGAAGCCGAGATCCTGTTCAGGATCAACGACCGGACCGCAGCCGCCAGCAACGATCCTTCCTGGAACGATCTCTTCGTCAAGGCGATCGCCAATTACGTCATGTGCTCGGCCGGCTACGAGCCGCCGACGCGCGAGGCGGCGCTGCGCCACGAGACCTTCCTCGAGCATGCCGATCCGGAGATCGGCGGCTTCTTCAGCCGCATGGTGTCGGGCGGGCTGGCCGGCATCCTTGGAGCCTACCACTCGCCCGCCGACATCGAGGCCGACTGGGAGGCCAGGAATCGGGCGGCCGAGGCGCTCGCGCGCCGCGCCGAGACGATCGACGCCGGCGAGGCCAAGTGGCTCGCCGAGCGCATTGGCGGCGGCCAGCGGCCGCTGCGCGACAACGAGCGCGCGCTGCTGACATTGATCAAGCATGCGTCACCGGAAATCCATCCGGCGCTGAAGCCGCTGCTGGATAAGGTGGCCTAACCTTCCGCTGCCATCGTCTTGCAAAGGATGATGTTGGAATGGCCTTCGGGCCATCCGGCGAATTCGGCCATGCGCTCGAAGCCAGCCTTTTCATAGAAGCCCGGCGCCTGAAAATCATGCGTCGAAACCCAGATACGCCGTACCCCTCGGCCGGCAGCCTCGGCGACGAAGGCATCGAGCAGGTTCTTGCCGTAGCCCAGCCCTCGACAAGCGTCATCGACCCACATCAATTTGAGCTCGGCGATCCTCGCCCAGGAATAACCGGCGGCGACGCCGACTGCGCGTCCGGTTTCGCCCCGCAGCGCAAAGACGAGACTCCGGTCGTCACCGCGGCGTGTGAGGCGCCGGTTGTCGCTGTTGAGCTGTTCCTCGATGGCGTCGAATTCGGCTGACGGACGATCGTGCTCGGCCAGCAGGCGAGGGACCTCAGATTCCGCCATACCAATCGTAGCCATTGTCCTCCCAATAGCCGCCGCGGCCACCGCCGACATTGGCAAAACTGTCGACCAGCTCGATCTTGTAGAGGTATTTGGGCATCTTGTAGCCGAGCTGACGCTCGACGCGCACGCGCAGCGGCGCGCCGTTCTCGACCGGCAGGGGCTTGCCGTTCACACCATAGGCGAGGATCGTCTGCGGGTGGCGGGCATCGATCAGGTCGATGGTGCCGTAATATTTGATGTCGCCCGACAGGCTTTGCTCGATCGTGTCCAGGCAGTGGAACATGACGTAACGCGCCTGCGGCTTGACGACGGCCTGGTCGAGCACCAGCGAGAGCGGCGTGCCGGTCCATTTGGCGATGCAGCTCCAGCCTTCGACGCAGTCGTGGCGCGTGATCTGGGTGCGGCTCGGCATGTTCTGGAGCTGTTCGCGCGTGAGCGACAGCGGTTTTTCGACAAGGCCGGTGACCTCCAGGCGCCAGTCGGCGAAATTGTTGGCGAGCAGCCCCTTGTAGGTATCGTCGTCGGGCGCGGTGACGCCGTTCGGCCGCTGCGGCTGGCGGATGTCGGCCTCGGTGAATTCCGGGGCCAGCGCGTCCCGGCCGGCAAGCAGGCGTTGCGCGCGCCAGGTCAGGCCGTTGGCGTTTTCGAGGAAGCAGCGCAATCCGCCACCGATGCCGAGGCCACTGTCGAAGGCATCGCAGCCGGACAGCGCGATGCCGGACAGGCCCAGGCTGGCCGCGGTCAGAAACTTCCGGCGATTGATCTGGAATTTTGCCATGTCAGGCGCTCCTCTCGGCCGGCTCGTCGTGCTTCGCGGGCGGGTCGGTGCGGTACCAGCCGGTGATGATCGAGCGCAGCTCGTTGATCGGGCCGGCTGCCACGATCATCAGCATGTGGATGATGAAGAAGAGGACGAGCAGCACCATGACGGTGAAGTGGATGGTGCGCGCCGTCTGCCGGCCGCCGAGGATTTCATTGAGCCAGGGCAGCACCGAATCCATGCTCGGCGACATCGCAAGGCCGGTGATGATCATCAGCGGCAACAGCACGAAGAGCACGCCGCCATAGGCCATCTTCTGCAGCGTGTTGTATTCGCGCGTGTGATGAAACTTCAGCTTCGCATGCTCGACGATGTCGCGCGGCAGCTTGCGCAGATCATCCAGGCGAGGGGCAAGGTCGCGACGAATATGGCCGTTGATGAGGCCGGCGATGAGCCAGACCAGCAAGGTGGCCGAAAGCACCCAGGCGAAGAAGAAATGCACGACGCGCGCTGTGCCGAGGTCGTAATAGGAGGGGATGGTCGCCCAGGCCGGGAAGGCGCGCGGCGTCTCCTGTCCGGCAGGACCGGACCAGCCGAGCACGCCGGTGGTATCGAAGCGATGCCCGAAGATTTCGGTGAAGCCGCGCGGGCCGTTGTCGGTGTTCTCGGCACCGATCTGGAGGATCGTGTTGTTGTAGGCGAAACCAGATTCCTTGCCGATATAAAGCTGCGGACGCGCGTTGAAGATCTGCAGGCCCGAAAGCAGCATGAAGAACAGCGAGAAGGCCCATATCCAGTGGGTGAGGCGCGTCCAGCGCGACTGCCGGTAGATCAGTGTTGCGTCCTTGGTATCCGCTTCGGCGGTTGGGCTTGCGGCAGCAGAATCCATTCCATCCTCCGGCCGCGCCACCCGACACGGCTCTTTCAGATCATTGTCTTTCCCCCAATACGTCGCTGCGCAAGGTGATGTTTCACCCGATCACGGATTTATTACGGGGCGCCCAGGCTGACCGCGAGGTTGACCGCCGCGGCAACGATCGCCGTGTTGAAGAAGAAGGTCAGGATCGAATGGACGAGCACGACCTGGCGCATGCGCGAGGTGGTGATCGCGGTATCAGCCGTCTGCGCGGTCATGCCGATGACCGTCGCGAAATAGAGGAAGTCCCAGCCTTCCGGTCTTTTGTCGCCGGGAAAATCAAGGCCACCAACCGGCATCTTCTTGTTGGTTTTCTCGTCGATCTCGATGCCATCCATCCAGTAGACATGCGCATAGTGCAGCGCCGCCATGGCATGGATGGTGAACCAGCCGAGCGGGATCGACAGCATTGCGAACAGAATCTCCAGCGAATGCGCGCTGCCCTTCTGGTTGATGAGCTGGAACAGCGAGCCGATGGCGACGCCGACCACGAAAAGGGTAACGGCGAAGATCAGCAAAACCGGCAGGTCGGTGGCGCGCGCATTCTTGCTGAGGTAGCGGCCGGTAAGCCTTGGCATCAAGGCCAGGACCAGAATGATGAAGGTCGCGAAGAACACGTTGGCGCCGATCGAGTAGGGAAGCGGCGCTCGCAAGAGCAGCGCAAGAAGCAGCGCGACGATGCCAATGGCTGCGGCCAGGGCGAACTGCATGTGCCGATGCATCGGCGTGTCGACGGATGTATCGTCACCCATGGCCGGCCTCTGACAGGCGTTTGGATCAGTCGGGTGTGACGGATTTGAGCGCCCGCCGCAAGATGCGGTCTAGCTCGCCGAGGAAGTTCGACCTGTCCTTCTGTGTGAAAGCGGCATTGAAGCCCCGGCTTTCGCCGGTTTCGCGCAGGTGTTGCTTCAGATCGCGCATCGCCACCGCCATGCCGATGGTCTCTCGCGTGAAGGGGCGGCCTGTGGGTCCCAGCACATGCGCGCCGAGCGCCACCGTGCGCGCGGCAAGCGGGATGTCGGCCGTCACCACGACGTCGTTCGCTCTGGCATTCTCGACGATCCAGTCGTCCGCGGCATCCGCGCCCTTGGAGACGACGACATTGCGGATCATCGGATCGCGCGAGGGCCGCAGCCCGCCATTGGAGACATAGGTGACGGCGACGCCATGGCGTTCCGCCACCTTTTCGACCTCGGCTTTGACCGGGCAGGCGTCGGCGTCGACATAGATCATGGTTTCCCGGGCGATCGGCTGCTCCTGGCGGCTATCTGTCTTCCGGCGCCAGTTCGACCAGCAACCGGGTGACGATCATGTCGCGCAGCACGACGCCCTCGGGCGCCCTGGCCGGCGTAACCGCCACCAAGCGGGCTGTATTCTCGCTTTGCATTTTCCGCAAGGCTTCGACGTTGCTGGCGGTGTCGGCGATGGATTTGTCGGAGAAACCGCCGATCTTCAGGATCGCCGACGGGTTCGACCCACGCAGCGCGTCCATCAGCCGGTAGGTCTGGTCGGGGTTCCTGGTGTCGGTCAACTGCGCCAGCACGACGCTGCCCTTGGCTGAGGCGACATACTTGCCGGCAGGGTCGATGACCACTACCGACATGTCGGGATCATGCTGCGACAGAACCCTGATGTACTCGGCGATGACCGGCGCCTGGTAATAGTCGCCGCGGCCGAGTTGCAAGGTCATGCTCACCGGCTCTCCCGGCGCCAAATTGCGGTCGACGTTTTCAAGTTGGACAAAGTCGCCCTTGGCGACGAATTCGCCTTCCACGATGGAGGAGCTGATCGGAACCGGGTCGATCGTCTTCTTGGCCTCTTCGCGGAATTTCGCGCCCCAGCCGCCGGGCGCGGTGAACTCACTGATATCGCCGGAAACCACCCCATAGGCGAGCAGCGGAATGATCATCAGGGCGATCAGCGTCACGCTGTCGCCCAGTGAAAAGCGCTTGATGCCATAAGCCAATACGAGCCCGACGACGAGCACCGCCGTCGCAATCAAGAGCGCCTGCATGAACCCTCCGGTTGCCGTCTCGGGACGGGAAGCCGCGGGCGATCATCCGATCGCCCGTCGGCACGCTCCATAAGGTATTTCACTCAGGGCAGAGCTGGTTCCGCCGCGTCAGGCCGCCAGGGCGCCGGACTTCTTGGCCGTCCAGGTGGCCATGTAGTCCATCAGGCCGGGATTGAGGCAGTCATAGGGCTCGAGCCCGATCGCCTTCAGCTGGGCGCGGATGCCGTCCATGCGACTCGGGTCGACGCCGGATTCGATGATCGACGACACAAACGCGGCGAAGCCCGGCGGCGACCAGCCGTCCTCCTCGAAGCGCTCGGGGTGAAGGAAGGTCAGGCCCTTGAAGGGATGGTCGCGCTCGACCGGGCCGTGCATGTGCACGCCGCAGCTTGTGCAGGCATGGCGCTGGATCAGCGCCGCCGGGTCGACCACCTTCAGCTTGTCGCCATTCTCTGTGACGGTGACGTCGCCGGTGCCGGCAACGGCAACCACCGAGAACACCGCGCCTTCCGGCTTCCAGCATTTGGTGCAGCCGCAGGCGTGGTTGTGGGCGATCTGGCCCTTGACCTTCACCTTCACCGGATTGCTGGTGCAGGCGCAGACCAGCGTGCCGCCGGTAAAGCTCGCGCTTTCCTTCGGCAGGCCGTTGTCGATCTTCGGATGCAGTTTTTCCGCCATTTACAGTTCCTCCCTTTTAATCACACCGGTTTGGTGTCGACGATTGCTTCAGCCTCCATGAGATGCGCCCGTAACAGGCGGTGCACCTCCGGCAGGGTCTTCTTCAAAAAAGTGTCGCGCACGAGAAAAGTGATTTCATCAATCGCATGATCGATTTCTCCCAAGTCGATCTGAATGCGATTGTTGTTCTTAAAGCTGCGCCATAGGTCCTCTCCGAAATTCTGTATTCGATGGACCGTCGACTTTTCCCAGTCGATGAACCGTATGCGAACACGAATCTGGACCTCCTTCACCTAGTAAACCACGACACTCCGGATCGACTTGCCCTCATGCATGAGGTCGAAGCCCTTGTTGATGTCCTCGAGCTTCAGCGTATGGGTGATCATCGGGTCGATCTGGATCTTCTTCTCCATGTACCAGTCGACGATCTTCGGCACGTCGGTGCGGCCGCGCGCGCCGCCGAAGGCGGTGCCCATCCAGGTGCGGCCGGTCACCAGCTGGAACGGCCGCGTCGCAATCTCCTGGCCGGCGCCGGCGACGCCGATGATGACCGATTTGCCCCAGCCGCGATGCGAGGCTTCCAGCGCCTGTCGCATCACTTTGGTGTTGCCGGTGCAATCGAAGGTGTAATCGGCGCCTCCGATCTGGTCGGCCCCGCGCTTGGTCATGTTGACCAGGTACGGCACGATGTCGCCGTCGATCTCCTTCGGATTGACGAAATGCGTCATGCCGAACTTCTCGCCCCAGGGCTTCTTGTCGTTGTTGACGTCGACGCCGATGATCATGTCGGCGCCGGCAAGGCGAAGGCCCTGGATGACGTTCAAGCCGATGCCGCCGAGGCCAAAGACGACGGCGGTGGCACCCTGCTCGACCTTCGCCGTGTTGATGACCGCGCCGATGCCGGTGGTCACGCCGCAGCCGATGTAGCAGATCTTGTCGAAGGGGGCGTCGGGATTGACCTTGGCCACCGCGATCTCCGGCAGCACGGTGAAGTTGGAGAAGGTCGAGCAGCCCATATAGTGGAACAGCTTTTCGCCGCCGACCGAGAAGCGCGAGGTGCCGTCGGGCATCAGGCCTTGACCCTGCGTGGCGCGTATGGCGGTGCACAGGTTGGTCTTCCTCGACAGGCAGGACGGGCACTGCCGGCATTCGGGCGTGTAGAGCGGGATGACGTGGTCGCCCTTCCTGACCGAGGTGACGCCCTTGCCGACATCGACGACGATGCCGGCGCCCTCATGGCCGAGGATGGCCGGAAAGATGCCTTCCGGATCGGCGCCCGACAGGGTGAACTCATCGGTGTGGCAGATGCCGGTCGCCTTGACCTCGACCAGGACCTCGCCCTCGCGCGGGCCCTCGAGGTCCACCTCCATGATCTCCAGCGGCTTTCCGGCGGCGACAGCGACAGCGGCGCGCGTTTTCATGAGGCAGTTCCTCCCAATGCAATCAACAAATCTCTGATGTGGCCGGCTTGTCGAGCCTGCCCGGCGCGGCGAATGCCCGCCAGCCCTCCGCAGTGAGCCCACACGCCACTCTATAGATTTCCTTTGTGGCGGCCAACTTCCCTTGCGACGTTTTTCGGCGCGGTATTCGCAATCGATGCGGCGCGGGCGTGCGCCGCCGACCACTTGAGACATGGCGGGATTGTCCATAGAACTGGACCACTTCGCCGGAGGACGACATCCGAATGTTCAAGAAGATCCTGATCGCCAATCGCGGCGAGATCGCGTGTCGCGTGATCAAAACGGCGCGCAAGATGGGGATCGCCACGGTCGCGGTCTATTCGGACGCCGATCGCGACGCCGTGCATGTCGATATGGCCGACGAGGCCGTGCATATCGGCCCGTCGCCCGCCGCGCAGAGCTATCTCGTCGCAGAGAAGATCATCGCCGCCTGCAAGGAGACCGGCGCCGAGGCGGTGCATCCGGGCTATGGCTTCCTGTCCGAGCGCGCCTCCTTCTGCGAGGCGCTGGAGAAGGAAGGCATCGCCTTCATCGGACCGAAGCCCAGGGCGATCCGCGCCATGGGCGACAAGATCGAATCGAAGAAGTTCGCCAGCCAGGCCAAGGTCTCGACCGTGCCGGGCTGGCCGGGGGTCATAGAGAACGCCGACCATGCCGAAAGAATCGCCGGCGAGATCGGCTATCCGGTGATGATCAAGGCCTCGGCCGGCGGCGGCGGCAAGGGCATGCGCATCGCCTGGAGCAAGGCGGAAGTGCGCGACGGTTTCGAGCGCGCGCGCTCGGAAGCCAAAAGCTCCTTCGGCGACGACCGCGTCTTCATCGAGAAATTCGTCGTCGACCCGCGTCATATCGAGATCCAGGTGCTGGCCGACGCACATGGCAACGCACTCTATCTCGGCGAGCGCGAGTGCTCGATCCAGCGTCGCAACCAGAAGGTGGTCGAGGAGGCGCCGTCGCCATTCGTCGATGCCAAGACGCGCAAGGCCATGGGCGAGCAGGCGGTGGCGCTGGCAAAAGCCGTCGACTACCAGAGCGCCGGCACGGTCGAGTTCATCGTCGACAAGGACAAGAACTTCTATTTCCTTGAAATGAATACAAGATTGCAGGTCGAGCATCCGGTGACCGAGCTCGTCACCGGCATCGACCTGGTCGAGCAGATGATCCGCGTTGCCGCCGGCGAAAAGCTCGGCATCAAGCAGAGCGACGTAAAGCTCAACGGCTGGGCGGTGGAAAGCCGCCTCTATGCCGAAGACCCTTTCCGCAACTTCCTGCCGTCGATCGGCCGGCTGACGCGTTACCGGCCGCCGGACGAGGGGAGGTTCGGCGATGTCGTGATCCGCAACGACACCGGCGTCACCGAAGGCTCCGAAATATCGATGTTCTACGATCCGATGGTGGCGAAGCTCTGTACCTGGGCGCCGACGAGGCTCCAGGCGATCGATGCCATGTCCGAAGCCCTCGACAGCTTCATTGTGGACGGCATCGAGCACAACATCCCGTTCCTGGCAGCGTTGATGCAGCATCCGCGCTGGCGCGAGGGGCGGCTTTCGACCGGCTTCATCGCCGAGGAATACCCGCACGGCTTCGCGCCGGTCGAACCGGATAGCGGGGAGAGGGCGGTGCTCGCTGCGATCGCCGCCGCGATCGAACTACTGCGCCGGGACCGGCTCGACCGCCTCAGCGGACGGCTGGCGCCGCATTCCGGCCATCTCAAGCGCGACTGGGTGGTGAAGATCGACACGGACTACCTTGGCGTCAGCATCATCGACGGCATGGTTTCGATCCCGATGGAGGTCGATCTGTCGATCGATGGCGGCAGGCCGCTGACGGTGGCCTCGGACTGGCGGCCCGGCGACGCGATCTGGCGCGGCACGATCGGCGGCAACCGGATCGCTGCACAGATCCGCCCGGTGCCGAACGGTCTTCGCATCGCCTGGAAAGGCATGTCGGTGACGGCTCAGGCCATGCTGCCGCGCACGGCGGAGCTTGAAAGGCTAATGCCGGAAAAGCTGCCGCCGGACACCTCCAAAATGCTGCTCTGCCCGATGCCCGGCCTTGTCGTATCGATCGCCGTCGCCGAAGGACAGGAGGTCAAGGCCGGTGAGACGCTGGCCGTGGTCGAGGCCATGAAGATGGAGAACGTGCTTCGGGCCGAGCGCGACCTCACCGTGGCCAAGCTCAACGCCAAGCCCGGCGACAGCCTGGCGGTCGATGCGGTGATCATGGAATTCGCCTGAGGCGGCGTAGGGGACGGAAGCCTGTGGTCCGCGATCGATTGTACTGGACTGGCATCGCTCCGTCCGGGACAATACATCAGCACAGATGAGTCCTTGGGGTAGCGCGAAAAAACATGGCGGATGAACGACTTCCACGCGACCCGTTGCAGCGCGAAGCAGCCGTGAAGGCCGCGCGGCCGGAAGCGTCGGCGCGGACCTTCATCCATCTGCGCGTGCATTCGGCCTATTCGCTGCTCGAGGGCGCCCTGCAGCTCGGCGCCATCGTCGGGCACGCGGCCAAGGACGAGGCGCCGGCGATCGCGGTGACCGACACCAACAATCTGTTCGGCGCGCTCGAGTTCGCCCAGAAGGCGGTCAAGGACGGTATCCAGCCGATCATCGGCTGCCAGATCGATCTCGCCTTTTCCGGCGAAGCGAGCGACGCGCAGCGCGACCGCCGCCGGCACGGTCCCGAGATGTCGCCGATCGTGCTGATCGCCGCCAGCGAGGCAGGTTATGCCAACCTGGTCCGGCTGATCAGCAAGGTCTATCTGGAGACGCCGCCCGGTGAGCCGGTGCATCTTACCAGCGCGATGCTTGAAGGTCGTTGCGATGGGCTGATCTGCCTGACCGGCGGCCCGCGCGGCCCGATCGGCAGCGCCCTGAAGGCCGACCGCCGCGATCTCGCCGAGCAGCGGCTGCTCTTCCTCAAAGGCCTGTTCGGAGATCGCCTCTATGTCGAGCTGGAACGGGTCGCCGGCTATGACCGCATGGTCGAGAAGTCGACGGTCGATCTTGCCTACAGCCACGAACTGCCACTTGTCGCCACCAACGAGGCCTTCTTCTCCAAGCGCGAAGACTATGAAGCGCATGACGCGTTGATTGCGATTGCCGAAGGCTCGGTGGTGGCCGCCGACAACCGCCGGCGGCTTTCGCCGGACAATTTCCTGCGTGGCCAGGCGGAGATGGCGCGGCTGTTCTCGGACCTGCCGGAAGCGATCGACAACACGGTCGAGATCGCGATGCGCTGCTCCTACTATCCGAAGAACCGCAGCCCGATCCTGCCGCGCTTCACCGGAGCCGATGCCGCAGACAAGGACGCGGCCGAGAAGGCGGAAGCCGCCGAGCTCGCGCGCCAGGCGCGAGAAGGCCTGGAGGCGCGGCTCGCAAAGCATGGGCCAACCCCCGGCTATACGGTCGAGCAGTATCGCGAGCGGCTCGAATTCGAGCTCGGCATCATCGAGAAGATGAAGTTCCCCGGTTACTTCCTGATCGTCGCCGACTTCATCAAATGGGCAAAGGCGCAAGGCATCCCGGTCGGGCCGGGGCGCGGTTCCGGCGCCGGCTCGCTGGTCGCCTATTCCACCACCATCACCGACATCGACCCGCTGCGCTTCTCGCTGCTGTTCGAGCGCTTCCTCAACCCGGACCGCGTCTCGATGCCGGATTTCGACATCGACTTCTGCCAGGACCGGCGCGAGGAGGTCATCCGCTACGTCCAGCAGAAGTATGGCCGCGACCAGGTCGGCCAGATCATCACCTTCGGTACGCTGCAGGCGCGTGCCGTGCTGCGCGACGTCGGCCGCGTGCTGCAGATGCCTTACGGCCAGGTCGACAAGCTGTCCAAGATGGTGCCGCAGAACCCGGCCAATCCGGTCAAGCTGGCGGATGCGATCGCCAACGAGCCACGCTTCGCCGAGGAGGCGGAGAAGGAGCCGATCGTCCAGACGCTGCTCGACACGGCGCAAAAGCTCGAAGGCCTCTATCGCCACGCCTCGACGCATGCCGCCGGCATCGTCATCGGCGACAGACCTTTGTCGGAACTGGTGCCGATGTACCGCGATCCGCGCTCGGACATGCCGGTCACCCAGTTCAACATGAAATATGTCGAGCAGGCGGGGCTCGTAAAATTCGACTTCCTCGGCCTGAAGACACTGACGGTGCTGGAAACGGCGGTGAAGCTGATCCGGCGGCGCGGCGTCGACATCGATCTTGCCCGTATCCCGCTCGACGATCCCGATACCTACGCCATGCTGTCGCGCGGCGAGGTGGTCGGCGTGTTCCAGGTTGAAAGTGCCGGCATGCGCAAAGCGCTGATCGGCATGCGGCCGGACTGCATCGAGGACATCATCGCGCTGGTCGCTCTCTACCGCCCCGGCCCGATGGAGAACATCCCGACCTACAACGCCAGAAAGCATGGCGAGGAGGAGATGGCCTCGATCCATCCCAAGATCGACCATCTGGTGAAGGAGACGCAGGGCGTCATCGTCTACCAGGAACAGGTTATGCAGATCGCGCAGGAGCTTTCCGGCTATTCGCTCGGCGAAGCCGACCTCCTGCGCCGCGCCATGGGCAAGAAGATCCGCGCCGAGATGGACAAGCAGCGCGAGCGCTTCGTGACGGGCGCGGTCGAGCGCGGCGTCGGCAAGCCGCAGGCCGATTTCATCTTCGACCTCTTGGCCAAATTCGCCGACTACGGCTTCAACAAGTCGCATGCCGCCGCCTATGCCGTCGTGTCCTACCAGACGGCCTATCTCAAGGCGCATTACCCCGTCGAGTTCCTGGCGGCGTCGATGACGCTCGATATGAGCAATACCGACAAGCTTGCCGATTTCCGCCAGGACGCGCTGCGCCTCGGCATCGAGGTGGCGGCGCCCTCGGTGATGACCAGCTTCCGTCCCTTCGAGGTCGGCGAGAACAAGATTTTTTACTCCCTGGCGGCGCTCAAGGGAGTCGGCGACGCAGCGGTCGAGCACATCGTCGAGATGCGTGGCGAGAAACCCTTCAGCAGCCTTGCCGATTTCTGCGAGCGGGTGGATCCGAAAATCGTCGGCAAGCGCGTCTTCGAGAGCCTGATCATGGCCGGCGCCCTGGACTGCTTCGGGCATGACCGCGCCGTGATGATGGCCGGCGTCGAGCGAATGATGGGGCTGGCCTCGCTCGCCCAGCAGAACGCCATCTCCGGGCAGGCCGACATCTTTGGCGCCTCGCTTGGGAGCCAATCGCAGGCGCTCAACCTGCCGGCGACCGATCCGTGGCTTGCCGCCGACCGGCTGCACCGCGAATTCCAGGTGGTCGGCTTCTATCTCTCGGCGCATCCGCTCGACGAATACAAGGCCGCGCTCCAGAAGATGCGGGTGCAGAACTGGGCGGAGTTCTCGGCCGCGGTGAAGCGCGGCGCCGCCGCCGGCCGGCTCGCCGGCACCGTAACCACCAAGCAGGAACGCAAGACCCGTACCGGCAACAAGATGGGCGTCGTGCAGTTTTCCGACACGACGGGCCAGTACGAGGCGGTGCTGTTCTCCGAAGGACTGGCGCAGTATCGCGACATGCTGGAGCCCGGCCGCTCCGTGGTGATCACCGTTTCGGCGGAAGACCGGCCGGAGGGCATCAATCTGCGCATCCAGACGGTGCAGTCGCTGGAGGACGAGGCGAGCCGCATCCAGAAGGCGCTACGCATCTTCGTGCGCGACGCCCAGCCGATCAATATCCTGGCCAACCAGCTTGCCGTGAAGGGCGAAGGGCAGGTGAGCTTCGTGCTCATCAAGGACGCCGGCCAGGGCGAGGTCGAGATCGAGCTCCCCAATCGCTACCGCATCTCGCCGCAAGTCGCCTCGGCCATGCGCGCGGTGCCGGGCGTTGTCGAAGTGGAACTGGTGTAGGGCCCTAACTATTTGGTTTTTTGAGCAATTCCGAAGGGAAATCGTCGCACCCTTTTCCTGGATTTAGATCAGGATGGCGTTTCGTTGAATCGCCATCCTGATCCGGCTCTTTGTACGAGCATGATCTTCAGCGAAACCCCCCTCACTTTTTGCTTCGCTGACCTTCGGTTCCGGATCATGCTTGAGCGCGAGGCGTCGCTGCTACTTCAAGCCTCGTCACCCTCTGCCACCCAATACTCGCCAAACCCCGTCATTCGCTCTACAGCGTATGGCTCTGTATATCTTTGACTAACTTGTTCTTGCTAATGTTGCCGCTAGGCTGCGGAATGTTGGGGGCGTGTGCCTTAGTCGTCAGCGGGCTGACGATCGGGCAGGAGCGCGGGCACGATGGTCGACAAGTCGAATTTCGCGATAGTCCGGACTGAACTCGATGGGCAGCGCGCCGATGATGCCGGGGCGCCTCTGGTGTCGGCCATCATCCCTTGCCTGAACGAAGAGCGCACGCTCGGCATCTGCATCCGCAAGGCACTCGACGTCTTTGCAAAGCGGGGCATCGAGGGTGAGGTTGTCGTCGGCGACAATGGCTCAAGCGATCGGTCGGTCGAGATTGCCGAGTCCCTCGGCGCGCGTGTCGTGCACCAACGGGTCAAGGGATATGGCGCGGCGATCAGCGCGGCGGCTGAAGCTGCGCGAGGCAAGTACCTCGTCATGGCGGATGCGGACGATTCCTATGACTGGAGCAGCCTCGGCGACTTCATCGACGCGCTGGAGGACGGTGCCGAACTGGTGATGGGTGATCGCTTCGCGGGCGGTATCGAGCCCGGCGCCATGCCCGCGCTGCATCGCTATCTTGGCAATCCGGTGCTTTCAACGATCGCCCGCTGGCTTCACCATTCCCCGGTGCACGATTTTCACTGCGGCATGCGGGGGTTCACACGCGATGCGTTCCGCAGGATGGGGGCGCGCTCGCCGGGCATGGAATTCGCTTCGGAGATGGTCATCAACGCCCACCGCGCCGGGCTCGTGATCCGCGAGGTGCCGATCAAGCTCTATCCCGACAAGCGCGGCCGGCCGCCTCATCTGCGCTCGTTCCGCGATGGCTGGCGACACCTGCGGCTGATCGTGGCCCATGCGCCCAACACCATGTATCTCATACCGGGGGCGACCTTGCTGGTGGCCGGCATCGTCGGCCTTGCGACCCTCGCCGCGGGACCGGTCCGGATAGGCGGGTGGTATTTCGGAATCCACTTCGTCGCGCTCTCGGCGATGGCGACGCTGATCGGCCTTTCGGCGATCCTTTTCGGCATGCTGGCCAAGGTGGCGATCGCCATCTATCACCCGGTCCACGGAGGCCACATCGTGCCCTGGCTGATGCGCGGCCGCCCGTTGGAATGGCTGGTCTTTTCCGGAGGCGCGCTCGCGCTGGCCGGCTTTGTCGCGGACGTGCTATTGGCGCTGCATTGGATTTTCGTCGGCGGCCCGATGGAGCAGTCGGTGCACCTGACCTTTGTGACCACCACAGCCTGCGTGGCCGGCATGTCCATGGTGCTGGCCGGCTTTGTGCTCAAGTTGCTGCTTGATAATCTGGACGGCAGGCGTGCGTTCTGACTGTTCGACCGGCCTGGCAGCGGAAGAGGTAGCTGCGTGATCGAAAAGCCATTCCTGTCCGTCGTCATGCCGGTGCACGAAGGCGCGGCATGGATTGGCGCGACACTTGACTCGCTGGCCGCCGAGCCGACCGGCGGTCTGGAGATAATCATCATCGACAGCAGTCCGACGAGCGCCACCGCGGCCGTCGTCGAGCGATTTGTCCAACGATTGCCCCTTCGGCTGCTTCAGCGAAGGGACCTCGGACAGTGGCAGACGAAGACCAACTTCGGCGTCGAACTGGCGGCCGCCGATCATGTCTGCATACTCCCGTCAGACGACCTGTGGCTGCCCGGGCGCGTCGAGGCTGTTCGCCGCTGGATCGCGGATGCGCCCGAAGCTGTGCTGCATCTGGCCCCGACCGCTATCGTCGACCGCCACGGCCGGCGAATGGGGCGGTGGAACTGTCCCTTGCCGGCTGACGAGGTGCTCGAAGCCGAATTCCTGCTGGAACGGCTGCTCGTGCAGAATTTCGTCTCTGTGCCCGCTCCGGTGTTCCGCCGAAGCACATGGCTGGCGTGCGGGGGCGTGGATGAGAAACTCTGGTACACGGCGGATTGGGATGTATGGGCGAAGCTTGCCGGTACTGGACCGGTAACCTATCACGACGAGATCACGACGGCCTTTCGGGTTCACGGCAGTTCGCTGACTGTGACCGGATCCCGTGATGCGAGCGAGTTCCGATCGCAAATGCAAATTGTTCTGGAGCGCCATCTGCCCCGGCTTCCGGCGAGCAGCCGTGAAAGGATAGGGCCTGCCGCACGGGCGTCCATCAGCGTCAACGTGTCGCTCGCCGCTGCGTCGGCCGGCAACTTGAAAGCCTTGGTTCGTGCGGCTGGTGTCGTGCTGTCGCTCGGTCCGATCGGAATGAGGCGGTATTTGCGCGACTCGCGGCTGCGTGAGCGTGCCGTTTGCCGGCTTCGCGCGAAACTGACAGGAGCTTTCTGACGCCAATGCCAAGCCCTGCCATGAACTCCGGCGAGCAGGTGGAGCAGGAGCGCCATACGGTTGCCCCCGAACGGCCGCTTTTGGAACGAGGATGGCGGTACATGCTGGTGGGGCTGGTGTGCGCCATTACACACAACGCCGTCATGATTGGGGTCGATCGAGCGGGAGGGCACTACCTGCTGGGCACCGTGGTTTCATTCATGGTCGTGTCGCCCCTCGGATACACGTTGCACAGCCGGTTCACCTTTGCCGAGCCTTTTCGTTTGAAGGCATTCGCGCGTTTCGCAGGAAGCATGGCCGCGGCCTATCCGATCTCGACAGCCATGATGGTCGTTCTGTGTTCCGGCCTCGGTCTTGATGTTGCAGTCGCGACTCCGATTGCCACCGTCGCTCTGTTCGTGTGGAATTTTGTCGCAGCGCACTGGGCCATCCTGCCGCAGTTCTATCTGCGGCGCGCGCCCGTGGCGACGGCACCCTCCCGCCCGGCGAAACAGCATTCAATAGGAAACGGGGAATAGGAATGTCAGCACCAGGTCAGGTCGCGCGCAGGGTTCTCGGCCGCCATTTCAAGCCGGTCGGCAATGTCTATCGCCGTGTGTTCGTCAACCTCGACAGAATTGCGGATTTTCTCGACGGCGAATTGGCGAACGGCTCGAGGATCCTGGACATCGGCGGCGGCGACGGCGCCCTTGTCGAGCGGCTCTTGAATCGACGCCCTGACCTCGCTGTTACGATGTGCGATCCAGCACCCTCGGTCGGCACATTCCTAGGCGATGTAAATCGAGCAAAGGTCGACCTTCTGCCCGCAACTTACCTCACCGAAGTCATCGGGCTCTATGATGCCGTCACGATTTGCGACGTCATCCATCATGTGCCGGTCGATCAGCGCGATGCTTTCTTCAAATCGCTGGCCGAAAGCTGCGAGCGCTGGGGGTGCCGGAAGATCATCCTGAAGGATGTTGAGCCGGGAGGAGTGCGCGCCATGCTGTCGCTCCTTTCGGACTGGCACATTACCGGAGACAAGCATGTCGTGCTGTTTTCACGCTCGGACTTTGCGGCCATGGCGCGACGGTATTTCCCAAAGGCGCAGAGGGGATCGGCCGTACCGGACTGGCCGAACTATTGCGAAGTGTTGAGCTGGTAGGCTCTGAACCGGAATGCCGGCCTGGACCTCTTCCTGGAAGCCGGCGTCTTCAAATTCGCTGTTTGCGGGTGGAGCGGCGGCCCCGAATAGCGAGAGCGGCGCGCAGTCGCTGCGCGAGGAGTGCGGGCGGCTCTGCCTGAGCCGGTTTGGGGGAACCTTGGACAAGCAAGAACTTGCACGCGGATCAAGCCGGCTATTCGGTCTCGGGCAGCGCTCCGCAACGATTCTTCTGAGCGTCCTGATCGCGCTCAAGATCGTTTTGCTCTTCACCTTGGCTTGGAACGCTCGCTTCGTCATGGACGAATTCGTCCAACTCGGATGGGCCAAATATTTCGCCAACGGCATGTTCGGCACGGTCTGGCACGCCAAGGCGGTCGGCTATGCGATCTTCTACGAGATCGCGCACCTGATCGGTTGGGACGCCACGTCCATCCTGCTTGCCGGCCGTATGCAGACCGCGCTGCTGGCATGCGCGACCATTGCTTTCGTCTACGCTTGCGCTCGCGCGCTGGGCGAGGATCGGATCCGCGCGTTGGTCATCGTCCTCCTGCTCCTCTGCTTCTCGAATTTCATGGAGCGCATCTTTCGCACCATCGCCGAACCGCTGGCTGTGTTCTTCGCCGTGGCGGCGCTGCTGGTCGTCCTGCGGGCGCGTGAATTGAGGGGATGGCAGCTTGTCGCTGCCGGCGCATTGAGCGGCCTGTCGTTCCTCGCGACGCAGAAATCAGTCTACTTCAATGTTGCGCTTGGCCTTGGTCTGGTCGCCGACGCGGCTTTGATGAGACGCTACGCGGCAGGCATCGCCCGCGGCGCATGGCTCGTGCTGGGATGGAGTGTTCCCATAATCGCCTATTGCTTCATCTTCGGCGGCACGGACCCTGTTCCCATCGCCAGGAGCCTCATATTCGGTCCGCTTGAGATCGCGATGCGCGGCGGCGCCGACTACGGGGGGCTGAGGCGCTTCGTGCTGCAGACGCTCGCGCGCAACTATGTCCTCTATGTCTTCTGCTTCTCCGGCATGGCTCTGTCTCTGATGCAGATCATGAAGCTCGACGAACGGCGGCGAATTGCGCTGATCTTCTCAGTTGTCGTCACGGCGCTGGTGTTCGCGCACGACCAGCCATGGCCCTACGTGTTCATCATGGCGTTGCCGTTCATGTCGCTATGGTCATTGACAATGCTCGACGGCCTCGCAACCCGCGTGCGTTACCTGCGCTTTGCATGGATAGCGCTCGCCACGGCGATGGCCATAAGCTTCGTCGTCAATCTACTTTACCTGCGCTTCGACAATGCGGCCCAACGTGAACTGGTGGCGCGCGCAGAATCGCTGCTCGCACCGGACGAGCGGTATTTCGACGGCGTCGGAATGCTGCCCAATCGGATGGAGCCGACAACCTTGTGGCTCGACAAACACTACGTGCTCGCGACGTTGCGGGAAGGAAGGAACTCCGCGGCCTACAACGTCCTTGGCAAGTCTCCGCCGAAGCTGATCCTGTGGTCCTATCGGATGGACTATATCTATCCGGTGGTCGCGCCCCTGATAGTGAACAGCTACGTCCGTATCGCGCCGAACCTCAGGATCGCCGGCAGCAGGCTTTATCCCGGCGAGCGGAAGATCTTCGAGGTTCCGATAGCCGGAAGCTATGCGCTCTACAGCGCCGATGGAACGCCCTTGCGCGGCGGGGTCGAAATCGACGGCGCCGTTCTTAATCCGCCATTCAACCTTACGACCGGGCCAAAGACCGTAACATTGCGAAACGGTGCAGGCGAAGCATTGCTGCTGCCGGCGGGTTCGTACGCCGGACATTTCAAGGCCGGCGGCGACAACGACCTTCTATTTGACGGCGTCTATGACTGAGTGCCGCTTGATCGACGAGGTCGACGTCAGCCGCCGGGCGGATCGCAGGCGACCGGACCAGGCAACTGACCTGTAGCTAGAGCAATTTCAGGAAAAGTGTGAGCGGTTTTCCGTCCGGAATCGCGTGAAAACAAGGAGATAGGGCGTATCACCGGTTCCGTGAAACGGTGAAACGCACTAGGAGGTGGCGACTTCGGCAGGCTGCGGAGCCTTCCGCTGCAGGTTGAGCAGATTGCCGGCCAGGATCAACGCCGCGCCGCCGGCGGTGAAGACGTCGATCTGCTCGTTGTAAAGCAGCCAGCCGATCAGCGCCGATAGCGGCACGCGCAGGAAGTCCATCGGCGAAATGACGGTCGCATCGGCGTGGCTGAGCGCGCGCGCCATGCAGTAATGCGAAGACATGCCGGTAAAGGCGACCAGGAGTATCGACGGCCAGAGTTCGAACGCCGGGTTGCGCCAGACGTAGAGCGCCGGGACGAGGCCGACCACGGACTGGATGATCAGCATCCAGAAGATGATGCGCACGACGCTGTCGGTTCGCGTCAGCGACTTGACCATGACCACCGAGACGCCGAAGCACATCGCGGCCCCCAGCACGACGAGATGGCCGGGATCGACCGAGCCGACGCCGGGACGCACGATGATCACCACCCCGATCAGCCCCAGCACGATCGCCGTCAGCCTGGGCCGCGACAGCCTTTCGCCAAGAAAGCTCACCGCCAGGATCGCGGTCCAGATCGGGGTCGTGAACTCGATCGAGATCAGCACGGCGAGCGGAATCAAGGTCAGGGCATAGAGCCAGGCGGCCTGGCCGGCATAGTGGACGACGTTGCGGGCGACGTGGGCGAGGGGGCGCTCGGTGCGCATCGCCTTGAAGCCGCCGCTCGTCATCACCAGCGGCAGCAGGATGAAGAAGCCGATCACCGAGCGCAACTCCAGCACCTGGAAGACATTGAGCGCGGCCGTCGCGGTGCGGCCGGCGACCGACATCGCCAGGAACGAGGCGATCGACAGCGCCATCCAGAGCGCGGCCTTGGTGATCGAGGGAGCGGGTGCCATCGGCGCTATTTCGCAAGCCGGACGGTCGACCGCAACCGCTAGTCGACGCATTCGACTGGGCCAGTCCCGGCGGCGTTCGGAGGCGGCGTTAAAAAACAGTCACGTTGAAGGCGGAACCTGCAGCTGTTGCAGGCGTTCGAGTCGTCATATTCGCAGCCTTTCGAGCTGGGGGAGATTTCCGATGAAATCGATGATGCTGTTTCTGCTCGCCCTGACGGCAGCGGCGGACGCCCGTGCCGACGATGCCGATTTCCTGCGCTTGTTCCAGGGCAACTTCGCCGGCAATGGCACCCTCAAGGTGAGCGCCAGCGCACCGACGATGAATATCTCCTGCACCTTCAAATCCGGCGCCACCTCGACCTCGCTGTCGCTCGACGGCAAATGCCGCGGCCTCATCCTGATGACGCGGGAGATCAGCGCCGATCTCAAGGCCAGCGGCGCCGGCTATACCGGTGTCTATATCGGCTCGCGCACGGGACCGGCGCAGTTGAACGGAAGCCGCGCTGGCAATGCGCTCAGTCTCGGCATCCGCTGGGCAAAGGAGGTCAACGGTGACCGCAAGGCACAGTTGACCGTCGAGAAGACCAGCGGCGACGGCATGCGGCTGACGGTGACCGATACCGATCCGAAAACCGGCAAGACCATGGTGACGAGCCGGATCGATCTCAAGCGTACCTAGCTGAGCCCGCAACCAATGCCTGCCGGTCTCAGTCCTCGAGCGGCTCGGGCGGATTGGCGCTGCGGCCCTTGCCAAAAGTGTAGCCGGTCTCGACGGCCTTCCTGCCGAACTTGTCGCGCAGCTCATCGATCGCGGTTTCGGCGAGCGCGCGCTTGCGCGACTGGACGTCGACCAGGTCGGGCGGATCGGCCTTACCGTCGTCGGAGAGGTCGCTGACGCCGATGCCGAGCAAACGGAACTTCGTCCCGTCGACCTCGCGACGCAGAAGGTCGAGCCCGGTCTGGAAGATGCGGTCGGCCAGCCGTGTCGGATCGCCAAGCTGGCGGTTGCGGGTGCGGAGCTTGAAATCCTGCGTCTTGAGCTTCAGCACCACGGTGCGCCCGGCAATGCCGGATTTCTTCAGCCGCACCGAGACTTTTTCCGACAGGCCGCGCAGCACCGGCACCAGTTCCGCCAGCGAGGCGATATCGGTGTCGAAAGTGGTTTCGGCCGACACGCTCTTGGCATCGCCGTCGGGGTCGACGCGGCGGTCGTCCTCGCCGCGCGAAAGCCGGCAGAGCCGGTCGCCCATGACGCCGTATCGGCGCATCAGCTCGCCGCGCTCCATGCGCTGCAGCTGGGCGATGGTGCGGATGCCGTCGCGCTCCAGCGTCGCGGCCAGCGCCTTGCCGACGCCCCAGATCAGTGTCACCGGCTGTGCGGCGAGGAATGTCGGCGCCTCCGCTTCGCCGATGACGGAGAAGCCGCGCGGCTTGCGGAAGTCCGACGCGATCTTGGCCAGGAACTTGCAGTAGGAAAGGCCGGCCGAAACGGTGATGCCGAGTTCCTTCTCTACCGTCAGGGCGAAGCGGGCCAGCACCATCGCCGGCGGCATGCCGTGCAGCCGCTCGGTGCCGGCAAGGTCGAGAAACGCCTCGTCGATCGACAACGGCTCGACCAGCGGCGTCAGCGCCTGCATCAGCGCGCGCACCTCGCGGCCGACGCGGACATATTTTTCCATGTCGGGCGGGATCACCACGGCTTCGGGACAGGCCTCGAGCGCCTTGAACATCGGCATCGCCGAGCGCACGCCCTGGATGCGGGCGATGTAGCAGGCGGTGGAGACGACGCCGCGCCGGCCGCCGCCGACGATCACCGGCTTGTCCTTCAGCGCCGGATTGTCGCGCTTTTCGATCGCAGCGTAGAAGGCGTCGCAGTCGATATGGGCGATGTTGAGCCGGTAAAGTTCAGGATGGCGGGCAAGCCTCGGGCTGCCGCAGCGCTCGCAGCGGCGCGTCTCGCCGCGCTGAAAAGCCAGGCAGTCGCGACAGAAACCGTGTTCGGGATTGTTGACAGGAGCCGCCATCGCTGCGAACATAAAGAGAACAAACGCAATGGTACGACAGTGCAGGGCCGGCAACAAGCTTGGCCTGGGGAGAACGCATGAGCACGACCATAGTACCGCTGACCCCTGGACGCTGGACCGACTTCGAGGACCTCTTCGGCAAGCAAGGCGCCTGTTACGGCTGCTGGTGCACGCATTTCCGGCTGACACCGGCGGAGCGCAGGGCCGGCGACCGCGAGCGCAACAAGGATCACATCAGGGCGCGCATCGAAGCCGGACCGCCGCCGGGGCTTCTGGCTTTCGAGCAGGACAGGGCCGTCGGCTGGATGCAGATCGGCCCGCGCGCCGACGTGCCCGAATGGAACAATCAGGGCAGAGGCTCAGCGCCGGTCGATCCGGCGGACGCCGACGATCCGAACGTCTGGGCGATCTCCTGCTTCTTCATCCGCGTCAAGGCGCGGGGCAGGGGCATCACCCATCGCCTCGTCGACGGGGGCGTCGCGTTCGCCCGCGAAAACGGTGCCAGGCTGCTGGAAGCCTGCCCGATCGACCTGTCGCGCGACTCGCGCTCGATCGGCCTGTTCGTCGGCTCATCGCGGGTGTTCGAGAAGGCCGGGTTCGAGAGGCTTCTGGAACGCAAGCCCGGCCGGCCGCTGATGCGGCTTGTGCTTTGAAAGCGGTACAGCTTTCACAGGATCGCCGACCGCTCCAAATGCTTGTTTTTGCGCAATTCCGGGCGGAAAACCGCGTGACACTTTTCCTGGAATTGCTTTAGCGACTTGAGGTTTTGGCTTACAGTCATCGTCTTGCGGCTGTAACGCTTCTTTCCTACCAGAAGCACGAAACCATTTGCCATGCGAGACCAACGGAGAACCGACGTGAAGCGTATTTTGCCACTTGTTGCAGCTCTTGCGTTCAGCGCGCCCGCCGTCGCCCAGACGGTCGACAGCCAGGGCGCGAAGCAGCTTTCCGACAGTCTGGCGCGCTATTTCGGCAAGCAGGCCTTCGACACGGGTGTGCTCAAGGTTTCGGTCGAAGGCGGCGCCTACAAAATCGCGGTCGACATCAAGGCGCTGGTCGATGCCCTGCCGGAACAGAAGCCGCTGAAATTCGATCTCGCGCCCTATGCCCTGATGGTGAAGCCGCGCAGCGACGGATCCTGGGATGTCGCCTCGGATTTTTCGCAAAGCATGTCGTTCGAATTCAACGGGCCGGAAGGCCCGCAAAGCATGCAGCTCACGGTCAAGGACGGCAAGGGCACCGCCGTCTACGATCCGAGCCTCGCCGCCTTCACCAGCGGCGCCAGCTCGATCGCCGGCATGACGATGACATCGCGGGAAGCCAAGCAGCAGGCGGACGTCACCGCCGGCGCCGGCACCGCGACCATTGCCGCCACCAAATCAGCCAATGGCGGCGTCGACTTCATGGCGACGCAGAAGGTCTCGAGCTTCGTCGAGACGATCAAGATCGAGGATCCCGACACCGGAATGAATTTTCCGCTGACGCTGAGAACGCCGGAATTGTCGGTGGATGCAAGCGGCAAGGGCGTGAAGACGAAGCCGCTGCTCGATCTGCTTGCCTTTGCGGTGGCCAATGAGGACGAAGCCAGGCTCAAGGCCAATCAGGCACAGCTCAAGACGCTGCTGCAGGCGGCGCTGCCCGTGTGGGAAAGGATCGACGGTATCTACGGTTTCAAGGACTTCGAGGTGGAGAGTCCCGTCGGCAAATTCGGGGCGAAGCAGTTCAGCACCGCGTTCGGCATGGACGGCATCTCGCAGAACGGCAAATTCAACTACGCCATCAAGGCCTCGGGCCTGACCATCCCGCCGCAGACGCTGCCCGGCTGGAGCGTCGCGCTGCTGCCGACGGATGTCGACCTCAACTTCGGCGGCGCCAACATCGATCTCGACACCATGGCGAAGAAGGCGATCGAAGCCTTTGATCTCAATAAGAATCCGCCGTTGTCGGATGAGTTCGGCGATGCCCTGGTCGCCGATTTCCTGGCCAAAACGCCCAAATTCGTCCTCGGACACAGCACGGTGAAGAACGGCAGCATCGAGGTGGCGATGGAAGGCGAGATGACATTTCCGGGCAAGAAGCCGGATGCGACCATGACCGTCGATGTCGCGGGTTACGACAAGATCGTCGAGGTCCTGCAGGAGGGTGCCAAGAGCGATGAGCAATTGGCGCAGGCTTTCCCCTTCGCGCTCGCCGTCAAAGGTTTCGGCAAGACGTTGCCCGACGGCCGGCTGGAATGGGTCATCAATGCCAAGGCCGACGGTTCGGTCACGGTCAATGGCGCCATGCTGAAACCGGCCGACGCCGTTCAGGACGGCGGCGCCGACGCCGACCTGAATGACGGCGCCAGCCAGGACGACGGTTCTGGCGAAAACGACAATGATGGGGCAGGCGCGAAGCTTCAGCCCTAATCGCTATAAATTAGAGCCCGAGCGCGCCGGCGATCTTCGGCGCCGCTTCGCGCCAGTTCTCGACCGAGACGATGTCGCCCGGCGTCGGCGGCAGGAAGGCGCGCAGGCTGTTGTCGGCCATCAGGTGGAAGAGATGCGCGTCGGCGACCGAGTTGCGCGCCGACATCAGATTGGTGGGCTGGTCGTCGACGAAGGCGACGGGCCTGCCCCTGGCGCCGCGCAGCTTGGCGATGGCCGGTCCTTTCGCCATTTCCGTGGTCAGCAGCGGGTAGTTCAGGCCGAGCGTGTCGAGATGCGCCCGGCGCACGCCGCGATGCTTGTGCGGCATGGCGGTCAGGAGCACGATCTCGGCGCGCTGCCCGAGCGTCGCCAGCGCTTCCGCGGCGCCGTCGGTGATGCTTTGCCAATCGGCCTGCGCGTCGAAGAAATCGCCGAGAAGGGCCGAGACTTCGGGCTGCTCGATCAGCCTGCCGGATGCCGTCTCGGCGATGTTGCCGGTGAGGCGGAAGGAGGCGAGCGTCAGCTGGAAGCCGCGCGATTTCAGGAAATGCGGGAAGGGCCGGACGAATTCGAGCACGACATCGTCGACGTCGAGCACCAGCAGCGGCCGGTCGTCGGCGGCAAGTTCCTCGATCTGACGCGCGGTCTCGGGGTCGTCGCTCATGCGGAGCGCTCGTGATCATCATTGCCGAGCGGCAGCATGCGCAAGGCCTTGCCGACGTGGGCCGGCGGCGTGCCGGTCTCCTCGGCAAAGCGCAAAAGCGTCGGCTCGTGGGCGAGAATGAACTGCAGCACGCCGGCAAGGAAGCCCGGCTCCGCGGCCGCCTTGCGGATAGAATGCACCTCGATGCCGGTAATCGCCAGGAAGCGAGGCAAGAGTTCCGGATCGCCGGCGACGAAGGCAAGCGCCCTGACGGCAAGGGTTTCCGCTTCTTCGCGCATTGACGCTGCGTTCGCCATCATTACCTTTTGCGGTGTGGATGTGAGTCTTTATTCCGCAGTAACGGCAAGCGTCGCTTGCGGCAAGTCTCAGCCGCCTAAGCCCTGCATCCGCAAGCGGAATCGGTGCGCTTTTCCGACGGCCGGTTTGCGTTTCGTCAATCATATTGACGTAGGGTACATGCGGGTTGGGTGCGATCCGGCAAGGACGCATAACGGCGGTCTTCGGTTCCGGGGACCGTCGGGACGGGAAATTGATGGCTAAGAAGGTCATGATCGTCGAGGACAATGAGCTCAACATGAAGCTCTTTCGGGACCTCATCGAAGCCAGCGGTTACGAGACGGTCCGCACGCGCAACGGCCTGGAAGCGCTGGACCTGGCGCGCCAACACCGGCCGGACCTCATCCTGATGGATATCCAACTGCCCGAGGTGTCGGGCCTGGAAGTGACCAAATGGCTGAAGGAAGACGACGAATTGCACTCGATCCCGGTCATCGCCGTCACCGCCTTCGCGATGAAGGGCGATGAGGAGCGCATCCGCCAAGGGGGGTGCGAGGCCTATATTTCCAAGCCGATTTCGGTGCCGCGCTTCATCGAGACGATCAAATCCTATCTGGGCGATGCCTGATGCCGAGCCGGAGCCTTTGAGATGACCGCGCGGATCCTCGTCGTCGATGACATCCCCGCCAATGTGCGGCTGCTGGAGGTCCGGCTGCTCGCCGAATATTTCGAGGTGCTGACGGCCGGCAACGGCCCGGATGCGATCGAAACCTGCGAAAACGGCAAGGTCGATGTCGTGCTGCTCGACGTGATGATGCCGGGCATGGACGGGTTCGAGGTCTGCATGCGGCTGAAGAGCGACCCGGCGACCTCGCACATTCCGGTGGTCATGATCACCGCGCTCGACCAGGTGTCGGACCGTGTGCGCGGCCTCGAGGCCGGCGCTGACGATTTCCTCACCAAGCCAGTCAACGATCTGCAATTGATGACGCGGGTGAAGAGCCTGGTCAGGCTGAAGTCGCTGACCGACGAGTTGGGGCTGCGCGCCTCGACCACGCGCAACATCGGCATCGAGGAGCTGCTCAGCCGCAACTTCGCGACGGAAGACACCAAGCCCAGAGTCCTCCTGATCGACGAGCGCAAGTCGTCGATGGAGCGCATCCGGAAGATGCTGCGCGGCAGCGCCGAACTCGATGTCACCACCGATCCGAACGCCGGCTTCTTCCAGGCCGCCGAAACACCCTATGAATGCGTGCTGATCTCGACGGCCTTTGCCGATTTCGATGCGCTGAGACTCTGCTCGCAACTGCGCTCGCTCGACCGCACCCGCTTCCTGCCGATCATCCTTTTGGCCGACGAAGGCGAGGAGGGGCGCATCATCCGTGGCCTCGAACTCGGCATCAACGATTACCTGACGCGGCCGATTGACCAGCACGAGCTGACGGCGCGCCTGCGCACGCAGGTGCGGCGCAAGCGCTACAACGACCAGCTGCGCGCCAGCGTCACCCAAACCATCGAGATGGCGGTGACCGACGGGCTGACCGGGCTGCACAACCGTCGCTATCTCGACAGCCACCTGCAGACGCTGTTCGATCGCGCCGTGGCGCGGCGCCGGCCGCTGTCGGTGTTGATCACCGATCTCGACCGCTTCAAATCCATCAACGACGCTCACGGCCATGACGGCGGTGACGACGTGCTGCGCGAATTCGCCAGGCGGCTGCGCAAGAACGTGCGCGGCATCGATCTCGCCTGCCGGTTCGGCGGCGAGGAGTTCGTCGTGGTCATGCCTGACACCGACGGGCCCGTCGCCGAGAAGGTGGCCGAACGCATCCGTGCCGAGATCGCGCAGGTGCCCTTTGCAATCGGGACGGACGGCAAGACGATCGAGGTGACGGTCAGCGTCGGCGTGTCGTCGGTGCTGAAGGGGGCGGACACAGTCGCTGCGCTGATGAAGCGCGCCGATCTTGCGCTCTACGAGGCCAAGAGCGGCGGCCGCAACCGGGTCGTCGCCAAGGCTGCCTAAAGCGCGTTGCGTTGAAACGGATCAGGCGACCACGCATCCGTTGCGCACTTTTGGGCGACATGCGCTAGGTCTTTTGATCTGGGCAGGCCGTTTTCTCAAAACCCGCCGCACACTTTTGAGCGACACGCATTGTAGAGGGCTAAAATCCGGTCATCCGACAGAGTTACGAATTTACCTTAACCCAAGCGATTCGGCAGCCGTGGTTAAGAAATGGTTGATTTTCATACGTTCTTGCGCAAATCTGCGTCGCATAGACCGAAAACGAAGCCGGCACGAGGGTAGACTGCCCGGCTCGATCCGAAAAAATACCCCATGATGCTCAGGTCCGCCGCATCTCCTGGGTCCGTGGGGTCGGCCGGCCGGCGCTGGCACATAGTGGCCTCCTCGTACCGCTGCCAAACGCCGACCGGCCCCCTTTCTCTCAACACATGACGTCGTGATTCAGCGCCATGCAGCCGCACGCTGGCTTTGCCTGCCGGTTCGCCCGCCAAAACAAAAACGCCGCCCGGAGGGCGGCGCTTCGACGTTTCAGGACAACCAGATTACTTGATCTTGGTTTCCTTGAACTCGACGTGCTTCTTGGCGACCGGGTCGTACTTGCGGAACGACAGCTTGTCCGTCTTGGTGCGGCTGTTCTTGCTGGTCACGTAGAAGAAACCGGTGTCGGCGGTCGACAGAAGCTTGATCTTGATGTTTGCGGCTTTGGCCATGATGTTCGTCCGTTAATGTTCGTGGAGTTTTGGCCGCTGGAGCACGGGGAAACACCCGGACGCGGGAAACTTGGCGCGACACATAAAGAACGCGCCCGGAAAGTCAAGCCCGCGAGGTTCCGAGGATCGTCCCGAGTTTCGGCGCCCAGCCATGGCTCATGTGAGGATGGACGGCTGGTCGATCGCCCAAAGCCATGTCCCGTCGCCTTGCCGGCGGGCAATTTCTACGGTCACCGTGCCATTGGCAAGGCGCGTGGAAGTGAGCGCCAAATCCCCGTTGACGATAGCCGGACGCTGATCTCCAAGCTCAAACTTTGGCCCCGCGGCCACCAGCTTGGCGTAGAAGCCGCGGATGGCGTCCCTGCCGCGCGCCAACCGTCCGCCACCGATATCGAGGATGGCATCGGGCTAGTAGAGGGCTGCCATGCCCTCCGCATCTCCCGCCTGCTGGCGGGAAACCAACAGCCTCGCCAGATCCTGGGGGTCGCTCGCCGGCTTGCGGTTTGCCTCTTCATTCATGGGCGACTTTCCAAACGCTGCCAGGCTCCGGCGTCATTCCGCCGCGACCGATTCTGGTCGCGGTGCCGCGCCGGGCCGATGCTGATCGGTCTTCCGGTCGCCGGTCGTGTTCCACCAGCGGTTCGGATTGGTCCGGTCATCGAGGCCCTTGGAACGGCTGGTCAGCAACGGCTGGATGCGGATCACCGGCTCCTCATAGGAGTGAGCCTGGAATATCGCCTCGACGACGCGCGCGGCAAGCGCCTGGTCGTCGGGCAGTTCGAACGACACCTCGACGGTGCCCGGCCGCCTGCGCAACTCGATCTCGGCGCCCGCGGCTGCCCCTTCGAGCGTCCGGTGGCGCTCGATGCCCTGCGCCGACTCGTAGGCGTTGCCGTAATACCTGCCCATGCGCAGCGGCGTGATCGCCACCACTGCCTCCATGATGCGCTCGACATCGGCCGCCGGCGCCTGGAAGCTGACAAGCAGGAGAAGCTCCATCCTGAGGGATCTGGTTTCGAAGCCGCTGTCGATCATTGGTCTTTCCTCGCTCTTCCTGCGTTTGAACGAGGGTATAGCAGGGGGCCTGCTGACACGGTGATGTCAGGATATACAGGCTTGATGACATTCCCCCTCAGAGAATCTTCCGCACCAGCCTGACGCAGACCAGGAGCATGTAAGCGGCGAAGAACAGCGCGAGCGACCAGCCGAAACCGGAGGGGCCGAAGGCGTCCATGCCGATGCCGATCGCCTGCGGGCCGATCACCATGCCCACGCCGTAGCAGAGCACGAAGGCGGCGTTGGCGGAGGCCAGCTCATGACCGGAGAGCTGGGAACCCAGATGCGCGAGGCCGATCGTATACATGGCCGCGACCACGCCGCCCCAGACGAACAGAAGGGCCGCCATGAGGTGCCAGTTCTGGGCGAAGAACGGCATGAACACGGTTCCGATGAGACCGACCGTGGCGCAGGCCAAGAGCAGGACGCGGCGGTCGGAGACGCGGTCGCTGATCATGCCGATCGGGATCTGCAACAGCACGTTGCCGAGGCCGATCATGGTCAGCAACAGCGCGGCGTCGGCTTCCGAATAGCCGATGCGGCTGCCATATACCGGGAACAGCGAAAAGCCGCCGGTCTCGACGGCACCGAACACCAGCACGGCGAAGGTCGCCGTCGGCACCATCCAGATATAGCGCAGGAAATGGCTGGTCTCGCCGTCGGCGACGATCGCCGGGCTCTCGTTGCGGGCCGCCAGCACCGGGATGGCCGCGAGCGTGACCAGCGCAATGGTGACGCCGAACGGCAGGAAGCCGCTCGAGCCGAGATGCGCGAACAGCCACGGCCCGGCGGCGAAGCCCAGGGAAAGCACCGTGGCGTAGATGCCGAGCACAAGGCCCCGGCGATGCGGCGGCGCCGAGGTGCTGATCCAGAATTCCGACAGAATGAAGAGCACCGTCAGCGAGACATGCAGGGCGACGCGGAGCGGGAACCACATCCAGAAATCCGGCGCGAAATGGAAGCCGACAAAGGCAAGCGCGCCGACGGCGATCATCAAAAGCATGGTCCAGGCGACGCCGAGCCGCATGGCAAGCGGCGTGGCGAGCGGCGCGCCGGCGATCGAGGCGAGGCCGGCGACCGCGGTGTTGAGGCCGATCATCGAGGCCGAATGGCCGCGCGTTTCGAGGATGACGCTGAGCAGCGGCATGCCGAGGCCGATGGCGATGCCGACCACGCTGATCGAGGAGATCGCCGCGATCATCGGCAACCAGTGTACGCGTTCGTCGCCCTTTTGCTGGGTATCGACCGTCATGGGATATGGATGCTCTGCTTCTAAAGGACTTCGCGGACGAAGCGGTTTCGGATCAGCCGGAAAAACGGCACGGCACCGCCCGGACGCAGCAAGGGATCGTGGGCGAGTCGCTTTTCCAGTTCTTCCAGGATCATGCGGGTAATGTCGGGAATGTCGGCCTTGCGCGCCTCGACGAGCGGCAGCCAGACGAGCTCTTCCAGCTCGTTGGTCGGGCCGCCGTCCGGCAACTCGACCGCGACATCCTCGCGCCAGGCGCTGAAGAAGCGCGTGTCGAAACGGCGCACGCGGTTGGGCGGGGTGATGGCGCGGGCGATGAAACGCAGGGCCTCCAGCGACGGCGCCACGCCGTGTTCGACAAAACCCTGCCAATCGCGCTTGGCGGTCGCGAACGGGCCCTTGCGGCCGATCAGCAGGCCGGCTTCCTCGTAGGTCTCGCGGATGGCCGACAAGGCGATGGCGCGCGCCCGGGCAGTGCTTGCGCGGCCGGGACCGCTCGCGAGCCTTGCCTCTTCCTTGGTGTGCAGCGGGGCGGCCACCGGTATGCGGCTGTCGGCGGGATCGGTACGGCCGCCGGGGAAGACGAATTTCCCGGGCATGAAGGCGTGGCCGGCATGGCGCCGGCCCATCAGCACCAGAACGTCGCTGCCGCTCCGGTCAAGCAGGATCAAGGTCGCGGCATCGCGCGGGCGAAGCGGCCGGCCGCCGTGCACGGCCAAGCCTTTATCGAGCTTGTCGGCATCCGCCTTGGTCATTCCTTCCATGCGCTCGACCTAGCGGAAACTTCTCGAATGCGAAAGTGGCTTCGGTGTTCGGGTCCTTGCACCAGCCTCGGACGAAAAGTCGCTGCCGGAGCAATTCCAGGAAAAGCGCGCAGCGGCTCGCGGTCCGCAATTGCATAAAACAAAGGCTTGGAGATGGTTGTTGTTTCTATCAAAGGCAGAACCGCCGAAACTTAGGGATGCGGTTCAAACTCGTCCTTTTCGCCGCCGAAGCCGTGCATATAGAGCGCCCATTGCAGGCCGATGACGGCGCCCTTGACCGGCTGCAGCAGCGCGATGGCCAGACCGAAGGTCAGCGGCACCCAGATCAGCGCGTGCTGCCACAGCGTGAGCGTCGAGGTCGCCTCCACGGTCATGAAGGCGCCAACCACGATGTGGCCGACGATGACGATCACCAGATAGGCAGGAAGGTCGTCCGCGCGGTGGTGATGCAGTTCCTCGCCGCAGACGCTGCATCTTTCGACGGACTTGGTGAAGGCATGGAACAGCTTGCCTTCGCCGCAATGCGGGCAGCGGCCAAGCAGGCCGCGCTTGATCGCCGTCCACACCGGACGCGCGACGCGGCCCGAATGATGCTCGCCGCCGAAAAGCTGTTGTTCCATCATCTTCTCCTGCCGCGCGGCCCGAAACGCGACTGCGATGCGCGGGCGCGGCCCTTGGCCTTGTGGAACGACCGTCGCGAGCCAGGCAGCGGCTTCGGGTCGCTCAGCATCTCGAAACGCATCGCGCCGGCCATCGGCGCGACTTCGAGCAGTCGAACCTCGACGCGGTCGGCAAGCTGATAGCCTTTGCCGGTGCGTTCTCCAAACAGCGATCGAGCGGTTTCGTCGTAGATATAGTAGTCGCCGTTCAAGCTTGACACCGGAATGAAACCATCGGCGCCGTACTGCGGCAATTGGACAAAGAGTCCCGCCTTGGTGACGCCGGAGATGCGGGCGTCGAAAGTGTCGTTGATGCGCTCCGCAAGGTAAGCGGCGATCAGCCGGTCGACGGTGTCGCGTTCGGCGGCCATGGCCCGGCGCTCGGTGGCCGAGATCAGCGCGCCGACCTCTTCCAGCCGATCCGCCTCCTGCTGCGTCAGGCCGCCGGCGCCGAGACCCAGCGCGGCAATCAGTCCGCGATGCACGATGAGATCCGCATAGCGCCGAATCGGCGAGGTGAAATGCGCATAGCGTCTCAGGTTGAGACCGAAATGGCCGATGTTCTTCGGCGAATATTCGGCCTGGCTCTGCGAGCGCAGCACCACCTCATTGACCAGCGCCTCGTTGTCGGCGCCGCGCACCCGCTCCAGAATGCCGTTGAACTGTCCGGGCCGCATCTGCGCGCCGCGCGCCAGCGACAGGCCCAGCGTGTGCAGGAATTCGCGCAGCGATTCCTGCTTGGCGAGCGAAGGCGCGTCATGGATGCGGTAGACCAGCGGCTCCTTCTTGCCTTCAAGCGTCTCCGCAGCCGCGACATTGGCCTGGATCATGAACTCCTCGATCAGCTTATGAGCGTCGAGGCGCTCCGGCACGACGACCCGGTCGACGGTGCCGTCGGGCTTGAGCAGGATCTTGCGTTCCGGCAGCTCCAGTTCGAGCGGCTGGCGGCTGTCACGGCCGCGCTTGAGCACCGCATAGGCGTCCCACAGCGGCTTGAGAACTGTATCGAGGATCGGCCCCGTCTTGTCGTCGGGCGCGCCGTCGATCGCGGCCTGCGCCTGCGGATAGGCGAGCTTGGCCGCCGACTTCATCATGACGCGGTGGAAGGAGTGCCTGAGCTTGCGGCCTTCGGCGGAAAAGGTCATGCGGACGGCGATGGCCGGACGGTCCTCGCCTTCGCGCAGCGAGCAGAGATCGTTGGAGATGCGCTCGGGCAGCATCGGCACGACGCGATCCGGGAAATAGACCGAGTTGCCGCGCTTCAGCGCCTCGCGGTCGAGCGGCGTGCCGTAGCGGATATAGGCCGCGACGTCGGCGATCGCCACCGTGGCGATGACGCCGCCGGGGTTCTTCTCGTCCGTATCCGGCGTGGCGAAAACCGCGTCGTCATGGTCCTTGGCGTCGGCCGGATCGATGGTGACCAGCGGCAGGTCGCGCCAGTCCTCGCGGCCGGCAAGAGCCGCTGGCTTCATGGCGTCGGCCTCGGCAATCACGTCGGCTGGAAAAATGTGCGGGATGTCGTGGGCGTGGATGGCGATCATCGAGACCGCCTTCTCGCTGGTCAGCGAGCCCAGCACCGCCAGCACCTTGGCGCGCGGCAGCCCGTACCGGGATGCCCGCGCGGGCTCGACCTCGACCAGGTCGCCGTTCCTGGCCCCGTTCTGGAATTCCTTGTCGACGATGAGTTCCGGCTGACGCCGCTCCACCGGCTCGATGCGGAAAGTCCCGTCCTTCAGCACGCGGAAGACGCCGAGGACAGCTTCGCTTCGCTTCTCGAAGACCTTCATCACCCGCCCGGTGTAGGCAGGACCCGATGGATCGTCGGTCGGGAAGGTCTTTGCAAGCACGCGGTCGCCGATGCCGGGAACAGGGCCGGTGGCGGCGCGCGACATGCGGATGGCGATGAGGGGCGGCGAGCCAGGGCCGGTGTATTCGCTCGGATTGGCCAGCAGCACGCCGTCGGCGTCACGGCCGACAATGTCGAGCACGGCGACGTGGGGCAGGGCGCCCGCCCGGGTGAGGCGCTTGCGCTCCCTTGTCAGCAGCCCTTCGTCCTGCAAGTCGCGCAGCAGGTCCTTCAGCCAGATGCGGTCCTCGCCGCGCAGCGCGAAGGCCTTGGCGATCTCGCGTTTTCCGGAGCGATCGGGGTTCTCGGCGATGTAGCGCAGGATTTCGTCGCGTGAGGGCCGGTAGTCGTCCTTGACCTTGGCCCGGGTGTCGGCGCTACGCGGATCGCCGTGGCTTCTTCCGGAGATCCTGCGCGCCACGTCCTGCTATCCTTTCTTAGCCGCCCGGCGGAACGGCTTCTTGCCGCCTCCGCCCTTGGCTTCCTTTTCGGCGATCAAGGCGAGCGCCTCTTCAAGCGTCACCGATTGCGGATCCTTGCCCTTCGGCAGCGTCGCATTGACCTTGCCGTAATTGACATAGGGGCCGTAGCGGCCGTCGCGCACGACGATCTTGCCGCCGCCGTCGGGGTGGTCGCCCAGTTCTTTCAGCGCCGCGGGCGTGGCGCCATTGCGGCCGCCCTTGCCCTTCTGCTGCTTCTCGGCGATCACCGAGACGGCGCGGTTGAGCCCGATCGAGAACACATCCTCGATGCTTTCCAGATTGGCGTAGGTGCCGTCGTGCAGCACGAAGGGCCCGTAGCGGCCAAGGCCGGCCGAGATCATCTTGCCGGTCTCCGGATGCTTGCCGACATCGCGCGGCAACGCCAGCAGGGCCAGCGCCTTTTCATGGTCGATGGACTCGGCTGTCCAGCCCTTGGGCAGGCTCGAGCGCTTGGCTTCCTTGCCTTCGCCGCGCTGGATATAGGGGCCGAAACGGCCGCTGCGCAGCGTGATTTCTTCCGCCGTGTACGGATCCTTGCCGAGCAGCCTGACGCCGTCCTCGCCGTTGCCGTTCTCGCCATTGGGGTTGGCGGCGTCGCCGAGCTGGCGCGTATAGGAGCATTCCGGATAGTTCGAACAGCCGACGAAGGCGCCGAACTTGCCGAGCTTCAGCGAAAGATTCCCGGTGCCGCATTTCGGGCAGATGCGCGGGTTCGAACCGTCTTCCCGCGCGGGGAACACCAGCGGTGCCAGTTCGTCGTTCAGCGCGTCGAGCACATCGGAAACGCGCAGTTCCTTGATGTCGTCGACGGCGCCGGAAAAATCCTTCCAGAAGTCGCGCAGCACGTCCTTCCACGCAAGCTTGCCGTCGGAGATCTCGTCGAGCTTTTCCTCCAGCGAAGCGGTGAAGTCATATTCGACATAGCGCTCGAAGAAGCTTTCGAGAAAAGCCGAGAGCAGCCGTCCCTTGGCCTGCGGCACCAGCTTGCGCCGGTCGATGGTAACGTAGTCGCGGTCCTCGAGCGTCTTCAGGATCGCGGTGTAGGTCGACGGCCGGCCGATGCCCAGCTCTTCCAGCTTCTTGATCAGCGACGCCTCGGAGTAGCGCGGCGGCGGCTCGGTGGTGTGCTGGGTGGCGTTGATCGCCTGGCGGGCAAGCTGCTCGCCCGAGCGGATCTCGGGCAGGCGGCGGCTTTCCTCGTCCTCCGCGTCCTCGTCCTTCTGGTCGGTATAGGCGGCGATGAAGCCGTCGAAGCGGACGACCGATCCGACAGCGCGCAGCTCGGCGTTGCGGGCGCCGTTGACCGCCTCGATCTCGACCGTGGTGCGCTCGATCTCGGCCGGCTGCATCTGGCTGGCGATGGCGCGCTTCCAGATCAGTTCGTAGAGGCGGGCCTGGTCCGCGTCGAGATATTGCCGAACGGAAGCCGGCGTGCGCCTGAAATCGGTCGGGCGGATCGCCTCATGCGCTTCCTGGGCGTTCTTGGCCTTGGTGGTGTAGAAACGCGGCTTTTCCGGCAGGTACTTCGCGCCGAACTCGCTGACGATGGCGTTGCGGGCGGCCTCGATCGCCTCAGGCGCCATCTGCACGCCGTCGGTTCGCATATAGGTGATGAGACCGGCGGTCTCGCCGCCGATATCCATGCCTTCGTAGAGTTTTTGCGCCACTTGCATGGTGCGCGTGGCCGAGAAGCCGAGCCCGGAGGAGGCGGCCTGCTGCAGGGTCGAGGTGGTGAAGGGCGGGCCGGGATTGCGCTTGGTGGGCTTGGCTTCGACCGACAAAGCCTTGAAGGTCGCCCCTTCAAGCATCGCCTTGATGTCGTCGGCCTGCGCCTGGTTGGCGATATCGAGCTTCTGCAGCTTCTTGCCGGCATAGGCGGTCAGTCGCGCCTCGAAATTGTCGTTGCGCGGCGTGTTGAGGATGGCGGCGATCTGCCAGTATTCCTCGCGGATGAAGCGCTCGATCTCGGATTCGCGGTCGCAGACGAGGCGCAGCGCCACCGACTGCACACGCCCCGCGGACCGGGCGCCCGGCAGCTTGCGCCACAGCACCGGCGAGAGCGTGAAGCCGACAAGATAATCGAGCGCGCGACGGGCGAGATAGGCATCGACCAGCGGCGCATCGATCTGGCGCGGATTGGCCATGGCCTCCAGCACGGAAGCCTTGGTGATGGCGTTGAAGACGACGCGGCTGACCGGCTTGTCCTTCAGCGCGCGCTTCTGCCTCAGCACTTCCAGCACATGCCAGGAAATCGCCTCGCCCTCGCGATCCGGGTCGGTGGCGAGGATCAGCCCGTCGGCGTCCTTGACCGCCTTGGCGATGTCGGCGAGGCGCTTGCCTGAAGCGGTGTCGACCGACCACGACATGGCAAAGTCCTCGTCGGGGCGCACCGAGCCGTCCTTGGCCGGCAGATCGCGGACATGGCCGAACGAGGCAAGGACCTTATAGTTCTTGCCCAGATATTTGTTGATTGTCTTCGCCTTGGCCGGCGATTCGACGACGACGACGTCCATGAGGTCTCTTATCAGCTGTGAGGCGGCGGAAGAACTCCGCGGCGCACGACGAAATCCCACTCTTTTCGTCGCTCACATGGCCGTGCTTTTGCGATCGGTCAAGGGGAAGGAGCCAATTTGCCGGCGCGCCGCCAGCGATACACTCTTAGAGTGTATGGCGAGGATCACTTTTTTGGGGACGTGCCGGTTCGTGTCCCGGACCACGAATTGTCCGGCCGGAGACGAAAGCTACAGGGCTGGCCGCCGCCGGATGAAATGGGCAGCCAGCCGATACTCCACAAGACTCAATCGGCCTTGGCCACGTGCCAGACGCCCGCGACGCCTTCGCCGGCCATGTCGCCGGCCTTCTTGTCCTTGACGAAGGTGTAGACCGGCTTGCCGTCATAGGCCCACATATGAGTGCCGTCGGTGCGTTTGACGACAGACCATTCGCCTTCCGCCTTCGCGCTCGCCTTGGCTTTCAGCGGCGGCCAGTTGGCGGCGCATTTGTCGTAGCAATTGGACTTGCCCTTCTCGTCCTTGTCATAGGTGTAGAGCGTCATGCCCGTGGCATCGGTGTAGATCTTCTTGCCGCCGACTTCGGCCTCCTTCCACGCCTCGGCGGCATGGCACGCGACAGTGCCGAGCAAAAGTGCCGCCAATCCTGTTACAATCGACTTCATGACAACCTCCCTGACGTTTGAAAAAAACGAAGTGTGCGGAGCTCACGGCTCGTTCTGGTCAACGCATTCGAGGCGCCGTTTCTTCCAATTCATTGATATAGAGCGGCGACTTGCCACGCATTGGTGATTGGCGAAGACCCTCCGGCATCGCTATATCGGCGCCAGCACAACCGGGGCTTCATGAAATGGCATTGGACATCGGCTATGTGAGCGCGGTCGGGGCGGGGGCAATCTCGTTCCTGTCGCCTTGCGTGCTGCCGCTGGTGCCGCCTTATCTCTGCTACATGGCCGGCGTCTCGGTCGATGACTTCCGCGGCAATCAGGGCGTGGCGGCGCGCGAAGGCGCGCGCGGCGCGCTGCTTTATGCCTCGCTGGCCTTCGTGCTCGGCTTCTCCACCGTCTTCGTCGCGCTCGGCGCCAGCGCCTCGACCATCGGCCACCTGCTGCGCGTCTGGCAGGAACAACTGGCGATGGTGGCGGGCGCGCTGATCATCATCATGGGCCTGAACTTCCTCGGCATCCTGCGCATCCCGCTTCTGTCGCGCGAGGCGCGCTTCCAGTCGCAGGGCAAGCCCGCCAGCATGGTTGCCGCCTATGTCATGGGGCTCGCCTTCGCCTTCGGCTGGACGCCCTGCATCGGCCCGGTACTGGGACCGATCCTGACGCTTGCCGGCGGCCGCGAGACGGTGGGCGAGGGAGCGCTGCTGCTCGCCGCCTACTCGCTCGGCCTCGGCATTCCCTTCCTGGTCGCGGCGCTGTTTTCCGGCGCCTTCATGCGCTTCCTCGGCAAATTCCGCGTCCATCTCGGCCGGGTCGAGAAGGCGATCGGCGCGCTGCTGGTCGTGGCCGGCGTGTTCTTCCTCACGGGCGGCGTGCAGAGCGCCTCCTATTGGCTGCTGGAGAACTTTCCGGTGCTGGGACAATTGGGGTAATGTTCCAGCTATGGGCAAAGGATCGAACTATGGACCCGCTGACTAAGAGTCAGCGCTTCTACCGTCTCACCGGAATTTAACCGCATTGGTGCAGCATCACGCGGCTGCTAGCATGCTTTTGATTCAGCTCTTTCATATGGTTGCCCATCCATGAGCCAGAGATCCTGCCTGTCCGTCATCCTCGCCGCCGGCGAAGGCACGCGCATGAAAAGCGCGATGCCGAAGGTGCTGCATGCCATTGCCGGCCTGCCGATGGTCGCACATGTGGTGAAGGCGGCAGAGGCAGCCGGCGCGACGGGTCTGGCGCTGGTGATCGGTCATGGCGCCGAGGAAATGAGGAAGGCGGCGCAGAAATTCGCGCCGAAGGCGGAGACGTTCGTGCAGGAGAAACGGCTTGGCACCGCGCATGCGGTGCTTGTCGCGCGCGAAGCGATATCAAAGGGTTATGACGATATTCTCGTCATGTTCGGCGACACGCCGCTGATCGACGCCGGTGCATTGGCCGCCGCGCGGCAGAAATTGGCGCATGGTGCCGCCGTCGCGGTCATCGGCTTCCGTCCGCCCAATCCGACCGGCTATGGGCGGCTGATCGAGAAGGACGGCCGGCTCGTCGCCATCCGCGAAGAAAAAGACTGCTCTGAAGAGGAAAAGAAGATCGGCTTCTGCAATGCCGGCATGATGGCGGTGGCCGGCAAGCATGCGCTTCGATTGCTCGACAAGGTCGGCAACAGCAATGCCAAGGGCGAGTTCTACCTCACCGACATCGTCGAGATCGCGGGTGCGGAGGGCCTCGATGTGGTGGCTACGGAGGCGAGCTTCGAGAGCGCGCTCGGCATCAACAACCGGGCAGAGCTCGCCGAGGCGGAGGCCATCTGGCAGGCGCGCCGGCGGCGCGAGGCGATGCTTTCCGGCGTGACGTTGATTGCGCCGGAAACGGTCTATTTCTCGCACGACACCGAGATCGGCGCCGACACGATCGTCGAGCCGAATGTCTGGTTCGGTCCGGGCGTCAGGGTCGCCTCGGCCGCCAGGATCCATGCCTTCAGCCATATCGAGGGCGCGACGATCGCCTCCAACTGCGATGTCGGGCCGTTCGCGCGGCTGCGGCCGGGCGCCGACTTGAAGCAGAAGGCCAAGGTCGGCAATTTCTGCGAAGTCAAGCAGGCGACCATCGAGGAAGGCGCCAAGGTCAACCACCTGACCTATATCGGCGACGCGCGGGTGGGCGCCGCGGCCAATATCGGCGCCGGCACAATCACCTGCAACTATGACGGCTATTCGAAATTCTTCACCGACATCGGCGAGGGCGCCTTTGTCGGCTCAAACTCCTCGCTGGTGGCGCCGGTGACGATCGGCAAGGGCGGCTATATCGCCTCTGGCAGCGTGATTACCGAGAGCGTGCCCGACGATGCGCTGGCCTTCGGCCGCGCCCGCCAAAAGACGCTGCCCGGCAAGGGGAAGGAATTGCGGGAGCGCTTCGCCTCTGCGGCCGCGGCAAGGAAGAAAGCGGCGGAGTAGTCAGCCGGCGCTTTCGGCGGCTTTTCCGAAAGCGGCCGTCACCTTGATCTTGCCGACGATCGCCTCGTTGAAGGCATGCAGATCCTCTGCCGGTATCCAATATTCGAGATGCGCTTTGCTGCCCGCATGCTCGACCCGGTAGCTGTTGAGGAAGCTTTTCAGGACGTCAAACCGGGTCACGAAGCCGGAACCGCTCGCCGGCACATTCCAGTCCCGGGCGATCTGTATTGCGTAGGCTTCGGAGAGGACCGGGTAGAAGATCGGCTGGTCAGGCAAGCGCGGCGGAAACTCCCGCATCCCCGATGCCTCGATCAGCTTCAGCTCTGCAGGCCCTACTGGGCGCCAAAGGGTTACAACTCGTTCGGTTCTGTTCATGGCGCGCATCCTAACTTGAACCTTTGCAGACCAACAACGAACGATTGAAAAACCGAGCAATTGCAGTAACCGGATTGCAAGCGCGGCCTGTCATGGTGCATCGGTGCAAAAAACCGTTCCGGGTGACACGGAACGAAACGCAAAGTGACTTTCGCGCAAGGCCGGCAATCCTTAGATAACGCCGGGTTTCTGCAAGGAATCGGGGGCAGCGCATGTGCGGTATCGTTGGAATCGTCGGCCATTCGCAGGTCGCGCCGCTCATCGTCGACGCGCTGAAGCGGCTCGAATATCGCGGCTATGACTCGGCAGGCGTCGCCACCATCGAGAATGGAACGCTCGGCCGCCGCCGCGCCGAAGGCAAGCTGATCAACCTCGAGCGGCGCCTGAAGGAAGATCCGCTCGACGGCACGATCGGTATCGGCCACACGCGATGGGCCACCCATGGCGTGCCGAACGAGACCAACGCGCATCCGCATTTTTCAGACGGCGTCGCCATCGTCCACAACGGCATCATCGAGAATTTCGCCGAGCTGCGCGACGAGCTTGTCCGCGACGGCTACACCTTCTCCTCGCAGACCGACACCGAGGTCGTCGCCCATCTGGTGGCGCGGGAACTCGCCAAGGGGCTGAAGCCGGTGGAGGCCGCGCACCAGGCGCTCAAGCGGCTCTCGGGCGCTTTCGCGCTGGCAATCATGTTCAAGGGCGACGAGGACCTGATCGTCGGCGCCCGCAACGGCCCGCCATTGGCCGTCGGCCATGGCGACGGCGAAATGTTCCTGGGCTCGGACGCGATTGCGCTGGCTCCCTTCACCAATTCCATCACCTATCTCGAGGACGGCGACTGGGCGGTGGTTCGTCGCGAAAGCGTGACCATCTACGACATCGATGGCAACAAGGTCGACCGCAAGCGGCAGCAGTCGCTGTCGACCAGCTTCATGGTCGACAAGGGCAATCGCCGGCACTTCATGGAAAAGGAAATCCATGAGCAGCCCGAGGTGATCTCGCACACGCTGGCGCATTATGTCGATTTCGTCGCCGGCGTGTCGAAGCCGCTGGAGCTGCCCTTCGACTTCGCCAAGATCGGCCGGCTGGCGCTCTCGGCCTGCGGCACCGCCTATCTCGCCGGGCTGATCAGCAAATACTGGTTCGAGCGCTATGCGCGGCTGCCGGTCGACATCGATGTCGCCTCGGAATTCCGGTATCGCGAGATGCCGTTGTCGGCGAACGACGCGGCCTTCTTCATCTCGCAGTCGGGCGAGACCGCCGACACGCTGGCCTCGCTGCGCTACTGCCGCCAGGCCGGCATGAAGATCGGCGCCGTCGTCAATGTGCGGGAATCGACCATGGCGCGCGAATCCGACGTCGTGCTGCCGACGCTTGCCGGGCCGGAAATCGGCGTCGCCTCGACCAAAGCCTTCACCTGCCAGCTGTCCGTGCTGGCTTCGCTCGCGGTGCGTGCAGGCGTTGCGCGCGGCACGATCTCGCGCGACGAGGAGAAGCGGCTGGTGCGCGAGCTCTCCGAGGCGCCGCGCTTCGCCACACAGGTGCTGAAGCTCGACGAGCATATCGAACGCATCTCGCGCGAGCTCTCCCGCTACAAGGACGTGCTTTATCTCGGCCGCGACACCAATTTCCCTTTGGCCATGGAAGGGGCGCTGAAGCTGAAGGAAATCTCCTACATTCATGCCGAGGGCTATGCCGGCGGCGAGCTGAAGCATGGGCCGATCGCGCTGATCGACGAGAACATGCCGGTGATCGTCATCGCGCCGCATGACCGCATCTTCGAAAAGACGGTGTCGAACATGCAGGAAGTGGCGGCGCGCGGCGGCAAGATCATCCTGATCACCGACGCCAAGGGCGCAGCGCAGGCGGGCATCAAGACGATGGAGACGATCATCCTGCCCGAAGTGCCGGAGATCATTTCGCCCATCATCTACGCGCTGCCGATCCAGATGCTCGCCTATTTCACCGCCGTGTTCATGGGCACCGACGTCGACCAGCCGCGCAATCTGGCGAAATCGGTGACGGTGGAATAGCACCGTCACAGCTTGCTTCGTGCACAGTAGTTCGAAGTACAGCTGCCGATGGTCCCTTCTTTCGTCATCCACGGGCGGAGCAGGAGCGAAGCTCCTGCGCAGACCCGAGGATCCATTCCGTGACGTTTGAGTGGATCAAAGCAGCGCAGAATTAGGCGCTACCACCCGGTACCGCGGAAAAGCTCGAACCACTCGGGATTGGCTTTCTCGATCAGTTCGATTTTCCATCGGCGCGGCCTACGAACTCGAGACCGAGGCGCGAAAGATCGCGGCGGAACTCGAGAAGATCGTGCCAATGGATGCCGCGGCTTAGCCGGCGCCTTTAAAAACTTCGCTGTTCCAAACCGGCTCGCGCTTCACTAATCTCGGCGTTGCAACCTGCGCCGCGGTGAACCCATGTCCGACGCCCTGAAGACCTCTGGCATGACCCGGCTCAGGAACTATTTCCTGACCGGTTTCATCGTCTGCGCGCCGCTGGCGATCACCGCCTATATCGCCTGGTCGCTGATCGGCTGGGTCGATTCCTGGGTGAAGCCCTACATTCCGGCACGCTACAATCCCGATACCTATCTGCCGTTTCCCGTCCCCGGCTTCGGCCTGATCGTGGCGCTGGTGTTGATCACGCTGATCGGCTTCCTGACGGCAAACATCGTCGGCCGCGCCATCGTCAATTTCGGCGAGCGACTGCTCGGGCGCATGCCGCTGGTGCGCGGCATCTATGGCTCGCTGAAGCAGATCTTCGAGACGGTGCTTTCGAACAAGGGCGACATGTTCCGCCAGGTCGGTCTGGTCGAGTATCCGCGAAAAGGGGTCTGGTCGCTGGTCTTCGTCGCCAGCGAAAAGGAAACCGAGATCAACCAGAAACTCGACCAGGAAGGCGATCCGCTCATCGCGGTGTTCATGCCCTGCACGCCGAACCCGACCACCGGCTTCCTGATGTATGTGCATAAATCCGAGATCGTGCTGCTCGACATGAGCATCGAGGACGGCGCCAAGCTGATCGTTTCAGCCGGCATGGTGGCGCCGGAGGTCAAGGCGAAGCTGGTGACGCTGAATGGCGAGCCCATCGAGGGGGCGCTCGCCAATCCGGCGATTGGCGCAGCTCAGCCGGCGCGCAGCAGCCGCACCGCCTCGTCGCGCCCGAACAGGTAGAGCAACAGCCGAAGCGCCTCGCCGCGCCCGGACTGCAGTTCCGGATCGCGCGACAGGATCAGCCGCGCGTCGTCGCGCGCGGCTTCGAGCAGGTCGGCGTGGAATTCGATGCGCGCCACCTGGAAGCCCGGCGTGCCGGACTGGCGGGTGCCGAGCAACTCGCCTTCGCCGCGCAGCTTCAGGTCCTCCTCGGCGATGCGGAAGCCGTCCTCGGTCTCCCGCATTACCGAAAGCCGACGCTTTGCCGTCTCGCCGAGCGGGTCCTTGTAGAGCAGCACGCAGGAGGAGGGCCGATCGCCGCGCCCGACCCGGCCGCGCAACTGATGCAGTTGCGCGAGGCCGAAGCGCTCGGCATGCTCGATGACCATGATCGTCGCGTCCGGAACGTCGACGCCGACCTCGATGACGGTGGTCGCGATCAATATACGCGTCTCGCCCTGCTTGAAGGCGCGCATCGCCTCGTCCTTCTCGGCGCCCTTCATCCTTCCATGCACGAGGCCGATCCGGTCGCCGAACAGCGGTTTCAGCGAAGCGAAGCGATCCTCCGCCGACATCAGCTTGATCTCTTCGGATTCCTCGACCAGGGGGCAGATCCAGTAGATCTTCTGACCCTCGGCGACGGCGTCGTGCATGCGCCCCACCAGTTCGTCCAGCCGCTCCAGCGGCAAGGTCACGGTGCGGATCGGCTGCCGGCCGGCCGGCTTCTCGGTGAGCTTCGAGACGTCCATGTCGCCGAAGGCGGTCAGCACCAGCGTGCGCGGGATCGGGGTTGCCGTCATCACCAGCATGTCGGGCGCATCGCCCTTGGCGGTGATCGCCAGCCGCTGGTGCACGCCGAAGCGGTGCTGCTCGTCGACAACGGCGAGAACCAGATCATGAAACGCCACCGTTTCCTGGAACAGGGCGTGCGTGCCGACGACGATGTCGATCACGCCGCCGGCAAGCCCTTCCAGCGTCTCGGTGCGCTCGCGGCCTTTCTCACGGCCGGTGAGGATGGCGACGCGCAGCCCGGCTTTTTCCGCCAGCGGGGCGATGGTCGCCAGATGCTGCCGCGCCAGGATTTCTGTCGGCGCCATCAGCGCCGCCTGGCCGCCGGCCTCGACGGCGCGGCCCATGGCGAGCAGCGCCACTACCGTCTTGCCGGAGCCGACATCGCCCTGCAGCAGGCGCAGCATGCGCTCGGGATCGGCCAGATCGGCATTGATCTCGCCGAGCGCGAATTCCTGGCTAGGGGTGAGCTTGTAGGGCAGGGCTGCGCGCAGCTTCTCGACGATGCGGCCGTCGCCGACAAGCGGTCGGCCCGACAGGCGGCGAATTCTGGCCCGCACCAGCGCCAGCGACACCTGTCCGGCCAGGAACTCGTCGTAAGCCAGGCGTCGCCATGCCGCCCCTTCGACGGCGACGTCGATCGGGTCCTTCGGGTTGTGGATGCGAATGAGCGCATCGCCGAAGGCGGGAAAAGTGTGGCGGCGCTTGAAGGCGTCGTCCTGCCATTCCGGCAGGTCCGGCAGGCGGCCGAGCCCCTGCCCGATGGCGCGGCGAAGCACCTTGGCCGACAGGCCGGCGGTGAGCGGATAGACTGGCTCGACCAGCGGCAGGCCCTCGGCCTCGTCGATCGGCGCGATATGGTCGGGATGGACCATGGTCGGGCGGCCGTTGAACCACTCCATGCGCCCGGAGATCACGACGCGCTCGCCTTCCGGCAGCATCTTCTGCAGGTAGGCGGCATGGGCGTGGAAGAAGGTCAGCGCGATCTCGCCGGTGTCGTCATGGGCGTAGACGCGGTAGGGCACCGACCTGTTGCCGCGCGGCGGCGGCTGATGGCGGTCAACCCGCACTTCAAGCGTGACAATCTGGCCTTCGGCCGAGAGCGCGATGCCCGGCCGGCTGCGGCGATCGATCACCGTGTTGGGCAGCACGAACAGAAGGTCGGCCGCGCGCGCAGGGCGGTCGCCGAGATCGGCGGGCACGACCCGTTCGATCAGCAGGCCAACCTTCGGGCCGACGCCGGCAAGCGAGGTGATCGGAACGAACAACGGATCGAGGATGGAAGGACGCATCGTGTCAGCTTATGTCGCGACGGCCGCAGCGCAAGGCTGACACCGTCCTCTATCCACGCTATATGCGCCGCTTCAACTGGGATGCGGCGCGATGACCGGAACACAGCGATCAAGCGAGGGGCTCGACGCCCGGCGGCGCAAGCTTTTGTTCCGCTCCTGGCATCGCGGCATGCGCGAGATGGACCTGATCCTCGGCACCTTCGCCGATGCCGAGATCGGCGCCTTGACCGGCGACGAAATCGACCAATATGAAAAGCTCCTCGAAATTCCCGATACCGAATTCCTGCCGATGATCACCGGCGAACGCCCGGTTCCGTCCGATATCGATTGCGCGGTGCTGCAAAAAATCCTGGCGTCGCGCCGGACCATGACATTTTGAAAAAAGCATGAGCCTCATTCCTTCAATCGGCCTGCCCAAGGGCCGCGCCGGCCAGTTCATCGTCGACGGCGTCGCAGACGGCTACGAAGCCTTCGCGCTGGTCGAGACGGCGCACGAGATCGCACCCGACAAGCCGGTGCTGTTCGTCGCGCGTGACGGCCAGCGGCTGCCGGCGATCATCGATGCGCTCGCCTTTGCCGCCCCCGGCTTGCCGGTGCTGGAACTGCCTGCCTGGGATTGCCTGCCCTACGATCGTGTGTCGCCTGGCGCGGACGCCGCCGCGCGGCGGCTCGACTCCCTTTCCGCCATCATTGCGCTGGCGAAGAAGCCGCATCGCGCCGTGATCCTCACCACCGCCAATGCGCTCCTGCAGCGCATTCCGCCGGCCGGGCTGATCGAGGCGCAGACCTTCCATGCCAAGCCCGGCAACCAGATCGACATGAACGTGCTGATCGCACGGCTGGAGACTTCCGGTTTCGAGCGCGTGCCGACGGTGCGCGATGTCGGCGAGTTCGCGGTGCGCGGCGGCATCCTCGATCTGTTCGCGCCCGGCTGGAGCGAGGCGCTGAGGCTCGACTTTTTCGGCGACACGCTGGAATCGATCCGTGTCTTCGACGTGGCCACGCAGCGCACCACCGGGCAGCGCAAGTCGATGGCGCTGCAGGCGATGAGCGAGGTGGCGCTGACGCCGGAGACGATCAGCCGCTTCCGCCGCTCCTATATCGAGGCGTTTGGCGCGCCGTCGCGCGACGACGCGCTCTATGCGGCGGTGAGCGAAGGCCGGCGCTTTGCCGGCATGGAGCACTGGCTGCCGTTCTTCTACGAGCGGCTGGAGACGGTGTTCGACTATCTGCCGGATGCGCCTGTCGTCTTCGACCATCTGGCGCATGAGGCGCTGGCCGAGCGCCATACGCTGATCCTCGATCACTATGAGGCGCGCCGCAAGCAGGCCGACGCCGCGCTGAAGGATGCGGTGCCCTATAAGCCGGTGGCACCGGACCTGCTCTATCTCTCGCCGGAGAACCTCCGCGCCTCGCTCGGGCCGCGCGAGGATATCGATTTCACCGTCTTCGATGCGCCCGATGTCGGCGGCAAACGAGTGTTCCATGCGGGTTCGCGGCAAGGCCGCAGCTTCGCCGAAGAGCGCGCCGATCCCAACATCAATGTCTTCGATGTCGTGGTGAAGCATATTGCCGACGAACGCGCCGCGCGCCGCCGCGTCATCGTCGCCGGCTGGACCGAAGGCTCGCTCGACCGCCTCGGCCAGATCCTCGCCGAACACCATCTCGGCAACCTCAAGCCCGTCGCCACCCTTGCCGAGGTCGAAAAGCTGGAGCCGGGGCAGGCCGGCTTCGCCGTGCTGCCGCTCGAATCCGGCTTCGAAACCGACGACATGGTCGTCGTCGCCGAGCAGGACATTCTCGGCGACAGGTTGATCCGGCGTTCGAAGCGCAAGAAGAAGGCTTCCGATTTCATCGCCGAAGCGTCGTCTCTGTCTTCCGGCGACATCGTCGTCCACGCCGATCACGGCATCGGCCGCTTCGTCGGCCTGCGCACCATCGAAGCGGTCGGCGCGCCGCACGACTGCCTCGAAATCCACTATGCCGGCGACGACCGGCTGTTCCTGCCGGTGGAAAACATCGAGCTTCTGTCGCGCTACGGCTCGGATTCGGCCGAAGCTCCTCTCGACAAGCTCGGCGGCGGCGCCTGGCAGGCGCGCAAGGCGCGCCTGAAGCGCCGCCTGCTCGACATGGCCGGGCAACTGATCCGCATCGCCGCCGAGCGTCAGATGCGCGCCGCGCCAACCATGATTCCCGCCGAGGGGATCTATGGCGAGTTCGCCGCGCGCTTCCCCTACGAGGAAACCGACGATCAGCAGACGGCGATCGACTCGGTCATGGACGACCTCGGCGCCGGCAAGCCGATGGACCGGCTTGTCTGCGGCGATGTCGGCTTCGGCAAGACGGAGGTGGCGCTGCGCGCCGCCTTCATCGCGGCGCTGGAAGGGTTTCAGGTCGCGGTCGTCGTGCCGACGACGCTTTTGTCGCGCCAGCATTTCAAGACCTTCTCGCAGCGCTTTTCCGGCCTGCCGATCCGCATCGCGCAGGCCTCGCGCCTGGTGGGCGCCAAGGAACTGGCCGAGACCAAGAAGGGGATCGCCGACGGCACGGTCGATATCGTCGTCGGCACGCATGCGCTGCTCGGGTCCTCCATCTCGTTCAAGAATCTTGGCCTCCTCATCATCGACGAGGAGCAGCATTTCGGCGTCAAGCACAAGGAAAGGCTGAAGGAGCTCAAGAACGACGTGCATGTGCTGACGCTGTCGGCGACGCCGATCCCGCGCACGCTGCAACTGGCGCTGACCGGCGTGCGCGAACTGTCGCTGATCGCCACGCCGCCGGTCGACCGCATGGCGGTGCGCACCTTCATCTCGCCCTTCGATCCGCTGGTCATCCGCGAGACGCTGCTGCGCGAACGCTATCGCGGCGGCCATTCCTTCTATGTCGTGCCGCGTATCAGCGATCTTGCCGAAATCCATGATTTCCTGAAGGAATCCGTGCCGGAGTTGAAAGTGGCGGTCGCCCATGGCCAGATGCCGGCCGGCGAGCTCGACGACATCATGAACGCCTTCTACGACGGCCAGTACGACGTGCTTCTGTCGACGACCATCGTCGAATCCGGCCTCGACATTCCGACCGCCAACACGCTGATCATCCATCGCGCCGACATGTTCGGCCTGGCGCAACTCTATCAGCTGCGCGGCCGCGTCGGCCGCTCCAAGGTACGGGCCTATGCACTGTTCACGCTGCCGGCCAACCGCAAGCTCACCGACACGGCCGAGCGCCGGCTGAAGGTGCTGCAGTCGCTGGACACGCTCGGCGCCGGCTTCCAACTCGCCAGCCACGACCTCGACATCCGGGGCGCCGGCAATCTTCTCGGCGAGGAACAGTCCGGCCATATCAAGGAGGTCGGCTTCGAGCTCTACCAGCAGATGCTGGAAGAGGCGGTGGCCGAGGTGAAGGATTCGGGCGAAGTGCTGGATGGCGGCTGGTCGCCGCAGATCGCGGTCGGCACGGCGGTGATGATCCCGGAAAGCTACGTGCCCGACCTGCAGCTTAGGATGGCGCTCTATCGCCGCCTCGGCGACCTCGAAAGCACCGAGGAGATCGATGCGTTCGGCGCCGAGCTGATCGACCGTTTCGGGCCATTGCCGGAAGAGGTGACGCACTTGTTGAAGATCGTCTTCATCAAGGCGCTCTGCCGCAGGGCCAATGTCGAGAAGCTCGACGCCGGCCCCAAGGGCGTCGTCATCCATTTCCGCAAGCGCGAGTTCCCCAACCCCGTCGGGCTGGTCAAATTCATCGGCGAGCAGGGCTCGCTGGCCAAGATCCGGGCGGACCACAGCGTCGTCTTCATGCGCGACTGGCCGAATGCGGAGAAGCGCCTGGCCGGATCGGCGGTCGTCATGACGCAGTTGGCGCGGCTGGTCGACAAAGCCGCCTAACGGCTTCACCATGGCATCCTGGGCAACTCAAGCCATTCGCCACTGCCGAAAATCCCGGCTAGAATAGGAAATCGGCTTCGTGTAAGGAGCCGCCACCTCATATTGGGGCTGAATGGCGAGCGAGGGCGTTCGCCGGTTTGTTTGACGCAGTTTCCGGGCAGGAGGCCGTTTGGCATTTCCGGGAACCGGTCTGAAAGGGCGTTTGGGTGCAGCGATGACGAAATGGTCGCCGAATTCGTGGAGAGCAAAGCCGATCAAGCAGGTTCCGGCCTATCCGGACCTTGGCGCGCTGCAGGCCACGGAAGCGCGGCTCGCCACCTACCCGCCGCTGGTCTTTGCCGGCGAGGCGCGCAAGCTGAAGAAGCAACTGGCGGCGGTCGCCGCCGGCGAGGCCTTCCTGCTCCAGGGCGGCGACTGTGCAGAGAGCTTCGCCGAGCATGGCGCCGACAACATCCGCGACTTCTTCCGCGTCTTCCTCCAGATGTCGGTGGTGCTCACCTTCGCCGGCGCGCAGCCGGTGGTGAAAGTCGGCCGTGTCGCCGGTCAGTTCGCCAAGCCGCGTTCGTCCGACAGTGAGACCAAGGCCGGCGTGACGTTGCCGAGCTACCGCGGCGACATCATCAACGGCATCGAATTCGACGCCTCCTCGCGTATCCCGGATCCCGCACGGCAGGAGATGGCGTACCGCCAGTCGGCGGCCACCCTCAATCTTCTGCGCGCCTTCGCGCAGGGCGGCTACGCCAGCCTGGAGAACGTGCATCGCTGGATGCTGGGATTCGTCGCCGACAGCCCGCAGGGCGAGAAGTACGAGTCGCTTGCCAACCGCATCACCGAGACGATGGATTTCATGCGCGCGGTCGGCATCACATCCGCGACCAATTTTGCGCTGCGCGAGACCGATTTCTACACCAGCCACGAGGCGCTTCTGCTCGGCTATGAAGAAGCGCTGACCCGCGTCGACTCGACCTCCGGCGACTGGTACGCGACCTCCGGCCACATGATCTGGATCGGCGACCGCACCCGCCAGCCCGACCATGCGCATGTCGAATATTGCCGTGGCATCGAGAATCCGCTCGGCCTGAAATGCGGGCCGTCGCTGACGCCGGACGGCCTGCTGGAGCTCATCGACCTGCTCAACCCCGAGAACGAGCCTGGCCGGCTGACGCTGATCGCGCGCTTCGGCTCCGACAAGGTCGCCGAACACCTGCCGAAACTGGTGCGGGCGGTGAAGAAGGAAGGCCGCAACGTGGTGTGGTCGTCCGATCCGATGCACGGCAACACCATCGAGGCGGCCGGCTACAAGACGCGGCCGTTCGACCGCATCCTCAAGGAAGTGCAGACCTCCTTCGAGGTGCATCGCGCCGAAGGCACGCATCCGGGCGGCATCCACGTCGAGATGACCGGCAAGAACGTCACCGAATGCACCGGCGGCGCCCGCGCCATCACGGCGGAAGACCTGCAGGATCGCTACCACACCCATTGCGATCCGCGCCTCAATGCCGACCAGGCGATCGAGCTGGCCTTCCTGGTCTCGGACCTGCTCAAGAAAAGCCATACGGTCCAGCACAAGCAGGCCGCCAGCGCCTGAGCCTGCCTCCGATCCCATCGATCACTCAAGCGCCGGAGAAATCCGGCGCTTTTCGTTTTTCGGTCCGTGCGATCACGTGAGCGATTACGAAAATGTGTCCGCCCGCGACCATCGCAGGACCAAGATTGAGGCGGAGGTGTCGCCGCCGCGGCCCGAGAAGACCGCGCACACGGCACAGGTTCCGCCATGCGTCACGAGCATGCCATCATCCACCACCGCGCGATCGACTTCTGGTCGGCGCGCGCGGCTGTGCTTGTCGTCATCTGCCTGCAGCTTCTCGTCATCAACGACCTGTCGTTCGGTCCGCGCTGGCTGGCTCCCGCAATCGAGGCGGCGCTGCTCGCGCCGTTGTCGATCGCAACCGCCTGGACGCAAATGGCGACGCAGAAGGCCGTCGATGACGAACATTGGTATGCGATCGGCCGGTTTCGCCTCCTCATCCGCCGCACCGCCTTGGTCATGACCGGCGTCATCAGCTTCATGAATTGCGGCTCGCTGGTCTTTCTGGTCCAGAAGCTGCTCGAAGGCCATGCCGGCGCCGGCACGACGCTGCTGGTCGATGCTTTAAACATCTGGGTCACCAACGTCATCGTCTTCGCGCTGTGGTTCTGGAGCACCGACCGCGGCGGGCCGCCGACCTGCGGCCTGGTCAAACGCGCGCATGCCGACTTCCTGTTCCCGCAAATGACGCTGCCCGATCGCGAAATCCGCGACTGGCTGCCCGGCTTCGTCGACTATTTCTTCCTGGCCTTCACCAACGCGACGGCGTTCTCGCCGACCGACACCTTGCCGCTCAGCCAGCGCGCCAAGCTCTTGATGATGGCCGAGGCGATGATCTCGCTGCTGACGATTGCACTGGTGGCCGCGGGCGGTCAACATCCTGGCATGAGCCTTAACGCCCACGCTCCCAGCGCATGTTCGCCAGACGCGGATCGGCGAAGGTCGTCCTTGAGAATTCGAGCCGCTTGTCCGGAAATTCGCAGATCGCCTGGACGCCGAACGAACCGATGCGGATGCGCCAGGTGTGAGGTTCCAGCGGCCTTGCCTTGGCAAAACCCCTGCAGGTCAGAAGCGCGATGTTGGCGCCCTTCGGGTCGCGCGCCGAGCGGTAGCGGATCGCCTGCATCCCGGCCTCGCGCGCGACGTCGGCAATGGCCTGGCAGGCGGCATAGTCGGTCGGATGCGTCCACGCCTTCTCGTCGCGGTCGAGCGGCGGCCGGGTGAGGTCGACGGCCTTCTCGCATCTGATCGACGTGGCAAAGGCGGTGTATTCGGCCGCGTCGTTCGGCCATTGCGTCTGCGGCGAATCGGCGAAGAACAGCAAGCGGTAGAAGGCCATCTCCGCCACCGCCGTCAGCACCGTCTCGGCGGCGTAGTAGACGCCTTTGGTCTTGCCCGCGCGGCGGAAGCGCGAGCCGTACGGATAGATCGAGCCGTAGCGGAAGGGCGTCGCCAGAAGATAGTGCAGATGGCGGCATTCGAGCGGGATCTGGGGCTTGGTCTCCTCGATCAGGTCCTCCAGCAAGCCCTGCTCGTCGAGTGTGTCGACGAGCTTCAGCGTCGAGACGCGGTGCTGCGCCTCGACCAACCGCCAATACTTGCCTTCGAGCCCGACGCCCTCAGACGAGAGCGCGTCGGGAGTCCAGGTAGGCGATGACATCGACAAGTCCGGCAATGGTCAGGATCTTTTCGAGCGGCGTGCCGTCGAGCGCCGTGTTCGGGTTCTTCAGCCATGCCCGGGCGACGGTCTCGTCGCCGCCGACGATGGCGTCGAGCGAGCGGAACAGACGGACGAACAGCACCGCAAGCTCGAACGGCTTGGTGCCGCGCTCGAGCAGGAATTCCTGCTTGCGCATGCGCGAGACCGTCGCTTCCGAGACGCCGATGACCAGCGCCAGCGTTCTCGCGGTGATGTCAAGCAGGTCGGCCGCGCGCAGCGTGGCCTTGGTGATGACGGCATTTTCCGCCGCCGTCGCGGCAGCGACAGGACGTTGCATAAGGCGCACCCTTTCGTTTCTGTGGAAAATATAGTCCACAAAAATTCATTTGGAAAGGGATCGGCCGAAGGAGCCCGCCGAAATCAGTCTTTCTTGTAGAGCAGCCAACCCTTGCCGGCGCGGCCGGTCATGGTGGAATGCCTGGTGACGCGGTTGCGTCCGCTGACCTTGGAGCGATAGAGCGCGCGGTCAGCCTTGGTGTAGAGGTCTTCGGGACTGTCGGCCTCGGAGGCCATGCAGATACCCATGGAGACGGTCACCGTGCCGTAGTTCATCCCGGTCTGGCTGCTGGTGAACGGCGTTTGTTCGATCAGCACGCGGATGCGCTCGGCGATCTCGTAGGTGGTGTCTTCGCTGGCGCCTTCGACAATCAGCGCGAACTCCTCGCCGCCGGTGCGCGCCACGAACATGTCGGCGCGGACGCTCGATCGGAGGATCTCGGCGATGATCTGGATGATCTTGTCGCCGACCGGGTGGCCGTAACGGTCGTTGATGTCCTTGAAGCGATCGATATCGGCAAGGATCAGCGCGTTGAACAGGATCCCGCGGTTGCTGTTGTAGATGCGGGTGATTTCCTTGTCGAAGGCGCGGCGATTCCAGATATGCGTCAGCGGATCGGTATCGGCGAGCCGCTTGTATTCCTCCAGCTTCGATTTGACGCTCTCGAGCTCGGCGGTCTTCTCGCTGAGCGTGCTGGAGATATGGCGATTGTGGTCCAGCGTCGAGTTGGTGGCGGCGGACATGGCGCCGGCAATCTTCTGCAAAAGATCCTGGGAAAGAAGGCTTCGATTGCTCAGGCCGCTCGACGTCTCGTCGAGGATGCGGCCGTATTTTTCGATATGGGTGCGCTCACTGCGCAGCAGCGCGGCGATGTCCTCGAGCTCCTTGGCGACCATCTCGCGGGCATGCTCGACGATGGCAGGGCCGTGGTGCTGCGGGAAGAAGGTGCGCCCGATCTGGTCGAGGTCTTCCTGCGTCGGCCTGTTGCTCAACGAAACGACGGCGAGGCTGAGCTCGTGATTGCTGCCGCTCAGCGCCTCGTAGAAGATTTCATAGTTGCGCGGCAGGCCGAGCACGCCGAGCTGGCGCATGGTCGCCACAACGGTGCTGGCGATGTCGCTATTCCTGTCGGTCTGGGCGGCTGCCGGCTGCATAGTGCGTTCACTACCCCTTCAGTGCGACCGGAGACCTGCCACCGCCGGGAGTCGCCTACACGGGGATTTGAATCAGAATCGCGAATGCGCGTCCCCAACACGACCTTCGCTTGCAGGAACCATAGATGCAGTTGCGCTAAAGTTTCCTTAATGGCCTGCATTTCCTCACTGTCTCTGCTACCACAGGCTGTAATTCGGTGCGGACACAGCGTTTGAAAGGCGCCTCTTCGGTGTCGTATTTGCCTGCGCCCGGCAACCGCAAAACTGGAATCTTGTCCGGCACGATCAAGGCGAACGACGTCGAAGGAGGCCCGGGATGGACGAAAATCACAGTGGATCATGCCTGTGCGGGGCGGTGCGCTTCCGGACGAGGGGCCTGTTGCGTGGAGTCGTCTATTGCCATTGCTCGCAATGCCGCAAGCAGACCGGCCATTTCGTCGCCGCGACCTCCTCAAAAGATGCCGAGATCGACATAGAGGGAGCCGACGCGCTCAGCTGGTACGGCGCTTCGGACGCTGCCAAACGCGGCTTCTGCCGCAGTTGCGGTTCGGTGATGTTCTGGAAGCACAGCGAGCTGGACACCATCTCGATCATGGCCGGCTCGTTCGACAAGCCGACGGGTCTTTCGGCCGAAAGCCATATCTTCGTCGGCGACAAGGGAGACTACTACGCCATCGACGACGGACTGCCGCAATTCGAGAAGTCGACACCGTCGATAAAGGTCGCGGACGAGTGAATTTTGGGGCGGCTGCCTTATTCCCTTGATCCGGCCGTTGCGATATCCCCTGACGGTTACTCGAAACGGGGCTGGGCATGCAGCGGCTGATCGACGCTTTCATCAATTCGGTGCGGGCTTTCCGCAAGCTGGCTGCCCATGAAAAGGCATTCCAGCAGGAATTGTTGCTGCTTGCGCTGGCCCTGCCGGCCGGTTGGTTCATCTCGGTATCCTGGCGCGGCTATGCCTTGCTGATCGGCGCGGTTCTGCTCCTGATCATGGTCGAGGTGCTCAACACAGGCATCGAGGCGGCGTGCGACGCTATTTCCCGCGAGTTCCACATCGACATCCAACTTGCCAAGGATTGCGGCTCGCTGGCGGTGCTGATTTCGATTGCGATCGCCGCCGGGGTCTGGGGCATCGCCATTGTCGAGCGCCTCATCGGCGCGCCCATCTGATCCTGCGCCACGAACGCGGCTTTATGAACCCGCCTGATCCTCCCGCGCGTCCTTGGCGCGTTCGCGCCCGGCCAAGTGGTGAGCAACCAGCCAGGCGGCGATAGCGACAATGAGCCCTACGGCCAGAGCGATGAGCAGCCGCTCGTGACGGGCGAACGCCTGACCGACCATGCGCTCCGCGCCCAATCCGAAGACGTAGCCGACGGTGCTGAACAAAGCAGCCCAGATCGCCGACGAGATGGCGTTGAGGATGACGAAGCGCGGCACCGATACGGTCGACAGCCCGGCGGCGATGCCGCCGACAAGGCGCATTCCGTAGACGTAGCGGTTGGTCAGCACGAAGATGTTGGGATGGGTGTTGAGCAGCCGGTAGGCGCGGCGGAAGCCCGGCCGCTTGCGCAGCCTTACGACATAGGCATGATCGGCAAAGCTGCGGCCGAGGGTGAAGAAGAACGTGTCGCCGGCGAAAGCGCCGAGGAACGCGGCCAGGAACGCCTGCCAGAGCACGAATATCTGCTGGTGGGCGAAGAAGCCGCCGAGGATGGCGGCGCTTTCGCCTTCGGCGACGCAGCCGAGGAAGACCGCGACCAGCCCGTATTGCTCGATGAGACGGTGGATGGCCTCGCTCATCAGCTTGCCGATCGCGCCGACAGCTTCTCGTCGATCCGCCTGATCTGCTCGGCCATGCGCAGGATCTCGTCGCGCATGCCGATGATCTCGCTGTGGCGCAACTCGTCGAGCTTCTCATGCAGGGCCATGATCTCGATCTCCGCCTTCAGGTTGACCTGGTAATCATGAGCGGCGTCGATGCGGTCGCGTTCGGTCTGGCGGTTCTGCGACATCATGATCACGGGCGCCTGCAGCGCGGCGATCATGGAGAGCACCAGGTTCAAGAAGATAAAGGGATACGGATCGAACGCGTCGCGCGTCAGAAGCCAGACATTGCCGAAGGTCCATAGGATCAGAAAGGCGATGAAGCCGAGGATGAAGGACCATGAACCGCCGATTCTGGCGATGGTGTCGGCGACACGATCGCCAAAGGTCTGGTGAAAGGCGACCGCCTTGTTGGTGTCGCTGGTGACGGTCGTGCGATCGATAGCGCTTTGCAGCACCCGGCTCTCGAGGGCGCTAAGACCGTCTGGCTTTTGCTTCAGCCAGCGGTTCGCCAGATCCTCGACCGTCTTGTTCATCGTCCTCTCCGTCGCCACGCTTGCATATTTGCTTCTACGCATCCCAGACGGAAAACCGCGGCGCGCCTTTCCCGGAATTGCTCATAGAGGAGAGGTAGAGGGTACCGGCCTGGACGGGAAGTGATAGATTGGTCTGAACAGGCGAGGGCGGAGATGGCCGATTTCCAGAAAATTCGTGCCCGGGCGGCAAAGCGCAAGGGCGGTGAAGAGGCGTTGGCGTCGCTGCTTGGACCGATGCCCGACAATGCCGCGGTGGCGAAAGTTCCCGATGACCGCATCCTCTCCACCATGGCCGAGCGGATCTTTGCCGCCGGCTTCGTCTGGCGCGTCATCGAGCAGAAGTGGCCGGGCTTCGAGGAGGCGTTCCTCGGTTTCGAGCCAAAGCGGCTCCTGTTCCAGCCGGACGATTTCTGGCACGAGCTGGCATCCGACAAGCGCATCGTGCGCAATCCGCAGAAGATCAAATCCGTTCGGGACAATGCCGCCTTCGTCGACCGCGTCTCGAAGGAACATGGCAGCTTCGGCAAGTTCCTTGCCCAATGGCCGGCCGACGACCAGGTCGGACTGACCGCCTATCTCGGCAAGCATGGCAGCCGGCTTGGCGGCAATACCGGCCAGTATTTCCTGCGCTGGCTGGAGTGGGACACGTTCGTCATCTCGGCCGACATGGCGGCAGCGCTGCGCGACGCCGGCCTAGACATCGCCGAAAGCCCGACGTCCAAGCGGGATCTCGACAAGATCCAGGCCCAGATCAACCAATGGTCGTCCGAGAGCGGGCTGCCGCGACGGCACATCTCGCGCATCCTGGCGATGTCGATCGGTGAGAACCGCTCCGTGGAAGCGCTAAGCGAGTACATGAACGACTAGGCCTGATCGGCGAGATACCGCTATCGAAACGATCGATCGGGATACAATCGAAACGATCGATCGGGATACGATCGAAACGATCGATCCTAGTTGGCACAAGCAATCGCCATTGCCCGGCAATTTCCGCCACGCTAAACCCGGTACATGATCCAGACCGCTCCAGACATCCTGCGCATCGCTGTCGCCCAATTGAACCCGACTGTCGGCGAAGTCGCCGGCAATCTCGCCAAGGCGCGCGAGGCGAGGGCGGACGCGGCACGCCAGGGCGCCGACCTGGTGCTCTATACGGAGCTGTTCCTCGCCGGCTATCCGCCGGAAGACCTGGTGCTGAAGCCGGCCTTCCTGAAAGCCTGCGAAAAGGCGGCACAGGATTTCGCCAAGGATACCGCCGACGGCGGTCCCGGCGTCATCATCGGCACGCCGCTGAAGCGCAAGTCGGGCACGCACAATTCGATCGTCTTCGCCGACGGCGGCAAGATCATTGCCGAGCGCTACAAGCTCGACCTGCCGAACTATGGCGAGTTCGACGAAAAGCGCGTCTTCCAGGCCGGACCGGAGCTGCAAGGGCCGGTGAATTTCCGCGGCGTGCGCATCGGTATCCCGATCTGCGAGGACATCTGGGGCGACATCGCGGTCTGCGAGACGCTGGCCGAAAGCGGCGCCGAGATCCTGCTTGTGCCGAACGGCTCGCCCTACTACCGCGCCAAGATCGACGTCCGCCACCAGGTCGTCATCCGGCAGGTCATCGAAACCGGCCTGCCGATGATCTACGCCAACCAGCTCGGCGGCCAGGACGAGCTCATCTTCGACGGCGCGTCGTTTGCCATCGGCGCCGACAAGACGCTTGCCTTCCAGATGAGCCAGTTCGAGGAGGCGGTCGACGTCACCACCTGGAAGAGAAAAGGCGAGACCTGGGCCTGCTCGGAAGGGCCGATGTCGAAAATCCCCGACCGCGAGGAGGCCGACTACCGCGCCTGCATGCTCGGCCTGCGCGACTACGTCAACAAGAACGGCTTCAAGAACGTGGTGCTCGGCCTCTCCGGCGGCATCGACTCGGCGATCTGCGCGGCCTTGGCCGTCGATGCGCTCGGCGAGGAGCGGCTGCGCACCATCATGATGCCCTATCGCTACACCTCGAAGGACTCGCTGAAGGACGCCGAGGACTGCGCCCGCGCGCTCGGCTGCCGCTACGACATCGTGCCGATCTCCGAGCCGGTCGAAGGTTTCAAGCATGCGCTGACGCAGCTTTTCGAGGGCACCCAGGAAGGCATCACCGAAGAAAACCTGCAGAGCCGTGCGCGCGGCACGATCCTGATGGCAATCTCCAACAAATTCGGCTCGATGGTCGTCACCACCGGCAACAAGAGTGAAATGTCGGTCGGCTATGCCACGCTCTATGGCGACATGAACGGCGGCTTCAACCCGATCAAGGACCTCTACAAGATGCAGGTCTATGCGCTGTCGCGCTGGCGCAACACGCATGTGCCGCCGGGCGCCCTCGGCCCGTCGGGCGAGGTGATCCCGAAGAACATCATCGACAAGGCTCCGTCGGCGGAACTGCGCGAGAACCAGACCGATCAGGATTCGCTGCCGCCCTATCCGGTGCTGGACGACATCCTCGAATGCCTGGTCGAGAACGAGATGGGCGTCGACGACATCGTCGCGCGCGGCCATGACCGGGCGACGGTGACGCGCGTCGAGCATCTGCTCTACATAGCGGAGTACAAGCGCCGGCAGGCGGCGCCGGGCGTGAAGATCACAAGGAAGAATTTCGGCCGCGACCGCCGCTACCCGATCACCAACCGGTTCCGCGATCGCGGCTAGGCACACGCGCAGATAGCATTGTTGCAAAATCGTCTCAGTGGTTGAGCCAGATTTGTTTTTGACAACGGTTCGCCTTGGCGGCCGATCGAAGCATCCCTATAAGAGCCTCTCCGCGATTCCCTTCCGGGAGGACCGTATGCCAGGATTTGACATCGTTATGCGAGGCCGCGAAGCCTAGGTCTGCACCGGCCGCCCGAAGCCCCTTCGGACAGCCAGATGCAGAGCGGGCCTTTGCCGCTGCCGGTCGCCGCCTTCAGGCGGGCGCCCCACCCATACCGAACCTCCGCATTCCCAGTCGCCAAAAGGCGCCGCCGCGGGTTTCCAATTTTGACTTTACCGGGACCGGGCCTGTCTGCGCCCGGATGACATCATGGCTCGTTTCAAGATCGATCTGCGCGCCAGCGCCTTCCGCAGCGTGCTCGGATTCACGTTCAGTCACTGGCGCCGCCAGCCGTGGCGGCTGTCGCTCATCGTGGGCGCATTCCTGCTCTCGACGCTCGCCGACGTGCTGACGCCGCTCTACTCCGGCCGCCTGGTCGACGCGGTCGCCAGCAGCGCAGGCGCCGACGAGGTGGCATGGCACGCCGCAACGACGGCGTTCTCCATCCTGATGGCGCTGGCGCTCAGCGGCGTCGTGCTGCGCAATGTCGCCTTCATGTGGATCGTCGAACTGACGCTGAAGATGATGTCGGACATCGCCGCCGACGCCTTCCACCGCGTCCAGCGTTTTTCGACGGATTGGCACGCCAACAGCTTCGCCGGCTCGACCGTGCGCAAGATCACGCGCGGCATGTGGGCACTCGACCTGCTCAACGACACGATCCTGATCGCGCTGCTGCCGTCGCTCGTCATGCTCGTCGGGTCGACGCTGCTGCTCGGCTGGTTCTGGCCGATGATGGGATTGTTGGTCGCCGTCGGCTCGGTGCTGTTCATCGCCGTCACCGCCATGCTGTCGCTCGGCTATGTCGCGCCGGCGGCACGCCTTGCCAACAGCTGGGACACGCGGCTCGGCGGGGCGCTGGCCGACGCGGTGAGCTGCAACGCGGTCGTCAAGGGTTTTGGCGCCGAGCTTCGCGAGGAAGCGCGGTTTGCCCGCGTGGTCGCCAAATGGCGCCTGCGCACGGGCCGCACCTGGGTGCGCGGCACGCTCAACGGCACCACGCAAGGCACGATGCTGCTCCTGATGAGGGCAGCCGTGATCGGCCTCGCGCTCATGCTCTGGACATGGGGCCAGGCGAGCGCCGGCGATATCGCCTTCGTGCTGACCTCGTTCTTCGTCCTGCAAGGCTATCTGCGCGATATCGGCACGCATATCCGCAACCTGCAGCGCTCGATCAACGACATGGAGGAACTGGTCGACTTCCAGTCGGAGCCGCTCGGCATCGAGGACCGGCCCGGCGCGGCGCCGATCCGGATCACCAAAGGCCGCATCGCGTTCGACAAGGTGACGTTCCACTACGGCAACCACCGGCTGCCGCTCTATCGCGACTTCTCGGTCGAGATCGCGGCGGGCGAACGCATCGGACTCGTCGGGCATTCGGGATCGGGCAAGACGACTTTCGTCAAGCTGATCCAGCGCCTCTACGACGTGAATGCGGGCCGGATCCTGATCGACTGCCAGGATATCGCACAAGTTACGCAGGCATCGCTGCGCAGCCAGATCGCCATCGTCCAGCAGGAGCCGATCCTGTTCCACCGGTCGCTGGCCGAGAACATCGCCTATGCCAGGCCGGGCGCCACCCAGGCAGAGATCGAGCACGCGGCGAAACTCGCCAGCGCGCACGACTTCATCGCCAACCTGCCCAAGGGTTACGGAACCCTGGTCGGCGAACGCGGCGTGAAGCTGTCGGGCGGCGAGCGCCAGCGCGTGGCGATCGCGCGCGCCTTCCTGGCCGATGCGCGCATCCTGATCCTGGACGAGGCGACATCCAGCCTCGATTCCGAGTCGGAAGTGCTCATCCAAAAGGCGATGGAGCGGCTGATGGTCGGGCGCACGACCTTGGTCATCGCACACCGGCTCTCGACGGTCAGGGCGCTCGACCGGCTGCTGGTCTTCGATCGCGGCCGCATCGTCGAGGAAGGATCGCATGACGAGCTGATCCGGCTGAACGGCGGCATCTACCGGCGGTTGTTCGAGCGCCAGGCGCTGGAGCTGACCAAAGGGCTCGTCATGTGAGACGAATGGCATCCGGCTTCGGCCGGGTGCCTTCCTGCCTCGCCGGCAGACCGTCAGCCGTAATGGAGCCTGGGCTTGGGCTCCGTGCCGGTGAACTTGACGCCGACGCGGTCATTGCGGCGCCAGCGGACTTCCGCCCGATAGGCCACGCCATCGAGCGGAACATAGAGCAGGAAATGATCGGGGACGCGCGATTCCGGCGCGACTTTCAGTTCGGCGCCTCCGGGGTTCTGATTGCGCACCGTGCAACTGACCTCGGAATTCTGGATGCTGGTGATGATCGTCCCACCCTTGAGCACGCGCTGGCGATGCTCGCGCCGGTGTTCGCCGGAGTTCTCTTCGAGTGGCTGCGTGGAGTTCGTCATCAATCGATGCCGTTAGCCGAATCGCCATTTCATCGGCAAGCAAATCATCGGTGCGCCTGCTCGGCAACGCGCGGTTTGCCCACCAAGCGCACAAATAATTGATGACTCAGGCGAATTTGTGAGGGTCAGCGCAGAAATAGGCGATGATCTGGCAAAGATCGGGCTCGTTGACCATGCGGACGGCCTCGGCGCAGCCGACCCATTTGCGGGTGCGCGCGCGCTTTTCCTTCCAGCGGTCGGCAACGCGGTCGACCTTGAGCGGGAATACCAGGACCTCGCAAGGCACTTCCTCGCCGGATGCCAGGACCTTGCCGTAGAAATAGCGGCCGGCTTCGAGATGCGAAACGGTGCCGCGCAATCCCGCTTCTTCGCCCGCTTCGCGGGCGGCGGCTTCGCATAAAGGCTCCCTGGCTTCCGGCCAGCCTTTCGGCAGCACCCAACGCCCGGTATCGCGGCTGGTGATCAGCATGATCTCGACGCCGTTCTCATTCTCTCGCCAAGGCAAGGCAGCAACCTGCAGGCGGCAAGGCGCCGTGCCGAAGAGTCTGCGGACTCTTTCGGCCATTTGGTTGTGCGTCGTCGGCCTCGTCAACATCGAAGAAGCTGCTCCAGCCTCCAGAATCGTTTGCCACCTTACGAATCTTACGGCGAATTATGAGGTTTAAAAGTAAAAAACTTCACTCGTTCTGGAAAATCCCCCAGAAAAAGTCGATCTCACCAAGTAGTTGCGCCCATGAACCGCAATTCTACGGCAGGGGCGCGCCTTCGCGGCCTGTTTCTGTGGAAGATATGGCGGTCACTCAACCGGCGTGATCGTCGGCGATCGGCTTCTGGTAGGTGAAGCCCATGTCCCACGGGAAGTAGATCCAGGTGTCCTGGCTGACCTCGGTGACGAATGTATCGACCAGAGGCCTGCCTTTCGGCTTGGCGTAGACGGTGGCGAAATGCGCCTTCGGCATCATGGCGCGCACGATGCCGGCCGTCTTGCCGGTGTCAGTGAGGTCGTCGATGATGAGCACGCCGGCGCCGTCATCGGCAAGAAGCGAAGGGGAGATTTCCTTCAGCACCTGCAGCTGACCCTGGCTCGTGTAGTCGTGATAGGAGGCGACGCAAACCGTCTCGATGACGCGGATGCCAAGCTCGCGCGAAATGATGGCGGCCGGCACCAGGCCGCCCCGGGTGATGCAGACGATCGCCTTCCACTGGCCTTTGTTGGTGCCGGAAAGCCGCCAGGCGAGCGCGCGGGCATCGCGGTGGAACTGGTCCCAGGAGACCGGAAAGGCTTTTTCGGGAAGAGACATGGTTCACGCACTCCGCAAGCGCGCGCCTCGGCGCGCAGGAACATTGGAATGCAGGCGGAATTAGCCGGAAAGCGCCAGCCTTGGCAAGGTGGGATTCAGCGATGGCTGTGGACTCAAAGCAGGCCGCTTAAATCAGGGGTGCGTTTTACGTTTTTTGATCCAAGCATGTCTCTTGACCCCGAAAACCGGCGCCCACTTTCGGGAGACATGCTTATCTCGACAGGAAGACCGCTACGTTTGCCGTGCGCAGCACGGTGCGGGTGACGCCGCCGAACAGAAGCTGGCGCAGCCAGGAATGGCTGTAAGCGCCGAGCACCAGCAGATCGGCGCCGGATTCGGCAATCCTCTCGTGGATGAGGTCGTCGACCGAGGTTCCCCCCGATTTCTGCACGCAAACGCTGACATTGGCGCCATGGCGCGACAAGGCAGCCGCGATCTCGGCACCCGCCGCCTCGGGAGCCTCGTCGAGCGTCTCCGGCGGATCGATGACGAGAATGTCGGTCTTGTCCGCCTCGCTGATGAAGGGGAGGGCGTCGAACGCGGCGCGGGCCGCCTCCTTGCTGCCGTTCCAGGCGAGCAGCACGCGCCTGAAGGTGGTGACGAGCGGCCCGGCATGCGGAACGACAAGAACCGGCCGGCCTGCGTCGTAGACCAGCGTGTCGACATCAGCGCCCGGATCGCCTCCGGTATCGCGCTGCGCGGCGATGATCAGGTCAGCCGCCCGCACGCTCGAAATGCCGGTCAGCGCGCTGTCGCCGGAGAAGCTTTCGAGGCTGCGCCACTCGAAGGACAGGCCGGAATCCTCAATGCGCCTGAGAAACACCGCCTGCAGCTTGTCGGCGCGCTCTTTGTTCATCTCGGCCGAGACCTGCAGGAATTCCGTGTCGGGGAAACCGGTTGCCGACGTATAGGGGACCGGAAGCGCTTCCCCATGGATGCCGACGAGGTGGCTCTCGAACCGCTCTGCAAGCGGGATGGCGCAGTCGAGCACGCGCTCTGCGTCCTGCTCGTTCTGGAGAATGGCGACGATGGTCTTGAAGCGCATGACCGGTCCCTCAGTTTGTCGGCGCAAGCGCGCCTCCGGCTCTCAAATTCGGCACTAACGCGCCTCCGGCTCTCAAATTGGTCGGCCCAAGCGCGCCTCCGGCCATCAAATGGCCGGCACGAAGTGCCGTGCCAGAAACGTCGGCGCGCGCCTTCTGGTTCCGGGAGCTCAGCTCGCGGCCGACAGGCCCGCCACCATGGCCTCGACGTCCTTGCGCGCGGCCTCGAGAGCTGCTTCGCTGCGGGCGCGCACCACGAGCTCGGTCCAGAACTTGCCGTCGCCATATTTCGGATAGGAGCCGATGATGGTGTCTGGATGCGCCTTCTGGATGTCGGCCAGCGGTCCGCCGACCAGGCCTTCGCCGAACGGGCAGTGCACCGTGGCCGACAGCATCCTGGTGCCGGTCTTCAGCATCGGCACCACATTGTCGAGCATCGCCTGGAAGATCGACGGCACGCCCGCCATCACGTGAACGTTGCCGACGCGGAAGCCCGGCGCGATCGATACCGGATTGTCGATATGGTCGGCGCCGCGCGGCATCCGCGCCATGCGTTTGCGCGCCTCAGTGAACTCGAAGCCGCGTTGCGCATAGCTTGCTTCGAGCATGGCATAGGCCTTGGCATCGTATTCGCAAGGCACGCCGAAGGCCTTGGCTATCGAATCGGCGGTGATGTCGTCATGCGTGGGGCCGATGCCGCCGGTGGTGAAGACATAGCTGTAGCGGGCGCGCAGCGCGTTGACGGCGGCGACGATCTCGTCCTCCTCGTCGGGAACGATGCGCACTTCCTTCAGATCGACGCCGATCGCCGTCATGATATCGGCGAGATGGCCGATGTTCTTGTCCTTGGTACGGCCGGAGAGGATCTCGTCGCCGATCACGAGCATGGCGGCGGTAACGATTTCAGACATGGCTCACTCCGGCTGCAGGTCGCCTGAGATAACGCGGCGGCCGGCCGGCTGCAATGCGCAGGCAGGGTGGGCTCTTGTGGCAGATACGGTAGCGGGTAAGGTGCGCCGGTCCGGCCGGGGTGCAAAGATGCTGATATCGGTTTTGTCGTGGCTGGTCGGCGGCCTGCTCGTTGCGGCGATTGTTGCCGTGCTCGGCTTCATGCTGGCGACATGGCGGATCGCGGCCAGGGCCGAAAGGCTGGTGCCGGCTTGCGGCAAGTTCATCGAGATCGACGGCAACCGTATCCACTATGTCGAGGAAGGCGAGGGCAGGCCGATCGTCTTCCTGCACGGCCTCGGCGCGCAGCTCCACCATTTCCGGCAGACGCTGTTCGGACGCTTCGGCGCCGGCTATCGGCTGATCGCGCTCGACCGGCCGGGCTCGGGATATTCGGTGCGGGCAGGCGGTGCGAGCGGCCGTCTGCCAGAGCAGGCGGAAGTGGTGCGGCGTTTCATCGAGCAACTCGGGCTGGAAAGGCCGCTGGTCGTCGGCCATTCGCTGGGCGGCGCCGTCGCGCTCGCGCTCGCGATCGAGCATCCGACGGCGATTTCCGGCATCGCGCTGCTCGCGCCGCTGACGCATCTGGAAGCAAGGGCGCGCCAGAAATTCGACCTGCTTTATGTTCCCTCGCGCCTGTGGCGCCGGGTCTTGGCCCGTACGGTAGCGATACCGGTCAGCCTGAAATATGCGGAACCGACGATGAAATTCATCTTCTCGCCGCAAGCCGTGCCCGGGGACTACATGATCGTCGGAGGCGGGTGGCTCGGTCTGCGGCCCGCCCATTTCCATGCGACCTCAACCGATTTCGTGGCGGTGGAAGAGGATCTGGGCCGCCTGGAACAGCGCTATGGCGAGATCGTGATGCCGGCCGGCATTCTGTTCGGCGCGGATGACCGGGTCATCGGCATCGCGGCGCATGGCGATCCGATGCCGGGCAGGATCAAGCAGCTCGACTTCGAACGGGTTCAGGGGCTCGGGCACATGCCGCAATTCGTGGAGCCGGAACGGGTGGTTGCTTTCATTCAGCGCGTAGCCGAACGTGCATTCGCTGGTATCACCTGAATTTCAGCCAAGTCTAATCTTGCGGAAACTCACGGCCTCGTCACACAAACGTGTCGAACATCTTGTCTCGTCACGATTTTTCCTTGGAACTTTCGCCCCCAACCCAGGGTTTCATTCGCGTCGCCCTTGGCGACCAAACGAATGGAGTATCCGATGCTTGTGAAAGCTCTTGCAACATCCGCGCTCGTGCTGGGCATGGCAACCTCGGCAATGGCGCAATCCTCGGACATGTGGTCGTGGTGGCACCATGATCGCCCGGTCTCGAACGAACGGGTGCCAGTCGATCCTTCCACCACCGGCAGCATCCGCTCCGACAGCGAGGCCACGGGCCTCAACAGCCTTGGCAATCCCGGTCCTGTCGGCCCATGTGCTTCCAACACTCCCGGGCCCGATGCCAATGCCGGGATGAACGTCAACGATCAGTATTGCGGCAAATACTCGACGCCTCCGCCGGCGGCCGACATGGAGGCAGGGGCATGGTCGGTCGCGGCGCGGATATCAAAACACTAGTCGGAGACCTCGGTCTGCGGCCGGTCGCGGCCATCGGCCAGTTCGTCATGCCAGACACCCTCGGAATCCTCATACTGGATACCGTCCGTGGCGCCAGCGATCTGCTGCTCTGCCGAGGCAATCTCGGCGGCGCGCAGCGCGTCCTGGTGCGTGGGAAATGTTTCCGAGAAAGTTGAGCCGACCTTGTAGGCCCAACCGCCGTCATGCTCGACAATTTTGTACATCAGTTTCGCCATAGAATCCTCCGGTCGAGAAACCCTAGCCTGCCAGACCAGTTCAGCGTCTGTCGTAATCGCCGACCTGCTCTAATTGTTTTCACGCAATTCCGGACGGAGAACCGCTTCACACTTCTCCTGCAATTGCTCAGTGCAGCTTTCCGTCGGGCAACCTGTCTTCAGGAACCAGCACCTCCGATTCCCTGGCAGCCTCTATCAGGGCGCGGCGTGCGTCCGCTGTCGAACGATAACCTTCCAGCGCCTTGAGGCAAGTGTCGAGAGCATCACGATGCCGCTGTCCGCGATTGAGCGGCCAAACGGTCATCAGGCACTCGGCGGCTTCGCGGGTGCTGCTTATTTGGCGATATTTGCCGACATGGCCGAGCTCGACCACCACCGGCTTTTCAAACGGCTTGCTGTCTGTCATGGCCGCCAACGCAAAACGGCCAATTTGGTTGCAATCGTGGCGGTACCCCTGCGCCCAAAGGTCTCAGCCCGTGCGTCACCTGTGGAAACAGCCGCTCAGCCGGCCGCCTTCATCCAGTGCTGCATCGTCGTCACCGAGCGCGCCAGCTGCGGCGCCGGACGGATTTCCTCGCCGAACGTCGCCGCCGCGCGCCAGCCCCAGCGCGGATCGGCGAGGAAGGCGCGCGCCAGCGCCACCATGTCGGCGCGGCCATCGGCCAGAATCGCCTCGGCCTGCCTGGGGTCGTCGATCAGGCCCACGGCGCGCGTCGGGATGTTGGCGCCCCTGCGCACCGCTTCCGCCAGATGCACCTGGTAGCCGGGACCGCCGGGCAGCTTCTGCAATGGCGAATTGCCGCCGCTTGAACAGCAGAGATAGGCGACGCCTTCCGCCTTCAGCGCCTTGGCCACTTCGATCGCCTCTTCGACGTCGAAGCCGCCATCGACCCATTCCTTCACTGAAAGGCGCCCGCCGAGCATCAGGTCCGGTGCGGCCTTCTTCACCGCCCTGGCGATTTCGACGGCGAAACGCATGCGGTTTTCCAGCGAGCCGCCCCAGCGGTCGGTGCGCTGGTTGGAGAGCGGCGACAAGAACTGGAAGATCAGGTAGCCGTGAGCGGCATGCAACTCGATGAAGTCGAAGCCGGCGCGCGCGGCCCGCGCCGCCGCCTCGGCGAAACGTACGATGACTTGCTGGATCTCTCCCTCGTCCAGCGCATGCGGTACATTCCACCCGGTGTCATAGGCAATGGCCGAGGCCGAAACAGTCTGCCAGGGATCCTCGCCGGGCTGCAGGGGGGCCGCCGGCCTTCCCAAGGCTTCCTGTTGGAGGCCTTGGCGGCCCGGGCATGGGGCGAGGGACGCGAATCGGGCCCGGAGCGGCGACTGACGTGCGCATGAAACGGGCTCCTGGGAGAGATACCGGCTATCTAGGGCCAGCCGTGGCACTTCGCGCCAGACACCGAGCCGGTGAAGTCTTGGCTGGATCAGTCGGTTTCCAGGATTGCGGCGGGGCACCTGTTCGCCGATAACGCTTGCCGGCAGCACGGAGTTCACATGGAAGATCGCGTCCGGATCCGCTCTGAAGAAGTCCTGTCCGACGACTGGGCGGTCAAGAAGACGGTGCTCGACTATCGGCGCCGCGACGGGCGTTGGGAAACGCAGACCCGCCAGACCTACGACCGCGGCGACGGCGCGGTGATCCTGCCTTTCGATCCGCAGCGCTCGACGGTGCTCCTGGTGCGGCAGTTCCGCTATCCGGCCTATGTCACCGGCCATCGCGAGCCGCTCATCGAGGCCTGCGCCGGCCTGCTCGACGAAAACGATCCGGAAACCTGCATCCGCAAGGAAGCGGAAGAGGAGCTCGGCTACCGGCTGAAGAACGTCGAGCGGCTATTCGCGCCCTATATGAGCCCCGGCTCCGTGACGGAGCGGCTTTGGTTCTTCACCGCGCGCTATTCGCCGGCCGACCGCATCTCCGACGGCGGCGGAGCGCCGGAGGAGGGCGAGGACATCGAGGTTCTGGAAATGCCGCTCGACGAGGCGCTGGCCGGCATTGCCGACGGCCGCATCGTCGATGCCAAGACCATCATCCTGGTCCAGCATCTGAAGCTCAATCCGATCAAGGCTTGAGTGGCCGTCCTCCGTCACCAAGGCTGCGCAGGGCATGCCTTCGCATAACGAAGGATGGCCGCCACCCGAAGCTCGAGTGCGGGAACCCATAGGAAGGGATCGAGACGCTGACGCAATCGTCCGTGACGCGCCGGCGCACAGTCGCTGCGATGGCGACCTCATCTCCGATGCGAAAGCCCTTTTGCCATGCCGATACAATGCTGGCGCCGCGTAATAGGTTCGCAAGCATCGGCTAATATGTTCGAGCGGGCTGGGAGACGTTTGCGCGCGGTCCCTGGTGCTCTGAGGGTATTCTCGATACCGACCTTTTGCAGCTTCCAGTACAACTTTCAGCCTGAAGATTAGCTATTGCTAATGTGCTATGCAGGCTGCGAGGGGATTTCCATGACGCAGTCAAAGCGGTATTTCGCATTGACGTGGCTCGCACTGCTCGGCAATGCCGATGCCCACGATTGGTATACGGGTAAGTCAGACCCAGTTCTCCAGCATGATTGCTGCGGGGGCAAAGACTGTCACCCGATCGATTCAAGCTACGTCAGGATGACAAAGGACGGCTATTTCGTGCGGCCGCCACGCCCATTCTACTTGAACGAGCCCCAGGAGCCGGAGTGGTTTATTCCCAGAGAGCGTGTCCAGACTTCGCCAGATGATCGCTATCACATTTGCGAGCGCCTGTTGACGTTCTATCGGCCGTTGACCCCACACATGAATTTCGAGGCCTATCACAGTTTTAGTTGGACCTGTTTTTTCGCCCCGCCAGGCACAAGTTCAGTCGGCCAAAAATAGGACAACAAAACAGATGCCCGTCACCCCAGGCAACGGGATGGCGGGCACCTATTCACTCTCTCATGCCGCCGAACGAAGGGACAGATGCTCGCCGGCTCTGTCAAATGATGCATCGGGCAAGTTGTTTCACTGTAGGGACCAATACGCCTGCCTATACGACTTCAGTCGTGCGACAGAACCAACCAGAGTGATTGCCAGGTAGGGCAAGGCGCCTATATCCGAAGCGTTAGGAAGCTGGGAAGCGGCTTCATGCCTGGGGCGCGAAGAGAGATCATCGATTGGTGGCGCAACAAGCTGGCCGACGACAAGCAGCTTCTGGTCGACATCGAGGCTGGACGCACGCCGGCGGATGAGATCCACACCGCCTATCTCAGATGGATGATCCCGCAAATGGAGGCCATCATTCGGAGCGTGGAGCGCGATTGGCATCCCGACCAGGCCTGACAGGGCGGCCGTCCATCGCTGGCTCTTCCGCCTCGTCAAGAGGACCGGCAGAATCCGATAACCCGCCGCTGGGTGTGCCCCCACACCCGCGCGGCGGGCTAAGGTGACCGGCGCCTTTTCTCGTGGGGGAGAATTGCCTGAGCCCTGGCGCCGGCCTGGCGAACCATGGTCCGCCGCATATGCAAGATAGCTAATCTCTACCTCAAAAGGACATGGCGTGATCACGTACCTCTTGGCAATCGGCCAGAGATCAGGAATATAATCCTCACCGGTGCGGCGACCTCATTTTCGGAGATCGCCATGACGATGAAATTTCACTTCACGGAAGATACGCTCAGCAGGAAGCTCGAAGCCGGCGCCGGCCTTTCGGTCGACTGTCTCACCATCAATAGTGCGCTTCCCTTTCGGCGAGTCTTCGTTGACCAAGAATGCTGCCCCTTTTTGCTCGTTAGGAGAGCAACATGCGGCGCAATGCTGTTTCCCCGCAAGGGGAGTGCTTGACGATTTCAGCGGCGCCGCTGGATTTTCGCTACCTGTAGCAGTACCCATTCCCTCGCAAGGCGAAAAAGGGAGCGTATCAGCCTCACGGCTTCCTGAGCCTTACCCCGGCGACACCGGACCGGACCCGCTCGCCGATACGATCGCGGAGTATTACGCCGGGGTGGCCGCATTCGAGGCAATCCCAGGCGGGATGATCACATTCGCCAATGAAGAAGATTTCGTTCAGGCAACCTACGGACCGGCGTCACACAGGCTTTGGAAGGACTGCCCGCCAGCAACGAGCCTTCGTGGCGTGGCAGAGGCGATCCGCTACACCCTTGCAGATAAGTGCATAACCTCTCGGAGTGCGGAGAACACCTTAATCGCAGCGCTGGCTTTCCTTGAGCGGGAGGCGGGCCTATGAACGCGAAAGAGATGGAAATCCTCCGGCTGTTCCGCCAGCTCTCGCCAGAGCAACGGCGCGTGTTCGTTCAGATCGTTCACCTGCTTGTGCCGGTGCAGCCATGAGCGACCTTATCGAACCAGCCGTCGTGCTTGATACCTTCGTGCAGGGCGTGGGACGCGTTGAGGAGATCGCGGCCAATCTGTTCCGGATTTCCTACTATACGAACCAGCGCGGCTATGACGGCAGCCAGGAAGGCGCATGTGTGGCCAAGTTTATCGTAACGGCCGAGACGATGAAGGCCATGGCAGCCGATACGTTCGGCCGACAAGAGGCGCGGCGGCTGACCGGCGAGACGCATTCTGCGATGAACTAAAGCTCCCCTTCGGACACTTGAAGGCCCGGCTGCTTCGGTGGCCGGGCTATTCCTTGTGCGGAACAATATACCTGACAGTGTCGCCGCCATGCGTAACCGTAACTGTCGTATAGCCGGCTGGCAGGGAGCCCGTGACAGTCGGATCGATCACCTTGCATCGGCCGATCATTCTTCCGCTGGCGTCGCCAGCGAGTTCAGCTGCCAACGAGGAACGGCATTCGCCGAGCGATGCGAACACCCGTGGCGCCGTATTGACCGGTTTACAGATAGATGCATCGCCTGGGCCGCACAAAAGCAAAACCATGACCGCTGCTGTAGCCGGATCCATGCTGGAAGGCTCCTTCGTGGAGCTTAAAACGCTGGCGAAATCGCTTTGTTTCACATTTTGCTAAAATACGAGGAAGCGCCCGGTGGCCTCGCTTCATGGCCCCTCTCAGTTTTCTGGAACAAACAGCGCGTCTGCCCGGTTTTCAGCGGGAAAGGAGCGCGCGCGAATGCAGAACCAACGGGACAAGCGTCCCTTGCCGAAGCAAAAGCCGACAAAGGACGATCCCGCCGACCCCGATCATTGCTCGCCAGAGCCCGACCATGTCGATCCGGCACCGCGAGACGTGCGAGAGGCTCCGGCACCAAATCCAAATGGCGACAAGAAATCCTAGGCCGCTACTCAGGTGGCTGCGCTTATTTTTTGAGAGGCGTGCCAAGCCCGAGCCGCACGCGTTCGCTGTTGGCAAAGGTTTTGGCCTCTGACTGAGAACCGAAGCCCTTGATGCTGACCGTGCCGTCCTCGATGACGCGCACATAATGCCTATTTTCAAGTTCCTCGATCTCGACCGAAGTTCTCCACGTATTCATCGGCGTCGTCCGGCGGTGGGGTTTCGCGTCCCTCTAACCTACCCAACATCGCGGCCGGGGAATGTGTTCCAATTAACGGTTACCTAGTTTTCGCTGCATCTCTGAGGCCCGACGGCTTTGGCTTCCGGGGCCTTCCGGTGTCTAGTGGCAGAAAAGTCACGCGGCTCTAATATGCGGCGCTTCAACTAGGGCGCGCTTATTATCCATCTTAGCGAGGCGTACCGTCCTGCCGGCGAGGGGCCACTGGAGCGCTCGCTGCGGCAACGTAGCGGGCGCTTCCTATCGCCCGATGGCGATCCAGGCGTCAGCACATCGGCTTCGGCTACCGGGCTTCATTCGGGCTCGTAATCTTCGAGCCGCATCAGTTTCGGCGTTAAAAACCAGAGATCCTTGAACGCGAGCAGAGGTGCCGTCCAAGGCTCCCATTTGTCCATCGCGCGCAGGATCGCCAACCCGGCCTCGAAAGCCACCAAGTTACGTGTGGAGTCGGCTTTATTGTGCTTCAGCCAATCGCGCGTGCCGTTTAGCTGCGTGATCCATTCCTTTTCGGGGAAGGGACGTTTTGGGTTGTCTCGGATGATTTCCCATAAGCCGCCAGTCTTGGTCGGAGCCATCGATTCCGCAGCGCCGGCCAATGTCACTGTGGCAGCGAACTGGCCGACATGGAAAGCAGTGATGGCCGTCTCGCTTTGCTGGACTGCAGCCTCGCATTTGGTCATGTGGAACACTCGATGAAATGGCCTGCTTTCCATCCAGTATCGTCTCCCCTGGCTACCCTAGCGGCTACCCAAATGACTTCTTGTCAGGGTAGCCGGCCCCAAAGATAGAATAGAATAAGCAAGCAATTTCAATGTGGTGCGGACGACGGGAATCGAACCCGTACGATCAGAGATCGAGGGATTTTAAGTCCCTTGCGTCTACCAATTCCGCCACGTCCGCGCGCTGCAATTTCAAGCACTTAAGCCGACACAGGTCTAGCCTTCCGGGCTAGATTTTGCACCGGATTGGCACCAAAGGCTGATCTGTTGTTCCGCGCCCGCTCTCATCGCAGCTTCGATCGCCGCCGCGCCTTCGTCCGACTTCTCGAACAATCGGCGTAGACCGACAGCGTGACCGCGAGTGACGCATGCCCTAGCCGGCAGTTAATTGCAACCACGTCGAGGCGGCCAGCGATCAGGGCGGAGGTGTCGGTGTATCGGAGGTCGTGAAACGGGACCCCAGGGATGTCGACCGCCGCGCCTTCTTGCAGCCACGCCAGTCGCCTCTGCCGGCTCGCCGCAGCTTCGCCGACGGCGCACGCTGGATCGTCCGGCGATATGGCCGAAGTGCGGGCGCTGATCAGGGCGCACCGCCTGTGCGGGGGTGAACCCGTCTTTTGCGCCCTACGGCAAATGGATGAGCCCACGTCTCCGATCGATAGGATGAAGCCCATCATGGCCCGATGCTACTTAAGGGAGCGCAACCCGGTTTTGCAGCCCTGGGAGCCAGTTGGCTTTAGGGGTTAAGTATGAGCAAAACGACTCTCATTGTTATCGCTATCCTCGCGATCAGCGTCGGCTATGCCGAAGCCAAGGACCGTAAGGTCGCGCCGATTTGCACCGCGTCAAGCCGGCTCTTCGAGGTCCTCAACGGCAGGTGTTTTCTCGTCAAAGGTTCGATGATCTATGGCGACATCGCCGATCTTTCTCGGATAGTCCGCCTGGGGTGGTAGCCAAGGGCAATCGGGTGCCCAGACGCTCGTCTTCACGCCGGCTGACTCAAAAGCGCAGTGACGGCGGCGCCGGGGTTGAGTGCTTGGCCGCCATGCCAGCCGACAAGGCCGTTTCGGCTGACCCTGGATAGTGGCGTGATCGCGGAATTACGCCTTTAGAGGCGTTCGCTACGGTCGTCCTCGCTGTGGACTTGATCCGCCGCGGCCGGCGTCCATCAGGCCCTACCCATTCCCCCCGCCCCCTGCGGGCGCCGGCCACCTTCGTTCCGCTCATCAATTCAGAACTTGTAGCTGAAGTTCACGCCCAGCGTGTGCAGCTTCACGTCCTGGTCGCGATCCGAGAAGTCGTCCGGGGCGTCGAAATGCTCCTTGCCGAAATCGTAGTAGCGGTACTGCGCGCCGACGACGATATTGTTGCTCAGCGCATAGTCGACGCCGGCGCCGATCGTCCAGCCGGCGCTTACGCGTGTCTTGGCGAAGGTGGGCCCGGCATCTTGCGAGGTCTCGATGCCGGCGAAGGCGACGCCGCCGACGCCGTAGATCAGCCAGCGATCGACCGCCAGGCCGGCCTCCGCATTGACCGATCCGAACCAATTGATGTCGGTGCCGACCGAATTTCCGGGATCGAGCAGGGCCGAACCATCCATCGAGGAATAGTCGAGCTCGGCCCGCGCGCCGATCACTGCCTGGTTGAACTGCCAGAGGCCGGCGACATGGCCGCCGACAAAGCCGCCATCAAGATCGGGCGAAGCGCCGAACGGCTCGCCTTCGGTGCCGGAGATGTCGGATGAACCCCAGCCATAGCCGGCCTGGAGGCCGGCATAGTAGCCCGTCCAGTCGAAGCCGGGCGCGGTCATGGGCAAGTCGGCGCCTGCGTCCGCGGCCAAGGCCGGCCCGGACAGCAGAGCGAAAAAGCCGGCACTGGCAAGCGTCAGGCGACCCATCGAGCGCTCCGAAATGGCGGTTTCGAAAGACTCCTCGGCGCAACCTAGCGTTATTCGCCGCAAAGCGAAATTGCATTCCTGCAACAGTGGTTTACGTCGGTGGGTTGCGGACGCGATCTTCGAGGTCGCGCCGCTTCTCCTCGGGCGATGCCAGCCGGTTGAAGGTGTATTCGGCGAGCAGGGTGCCGGCGACGAAGATCAGAAGCGGCGCAACCCATGTCCAGTATGAGCGCAAAGTGAAGAAGGCCACGCCGGCCAAGGCTGCCGATACCACGAAGATCGCGAACCTGATCGTCTGCGCCATCTTCCGCCGATCCGGATGGTCAGGAGCGAGCACAGGTCTTGCTCGTTCGCACGCCGGCTATTTGGCGTCGATGAAGTCGAGCGCCGCCTGGCTGTATTCGTCCGGCGCCTGCAGCATGGCGAAATGGCTGGCGTTGGGCAGGATGATCAGCTTCGCGCCCGGTATGACGGAGGCCATATATTCGGTGTGCTCGCGCTCGATCGCTTCGTCATGGTCGCCGGCGACGATCGCGATCGGCGTGGTAATCTTGCCGAGCTGATCCTTGGTCCAGGACGGCTGCGACTCCCACATATGGCTGACCTGCGCGACGAAGGCGTCATACTGGTCAGGCGTCTTCGACATCTTCTTGTAGTCTCGGCCTGACCGTTCGATGTAAGCGGCGAAGGTCTTGTTGGTCAGGACGCCGGGGTCGACGCCGTCCGTGGTGACGTTGGCCGCCTGTGCGAAGAGCCTTGTCAGCCGTTCGGGATGATGAAGCGCGATGTCGATGCCGATGATGCCGCCGTCGCTCCAGCCGACAAGCGCCGCCTTGTCGATCTTGAGATAGTCCAGCAGCGCCAGATAGTCCGAGGCCATCAGATCGTAGCCGTAGGGCTCGTCCGTGCGGGTCGAGCGGCCGTGGCCGCGGCTGTCGGCGACGATAACCTTGTGGGTCTTGGACATGGTCGCTACCTGGCTTGCCCAGATATCGGCATGGCCGAGGCCGCCATGGATGAGCAGCACCGGGTCGCCCTTACCGAAAACGGCATAGTACATCTGGATGCCGTTGACCGGCGCGTAGCCGCTTTCGTCGGGTTTGGGCATTGCAGCAGGCTCCGGCAAGGTCTGCCAGCGCTCTTCGGCGGTGGCGAGAGCGGTCGATGCGACGAAGAGGATGATGGTGGCGAACGCTTTCCAGAAACCGGTCATTTTTGCCTCGCAAGGGTCGGTTCGACGGCGAGCATCGCCATTTGCCTGGAATAGTCAACATATGCGGCGTTTTCCCCGAGAGCTGTTTGAACCGCTCTGGCTCCGTGCGCCGACATTTGCGAAAGTGGCCGCAAGCAGAGGATCCGCCGATGACGAATGCCAAGCCGAAGAGCGCCGCAAGGCCGAAACCCTGGACCGAGGTGGCGACGCATCTGGTCGACGTCGCGATGGGGCGCAAGCCTGCCGATCTGGTGATCCGCAACGGGCGCTGGGTCAATGTGCATTCGGGCGAGATCATCCCCGGCACCGACATTGCCGTCGCCGCCGGGCGCTTTGTCTATTGCGGGCCGAATGCCAGCCACGCCATCGGGCAGGGGACCAAGGTGGTCGATGCCGGCGGCCGCTATCTGGTGCCTGGGCTCTGCGACGCGCACATGCATGTCGAGAGCGGCATGGTGATGGTGACGGAATTCTGCCGCGCCGTGATTCCGCACGGCACCACCTCGATGTTCATCGACCCGCATGAGATCGCCAATGTGCTGGGCCTGCCGGGCGTCCGCCTGATGCATGACGAGGCCGTCGCGATGCCGATCAACGTCCATGTGCAAATGCCGTCCTGCGTGCCTTCGGCACCTGGCCTGGAGCATGCCGGGGCCGAGCTTACGGTCGCCGACGTCGCCGAGGCGATGACCTGGGAGAATATCATCGGGCTCGGCGAGGTGATGAATTTTCCGGGCGTCGTAGCCAACGATCCGGTGATGTCGGGCGAGATCGCCGAAACGGTCAGGGCCGGCAAGACGGTCGGCGGCCACTATGCCTCGCGCGACCTCGGCCTGCCGTTCCACGGCTACGTCGCCGGCGGCGCCGAGGACGACCATGAGGGCACGCGCGCGGAAGATGCGATCGCACGCGTGCGCCAGGGCATGAAGGCGATGCTGAGGCTTGGTTCCGCCTGGTACGATGTCGCGGCGCAGATCAAGGCGGTAACCGAAGGCGGCATCGATCCGCGCAACTTCATCCTGTGCACCGACGACAGCCATTCCGGCACGCTGGTGCATGAGGGGCATATGGACCGCGTGGTGCGGCACGCCATCAGCCAGGGCCTGAAGCCGGTGACGGCGATCCAGATGGCGACGCTCAACACCGCGCAGCATTTCAGGCTGGAGCGCGAGATCGGCTCGATCGCGCCGGGGCGGCTGGCCGATCTCTTGATCGTCTCCGACCTGACCCAGATGGCAATCGACGAGGTCTATAGCCGCGGCGTCAGGCTGGCGAAGGCCGGCAAGCTCGAGATCGACATTCCGGCGTATGATTATCCGCAGACGGCGAAGAACACGGTCAAGCTCGGCAAGAAGCTCAGGGCGGCGGATTTCGACATCGCCGCGCCCCAGGGCGCCAACGAGGTGCGGGCGCGCGTGATCGGCGTGATCGAGAACCAGGCGCCGACGCGGGCGCTGGAGGCCGATCTGCCGGTCGAGGACGGGCTGGTCGCCATGGACCGCCGCAACGACGTCTGCCAGATCGCCCTGGTGGAGCGCCACAGGGGCACGGGCGGCGTCACCAACGCCTTCGTGTCCGGCTTCGGCTATGTGGAAGACTGCGCCATGGCCTCGAGCGTGGCGCATGACGCGCACCACATCATCGTTGTCGGCACCAACAAGAAGGACATGGCCTTGGCGGTCAACCGGCTGAGCGAGGTTGGCGGCGGCGTGGTGCTTTATTCCAAGGGCAAGGAACTGGCGCTGGTCGAAATGCCGATCGCCGGGCTGATGTCGGACGAGCGCGCCGAGATCGTCGCGGCCAAGGCAGAGCAGTTGACGGAAGCAATGCGCAAGGTCGGCTGCTCGCTGAACAACGCCTACATGCAGCACTCGCTGCTGGCGTTGGTGGTGATCCCGGAGCTGAGAATCTCCGACGTCGGACTGGTCGACGTGACGACGTTCCAGAAGGTCGATCTTTTCGTGTGAGAGGGTCGCCGTTGGCCGATCACTCGCCGCCGGTGGCGATGGTCAGCACCTTGAACGGCGTGGTGATCACCACTTCGGCCACTGATCCCACGGCTTTGCCGAGACCTTGGCCGATATTGTCCAACCCGGCCCCTTGAGGTTCGTCCGCCCGCAGGGCCGCCGGGGTGCGCAGCCGGTCGCCGAGCAATTGCACCAGGACCGGATTGTCGGCGAACTTGGCGTGGTTCAAACGGTCGCCGCCCTTGGTGTTGGTCAGATCCGCAACGACTACGCCGTAGCTCGCAAGATCGGCCGCGTTGCCGTAGTCGCCGACGCGCGGCTTGTCGCCGGAAATGAGGCTGGACAGCTTGAGCGCCCGATCGTCGCCAGAAAGCAGGATCGCGAACGGCTTGTCGGGCTTGCCGTAGCGGATCATTTGCTTCTTGAAGACATCGACGTCGATGTCGGGCGAGGCGAGGATGACATAGCCGAGCTTGCCGCCGAGATCGCGGTCGCCGGTGATGGCGAGCTGGCGCAAGGCTTCCATCGTCAGCCAGGTCCCCATCGAATGGGCGATGATGTCGATGCTTTTGGCGCGCGTCTTGGCAAGCATCCTCAGCGTCGCCTCGAGGTCGTCGCGCGCGGCGGTGGAGCTGTCCTTGTCGTAGATGTAGCCGGTCGTCTTGCCGCTCGACGCCCATGAGAAAAGCACCGGCGTGCCCTGATATTTCGTGTCGTGCGCAATCTGGGTCAGCCGGTAGACGCCGTCGTCGAAGCCGTTGTTGAACCCGTGCACGAAGACCAAGGCGCGGTCGCCGCGTATGGCAATATCGGCGCCGACCGCCTTGGCGAATTGCGAAGCGTCGCCATAGTGGACGACGTCGGTGGCGGTGAACTGCTTGGCCGGGTTGCTGTCGGCCGAACCCTTGGCGCGCTCGATCGCGCCAACCTGATGGATTTTTGGAACCGTGACGTCGACACGGGCGTAGCTGGCGGTCAGCGAACGGTCGCCGTCGAACACTTGGCGCGGGTCCTTGGTCGCCTGCTGACGGGTCGTGGCGACGAAGATTTCATGGGTGGCCGCAATATCGGAGGCCGGCACGGCTACCGTCTTCCTGTTCAGAAGATCATGCGTGTTTCCACCGGCGCAGCCCGTCAGGGCGAGCGCAAAGGCAAGGCCAAGGCCGATCTTCGAACGCACGATCACCCGGGGTCCCCCAAGGGCGGCAAACCTCTCCTGCTACTTCGATAAAGCCAGAGGGCGGTCCGGTCCAGCTCAAAGTCCATGCAGGACAGCAACCGCGTCACCACGGTTACTGGGTGGCGAGCTGGCTGATGCGGTCGGTGACGTCGCGGTCGCTGGCAAAACCATCGTCCTCGCGCAGCCGCTGGCCGATCATCTTCACCAGCGCCGGGTTGTCGGCGAATTTGGTGTGGTTGAAGCTGTCGCTTCCCTTCTCTTTGGAGAGATCGACGACGGTGACGCCATAGGAAGCGAGATCGGCGGCGTCCCTGTAGTCGCCGACGCGCGGCCGCGAACCGGCAATCAGACCGGAGAGCCTCAGCGCCCGGTCGTCGTCGGACAGAAGCAGGATGAAGGGCTTGTCGGGCTTGCCGTAGCGGCGCATCTGGCTCTTGAAGACATCGACGTCGATGTCGGGCGAGGCCAGAACCACGTCGCCGAGCTTGCCGCTAAGGTCGCGATCGCCGGTGATGGCGAGCTGGCGCAGCGTCTCCATCGTCACCCAGGTTCCCATCGAATGCGCGACGATGTCGATGCGCCGCGCACCGGTCTGCGCGAGCATTCTCAGCGTCACTTCCAGCTGGTCGCGGGCGGCGGACGCACTTTCCTTGTCATAGACATAGTCGGTCGTCTTGGCGCCCGAAGCCCACGAAAACAGCACCGGCGTGCCGGGATATCCGGAATCGTGGACGATCTGGGTCAGCCGGTAGACGGCGTCGTCGAAGCCGGTGTTGTAGCCGTGGACGAAGACCATGACGCGGCCGCCACGCGCATCGATATCGGCGTTGAGCGCGCCGGCGAATTTCGGCTGCGTGTCGTAGCCGACAACCTCGGAGGCCATGAAATATTTGGTCGGATCGTTCGACGTGCCGCGCGAACGCCGCTCGATCTGGCCGGCCTGGTGGACCGGCGGCACGGTGACGCTGACGCGGGCATAGTTCAGCGTCGCCGAGCGCTCGCCGTCAAAGACCTTGTTCGGATCGTCGGAGCGCTTGCGGGTGGTGGCGATGAAGATCGAGTGGTTGCCGGCGATCTCGGTCGCCGTCGTCGGCACGACGACGCTGCCCAGAATTTCCTCTGTCTGACGCCCCGCGCAGCCTGCCATCGACAGAGCCAGGGCAATGATCAAAAGCGTCTTCACATGCACGTCGAACAAATCCACTCCGGCCGCAATTGGCCATCCACCCTCCGCGAAATCCTCCCGGACAGGCGAAGTGCGGCTAAAGTAAGTCGTGTCCAGCGGAAATTTGCTCGGCGGCCGGCGAGGGCCATCGCACTGTTGCGCGAAAGCCAAAACGGCGGCAGGAAGGTCCTTGGTCGAAAAAACCGCGCCGGCAGGGGATCGAGGCGCGTTGCCTCGAATGAAATGAGGGACTTGCAAGTGAACAGCTTCTCCGCCCGGGTTGCCGCCGCCGCCGAGGCGATCCGCGGGATTTTTCCGGAAACGCCGCTGCAGGAGAACGACTATCTGTCGAAGAAGACCGGCGCCCGCATCCTTCTGAAGCGCGAGGATCTGACTCCGGTCCGCTCCTACAAGATCAGAGGCGCCTTCAATTTCTTCCGTAAGGCGCTCGCCGCCGGCAACAACGCCGAGCTCTTCGTCTGCGCCTCGGCCGGCAACCATGCGCAGGGCTTTGCCTTCGTCTGCCGTCATTTCGGCAAGAAGGGCGTCGTGTTCATGCCGGTGACGACGCCGCAGCAGAAGATCGACAAGACTCGGCTGTTCGGCGGCGATTTCGTCGAGATCCGGCTGGTCGGCGACTTCTTCGACGATTGCTATCGCGCCGCCTTCGAATTCACGGAGACTGCCGGCGCGCATATGGTGCCGCCCTTCGACCATAAGGACATCATCGAGGGCCAGGCGACGGTTGCCTATGAGATCACGGCCCAGATGCCCGGCGGGCGCATGCCCGACATCGTCATGCTGCCGGTGGGCGGCGGCGGCCTCGCCGCCGGGGTGACGCATTATTTCGCCGACCGGCATCGCGACACGCGCTTCGTGTTCTGCGAGCCGGCGGGCGCGCCGAGCCTCAGCGAGAGCCTTGCCAGCGGCAAGCGGGTCAAGCTCGCCAAGGTCGACAATTTCGTCGACGGCGCGGCGGTGGCCGAGATCGGCCGCGAGCCGCTGCGCCACCTCAGGGAGTTCACCGCCGATGCCGTGCGCCTCGTTCCGGAAAATCGGCTCTGCGCGACGATGATCGAGATGCTCAATGTCGAGGGTGTTGTGCTGGAACCGGCCGGGGCGCTGGCGATCGACGCGCTCAAGGACTTCGCGCGCAAGGAGATCAGGGGCAAGACCATTGTGGCGGTCGTCTCCGGCGGCAATTTCGATTTCGAGCGCCTGCCGGACGTCAAGGAGCGGGCGCTGCGTTTCGAGGGGCTGAAGAAGTATTTCATCATCCGCTTCCCGCAGCGGCCGGGCGCGCTGCGCGATTTCCTCGAGATGCTGGGACCGGACGACGACATCGCGCGCTTCGAGTATCTCAAGAAGTCGGCGCGCAATTTCGGCTCGGTGCTGATCGGCATCGAGACCAAGGACCGGCGCAATTTCGATCTGCTGAAGGCCAATTTCGACGCCGAAGGCGTGCAATATCAAGACATCACCGACAACGAGACGCTGGCGGGGTTCATCATATGAGCGGGCCAAAAACGAGCGGAACTGGAACCGTCTTCGTCGCGCTGTTCTCCGGCATCAATGTCGGCGGCAACCGCATCGTCAAGATGGCGGAGCTGAGGTCGTTCTTCGAGGATTTGGGTTTCAGCGATGTCGCGACCTACGTGCAGAGCGGCAACATCGTGTTCCGCGCGAAGAAGGGCGATGCGGCGTCACTGACACGTGAGATCGAAGCGGCCTTCGAGAAGAAATGGGGGTTCCATTCCCGCATCATGGTGCGCGATGCCGGCTGGTTCGAACGCCTGGTGAAGGACAATCCCTATCCGGAAGTGGGCGGCGAGCCGACCAAGCTGCATGCCTACGCGCTGGAGCGTGAGCCGACCGCTGACGAGACGAAGCGGCTTGCGGAAAAATGCACCGGTCCGGAGCGCTTCGAGATCAAGGGCGACGTGCTCTACCTGCATGCGCCGGAAGGGCTCGGCAAATCAGTGTTCGCCAATCTCATCCCGCGTACGCTCAAGGTGCCGGGCACGGCGCGCAATTGGCGGAGCGTCCTTGCCCTGCTCGACATGGCTGGCAAAGCCGGCGGCTGACTATTCATTTCCACGCAATTCCGGACGGAAAACCGCGAGGCACTTATCCTGGAATTGCGCTGGCTCAGGCTGCCTGCTGCCAGTCGAAGGTCAGCTCCTCGCGGAAGGCGAAGCGCTTGATGTGGTCGGCGACCACGGTTTCCAGGCGCTCGAGCGAGGCAGCGTCGTCAGCGGCAACGGCGATATGAAGAGCCTTGTCGTCGGCTTCCATCACGGTGCGGCCGAGCGAAAGCTGGATGGCGCCGTGGTGCGGATCGAACTCGACCGGGAACTTGTGCGCCCAGTGCTTGCAGAGCTGCTGCAGGTAGCGGCTGGCGTGTTCGGTGGCGACATCGGCGCGGCTGGTCGGCATGAAATTCTCCCAGAGAGTCAACAAAAGCGCCAGCCTCCTAAGGCCGGCGCCTCCGATCGATAGATAGGCGCTGCCGGGCGAAGCGCCACGGGCCAGCGGTCAAAAAATCCTCGTGGGATGGCCTGACGCCTACCAGCTTCCCGTGTTCTGCATCGAGGCCCAGGGTTCGGCCTTGGCCTTGGCCGGGCCCTTCTGCAAGAGCTCGATCGAGATGCCGTCCGGCGAGCGGATGAAGGCCATGTTACCGTCACGCGGCGGCCGGTTGATGGTCACGCCATTGTCCATCAGCTTCTGGCAGGTGGCGTAGATGTCGTCGACCTCATAGGCGAGATGGCCGAAATTGCGGCCGCCCTTGTACTCTTCCGGATCCCAATTGTAGGTCAGCTCGACCAGCGGCGCCTTCTCGGCAATGCCGCTTTGCTCGTCCTCGGAGGCGGCGAGGAAGATCAGCGTATAGCGTCCCTGGTCGTTCTCGTAGCGACGCACTTCCTTGAGGCCGAGCTTTTTGCAGTAGAAATCGAGCGATTGATCGATGTCGGCGATGCGGACCATGGTGTGAAGATAGCGCATATCGGGCTCCTCGCGGCGTTGCGTTTGCGGCGCACCATAGGAGCCGCTCCGCCAAAGGGCAATCGTCCGACAAAACGGTGGAATGGTCGATTTCAGGCCGCGCCGTCGCACTTCAAGCAGCGCCGGCAAACAACAATTAAGGCTTTCCGGTGCTCAACGGTGAAAAAAGGCACGTCAGGTCTTGCACACCCCGGAAGCCGCAGTGTTAATCTCATGGCAAGAATCAGTAGCGGTTGCAGTTAGAAAAGGGGGCATTCTTATGGGGGAAAAGGCCTCTTTTACGAGGCGGGACGGAAGCCTTGACGACGCCTTGACGCGAGACAGTGGCGGCGATGCCGCCGAGTTTGTCGAAATCGCCGGCGCTATCAAATGGTTCGACGTGGCCAAGGGCTACGGCTTCATTCTTCCGGACGACGGCGTCTCGGGTGATGTTCTCCTCCATGTGACATGTCTTCGAAGGGACGGCTTCCAGACAGCATTGGAAGGCGCCCGCGTCGTGTGCCTCGTCAAGCAGGGCGAGCGCGGCCTGCAGGCTTTCCGTGTCCTGTCGATGGATACCTCGACAGCGGTGCATCCGGCGGAACAGGAGCAGCGCACGCATGTCACCGTGACGGCGGAAAGCGGGCTCGAGCGGGCGCTGGTGAAGTGGTTCAACCGCACCAAGGGCTTCGGCTTCCTGACCCGGGGTGAGGGCACCGAGGACATCTTCGTCCATATGGAGACGCTGCGGCGCTACGGTATCACCGAGCTGAGACCCGGCCAGGTCGTTCTGGTGCGCTTCGGCCGCGGCGACAAAGGCCTTATGGCCGCCGAAATTCACCCCGATGTGGGCACCTTGCCGGTCTCGCACTAAATGCGCGTTGATTTTCAGGTGATGCCGGCCTGCAAAGGCCGGCGTAGGCCGGTGCTCACGTACCTTAAGTGCGCTCCGGTCCGGTTCTCGGAACCCGTCATTTTCGGCACGGCCTGATCTGAATCTCAACACGCATTGAAGCATCTCAACACGCATTGAAGCGCGTTGCGTCGAAAACGATTATCTGTATGGCCAGTCGTGTATGAGGTCGATCCTGTTCGAAACCGGTTCCACTCGCTTGGATCATGGTCTAGGACGAGCTTAGGACGAGGTATCACATGACCGACCGCAACTGGCTGATTGCAGGCGCGCTGTATGCCGCCATCGTGCTGGCCGCCGCTTTCGGCGTCCTGAAACCGAGTTGGGCGGACGGCCAGGCCATGATGCTGCCGGTCGATCCGACGCCGCTTGTCGCGGTGACCAGCTCGGGCAAGCATTCCTTTTCCATCGAGATCGCCGACACATCGGACGAGCGCGAGGCCGGGCTGATGTTCCGCAAGGACATGGCCGACGATCACGGCATGCTGTTCGTATTCGAGACGCCCGGCGAGGTGAATTTCTGGATGAAGAACACGCCGATGCCGCTCGACCTTGTCTTCGTCGGCCAGGACGGCAGGATCAAGGCCATCAAGCGCGGCGAACCGGAATCCGAAGCGATCATCTCGCCTGGACAGCCCGTAAGCTTCGTGCTCGAGTTGAGGGCGGGAACGGCCGCCAGGGAGGCTCTCGCTGACGGAGACGTCTTGCGCCACCCGGCGATCGACAAGGCGGCGGGCGCCGGCTCCAACTGACCTCGGCAGCGCCAGATGCAATATTTTTCCCATGACGGCTTCGAACTCGCTTACCTCGACCGCCAGCCGGCGTCCGGGCAGGGCGACCCAGTGCTGATGATCCACGGTTTCGCGTCAAGCCATTACGTCAACTGGGTCTCGCCCGGCTGGTTCAAGACGCTGAACGATGCCGGCTACCGCGCCATCGCCTTCGACAACCGAGGCCACGGCTCTTCGACGAAGAGCTACAGCGAGGCCGACTACACCCCGGGCAAGATGGCCTCGGACGCGGCCGCGCTGCTCGACCACCTCGGCATCGAACGCGCCCATGTCATGGGCTATTCGATGGGCGCGCGGGTATCGGCATTCATGGCGTTGTCCGATCCGGACAAGGTGGCGACGCTGGTGTTGGGCGGCCTCGGCATCGGCCTTGTCGACGGTGTCGGCGATTGGGATCCGATCGCCGATGCGCTCCTGGCCGAGGATCCCGGTACGATCGGCCATGCGCGCGGCCGCTCGTTTCGCGCCTTCGCCGACCAGACCCGCAGCGACCGCCGGGCGCTCGCCGTCTGCATCGTCGGCTCGCGCGCATCGATGAGCGAGGACGATGTCGCGCGCATCGCCCAGCCGACCTTGATCGCCGTCGGGACCAGGGACGACATCGCCGGCTCGCCCGACGAACTGGCTGTCCTGATGCCCAACGCGAAAGCTTTTCACATCGAGGGCCGCGACCACATGCTCGCCGTCGGCGACAAGAGCTTCAAGCAGCGCGTGCTGGAGTTCTACGCCGAATATCCGCTCTGAACAGCAACTATCCGGCTTTGAGCGCGGCCAGCGACCTTTCCAGATTTTGCTTCGCCCTGGGTTCGAAACGCTGCCGGAACTCGGCCGTGTGGAAGATGTGCGGGCGAGCGAGGAAGCTCTTTAGCACCGCCGCGCGGCCGGCGCGCCACATCGGCTCCTCGACCCAGCCGTATTCGCGCCGGACCGCCGTCTCATAGGCATCGAAGGCATCTGGCCCGGCGCCGAGGATCGCCAGGTCCATGTCGAGGACGAAGGCCGCATCGCTGGCGGCCTTCTCGTCATCGAGCAGGGGCAACTGGTGCGTGGCGGTGGCATTGATTATCGCCGCGACGCGCGCGAGGCGATCGGGGCTGATGCGGCCGGAGAGCTTTTTCGCGGCCAACGATGCGCTTTTGGCCTCGTTGTCCTTGGCGCGGCTGTCATAGACGGCGTCGTGAAACCAGATCGCGGCCTCGACGGCGCCGGGGTCATGGAGCAGGCTTCGGTATTTCTCGGCCAGCGCCAGCATGGCCTCGATATGGGCGAGGTTGTGGTAGTGCCGATCCTCGGCCCGATAAAGGGCGGAAAGCTCGCTTTTCAGGGTTTCGTCGATCAAGGGTTCGTTTTCCATGGCCGCTTGAATTTCCGTGAACCAAGTTCATTTGACAAAGCACTAAGGAAAATTGAGTTCAACCGTGCTATGATCTGGCTTATATGTGCCGCCGGAGAACGAGCAGGCCGGAGACCGTCGATGAACAGTGTAACGATAGCCCGCCCCAGCATGGTGCAGCCGGTCGATCCCATATGGCGTTCGATCCGCGATGAGGCGATGGAGGCGGTGAACCGCGATCCGCTGCTGGCTGCTTTTCTCTATGCGACCATCCTCAACCAGGAGAGCCTGGAAGAGGCGGTGATCCATCGCCTGGCCGAGCGCCTCGACCATCAGGACATCGGCTCGGACCTGATCCGGCAGACCTTCAAGGCGATGCTTGCCGACGATCCGGAGTGGAGCGCCACAGTGCGCGTCGACATCCAGGCTTACTACGATCGCGACCCGGCCTGCGACCGCTTCATCATGCCGGTGCTCTATTTCAAGGGTTTCCATGCCATCCAGACGCATCGACTGGCGCACTGGCTGTGGAACCAGGGCCGCAGGGACTTCGCGCTTTACCTCCAAAGCCGCTCGTCCTCGGTGTTCCAGACCGACATCAATCCGGCTGCCCGCATCGGCAAGGGCATCTTCCTCGACCACGCCACCGGCCTGGTTGTAGGCCAGACGGCCGTCATCGAGGACGACGTCTCGATCCTGCATGGGGTGACGCTGGGCGGCACCGGCAAGGCCAGCGGCGACCGCCATCCGAAGATCCGCCGCGGCGTGCTGATCGGCGCCGGCGCCAAGATCCTCGGCAACATCGAGGTCGGCCACTGCTCGAAGATCGCGGCCGGCTCGGTGGTGCTGTCGCCCGTGCCGCACAACAAGACGGTCGCCGGCGTGCCGGCACGTGTCGTCGGCGAGACTGGCTGCGACCAGCCCTCGCGACAGATGGACCAGCTCCTGCCCTCGCAGACGATGGACCACGTCGTCAGCTTCGACATCTGACTTCGGCCGTCATCGACGGCGGCCGGATCGCGGCCGCCGTTTCAGGCGCCGGTCGTCCCGTGTTATCCTTGCCGGCTTGCCTTTACATCGCCATTGTCGGTGTGTCAGAAGCGCGTTCCAACGAACAGTCGCATTCGGAGAAGACTTTTGAAGCCGGACGAAATCAGAAAGCTGGACGCCTATTTCAAGCGCGTCTTCCAGAATCCCAAGCTGCAGGTGAAGGCGCGCCCACGCAAGGAAGACTCGGCCGAGGTCTATGTCGGCGACGAGTTCCTCGGCATCGTCTTCAAGGACGAGGACGACGGCGACTATAATTTCTCGATGGCGATCCTCGACGTCGACCTGGCCTGAAGCCCAAATCATTCAGACCGGGCGCGCAAACGGTGCGCTCGGCCACAGCAGCCTAAGGCGGCTAGAGCAATTCCAGGAAAAGTGTGTAACGGTTTTCCGTTCGGAATTGCGTAAAAACAAATACTTAGAGCGGTTCGACGATTCTATGAATCGCTGAAACGCTCTGGTCCAGGCAATGCCGCGGGATATGCACCCGCCGCCAACGGGTCGAGCCTTCCCGCACCACCACCCGACGCGCCAGTGTCCGGTATGAGGGCGCAATTTCCGTGATGCGCCGCTCTCCCGGCCGCACCAGCACCTCGCGGGCAACGCCTTCATATTCGGCCGGAAGGACGACGCGCCGGACGCGCTCCGGCTCGACGATGACGGTTTCGGCGACCCGCGCGTAGCGCGCCTTGCGCCACACTTTGCACAGCACCTTGCGGCCGCGGATGACACGCCATTCCCAGGCATAGCCGCCATCGTCCACCTTGACCGTGTGATAGACGGTGCGTGTGACGGCGGGCACCACCTCCTAACTGACGCGGGGCCGGGCGATCTGCTCGATGCTTTCGGTCGTGCCGTAGATCGGCGGGTCATAATCGACGAACTGACCGCCGGGGCTTATCATCACGTCTTCATAGACCGTGTGGTAGAGCGCCGGCCTGTGCACCGGCTCATAGCATTCGAGCGCCCGGCCGCCGGCCGCGGTCTGCGACACGGTGGCGAGCATTGCGAGGCCGGCCGAGGCGAGCGATGCGGAACGCTTGCCGAAGGAACTCTGGCGAAAGCAATTCTGGCGAAGGGAACCCTGGCGAAAGCAACTTTGGCGAAACATGACATTCCCCCGTTGAAAAAGGACGCCGCTTCAACGCAGGAGCGTATCGGAAGGTCCGCCGTCGGTCAGGGATTTCAGGGCTTGTCGTTAAGCCATGCGGTTAAGAAATTGCTACCGTGGCCGCCGGTCAGCGCCGGGCCAATTCGGGCAAGGGTAATCTGCCGCGCAACCGTGGGTATTTCCTTGGGCCGAGACGCTTGATTCGACTTAACCAGATGGCTAGGAGGGGGCGGCCTTGCGCTAGGGTGAGCCGGCATCCTATTTAGGATTTAACGATCCAGAACCGATTCCGCCCGATTGCTGCTATTTTCACGGCGCCGGAATCCATCCAACAAGGGTAGTCCATGAAGAACCCCGTCGAAACCTACATGAACCTCGTTCCGATGGTGGTCGAACAGACCAATCGCGGCGAGCGCGCCTACGATATCTTCTCGCGCCTCTTGAAGGAACGCATCATCTTCATCACCGGCCCGGTCGAGGACGGCATGGCGACGCTGGTTTGTGCACAGCTTTTGTTCCTCGAGGCGGAGAACCCCAAGAAGGAAATCAACCTCTACATCAACTCGCCGGGCGGCGTGGTCACATCGGGCATGGCGATCTATGACACCATGCAGTTCATCAAGCCCGCGGTGTCGACGCTCTGCATCGGCCAGGCCGCCTCGATGGGCTCGCTGCTGCTTTGCGCCGGCCACAAGGATATGCGCTTCGCCACGCCGAACGCCCGCATCATGGTCCATCAGCCGTCCGGCGGCTTCCAGGGCCAGGCGTCGGACATCGAACGTCATGCGCAGGACATCATCAAGCTCAAGCGCCGCTTGAACGAGGTCTATGTCAAGCACACCGGCAAGAGCTACGACGAGATCGAACGGACGCTCGACCGCGACCATTTCATGAGCGCCGACGAGGCCAAGGACTTTGGTCTGATCGACAAGGTCATCACAACGCGCGAGCTGGGCGAAACCGTCACCGCATAGGCCCCCGATTGGCAGCTGAGTGGCGGGATAACGCGCTTTTGGCGTGGCTTGCGGCATTTCGGCCACAATTGCCTGTTCCCTCAGGGTTCGGGATTGCCTACGTTAAGGCTATGTTGATTTTCGACGGCTTAGCTTTGCATGGGGTTGCTGCGAATCATTGTCGCGTTTTCTGATTGTGTTTCGTACGGAATGCGCTGTGTGAGCCGGGACACTGGCGGTGGCGGATTCCCGCGATAGATTGGTGAGACGCCAACGCGGCCAGACCATCGGCGGGCAGGGCGGTGAAAGGACAGAAAAATGAGCAAAGTTAGCAACAACGGCGGCGATTCAAAGAACACGCTCTATTGCTCGTTTTGCGGCAAAAGCCAGCACGAAGTGCGCAAGCTGATCGCCGGTCCGACCGTCTTCATCTGCGATGAATGCGTCGAGCTCTGCATGGACATCATCCGCGAGGAGAACAAGACCTCGATGGTGAAGTCGCGCGAGGGCGTGCCGACCCCGCAGGAGATCCTCAAGGTCCTCGACGACTATGTCATCGGCCAGCCCTACGCCAAACGGGTGCTGTCGGTGGCCGTCCACAACCACTACAAGCGCCTCGCGCATGCCGGCAAGAACAACGATGTCGAGTTGGCGAAGTCGAACATCCTGCTGATCGGCCCGACCGGCTGCGGCAAGACGCTGCTCGCCCAGACGCTCGCCCGCATCATCGACGTGCCCTTCACCATGGCCGACGCCACGACGCTGACCGAAGCCGGTTACGTCGGCGAGGACGTCGAGAACATTATCCTGAAGCTGCTGCAGTCGGCCGACTACAATGTCGAGCGCGCCCAGCGCGGCATCGTCTATATCGACGAGATCGACAAGATCTCGCGCAAGTCGGACAACCCCTCGATCACCCGTGACGTGTCGGGCGAGGGCGTGCAGCAGGCGCTCTTGAAGATCATGGAAGGCACCGTCGCCTCCGTGCCGCCGCAGGGCGGCCGCAAGCACCCGCAGCAGGAATTCCTGCAGGTCGACACCGCCAACATCCTGTTCATCTGCGGCGGCGCCTTTGCCGGGCTCGACAAGATCATCTCGGATCGCGGCCGCAAGACCTCGATCGGCTTCGGCGCGACCGTGGCTTCGCCCGAGGATCGCCGCACCGGGGACCTGTTTCGTCAGGTCGAGCCGGAGGATCTGTTGAAATTCGGCCTGATTCCGGAATTCGTCGGCCGCCTGCCGGTGCTTGCCACGCTCGAAGACCTCGACGAGCCGGCGCTGATCCAGATCCTGACCGAGCCGAAGAACGCGCTGGTCAAGCAGTATCAGCGGCTGTTCGAGATGGAGAATGTCGACCTCACCTTCCATGAGAACGCGCTGTCGGCGATCGCCAAGCGCGCCATCGAGCGCAAGACCGGCGCGCGCGGCCTGCGTTCCATCATGGAGGCGATCCTGCTCGACACGATGTTCGAGCTTCCGGCGCTGGAAGGCGTGCGCGAAGTGGTGATCTCGGAAGAGGTTGTCTCGGGCAATGCCCGGCCGCTCTACATCTATTCCGAGCAGAAGGAAAAGAAGGGCAATGTCAGCGCCTGAGATGGCCGCTGACCCGGTGATTTTTCATGGAACGGCGCCCGTGCGGCGCCGTTTTGCTGTGAGGATGCGCCGCCTGGAGATGGAGTGGACCGAGCGACCATGTTGACCCTTGATCTTTGCACCACCCGCATCCACCTAACAGCGGAAGGCCGAAGCGCCGAATTCTGTGCTGTAAAACTCCCGTCACAAAGGGTGGTAGGCGGAACGACGCTCGGTCGTTAATATGAGATTCGCGATTGGCTAAAATTAGCGGTCGCGACATGAAAGGTTGGACAATGGCCAAGATATCCAAGTCTTCCGGCGACGGCGTTTTCGCAGTCCTCCCACTGCGCGATATCGTCGTGTTTCCGCACATGATCGTTCCGCTCTTCGTGGGCCGTGAAAAGTCGATCAAGGCGCTGGAAGAAGTGATGGGTCAGGAAAAGCAGATCCTGCTTGCCACCCAGATGAACGCAGCCGACGACGATCCTGAGCCCGATGCCATCTTCGACATCGGCACGCTCGCCAATGTGCTGCAGCTGCTCAAGCTTCCCGACGGTACAGTGAAGGTCCTGGTCGAGGGCGCCTCGCGCGCCAAGATCGTCTCGTTCACCGACCGCGCCGATTTCCACGAGGCCCGCGCCACGGCGCTGGTCGAGCCGGATGAGCAAGAGGTCGAGATCGAGGCGCTTGCCCGCTCGGTCGTCACCGACTTCGAAAACTACGTCAAGCTGAACAAGAAGATCTCGCCCGAAGTGGTTGGCGCCGCAAGCCAGATCGACGACTATTCCAAGCTCGCCGACACGGTTGCCTCGCATCTCGCCATCAAGATCCCCGAGAAGCAGGAGATGCTCGCCACGCTCTCCGTCAAGGAGCGTCTCGAGAAGGCGATGGGCTTCATGGAAGCCGAGATCTCCGTGCTCCAGGTGGAGAAGCGCATCCGCTCGCGTGTGAAGCGCCAGATGGAAAAGACGCAGCGCGAGTACTACCTCAACGAGCAGATGAAGGCGATCCAGAAGGAGCTCGGCGAGGGCGAGGACGGCCGCGACGAGGCCGCCGAGATCGAGGCGCGCATCAAGAAGACCAAGCTCTCCAAGGAGGCCCGCGAGAAGGCGGAAGCCGAGCTGAAGAAGCTGCGGTCGATGTCGCCGATGTCGGCTGAATCGACCGTCGTGCGCAACTATCTCGACTGGCTGCTGTCGATTCCGTGGGGCAAGAACTCCAAGGTCAAGCAGGATCTTGCCTACGCGCAGGACGTGCTCGACGCCGACCATTTCGGCCTGGACAAGGTCAAGGAGCGCATCGTCGAGTATCTCGCCGTGCAAAGCCGCCAGAAGAAGATCAAGGGGCCGATCCTGTGCCTCGTCGGCCCGCCCGGTGTCGGCAAGACCTCGCTCGGCAAGTCGATCGCCAAGGCCACGGGGCGCGAGTTCATCCGCATGGCGCTCGGCGGCGTGCGCGACGAGGCCGAGATCCGCGGCCACAGGCGGACCTATATCGGCTCGATGCCCGGCAAGGTCATCCAGTCGATGAAGAAGGCCAAGAAGTCCAACCCGCTCTTCCTGCTCGACGAGATCGACAAGATGGGCCAGGACTTCCGCGGCGATCCGTCGTCGGCCCTGCTCGAGGTGCTCGATCCGGAGCAGAACTCGACGTTCATGGACCATTACCTCGAGGTCGAATATGACCTGTCGAGCGTGATGTTCGTGACGACGGCGAACACGCTGAACATTCCTGCGCCCTTGATGGACCGCATGGAGATCATCCGTATCGCCGGCTACACCGAGGACGAGAAGATCGAGATCGCCAAGCGTCACCTGATGCCTAAGGTGATCCGCGATCATGCCCTGCAGCCGAGCGAGTTCTCGGTCGGCGAGGACGCGATCCGCGGCATCATCCAGACCTACACCAGGGAAGCCGGCGTCAGAAGCCTGGAGCGCGAGCTGATGAAGCTCGGGCGCAAGGCGGTGACCGAGATCCTGAAGACGAAGAAGAAGACGGTGAAGATCACGGCGGACAACCTCGCCGATTATCTCGGCGTGCCGCGCTTCCGCTTCGGTCAGGTCGAGGCCGACGATCAGGTCGGCGTCGTCACCGGTCTCGCATGGACGGAAGTCGGCGGCGAGTTGCTGACGGTCGAAGGCGTCATGATGCCCGGCAAGGGCCGCATGACGGTGACCGGCAACCTGCGCGACGTGATGAAGGAATCGATCTCGGCGGCGGCCTCCTATGTCCGCTCGCGGGCCATCGATTTCGGCATCGAACCGCCGCTGTTCGACAAGCGCGACATCCACGTGCACTTGCCGGAAGGCGCCACGCCGAAGGATGGCCCGTCTGCCGGCGCCGCCATGGCCACGGCCATCGTGTCGATCCTGACCGGTATTCCGGTTCGGGCCGATGTGGCGATGACCGGCGAGATAACGCTTCGCGGCCGCATCTTGCCGATCGGCGGCCTGAAGGAGAAGCTGCTTGCCGCGCTGCGCGGCGGCATCAAGAAGGTGCTGATCCCGGAAGAGAACGTCAAGGATCTGGCGGAGATTCCGGATAATGTGAAGAACAACATGGAGATCATTCCGGTGTCGCGGGTCGGCGAGGTGCTGAGGCACGCGCTGGTCAGGATGCCGGAGCCGATCGAGTGGGTCGAGCCGGTGAATCCTCCGGCCGGCGTGGATGCCGGCGACGATGCCGGCAAGTCGCTTGCACATTAGCATCTTCTAACATTGCGACGCACAAAGAGAGAGCCGGGCTTCCAGCCCGGCTTTTTCATGTGAAAAATACCCGAAAAAGTAGAAAAAAGCCCGGAATTCCGCGGTTTTCGGCTTGGGTTCCGGAACGCTTCTTTCTAAAGTCCGTTTCCTGCCGGATGAGTCGTACGTTCCGGTTTTCTCATGGAAGGGAATTTTGATGAACAAGAACGAACTGGTGTCCGCTGTCGCCGACTCCGCAAGCATTTCGAAGGCTGACGCGCAGTCCGCCGTCGATGCGGTGTTCTCCGTGATCACTGGCGAACTGAAGAAGGGCGGCGATGTCCGGCTTGTCGGCTTCGGAAATTTCACCGTGTCCAAACGCGCTGCTTCGACCGGCCGCAACCCGCAGACCGGCGCGGAAGTGAAGATTCCGGCGCGCACCGTGCCGAAGTTCTCGGCCGGCAAGGGCCTCAAGGACGCGGTCAACTAAGACCATTTTCTTTTAAGCTCAGAAGAGCCGGGCTTGCCCGGCTCTTCTTTTTTTAGCCCTACGGCGGCAGGACGTGCGCGGTTCAGGCGGTCGGCGCGTCGGCGCGCATCAGGCTCTCCTGCTTGAGATCCGCCCACAAGGCCGCCGGGATGTTGACGTCGAGCAGCGCGCGATTGGCTTCGACCTCAGCCGGCCGCTGGCCGCCGGGGATCACCGACATCACGCAAGGATGCCGCAGCGGGAACTGCAGCGCGGCCTCGATCAGCCGCACGCCATGGCGCTTGCAGACCGCCTCGATGCGCGCCACGCGCTCGAGAACGTCCTTTGGCGCTTCGGAATAGTTGTAAAAGGCGCCGGGCCTCGGCCCCGTCGCCAGGATACCCGAATTGTAGGGGCCACCGAGAACGATGCCGATGCCGCGTTTCTCGCAGAGCGGCAGGAACGTGGCCAGCGCTTCCTGCTCGAGCAGCGTGTAGCGGCCGGCGAGCAGGAACAGGTCGAAGTCGCCGCGCTCGGCAAGCGTCTGGCAGACCTGCCATTCGTTGATGCCGCCGCCGAAGGCCTTGATCACACCTTGGTCGCGCAGCGAAAGCAGCCCGTAGTAGCCCGAGGACATGAACTCCTCGATGCGCCTGTCCGACGCCTCCTTGCTGCCGTGGGTGAATATGTCGACGTCGTGCACATAGAGGATGTCGATGCGATCGACGCCGAGACGCTCCAGCGAGGCCTCGAAGGAGCGCATCACGCCGTCATAGCTGTAATCGTAGACTTCCCGGCGCGAGGGCGTGTCGAAGAACTTGCCGATGCCGGTGCGCTGTTCAGGCGCAGAGACGCGCATGAGGCGGCCGACCTTGCTCGACAGCGCATAGTCGTCGCGCTTCTTGCCGCGCAGGAAGGGGTTGAGCCGGGTTTCGGAGAGGCCAAGGCCATAGAGCGGAGCGGTGTCGAAGTAGCGGCAGCCGGTCTTCCACGCCGCTTCCAGCGTGGTATTGGCATCCTCATCGGAGACGGCACGGTAGAGATTGCCGAGCGGCGCGGTGCCGAAGCCGAGCTCGGTGAAGGTGATGCCGCCATTGCCGATGCGGTCGAAATGCCGTGTCTTCATATTCTCAAATGTCCCGGATCGATTTGTCTGACATGACACTATCACGCTGGTGGCACAGCAAAAGCGCCGAGGCTCGTTGGACATGAATTTTCGCGGTGATAGCATGAACAAAAACAAGTGTTTCGCGCGAAACGCGAACGCAAAGCCGCATGCCTATTGAGGCTTGGGCCGACAGGATGAACAGCTATGACGCAAGCCGGACCGGAGATGTTCGAGATCGCGCTGGACGAGCTTGGCGCGGTTGTGAAGCGCATCGATGACGGCCGGGTCGACGCCGCCTGCGCTATGCTTGCCGGCGCCGGCAGGATCGTCGTCTATGGCTGCGGCCGCGAAGCACTGCAGGTCAAAGGCTTCGCCATGCGGCTCTATCATCTCGGCCTGCCTGTCTCGGTTGTCGGCGACATGACCACGCCGCCGCTGGGGAAAGGCGATGTCTTCCTGGCAAGTTCCGGACCGGGCGAGACGGCGACGGTGCTGACCCTGATGCGTGTTGCGCGCGACGCCGGCGCCAGGGTGCTGCTGCTGACCGCCGAACCGGCCGGCAGCGCGGCGAGACTTGCCGACTTCACGCTGCTCGTCCCGGCCCAGACCATGGCCAGCGACCAGGGCGCCGCCAGAACCTCCGTGCTGCCGATGGGCTCGCTGTTCGAGGGCGCGCTGTTCCTGCTGTTCGAGGTGATGGTGCTGAAGCTCAAGCTGCTCACCGGCGCGACGCCCGAGGCGATGCGCGCCCGGCACACGAATATGGAGTAGGATGATGCGCTACGAACTGATGCTGCCGCACCAGATCCGCAAGGCGATCGAGGAGAACTGGCCGGTCGCGTTGCCGCTCGGCGTGCTCGAATACCATGGCGAACACATGGCGGTCGGCATGGACACGCTGGCGGTGATCAAGACGCTGGAACACTTCGAGAGGGAGAGGGACATCGTCATCCTGCCGCCCTTCTACTATGGCGCGGCGAGCTATGCCGTGGCGCCGCCGGAAGGCAGCGGCTCGGTGCAGGTCGGCGGTCCGGTGCTGGCGCCCTTCGCGGAGGAGCTGTTCTACGGCCTGCTGCGCATCGGCTTCCGCAACATCCACGCCATAATCCATCACCAGACCGAGAATTTCGTCGCCGGCATGCCGACCGATCTCGCCTTCAAGACCGCCGGCCGGCAGGCGATCTTCCGCTTCCTGGAGAAGCAGCGCGGCGAGGGCTGGTGGGGTTCAGACAAGATGGCCGACTACTATTCCGGCCATGCCCAGGGCGAGAACGTCTTCAACTGGGTGCAGGTGCATCCGCTGATGCCGGCCGCGATGAACGGCAAATATCCGTTCGACCATGCCGGCATCGGCGAGACCTCGCTGATGCTGGCGCTGTGTCCCGAGGCGGTGGATGCCGGTCATCTCGCGGACAATACCGGCTGGTACACGAAAAACGCGCCGGAGGCGTCGGCCGAGCTCGGGCAGAACGGTGTCGAGATGATCCTCGATCATCTCAGGGCGATATTGGTGAGGTAGGTGCGCGTCTCCTTCTTCCGTAAGGGGACAAAGGGAAAGCGCCCTACTTCACCGAACCGGCCGTCATGCCCATGATCAGGTAGCGTTCAAGCAGGATGCCGATAACGGCAAGGGGCGCGATCGCCGCCGTGGCAAGGGCTGCCATCGACCACCAGTTGATGCCTTGCGAGCCCGTCTGGCTCGCCACCATGACCGGGATGGTCTTGGCATCGGTCGAGGTGAGCAGGGCGGCGAAGAAATACTCGTTCCAGCACAGCACCATCGCCAGGATGAAGGCGGCGACCATGCCGGGCAGCGCGATCGGCATGACGATGCGGAAGAAGGCGCCCCAGATGGTCAGACCGTCGACCAGGGCAGCCTCCTCGAGCTCGACGGGAATCGAGTTGAACTGGTCGCGCATGATCCAGATGACGATCGGCAGCACCATCAGCGTGTAGAGGAGCACGAGGCCGATGCGCGTGTCGAGCAGCGCCACTTCCCGGTAGAGCACCAGGAAGGGCAGCGCCAGCACCACCGGCGGCAGGATAAGCTGCGACAGGAAGAAGAAGGAGATGTCCTCGTTCTTGAACCAGGCGAATTTGTAGCGATAGCGGGTGAGGCCATAGGCGGCGAGGCTGCCGATGACGATGGCAAGGCTCGACGCGCCGACCGAGGTGATGACCGAGTTCATGAAGCGTTTCAGGAACTCGTCGCGTACGGTCGAGGTCTGGAAGATCGAATCCGGCGACAGGCCGAGCGAACGCCAGCCTTTCCAGTCGGGCTGGAAGTCGACGAAGGGGATGAGGTGGCCTTGCGTGACGTCGACGGCCGATTTGAACGATGTGGTGATCGTCCAATAGATCGGGAACAGGCAGACGAATGACCAGAAGACCAGCGCGCCATAGATGAAGACGCGGCTTGTGATGAGGGCGGCCGGCGAGCGGATCTCGGAAACGGTGTAGTCTGTGGTCTGGACGCTCATGATCCCGCTCAGTTGACGTTGCGCACGAAGCGGCTGGCGAGCTTCAGCAGCCAGGTGACGAACACGATGATGATGATCAGGTATGCCATGGCCAGCATGGTGCCGTAGCCGACATTCGAGCGGTCGCGATACTCGCGGTAGATGAAACTCGAAACGGAATCGGTCGCCCCGCCGGGGCCGCCGGACGTCACCGTGATGATGATGTCGGCGAGCTTCAGCTTGAAGATAATGCGCAGGATCACCGCCGTCACCGATACCGGCAGCATCAGCGGGAAGGTTACCTGCCAGAATGTCTGCCAGGTGGTCGCGCCGTCGACGCGCGCCGCTTCAAGCACCTCGCGCGACATCGCCTGCAGGCCGGCGAGGAGCATGATCATCATGAACGGAATGAAGGTCCAGGCGTCGAGCACCATGATAGAGATGCGGGCGATGATCGGGTCGGAGAAGAAGGCGGGATTGTCCCAGCCGAGATGCCGCGCCAGCGTCGCCGCCGGTCCGAACCGGTATTCCATCAGCGACTTGCCGACCATCCACGACACGGCGACCGGCGACAGCATCAGCGGCAGCAGGAAGACGACACGGAAGAATTTTCGTGCCTTGATCTGGGCGTTGAGCAGCAGTGCCAGGCCGAAGGCGATGGTGTATTCGACCAGCACCGCCAGCACATAGAGCACCATGTTGAACAGCGCGTTGCGATAGTAGGGGTCGGCCAGCATCTGCCAGAAATTGTCGAGCCCGTTGAACCTGCGTCCAGTGAAGGAGCTGAGGTTCCAGTCGGTCAGCGCGATATAGAAGCCGAACAGCGTCGGGAAGATCACCATGGCGATGGTGAAGAGCAGCGCCGGCAGCAGGAACAGCGCGCGCTGGCCGTCCTCGCCGCGCGTCAGCACCTGCCAGGCGCCGAGCGCAATGCCCCACAGCACATAGGCATAGACGACGGGACGCCAAGTATAGAAGCCGATCGTGTCGACCTCGGTCTTGTAGAGGATCTGCATCACGATCGCCGCCAGCAACACGAGCGTCGCAACAATCATCAGGGCCCAGCCGAGGCGCTTGCGGCCGGGTGGGATCAGATCGGCCGGTGTGGAATTTGCCGGCCATGCATTCGCGGTCGAAGTCTGCTCAGCCACGCCTCTCGCCTCTTTGCACAGATGTCCGGCCGTGGCCGGTAAAGGTGCGGCCCGGCAACGAGGCGTCGCCGGGCCGCGACTTTTCGATGCGACAGCCTACATGCCGAGCGAGGCTTTGTAGAGCTTGATCTGGTTCTCGCGGCCGATCTGGTCGGTCAGCTTCTCCCAGGCGGCAGCGATCGCGTCGGCGCCTTCCTGCGCCTTCATCTTGCCGGCAAAGGTGTTGGCCAGGATGTCCTCGGCGGCGCTGTAGTACTGGAAGATGCCGGGGATGCGCGGCTCGATCGCCGCGTTCGGATGGTTATAAGAGTCGCCTTCCGACTTGAGGTAGGAGCTAATGAACTTCTCATCGTAGCCAGCCGCCACCCATTCCGGAATGTTGAAATGGGAGTTGCGGTAAGGCTGGAAACCGGAAGGATAGGCCGCGCACCACAGCGACAGATCCTTGCCGCCGAGATGGGCTGCCGCCGACCAGGCCGCCTTCTTCTTCTTCTCGTCGCTGTCGACGCGCGCCATGACATAGACGCCCCAGCCGAGATAGGCGCAGTTCGGCGCATAGTTCGGTCCGCTGGCGAGCTTGTCCCATTTGCCGGTCTTGGAATTGTAGACGTCGTCCGAGCCCGGCAGGATGGAGAATCCGGTTACGTCCCCGACGACCGAAGCGTCGTTGGTCTTGGCATTCGAGCCAGCGTCTCCCCACCACGCCAGCATCGAACCGGTGCCACCCAGGAATTGCGAGAAACAGGTCTGGTTCGGGTCGGCGTTGATCTGATCTTGCGGTTCGAAAGGCAGCGCGTCGATCACGTCCTGGATCGCCCGGACCCAAGCCGGGTTGTTGACCCGCGGCTTCATCGTCTCCGGGTCGAACAGCCAGGCCTTGTCGTCCGGATGCTTGGCATAGGCGCTGGCGCGGCTGCCGAGGAAGTAGAAGCCAAAGCCACCCCAAGGCTTGGGCGCGTCAAGATAGCCATAGACATCTTGGCCCTTCATCTGCTTGCCCTTGAGGAACTTGGTCGCGGCCTGCACCTGTTGCCATGTCTTCGGCACACCCCATTCCGTCAGGCCCGCCTTATCGCCGCTGTCGGCTTTCCATGCTGACGCCAAGTCAGGATCGGCGAACACATCGGTGCGGTAGTTGAAGTTGTGCGTGTCGCCGTCGACGGTGACGCGATACTGCTTGCCGTTCCACGTGCCGACCGGCGGCTTCAGGTAGGCCACGAGGTCGTCCATATCGATCTGCTTCTTGACCCAGTCCGGCATTTCGGAGGTCAGACCCTTGCCGCAGACATCGCCTTCGAAAGGTGCGCCCATCTCGACGATATCGAAGTCGATCGTATTGGTGGCAATCGCCTGTTGCAGGCGGGGGTTGTAGTCGGCCTGCGCAAGGTCGATCCAGTTGATCTTGGCGCCGGTATAGGCCTCCCATGGTTTCAGGAAGCCGCGGAACAGCACGTTGTGCAGGTTCTGGTTGTTGAGGCCCATGAAGGTGAGCTCGACGCCGGCGAACTCACCTTCCTTGACGTTGGCCTTGGTCGCCTCCAGACAGAGCTCGCCGACTTTCTGGAAGTCGGCATCCGTCGGCTGGCCCTTGCCGACGCCCGGAATCTGCAGGATTTTCGCGCGCAGGTCATCGGCCGCCGCGGCCGGCCTCGTCAGCGCGCCGAGCCCGGCGCCGGACGCCGCGGCGAGGGCGGCCATGCTGGCCGCGCCTTTCAACAGATCGCGGCGGGTCGCCCCGGCGCGTAGCAGTTTTTCGTAAAGATCGACTCTCATCTCAAGGTTCCTCCCAGAACTTCCAGTCGTGAATTGAATTGCCAATCTCGGACGCCGAAACGTCTGTGGTTCTCCTATACCATATGGGGACGTGGGACCCCACCCTGCGTCGCCTGGAACTCCGATTTTCCGGGACAAGGACCGGCTGTCGGATTGGCACTCGCAACTATTCGCGTAATCGATTACCTTGTCAACAAGAATGGGTTTTTATCTATAAGATACTGACTTGCCCTTGCCGTTGGCAATGGCTAGCTTGACCGAAAACGATAGGGGAGAGGATGGCTCAAGTTGCGATCGCCAATGTGGCCAAGGCATTCGGAACCGTCAAGGTTCTGCACGAGGTCAGCGTCGATATCGCCGACGGCCAGTTCGTCGTGCTGGTCGGCCCTTCGGGATGCGGCAAGTCCACGCTCTTGAGGATGGTGGCGGGGCTGGAAACGGTCTCCGGCGGAACGATCTCGATCGGCGATCGGATCGTCAACAACCTGCCGCCCGCCAAGCGCGACATCGCGATGGTGTTCCAGAACTACGCGCTCTATCCGCATAAGACGGTGGAGCAGAACATGGCCTTCGCGCTGAAGCTGCGCGGCACCGATCCTGCCGTGGTCGCCGAGCAGGTGAAGCGGGCGGCCGACATCCTCGACCTCGCCCCCTATCTCAAGCGCTATCCGCGCCAGCTTTCCGGCGGCCAGCGACAGCGTGTCGCCATGGGCCGCGCCATCGTACGCAATCCGCAGGTGTTCCTGTTCGACGAGCCGCTTTCCAACCTCGACGCCAAGCTGCGCGTGCAGATGCGCACCGAGATCAAGGAACTGCACCAGCGGTTGAAGACCACCACCATCTACGTCACGCACGACCAGATCGAGGCCATGACCATGGCAGACAAGATCGTGGTGATGCGCGACGGCCGCATCGAGCAGGTCGGCGCGCCGCTGGAACTGTTCGACCGGCCGGCCAATCTGTTCGTCGCCGGCTTCATCGGCTCGCCGGCGATGAACCTGCTCAAGGGCACGGTGAAGAAGGGCGAGAAGTCCGTGGTCGACATTGCAGGCTCGGCGTTTCCGATGCCGGCCGGCATCCAGGCCGCGGATCGACAGGCCGTCGTCTATGGCGTGCGGCCGGAGCACCTGGAAATCCACCCCGACGGCGTGGCGTCCACGATTTCGGTGGTCGAACCGACGGGCTCGGAGACGCTGGTGTTCGTACGCTTCGGCGAGGGCGAGATGGTGGCGCTGTTCCGCGAACGTCACGACTTCAAGCCGGGCGATACGCTGAAGCTCAGGCCGCGGCTCGACCACGTCCATCTCTTCGACGCAGGGACCGGCAAGCGTCTCTGACCGCAAACAGACTTTCCAAGAGGAAACCATGCTCAAAGGGATCAATCCGCTGCTCAATGCCGACGTGCTCCAGGCGCTGCGCGCAATGGGCCATGGCGACGACCTGATCATCGCCGATACCAATTTTCCATCCGACTCCGTCGCCAAGCAGACCGTGCTCGGCAAGCTGCTGCGCATCGATGCGCCGGCGGCCGATGTGGTGAAGGCGGTGCTGTCGCTCTATCCGCTGGACAGCTTCGTCGACGACGCGGCCGCGCGCATGGAAATCGTCGGCAAGCCGACCGAGATCCCGCCGGTGCAGAAGGAGGTGCAGAAGGAGATCGACGCGGGCGAGGGCAAGGCCTGGCCGATGATCTCGATCGAGCGCTACGCCTTCTACGAGCGCGCCAAGAAGGCATACTGCGTCATCCAGACCGGCGAGCGCCGTTTCTATGGCTGCTTCGCCTTCCGCAAGGGCGTCATCCCTCCGGATGCGGAGTAGGACGATGGCCATCGGGAAGCCCGTCGTCATCCTCGGTGTCTTCGTCGCGGATACGGCTTACCGCGCCGACCGCCAGCCGCGCATGGGCGAGACGATCCTCGGCAATTCGTTCAAGCTCGGGCCGGGCGGCAAGGGCTCGAACCAGGCGGTGGCGGCCGGCAAGCTCGGCGCCGACATCACGTTCCTGACGCGGCTCGGCGTCGATGCCTTCGCCGACATGGCCAAGCAGACCTGGAAGGGCGCTGGCGTGAAGAGCGCGGTCATCGACACGTCCGACAGCTACACGGGCGCGGCCTACATCTTCGTCGAGGAGGGCAGCGGCAACAACGCCATCATCGTCAGCCCGGGCGCTGCTATGCTGATCTCGCCCGCCGATATCGAAGCCCATGACGACCTTATCCGGTCCGCCGGTGTCTTCGTCACCCAGCTCGAGCAACCGATCGATGCTGCGTTGAAAGCGCTTGAGATCGCGCGCGGGGCAGGGGTGACGACCATCCTCAATCCAGCGCCGGCCGCCGCCCTGCCGGACAGCATCTACGCGCTTTGCGACTACGTCACGCCCAACGAGTCCGAGGCCGAGGGGCTGACCGGCATCACCGTCTCTTCGATCGATGATGCCCGCCGGGCCGCCGACAGTCTGCTGGCGAAGGGCGTCGGCACCGTCATCGTGACGCTCGGCGAGAAGGGCGCGCTGCTGCACACCAAGGACCGCTCCGACCATGTCGAAGCCGTCAATGCCGGCGCTGTGATCGAAACCACCGGTGCGGGCGACGCCTTCAATGGCGGCCTGGCGGCTGCCCTTGCCAGGGGCGTCGAGCCGCTGGAGGCGGTGCGCTTTGCCTGCGCCGTAGCCGGCATTTCGGTGACCCGTCCGGGTACTGCGCCTTCCATGCCGACGCTCCGGGAAGTCGAGGCGCTGCTGGTGAAGGATTGACGCGCAGTCGCCAGCCTCGCACCGGCGCTCCCGGCATCGCGCCCGACGGGCTCCTGCCCGCAATCCTCACAATTCGGTCACTTGCGATCACACGGTGACATATTAGCCACGGTTAATGTTATTCGGCGCGGACGCCTTGCGTCGACCGCATAGGTGTCCCGTAATGGGTCATCGTGTCTGGCACCGCAATTGCACTGTCAGCATTGCCGGGGTGGACCGTGCCCTGGTAGCCGGGGGGCAAATTTGGGGGAGCCCGCCGCTCCGCGAATGGGGCGGCGGGCGCTTTTCACGGTTGAGTTGAGGGCCGCCTGAAACGCTTGGGGTGCCGTGCCGATGTATTTTCCTCAATTCCTCATGGGCATGTTCGCGACGTCGCTCATCGTGGCGATCTGGGCTGATTTTCAAACCGGTTCTGGCTGGCAGGCGCTTGGCTGGGCCATTCTGGCACTGATCGTTCTTCAGGTTGGATACGTCGGTCTGGTCGTTCGCCTGATCTATCGACAGGGCCCGAGAGGTTCAGGAATCGACCTGGCACCGAAAGACTCCCCGCTGCCGATCCCCGGAGACGTGGGCAATTTCCGGCAGCGCCGCCTGCTTCCAGACATCAAGAGATCTCAGCCTCCGAGGTCGTAGATTTTCGCGACCGCAAGGCGCCAAACCACTCGCCACCCACCGTTCGGAACGCAACCGATGCGCGCGCGTTCACTGTCTTGTCCGACACAAGGCAGCCTGATTCCGGAACGGCGCGATGAAAAAGCCCTATGAGAAGCCGACGCTCGTAAAGCGCGAGAAGCTCACCGCCCGAACCGCCCAGATTGTCGCGTCGGGTGTCATATTGGGTGAGTGAGCCAGAAGCGGGGGCACCCGAGGGCCGGCGCAAGCGAGATCTGGCGGGGGGCTATTGCGTTTCACCGTTTCACGGAAACGGCGAAACCCCCTATCTCCTTGTTTTTACGCGATTCCGGACTGAAAACCGCTCACACTTTTCCTGGAATTGCTTAGTTCGGATCGCCGCCCCTTGAGCCGCCGTGAGATCCGCCACCATAGTTGTCGCCCCCTGAGCGGCCTCCACCGGACTTGAAACCTTGGACGCGAGGGCGGGGGTGAAAGTGGTTGCCTCCCCCTCCATTGCTTGAAGTTGATCCGCCCGAATTGACTGGAGGTGATCCGCCAGATTTCGCGATAGCCTTGGAGGTCAGGCTTGTGCCTAGCAGAAGCGTTATGGCCGGCGGAGTCATCGCTGCAAACCGGCCAGCTTTCTTGAGAAAATCACGGCGCGCTTCGGCCTCTGAAACCAGATTCTCTGGCACAAGATGCCTACACTTCGCGCTTTCATTTGCCAAGTTGGCACCCCGTTATTTCAGAAGATTACATTAATCCGTCCGAGCAAAGACAATAGCTCTCCAAAAGGCTTAGATACCGCCTGTAAACTTGAAGCGTCGTGCGCAGAAGCAGCGATACCACCTCTGCGCCGAACAAAGCGACTTCAGCTCAAAGATCAGTTCTCGCAAAATGCCAATCGCGGCCCTCAGAGGATCTTGCTTGTCAGCTCCAGCATCGTCGTTGCGCCCTGCTCGCTGCCGGGCATATGCACGACACGCAGGACGCGAAGGTCCATATTCGACCGCTCGACCGGAATCGATATGCTTTCACCTACCCGCGGCAGTTCCTGGAAGGCGAGCTCGTCCACATCCCTGGAATCGTCAATCGAAATGCGACATCTCACAGCCATTTGTCTCTCCCGTGCTTTGCCCTCGGGCGGAACGAGGCAATGGCGGAATGGTTCCGGCGCAGGGACTTCCAGGGCCGGCACGGTATTCGGCGCAATCAACCCGGAGCGGAGCTTCAGCGCCGTGCTCTATCTCCTTGTTTGCTCGCATTTCTGTGGCGCCAAGCGATACCGCCTGGCGGCAAAATGCTCAAAGGGCAGGGCCCGGCCGAATGGCGCTTCCATCTGAAAAGCGCGACAGGCGGAAGCGGGTCAGATCGTGGCCGGGCTCGTTTCCCTGGATCATGTCGGAGACGATCCGACCAATTCCCGGCCCGATGCCGAAGCCGTGACCGCTCATGCCCGTTGCGACGACAAGGCCGATGATCGCCTGCACGCGATCCACTATGGGGACGACATCCGGCATTGCGTCTATCATGCCGGCCCAGCTTGCCTTCAGGCGGACCGACTCGAGCTGCGGGAACAGGCGCCTGAAATTGCGTTCGATCGAGCGGAGACTGGAACGTTCGGGAGTCGGATTGAGCACCCGCACCCTTTCGAAGGGACTTGGGGAATCCGGCGTCCAGTGACGCGGCGTCGACCAGCCATCCGGGTAACCCGTCGGCGCGGCCGGCGAATAGCGTGACCCGAACGGGCTGGCCATGAGGGCGGGAAGGTATTTCGTTGCGTGCCGGAACGCGTCGGGTCCCAGGTAGAGCAAATGACTGCCTCCCGGAGCGAGCGTGTATCCGCCATCCTGCCTGCGCCTGAAAGCGATATGCTCTCCCGCCGCGGCACCGGCATGGATTTCAGGCATCGGTTCCGTTGCCGCAGCGGTCGATCTCACGCTGAGCTGGGGAATGGAGACGCCGTGTCTTCTCAGGAACAGGGAAGACCACGCGCCGCCGGCGAGCAGAACGCTGGACGTTTCGATGCGACCCGCCTCGGTCCACACGCCGCTGACCCTGCCGGCCGCGATTTCGAGGGTTCGCGCCGCGCAATTCTCTACGATCTTGACGCCGTTGCGGGCCGCAAGCCGAGCGAGAGCGGGCATGGCCAGCCAAGGCTCCGCCCGCATGTCGGAAGGTGTCGTCATCGCGCCCTTGAAACTGCGCGACATGCCTTTGATGAGACCGGCGGTTTCCCGCGCGTTCAGGAGGCGGGTGTCGATCTCATGGGCAGCGGCGATCTTGATGAATTTATCGAAGCCGGCCATTTGGCGGTCGGAGCTTGCCAGATAGGTCACGCCTGTCTGCTTCAGGCCGATGTCTTCACCGCATTCCTCGGCCAGCTGCCGCCAGTGACGGGACGCCTCGATCACGATCGGCAGCTCATCCGCATCGCGTCCCTGCTTGCGGATCCATCCCCAATTGCGGGATGATTGTTCGGCAGCGATCCGTCCCTTTTCGACCAGCGTTACCGAGATGTTTCGCCGGGCAAGAAAAAGCGCTGTCGTCACGCCGATAATGCCGCCGCCGATGATCACCACGTCCGAACGTTCCGGCGGGGGACCGGGATATTGAATCGGGCTCGCTTCGGAGAACGGGAAATGAGGCAAGTGGCGCATCCTGAAAAAGACGACGACAGCTATGGCCCACCGGCCGCCATCTTTTCTTGAGGCAGTTCAAGGGAAGGTGGAGCACAGGCTTCTAAAGAGCGCCCGGGATTCGCCCAAAACAGACGGGTAGCCAGCGTATTTCCAGCCACGCTCGATCACATCGGATAACGTGCGTTCCACCGCCGTTTCAACGCCGAGGCGGCCTCTCTATCTCGTCGCGGGCCGAGAACCGCCGGCGATGCATGCCCCCACACCGTGACACGACGCGACCAGACGGCCCATTCGGAGAGCGGTTTTGCCGCTTCCTCCATCATAGGGAGATGCCATCATGAGCTCTTTCACGTCAAAACTCGTTGCGGCCGCATCGATCTTCGCCGCCATACCGCTTTCGAGCGCCAATGCGGTGCACCGTCACCACAGGGCACAGGTCGACACCACAACCACTGCGTCGGTGCCGACGGATCCGGCACGGCGAGCGGCGGTAGAGCAGCTGCTCAACTTGAAGCAAGGAATCCGTCAGGCCAGGGAGGCCGGCAAGATCACGCAGGACCAGGCCCGCGACCTGATGCAGCAGGCGGATACCATCCAGCGTGCCGCGCTGACTTCCGGAGACCGTTCTGCGCTGGGGCAGATCAATGCGCTGGATCAGCGGCTTCAGAATGCGACCGGCCAGGGAACCTATATGGGTGACGGTGCCGATGGCGGCTACTATCCGAACGGCTGACGAACAAACGCACGGGCGGATCGGCCAGGGCGTTTCACCGTTTCATGGAACGGCGAAGCGCGCTATCTCTTTGTTTTTACGCGAATTCCGGACGGAAAACCGCTTTGCACTTTTCCTGGAATTGCTTTGGATCGTTCATTGGTCGTCTGGATTGTGGACGGTGATGGCGGGGGGCGCGCGCCAGCCCCCCGGCATATTCAGAGATGCAAAGCTGCGCTCGACATCGGCGGTATAGGCGCTGTCATTGGCAAAGTGGTCCCAGAGGATCAGGCCAATAACCAGCGCGATCACGACCAAGGGCCATCGCATAGGAACCTCCCTCAAAGCTCCTCGCCAGGCAATTATGTTCCTGGTTCCGTTTACAAGCAACTGCTAATGTAATGGCAAGCCCGCGGGGCGAGGCCAGTTCGAGGGCGCGGCAGAGAGCATCCACGTTGTTCGCCTGCCTCGTCCTGCCGCCACGGTGCAGAAACGAGAAATCGAATAATTTCCTCGCCGGATCGGCAGGATAATAAATTCAATGATTTCCGAGATGAAATGGCGCGAGTGACGGGGCTCGAACCCGCGACCTCCGGCGTGACAGGCCGGCACTCTAACCGACTGAGCTACACCCGCGCACTGACGAGCACGTGTCAGGCGTGTTCGTCGTTGGGGCGCTGGATAAGGGGTTCGTTTGCGGGTGTCAAGCGCGGCATGTGAGCATAACAGCAAACTGGAGAAGGTTTTTTGACAACTGCGCCGCCATTGGGGAAATCCGCCTGACAGCGGGTGCGCCGGCTGTTCATTGGGCCTTGCGAATGGAGCCCTAACTGCTTAAAGGTCCGGCCCGGAGCGGGCGATTAGCTCAGTTGGTAGAGCGCTTCGTTTACACCGAAGATGTCGGCGGTTCGAGCCCGTCATCGCCCACCAGTTTCGTCCCCAGCTTTTCGGCACAAAATCAAGCATCACGGCGGCGTCAGCCTAAAATCCTGACCTTCGGGCAGGAGCTGGCCGCCGTCGACGACGATGGTCGTGCCGGTGATGTAGCCGGCGTCGTCGGAGGCAAGGAACAGGAAGGCGTTGGCGACATCGCGCGGCGTGCCGAGGCGCCCGAGGGGCACGGCGTCCTCCATGCTCTTGATGAAGGCGGCGTCGCGATGCAGCTTCATGCCTTCGGTCAGGATGTTGCCCGGCTCGACGCCGTTTACGGTGATGCCGTAGCCGGAGAACTCCAGCGCGGCGGCGCGGATGAAGCCGTTGATGCCGGCTTTGCTTGCCGAGTAGTGGCCGTGGCCGGGGCTGCTCACCTGCGGGCCGGTGATGGAGGAGGTGAAGAGCATGCGGCCGCTGCCCTGCGCCTTCATCGGCGGCAACGCGGCGCGCGCGGCGTTGAAGCTGCCGCGCAGATTGACCGCCATGACGCGGTCCCAGTCTTCCGGGCTGGTGTTCTCGATCAACTGCCAGGGATAGATGCCGGCGTTCTGGACGATGATGTCGAGGCGGCCGTGGCGCGCAATTGCCAATGCCACCACCGCTTCCGCGTCGGCCATCTTCGAAATGTCGGTGTGAATGAAGGCGGCACCCAATTCGTCGGCGCTCGCCTGGCCGGCTTCGGTTTCGCTGTCGGCAAGCACGAGTTTCGCGCCTTCCTCGGTGAAACGCTCAGCTATGCCCTTGCCGATGCCGCGCGCGGCACCGACGATCGCCGCCACCTTGCCCTCCAAGCGTCCGGTCATAGAAGCCGCCCTTTCATGCGAGTTTTTGGCGAATGGTCTGCTTGAAAGCGTCGAGCAGCACGGCCGCCAGCACCAAGAGGCCGTGGATGACCTGGGTGAAGTTGGCCGGCAGGCCCATGAGGTTGATGGCGGTGTTGATGGCCGACAGGAGCAGCACGCCGGCATAGACGCCGGGCAGCGTGCCGACGCCGCCCTTCAGGCTGACACCGCCGATGACGACGGCGGCGAAGGCGTTGAACAGCAGGCCGACGCCGAGATTGGCGGTGGCGCCGGAGGTGCGGATGGCCAGCAGCCAGCCGGCCAGCCCGGCGATGGCGCCGGCGAGCACGAAGGCGATGATCAGGTTGCGGTTGACGCGGATGCCGGCGCGGAAGGTCGCCGTCTCGTTGCCGCCGATCATCACCAGATGCCGGCCGAACGGCGTCTTGGCCATGATCAGCGAGAAGACGACGAAGCAGGCGATGGCGATCCAGGCGGTGAGCGGCAGGCCGATGAGGCGCTGGATGCCGAACCAGCGGATCGCCGGCGTCAGGTCCTGCGCCGAGCGGCCGCCGGAAACCACAAGCACCAGGCCGCGCACCCAGATGTAGGAGGCGAGCGTGATGATGAAGGCGCTCATCTTCAGCCTGACGATCAAAACGCCGTTGAAGGCGCCGATGATGCCGCCGACGAGGACAGCCAGCAGCAGCGAAACCGGAACCATCAGCCATTCCGGGTGCAACTGCACGCCAAGGCCGATGCCCGACGAGCAGAACAGTATGCCGACCGCCATGGCGCTGAGCGCGGCGACCGACTCGACCGACAGGTCCATGTGTCCGGCGATGATGACCAGCGCGAGGCCGATCGACATCACGCCCAGCACGCTGGAGGCTTCGATGATGTTGGCGAAGATGCCGAGCTGGAAGTAGTTGGGAATGACCAGGGAAAACACCACCAGCACGAAGACCAGCATGAACCAGACGAGATTGTCGAGAATGAGCTCGAGAGCATGGCGGGTGCGGGGGTTCATGAGCTGATCCGGTTGGCGCGCGTGTTTGACAATGTTGCGGCCTCACGCGCTTCGATGCGCGCGGCGCTTTTGAAGGGCGCTCCGGGCCGGGTAGCCCGGAGCGGTCCTCGTGGTTACTCGACCGGTTTCACGGTTTCCGTCGGCGACTTCTGGTTGCCCCAGAAGGCCGGGTTGTCGACGTTCTCCTTGGTGATGGCGGCACCCGGGATCTTGATGTTCGGGCCCCAGGCTTCCTTGGTCACCGTCGACTTCAGGCCAAGCACCTCATACTCGCCGGGCTTGATCTCTTCCTTCTTGACGACCTTGTCCATGAACATGGCGACGGCCGCGGCCTGGGCGTAGAGCGGCTGCTCGACTTCGACGTTGAGCCAGCCCTTGCGGATCAGGTCGAGACCGACCGGTGCGCCGTTCGAGCTCATCATCATGACGTCGCCGGGCTTCTTGCCGGCAGCCTCGAGCGAGGCGACTCCGGCGACCGAGAGATGCGCGGCATGGCTGAAGATCAGGTCGATGTCGGGATTGGCGAGCATCTGGTCGGCGACGATCGTGCCGGCGTTGCTCGCTTCCCACTGCATGGCCGGCAGCGAGATGATCTTGACGTCCGGGAACGCCTTCATCTTTTCCTCGAAACCCTTCTGAATGTCGAGCGTGTAGGGATCGCCGGGATCGCCGAGCACCTGCAGGACCTTGCCCTTCACCGCGCCGTTCTTCGCCTTCAGCAGCTTCTCGGCCTGATCGGCGGCGACGTAGCCGATCTCGACGGTGCCGGCGACCGAGGTGAAGTCGGACGGGGTGGAGGTGATCTGGCGGTCGAACTCGACCACCGGGATGCCGGCGGCGCGGGCGGCTTCGACGGACGGCTTCAGCGCGTTGAAATCGACCGCCGCAAGTACGATCGCGGCGGGCTTCAGCGCGATGACGTCGTTCATCTGCGATTGCTGGGCGTCGGTCTTGTTGTCGGCGTTCAGCGATTTGAAGTCGTAGCCGACCTGCTTCAGGAACAGCTCCAGCGCGGTCACCGAACCGGTCTGGAACTCATCTAGCAATGTCGGCACCAGGTAATAGACGGTGCCCTTGGACTGGGCGAATGCCGGCGTGAGCGTGGCAAAGGCCAGTGCCAGGAAACCGAAGACGGAAAGAAGTACTCTTTTCATGTCGTTCGCTCCTCTTGCGCCGGACCCCTCATTTGTCCCTCAGTTCGCCGGTCCGGCACCGGCGAGCGTCTCTCCGGTAATCATGTTGATCACCGCGTCGGGACTTGTCTTGTTGCGCGCGACATCGCCCGCCACGACGCCCTGGCGGATCACCACGATCCGGTCGGCGACCTGGAAGGCCTGCTGCATGATGTGAGTGATGATGACGACGCCGATGCCCTGGCTCGCCACCTGGCGGATCATGTCGAGGCCGCGTCGCGTCTGCTCGACGCCAAGGGCGGCGAACGGCTCGTCGAGCAGCACCAGCTTGCCGCCCCAATGGACGAAGCGGTTGAGCTCGATCGCCTGCCGCTGGCCGCCCGAGAGATGCTCGACCTTGGTGCGCAGCGAGGGAATGCGCGTGCCCGCATTGGCCAGCGCCTTGGTCACCACGGCCTCCATGGCGCGTTCGTCGAGCACGGGGACGCCGAGCACCTTGCGGGTGATCTCGCGGCCCATGAAGAAATTCGCCACCACGTCGACATTGGTGCAGAGCGAGAGGTCCTGGTAAACCGTCTCGATACCGGCCGCCTTGGCCTCGGCCGGAGATTTGGCGAGGAAGTCCTTGCCTTCGAACAGCATGCGGCCGGAGGTCGGTTCCAGCCCGCCGGCGATGATCTTGACCAGCGTCGACTTGCCGGCGCCGTTGTCGCCCAGAAGCGCCACCACCTCGCCGCGCGCGATCGAAAAGCTGATGCCCTTCAGTGCCTGGATGGCACCGTAGTTCTTGGTGACGTTGTCGAGGACCAGCAGGGGTTCGCTCATGCCGCGATGTCTCCGCTTTTCAGAGGGTCGCCCTCGCGCTGCCGCTTGGCAGTGAAGATCTGGCCGAAGCGCGGCGAAAGCACACCGGAAACGGCAAGCGCTGCCGCCCCTCTAAGCACTGCGTGCTGGCCGCCCTGCGCAACGAGGATTCTTGGCGCCACGCGGTCCTTTCGGGCCGAGACCGAATTGTGCAGCGGCCCCACAGATGCCGCCAGCCGTTCGAGCAGGGCAGGCGAGGCAAGTCCGCCGAGGACGATCGTCTCCGGATCGAAGAGGTTTTCTATGATGGCGATCGCGTTGCGGAAAACCGGCGTGATCTCGCTCACCCAGTCGGCATCGTTGCCGTTCCAGCGCCCGCGCGCGTCCAGCGAGACGTAGCGTTCGAGGCAGCCGCGGTTGCCGCAGGGACAAAGCTCGCCGCCCGGAACGACCGGGATGTGGCCGATCTCGCCGGCGTTGCCCCACGCGCCGCGCAATGCGCTGCCGTCATGCAGCATGGTGCCGCCGAGCCCGACGCCAAAGTAGAGATAATAATATTCCGAATGCTTTGCGCCGAGCCCATAGAAGCGTTCGCCCATCGCCGCGGCAGCCATGTCGTTCTCGAAGAAAGCCGGCAGGCCGGTGACCGCAGTCAACCGCTCGCGCAGCGGAACGTCCTGCCAGCCGGCCATGGTCGTCGGGCCGACGAAGCTCATCGGTTCGACGCCGAAAGGTCCCGGCAGCGCCATGCCGATGCCGATGACGCGTCCGCCCGAGCGGCGACCGGTCAATTCGGCAACCATGGCGCCGATCGCCTCGAACGCTTCGTCGGGCGCCGCATGGGGCGCCTGGCGATGCGCGCTTTCGATCACGTCGCCGCTGAGGTTGATGAGGGCCGCGTCGATGCCGAGCGGGGTGAGGTGGATGCCGACCGCATAGCCGCCCTCAGGGTTGATGCGGAGTGTCGCCGGCGGCAGGCCGCGGCCCTTCGGCTCCTCGCGAACCGACAGGATATAGCCTTGCTCCTCCAATTCTCGAACAATGGTCGATACCGTCTGGACGGTGAGCCCGACATGCCGGGCGATCTCGCCGCGGGCGATGGGGCCGAGGCGGCGGATGGATTCGAGCACGATGCGCCGGTTGTACGGCCGCCCGAACTCCTGATTTGTTCCCCGCAACGCCATGGCTTGCGCTCCCAGTTGACGCAAGGTTCGCAGAGAAGATTTATTCAGTCAAATGGAATTCAAAAATAATTTGCCGACGGGATTCTGAGGCTCGGGAAGGGTAGGAGCGGTAGGACCTGTCCGCGTGCCGCTCTTGGCGGACTGCCTTGCTGCAGCCGCCCAATGGTGAGTCAATCAGCCGTGCTGCCTGCTGGGTCAAATGCGGGTGGATTGGCGAAGCTCGCCGTTGCGCGGCGCGTGACGCGCTACAGGTACTGCGCGACCTTCTTGCCGACGGCGAGGAAGCGCAGCGGGTCGACCGCCTCGCCGTTGTGGCGCACCTCGTAGTGGAGATGCGGGCCGGTCGAGCGGCCGCTGCTGCCGGTCTTGCCGATCACGTCGCCGGCCGCGAGCTTCTGGCCGACGGTGACGTCGATTTCGCTCAAGTGCCCATAGCGCGTGGCGAAACCATTGCCGTGGTCGACCTCGACCATGCGGCCATAGCCGCCGTTCCAGCCCGCCTTGGTGACGACGCCGGCGGCCGTGACCTTGGCCGGCATGCCGATCGGCGCCCTGAAATCCATTCCCGTATGCAACGCCGCCGTACCGAGGATCGGATCGGTGCGTACGCCGAACGGACTGGTCACCGCATGGCCGGGGGCCGGATTGGTGAGCGGCAGTTTGCGCGCTTCCTTCTTGACTTGATCAAGCGCATCAAGAGCTTCGTCCAGCTCCTTGACCTTGCTGTCAAAGATCATCGAGGAATCGAGAGGGACCAGCGGCCCGCCGACATCGTTCTTGTCGAGCTCGGCGTCGACCGGCAGGCCGGCGGCTTCGAGCGCCTGACTGATCGCATCGGCGTTCTTGTAGGCATTGTCCGCGAGCGTGGTGATGCGGGAAAGCTGCTGGTTCTCGATGGCCTTGAGCGATGCGTTGATCGACACGAAGAGCTTGTCGGCGCGATCCGCGGACGTTTCGCTATCGAGCGGATCGGACCGGGTCGACCACAGCGAGAAGGGTCTTGTATCGCCGGCGCTCAAGGATGCCACCGAGTAGGTCGGAGCCTGCGAAAGATTGCCGGTTGCGTCGGCATGCTCATCGGGTTTCGTCGCGGTATCGGTCGCGGCCGGCACATCGCCGACCTCGCTTTCGGCGCGTTCGAGGATCGGTCCGAGCCGCCCATGACGCTGGCTGAGCTGGGTCTGCCTGGCCAGCAGCTCGCTGACCTTGGTCTCCATGAGCTGCTGGTCGAGTAGCTGGCGGCTGGTGATGCGGTCGACCTGGGCGCGAAGCGCGGAGATGCGATCCTCATAGGCCTGCTGCATGCGCGCCTGCCTGGCGGTCGTGGCGCCGATCAGGTCGTCGCGCAGCACCAGGTAGGACGTGGCGAGCAGATAGCCGATGGCGATCGCCGCGAGCGCCGATCCGATGAACGCGGCAAGCCAGGGACGGATGGTGAAATGCCTGATCTCGTTGCCCCTGGCGATAATGACCGTATGGGGCTCCTTACGCCTGCCGAAGACCGCTGACTGACCGTTTGGGTTCACGGGACCGAGCTTTCGTTACGACTCCAACGACAGCCGGCATTACACATTATTAGGGTTAACAAAGCTTTGCTGGCCGTAATGTCGACGTAACCAGTTCCCGCATTGCGGGTGGCGGGTTGCGGCAGGGGGAGGCCGGCAAAAATCGTCCAGCGATACCGAGAAAGCCAGGTGGGTTCCCCCGGCTTCAGAGCGCGCGCACCGCCGCCAGCACCTCCTCGGCATGGCCCTTGACGCGCACCTGGCGCCAGATGCGGGCGATCCGACCGTCCTTACCGATCAGGAAGGTGGCGCGCTCGACGCCCATATACTTGCGGCCATACATCGTCTTCTCGACCCACAGATGATAGGCCTCGATCACCTTGCGCTCCTCGTCGGCGACGAGATCGACGGCAAGATCGTATTTCGCCTTGAATTTGTCGTGTTTCTTCACGCTATCGGGGGACAGCCCGATGACCACGGCGCCGGCCTTGTCGAATTCCGGCCTCAGCTGCGAGAAGCCGATCGCCTCTTTGGTGCAGCTTGTGGTGTCGTCCTGCGGATAGAAGTAGAGTACGACAGGCTTTCCCCGGAATGAGGCAAGGCTGAGGGAGCCGCCGCCATCGCGCGGAAGATCGAATTGCGGCGCAACGTCGCCCACGTCGAGATCAGCCATGTCGATGCCCTTGTCCGAGGTTACGCGCGGATCGAGCATCGATATAACGGGAGGCGGGGATTCGTCCACGACGAGTTCGTTTACAACGGAATATTGCTTGGATCAGGAGCAACCGCAGCACGAGAAGATCAGGTTCAGGCGTGACGAGATCACTGACCTGGGAGCATTTCCGTCAGCGTGCGGCGTGCCGCCGCTCGGCCGTGCTTCGGTGCGCCGCCGCTTCCGCATCATCGGCCGGGTGTTCGCGGGACTGTGCGCGCTGGTGCTTCTGGCGGCAGCTGGGGTGTTTGCGCTCGGCACATCGGGCATCGGCACGGAGCGGCTTCGCGCCGAAGCCGAGACGGCCATCGAAAAGCTCGCCGGCGTCGATGTCAACGTCACCGTCGGACCGCCGCGGCTGACGCTCGACGGGTCGAGCTTCGTCGCGCTGCAGGTGAGCGACGTCAGCCTGAAGACGGCCGACGGCAAGCCGATGGCCGAGGTCGGGCACGTCCGCTTCGGCATGCGCTTGCTGCCGCTCTTGTCCGGCGAGGTCCGGCTGACCAGCGCCACGTTCTCCGATGCCCACATCATGGTCGCCGCGATGCCGTCCGGCGGCGGCGACTGGACGGCGGCGCTGCGCAACGAGGATGGTCTCGTCGATCCGGAGAAGGTGTCGGCGGCGGTGTTTTCCGGCGCCAACGAGGCGCTGGACGCGATCCGCGAGGATTCGATGCGCCAGGTCGATCTGCGCAATGTCGAATTCGAATTGCCGGCAGGCGGACCGGTCAAGCGTGTGACCGTCGCCGAGGCGACCGTTGCGCAGACCGGCACGGGCAGCATGGAACTGTCGTCCGATGCCAGCGTCGACGGCCGGCATGTCAGCCTGACTGCCTCCACGGCACGCGATCCGGGCGCGGGGCGGATCGCATCGCTGGATGCCAGCCTCGAGGTGGCGGACGCGAGCGGAACTCCGGTTCAGGGAAGCTCCAGCGGCGGGAACGCCGTTGGCCAGGGCGGGAAGCTTGGTTCGATCGCGCTGAAGCTCTCGGGCGCCGAAGCGTCCGGCGAAACGCCGTCGCGGCTGACGGCCTCGCTGTCGCTCGGCGGCTCGGTGCTCGATCTCGGCTCGCGCGGACTGCTGCCGGGCGACATCGATGCCAAAGCCACGCTCGTCGCGGGATCGAACAAGATCTCGATCGACAGTCTGCTGATCAAGACCGGCCGCTCGACCTTCGATTTCTCCGGCTCGATCGGACCGAAGCCCGCCGCCGCGGGCGAGGAGCCGTCCTACCGCTACGACCTCGTCAGCGACGGCTCGACGCTCGCGCCGTCGGAATCGCCGGAGCCGGCGCTTCGGTTCCTCGCCCGCATCGCCGGCGTCTACCAGACCAAGAGCCGCAAGCTCGTCGCCGAGCAGATCGGCGTCCGGTCCGGTGGTCCGAGCGAGGTGTTGGGCACCGCTTCGCTCGCCTTCATAGACAATGGCCCGCCGGGTGTGTCCCTTTCGCTCAATGTCCACGACATGCCGGTCTCGCATGTGAAGCAGTTGTGGCCCTGGTTCTCCGCCCGCAACGCGCGGCTTTGGGTGCTGGACAATCTGTTCGGCGGCCGCGTGGTCGATGCCAACCTGCAGTTCCAGGTCGTGCCAGGGAGGCTCGGCAACGGCGTTCCGCTTTCCGGCGACGAGGTGTTCGGCCGCTTCCAGGTCGAGGGCTCGCGCTTCGACACCGCTGGCCGCATTCCGCCGATCCGCGACGCCATCGGCGTGGTCGCCTTCCATGGCAACGACGTCGACATCAGCCTCTCTTCGGGCAGCGTCTATATGCCGAGCGGCCGCACCGTTTCGGCAAGCGGCGGCACTCTGACGGTGAAGGAGGCGAACCATTCGCCGGTCATCGGCGCGCTCGACATCGACGTCGCCGGCGAAGCGCCGGCAATCGCCGAACTCGCCTCCTACGAGCCGATCAATGCCATGCGCCATATCGGTCTCGCGCCGGAGGATTTGGGCGGCACGGTCACCGGGCATGTGCGGGCCGACATTCCGCTGACCTCCGGCGTCGACACCTCGAGGCTCGACTGGCTGGTGGCGCTGGACTACCAGGACCTGTCTTTGGCCAAGCCGTTCGAGGACCAGACGTTGACCGAGGCCGACGGGTCGATCACCGTCAGCCCCGATCGAGCGGTGATATCGGCCAAGGCGAAGCTGAACGGCATTCCGGCAGAGCTAGATCTGGTCGAACCGCTTGAGGACAACGGTCCGCCGCGCAGCCGCAAGGTGGCGCTGGTACTCGACGACAAGACGCGCGACGCGACGATGCCCGGCCTGTCGCCACTGCTTTCGGGAACTATCAAGGTGGCGATCGACAAAAGCGGGCAGGACGGTCAGGACGTGTCGGCCGACCTGACCAACGCAAGGGTCGACATCCCATGGGCCGGGTGGAGCAAGGGGCCAGGCATCCCGGCCAAGGTCACCTTCACGATGGCGAAGTCCGGCAGCACGACCACGCTGTCCGACTTCGATCTCGAGGGCAAAAGCTTTTCGGTCGACGGCGACGTGACGCTGGTCAACGGGGCGCTGTCCTCGGCCCGCTTCAGCAAGGTCGCGCTCAACAGGGGCGACGACGTCGCGGTATCGGTGAAGCGGTCGGGCAAGAACTATGCGGTGGATGTCAGCGGCGAATCCCTCGACGCCCGCTCGCTCATCAAGCAGTTCACCTCCGATGTCGACACTGCGACAAAGGGCGCAGGCGCCGACGCGATCTCGGTCAGCGCCGACGTGAAGTCGCTTACAGGCTTCCACGACGAGGTGCTGTCGAACCTTAAGCTGGATTACAGCGGTGCCGGCTCGCGGGTGAACGGCCTCGACGTCAGCGCGACGGCAAGTTCGGGTGCTGCGATCACCGTCAAGAACATGGCTGGCGACGGCAGCCGCTCGCTCAGGATGAAATCGGCCGATGCCGGCGCCATCCTGCGCTTCCTCAACATCTACGAGCACATGGAGGGCGGGGCAATCACGCTGTCGCTCTCGGGCGCCGGCGACGGGCCGATGAGGGGGCAGGTCGACGCCAGCAACTTCTACGTCGTCAATGAGCCGAAGCTTGCGTCGATCGTGTCGACCAAGCCCGCCGGCGACACGCGCAGCCTCAACCAGGCGGTGAAGGCCGATATCGACACCTCAAGAGTGCAGTTCGAGCGCGGCTTCGCGGAGATCGACAAGGGGGTCGGCTATCTCAGGCTGGCCAACGGCGTGCTGCGCGGTCCGCGCATCGGCACCACCTTCCAGGGCACGCTCTATGATCAGGACAACAATATGGACATGACCGGCACCTTCATGCCGGTCTATGGGCTTAACCGCATTTTTGGCGAATTGCCTCTGTTCGGCCCGCTGCTCGGCAACGGCCGCGACCGCGGCCTGATCGGCGTGACCTACCGGCTGCGCGGCAACGCGAACAAACCGACGCTCAACATCAATCCGCTGTCCGTGGTGGCGCCCGGGATATTCAGGTCGATCTTCGAATACAGGTGATGTCAAGCCCGATCACTTGGGCGACCAGGTTCGATGTGGGCGGATGCCCTGTCCCGCTTTACGCCGAAGACGGATATGGATGTTCGCGAAGTCCTCATTCGCCCCTGGGGCGACGCTCCAGAATCACCAATCGCCGCATTGGCCGCCGCATCACAAAGGAGATGATGCGAGCCAGGCTTCCCAACAGATGGTTGCGTCGCACCTTCGCCGGCGCCGACCGCGTCTCGATTTGCTTGAAACCCCACCTTGAATAGGCGCCGGCATTGGGCGCAGCCGTGATCAGCCAAACGGGATTCGGATCGTTGGCGAGCAGCGCATCGATCATGCGCGAAGCGACCCCTTGGCCCCGCGCCTCTTTGGCAACGACGAGCGATCCGAGCTCGTGTGAGCCATCGGCATGTTTGCGTATCTGCACCGCGCCGATGATACGGCCTTCCATTGCCGCAACCAGGAAGTTCGGCCAGTCGATGCCGCTTGGGTTCAGACGCTCCGAATGCACCAACGCGCAAATCGCCTGTTGATCGCGCTCCGTCGCGCGACGAACGACAGCGGCCAACCGATCCATGCCAAACGCCTCCCGCACCGCGATCCGGTCGTATTCCGGCAGCAGGAAGTTTGAGGAGGCGTGTTTCTACCGAATGTCGTTGCGGCCGCGCTTATGTTTCAGCCGGTTGCTGCGGCAGCCTTATGTCAGGTCGGCCGCACCAACACGTGCTTCTTCCTGCCGAGCGAGAGTTTTACGACACCTTCGGCACCCAGATCCTCAAACGTCACCACACGGCGGTCGTCCGTCACCGGCTGGTCGTTGAGACGCACCGCGCCGCCCTGGATGTGCCGGCGCGCCTCGCCGTTGGAGGCCGCGAGCCCGGCGGTCACGAACAGCGACAGGATGCCGATGCCGGCCTCGAGATCGGCCCTGGCCACCTCGACGCTCGGCAGCGTGTCGGCGAGCGCGCCTTCCTCGAAGGTCTTGCGCGCGGTCTCGCTCGCCGTTTCGGCAGCCTCACGGCCGTGCAGCATGGCGGTTATCTCAGTGGCGAGGATCTTCTTCGCCTCGTTGATCTCCGAGCCGCCGAGCTTTTCGAGCCGCGCCACCTCGTCGAGTGGCAGTGTCGTGTAGAGCTTCAGGAAGCGGCCGACATCGGCGTCCTCGGTGTTGCGCCAGTACTGCCAGAACTCGTAAGGCGACAGCATATCCGCATCGAGCCAGACCGCGCCCGAGGCGGACTTGCCCATCTTGGCGCCGGACGAGGTGGTGAGCAGCGGTGTCGTCATCGCATAGAGCTGCGCATTCTCCATGCGGTGGCCAAGGTCGATGCCGTTGACGATGTTGCCCCACTGGTCGGAACCGCCCATCTGCAGCCGGCAGCCGAAGCGCTTGTAGAGCTCGACGAAGTCGTAGGCCTGCAGGATCATGTAGTTGAACTCGAGGAACGACAGCGACTGCTCGCGGTCGAGCCTGAGCTTCACGGAATCGAAGGCCAGCATGCGGTTGACCGAGAAATGCCGGCCGACATCGCGCAGGAAATTGACGTAGTTGATCTCCATCAGCCAGTCGGCATTGTTGACCATGGTGGCGTCGCCGGCGCCGCCGCCGAATTTGAGATAGGGCGCGAAATTGCGGCGGATGCCGGCGAGGTTGTCGTCGATGTCCTGCGGCGTCAGCAGCTTGCGCGCCTCGTCCTTGAAGGAAGGATCGCCGATCATCGAGGTGCCGCCGCCCATCAGCGCGATCGGCCGGTGGCCGGTCTGCTGCAGCCAGTGGAGCATCATGATCTGGATCAGCGATCCGGCATGCAGGCTCTTGGCGGTCGCGTCGAAGCCGATATAGGCGCTCACCGTTTCCTTGGCGAAAAGCTGGTCGAGGCCAGCCTCATCCGAAATCTGGTGGATGAAGCCGCGCTCGCTCATGACGCGCAAGAAATCGGACTTGAAGGCAGACATCTTTTATTCCCGGAGTTCGCCCGGAACCCGGCCGAGCGTGACGTGAAGGGGCGCGTTTAGCATCAGCGGGCGATCAGCAAAAGTGGTTTCCGGTTTTGCGTCCGATCGCCCGCCACTGAAATTGCGCGATCAGCAAAAGTGGTTTCCGGTTTTGCGTCCGATCGCCCGTCACTGAAATTGCGCGATCAGCAAAAGTGGTTCCGGCCTTGCGTTTGATCGCCCGCAACGCCGCGCATCCTTGCTTCGCCCGTTCTGCTGGCGTAATGAGGCGCCCGCGCAAGGGCAGCGCGCTCCCCAAGCGCCGCGACGGGGCCATCCCGCAATCTCAGATCGGACAAGCTCCCGCGATGAACAGGAACATCCTCATCCTCTTTCTGTTCAGCATCCTTGTGACCGTCAGCGGGCTGGCAAGCCTGCCGCCGGTCGACCGCGACGAATCTCGTTTTGTCCAGTCGACCAAGCAGATGGTCGAAAGCGGCGACTATATCGACATCCGTCTGCAGGATGTGACGCGCTACAAGAAACCGATCGGCATCTACTGGCTGCAATCGGCGGCGGTCGCGCTGAGCGGCGAGGGGGCGCAAGCCCCGATCTGGGTCTATCGCCTGGTTTCCATGCTCGGCATCGCGCTCGCCGTCGTCGGCGTCGGCTGGACGGGCACAAAGCTCTTCGGCGCCAATGCCGGCCTTGCCGCCGGGCTGATGATGGCGGCGATCTTCGCCACCGCCTTCGAGGGCCGCGACGCCAAGACCGACGCGATGCTTCTGGCCTGCTGCGTGGCGGCGCAAGGCGCGCTGGCGCAGGTCTATCTGGCCGCGCGCCGCAAAGAGCCGGTGGCCGTCCATCTGCCCTGGATCTTCTGGATCGCGCAGGGGCTGGGCATCCTCATCAAAGGGCCTGTTGCCCCGCTCTTGTCGCTGCTCACGGCCGCGGCGCTGTTCGCCTTCGACCGCGACTGGCGCTGGCTTTTGAAACTGAAGCTGGTGCGCGGCGTCGCAATCGTGCTCGTCATCGTGCTGCCCTGGCTCATCCTCATCAGCTGGAAGAGCGGCGGCGCCTTCTTCCAGGAGGCGGTCGGCAAGGACATGCTGAACAAGGTGGCGCAAGGCGAGGAATCGCACGGCTTGCCGCCCGGCTTCTACATGCTCACCTACTCGCTGTTCATGTGGCCCTTCGGTTTGATCGCGGTCGGCGCCGGGCTGCAGGCCATCAACCGCTTCCGGGACGATCCGCGCCTGCGCTTCTGTCTCTCCTGGTATATCCCGTTCTGGCTGGTCTTCGAGGCGATCCCAACCAAGCTGCCGCACTATGTGATGCCGGCCTATCCCGGCATGGCGCTGCTCATCGGCTGGCTGCTGACCTTGCCGGCCGACCAGGCCAACGCGCCGCTGAAGCGCTGGCAGAACTGGCTGTGGTGGGCGACGGCCTTCGGCGTGGTCGTGGTATCCATCGGGCTGGCCGCAGTGTGCATCGGGGCGCCGATCTATTTCGCCAAAGCCTTCTCCTGGTGGAGCCTCCCGGCGGCGATAGCCGCTCTGATCACCGGCTATCTCGCCTTCCCGCGCCAATTGCAGGTGCCGCTCGGACGCATCGCGGCGATCGCCGTCGGCGCCGGCATCACCTTCAGCCTGCTGTTCGGGGCCATTGCACCATCGCTGAAGCCGATCTGGCTGAGCCCCGCGATCAAGTCATTGGTCGATGCCAACCGTCCTTGCGATACCACTGTCCTCGCCTCGTCTCCCTATCACGAACCGAGCGTGGTGTTCTTGGTCGGCACCAACACCGTGCTGACCGATGTCGACGGCGTCGCAAAACACCTGGCTGCCGATCCTGCCTGCGCGCTGGGACTTGCCCCAATCAAGGACGAGCAGAAGCTCAACGAACTGCTTGCCGGGCAGGGCAAGTCGGCGAAGCGGCTTACCGAGATCGACGGGCTCAACTATTCGTCAGGAGACAAGCTGGCGCTCGGCCTATATCGGGTGGCCCCGTGAGGAATAGTATCGGGTCCCAAACCCCCCTGTAGATTCAACCATGTCCGCCGTCGCCCTCTACCGCCGTTCGTTCGCCAATTTCCTCGACACGATTGCGATCGTGAGGCGACGCTTTGCCGTGCGCCCGGCGCGCTACCCGCAAATTGCATGGCCGGTTTGGGCACTCGCCTGGGTGCTGCTTGCCGCGGCCGCTTTCCTTAGCCTCGATTGCGCCGCCGGCAGGATGCGCGGAGAGTGGACGCCCGGCTTCGTCCATTTCACCGATTTCTTCACCGATTTCGGCCTGGGCGGCTGGTACCTCATCCCCGCGGCTCTTTGTCTCGTCGCGGCCAATCTGACGGACTGGCGGCGCCTTTCCCGGCAAACGCGGCTGCTCGTCTACAACTGGACGTGCCTTGCCTTCCTGGTGCTTTGCGCCGTCGGCCTTTCCGGGCTCGCGGTCAATTTGCTGAAATACGGCATCGGCCGCGCGCGCCCGCTCTATTTCAACGACTTCGGCGTGCTGTCGCTGCATCCCTTCGCCATGGATGCGCGCTTCGCCGGTTTTCCGTCCGGTCACGCCACGACGATGGGAGCGGTGTTCGGCATCCTGCTGCTCTTGTTCCCAAAACGCTGGCATATCGCGCTGGCGGTCACGGCCTGCATCGCCTCGACGCGCGTCTTCGTCGGCGCGCATTATCCGAGCGACACGGTGGCTGGCTTCGGGCTTGGTCTTGCCTTCGCGATCGTCTCGGGACTGGTCTTCGCGCGGCTCGGCTTCATCTTCCGGCGGCCATCCTCGAGCAGACCGGTGCCCAAGCGCACGTTCCGGCTGGGATGGTCGAGCGGGCCCAAAGACAGAATAGCGTCAGCTCGGCAGAGCCGCGAAAACCTGTCAGCCGATCACCCTTAGAGCGGTTCAGCGTTTCATGGCTATTTGCCGCCGAGACCGCCCGCAGCCTATCTCAGCCGCTTCGGCCGCGGATCGGCGAGCTCGCCCGCCAGTCGCCGGTCGAGGTAGTCGGCGCACTCGTCGATCAGCAGTTCGGCGTGGTTGGCAAAGAAATGGTTCGCGCCGGAGATCGTCTTCTGCGTGATGGTGATGCCCTTTTGCGTGTGCAGCTTGTCGACCAGCGTCTGCACGTCCTTCGGTGGCGCCACCTTGTCGGCATCGCCGTGGATGATGAGCCCGGACGACGGGCAGGGCGCCAGGAAGGAGAAGTCGTAGGTGTTGGGCTGCGGGGCGACCGAGATGAAGCCCTCGATCTCCGGCCGGCGCATGAGCAGCTGCATGCCGATCCACGAGCCGAAGGAATAGCCGGCAACCCAGCAGCTCTTGGAATCCGGATGCAGCGACTGCACCCAGTCTAGCGCGGCGGCAGCGTCCGACAGTTCGCCGGTGCCATGGTCGAACTCGCCCTGACTGCGGCCGATGCCGCGGAAATTGAAGCGAAGCGTGGTGAAATCGCGCTTCTGGAACATGTAGAAGAGGTCGTAGACGATCTTGTTGTTCATCGTGCCGCCGAATTGCGGGTGCGGGTGCAGCACGATGGCGATGGGCGCGCTCTTTTCCTTGGAAGGCTGGTAGCGTCCCTCCAGGCGACCAGCCGGACCGGCGAAAATGACCTCAGGCATAAAATACTCCACGTGGCATTCGAAGGCGCTTTCCCTTGGCCCGGACTCTTCCTTTGGCCCATTCTGTGGCCTTGACGCCGGGCAAGCGTCTTCCTAGAAGCTAGTTTAGAATTGTTCAAAACTGGGTGGCCGAAAACGCAATGGTCCGGTCGCCCGCGCCGCAAGCCGGGTAAATAGGACGGCTTGCCTTGCAATTTCAAGGAAATAACGCGCTATCCTCGCGGATTGGCTGCTGACGGGACCGACGGAAGGAAAATGGCCGCAACTCGCGCCTATCTCGACTACAACGCCAGCGCACCTCTCATGGCAGAGGCGCGGTCGGCGATGGTCGCCGCGCTCGATGCCGCCAATCCGTCGTCGGTGCACTCGGAGGGCCGCGCGGCGCGCCGGCTGATCGAGGACGCCAGGCGCGACGTGGCAAGGCTGGTCAACGCCAGGCCCGAACATGTCGTGTTCACCTCGGGCGCGACGGAAGCCGCGTCGACGCTGCTCACCCCCGACTGGCAGATGGGGCGCGGCGCCATCCGCATGAGCCGCCTTTACGTCTCTGAGGCCGACCATCCCTGCGTGCTCGGTGGCGGACGTTTTCCGGCCGCGCAGGTGACGCGGATCGGCGTCGATCGGAACGGCGTTGCCGACCTCGACGCGCTGGCCAAGGCGCTGGCCGCGCACGACAGGGCCGACGGCCTGCCGCTGGTGGCGATCCATGCCGCCAATAACGAGACGGGTGTCGTTCAGCCGGTCGGCCGCATCGCGGAGATCGTCAAGCGGGAGGGCGGTGTGCTGGTGGTCGACGCCGTGCAAGCTGCCGGGCGGATTCCGATCGACATGTCAGCCGGTTATGCCGACTATCTGATCCTGTCCTCGCACAAGATCGGCGGCCCAAAGGGCGTCGGCGCCATCGTCGCCCAGACCGACCTGATGATGCCGCAGCCGCTGATCAATGGCGGCGGCCAGGAAAAGGGCCATCGCGCCGGCACGGAGAATCTTCCCGGCATCGCCGGTTTCGGCGCTGCGGCGCGGGCAGCACTCGCCGGCCTGGATGCGATGGATGCGGTCGCGCATTGTCGCGACGAGATCGAGGCGATCCTGAAGGAGCTCGCCCCCGACGCGGAAATCTTTGGAGCGGCGGCGCCACGGCTTGCCAACACGACATTCTTCGCTATTCCAGGCGTCAAGGCCGAAACGGCGCAGATCGGCTTCGATCTCGCCGGCGTTGCGTTGTCAGCCGGTTCAGCCTGCTCGTCGGGAAAGGTCGGGCCAAGCCATGTGCTGAAGGCGATGGGCCACGGCGACAGCCTCGGCGCCCTGCGCGTCTCGATCGGCCGCGCCACGGGTGGCGAGGAGATCGAGGCGTTCCGGAAAGCCCTGGGGGCGTTGTCGCGCGCCGGGCCGGGAAGGAAAAAGCTGCCTGACGGCGGCAGGAGCATCGGATGCGGGCCCAGGGCTCCCGAATCCGGTTCGAAATGAAATTCAGGCCATTCGGCCTGGTAGAGCCGTGCGTTTTGTCTTGGCCGGGTGAATTCCCGGTCGAAACGCACTATATGGAGCTTACGCCGCTCCGGGCGCCTCGCAGGTGCCCGGTCCCAAGCGGTGCCATAGTTTGAAAACTGCCGGGCCTTGACCCCGGCGTGGATGGAGAACGCTTATGCCTGCTGTGCAGGAGACGATCGATCGAGTCCGAAAGATCGACGTCGACCAGTATAAATACGGATTCCAGACAGAGATCGAGATGGACAAGGCCCCCAAGGGCCTGAGCGAAGACATCATTCGCTTGATCTCCGAGAAGAAGGGCGAGCCGGACTGGATGCTGGAATGGCGTCTGGGCGCCTTTCGGCGATGGCTGACGCTGGAAGAGCCGACCTGGGCGCGCGTCCACTATCCGAAGATCGACTTCCAGGACATCCACTACTACGCCGCGCCAAAGAGCACGCCCGGCCCGAAGTCGCTGGACGAGGTCGATCCCGAACTGCTCAAGGTCTATGAGAAGCTCGGCATCCCGCTGAAGGAGCAGGAGATCCTTGCCGGCGTCCAGAAGACCGATGACTCGGAATTCGAGGAAGCCAACGACAACGTCTACAAGTCGGGCCGCGTCGCGGTCGACGCCGTGTTCGATTCGGTCTCGGTCGTCACCACCTTCAAGAAGGAGCTGGCTCAGGCCGGCGTCATCTTCTGCTCGATCTCGGAAGCGATCCGCGAGCATCCGGAACTGGTGCAGAAATATCTCGGCTCGGTCGTGCCGACCACCGACAATTTCTACGCCACGCTGAACTCGGCCGTGTTCACTGACGGCTCCTTCGTTTTCGTGCCGAAGGGCGTTCGCTGCCCGATGGAGCTGTCGACCTATTTCCGCATCAACGAGAAGAACACCGGCCAGTTCGAGCGCACGCTGATCATCGCCGAGGAGGGAGCCTATGTCTCCTATCTCGAGGGCTGCACGGCGCCGCAGCGCGACGAGAACCAGCTGCATGCGGCGGTGGTCGAACTGATCGCGCTCGACGATGCCGAGATCAAATATTCGACGGTGCAGAACTGGTACCCGGGCGATGCCGAGGGCAAGGGCGGCGTCTACAATTTCGTCACCAAGCGCGGCGACTGCCGTGGCGACCGCTCGAAGATCTCGTGGACGCAGGTCGAGACCGGTTCGGCGATCACCTGGAAATATCCGAGCTGCATCCTGCGCGGCGACGATTCCAGCGGCGAGTTCTATTCGATCGCGGTGTCGAACGGCTACCAGCAGGTCGATAGCGGCACCAAGATGATCCATCTCGGCAAGAACACGTCGAGCCGCATCATCTCGAAGGGCATCGCCGCCGGCTTCTCGCAGAACACCTATCGCGGCCAGGTCTCGGCGCATCGCAAGGCGACCAACGCCCGCAACTTCACCAACTGCGACTCGCTTCTGATCGGCGACCAGTGCGGCGCGCACACCGTGCCGTACATGGAAGCCAAGAACGCGACGGCGAAGTTCGAGCACGAGGCGACGACGTCGAAGATATCCGAGGACCAGAAGTTCTACGTCATGCAGCGCGGCATTCCCGAGGAGGAGGCGATCGCGCTGATCGTCAACGGCTTCGTCAAGGACGTCATCCAGCAGTTGCCGATGGAGTTCGCCGTCGAGGCGCAGAAGCTGATTGGCATCAGCCTCGAGGGAAGTGTGGGGTGACAAAGGCGCCCAAACGTGAATCCGCAGAAAAGCACGTCTATCTGCGGGATCGAATGGACAGCTGGGAACAGAGGCTGCAACTGGCATTGTGTTTGGGCGCCGCGGGTGTTGCGTTGCTTGTCGCGGCCTATTCGCCGGCTGGCTTTTGGCAGGGGCTTTTGGAAGCCTTGAAGCAGTTGATAAATCGGATTTAGCCGGGCAGGCGGCTACGGATAGGACGAACAAGAATGCTTGAAATCAGAAACCTCCATGCCCGCATCGTCGATGACGGCACCGAGATCATCCGCGGGCTGAACCTGACGGTGCAAGCCGGCGAGGTCGCCGCCATCATGGGCCCGAACGGCTCGGGTAAGTCGACGCTCTCTTACATCCTCGCCGGCCGCGAGGACTATGAGGTCACCGAGGGCGACATCCTCTATAACGGCCAGTCGATCCTTGAAATGGATCCGGCCGAGCGCGCAAGCGCCGGCATCTTCCTCGCCTTCCAGTATCCGATGGAGATACCGGGTGTCGCGACCATGGAGTTCCTGAAGGTGGCGATGAACGAGCAGCGCAAGGCGCGCGGCGAGGAACCGCTGAAGGTTCCGGAGTTCCTGAAGCGCGTGAAGGAGGCGGCGGCCTCGCTCAACATGGACATGAACATGCTGAAGCGGCCGCTCAATGTCGGCTTCTCCGGCGGCGAGAAGAAGCGCGCCGAGATCCTGCAGATGAAGCTGCTCGAGCCGAAGCTCTGCGTGCTCGACGAAACCGATTCCGGTCTCGATATCGACGCGCTAAAGATCGTCGCCGATGGCGTCAACGCGCTGCGCTCGCCGGAGCGCGCGATCGTCGTCATCACCCACTACCAGCGCCTGCTCGAACACATCGTGCCGGACAGCGTGCACGTGCTCTACAAGGGCCAGGTCATCAAGTCGGGCGACAAGTCGCTGGCGCTCGACCTCGAAACCAACGGCTATGCCGGCGTTATCGGGCAAGCCGCGTGAGATGGGGCCGAGTGAGGCGAGAGCAATGAACATGCACGCACAGCCCCAGCGGACCTTGGCCGAAACGGCGCTGATCGATGCCTTCGGCGAGCGGCTGTCGCTGCTGCCCGGCGACGGCGCGGTGATGGTCAAGCGCGACGGCGCGATCGAGGCGATCAAGCACGGCCTGCCGACGCGGCGCATCGAATCCTGGCACTATACGGATCTGCGCCGGCTGCTGACCTCGGTGCCGGCCTTCGAGGCAGACGGCATCGCAAAGGCGCTCGATCCGGTTCTCGACGGTTCCGCCGTGCTGCCAGTGCTGAACGGCGTCTCGAACGCCAAGCTGCCCGAGATCGAGGGCGTCACGGTGCAGCGCCTGTCGGAAAAACTCACCGACGGCAGCGTAGCGCCGGGGCTGGATTCCTATGGCGCCGATGACGCGATTGGCGCGCTGAACACCGCCTTCGTCGCCGACGGCTATTTCGTCGACATCGCCGACGGCGCTGAACTGGAAAAGCCGATCGAATTGCAGAACCTGCAGTCCGGCGGCCAGACGCATGTGCGGCTGCTGACGCGCGTCGGCGCTGGCGTCAAGGCGGTCATCGTCGAGCGCCAGGCGGGCGAAGGCAGCGATGCTCTGGTCAGCTCGGTGAGCCAGCTCATGGTCGGCGATGGCTCCGAAGTGACCTGGCTGATCGTGCAGGAGCAGTCGGCCACGGCCACCCATCTCGCCCAGTTCAAGGCGCATATCGGCAAGGATGCGAAGCTGACGCTGTTCGTCATGAACGCCGGCGGCAGGCTGGTGCGCCAGGAAGTGGTGGTCAGGACGACGGGGGAGGGCGCCGACTTCAAGCTGCGCGGCATCAACCTGCTGGCCGGCGACACGCATACCGACACCACCATGGTGCTCGACCATGCCGTGCCGCACACGACCTCGACCGAAGTGATGCGCAACGTGGTGACCGGCAAGGCGCGCGGCGTCTTCCAGGGGCGCATCAACGTGCATCAATACGCGCAGAAGACCAACGCCAAGATGGCCTGCAACACGCTGCTGTTGTCGGACGACGGCGAGTTCTCGACCAAGCCAGAGCTGGAGATCTTCGCCGACGACGTCGTCTGCGGTCATGGCGCCACCGTCACCGAGATCGATCACGACCATCTGTTCTACCTGATGGCGCGCGGCATCGACGAGAAGACCGCCCGGGGCCTGCTGGTGAAGGCTTTCGTGGCCGAAGTGATCGAGGAACTGGACGACGAGAGCATCGTCGAGGCGCTGGAAGCGCGGCTCGACGGCTGGTTTTTGACGCACGGGTAGCGCCCGAGCTTCTCCCCTTGCGGGAGAAGGTGGATCGGCGCGCAGCGCCGAGACGGATGAGGGGTGTTGGAAGGATCGCGGCCGCGGCCGGCAAGGACTTCGAAATGGATCAGAAGATCGAAACCGCTCCTTATGACGTCGAGGCGATCCGCCGCGACTTCCCGATCCTGTCGCGCCAGGTCTATGGCAAGCCGCTGGTCTATCTCGACAACGGCGCTTCGGCGCAAAAGCCGCAGGTGGTGCTCGACACCATCCAGCACGCCTATTCCGAAGAATACGCCAACGTCCATCGCGGCCTGCATTTCCTGTCGAACGCCGCGACGGATGCCTATGAGAAGGCGCGTGAGACGGTGCGCCGCTTCCTCAATGCGCCGAGCACCGACAACATCGTTTTCACCTCCAACACCACTTCGGCGATCAACACGGTCGCCTATGGCTGGGGCATGCCGAGGATCGGCGAGGGCGACGAGATCGTGCTCTCGATCATGGAGCACCACTCCAACATCGTGCCCTGGCATTTCATCCGAGAGCGGCAGGGCGCCAAGCTCGTCTGGGTGCCGGTCGACGACCTCGGCGCCTTCCACATCGAGGAATTCGAGAAGCGCCTGACCAGCCGCACCAGGCTCGTCGCCATCACCCACATGTCCAACGCGCTGGGCACCGTGACGCCGATCAAGGAGATCGTGCGCATCGCCCATTCGCGCGGCATTCCGGTGCTGGTCGACGGCAGCCAGAGCGCGGTGCATATGCCGATCGATGTGCAGGACCTCGATTGCGATTTCTTCGTCTTCACCGGCCACAAGGTCTACGGCCCATCCGGCATCGGCGTGCTCTATGGCAAGAAGCAACTGCTGGAAGAGATGCGCCCCTTCATGGGCGGCGGCGAGATGATCGAGGAGGTGACGGAGGAGATCGTCACCTACAACGAGCCGCCGCACCGTTTCGAGGCCGGCACGCCGCCGATCGTGCAGGCGATCGGGCTGGGCGCGGCGTTGGAGTACATGGAAAAGGTCGGCCGCGAGCGCATTGCCGCACATGAGGCGGACCTCAAGGACTATGCGCATGAGCGGCTCAGGGCCATCAACTCGCTGCGCATCTTCGGCGACGCGCCGGGCAAGGGCGCCATCATCTCGTTCGAATTGCAGGGCATCCATGCCCATGACGTGTCGATGGTGATCGACCGCCAGGGCGTTGCCGTGCGCGCCGGCACCCATTGCGCCCAGCCACTGTTGAAACGCTTCGGCGTGACCTCCACATGCAGGGCATCATTCGGCATGTATAATACCAGGGCCGAAGTCGACGCTTTGGCCGATGCGCTGGAAAAGGCGCGAAAGTTCTTCGGGTGAGACCATGGACGATGTGAGCACCACCGCTGAGACTGCCCAGGCCGCGAACGGTATCGTCTCGGCCTCGGCGATCCCCGCCGAGGAGCTGGCGCGGCTGACCGACGACATCGTCTCGGCGCTGAAGACGGTCTACGACCCGGAAATCCCGGCCGACATCTACGAGCTTGGCCTGGTCTACAGGATCGACATCGAGGACGACCGCACCGTCAAGATCGACATGACGCTGACCGCGCCGGGCTGCCCGGTGGCCGGCGAGATGCCCGGCTGGGTCGAGAACGCGGTCGGCGCCGTCGAGGGCGTTTCCGGCGTCGAGGTCAACATGGTGTTCGACCCGCCGTGGACCCCGGACCGCATGTCGGAAGAGGCGCAGGTCGCGGTCGGGTGGTATTGACCAACGGCCCGACAAGATTGGCTGACTTGCAGCAAAGGTGAAACTTCACCATTTTAAGGGCAGACTCATTCCGCGGGCCTTGAACCCGCGCGAACGTGGAGAATGAAATGGGACGCTTCGCCGTCATCACGATGACCGACAGGGCCGCCGACCGCGTGCGCGAGATCGTCGCCACGCGCGACAAAGCGCACGGCATCCGCCTCGGCATCCGGAAGGGCGGCTGCGCCGGCATGGAATATACGATCGACCTGGTCACCGAGCCGAACTCGAAGGACGATCATGTCGAGCGCGACGGCGCGCATGTCTATGTCGCGCCCGAAGCGGCGCTGTTCCTGCTCGGCACCGAGATGGATTTCGAGCAGACGACGCTGCGCACCGGCTTCACCTTCAGAAATCCGAACCAGAGCTCGGCTTGCGGCTGCGGCGAATCCGTCGAGCTGAAGCCCGCCGATCTCAAGGCGCTTGCCGAGGCACGCTCCTCAAGCGCCGCCTAGGTGAACGCTGAGGCATATCGCTGGCGATGTGCCTGCTGTGATCAGGAGCATACCGGGCTTCCCACTGACATGGCCTTCAGCACGCCGGTGAATCCCGACGCGCTTGACGATGTGGCTCGGTCGACCTTCCGCAAGAACGACGATTTTTGCATGGTGAGCTACGCTACAGGGCAAACAGACCGGTTCATTCGGTGCCTGCTGGCTTTGCCCGTGCCTCAGTTGTCCGACGAGTTCTGCTTCGGCGTTTGGATGTCGGTCTCGGAAAGAAGCTGGAATGTCTATCGGGACGGATATGACAGCGGCCAATATGAGGATGAACTCTGCTTCGGTTATTTGATGCACGACATTCCCGAGTATCCAAGCTCGATGCACCTGCATGCCAATGTCGTGTTTCAGCCTGGCAATCAGCGCCCGAGGGTGTTTCTGCATGATGCAGACCATCCGTTGGTCGCAGCGCAGCGCGAAGGGGTGGATGTGACGCAGATCGAGCGCTGGGTTGCGCTTACGCATCGCCCTGAAGCCTAGATTAATCCACCCACATGCCGGTCCGCTTGTGCCAGTCGGCGATCGATTCCTCCGGATAGACCTCGAACACCTTGTCTTGTCTGCCGATTACCGGTTCGACCCAGTTCGCCTTGTATTTCAGCATCAGGTGGACCTTTTCCGGCGGTTTCGGCAGGTCGCTGTCGATCGCTGACGCGAAGGGGTGGACGAGGTCCGGCCAGGTCGGATCGTAGAGCCAGAGCGCGGCGCCGCACTTCCTGCAGAAATTGCGCTCCCCGGTCGAGACCTCGCAATGCGGATGCTCGTCATCCTCGATCTCGGCGCGAAAGACGCCGAGGCTGCGCTTGCCTCTGATGTTCATAGTCTCGTAGTCGGCGCCGAGATTGATGGCAAAACCGCCGCCGCCCTGCTGCTTGCGGCAGATCGAGCAGTAGCAGAGCATGAACGGCACCGGCGTGTGGCTTTCGACTTCGAAGGCGACGGCGCCGCAGCGACAGGAGCCTTTGAGCAGGACAGGCATGGCGGGAGCTCCGTTTTCGTGTCTCAACCTGTCAGCATGCCTTTGGTTGCGGCGATGACAAGGCCCATGCCGGATGAGATGATCGCGGCATGGACAATGCGCGCCTTGAAGAACTGTTCGAAAGCCTGGGGCCGATCAGCATCCGAAAGATGTTCGGCGGCAAGGGCATCTATTGCGACGGCGTCATCGTCGCGGTCGTCGTGCGCGGCGAGCTGATGCTGAAGGCCGACCAGGAGAGCATTCCGGAGTTCGAGGCCGCCGGCTGCAGCCGGTGGACCTATACCGGCTCGCGCCATGGCAAGGAGGTGGCGATGCCCTATTGGAGCGTTCCCGATGACGCCTTCGACGATCCTGACGAAATGGCGATCTGGGTGCGGAGGGCGTACGAGGCCGGGCGAAGGGCGGGCAGATAAGGTCTACAGCGCCTTCGCGATCTCCGCTGCCAGCCGCGCATTGTTCTCGACCAGCGCTATGTTGGTCTTGAGGCTGCGGCCGCCGGTGAGTTCCAGGATCTTCGACAGCAGGAACGGCGTCACCGCCTTGCCGGTGACGTTCTGCGCCTCGGCGGCCTTCTGCGCGGCCTGGATATAGCCGTCCATCTCGGCGGCGGGGATCTCGTCATTCCGCGGCACCGGATTGGCGACCAGAATGCCGCCGCCAAGGCCGAGCGCTTGCCGCGTATGGTAGAAATGCGCGAAGTCCTGCGGGGCGTGCAGCGTCAGCGGCGCGCGGAAGGGCGATTGCCTGGACCAGAAGGCCGGCATGGTCTCGCAGCCATGGCCGACAACCGGCACGCCGCGCGTTTCCAGCACTTCCAGCGTCTTTTCGATGTCGAGGATGGCCTTGGCGCCGGCCGAGACGACGATGACCGGGGTGCGCGCCAGCTCGTCGAGGTCGGCCGAAATGTCGAAGCTCTTTTCCGCGCCCCTGTGGACGCCGCCGATGCCGCCGGTGGCGAACACCTTTATGCCGACCATGTGGGCGGCGATCATGGTTGCGGCAACGGTGGTGCCGCCGGTGCGCCTTTGAGCGACGGCAAAGCCGATATCGGCGCGCGACAGCTTCATGGCATCGCCGGTCATGGCGAGCGATTCGCGCTCGCCATCGGACAGGCCGATCTTGATGCGGCCGTCGACCACGGCGATCGTCGCCGGCACCGCGCCGCCGTCGAGGATGATCTGCTCGACCTTGGCCGCCATCGCGCCATTGTCGGGGTAGGGCATGCCATGGGTGATGATGGTGCTTTCCAGCGCCACCACCGGCCGCCCGGCAGCAAGCGCCTCCGCCACCGGCAGGTGGATGTCGATGAAGGGACGGGCGGTTTCCGGCGTCATGGCTATTCTCCAATCCGGAGAAACACTCCGGCAAGATGGTTTGGTGGTCCTATGCCACCTCCCGTGCCTCCGGCACAAGGGCAAGCGCCTGCGCGAAACTGGCGGCCGTGAAGGACGGGACCGCCTCCGCGCTCTCGATGGCGAGCATCGCCGCGGCAACACCTTCTCGCAGCGCTGCCCGCAAGGGCAGGCCGCGCAGCAGCGCGGCAACCGCGGCCCCGGTCAACGCGTCGCCGGCGCCTGTCACGTCGGCGACCCGTCGCGGCGCCGGCGGGTCGATGGCAAAGACGCCGGATTGGTCGAAGCCCAGCACCGGCGCGCTGCCCGCCGTGACCACGCCCGCCGCCAGCCCCACGCGCTTCAGCGCGTCGACAAGATTCCGGCCGGACATGTCGGCGCCGGCGAGCGCCGCCGCCTCGCGGCGGTTCATGAACAGCAGCGAGAGATTGCCGAGCAGTGGCGCCAGCCGCACGACCTTGGCCGGCGAGATGGCGATGGCGAAGACCGGCACGCCGCCGGCTTGCGCGACGAGACGCTCGAGCGCCGCGGTCGGCAGGTTCGCGTCGCAGAGGATCGCGTCAACCCCGGCGATCGCCTCGCGCACCTTGGCGCGGCGGATCTGCTTGGGGAAGGCGAGGTCGTAAAGGCCCATATCGGCAAAGCCGACGATCAGCTCGCCCTCGCCGTCGATCAGCGCCGTGTAGCTCGGCGTCGTGCGGTCGAGGAACACCACCGAAAGATCGTCGATGCCGGCGCCGGCGATCGCCGCTGCGACCGTCTCAGCCGCCGCATCGCCGCCGCGCACCGAAAGCAGCGAGGCCGACACGCCGCGCTTCACGACGCTGCGCAGCGCGTTGAAGACGCCGCCGCCGACATCCTCGCGCATGATGCCGGGGTTGGAAGCGGCGGGCACATAGACGCCCGACACCTGGCCGCGCCTGTCGATATGGGCGCCGCCCAGCGCCAGGATTCTTGGGGAAGTCGGCATGCCGGAGAAGTGACCTTCGTTGATTGTTCGCGTGCGCACACTAGGTTTCCGCGCATCGCCCCGCAATCGGCGTCGCGATTCGGGCCGGCCGGATAGCGAAGTCTCTTTTGGGCCAATAGCGTCGTCGCGCGCTAGTTCTAGTGAGACAAAACTAGAACAAATCGAGATATTGATTGTTTTTCAGTTGGTTGTTGCCTCTTGCCAAATGAGAACAAAAAAGGTACAAAACGGCAGGGATCGCGGATTGTCCGGCCTTCATTGACGACCAAGGGGTGATGTATCATGGCTCAGAATTCTTTGCGGCTTGTAGAGGATAAGGCAGTGGACAAATCAAAGGCTCTGGATGCGGCGCTGTCGCAAATCGAGCGCGCTTTCGGCAAGGGCTCGATCATGCGGCTCGGCGCCAACGAGCAGGTGGTCGAGATCGAAACCGTGCCGACGGGATCGCTCGGCCTCGACATCGCGCTCGGCGTCGGCGGCCTGCCGCGCGGCCGCATCATCGAAATCTACGGGCCGGAAAGCTCGGGCAAGACGACGCTGGCGCTGCACACGGTTGCGGAAGCCCAGAAGAAGGGCGGCATCTGCGCCTTCGTCGATGCCGAGCACGCGCTCGATCCGGTCTATGCCCGCAAGCTCGGCGTCGATCTCGAAAACCTCCTGATCTCGCAGCCCGACACCGGCGAGCAGGCGCTGGAGATCTGCGACACGCTGGTGCGTTCCGGCGCCATCGACGTGCTGGTGGTCGATTCGGTCGCGGCGCTGACGCCGCGCGCCGAAATCGAGGGCGAGATGGGCGATGCGCTTCCCGGTCTGCAGGCCCGCCTGATGAGCCAGGCGCTGCGCAAGCTCACCGCCTCGATCTCGCGCTCCAACACCATGGTCATCTTCATCAACCAGATCCGCATGAAGATCGGCGTCATGTTCGGCTCGCCGGAAACCACCACCGGCGGCAACGCGCTGAAATTCTACGCCTCGGTGCGTCTCGACATTCGCCGCATCGGCTCGGTCAAGGACCGCGACGAGGTGGTCGGCAACCAGACCCGCGTCAAGGTGGTGAAGAACAAGCTGGCCCCGCCCTTCAAGGTGGTCGAGTTCGACATCATGTATGGCGAGGGCGTGTCGAAGACCGGCGAGCTCGTCGATCTCGGGGTCAAGGCTGGTGTGGTCGAAAAGTCGGGCGCCTGGTTCTCCTACAATTCGCAGCGTCTCGGCCAGGGCCGCGAGAACGCCAAGCTGTTCCTGCGCGACAATCCCGATACGGCGCGCGAGATCGAGCTGGCGCTCAGGCAGAATGCCGGGCTGATCGCGGAAAAATTCCTCGAGAATGGCGGCTCTGAAGGCGGCGACGACGGTTTTGAGGGCGAAGCCGGCGCGATGTGAGGCCAGGCAATTCCGGGAAAACTGCGCAGCGGTTTTCCGTCCGGAATTGCCTAGAGCGGCTGGATCGGCCGGAGTTTGGCCATAATCCTGTTATATTTGCATATGCTTATGTAATCGAGTTCTTGGTAATGCGTCCCGAACCGCCGGCCTTCGTGCCGGCGGTTTGCGTTTGGGGCGGGGACACACCCTGTCCAGCCGGTGGATTGGTCCAATTCCGTGTTTCTGGACAGGGTCAAGAGCTACGGCTAAAAGGCCAATCTACCTTCTGAAACACGAAGCCCATTTTGCCGCCGGCCCAGCCGGCGGTTCCTACGAAAAGGCAGTATCCATGAGTGGCGTGAACGACATCCGGTCGACATTCCTCGACTACTTCCGCAAGGAGGGTCACGAGATCGTTGCCTCCAGCCCGCTGGTGCCGCGCAACGATCCGACGCTGATGTTCACCAACGCCGGCATGGTGCAGTTCAAGAACGTCTTCACCGGCCTGGAGAAGCGGCCCTATTCGCGCGCCTCGACGGCGCAGAAGAGCGTGCGCGCCGGCGGCAAGCACAATGACCTCGACAATGTCGGCTATACCGCGCGCCATTTGACCTTCTTCGAGATGCTCGGCAATTTCTCGTTCGGCGACTATTTCAAGGAACGCGCGATTGAGCTTGCCTGGAACCTGATCACCAGGGATTTCGGCCTGCCGAAGGACAAGCTCCTGGTCACCGTCTATCACACCGATGACGAGGCGGCCGGCTACTGGAAGAAGATCGCCGGCTTCTCCGACGATCGCATCATCCGCATCCCGACGTCGGACAATTTCTGGGCGATGGGCGACACCGGACCTTGCGGACCGTGCTCGGAAATCTTCATCGACCGCGGCGAGCATATCTGGGGCGGCCCGCCCGGCAGCCCGGAAGAGGATGGCGACCGGTTCCTCGAATTCTGGAACCTGGTGTTCATGCAATACGAGCAGGTGACGAAGGACGAGCGAATCGACCTGCCGCGTCCGTCGATCGACACCGGCATGGGCCTGGAGCGCATGGCGTCCATCCTGCAAGGGGTGGAGAGCGTCTTCGAGACCGACCTGTTCAAGCATCTCATCGACGCCGCGTCCTCCGCGCTCGGGCAGAGTCCCAATCCGGAGAACGTCGCGTCCTACCGCGTGATCGCGGACCACCTGCGTTCATGTTCCTTCCTGGTGGCTGATGGTGTGCTGCCGTCCAACGAGGGCCGCGGCTATGTGCTGCGCCGCATCATGCGCCGCGGCATGCGTCATGCGCAGCTGCTCGGCGCGAAAGAGCCGCTGATGTGGCAGCTGGTGCCGGCGCTGGTGCGCGAGATGGGTCAGGCCTATCCGGAACTGGCGCGCGGCGAAGCGCTGATCACCGAGACGCTGAAGCTCGAGGAGACGCGTTTCCGCAAGACGCTGGTGCGCGGCCTCGGCCTGCTTTCCGAGGCGACGGAACAGCTCCATGCAGGCGACATGCTGGACGGCGAGACGGCCTTCAAGCTCTACGACACCTATGGCTTCCCGCTCGACCTGACGCAGGACGCGCTGCGCCAGCGCAGCATCTCTGTCGATCTTGCCGGCTTCACCGATGCGATGGAGCGGCAGAAGGCGGAGGCGCGGGCGCATTGGGCGGGGTCCGGCGAAGCGGCGACCGAGACGATCTGGTTCCCCATCCGCGAGACGGTGGGCGCGACCGACTTCCTCGGCTACGAAACGGAGGAGGCGGAAGGCCTGATCCAGGCGCTGGTCAAGGACGGCAAGACCATCGACAGCGCAAGCCAGGGCGACGCGGTGGCCGTGGTCGTCAACCAGACGCCGTTCTATGGCGAATCCGGCGGCCAGATGGGCGACACCGGCGTGATTTCCGGCGAGGGCTTCTCGGTGGAGGTCTCCGACACGCAGAAGAAGGCCGACGGGCTGTTCGTGCATCTAGGCAAAGTGACGAGCGGCACCGTCAAGACAGGTGCTACCGTCGAGCTCAAGGTCGACCATGCGCGCCGCTCGAAGCTGCGCGCCAACCATTCCGCGACGCATCTCATCCACGAGGCGCTGCGCGAGGTGCTTGGCTCCCATGTCGCGCAGAAGGGCTCGCTGGTCGCGCCCGACCGGCTGCGCTTCGACATTTCGCACAACAAGCCGATCTCGCCGGACGATCTCGAGGATGTCGAGCGCATGGCGAACGAGATCGTGGTGCAGAATAGCCCGGTGACGACGCGCCTGATGTCGGTCGACGATGCCATCGCCGAGGGCGCCATGGCGCTGTTCGGCGAGAAGTATGGCGACGAGGTGCGCGTCGTGTCGATGGGCACGGGACTGCATGGCGCCAAGGCCAACCGTCCCTATTCGGTCGAGCTTTGCGGCGGCACGCATGTCAGGTCGACCGGCGATATCGGGCTGGTGCGCATCCTGTCGGACAGCGCGGTCGCCGCCGGCGTGCGCCGGATCGAGGCGCTGACCGGCGAGGCGGCGCGCAGGCACCTCGACGAACAGGACAAGCGCCTGAAGGCAGCGGCGGCGGCGTTGAAGATCTCGCCGGCCGATGTGCCGGCGCGCGTCGAGGCGCTGCTCGATGAGCGCAAGAAGCTCGAAAAGGAATTGAGCGAAGCGCGAAAGAAACTGGCGCTGGGCGCCGGCACCGCCGTGGCCGATGCTCCGGCCGCCAACGAGACCGTCGCCGGTGTCGGCTTTCTCGGCAAGGCGGTCACGGGTGTCGCGCCGAAGGATCTGAAGCCGCTGGCCGATGCCGGCAAGAAGACGCTCGGCTCCGGCGTGGTCGTCTTCGTCGGCGCCGGCGAGGACAACAAGGCGAGCGTGGTGGTCGGCGTCACCGAAGACCTCACCGGCCGTTTCAGCGCCATCGATCTGGTGCGCGTCGCGTCCGCCGCGCTTGGCGGGCAGGGCGGCGGCGGGCGTCCCGACATGGCGCAAGCCGGCGGCCCCGACGCCTCCAGAGCCGACGACGCGATCGCGGCGGTGCGGGCGGCGCTCGAAGCCGCCTGAGCGAGCGGATGAAGGTCCTTGTCCTTGGCGGCTATGGACTGATCGGAGAAGCCGTCCTCGGACGCTTGGTCGAGGACGGTCACGACCTTGTCGGGGTCGGTCGTGACGTCCACGATGCGCGGCGTCGCAAACCGGATGTACGATGGATCGCGGCGGATATGTCGCGACTGCTCGCGGCGGCAGACTGGATGCCCTTGCTTGTCGGCGTGGGGGCCGTGGTGAACGCCGCTGGCGCTTTGCAGGATGGCCCGCGCGACCATCTGGACGCGATACACCGGCTGTCGATCGCCGCTCTCGTCACTGCTTGCGAACAGGCCGGTGTACGCCAACTGGTTCAGGTCTCCGCGATCGGCGCAGATCCCGCTTCCGACAACGCGTTCTTTCGAACCAAGGCCGAAGGCGACCGCGCGGTGGCGTCATCCTCGCTGGAATGGACGATCCTGCGGCCCGGCCTGGTCATCGCGCCGGGCGCTTATGGCGGGACAGCTTTGTTGCGCGCACTGGCCGCGTTTCCGTGGTTCGTGCCAGCCATCCTTGCGGACCGGCCGATCCAAACAGTACCCATTGCGGAAGTCGCGGAGGCGGTATCGCGTGCCGTCGGGGGCCGTCTGGCGCGTGGGCAGATCATCGACCTCGTCGAGGAACGGGCCAGACCGCTTGGCGCGGTCCTGCTTGAATTTCGAGCCTGGCTCGGCCTGCCCAAGGCGCGGGTCGTGACGGTGCCGGCGATTGTCGGGCGGCTCGCCGGCATGGTCGCCGATGGGCTCGGCCTTCTCGGATGGCGATCTCCCTTGCGCAGTGCGGCCCTTGCCGCGCTGGAGAAGGGCGTCACCGGCAACTCGAACCCTGGGCCGATATCGCTGATCGCCCACCGCAAGCTCTGGTAGCAACGCTGGCAGCCATGCCGGCGCATGCTCAGGAGCGGTGGTTCGCGCGCCTGTGGCTGCTGAAGCCTGTGGTGTTGGCCGTCTTGTCGTTGTTCTGGCTGTTCTCGGGCGTTGTCGGCCTTGTCCGGCATGATGCGGCCCCCGACATTCTCATCTCGCGCGGCCTGCCGGGAACGCTGGCGTTCGGGATGGTTGTTGCCGGAAGTATCGCCGACATCGTCGTCGGCGTCGCGGTTGTCGCTCGGCCCTTCGCACGATCGGCGCTGATGGCGATGATAGCCATCACCTTGCTCTACCTTGCCGCCGCGGCTGCGCTTGCTCCCGATCTGTGGCTCGATCCGCTCGGGGCCATCGTCAAGGCCGTGCCTGTGCTTTGCCTCGTCCTGGTGGCTCTGGCGATTTTGGAAGAGCGATGAGCCTTTGGGCGGACATATTGCGGTGGTTGCACGTGATCGGCGCCACTGTGCTGTTCGGCACTGGCGCCGGCATAGCGTTCTTCATGCTGATGGCGCAGCGGACCGGCAAGCCCGAGATCGTCGCTCATGTCGCCGGTACGGTCGTGATTGCCGACGCCATCTTCACGGCAACGGCTGTCGTGTTTCAGCCGATCACCGGCGCGCTGCTGGCGCGCGAGATGGGGTGGCCGCTCAGCCAAGGCTGGATCGTGCTTTCGCTGCTGCTCTATGCGGTTGCCGGCGCCTTCTGGCTGCCGGTTGTCTGGATCCAGATGCGCCTGCGCGATCTCGCGCGGCAGGCTGTACTGCAAAATGCCCCTCTGCCCGAAGAGGAGAGGCGCCTCTTTCGCGTCTGGTTCGCCTTCGGCTTTCCGGCCTTCGGCGCAGTGCTTGCGATCCTCTGGCTGATGGTGACTCGCCCCGAAATCGGGTTTTAGAGCCGGCGGTCACGCTGCAGCCTGCCGTGGGGTGCTTCAGCCTGCCTTCTTCGTCCGGGCAAAGCTCGGGCGTGCGGCGATGCGCGAATACCAGCTCTCGATGTCCGCAAACCGTGCCAGCGTATCGCGCCCTTCCGCGACCTTGACGAAATAGGCGATGACCGGCGCCGCGTGCAGGTCGGCCAGCGTCAGCTGGTCGCCGAGCAGCCACGGGCCGTTTGCCTTGAGCGACGCCAGCACCTTGAGCACGGTCTCGGCCTGGCTTAGGCCGCCGGCGATCAGCGCCTCGTCGGGCGCTTCTTTCTCCAGCCGCTCCACGGCAACGTCCCAGACCATGGCGCGGTAGCCATAGGCGTCGAGCATGCGGGCAATCTGGCCCATCCTCGCACGGCCGCGCGGATCGGCGGGCTGCAGCGCCGGACCGTCGAAGGCCTCGTCGACGTAGCGTGCGATGGCGCTGGTCTCGAAGAGACGAAAACCGTCATGCTCGAAGGCCGGGATGCGGCCGAACGGGTGGTGCTCGAGATACCAGGCCGGAATGCCGTCGGCCGAGAAGATGTCGAGCGGGACAAGTTCGTAGTCGACGCCTTTTTCCTCCAGCGTCATCCGTGCGATACGGACATAGACGCTGTAGTCGGCGCCGTAGAGGATCGGCTTTGCCATTTGCTATTCCTCTTTGTCTTGGCTGTCCCGTATCCAGACACGCAGCGGGCCGGCGGCTTGAAAGCCGCAGGCCAGTGCTTCATCCAACCCGGCGTCGCGGTCATACGCTACCAGCGCGCGACATCTAGCAAACGCATTGGCTGCTGCCCGCACTGCATCCCGATATGTCGGACTGCCATCGGTGGCAAAGACATTTGACAACCCAGTCACCAACTCGGATCTATTGGCTATGCAGCCGGCGGCAAAGCCGTCAGCCGTCCGTCGGCCAAGGATAGCGATTGCGGGGTCGGCCAGGACTGCCGCTGGAAAGACACGGCCGTTGGAGGGGCTTGCGCGATCCGCCCAGGCAAATTCCCACATCTCCAAGCTGGCAGCGTCCTCAACACGCTCCCAACCGGAAGGCGTCCTCGTCGGATGACCTAGGTCCGTCCAGATCCAGCTTGCGTCGAAGAGCTGACTGAACCCGAGCGGTTGGAGATCGAGACGGCAGAACCCGTCCTTGACCGAAAAGCTGGTAGCAAGGACGGATGTCAGTCTGGCTATTTCCGCAAGTTGGACCGTTATGGCATCGGCATCCAGAGTAGCGACATTGGGGTAGTAAGGAGGTGCTTGCCGGTCGCTGGACCAGACGAAGTCGCTCCTCAGATCACTTAGCCCATGCGCCTTGAAAATAGCCTGACAGAGATCGGCGTTATTGCCAGCGCAAAGGCGGACCCTTTCGCTGGCAACAATGCTAGGCACTTCTCACCCCATGGCCTTCTGCAGGTTCTCGTCGATCTTGTCGAGGAAGCCGGTGGTCGACAGCCAGGGCTGGTCGGGGCCGATCAGCAGCGACAGGTCCTTGGTCATGAAGCCGGCCTCGACGGTCTGGATGCAGACCTTTTCCAGCGTCTCGGCGAAGCGCTTGAGCTCAGCATTGTCGTCGAGCTTGGCGCGGTGGGCGAGGCCGCGCGTCCAGGCGAAGATCGAGGCGATCGAGTTGGTCGAGGTTTCCTCGCCCTTCTGGTGCTGGCGGTAGTGGCGGGTGACGGTGCCGTGCGCGGCTTCCGCTTCCACCGTCTTGCCGTCCGGCGTCATCAGCACCGAGGTCATCAGGCCGAGCGAGCCGAAGCCTTGCGCCACCGTGTCGGACTGCACGTCGCCGTCATAGTTCTTGCAGGCCCACACATAGCCGCCCGACCACTTCAGGCTGGAGGCCACCATGTCGTCGATCAGGCGGTGCTCGTACCAGAGTTTCTTTGCCTTGAACTCGGCCTCGAACTCCTTCTCGTAGACCTCCTGGAAGATGTCTTTGAAACGGCCGTCATAGGCCTTGAGGATGGTGTTCTTGGTCGACAGGTAGACCGGATAGTTGCGCAGCAGGCCGTAGTTCAGCGAGGCGCGGGCGAATTCGCGGATCGATTCATCCAGATTGTACATGGCCATGGCGACGCCGGAGGAGGGCGCGTCGAACACGTCGTGCTCGATGACCTGGCCGTCCTCGCCGACGAACTTGATCGTCAGCTTGCCCTTGCCGGGGAAGCGGAAATCGGTGGCGCGGTATTGATCGCCGAAGGCGTGACGGCCGACGATGATCGGCTTGGTCCAGCCCGGCACCAGGCGCGGCACGTTCTTCATGATGATCGGCTCGCGAAAGATGGTGCCGCCGAGGATGTTGCGGATGGTGCCGTTCGGCGACTTCCACATCTTCTTCAACTTGAATTCCTCGACGCGCTGCTCGTCGGGCGTGATCGTCGCGCATTTCACGCCGACGCCGTACTTCTTGATGGCGTTGGCCGAGTCGATGGTCACCTGGTCGTTGGTGGCGTCGCGGTTCTCGATGCCGAGGTCGAAATAGTCCAGCTTGATGTCGAGATAAGGATGGATCAGCTTGTCCTTGATGAACTGCCAGATGATGCGGGTCATCTCGTCGCCGTCGAGTTCGACGACCGGGTTCGCCACCTTGATCTTCGCCATGGAAAGAATGCCTCGTTGCTGGGGATCTGTACGGCCTTGCCCGCATGGTTTCGGCCGGGGTTGGGCAGCGTATATCAAAGCCTTTTTGAGCGCGCAAACCGCGATAGGCGCATCGCGGACAGGTGCTGTGCCTGTGAATGCTTCATTTTCCGGGCCGGATGTGGCAGGGGACGCCGAAACGCCGCAAACTCCGCTTACCGAGAACTCATGCCAACCGCAAACGAACCCGCCAATCCCGCCGGACCTGCGATCGTCCTCGTCGAGCCACAGCTCGGCGAGAATATCGGCATGGTCGCGCGTGCCATGGCGAATTTCGGCCTTTCGGAGCTGCGCCTTGTCAATCCGCGCGACGGCTGGCCGAGCGAGAAGGCGCGCGCGGCCGCCAGCCGCGCCGACCATGTCATCGATGCGACAAGGGTGTTCGACGACCTGCCTTCTGCGGTCGCCGACCTCAATTTCGTCTTCGCCACCACGGCGCGCGAGCGCGACGGCTTCAAGCCGGTGCGCGGCCCGGTGGAGGCGGGCAGGGCGCTCCGGGCCCGCGTTGAGGCGGGGCTGCGCACGGGGATTCTTTTCGGCCGCGAGCGTTTCGGCCTCTACAATGAAGAGGTCGGCCTCGCCGACGAGATCGTCACTTTTCCGGTCGATCCCAGCTTCTCCTCGCTCAACATCGCGCAGGCCGTGCTGTTGATGTCCTATGAATGGATGAAGTCGGGCCTCGCCGAAGAAACCGCGACCAACTTTTCCGGACCGGAGCTCGTTCCGGCGACCAAGGAACAATTGCACAGCCTGTTCACCTACCTCGAAGGGGCGCTCGAGGCGCGCGGCTATTTCCGTCCTGAAGAGAAGAAGCCGAAGATGGTCGACAATCTGCGCGCCGTGCTGACGCGGGCGGGTTTTGCCGAGCCGGAGCTCAAGGTGCTGCGCGGCATCATCTCGTCGCTCGACAGGTTTTCTCCGGCAATGCCGCGAGGCGATGGCTCACCGGGAGACGATCCGAGGCGGCCGCCGGCCGCGCGCGGACGACCGGCGGACAAAGAAAGTTAAAATCTGTAAGACCCGATCCTCCAAAGTAACCGAATATTATGCGGTTTTGATCCATCGTTATTGAAACGGTGGGGTAGAAAATGTTCACGTCCAATATTGGCCGTCTGCGTTTCTTCTTCTATTCGCTGGGCCTGTTCATAGCGGAGGCGGTGGCGATCGTGCTCTGCATTGCCGCAACGATCGGCTTCGCGGGATTGATCAATTCGATGCCGGGGCCTTCACGGCAAGGTCTGGTCGGCGCCGCGCTTATTGTGTCGCTCATTTTCGTCGCGCTGCGCGGCAACATCGCCTGGCGCCGCAGCCGCGACGCCAATGGTTCGCGCTGGATCCTTTGGTCCTACATCGTCTTTTCCGCCATCTATGGCTTCCTGCAGGCCGGCACGCTTTTGGTGATCGATTTCGGCAATCCCGAGAGCGCGCCCGGCGGGCTGAACCTGCTCGGTCTTGCCATATTCGGCCTGTGGTGCACGATCCTGTGGGCGAAGCCTGTCGCGGGCAGCAATATCAATGAGTTGACCGAGGTTTTCGACTTTGAAGGTTCATCGCCGGCGCCGGTGCCAACGCGCGCTGATCGGACCGCCGCAGGCGCATCGGCTCCTCGCAGCGCCGCGCCAGCAGTGCGGCCGGCGCCGCAGCCGTTTGGCCGGCCGCGGCCCGCCGGCTTCGGCAAGCGCGGGCTCTGAGCTGACTTGCGCAAAAGCTGCTGGCGTTTGCCACTTCAAGACCATGATCGTTCAGGATAGAAGCGCCGTTGGCCAAATCATGGCTCAGCTTCTTCCTGTGGTCGCATGACAATGAACGATCGATCAAGCCAGCGCCCGATCCTGATGTTCGATTCCGGCGTCGGCGGCCTGACCGTGCTGCGCGAGGCGCGCGTGCTGATGCCCGACCGCCGCTTCGTCTATGTCGCGGACGACGCGGCCTTCCCTTATGGCGCTTGGGAGGAACCGGCGCTCAAGGACCATATACTGGCCTTGTTCGGCAAATTGCTCGACCGCCTCCAGCCGGCGATTTCGGTGATCGCCTGCAACACCGCTTCGACCCTGGTGATCGATGCGCTGCGCGAAAAGTTCCCCGGACATCCCTTCGTCGGCACCGTGCCGGCGATCAAGCCGGCGGCGGAGCGCACACGTTCCGGCCTTGTGTCGGTGCTGGCGACGCCGGGCACGGTCAAGCGCCAGTACACGCGCGACCTGATCAGCAAATGGGCGCAGAAATGCCATGTCCGCCTGGTCGGCAGCGACAGGCTTGCCGGACTGGCCGAGATCTACATGCGCGAGGGCTTTGTCGACGAGGAGGCCGTGCGCGCCGAGATCGCGCCCTGCTTCATGGAGCGCGACGGGCAGCGCACCGACATCGTGGTGCTTGCCTGCACGCACTATCCGTTCCTGGCCAACCGCATGCGCAAGACGGCGCCCTGGCCGGTCGACTGGATCGATCCGGCGGAAGCGATTGCGCGCCGGGCGATGTCGCTGCTCGAACCTGTCGGCGCGCCGTGCGGCGAAAGCGAGCCAGACATCGCCGTCTTCACCTCCGGCAAGGCGGATTTCGCCACGCGGCGGCTTATCCAGGGCTTCGGCTTGACCGCAGGCTAGCGTTGGAACTGCCCGCGCCAGAGCCGCGTTTCTCCTTAGAGCAAAGGAGGAACCACCATGCCTGCCACATCGCAAGCCCAGCAAAAGGCCGCAGGCGCGGCACTTGCGGCCAAGCGCGGCGAGATCAAGAAAAGCGAACTCAAGGGCGCATCGCGCGAAATGTATGAATCGATGAGCGAGGCGCAACTCGAGGAATTCGCCGAAACCAAGCGCAAGGGCCTGCCCAACAAGAAGTCATGAGCGCCAGGTCGGGCCGGCACCGGATACAAAAAGCCCGCAGGTTGACCGCGGGCTTCGGCATTTCTGGCTCAAGCAACCGACTTACCGGCGCCACCAGCAGTGCCGCACCTTGTAACGGATGACGTGCCGGTGGCCGTGCCGCCAGACGACTCTTTTCTTCACCACGACGCGGCAGAGCTGTGTATGGCCGTGCCAGTGCCTTGCCATGGCCGGCTCCGGCATCATGACCGCTATCGACCCGGCCAACAGCGCGGCTCCGGTCAAGGTAAGGAAGAACTTCTTCATGGGAATTCGGACTCCTCTGCTCCAGTCCCTTCATCAAATGTCAGGGCAAGCTCACGTGCAAACTGGTTGCACCCCGCCCCGATGCCGTCGGCGTCCGCCACATCCGGCACCGCAATGCAACGCAGGATGGTATAGAGTCGCCCGGTGCCTCGCCAGTCCAAGCTTGACACCGGTTAAATCTCTCTTTAACAGGCGCTCCAACACCGGGTGGCGACGCCCGGTGGTTTCTTTTGCATGGGCGAGACCTCACCGGAAGCCAGTCTGTCGGCGGTCTTGTTCGAACTGACGTGTCCCGTGGGTTTTCCGTCGCGTTGCGTGGAAAACCCTGTCAGGCCTCGAAAACGGAGGCCAGAGGAGGGCGCGTTTCCTTCACCCGGAGCCATGGGGTTTCGGGTATATCGTTTTGAAAGGGAATGCGATGAGCAAGCGCGAATCCGCGAAATACAAGATCGACCGCCGTCTTGGCGAAAACATCTGGGGCCGCCCGAAGTCCCCGGTCAACAAGCGTGAATACGGCCCGGGCCAGCACGGCCAGCGCCGCAAGGGCAAGCTTTCCGACTTCGGCCTGCAGCTGCGCGCCAAGCAGAAGCTGAAGGGCCACTATGGCGACGTTTCGGAAAAGCAGTTCCGCAAGGTCTATGAAGAGGCCAACCGCCGCAAGGGCGATACTTCCGAGAACCTGATCGGCCTGCTGGAGTCGCGCCTCGACGCGATCGTCTATCGCGCCAAGTTCGTGCCGACCATCTTCGCGGCCCGCCAGTTCGTCAACCACGGCCACGTCAACGTCAACGGCAAGCGCACAAATATCGGCTCGTACCGCTGCAAGCCGGGCGACGTCATCGAGGTGCGCGAGAAGTCGAAGCAGCTCGTCATCGTGCTGGAATCGGTTGGTCTGGCCGAGCGCGACGTGCCGGACTATATCGAGGCCGATCACAACAAGATGACCGCGACCTACAGCCGCGTTCCCGGCCTGGCGGACGTGCCGTTCGCCGTCCAGATGGAACCGAACCTGGTCGTCGAATTCTATTCGCGCTGATCGAAGCCGATCAGCGACACCAGTCAAGGCCGCCTCTCGAGGCGGCCTTTTCTTTGCTGCCCATGTCCGCTAATCCGGACGGCATCAGAGACTGTGGGGCGCCAGCGCCATGAATATGCTGCCAGATACCAAATCACTTGGCGTCAAATCGCCTGAACCGATCGCCGACGAAGAAGAGGGCGGGTTTCATCCGCTGTTTTGCGATGTGCCGTCCTCGGTCGAGTTCAACAAGCTGCGCAAGCGGCTTTTGAGGCTCACCCGCCAGGCGATCGAGGATTTCACCATGGTGAAGCCCGGCGAGCGCTGGCTGGTGGCGCTCTCTGGCGGCAAGGATTCCTACGGCCTGCTCGCCTTGCTGCTTGACCTCAAATGGCGTGGGCTGCTGCCGGTCGACCTGCTCGCCTGCAACCTCGACCAGGGCCAGCCGAATTTTCCAAAGCATATCCTGCCTGACTATCTCAGCGCCAACGGCATTGCGCACCGCATCGAATACCAGGACACCTATTCGGTGGTCACCGAAAAGCTGCCCGAGGGCAGCACCTATTGCTCGCTCTGCTCGCGGCTGAGGCGCGGCCATCTCTACCGCATCGCGCGCGAGGAGGGGTGCTCGGCCCTGGTGCTCGGCCACCACCGCGAGGACATACTCGAAACCTTCTTCATGAACCTCTTCCATGGCGGGCGTCTCGCGGCCATGCCGCCCAAGCTGATCAACGACGAGGGCGACGTCATGGTGCTGCGCCCGCTTGCCTATTGCGCCGAGGTGGATCTCGAGAAGTTCGCCGGCGCCATGAAGTTTCCGATCATCCCCTGCGACCTCTGCGGCAGCCAGGAAGGGCTGCAGCGCAACGCCATGAAGGCGATGCTCGACGACATCGAGAAGCGCATGCCGGGCCGCAAGGACACGATGATCCGCGCCATGACCAATGTGCGGCCCTCGCACCTGCTTGACCGAAAACTGTTCGACTTCGCCGCGCTCGATGCGCGCCTCACCTCAGGGCAAGACATTTCCGATGACATTTGACGACCGCGCGATCGACTGGCTGGCCGACCTTCTCGCCGATGCAGCCAGGGCTGAAATCATGCCGCGCTTCCGCCGGCTGGGTGAAGGCGACGTCCGCCAGAAGACTTCCGCTGCCGATCTGGTGACCGAGGCGGACGTCAATGCCGAAAGACTGATCACCGCCAGGCTGCGCGAGCGTTACCCTTCGGCGATGATCGTCGGCGAGGAGGCCTGCTCCGACAACCCGGCGCTGCTTGGCGGCCTCGACGATGCCGAGCTCGCCTTCGTCATCGATCCAGTCGACGGCACCTTCAACTTCGCTTCCGGCGTGCCGCTCTTCGGCGTCATGCTGGGCGTCGTCGTCGAAGGCGAGACGGTTGCCGGCATCATCCACGATCCGGTCGGCAAGGACTGGCTGATCGGCGCCAAGGGGGCCGGCAGCCATATCCGCCATGCGCATGGCGCGCTGGAGAAGGTGCGGGTCGCCGAGCCGGTACCGATCTCTGAGATGACCGGCGCGGTCTCGTGGCAATATCTGAAGGAGCCGGAGCGCTCGCGGCTCGCGCGCAACCAGACCAAGGCGCTGTCGCAGTTCGGCTACCGCTGCGCGGCGCACGAATACCGGCTCCTGGCCAATGGCTATGCGCATTTCGTCGTCTACAACAAGCTGATGCCGTGGGATCACCTCGCGGGTGTGCTGATCCATCAGGAAGCCGGCGGCCACGCCGCCCGCATCGACGGCGATCCCTATCTGCCGTCGCATGTCGATGGCGGGCTGCTCGTAGCGCCGGACAAGAACAGCTGGGACGAGCTGCGGCGAGAACTCTGGGCGGAGTAGACCGGCCTTCCTTGCGTCAGACAGGCGGATTGTGCGGTTGGAACAGCCGTCCGCGCTCGGCGATCAGGATCATCAGCAGGGCCGCGACCGAGACGCTGCAGAAGCCGGCGGCCAATGGCGTGACCGTGCCATTGTAGGCTTGGCCTATCAGCGTGCCGAGGAGACCGCCGAGAAAGGTCTGCATGAAGCCGAGTATGGAGGAGGCCGTGCCGGCAAGCTCGCCCAGCGGCTCCATCGCGAGCGCGTTGAAATTCGCGCCGAGGCAGCCGAACGGCACCATGGCGCCGGCGAAGAAGGCGATGAACAGCCAGAGCGGCATCTGCATTTCGAGTGAAACGACGAGCCAGATCAGGCTGATGCCGAGGAACAGGAGCAGCGCGCTTTGCGACAGGCGACGCATGCCGATCTTGCCGACGAGCCGCGCGTTGAGGAAGTTCGAGAAGGCGAGCACGCCGGCGACGCCGGCGAAGATCAGCGGGAACAGCTCGCCGACGTGGAAGACTTCGAGATAGATCTGTTGCGCCGAATTGATGAAGCCGAACATCGCGCCGAAGATGAAGGTGCTGGCGAAAGCGTAGCAAAGCGCGATGCGGTTGGTGAGCACGATGCGGAAGCCGCCGACGACCGCGTTGACCGTCAGTGGCCGGCGGTATTCCGGATGCAGCGTCTCCGGCAGCCGCAGCAGCGACCATGTCGACACGATCAGCGCACCGACGGCCATGGTGACGAAGATCCAGTGCCAGGTCGCGAACAGCATGATGAACTGACCGATGCCGGGCGCGACGACCGGGATCGCCATGAACACCATGAAGATCAGCGACATAACCTCGGCCATGCGGCGGCCCTCGAAGGTGTCGCGCACGATCGAAACGGCGATGACGCGCGTTGCCGCCGCGCCAATGCCTTGAACGACGCGGCAGGCGAGCAGGATTGCGAAGGTTGGAGCCACGGCAGCGGCAGCCACTGCCGCGACGTAGATGATCAGGCCGACCACCAGCGGCGCACGACGGCCGAAACGATCGGAGACCGGCCCGAAGAAGAGCTGACCGGTGCCGAAGCCGAGAATGTAGGCGGTGATGACGTACTGGCGATGGTTTTCGTTCTCGACGCCGAGCGAGGCGCCGATCTGCTGCAGCGCCGGCAGCATGATGTCGATGGCGAGCGAATTGAGCGCCATCAGCGCCGCGCAGAGCGCAATGAATTCCCAGCGCGGAATAGGCAAGCTCTTTGCCGATTGCTGCGCCACTACCTGCTTGTCCACGGCAAAATCCGATCATTCAAACGAATGTGCGCCGGTTGACCGGCGCATCGCTTCGTCCCGCTCCCGTGCCAGGGAACTATAGTGCCGAGGTGGGGGCAGCCCCGGATTTCACAGCGCAGCCGGCTGCTCCGGCCGGCGCGGACTCAAAATCAGGCGGCGCCTTTGACGCTGACGCCCTTTTCGACCAGGAAATCCTGTAGCTCGCCGGCCTGGAACATCTCGCGCACGATGTCGCAACCGCCGACGAACTCGCCCTTGACGTAGAGCTGCGGGATGGTCGGCCAGTTGGAATAATCCTTGATGCCCTGGCGCAGTTCGGCAGAGGTCAGCACGTTCACGCCTTTGTAGTCGACCCCGACATAGTCGAGGATCTGCACCACCTGGCCGGAAAACCCGCATTGCGGGAAACCGGGCGTGCCCTTCATGAAGAGCACCACGTCGTTGCTCTTCACTTCGCTGTCGATGTAGTCGTTGATGCCACTCATGGGGAATCCTTTCACGCCTGTGGGAGTCAGGCTCGAAGCATGTCCATCAAATAAACCCATAGGTTGGCTGAAACAAGACGTTGGCCATGGCGTCATCGTGATGGCGCAAGGAATGGTGCGTTTTGGGCCAAGCCTGAGTGGCGAATAGGGCTCAGTCCGGAACGCTGGTCTGCAGGGCAAGCGCATGCAGCACGCCGCCCATATTGCCCTTCAGCGCGTCATAGACCATCTGGTGCTGCTGCACCCGGCTTTTGCCGCGGAAGCTCTCGGCCACCACTTCAGCCGCGTAATGGTCGCCGTCGCCGGCCAGATCGCGAATCGTCACCTTGGCGTCCGGAATGCCTTCCTTGATCAGCCGTTCGATTTCGCGCGCGTCCATTGCCATGACAAAAATCCTGTTTCGAGCGGGGGAGCGGTGCAGCCCGTGCGATGAGAGTCGGGATAAAGGTAGTGCCTTTCCGCTCCGGATTGAAGCGGTTCCGTCCATGGCTGAAGGCTCATGGGGCATTCTGATCCGGATGAGCCGCATCGTCGGCGTCCTCGCGCGTCGAGTAGGCGCGGCCGAGGCTGAAGGTCAGAACATAGAGCGGGACGTTGATCACGAAACTGACGATGGGCAGATAGCTGGTCATCTGCCAGGCCGGCGAGAAAAACGACTGGCCGTAGCCGTCGCAGACGAGCGAGTAGCCATAAGCCCATAGCGCTCCGAGCACAACGGTTACGGCAAAGAGCTTGACGCAGGTGACGATATGCCTTGCCCGTGCCGGGTCCGGCAAAAGCCGCTCCCAGAGGACCAGGCACAGGATCGGAACCGCGTAGACGAGGTTCTGAACGGCCAGCATCGGAAGGGCGGCGTTGGCCGCGGTAAGGAATTCGACCCGCGTTTCGAGCCGCGGACAGACCTCGCTCGAGGTCGTCGACAGAAGCAGAAAGATGAACGGCCCGAGAAACCAGAAGAAGAACAGCGATGGCCAGAAGACAGCTGCGAGCAGCGCCCGGACCGCCAGCCTGGTCAAACGGCCTGATCCATGAAGCGCGGGAACCAGCCCTCATGGGCTGCCGTCAATTCACTGACCGCTATGGCCCTCGTTTCGCCGAGTTTCAGCGCATTGCCGCCGGTGGTGCCGATCCACGGCGCGAAGATGCCGAGCCTGCCTTGCTCCTCGCGGATCCTGTCCCACTCGCCGCATTGCGGATCGATCGAGAGCGTCAGCAGGTAGCGGCCCTGGTCCTCGCCGAACCAGACCGGGATCGGGTCGGTGCCGGTAAGGCCGGGAATGGTGGCGCCGATGCCGGATGCCATCGCCATTTCGGCCAGCGCCACCGCAAGGCCGCCGTCCGAGACGTCATGCGCCGATGTCACGATGCCGGAAGCAATCAGCGCGCGCACATGGTCGCCGACGCGCTTTTCATGGTCGAGGTCGACGGGCGGCGGCGGACCGTCGGCGCGGCCGTGGATGTCGCGCATATAGACGGACTGGCCGAGATGGCTGCCCCAGCTCGGCGGCGCGCCGACCAGCACGATCATCTGGCCCTCGGCGGCGAAGCCGATGCGGGCCATTTTCGACCAGTCGGCGATCAGGCCGACGCCGCCGATGGTCGGCGTCGGCAGGATGCCGCGGCCGTTGGTTTCGTTGTAGAGCGAGACGTTGCCGGAGACGATCGGGAAGCCGAGCGCACGGCAGGCGTCGCCGATGCCTTTTACGGCACCGACAAACTGGCCCATGATTTCCGGCCGTTCCGGATTGCCGAAATTGAGATTGTCGGTGGCGGCAAGCGGCAAGGCGCCCGTCGCCGTCAGGTTGCGCCAGCATTCGGCCACCGCCTGCTTGCCGCCCTCATACGGGTCGGCCTCGCAATAGCGCGGCGTGACGTCGGAGGAGAAGGCGAGCGCCTTGGTCGGATGACCATCGATGCGCACCACGCCGGCATCGCCGCCCGGAAGCTGCAGCGAATTGCCCTGGATCAGCGTGTCGTACTGCTCCCACACCCAGCGGCGCGAGGAGAGGTCCGGGCCGCCGAGCATCTTCAGCAGCGCATCCGCGACATCGGCCTTCGGCGCATCGCTGGGCGCGAGCGGCGCCGGCTTCGTCGCCTCGACCCACGGACGGTCATATTCCGGCGCCTGGTCGCCCAGCTCCTTGATCGGCAAATTGGCGACCTCGTCGCCCTGGTGCAGCACGCGGAAGCGCAGGTCGTCGGTGGTCTTGCCGACGATGGCGAAGTCGAGACCCCATTTGCGGAAGATCGCCTCGGCCTCCTCCTCCTTCTCGGGGCGCAGCACCATCAGCATGCGCTCCTGGCTTTCCGACAGCATCATCTCATAGGCGCTCATGCGCTCCTCGCGCACCGGCACCCTGTCGAGGTCGAGCTCGATGCCCAGATCGCCCTTGGCGCCCATCTCGACCGCCGAGCAGGTGAGGCCGGCGGCGCCCATATCCTGGATGGCGATGACGGCGCCCGAGGCCATGAGCTCGAGGCAGGCCTCCAGCAGGCATTTTTCGGTGAAGGGATCGCCGACCTGCACGGTCGGCCGCTTCTCCTCGATCTTGTCGTCGAATTCGGCCGAGGCCATGGTGGCGCCGCCGACGCCGTCGCGCCCAGTCTTGGCGCCGAGATAGACGACCGGCAGGCCGACGCCCTTGGCCTGCGACAGGAAGATGGCGTTGGTCTTGGCAAGGCCGGCCGCGAAGGCGTTGACAAGGATGTTGCCGTTGTAACGCGGATCGAAATTGACCTCGCCGCCGACGGTCGGCACGCCGAAGGAATTGCCGTAGCCGCCGATGCCCGAAACGACGCCGGCGACGAGATGCCGGGTTTTCGGATGGTCCGGCTCGCCGAAGCGGAGCGCGTTCATCGCCGCGACCGGCCGCGCGCCCATGGTGAAGACGTCGCGCAGGATGCCGCCGACGCCGGTCGCGGCTCCCTGATAGGGTTCGATGTAGGACGGGTGGTTGTGGCTCTCCATCTTGAAGACGACGCAGTCGCCGTCACCGATATCGACCACGCCGGCATTCTCGCCCGGTCCCTGGATAACCTGCGGGCCGCTGGTGGGCAGCGTGCGCAGCCATTTCTTGGAAGACTTGTAGGAGCAGTGCTCGTTCCACATCGCCGAGAAGATGCCGAGTTCGGTGAAGCTCGGCTCGCGCCCGACCAGGTCGAGGATGCGCTGATATTCGTCGGGCTTCAGCCCATGCGCGGCGACGAGCTCGGGGGTGATCGGCACGGAATTGGAAATGGTCATGAGCGGCGATTTGTGTCCGTGGGAGAGGGGATTTTTCGAGTCTCCTCTTATCGCAAGCTTTCGCGCGATACACCCCATCGGATGACGAAAAACGCCGGAAAGCTGCCGTGCCGGCGCCTGCTCGGCCGGCGGCGCGCCGGGCGGTCAGGAAAAACTGTCGTAGCCGGCGCGGCCCTCGTCGAGTAGGCGGCGGATGACCGCGACGCCGCTGGCCACCTCCTTGCTTTGCCTGGGCTGCGATACGCCGAAGCGTACGCCGTGGAAGACCTGCTCGGAACGCCCGGCCTTGAACTCGTCCTCGTCGTCGATGAGCACGCCGTGTTCGAGGCAGGCGTTCTTGAAGGTGCCGGAGAGCCAGGGATCCGGCAAGGTCAGCCAGACAAAGGGGACATTGTCCCTTGCCCTGAAGTTGAAGCCCGCCAGCATATCCCGCACTATGGCGGTGCGCGCCTGGATTTCGGCGATGCAGCGCTTGCGGATTTCGCCGGCCTGACCGGACATCACCAGCCTGGTGCCGACCTCCGCCAGCAAGAAGGGCAGACCCCCGGTTGTCATCCTGTGCGCGACGCGGATACGATGGCGATAGGCCGGCGGGCAGGCGAGCCAGCCGCCGCGCACGCCCGCCGCGACAGACTTTGACAGGCCGCCGGCGACGATGGTTCTTTCGGGCGCGTATTCGGCAAGCAGCGGCGTCGGGTCGTCCGTCAGGTCGCCGTAAAGATCGTCCTCGATCAGCACGACATTGTACTCGCGCGCGATGCGCGCGATCGCCTGTCGCCGCGCCTCTGGCATGGTCACCAAAGTCGGATTCTTCGCCGTCGGCATCACGAACATCATCTTCGGGTGCTTCTGCGCGCAGACGCGCTCGAAATCCTCCGGGTCGATGCCCTCATCGTCCGACGAGACCAGCGCTGTGCGGCGCCCGATCAGGCCGGCGCTGCGCGAAATCTGCGAATAAGTGAGGTGCTCGAAAACGACGTAGTCGCCGGGGGTGGTCAGCGCCGCGACCGCCGCTATGACGGCCGCATGGGTGCCCAGCGTCGGCACGATGGAATCGGATGAGGGACGGAAGGAGTTGCGCGACAGCCAGCGGCTGCCGGCTTCGTACCAGCGTTCGGGGAAATCGCGGGTGTAGCTCGAAATGTCGTGCGGATGTTCCTGCGCGGTGCGCGCCAGCAAGTCCGCGATGACGGCACCCTGGCCGACATCGGGCGCGGCGGTGCTGTCGAAGCGCAGCTTGCCCGTCGGCACGTCGATGGGACGCGTTCCCTGGACAGCGGGCTCGATTTCGGCTTTCGGGGTCTCTGCGCGCTGCGCCAGCACATAGGTACCGCGCCCGACCTCGCCGCTCACCAGACCGCGTTCACGCAGGAGCTGATAGGCCCGGCCGATCGTGCCGACAGTGGTGCCGATGTCGTAGGCGAGATCGCGCTGCGGCGGCAGTTTTGAACCGGCATCGATGACGCCCTTGTCGATATCTGACTCAATGCTGTCAGCAAGGCGCTGATAGAGGGGTCCAGAGCCGGAGGAGAGATCGGGGAGCCAATTTGTCATGGTGACAATTTTTTATATTGCACCGCGCGATGAGTCAATCCATATCGATCTCGCGATTGCTAAGGTACAATCGAAACAAGGTAGGACGAAAATGGATACAATCGAGACAATTCGCTATGCCGGCCCGGAATTTCGCTCGCAGGCCGGTTCTGTGGTCCGTGGTGGCTTCGTGGGTCGGCTGGTGCTTATGATCCGTTCCGTCGCCAAGCAGATCGACCGCATTCTGCAGCGTCGGCGTGGCCGCCTTGCGCTCCTGGAGATGACCGACGAGCAGCTCAAGGACATCGGCATCTCGCGCTGCGACGCCCATCGCGAAGGCATCAGGCCGTTCTGGGACTGAGCCTTTCCTGTGCGATCAAGGTTAGCTGTATCGGGGTATGTGGGCTACTTCCGCAGACGGCCGATGCCGTGGTCGGCAAACACGGCGAGCACGCAAAGGCCGAGAAACAATGCGGTGATGGCCAGCGCCGAAACGGCGACATCGGCCGCCCCGTTCTTCGCCACGTCTAGGAACGGGTAGGGCACTTCGCCGGCGAATGGCGCCCGTATCAGCGCATAGGCGAGATAGGCGAGCGGGTAGATCATCCACCAGGAAATGTCGCGCCAGCGCGTGCTGCCGTCAGCGCTTGCGATCAGCCACCACAGCACGAAGATCAGCGGCGCCACATAGTGCAACAGCACGTCGCAGATGAAGAACAGCCCTTCCGGCGCCCAAAGGCGCGCGAGCACCGTTGCATACACGATGAAGACCAACGTCATGGCGACCGCGACTCCCGCCCGCATGCGCTTCCCGGCAAAGGCCGGGAACCAGGCGTAGCCGGCGGGCGAGACCAGCGATGCGTGCACCAGTACCGCTGCGACGTTGGTCAGGATGGTGAAGAAGCTGAAATAGAACACGATCGAGCCGAGCAGGCCGCGGCCTGCCGCCATCGACGCCGGGATGGTGATCGCGAACTGCAGAACGAGCCCTATCAGCCCGGCAACCAGTCCCGCGATTTGCAGGAACCGGCCCATCAAAGGCTCAAGCGGCAGCGGTGCAGGACGGATTGCCGGCCTGCCAGCGGGCGATGTCGGAGCCGATGCGCGCGCCGAGCGGTTTGGCCATTAGCGGCCCGAACACGTCCACCTTGCTGGAATTGCCTTGCGCCTGCACGACCAGCAGCGGCTTGCCGCCATAGTGCTTGGCCGGCACCAGCAGGAAACGCGGCGTGCCGCTGTAGGAGTTGAGCTCGTTCGCCATCTGGTAGGCCTTGAAGGCCGGGTCCTTGCTGGCGATCCAGCATTTATGCGCCGCGATCGCCACTTGCTCCATGGCAAGCAGCGAGGCGCTCTTGCCTGCGGGCACCGATGTGGTCTTCGAGCCGGACTGGCAGGATGTCAGTGCAACCCCGGCGGCAGCCACGAGAGCAAGCCGAGCAATCGTCAGTCTCATACAGTCCGCCCCCGCGTTTTGAAAGGAAATGTCTAGAAATGGATCAAGCGGCGATGCCGAGCGCGCCTTCGAACAGCGCCCGGCCGTCGCTGCCGCCATGCGCCGCCTCGATCAGGTTCTCGGGATGCGGCATCAGGCCGAGCACATTGCCCTTTTCGCTGACAATGCCGGCGATGTCGTTGATCGAGCCGTTGGGATTGGTGCCTTCGGCGTAGCGGAACACCACCTGCCCTTCGCCCTCGAGGCGGGCAAGCGTGTCGGGATCGGCAAAATAGTTGCCGTCGTGGTGCGCGACCGGCGAACGGATGATCTGTCCGGGCTGGTAGCGGCGGGTGAACATGGTGTTGGCGTTGGCGATCTCGAGCTTCACCTGCCGGCAGACGAATTTGAGCGAGGAATTGCGCATCAGGGCGCCGGGCAGCAGGCCCGCCTCGACCAGGATCTGGAAGCCGTTGCAGACGCCGATGACCATGACGCCCTTGGCCGCCTTTTCCGCCACAGCCCGCATGACGGGCATGCGCGCCGCGATCGCGCCGCAGCGCAGATAGTCGCCGAAGGAGAAGCCGCCGGGAATGGCGATCAGGTCGACATCGGGGATTTCCGTGTCGGTCTGCCAGACGGTCGCCGGCGCCTGCCCGGAAATCTTGGTCAGCGCCGCGATCATGTCGCGGTCGCGGTTGAGGCCAGGCAGGAGGACGACGGCTGATTTCATTGTCAGGCGATCTCCACCGCGTAATTCTCGATCACAGTGTTCGCCAGAAGCTTGTCGCACATGGCCTTGAGGTCGGCTTCCGCCTTGGCCTTGTCGGTGCCGTCAAGCTCGATGTCGAAGACCTTGCCCTGGCGCACCTGGCCGACGCCGTCGAAGCCCAGACCCGAGAGCGCGTGCTCGATCGCCTTGCCTTGCGGGTCGAGAACGCCGTTCTTGAGGGTGACGGTGATGCGGGCTTTCATCGATACTCCTGGGTGATCGGTCGTGTGTGCGGCGGGCCTGCCTTTGCCGGCAGGCCGCCTGGGTAGTCAGTGCTTCGTGCCCTTCGACGGCTCGGAGGAGGCGACCAGCACCGGGCCGGTCGGGCGCGGCGGTTCGTTCTCGTTCATGATGCCGAGGCGGCGGGCGACTTCCTGATAGGCTTCGACCAGTCCGCCCATGTCGCGGCGGAAGCGGTCCTTGTCGAGCTTGTCCTGGGTTGCGACATCCCACAGGCGGCAGGAGTCAGGCGAGATCTCGTCGGCGACGACGATGCGCATCATGTCGCCCTCGAACAGGCGGCCGCATTCGATCTTGAAGTCGACGAGCTGGATGCCGACGCCAAGGAACAGGCCGGACAGGAAGTCGTTGACGCGGATGGCCAAAGCCATGATGTCGTCGATCTCCTGAGGGCTTGCCCAGCCGAAGGCGGTGATGTGCTCTTCCGACACCATCGGGTCGTCGAGCGCGTCGGCCTTGTAGTAGAACTCGATGATCGAGCGCGGCAGCACAGTGCCTTCCTCGATGCCGAGGCGCTTTGCCAGCGAGCCGGCGGCGACGTTGCGCACCACCACTTCGAGCGGGATGATCTCGACTTCCTTGATCAGCTGCTCGCGCATGTTGAGCCGGCGGATGAAATGGGTCGGGATGCCCATGCGATTGAGGTGGTTGAAGATGTGCTCGGAAATGCGGTTGTTGAGCACGCCCTTGCCGTCGACCACCTCGTGCTTCTTCTTGTTGAAGGCGGTGGCGTCATCCTTGAAGAACTGGATCAGCGTTCCCGGCTCGGGTCCTTCATAGAGGATCTTGGCCTTGCCTTCGTAAATGCGGCGGCGATTTTTCATCTGATTTTTTCTCTGGATTGGCGGGCAGGCGGCAAGCGACCAGTTCCTGTCCGTCTGCCTAAATTAGTTGCGGCGACGGTGGCGTTCAATGCCGGTGTCTATAGCAATCGTCATGTTTGCTCAATCGGCAAATCCTGCCGATCAACCGGTTTCGAGACCGAAATGCCGCAGCGCAGCATGCGACGTAGCATATTGACCGGCCCGCGGCCTTTTGGTTTGTGCTGGGTAAGCACACATATTCACCGCCAAGCGAATCGATTTGACCGGAGGGACGTCATGAGCAGCATGAAAGACCGCGAAGAAGGCTTCGAGCGCAAATTCGTTTTCGACGAGGAGCTTCGCTTCAAGGCCTCGGCGCGCCGCAACAGGGCGCTCGGCCTCTGGGCCGCCGAAAAGCTCGGCAAGACCGGCGCGGATGCCGAGGCCTATGCCAAGCAGGTGGTCGTCGCCGACATCGAGGAGGCCGGCGATCACGACGTCTTCCGCAAGATCCGTACGGATTTCGACGCGGCCGGCGTCAACCAGTCCGACCACCAGATCCGCCGCACCATGGACGAACTGATGGCGCAGGCGATCGAGGAGATCAAGAACACCTGAGCCTTTATGAGCATGATGTCGTCCGAAAACCGCATTACACTTTTCGGCATCATGCTCTATCTTTTTGTTTTTACGCAATTCCGGACGGAAAACCGTTACACACTTTTCCTGGAATTGCTCTGACTGGACCAATCGGCCGCCCGGCTCAGCCGGGCGGTTTTTCTTTGCCTTGCCGCCGTTTCCGGCCGAAACTGCGGATCGTTAACGAGGAAAGTTCCGATGTCGCTCAAGTCCCGCCTGGCCGCCGATGAAACGCTGTTTACCGCCTGGTCCGGGGTGCCGGACGCGCTGACGGTCGAAATCATCGCCAAGCAGGGTTTTGATGCCGTCACCCTCGACATGCAGCATGGCGGCCACCACGAGGACAGCGTGCTGCGCGGCCTGGTGCCCGTGCTTGCCGCCAACAAGCCGGCGCTGGTGCGCATCCCGGTCGGCCGCTTCGACATGGCGAGCCGGGCGCTCGATTTCGGCGCCGAGGCGGTGATTGCGCCGATGGTGAATTCGGTGGCCGATGCCAGGCAGTTCGCCGCCGCGATGAAATATCCGCCGACGGGCGAGCGTTCCTGGGGCCCGACCTATGCCTTTCCGCGCCACGGGAAGGGCGACCACGCCGAGTGGCTGCGCGACTCGAACCAGCGCACCATGGCCTTTGCCATGGTCGAGACGCGGGCGGCGTTCGAGGCGCTCGACGGCATCCTCGAGACGCCCGGCATCGACGGCATCTTCGTCGGCCCATCGGATTTCTCGATCGCCTGGTCGAACGGTACCACCGTCAATTCGACGCTGGAAAGCATGATGGAGACGGTGGCCTCGATCGCCGAGCGGACGCGCAAGGCGGGCAAGCATGCCGCGATCTACGTCATCGAGCCGGCCGTTGCCGGGCGCGTGGTGTCGATGGGCTACCGGCTGCTCGCCATGGGTTCGGACCACACGCTGATCTCGCTGGGCGCCAAGACGCTGCTGAAGAGCATGCGGGATTCCATCGGCTCCTGAGCGCGCCGACCGGCTTCAGGGTTCCTTCAGCTCCGTCAGGAACTTAGCGAAGGTCATCGAGCCTTCCGGCCACGGGCCGAACCCGGCATCGGCATTGAGATGGCCGGCCTCACCGGCATCGATGAACAGCGATCCCCAAGCGGCGGCAATGTCCTCGGCGACGTCGAAGGCGCAGAAAGGATCGTTGCGGCTGGCGATCACGATCGATGGGAAGGGCAGGGGCTCGCGAGAATAGGGGCCGAAGGTCATCAAATGCCTCGGCCTGATCTCCGGATTGGCGACATCCGGAGGCGCCACGAAAAAGGCTCCCGCGATCGGCTTCTGGAATTGCGGAATGGCCTGCACCGCCGCCGCCACGCCCAGCGAATGGGCGACGATCACCACCGGCCGTTCGGCCTCGTTGACGGATTTCGCCACGCTTGCCGTCCAGTCATCCCGCACTGGCTTAGACCATTCGGCCTGCTCGACACGGCGCGCCGTCGACAGCTTCGACTGCCAGCGGGTCTGCCAGTGCTCGGGGCCGGAATTGGTATAGCCCGGTATGATGAGGATATCTGCGTCCTTGACTTTCATGGCGCGGATGTAGCGAGCAGCCTTGTATCATGCAACCATGCCGATGGACGCTTCACATCACAATTGTGAACAACCTGTTCGATTCTTTCCGTCTTGTGTGAACGATCGCGATCGACGATCTGAGCAAGGAAAAGGAACGACTGATAAAGGCCGCGACTGCCGCTTGGCGAGATCCGCGCCCGAACGGAGAGTTGGATGAGCGAACTGCCTTTTGCCGCGACCACACCGGTCAGCGTCTCGCGCGTCGGCCTGAAGGCGCGCGACGCCGAAAACCTGGCCGCCTATTACCGCGCCGTTGTCGGCCTGCAGGAGTTGAGCCGCGCCGATGGCGCGATAACGCTTGGCGCCGCCAACCGTCCGCTGCTCGTGCTGGAGCAGGATGGCTCGGCAAAGCCTGATGATCCGCGCAGCGCCGGCCTGTTCCACACGGCCTTCCTGCTGCCGTCGCGCGCCGATCTCGGCCGCTGGATCAACCATGCAGCCGCCAACCGCATCGGCATCGAAGGCGCGTCCGACCACCTAGTCAGCGAGGCGCTCTATTTGACCGACCCCGAGGGCAACGGCATCGAGATCTATGCCGACCGACGTCCGCAGGAGTGGAAATGGAATGGCGACCGGATCGCCATGGCGACCGAGCGGCTGAACCTGCCCGCGGTCGTCGCCAGTGTCCCGGCCGGCGAGGCCGGCTGGCAGGGCGCGCCTGAAAACACCATTGTCGGCCACGTCCATCTGCGTGTCGGCCGTCCGGAAGACGCCGAGGCCTGGTGGCATGACGAGTTCGGTTTCGACACGGTCGCCAAATATGGCAGCCAGGCGGTGTTCCTGTCGTCCGGCCGCTACCACCACCATATCGGCGCCAACGCCTGGCACAGCGCCGGCGCCGGCCGCCGCGATCCTTCCCGCTCGGGTCTCGCCTGGGTTGAAATGCGCTCGGACAATGTGAAGGAAGAGGCGACCCGGGAAGACCCGTGGGGCACGGTGATCAGGTCGGTGCCCGGCAAGGCCTGATCGGGACGTGGCACAGATTCTTTGTCCCCGCATATGGGAAAAAGGAAAGCTCAGGGCCCGCCAAACACCCGCTTGAAGATCGTGTCGACATGCTTGGTATGGTAGCCGAGGTCGAATTTTTCACGGATTTCGGCCTCGGGGAGCGCCGCGGTCACTTCCTTATCGGCCAAGAGCTCCTCAAGGAAATCAGCGCCTTGTTCCCATACTTTCATGGCGTTGCGCTGCACCAGGCGGTAGGCGTCCTCGCGTGACACACCCGCCTGCGTCAGCGCCAGGAGCACGCGCTGCGAATGCACCAAGCCGTGGAACTTGTTCAAATTCTTCAGCATGTTCTCGGGGTAAACGAGCAGCTTGTCGACGACGCCGGTGAGGCGCGCCAGCGCGAAATCCAGCGTCACTGTCGCATCCGGGCCGATCATGCGCTCGACGGAGGAGTGCGAGATGTCGCGCTCGTGCCACAGCGCCACGTCCTCCATGGCCGGCATGGCGTAGGAGCGCACCATGCGGGCAAGGCCGGTAAGGTTTTCCGTCAGCACTGGGTTGCGCTTGTGCGGCATCGCCGACGAGCCCTTCTGCCCCGGCGAGAAATATTCTTCCGCTTCCAGCACCTCGGTGCGCTGCAGGTGGCGGATCTCGACAGCCAGGCGCTCGACCGACGAGGCGATCACGCCGAGCGTGGCGAAGAACATCGCGTGGCGGTCGCGCGGGATGACCTGCGTCGACACCGGCTCCGGCTTCAGTCCGAGCGCCTTGGCAACATGTTCCTCGACATAGGGGTCGATGTTGGCGAAGGTGCCGACCGCGCCCGAGATGGCACAGGTGGCAATGTCTTCGCGCGCGTGCAGCAGCCGTTCGCGGCAGCGCGAGAATTCGGCATAGGCCAGCGCCAGCTTGACACCGAAGGTGGTCGGCTCGGCATGGATGCCGTGGCTGCGGCCGATGGTGACGGTGTCCTTGTGCTCGAAGGCGCGGCGCTTCAGGGCGGCGAGCAGCGCGTCGATGTCGGCAAGCAGGATGTCGCTGGCGCGCGTCAATTGCACGGCAAGGCAGGTGTCGAGAACGTCCGACGAGGTCATGCCCTGGTGAATAAAGCGGGCGTCCGGTCCGACGAATTCAGCAAGATGGGTCAGGAAAGCAATCACATCGTGCTTAGTGACGCGCTCGATCTCGTCGATTTTGTCGACGTCGAATTTGGCGGCGCCGCCCCTTTCCCAGATGGTTTTCGCGGCCTCTTTCGGGATGACGCCAAGTTCGGCCAGCGCATCGCAGGCATGCGCCTCGATCTCGAACCAGATGCGGAACCGGGTTTCGGGCGACCAGATGGCGACCATTTCCGGCCGGGAATAGCGAGGGATCATCTGTTTCTCAGTCCTGCTGGAAGAAGCTTCGGCCGCGTCCTAACAGAGGCCGGCCCAATGCTCAACGCCGCTGGCGCGCAAACCAGATGCTGGTGGCGACGAGCGCCGCGAAGCCGAGCGGAAAATAGAGCCGCACGCCCAGGACGACGAACTGGTAGAGCGCCGTCAGCACGGTGAAGACGAACTCGAATGCCCAGGTCAGCGTGAAGGCCGGCGCGTGCCACTCGGCGTAGTAGGAGCGGTATTGCAGCGCGAACAGGCCGCCGGTGAAGGCGAGCGTCGCGCCGAGCAGGCAAATGAAAGCGGCAGCGAGCGCGGTTTCCCAGTGTCGGCCGCGCGATGCCAGCCTGGCGAGCGTCAGCCCGACCGGGAAGGCAAGCGCTCCGCCGAGCGCATAGAGCAGCACGACGAAGCGGATCCTGCCCGGCGTCTCCCAATGATAGAGATTGAGGAAGGCGCTGGCCGCCATCGCCAGGCCCCACAGCACGGCGCCGACAACAGCCTTGCCGGCCGGGCGCAGCGCATCGCGCAGCAGGTGCCGACGCGAGGAGGTTGACTGCAGCGGCGTCACGGTCACAAGGCCACGTTCCGCGGCGACTGGCGGTTCAGCTTGCGCGTCATTGGCAATGCGCTCTGTCTCATTGGCGTCATGCCTATCACAGCATGGTGAACGAGACGTGCTGCTCGATGCATCCAATCCGGCGCTCGTTTGTTATTGTGGACCCGTCCGATAAGGATGCGGCCACCCAACGGAGGACCAGCATGACCACTGACCTCAGCAAGATACGCGAGCATATGGAAGTGATCGGTGCCGATGGCGTCCATATCGGCACCGTCGACAGGGTCGACGGTGAGCGCATCAAGCTGACCAAGGCCGACAGCGGCATGGGCTCGCACAGGGGCCATCACCATTACATTCCGCTCAGCCTTGTCGCGGAAATCGACGGACAGAAGGTCTGGCTGTCGGCGAATTCGGATGTCGCGGTGACTTTCGAGGAAGAAAAGTCCGACCCGACGTGATCGTCAGCGAGACGACCAGACCGGAAACAGGTCGCCACCGGCGGGCGTTGCCGCATGGACGCCGCGGCTGATGGCGCGGGCCATGGTGGCGCCTGCGGCTGCATAGAGGTCGATCGCCGCGTCGGCGCTGAGCTCGATGCCGCTGCTGCCGGTCGCGAGCGCAAAGACCAGATCGCCGTCGGCCGGTGTGTGCGTCGGCCAGATGGCGCGGGCGAAACCGTCATGGGCCGAAATCGCCAGCCGCTTGGCGGCGGCTTTGGTCAGAACCGCGTCCGTGGCGACAATCGCAATCGTCGTGTTTCCGTCCTGCGCTCCGATGCGCCTGTCGCGGTATTTCAGCAAGATTTTCCCGGCTTCCTCCGGCATCGGGTCGGGATAGCCGAGGCCACCGAATTCGTCGCCGATCTCGAAGGGAGCGGCCCAGAAATGGCGGCTGCGGCCGACCGTCACCGAACCGGTCGGGTTGACGGCGGCGAGCGCGCCGATGGTGACGCCGCTGTCGAGCACCGTCGAGGCCGAGCCCAGCCCGCCCTTCAGACCGGACGTCAGTGCCCCGGTGCCGGCGCCGACCGTGCCGATCGGGAAGACGGCCGTTGCTGCCTGAACCGCCTCATAGCCAAGCTCGCGATAGGGTGGATAGCGGCCCCAATCCTTGTCGCCGCCATTGCGCAGGTCGAAGAGGATCGCCGCCGGCACGATCGGCACGCGGAAGCCGCCGACCTCGACGCCGATGTTTTTCTCCCGCAGCGCCGCCTGGACGCCGGACGCGGCATCGAGGCCGAAGGCCGAGCCGCCGGACAGCACGACGGCGTGGATGGCCTCGATCGAGTTCTGCGGCTCGAGCAGGTCGGTCTCGCGCGTGCCCGGCGCGCCGCCCAGCACCTGGACCCCGGCCACCGCCGGCTCTTCGCAGAGCACCACCGTGACGCCGGATTTCAGCCTGGCGTCGTCCGCATTGCCGACGCTGAGGCCGGCGACGTCGGTGATCAGGTTGCGTGGCCCGGTGCGGAACATCACTATTCCTCCAGCGGCACGAAATGCGTGCCGTCGAAGCGGAAGGTGCGGAAGGGGTTCCGGCTGAGATCGCCTTTTTCGTCGAAATGGATCGGACCGATCGCAGTCGCGAAGTCGTGTCCGATCAGAGCCTCTGCGAGCGGCTTGCCGGAGCTTTCGGCGTCCGCCGTTGCCGCCTTGGCGATCTCGACCGCCGCGTACGCCGGCAAGGTGTAGCCGTCGGTCACGATGTTCCTTTCGCTGAACGCCTGCATGACCTTGGGATCGGCGACTTCCGCCCACTCCGGCAGCGCGACCATCAGCGTGCCGACCGCATAGGGCACATCGCCGGGCGGCGTGCGCAACGTCTCGCCGCCGGCGAAAGTGATGCCGGCGTTGAGCTGCGCGGCATCGCGCCCCATGACGGCGATATCGTCGCCGTCGCCGCCGGCAAACACTTTTGTCGCGCCGGCTTTCTTCAGCCGTCCGATCAATCCGATCTGGTTGTCGAGCTGCGGCCGGAAGGTATCGACAAAGACCGGTTTCAGCGCCGCCTGCTCGGCGGCCGCGCGAAAAGTTTCGGCGATCTCGCGGCCATAGATGGTGCCGTCATCGATAACGGCGAACAATTCGTTCTGCCAAAGCCGGGTGAGGATTGCGGCCACCGCATTGCGCTCGTCGTCGCCGCGCGGCCCAAGCCGGTAGATCGGCCAGCCGGTCTTGGCGCGGCGATCGGTCAGGCTCTCGGTGCGCACGCCGATCGTGACGACCGGAATGTTGGCGTCCTTCAGGACCGGGAGTGCCGCCTCGATCGCTTCGGTGCAGAGAAAGCCGACGACGATATTGACCTTGGCGTCCACGAATTGCCTGGCGGCCGCCGCGCCGCCGTCGGCCGTGCAGGCATCATCAACGGTTTTGACCGCGACGCCCTGGGCCTCGGCCGCCAGCCCGGTCCCGGCCTCGACCTGCTTGCCCAGGATCGCCGACGGCCCGGACAGCGGCGCGGCGACGCCAACCAGCGTCTCGGCATGGACGCTCGCGGCCAGCCAAAGCAGCGCGGCAAAAGTCGTCGTGAGAAGGCGCATTCGGGCGAAGAGGTCCTCCGTGCCGGGAGTATGGTTCCGGCACTATTCCAGCAAAGACCTAAAGGCTGGCTAATCCCGGTGCAACACGCGAATTTCAGGATAGCGGTCAAGCACTTCGCCCATGCCAGGCAACTTGTGGCATGCAATATGTAGCCATATATAACGGACTTGGTTTTGACAGGTGGATGAGCGGGTGCTGAAGATCAACGATATCGGGCCGCAACACTATCGCGATGCGATGGCGCATTTCGCCGGCCATGTGCATGTGGTGACGACGGACGGCCCCGCCGGGAGACGGGGGGCGACGGTGATTGCCGCCTGCTCGGTTTCTGACACGCCGCCCACCGTTCTGGTCTGCCTCAACCGCGAAAATCAGAAGAACGAAGCCTTCATCAAGAACGGCAACTTTGCGCTGAACACGCTCGCCTCGGATCAGGAGGCGCTTTCGGCGGGCTTTTCCGGCATGACCGGCCTGCCGTCGGAAGAGCGCTTTGCGCTTGGTGAATGGGATGTGATCTCGACCGGAGCGCCGACGCTGAAAGGCGCGCTCGCCGTGTTCGATTGCCAGATCATCGACGCCAAGGATCTTGCCACCCATCGTGTGCTTTTTGGCAAGGTGACAGGCCTGCGCATCGGCGATAATTTGCGGCCGCTCATCTACCACAACCGCGGCTACCACGTTCTGTGAAGCGGGCGCGCGGTATCCACGGAGACAAGATGACCGCGCCGCGGCCCGCGCCGAAGTCGATCGACGAGACGCTCGATCTCCTGACCGGCGCGGACTATGTCGCGGATCGCTCGCTGGCGACGGTGCTGTTTTTGTCGCTGCGCATGAAGCGGCCGCTGTTCCTCGAAGGCGAGGCGGGCGTCGGCAAGACCGAGATCGCCAAGGTGCTGGCCGATGCGCTCGGCCGCCGGCTGATCCGCCTGCAATGCTATGAAGGGCTCGACGTCTCCTCCGCCGTCTACGAGTGGAACTACGCGGCTCAGATGATCGAGATCCGCATGGAGGAGGCGGCCGGCAAGGTCGTGCGCTCCGACATGGAGCGCAACGTTTTTTCCGAAAAATACCTGATCCGCCGGCCGGTGCTCGACGCGCTGACCGGCAAGGCGGGGGCGGCGCCGGTCTTCCTTATCGACGAGCTCGACCGCACCGACGAGGCCTTCGAGGCCTTCCTGCTCGAGATCCTGTCGGACTTCCAGGTGACAGTTCCGGAACTCGGCACGATCAAGGCCGAAGAGCCGCCGATCGTCATCATCACAACCAATCGCACGCGCGAGATCCATGACGCGCTGAAGCGGCGCTGCCTCTATCACTGGGTCGACTATCCGAGCGCCGAGCGAGAGCTGGAGATCGTGCGCCGCAAGGTGCCGCAGGCGAACAGCCGGCTTTCGGCCGAGGTGGTCTCCTTCATCCAGAAGCTGCGCCAGATCGAGCTGTTCAAGGCGCCCGGCGTTGCCGAAACCATCGACTGGGCCGGCGCGCTCACGGAACTCGACAAGGTGGCGCTCGACCCGGAAACCGTGTCCGACACGATCGGCGTGCTTCTGAAATACCAGGACGACATTGCCCGCATCGGCGAGGGCGAAGGCCGGCGTATCCTCAATGAGGTGAAGGCCGAGCTTTCGGCCGCGGAGTAGGCGCCATGCCATCGCCACGCGCGGAACCCAGAGAGGCAACGGCGGAGGGGCGCATCGCCGACAACATCGTCTATTTCGCGCGGGCGCTGCGCAAGGCCGGCATGCGTGTCGGACCGGCCTCGGTCAAGGACGCCATCGAGGCGGTGCTCGCGGCCGGCATCGGCTCGCGCGACGATTTCTACTGGACGCTGCATGCGGTGCTGGTCTCGCGGCATGAAGATCATCCTGTCTTCGACGAAGCCTTCCGTCTGTTCTGGAAGTCGCGCGAGCTGATCGAGAAACTGCTGGCGATGTTTTCGCCTGTCGCCCCCGACGATCGCGAAAAGCAGAAGCCGCGGGCGGCCGAGAACCGCGTCAGCCAGGCGATGTTCGAGGGCCATCGGAAGAACCAGCCGGTGCGGGAAGTACCGGAGATCGAGGTCGATGCGCGCTTCAGCTTCTCGGGCAACGAGGTGCTGCGCGGCAAGGATTTCGCCCAAATGGATGCGGTCGAACTGGCCGACGCCAGGAAGGCGATCGCGGCCTTGCGGCTGCCGTTCGATCTGGTGCGCACGCGCCGCTTCAAGCCGGATGCGCAAGGGCGGCGCATCGATCCGCGCGCCATGATGCGGTCCGCCGCGCGCACCGGCGGCGCGCTGATCCTGCCGAAATTCCGCTCTGCCCGCGAAGTGCATCCGCCGCTGGTCGTGCTTGCCGACATTTCCGGCTCGATGAGCCAGTACACGCGCATCTTCCTCCACTTCCTGCACGCGCTGACGGACAAGCGCCGGCGCGTGCATGCCTTCGTCTTCGGCACGCGGCTGACGAACCTGAGCCGCCAGATGCGCCACCGCGATCCCGACGAGGCGCTGGCCGAATGCTCGACAGCCGTGAAGGACTGGTCCGGCGGCACCCGCATCGGCGACGCGCTCGGCGAATTCAACCGGCTGTGGTCGCGCCGCGTGCTCGGGCAGGGCGCCGTGGTGCTTTTGATCACCGATGGGCTGGAGCGCGACGAGGTCAACGGCCTGGCGGAGGAGATGGAGCGGCTGCATAAATCCTGCCGGCGGCTGATCTGGCTCAATCCGCTTCTGCGCTTCGACGGGTTCGAGCCGCGCGCCCGCGGCGTAAAGGCGATGCTGCCGCATGTCGACGAGTTTCGCGCCGTGCACAATCTCGATGCGCTGGCCGATCTTTGTGCTTCGCTCGACCGGCAGCCGGCGGCCGCGGTCGATCCGCGCCGCTGGCTGCAAACTGGCGGAAGACGCGCGGCGTAGCCATATGTTCGTTGGGGAAAGCCAATGTTTCCTCAGGGAAAACTGGGGTTCCCTTGAAAAGCAGACTCTGTGAGAAGCGACGATGGACGACAGCATCTATCTCGATGAGGCCCGCGATCCTCTGATCATCGCGGAAGGCTGGATGAAGGACGGCAAGGATGTCGCCATCGCAACCGTGGTCGAGACCTGGGGTTCGGCGCCGCGGCCGGTCGGCAGCCATCTGGTCATCGACGCCGAAGGGAATTTCCACGGTTCGGTTTCCGGCGGCTGTGTCGAGGGCGCCGTGGTGACAGAGGCGATCGATGTCATCGACAGCGGCAAGGCCAGGATGCTGGAGTTCGGCGTCGCCGACGAAACCGCCTGGCAGGTGGGGCTGTCCTGCGGCGGCCGCATCAAGGTCTATGTCGAGCGGTTAGGTTGATTACGGATGGATCCGTATGTTCTCAAAACATTGAATGAGCACCGCCGCGCCCGGCGCGCGGCTGTGCTGGTCACCGATCTCGGCGACGGCCGAGACCGCATCGTGCGCGAGGGCGATCAGGTTGCGGGTGATCTCGGTGCAGCGATCGCCAGTGCGTTCCGCACCGGCAACTCCGGATCGGTGGAGGCGGAGGGACGGACCTTCTTCCTCAACGCGCATCTGCCCCGCCCGCGTCTGGTTGTGATCGGCGCGGTTCACATCAGCCAGGCACTGGCGCCTATGGCCAGGATCGCCGGCTATCCGGTCGAGATCATCGACCCGCGCACGGCCTTCGCCACGCCGGAACGCTTCCCGGATGTGGCGCTGCATGCGGAATGGCCGGAGGACGTGCTGGAGCGCGAACCGCTCGACAATTATACGGCGCTTGCCGCCGTCACCCACGATCCGAAGATCGACGATTTCGCGCTGAAGGCAGCGCTCGATGCCGGGTGCTTCTATGTCGGGGCGCTCGGCAGCCGCAAAACCCACGCCAAGCGGGTCGAGCGCCTGCTGGCGCTGGGCGCGAGCGCCGACCAGATCGCCCGCATCCATGCGCCGATCGGTCTCGACATCGGCGCCGCCAGCCCGGCTGAAATCGCCGTCGCCGTGCTGGCGCAGACCATCCACGCGTTTCGCTCTCGTGGCCTCGAAAGCAAAGGCGCCGTGGCGTGAAATTCGGTCCGGTTCCGGTCGATGAGGCAGAAGGCGCGGTGCTGGCGCATGCGACGGCGGCCGGCGAGCGGCGGTTGCGCAAGGCGCATCGGCTGAGCGGCGAGGATGTTGCGGCGCTGAAGGCAGCCGGCATCAGCGAAGTCGTGGTGGCTGTCCTGGCCCCCGACGACCTCGGCGAGGATGCCGCGGCCGAAAAGATCGCGTTGAGCATGGCACATCGCAACGTCGAGACGAAGCCCGCGGCAACCGGGCGCGTGAACCTGCATGCCGAAACCGCGGGCGTCTTCACCGTCGACGCAAAAATGATCGACGCCATCAATGCCGTCGATCCGGCCATCACCATCGCCACGCTGGCGCAGCACGCGCCTGTCGAGAAGGGCCAGATGGTGGCGACGGTCAAGATCATCCCGTTTGGCGTCGCCGCGAGCCTGGTCGATGCAGTGGCCAAAATCTGCGCCGGCGGCGAGATATTTGCCGTCAATGCCTATCGTCCGGTCAATGTCGGCGTCATCCAGACGACGCTGCCCGGCGTGAAGCAGAGCGTGCTCGACAAGACGCTGCGCGTCACCGAGGCGCGGCTGGCGCGGTCCGGCGCCCGGCTGACGGCGGAGCGGCGCTCGCCGCATGACGTGACGCCCGTCGCGGAAGCAGCAAGCGCGCTGGCCCGCGACAACGATATGGTGGTGATCTTCGGCGCCTCGGCGTTGGCCGACTTCGCCGATGTCATCCCCGCCGCGATCGAGAAGGCTGGCGGCAAAGTCATCCGAGCCGGCATGCCGGTCGATCCCGGCAATCTCCTGGTGCTTGGCACGCTCGACGGCAAGCGCGTGATCGGCGCGCCCGGCTGTGCCCGCAGCCCGAAGGAGAATGGTTTCGACTGGGTGCTGGACCGGCTGATCGCTGGGCTCGATGTGACGGCACGCGACATTGCCGGCATGGGCGTCGGGGGCCTGCTGATGGAAATCCCGTCCAGGCCGCAGCCACGCGAGCCGCTGCCGGCGCCGCAGCCGGCAAGATCGCAGCCTCGGGTCGACATCGTGCTTCTCGCCGCCGGCCGCTCCAGCCGGATGGGTGGACCGAACAAGCTCCTGGCGTTGTTCGAGGGCACGCCGCTGGTGCGCCGAACCGCCGAGCGGGCGCTGGGGTCGAAAGCCGCCAGCACCATCGTGGTCACCGGACATCAGCGCGAGCGCGTCGGCTCCGCGCTCTCCGGCCTCGATGTGAGGCTCGCCGACAATCCGGACTTCGCCGACGGGTTGGCTTCGTCGCTGAAGGCGGGCATCGCGCGGGTCGCGCCCGACGCCGCCGGCGCCATGATCTTGCTCGGCGACATGCCTGGCGTTTCCTCGAAGGATCTCGACAGCCTGATCGATGCGTTCCGAAGGTCGGGCGGCCGCGCCGTGGTGCGCGCCGCGCATCTCGGCAAACGCGGCAACCCGGTGCTGCTGCCGCGGGCGCTGTTTGCCGCCGTCGCGCATCTCGAGGGCGACACCGGCGCGCGGCATCTGGTCGAGGCCGGGGGACTCGACGTCATCGATGTCGAGATCGGACAGGGCGCCTCGATCGACGTCGACACGCGCGAGGCGCTGGAAGGGGCGGGCGGCGTGCTGCAGGATTGACAAACCGAAGTCGAATTCCGCATGGCTTCGGAATGTCTTTGCGCTTCCGATTTTTCCCCGCACTGCTGGCCGCGTCGGCTTTTTTCCTCTCGGCGACAGAGGGACAGGCGCTGGAGCTCAAACCCTTCAAGGATGATCTCTTCGCCTATCCCGCGACGCTGTCGAGCGGCGACAACGGCGCCTACACGGTCCTCGACTATCGCGAGATGCGCGACATCAACCAGCGCGACGAGGTGCCGGAAAGGCGTGTGCATGCGCAGTTTACCGATCCCGGCGTGCGCAAGGTGCAGCAGGATCTGATGTTGAAAACCGATGCCGGCGATGTCAGGCATGTCGCCGTCGGCAAGGCGGAAGGGGCCGCCGTCATCGTGCTTTACCTGCACGGGCAGGGAGGCAGCCGCAAGCAGGGCGTCGACGACTTCACCTTCGGCGGCAATTTCAACCGCCTCAAGAATCTGATGGCCGGCAATGGCGGCCTCTATCTTTCACCGGACTTTCCCGACTTCGGCGACAAGGGCGCCGCGCAAGTGGCGGCGCTGATCGATCACTATGCCGAGACTTCCCCCGGCGCCAAGATCTTCGTCGCCTGCGGCTCGATGGGCGGCATCCTTTGCTGGAAGCTGGCCGACCGCAAGGATACCGGCGGCCGCATCGACGGGCTGCTGCTGCTCGGCTCGCTGTGGGACGAAAGCTTTTTGACCAGCCCCGCCTTCAAGCGCCGCGTGCCGGTGTTTTTCGGCCAGGGCAGCCATGACGTGGTGTTTGCCGTGGAGAAGCAGGAAGCCTTCTTCCGCTCGATCCTCGCCAAATCGAAAGCCTATCCGACCCGCTTCGTGCGTTTCGAGACCGGCACGCACGGCACGCCGATCCGCATGGTCGACTGGCGCGGCACGCTGAACTGGATGCTGAGCAAGGCGCCTTGATCAAGGCGGGGTGTTGTAGTCCAGGACGGTCTCTGGATTGATCTCGCCGTCATAGGACGCATCGACGTCGTATTGCACCAGCGAGAAATTGCCGTTGCGGAACAGATAGGTGCCGGCCGACGTCGCGTCGCCGACGCCGCGCCATTTGTTCATCGAGGTGATCGTCTTGGTCTTGTCGTCATATTCGGAATTGACCAGCTGGTCGTCGGTCTGGAAGCCGACGATGTGGATGCCCTCGACCTTGCCTTCGCTATTGTTGTTCTCGTAGCGGATGTCGAGCTCCGGCGAGGCAAACTGCAATTGGCGGACACCGGAAACATCGTCATAGATGTAATAGACCGCGCTTTCATTGTAGGCGGCCATCGAGCAGAAGAACCGGAAGAGCCGCGTCTCGCGCTCCGGCTGGTCGGCTGCGGCGTCCTTGTCCTTGTAGCGAATGGAGTAGGCGTCCGGCTCGCCGACCGGTTTGCCTTCCGGATTCTCCTTGTCGCAGTGATCGCCGTAGGTGGCGAGGAAGGCCTTCCTGGCCTGTTCCAGCGCTTCGTCCTTCTTCGGCGGCGGCGGGCCGTCGCCGCAGCTGGCCGGCACGGCATCTTCGAAATCCGAGGTCGACGGCTTCAGCGCGCCCTTGTCGATAAAGATCGGCTGGAACGGCGGTTCCTGGACCTGCGCATTGACCTGACGAAGCGTGTAGCACCCGGCAAAGACTTGTGCTTCGCCCTTCTTGTCGGTCGCCTGGATGGCGACAGGAACGCTGTAGTAGATGCTGCCGGCGGCACCCTCGTCCGATACGGCGCCGGTTTTCACATCCACCGAGTCGGTGCCGTCATAGCCTTTGACGAATGCTGCAAAATCCTTTGCCGGCTTTGTATCTCCGTAGTACCCCCAGGCGCGAGCGAATTCATGGCGGTTGATGGCGCTGTAGAGCGAGCGGACGAGCGCTTCTGCGCTGGACCGGTCGTCGATATACGGTGCTTCGGCGGCGAGTGCGGACTGGCCGATGCCGGCAAGGGAGAGCAAGGCAGTCGCTGCGAGAAGGACACATCTCATCGGGAATCTCCGCTCGATAACGAAAATACTACCACGGCGATTGCGGCGTCGCAGTGACGCGGGGGCAGGACAGCTTGAAGAATCGAAGGCGGAGGCGCTAGTTCACGGCTCGCGGCGCTCAGGCCGCCTGGGGAGATTACTCACGTGACCATATCCATGTACGACATTTCCGTGGCTGTCTTTTCAGCCAGGCTGAAGGCGCTGGCCAGCGTGCTGTCGCTGGCCGAACAGAACGCGGCCGACCGCAAGATCGACCCGCAGGTGTTCCTGACCGCCAGGCTCGCGCCCGACATGTTCGCCTTGACCCGGCAGGTGCAGATCGCCACCGATCACGCCAAGGGCGCGCCGTCGCGGCTCGCCGGCCGCGAAGTGCCGAAATACGAGGACAATGAGTCGAGCTTCGAAGAGCTGCACGCCCGAATCGCCAAGACGCTCGATCATCTGGCGACGTTCTCGGCCGCCGATCTGGACGGGTCGGAGGCGCGGACGATCGAGCTCAGGCTTGCCGGGCGTGAGGTTTCGCTGAGCGGACTGCAATATCTGCTCAACGCCGCCATGCCGAATTTCTACTTCCACGTCACCACGGCCTACGACATCCTGCGGCACAATGGTGTGCCGCTGGGCAAGGCGACGTTCCTGGGACGCTGAAGGCCAAGAGGTTTCCCCGAGCCGGGGAAACCTCTTTCATTGTCAGCGTATCGACATCTCGCGGGCGATACGCGGAAAATCGGCCGGCTTGATGCCGATATCGGCGCGGTCGGCATTGCTCATCGCATTCAGAAGCGCGAGCGCCGAGCGGTAACGCTGTTGTTCCTGCGGCCTTGGCCGCGCAAACATTTCGGTGAAGAACCCCATAATCCCAGGCCCCTGATTTGTCCTCCACAGGTCAAGAATATAGGTGATTTGTTACGATTGTGCAGTGCAGCAATTGCATGGCAGCCATGCCCGGCGAGTTTTTTTCCGCCACAATCGATTTTTTTTGAAACTTTTGCGGAAGCTCGATCGTACGCCCCCATGCTGGCACATGGCCGGCTTTTCCTCGCCACTCCTGGCGACCTTGCCGGGCTGCTCCAAAATGCGGCCCGGCTTTTTGTTTTCCGGTCGGCATTTGGAGCTGAATGCCCGCAATTGTTAACGTTGCCGGCATTCATTTTTAACGACAGCGATCTATGGTCGGCGGCGACAATAAATGCCGTCGCGACAGGGGAGGCCGAGATCGGCACCGGGAGCAAGCTCGATTTCGCTTCGTTGCTCGACGAGCTGATCATCGCCTCGGAGAGGGGCGAGGACGGCAGCGCCCGGCCCTCTATCCCGTTCGACTATCTTTCGGTGGCGGACGAGCTTCACTCCGGTCGCATCAAGGTTGCCGGTGAAAGCGTTGCCGCCGAATACCGTGAGGCCGGCGCCGACCTTGCCGCCGAGTTCGCCGCGCTTCTCGACCAGGCCAAGCTGACGCTCGCAGGCGAGGAGCATCGGCCGGAGGAAAAGCTGCCGCCGATCGATCCCGAATCGATTGCCGGCGAGCTCGGCCTCGACCGCCCCGGCAAGAATGCCGATTTCGGCCGCATGCGGCGCAACTTCGCCTTCGCCAACCACCCGGACCGTGTCGCGCCGCATCTGCGCCAACGGGCGATGATCCGAATGCAGGTGGCCAACATGCTGATCGACGAGGCAAAGCGGCGGGCACTGGCCGGCGCCCGTCGCTAGAGCAACCTATGCAAAAGTCGGCGGCCGGGCAGTGTCTCAGTTTGAATTCCCGCGGGGCTTGACGCGGCTGTCGCGCCGGCTGTCGAACTCCTATATGCATACCGGAAAGCATGGAGGATGTTTGTCTTGAGATCGACGGTCAGCAAAGCCGAGGATGCCGCGACTGCCTTTGCCGATGCCTGGAACCGGCACGATATGGGTGACCTCGCGGCGCTGTTCTCCGAAGATGCCAATTTCGTCAATGTCGTAGGCATGTGGTGGAAGAGCCGTAGCGAGATCGAAGGGGCGCACCGCGCGACCCATGAAACCATGTTTCGTGAAAGCCGATTGGACGGTGACGTCTCCTCCGTTGTTGAGCTGGCTCCCGATCTAAGATCCGTCCACTATACCTGGACACTGACCGGCGCATCTGCACCGGACGGCTCACCCGCCGGAACCCGGCAGGGGATCCTGCTTCTGATCGTGAAGAAAGAACAATCGGGCTGGCAAATAAAGGTGGCTCAGAACACGGATATTGTTCCGGGCATGATTGCTCCGCCTTCAAGCGCAAAGAGATAGTCACGCCAACCGGACCTGAAGGCCAAAGCCGCGCCTCGCCGACGCGTTCGGCAAAAGGCGTCCGCGTCAGGCGCATCGCTACCGGCGAGGAAGCCGTAGATTCAAACTGAGACCGGGGGCGATAGGGCTTGGAGAAGCTCCGGCCTGTGCTTTATGCTTGAACTTCCTCCCCGCGCAGCCCGCGCGAAACCTCCCGCCGGAGACATTCCATGCAAAAACGCCGCCTCGGTCGGACCGACCTCCTTGTTTCGCGAATCTGCCTGGGCTCGATGACCTGGGGCCAGCAGAACAGCGAGGCCGAAGGCCATGCGCAGATGGACCTAGCCTTTTCACGCGGGGTCAATTTCATCGACACTGCCGAGCTCTACTCGATCCCGCCCAAGGCGGAGACGCAAGGGCGGACCGAGAGGATCATCGGCAGCTGGATGAAGGCGAAGGGAAACCGCGACAAGGTCGTGATCGCCTCGAAAGTGGTCGGCCGCACCGCCAACACCTGGTTCCGCGGCGACCGGCCATCCAAGCTGGTGCGTGCCGACATCTTCGATGCGATCGAGAAGTCGCTGGCCAAGCTCGGCACGGACTACATTGATCTCTATCAGATCCATTGGCCGGATCGGGACATCCCATGGGGATCGAACCCGACGCGCGTCGGCACGGCAGCCCGGCGCGCCGACGCCGACGGCGCCCCGGCGGGCGAGACGCCGATCGCCGAAACGCTCGCCGTCTTCGAGGAACTGGTGAAAGCCGGCAAGATCCGCCATCTCGGCCTGTCGAACGAAAGCTCGTGGGGCGTGATGCGGTTCCTCGCCGAGTCCGACAACGGCATCGGCCCGCGCGTCGCTTCGCTGCAGAACGCCTACAATCTGGTCAACCGCACCTTCGAGGTGAACCTGGCCGAGGTCTGTGAGCGAGAGCAGGTTGCCTTCCTTCCATATTCGCCGTTGGCGCAAGGCTATCTGACCGGCAAATACGACCATGGCGCTCGGCCGCCAGGCTCGCGCTCGCAGCTCTTCAATCGCGGCCAGCGCTACGAGACGCCGAACGCGGCGGAAGCGCTGCTCGAATACAATAGGCTGGCGCGCTCCTTCGGCATGGAACCGGCGCTCTTCGCCAACGCCTATGTGTCGAGCCGGCCGTTCGTGACCGCAAACATCGTCGGCGCCACCAGCGTCGCGCAGCTCGATATGGCGCTGTCCTCGGCCGAGGTCTCCTGGACCAACGAGATGCAGAAGGCCGTCGACGCCATCCACCAGCGCGTCGGCAACCCATGCCCCTGACCGGCAAATCATAAAGCAACGACAAAGGGATGGAGACGATGGCGAACTTTCCGATCGAGGCTGTGCGCGGCAAATTCCCGGCGCTCTCGCTGACGGACAAAGGCCGCCGCCGCATCTACCTCGACAATCCGGCCGGCACGCAGGTGCCGCAAGCGGTGGCCGATGCGGTGTCGCGCTGCCTGCTCGCGACCAATGCCAATCTCGGCGGCTTCTTCGAAACGACGGTCGCGGCACAGCGGGTGGTCGATGAGGCTCACGCGGCGATGGCCGATTTTCTCGGCGCGGCAAGCGTCGAGGAAATCATCATCGGCGCCAACATGACGACGCTGACCTATCACATGTCGCGCACGCTCGGCCGGACGATGAAGCCCGGCGACGAGATCATCGTCACCCGCATGGATCATGAGGGCAATGTTTCGCCCTGGCTGCAGCTTGCCGAAGACCTTGGCCTCGTCGTGCGCTTCCTGCCGTTCGACGAAAAGAGCTGGCAGCTCGAGGAAGCGGCCCTGCGGGCGCTGCTTTCGGAAAAGGCGCGGCTTGTGGCGCTGAATTACGCCTCGAACCTGACTGGCTCGATCAACCGCGTGCAGGCGCTTACGGCGATCGCCAAGCAGGCCGGCGCATTGGTCTATGTCGATGCCGTGCAGTTCGCGCCGCACGGGTTGATCGACGTGCAGGCGCTCGGCTGCGATTTCCTGGTCTGCTCCGCCTACAAGTTCTTCGGGCCGCATATGGGCATATTGTGGGGCCGCCGCGGCGTCATTGACGGGCTGAAACCCTACAAATGCCGCTGCTCGTCCAACGGCCTGCCGGAACGGTTCGAACTCGGCACGCCGCAGATCGAGCTGATGGCCGGATTGACCGCTGCCGTCGACTATTTCGCCGATCTCGGCGCTGCGGCCGGCGAGGGCGGCTCGCGCCGGCAGCGGGTCGCGAAAGCCTTCGAAGTGTCGATCGCTTATGAAAACGCGCTGGCCCGGCGGTTGATCGAAGGCCTGTCGGACATCAAAGGCCTGACTATTCGCGGCATCACCGATCCGGAGCGCCTCGGCGAGCGCGTGCCGACAGTCTCTTTCACGGTCGAAGGCATCGCGCCGGAAACGATCGTGCGGCAGATGAATGCCGAAAACATCTTTGTGTGGTCGGGACACAACTACGCATGGGAGATTGTCCACCAGCTCGGCATCCCGCCGGAGCAGGGCGTCGTGCGCATCGGCATCGCGCACTACAACACGGCGGCCGAGATCGACGAGACGCTGGAGAGCGTGCATCGCGTGATCGCGATGCTGAGGCAGCAGCGCGCCTGAGGGTTGTTCGTTTTTACGCAATTCCGGACGGAAAACCGCTTCACACTTTTCCTGGAATTGCTTCTAGCGCTGCTTACCGCCGAAGCCGGTCAGGAAAGCGGTGAGGTTGTCGCCCAGCGCATCGCAAAGATAGCCGCCTTCCTGGACGATGACCGTCGGCAGGCCCAGCCCGGCGATCGCCTCGCCGATACGCGAGAAGCCAGGCGTCGTCACCGACAGGCCGCCGAACGGGTCGCCTTCGAAGGCGTCGAGACCGAGCGCCACCACCAGCGCCTCCGGCGCGAAGGCGCGGATGCGCCGGAAGGCGGACGCCAGCGCTTCGAGGAACGCCGCGTCGCCGGATTTGCGCGGCAGCGGCAGGTTGAGGTTGTAGCCGAGGCCGGGGCCTTCGCCGCGCTCGTCGGCATGGCCCCAGAAGAAGGGATAGAAGCGTGTCGGATCGGCATGCAGAGAGACGGTCAGCACGTCGGGCCTGGCGTAGAAAATCCCTTGCGTGCCGTTGCCGTGATGCAGGTCGACATCGAGGATTGCGACGCGCGCGGCGCTCTTTCTCAGAACCTGCGCCGCGACCGCCGAATTGTTGATGAAGCAGAAGCCGCCGGCAACGTCGGCGAAGGCGTGGTGGCCGGGCGGGCGGCAGAGCGCATAGACCGAAGGCGCGCCGCCGATCAGCGCCTCGGCGGCCTCCACCGCGCTCCAGGCGCTCCACAGCGCGCTGTTCCAGGTTTCGGCCGAGATCGGGCAGGCGGTATCGGCCATGTGATAGCCGGCCTGGCCGACCGCCGAGGCCGGATAGGAGCCGCCACGCGCAATCGGGTGGATGTTGGGAATGACTTCCGCCGAGGCGCCTTCGATGCGCTGCCAGCGCGCGAAGATGTGCTCGAGGAAGTCGAGATATTCTGGTGAGTGCACGGCAGCGATCGGCCCGAGGCCATGATCCTTCGGCCGTTCAACCGTCAAGCCCGCCGCTCTTGCGCCGGCTAACAGTCTCTCGACGCGTTCCGGCTTTTCCGGGTTGGGTTGGGGTGCGCCGCTGGAGAGGAAGGCCTTCGGGTCGTGGCGCTTCTGTTCCTCGGCATAGAAGGCTTTCATCGTTCTTCCTCCGGCGCGTCGGCAAAGGCGAAGAAGGCCTCGCCGACGATCTTCTGCACCTGCTCGTAGCTCGACCAGGCAATGCCGAGCTTTTCATAGAAGGCCTTGGCGGTCTCGTTGTCGGTGTCGACGGAGAGCCTCAAGTAGACGCCGCCGGCCGCACGGCATTCCTTCGCGACGCGCCGCAGCAGCTTTTCACCGATGCGGCGGCCGCGAAAGCGATCCTCGACATAGAGGTCCTGCACGAAGACGCCCGGACGGCCCATCCAGGTCGAGAAGATCGGGAAATGCAGGCAGAGCCCGGCGAACTCGCCGCCGACCTCGGCGATGAGCGTCGAAAAGGCAGGGTTGGCGCCGAAGCCGTAGCGGCGCAGGTCATCGGGCGTCGAGGTGACTTCCTGGTGCGCGCCGATATGGGCGCCGAGGCGCAGCAAGGCGGCATGGATGGTCTCGACATCGTTGACGGTGCCGGAACGGATGATAGTGTCGGCGGGTCGGGTGTCCTGCCGCATCGATCAAGCCCCAGGGCCGGCAGGATCCGCGCCGGTCAAAAGATCATCAAGCTCGCCGATCCTGTCTTCCGAGAAGACACGAATGCCGTTTTCTTCGAGCAACGCGGTGGTTGTGCCATGGCCCGCAAGGCGCTTTCCTAAGAAACTCCCGTCATAGATAAAGCTGCTGCCGCAGGATGGGCTGCCGTCCGTCAGTACGGCGTAGCGGCATCCTGTTTCGCGCGCGAGATCGAGGGCGAGCTGCGCGGCTTCACGGTAAAGGTCGGTTACATCGTTGCCTGTTTGCTCGATAACTCGCCCCTGACCTTGCAGAACGCCATGACCGTCGCCTCCACCTTGAATTTCGGCCGGAGGGCGCGGCGTGGAGAAACCGGCGGCAACCTCGGGGCAGATCTGCACGATCCGGCCTTCCAATTGCCACCGAGCAAGGATGGGATGATCGTCAAGTCGAAACGAACCGTTGTAACGTACCTTGCTGCCCAGCAGGCAGGCCGAGACAAGCACCCTTTCCATATCGGCTCCTTTGCCGCGTATTGCTGCTCCGAACAACAGAACGCTCCCGGTCCGTCAGCCTTCCACCGGCAGGTCGAGCTCCGCGGCGAGCGCTTCCAAAGAGTCGCCGAGGATTGCCATGATCTCACCGATCTGGTCGCGCGTGACAATCATCGGCGGCGCCACCATGAAATTGTCGCCGTCGACGCCGCCCTTGACCTTGCGGCCGTAGATGATCAGGCCGCGCGCATAGGCGAGGTCGAGCAGGCGCTGGGTCGCCTTGCGGGCCGGGTCGATCGGTTTCAGTGTTTCTGGATCAGCGACCATTTCTACGCCAAGGAGCAATCCCTTGCCGCGCACGTCGGCCATGAACGGAAAGCGTTTCGCCAATCCTCTCAGTTCTTCGATCAGCACATCGCCCATGGCGGCGGCGTTGGCGATAAGGTCAAGCCGGTCCATCTCGCTAAGCACGGCAAGGCCGGCGGCGCAGGCGAGCGGGTTGCCGGCATAGGTGTGGCCGTGCTGGAAGCCGCCGGAGACGAGCAGCGGCTCGACCAGCCGCATGGGTGCCGCCAGCGCGCCGAGCGGCGCGTAGCCCGAGCCCAGCCCTTTCGAGAGCGCGACGATGTCGGGCCTGCAGTTCCAATGGTCGCCGCCGAGGAACCTGCCGGTGCGGCCGGCGCCGCTCATCACCTCGTCATGGATGAGCAGGATGCCGTAGCGGTCGCAGATTTCGCGGATGCGCGGATAGTAGCTGTCGGGCGCGACAAGGGCTGCCGTCGCGGCGCCGCCCACCGGCTCGATGATGAAGGCGAGAACGCTCTCCGGCCCTTCGGCCTGGATCTTTTCCTCCAGCATGTCGGCATAACGGATGCCGCGCTGCTCCATCGAAAGGTTGTCGCGGTCGCGCCAGGCGGTTGGCGCCGGGATCGTCGGCATCGCCTGCATCATCGGAAGGAAAGTTTCGGCCAGCGCATCGTCGCCGGTGACGGCAAGCGAGCCGAGCGTGCCGCCATGATAAGAGGGGAAGCGGGCAATCACCTTCCAACGCTTGGGCTGGCCGGTGGCGACCGCCCATTGCCGGGCGAGCTTGATGCAGGACTCCGTCGCTTCCGAGCCGCCCGAGACGAAGAAGATGCGATCCATGCCGGACGGCAGCTTGTCGGCGAGCTCCCGCGCCAGTTCTTCCGCCGGCTCGTTTTCGAAGTGCAGCCGATAGGCAAAGGTGGCCTTGTCCATCTGCCGCTTCATGGCGTCGAGCACATTGCGGTTGGAATGGCCGATATTGGCGACCATCGGCCCGCTCGAGCCGTCGATGAAGCGGCGGCCGTCCTTGGTCCAGAAATAGATGCCCTCGGCCCGGTCGACGAGCGGCCGGCGCAGGCTGGAGAGATAGAACAGATGCGATGGCGGCCGCGCATCGGCGTCGGGCGAGGGTTGAACGGACGGCTTCGACATGTCAGGTCTTTCCGAGATAGCGGTCGAGAACATTTTTCGTCACGCGTTCGACCATCGCGTCCTGCCTTAGCAGGCCGGCGACCCATTCGCAGCTTCCGGCATGGAACACTTCGCCCTTGCCGCGCGGGAAGTTGACGATCATGCCGTTGCCGCGCTTGACCTTGTCGAGATTGGCGTCGCTCGCCTCGCCGAACAGCGTCTCGGCGGTGAAACGCCCGTCCTCGTCGGTGAGGAACTGGTCCTCGATCGGGATGTCGGCGCTTTCCTCGACCTGGCTCGCCATGCCGACGGCAAGAACCTGCAAGCCATCCGGCGCGCCACTCTCCGCGGTCGGGTAGGGCAGACCGCCACGGATCTCGAAATCCAGCCCGTCGACCTCATAGCCATAGACATGGCTGTCGGCGCCGAGCAGGTCGCCATAATAGATGCCGGTGCCGGCGAAGGCCCAGTGCTCCGGCCGGTAGACCGGGAAGCCGCGGACGCCGCGCGGCGCGCAGCCGCCCCAGCCGGCATACACGCCTCGCGTCGCGTTCAGGCCGAAGGTGGCGCTCCCCGGGCGGCCGATCTCCGGCGCTTCCCAGGAATTGGTGGCGCGAGTGACGTCGCCGCCGCGATAGGCGGGGTCTTCCGCGCGCGCCCGGTATTTGTAGCAGACCTGGCGGCGGCCTTCGTCTTCCAGCCTTGTCTGCCACATGAAATTGCCGGCGAAGCGCGCCGCATGGCCGCCGCGCTCGACATAGGCGTCGACCGCGTCGCGCATCTCCCAGGTCCAGTATTCGTCGTGGCCGACGAAGACGACGCAGTCGTAGCTGTCGAGGATCTCGGGCGAGAAATGCAATTCGTGCTGGCTGGCGAGATCGACCGCGTAGCCGGCGCGCTCGGCGAAGCGGAAGAAATGGCTATCATAGCTCGCCCAGCCCGAAGAGGCGTATTTCTTCGAGTGGCCGGTGGCAAAGGCCCATTCCATGTGCGGGTAACAGGGCACGGTCTTCGGCGGCACCGCGACCTCCAGCGGCACGCGCGGCGCGTCCGTTGGCAGCACGACGAAACCACGGCACCAGGGGCGCTCAGTCGAAACCATCGTCGCATATTGGTCGCGGTTCGGGCCGGTGATGCCCTGGTAGTGGTTGGAGCCGCCCCAGGTGTTGTAGGCGAGCCAGGTGCCGGTCGCCGCGACCTGAAGCAGCCGGCCGGGCTTGCGGCCGGGCAGGGGCGCGACGATGAAGAGGTGCTGGCTCTCGATCGTTCCACCGCCTCGGCCATCAGCGGTAAGCGTCACGCGATAGGCGCCTGACGGCCAGTCGTCGCCGATGCGGAATTGGAACGAGGCCTGCCAGCCGCAGCCCTCGACCGAGCATTGGTCGGGCGTCTCCTGCCAGCGCGCCGGCAGGCCGGTCTTCTCGAAGACGTTGGTTTCGACCGCTCCGTCCCGGACAATGGCAATGCTGAATTGGCGCGCCGTTGAGTTCACATGCAGCGTCACCGTCTCGCCCGGCCGATAGGAAAGACGGTCCGAGTAGCACCAGATCTCGCCGCTCGAGCCATCCATTCCCGGCCATTCGTAATAATGGCCGCGCACCGCCTCGCGGCGCTGCTCCGGCGTCAGTCCGAAATCGGGAAATTCGGTGGTCAACTGCGTCAATGAACACCTGAAACCAAGATGCCGCCATTGAGACCATTGACCGGCCAAGCGTCAAATGGAAACCATCGGGCCAGCGGCGCCTGGCCTTGGCGATATCCGGCAAACGGACTATTTCATTGCGAGGCAACGTTTCAACGCCGGGAGCGGACATGCTGCGCGTGCAAAAGGTCAAGGTCGACGACATCTACGTGCCGACGGCGCGGCGCAAGACGCTGCATCCCGAGACCGTGCGCCATCTCGCCGAGGACATCCTCGAGAACGGGATGAAGACGCCGATCCAGGTGCGGCACGACGGCAAGCGCCATGTCCTGGTCGAAGGGCTGCATCGGCTGGAGGCCGCCAAATGGCTCGGCGAGACCGAGATCGACGCCTATCTGGTGCAGGCGCGACGGCACTGACTCCGTCCGGTTTGCTGCAATGTCGGCGCGCCTGCATCACGGCAAGCGATCGCATCCCATCAAAGCTTTTTGATTGACGATGAGATGGCGGTCGCTACCGTGCCGGCATTTCCACAAACCGAGTGATTGTGATGACGAAATACCAGGGCGGATGCCTGTGCGGGGCGGTGCGCTATCGCGCTGATGCCGAGCCGATCAACGAGCGCGTCTGCCACTGCCGGATCTGCCAGAAGGCGATCGGCGCGGCCTTCAACGCCCGGCTTCTGTTCCGCATCGACGACGTCACCGTCGAGGGGCCGCTGGCGACGGTCAATTCCTCGCCGGACCTCAAGCGCGGCTTTTGTGCAGTCTGCGGCACGACGATGTTCTCGCGGCGCGATTCCAGAGGAATTCTCGGCGTCACCTCCGGCTCGCTCGACGATCCGTCCCTGTTCAAGCCCGACATGCATTTCTGGACGGCGTCCATGCAGCCTTGGGTGCGGCTCGATGACGGTCTGCCGCAATATGAGGGCGCGCCGCCCGCGTAGCCTTTTGCCTTCTCCTTCTCCCCTTGTGGGCCTGTTGCGCAGTTAGCGCGAACAGACCCTCGAGGCGGTTTGGCCCGTGAGGTCTCGCTCATTTTTGGCTTTTGGGGTGGAGTTTGATGGTGGCGGGCGGCCTTAGGCTGGATGCTAGGCGCACCTATCCTGTGATTGCCGCCCATCGGCGCATGTTGAAAGCGATCGCGGCAAGTGTCACCTGGGCTGCGGCCTTGGCCAGTCCGACATAGCGGATTGTGGTCAGTTTCATGCGGTTCTTGAGCGTGGCGAAGGTCGTCTCCACCGCCGCCCGCCGTCGTGCGATCAGGCGATTGTAGCGCTTGAGCCGCTCGGGCAGCGAATGGTGCTTATTGGGGCGGCGGGCAATGCGCGGCTTCCTGCCCTCGGCCTTGAGCCGAGCACGCCGGGCATGCGTGTCATAGGCGGCATCCGCCCACACCGTCTTCTCGTCGCCTCGGATCAAGTGATCGGCCACTACCGTGTCGTTGACGTTGGCCGGCGTGGTGATCACCGTGCGGATCAGACCAGAGCCCTCGTCGACCCCAACATGGGCCTTGTAGCCGAAGGTAAAGCCGCCCTTGCCCCGCCGCACGGGACGGGCATCGGCATCCTTCGAGGGCCGCTCGGCTGTCGGCGGCGCCGAGACCGCATCGATCAGCGTCGCATCCAGCATCGTGCCGCGCTTCAGGATCACGCCGGCCTTCTCCACCTGCCGGTCCAGTTCGCCAAACAGCCTTTCCATCAGCCCTTCGCCGACAAGCAGGTTGCGGAAGCGCGACAGCACTGTGTGATCGGGAATGCTCTCCTCAAGGCCAAGCCCGACAAAGCGCCGGAACGACAGCCGGTCACCCAGCGCTTCCTCGAGTTCGCGATCCGATAGCCCATAGAGCGATTGCAGCAGCAGTGCTTTGAACAGAACCAGCGGAGGCCAAGCCGCACGTCCCGGGCCGCCATCGCGTAGCGGGTTGAGCAGCTTCTCGAAGCGATACCACTTCACCAGACCGGACAGCCGATCGAGCGGCGAGGATCCACCAGCAAGCTTCTGGCCCAGAAATGCTTCCGCCAGGCTCAACTGACCCGTCCGCTTCACCGCCATCGCGATTCCCTCCGAGTTCCAACTCAGAGAATCACAACCAGCCAATTATGCAACAGGCCCCTTGTGGGAGAAGCTGGCCGAGCGAAGCTCGGTCGGATGAGGGGTGCTCCAGGGAACGCCAACGCCTCACTCCGCTGGAACACCCCTCAACCGTCTCGGCGCTGCGCGCCGATCCACCTTCTCCCACAAGGGGAGAAGGAAGAATGCCCGCACAAAAATTTCATCTTCGATTCACGAGATAGCCGGCAAAGCGTCATTGGCGGGCCATCATTGGCTGCTTATCTAACCGCCATGCGGGAAGGCATCGAGGAGGCGACGGATGAGCGAGAGCATCAACACCCTGGACGAGCTTTTGAACGACCCGATGATCCAACTCGTGATGGAGCGCGACCGCGTGCGCCCGGCCGAGCTTCGCATGCTCCTGGAAAGAGCTCGCGACAGGGCGGCCGACGATTCTCGCCTCGACCAGCCGGTGGTGCCGCCGGCACATGTGGTGGCCAGAAGCTGCCTGAAGCAATGGCTGCACCGCTAAAGCATGTCGCACTGAAACGGCTTCAGGCAACGCGCTTTAGTCTTTTTTGCGCATGTCGTTTTCCCAAAACCGCTGCGCACTTTTGGGCGACATGCATTGGGGCTATTGACGGCTCTAGCTCGAATACGCCGGCAAATAACTGTAATGGCTGCGGAAATAGGCAATCTTGAAACCGAGCCGCGCGTAGTTGCGGTAGGCCGGACCGTCGCGTTCGGGGCACGGCGCCTCGATATCGGCGACGAACAGTTTTGCGCCGGCGGCGATGCCGTCGCGGACCAGTCTTTCGCCAAGCATGGCGTCGAGATCGAAGCTCGGCGCCATGATGCCCGGCACCGGCGCGTCGATGCCGCTCCAGGCCGCGCCGTCCGAGATGAACAGTGAGCGCACCGCGGCCACCGCGCCGTCGCGTTTCAGCATATAATGATGCCAGCCTTTGCGGCCGACCAGCGCCTCGAGCCAGGGCGAGGTAGGCAGCCTGTATCTGGCGTCGATGAAGGCAGCCCATTCCGCGGCCGTTTCGGGTGTGACCTCCTCGACCGAAGCATCGTCGGTCGGGAAGAGCGGTTCGGCCGCCAGCGGCGTCGCGTCGCGAAAGATGCGCTCCCAGCCGCTTTGATGCTGCAAACCGCGCGCTTCCAGCCAGCATCGCAGCCGCGAAGGTTCCGTATGCGGACTGGTATAGAACCACGGCCGCAAGATGCCGGCGGCGCGGTAATGCGAAAGCAGCGCGTCGACTTGCTCCTCCGAGGCTGGACTGTCGATGCCGATGTTCTTCACGCAGTTGAAGTGGATGAACGGGATCGTCGTGCAGGTGGTCCAGACGAGATCGCCGTCGCGGGCGATCGACAGGCCATGCCGCGCGGCGAAATCCGCGGGCGCTGCGTCATAGAGGTCGAGCCAGGCATTGACCTCGGCGCGCTCGATGGCGCGGCTCAGATCGCGAGAGACCTCCTCGATCCCGATTTCGGGAGCGTGCGGTTGCGGCGGCACGACGGGCTGCAGTTCCGAGAGGGCGGCGGTCGACATGCTGATCCTCCTCCAATTACCTTACAGTGTAAGATTAGCGGATGATAATATGGAGGCGCCGGTTGTCAAGCAGGATTAGCGACACCTTACAAATCCGTGAGTTGGATTCACGGTATCGTGAGGCTAAGCCTGTGCCTGAGGGGCTTTCCGGAACGACAATTCACTTTCGCCCTGAAAGGACCGGGACTCTTTGGAAAGGACTGGGATGACCGACGTCTGCACTCAAGGGTTGGATACCGGCTTTGTCGGCCTCGGTTACGCCAAGGTGGCGTTTCTCGGCATCATCCAAGGCATCACCGAACTGCTGCCGATCTCTTCGACGGCGCATATGCGCGTCGTGCCCGCCGTGCTCGGCTGGCAGGATCCCGGTTCAGCCTTCTCGGCTGCCATGCAGCTAGCCGCATTGGCGGCGGTCGTCAGCTATTTCTGGAGCGATATCAGGGAAGTAGCGGTGGGTTCGCTGGCGGCGCTGGCGCGGCGCGATTATGCCAACCGCTATTTTCGCCTGGCGATCGGCATCGTGCTTGCGACGGTTCCGATCGTCATCGTCGGCCTGGCGCTTTCCAGTGTTCTCAATGCTTGCAATTCGCCGCTGCGAGGGCTGGCCGTGATCGGCTGGGCCTGCATCGTCATGGCGGTGCTGCTGGCGCTCTCCGAAATCTATGCCCGCCACAGGCTGACCCTAGAAAAGGTGTCGGTGCTCGATGCCTTGCTGGTCGGCGTCGCCCAGGTCGGCGCGCTCATCCCCGGCGTGTCGCGCTCGGGATCGACGCTGACGGCGGCGCTTGGACTTGGTTATGCCCGGCCGGAGGCGGCGCGGCTCTCCTTCCTGCTCGGCCTGCCGGCGATCGCGCTTGCCGGCCTGAAGGAGCTTTGGGAACTGCACAAGATCCACCTCGGCGCCCATGGCTGGTCGGTCCTGGCCGTCGGCCTCGTCGTCGCCTCGATCTCGGCCTTCTTCGCCATATGGGGGCTGATGCGGGTGCTCGAGCGCTTTTCGGCCTGGCCCTTCGTCATCTATCGCGGCCTGCTCGGCGTCGTGCTTCTCATCGGCGTCGCCGTTGGCTGGCTCAGTTAGGCTGTGCCGACATCCAATGACGCCGGCCTGACCTCAAACTCAACACCGCGTTAAGAACCGAATCCGCTATATCAACATCCGACCTTGGCTTCGGGTGCCCGCATGGATTTCGTGACACTGCTGCAATCGGTGCCCTTGCTGGCGACGCTGGTGAAATCGGCGCTGCCGGCCGCTGTCGGCGCGGGCTTTGGCGCCGGCCAATGGCTGGCGGCACTGCCGCCCTGCCGCGACCACAGCTTCGAGAGCGCGACCTATCTCGTCTGCGAGGCCGATCCGAAACACTATTCGATCGAGCTGTTCTGGAAGGATCCCGACGGCAAGTTCTACCAGTCGCTGCACAATCTTCGAAATGCGCAACAGGCCGCCGGGCGCACCATGCTTTTCGGCATCAATGCCGGCATGTACCATCCCAATCTCGCGCCGGTCGGGCTCTATGTCGAGCGAGGGCAGCAGATTGCATCGGCGAAGACCGGGACCGGCACCGGCAATTTTTCCATGCAGCCCAACGGCATCTTCTATCTTGGCGGCGGCAAGGCCGGCGTGCGCGCGACGAAGGACTATCTGAAGCGGCCGCCGCAGGTGGATTACGCGACCCAATCCGGGCCGATGCTGGTCATCGACGGCAAGCTGCACCCGAAATTCCAGGCCGGCAGCCCGTCGCGAAAAATCCGCGACGGCGTCGGCGTGCGTGCCGACGGCGTCGCGGTCTTTGCCATCTCGAACGACGTCGTGACCTTCCACGCATTCGCCCGCCTGTTCCGCGACGAGCTCGGCTGTCCCAACGCGCTGTTCCTCGACGGCTCCATCTCCAGCCTCTATGCGCCGGCCATCGGCCGCAACGACGATTTCTGGAATCTCGGACCGATGATCGGCGTGTTCAGGCGAGGCGGGTAGAGGCTGCCCGTCGACGACCGGCGAAAAGCTGCGTCGGTAGGCGCACCGTGGCGCAGATTGCGCCGCGATGCCTCGGGTTCAGTTGGACGCGTCCTGGATTGCGGACAGCAGCCACTGTCCGCCGGCCTCGCGGGTAAAGGTCCACAATTCGGTGGCTTCGACCGGATTTTTCGGGTCGCCCTTTTCGACAGCGCCGGTCTGGCGATTGCGCATGACATCGATGGCCGACCAGCGCATTGCCGCCGTGGCGTAATCGCGCGAGCCTTCCCTCCACGCCTCCGCAATATCGGCTTCCAGCAGCTCAAGATCGGTAACGTCGTTCTTGAGGCCGTGGGTCGCGTTATCCGCGAGCTCCTCCGAAAGGTAGGAAACCATCTCGGGTGTCGTCAGCCTTCGCAGTCCCTGGTGATCCTCATGGCTGAACGCGGCCTGCACGTCGCCGAGGATGCGTTCGAACGCATCCCGATCCACGTCGGTGATACCGATTTCGTCGGCGCCGGATGCGCCGGCCGCGCCCAGGCCCGTGGTGCGGGACGGGTAGCTGGGTTGCGGGCCTCCCCAGCCTTGCTGGCCGAAGGGAAAGCCGGAGCTCCTCATATTGGCCGGTGCGGCATTGTCGCGGCCGAAAAACCGCATTGCCAGCATGATGAGGCCGCCGATGAGCAGCAGCTGGAAGATGAAGCTGAAGCCGCCGCCGATGCCGCCAAATCCATGGCCGAGCATCATGCCGAACAGGCCGTTGAAGAGCAGTCCGCCGACCAGCCCGCCGACAAGGCCGCCGCCAAACCCGTTCCAGAATCCCGGGCGCGCCTGGCCAGGGAACGACTGCGACGGTGGGATCGACTGGGTGGTGTTCGGCGTCATCGAGCGCGTCACGGGCGCGGTATAGGGTGCGGTTCTCGTCGGAGCCGGGGCCTGGAAAGTCCGGCCGCCGCGGCTGCCGAAACTGCCGCCCATGCGCGCCTCCGCGGTGCCGATGGACACGCTTGCGAGCGCAATCAGCACGACCAGGAAGATCGACGCAGCTTTGATCGTCCGCGATTTTGACATTGGTGACAATCCTTGGATCGGAGCATTTCAACGCATCTGGCGAGCCCCCTATATGGGTACGAATTGGGGCAGGGTTAGACCCTGTCTTCCGGACCTCGGTTATGGCGAGGCCCGCAGCCATTCATCAGGGCCTCGCGGTTTCCGGATTCACGGCGACTGAGGGCCGGCCGCGAATCGCCCGGCCGGACCAAAAGTAAATTTTGATTCAAACTTTGTTGGTAATTTCTCATTAGGAATGGGGCTTCCGGCGGCGCCGTTCCTGCCCTCGGTCTGTTTTGTTTGCGTACAGGTCAAGATGCGGATTTTTGGCGTCGTCAGTTTCGTGCTCGCAACGCTTTGCCTTGCCGGCTGCTCGTCCACGTCGGGCGTCGATGCCTTGCAAATGCCGTCCAACGAGACGACCAGCTCCGTGGTCAGGCCAAGCGCGCCGGTGACCAAGGCCGTGAAGACCGCCGACACCGAGACAACCCTCGAGACCGCCTCGATGACGGGCTCCGCACGCTTCAGGCCGCCGGCGCCGCTGCTTGACGGCCAGAATGCGAGTCCCGGCGACGAAAATTCGCGTGCGGACGATGAAAATTCACGTCCTTTCGGCCTGCCCGAGGAAGAGACCGTGGCATTTCCCGCTGCGGACCTGCCGGACAGCGTCGAGCCGCCGGTTCAGGAGGCGGCGCTCGTCTCGCCACCGAAGCGGCTGTCGCGCGCGGCGCCCGCGATGCTGGCGGGGCCTGTCACCCGCTACGCCTTCCGTGATGCCAAGCCGATCAATTTCGGCCGCTCCTCGCCCCGGCATCTTGCTGTCCACGGCGTCGACGTCTCGCGCTGGCAGGGCAACATCAACTGGGGCAAGCTGCGCGCCCAGGGCGCCAATTTCGCCTACATCAAGGCGACTGACGGCGGCGACCATCTCGATCCGATGTTCATGAGGAACTGGCGCAACGCCGATGCCGCCGGGCTGAAGCGCGGCGCCTACCATTTCTTCTACTGGTGCCGCACCGCCGGCGAGCAGGCCGACTGGTTCATCCGCAACGTGCCGCGGGTCCAAGGCGCGCTGCCGCCGGTGATCGATGTCGAATGGAATGGCGACTCCTCCTGCAAGCGCCGGCCTTCGCGCGAAAAGGTGCTGGAGAAGATGCAGGTGTTCATGGACAAGCTGGAGCGCTACTACGGCCAGCGGCCCATCATCTACACCAGCCCCGACTTCTATCGCGACAATCTGCGCGGCGCTTTTCTCGACTATCCGTTCTGGCTGCGCGCGGTGGCCGCGCACCCGTCAAAGGTCTATCCGGGCCGCAGGTGGCTGTTCTGGCAGTATTCCGGGTCCGGCCTGTCACACGGGGTGAGCGGCCGCGTCGACCTTAATGTCTTTCACGGCGACGAGCGGCAGTGGCGCAACTGGCTGGGCGGCGGGCAGATGGTGGCCGACGCGGATTGATCCGCTTTCGGATTTGCGCGGCTGTCTAAGGGGCTTGGGGCGCGATTCAGCGAGGGTCGCATAGGCGAGCACGCCCATGAAGATAGCGAAGTAGGCCAGAACGACGGCGATGACGATCAGGGTCTCGGTGGGCATGTCCATCTCCTCGAAAGAATGCCCAAGGAGACAACAGGACGACCTGCATCGCCTTGATCTGGATCAGGGGATTTGCCGTTTCGGCGGGGTCGAAATCGCGGCAATTTCAACATTTCGCTAATCATCTGCTCACTTTGTCCCTTAGCGGTGCGGCAACGTCCTTCTGGTAACGTGTTCGTGATCGGGCTCGGAGGGATCGATGCGCAATCCAGTCGTGGCAATCGTTTTTGCAGCCGCTGTCGGCTACGGATTCTTCAACGCGCTCTGGCATGTGCCGAGCAACAAGCCGGCGGCCATTCCGGAAGCCGCGCCCGGCGCATCACCGACGGCGCCGCGCCCGATGAAGGAAAATGTCGTCGCCTATTACACCGGCGACAAGGCGATGCAGGACGCCAAGGCGAAGGGCCATTCGACGCTGCCGCGCTTCCATGAACTGATGGCCGCCGGCACGCCCGGCACCTACACGGTGAAGTTCCCGCTGACCCAGAACGGCGCCACCGAACATATCTGGCTGCAGCTTACCGGCTACAGCGACGGCCGCTTCGTGGGCCTGCTCGCCGATAAACCGGTCAACGGCAACCGGTACAAGATGGGCGACCGCATGACGGTGGCGGAAGCCGACGTCGAGGACTGGATGATCCGCAACGGCGGCGACGTCTATGGCGGCTACACGGTGCGCCAGGCGTTCGCCGACATGCCCAAGGAAAAGGCCGCGAAATACGGGATCACGTTCAAGGATTGAGGCCGGAACGTGAGATGCCCCTCAGCAGGTGACCAGATCCGTGTGACCAAAGCCCTTCGAGTAATCGAGCACGGAAATCACTGAGGGCACCACGCGGAAGATGCGGACCTCGTCCGGCGTCGGCATGGGGCCGGGCAGGGAGTTTTGCGGCGGATATTTCGCAGGCAGCATCCGCAGAACCTTCTCGGCCTCGGCCTTGTCGGTGACCGGCTGCGCGCGCGCCGCCATGGAGAGCCCGGTAATCTCCATCACTTGCGGCGCGTCGTGGTCGATGGTCAATGAAACACGATCGTCTCGCGCGATGTTGGCCGCCTTCTGGCTGTCCAGACCGCAGAGGAAGTAGAGGGTGAAGCCTTCGTTGACGTAGCCGACCGTCGTGGCCTGCGGCCAGCCGTCCGGCCTCAGCGTTGCAACCGTCATGACCCGATGCTGATCCAAGAGTGTCTGGATCTTGTTTTTGATCTCCTTGTCCATCATCGCCTCCAAAATTAATTCTGAAGGCGGCCATAGTACGCATCATGGATAGCTTGGCTTTGACGTGCATCAACGCATGAGCGGCAACGCGCCCCTGGCCGCGATGTTCGACAGGACGAACACATGACGCCACTCGCTGGCGCTGCGGAACGATCCGGCGCGGCATTCGTTGGATGATCGACCAGGGACGTCGTGCGGCTAGGCAGACGCTCTCCGAAAATCAGGCGAATGACCGAACCGCATGTGTTGTCCAGCCGGAAGAGGACCTTGGCTGCGATCGAAGCCGGTCCGTGGGCCGTCGCAGGGCATGGGCCTTGCGGCATCAGCGGAAGGGATCAATATGCCACTGACACTGACAAGTCCGGCGTTCGCCGACGGCGATCCCATCCCCGAGCGTTTTGCCCGCGATGGTGAAAATGTCTCCCCGCCTCTGAAATGGTCTGGGATCCCTGACGGGACCAGGAGCCTGGTTCTCGTCGTGGACGACCCCGATGCACCACGCGGGACGTTCGGCCACTGGGCGGTGTTCAATATTTCGCCCGACGTCGAGCAACTTGCCGAAGGGGAAGACGGGAAGCCGGGAACCGAAGCGCTCCAGCAGGGGAAGAACGACTTCGGCAACGCCTCCTACGATGGCCCGGCCCCGCCGGTCGGGCACGGAGTTCACCACTATCATTTCCGGCTGGCGGCTCTCGATGTGCCGAGCCTCGGCATTCCAGGCCAGACCGGAGTCAAGGAAATCTGGAAGGAGGCCCGGCGCCACGCCATCGAGGCGACGGAACTCGTGGGCACGTACGAACATGCCGCCTGAGTGACGAAGGCTTTCCCCGCCAGGCAGCGCCGGCCGCATCACTCGGGAGCCCGCAATGAACAATCCGAACAATCCCGAACCGATGCCGGGCTATCCCAATCCTGAGCCTTCCCGGCCTCCAGCTCCCCCGGAAAACCCGCCCGGAGAACCGCCGGGCGTTCCTCCGCCTTCACCCGATCCCATCCCGGGACCGGGAAGGGGACCTCCAGATATCCCGCCGGATGCGCCACCTGAGATTCCGCCGGAGGAGCCGACATTTCCCAGGCCGACGGCAGAAGAGTTCCGCGCGTAGCGGTGGCGTTGAAGCACGTCGCGACGAAACGGATTCAGGCGACGCGCTTTACGTCCTTGTTTTGATGCCGCTTCCTTCGATCATGCGGATGACCTGCTCGATGTCCCCTGGCTCGATGCCGAGTTCCGGCAGCCCCGGCATGCCGCCTGTCGTCACGTTGTCCTGGCGCATGAGATCGACCTGGTTGCGCGTGATAGGCGGCGTCGGGAGAAATTCCGCTACTCCCGCCAGGGCGCTCCAGGCGGCGAACGGCATGGGCACCAGGATTGGATGAACGCCGCACCTTCGGGCGATCTCGCGAACCAGCTCCCTGTAACGCAAAATACGAGGACCGCCGACCTCGAACGTAGGCACATCCTGGCTAGGATCGGCGAGCAAGCGGCTCACCGCTTCGGCGACGTCGCCGACATAGACGGGCTGAAGCCGCGTAGCTCCCTGGCCGAACAGCGGATAGACGGGCAGCAGCCGGACCAGTCGAACAAGCGTCGTGAGAAAAGCGTCGTCCGGTCCGATCATGACGGCCGAGCGCAGGACAATCGTGTCGGGAAACGAGTTCCTGACCGCGTCCTCCCCGCGCCCGCGTGCCTTGATATACCTTGATGCGGATCGCGGATCCGCGCCTATCCCGGAGATATGGACAAGCCGTTCGACCCCGGCTTGCCGAGCGGCGCTCGCCAAGTCGGCTGCCGCCGTCACGTGCATCCTTTCGAACGTTAAGCCGCCTTGCTCGACATAGAGGCTGACCGCGTTCACCACCGCATCTGATCCGGCAATTGCCGGGCCGATCGATGATCTGTCCAGAATATCCGCTTTGACCTGTTCGGGCGCTTTCGCTTCCGAGCCGACCGCTGTTACCCGCCGCGCTTGGCGGGACACTGCCCGCACTTCAAAGCCCTTGTCCAGCAGCCGCTCGACGATCCTGCGGCCGAGGAACCCGGTCCCGCCGAACACAGCTACCCTCATCGATGCTCCTCGCGCGTCGCTCCCAAAGCGCGCCGCGATCTTTCAGATCGCTCCATGCGCTTTAGGTTTCTGGTTTGACGCATTTGTCCCGAAACCGGTTCCCACTTTCGGGAGACATGTTTTGAGGCGCGCCCGCCGCGGCGCCGACGATCGCCTGGCGAGTGCCAGCAGGTCGATGTTGCCGTTTGCAATAAGGCGATCTCCGTCCAATTCGATTTCCGCAGTCTCGAAGGATCGAATTCCGATTGACGCTCAAGCTCCAAGGCGATTGCCTCGCGAACCTCCTCTTGCTCCGCAGACATGTTCAAATTAGATCGCTGGAACCCATTTCCAGAACACGCCTTCCATCCTCTCGGGATAGTATTTGAATTCGCATTCGAACCGTCGCCCGTAGCTGGCAGCGGCAGCAAGCGCTGCCTTGCTGACGGGCCGCATGCCCGTTCCCGGTGCGAACCAGTCCTCCAGCAGATCGTCGGGCACATAGGCGCCGATCCTCAGCGGCAGTTGTTGCAGGACGACGTCCATTTCCTTCGGCGGCACCGCGTTCATTCGCTTCCCGCTCCTCGCTGATGCGGTGAATTTGAAGTTCCCGCGATTCCACGCACTAGTGAACTGCGTTCTCGGTCTGGAGTTCCATGAGCCGGCCGGAAACCGCTTCTTCCCTTCTCCCCTTTGTGGGAGAAGGTGGCCGCGAAGCGGCCGGATGAGGGATGCTCCAGCTTGGCGCAGACCTTGCCGGCTTGAGGCGCAGCAAGATCGCCAGCGTCTCACTCCGCCGGAACACCCTCATCCGTCTCGGCGCTACGCGCCGATCCACCACCCGGCCCGTCGCAGGCTCCGTGCGTTCGAAGCTCGAAAAGCCAAGCAGTTAGCTTTTCGCCCGCTACGCGGACCGCTTCTCACCCCACAAGGCAGGGGAATCGCATATGGCTTTTTGGGACTTGAAGTTGGCCTGAGAAGGGATTCTTTGGGCAGGCAGTCGAACGAGGGAGAGACTGCCATTTCCAGCCTTGAGAGCTATTTCGGCGCGCTACCCGATCCGCGCGCCGGCAATGCCACGCATCGGCTTGGCGATTTGATCGTGATGATGATCGCGGCGAGCCTGTGCGGGGCGAGCAATGCGACGGAGTTCTCGTTGTTCGCGCAAGAGCGCAAGCAGGCGCTGTCGCGGTTGATCGCGTATGAGGTGGCGCCCAGCCACGATACCTTCTCGCGGCTGCTGCGGCTGCTCGATCCGGAGGCGTTCAGCCGTGCCTTTGCCGCCTTTGCCGCGGGCTTCGCGCGGGCGTGTGAGGAAGTGGTCTCGCTCGACGGCAAGGCGCTGCGGCGAGCCTACGAGAAAGGCCTTGCAGCCAGTCCTCCCCTGACGGTGTCGGCTTTTGCCGCCGAGACGCGGCTATGTTTGGCGGCGGTCTCGCCCGGCGAGGAAGAGAATGAGGTCGAGGCCGCCCTCAAAGTCATCGAACTTATTGATCTTACTGGACGATTGGTCACAGCCGATGCGCTCCACTGTCACACGCGCATGGCAAAGGCCATCACCGAACGGGGCGGCGACTACCTGCTCGCGCTCAAAGGCAATCGTCGCCATTGGGTCGGCCACGCCAATCGCCATCTGGCCGAGACCGCCCCCGCAGTCGCGGAGCGGACCGAAACCAGCCATGGCCGCAGCGAATGGCGCCAAGCCGAGGTCGTGGTATCGGCTGAACCGCTGATGGCCGGCCACAAAGCCTTCATCCGCATCACCAGCCGGCGCGACCAGGCCAAGCCGCTGACGCGCCTGTTCATGGCTTCCACCTTGCTGTCACCCCAGCAAGCCCTCGAGCTCACCAGAGCCCATTGGCAGATCGAGAACGGCCTGCACTGGATGCTGGATGTTCATCTGGACGAGGATCAATCCCGTGCCCGCAAGGACAACGCCCCCGCCAACACCGCCCTCCTCAACCGCATCGCCAGAAATCTCCTTCAGGCCGCAGATGTCGATAAAGTCCCCATCAGTCACCGCATCAAGAAATGCGCTTGGAATGACGGCTATCTCATCCAGGCCATCACCCATATGCGATAGCCCTGCCCCACAAGGGGAGAAGGAGAGGGCGCGCGCTATGCCTCGTTGATCATCGCCTCGATGTTGTAGCCATCGGGATCGAGCACGAAGCAGGCGTAGTAATTTTCCGCATAGTCCGGACGCGGGCCGGGCGCACCGTTGTCCGCAGCGCCCGCCTCGAGTGCCGCCCGGTAGAACGCATCGACCTCCGCCTTGCTCTTCACCCGGAAGGCGACATGCAGATGGGTGAGCGGCGGCTTCTCGCCCGTGCTCTGGATCTCGAACAGGCAGCCATCGCCGACATCGAAGGCCCAGAAGATGCCGTCCTTGCCGAAGGCGAGGCTGAAGCCCAAAGGCGCAAACGCTTTTTCGTAGAAGAGCTTGCTCTTGTCGAGATCGCTCACTTCGATGGTGATGTGATCGATCATGCTCATACTAAGAGGTGTAGCTGGGTGAGCGGTGCTCAACGGTGTCGTGGAACACCGCTCATCAGCAATGCAATGCAGACTATTTTTTGCGCGACGGCTCGCTTCTTGTGTCACCGTATCCGGGTTTCGGGACTCGCTCTACAGTTGTCGTGTTAGGACGGCGTTCAGCCTCTTTGACTGTGACAAACTGCCCGGATTTGGAGTCGCGGCCGACGTCGAAGGTTTTACGCTCTTTGTTTGACATTTTCGTTTCCTCATAGCTGTCATGCGCCGAAGCTACCTCGACTCCAAGGAAGACGTTCCCCTATAATGACCTTGCTACAGGAGAGGGAAATCAACCTCTTCGCCCCGCGTGGGCTCCGGCCCTTTCGCGGTATCCAAAGCCGGCTCTAACGAGTCGGCTTTGGTATTTCAGTTTTGTTTTGCAAATGTACGATTGCCGCTCTGACCTGGGGCGGAACTATGTGTGGTTCGGAAATTCCAAGATTTTTGAGGCGGTTCTCGGCTGCTGTTCGACTCACGGCGAAGAACGTCATAATTTCCGAAATGTCGGTGAAGTCTCGAACAAGGGTTTCCGGCATCAGAAACGCCGCGGCAAACGCGTTGGCCTGCCACTCTGCGCTTGCGTAAGCGGGAAGCTCCTTCATTTTGGAATATCGGGTAGGAGCCCGATCGAGAGGCACTGCTGACTTGTGAAGAACCAGATGCCCTAGCTCGTGGGCAGCTGTCCATCTGCCGCGTCCGCCGAAGGTTGCTGCAGACTGATACGTGGATGCTGATAGAACCACCCGCGGTGGATCGAATTCGGTGTATCCTTCGGCACCGTCCATTTCGTGATCTTCCTTCACGACTAATGCGAAATCGCCAAACAGCCGCGGCATTTCGTTTTCAAGAACACTCACCATGTCGGGAGCTTGGCAAGTAGTGGATATGCGCAGCGCTTGGCGCCACGCGGCTGCCAATATCTCGATTTCGGTACGGCTCTTTGCAGACACGCAATAGTCGTGGCTCATCTTTCGTCTCCAGGAAGATCCGCATCAAGTTTTCGAATCTCGTCAGGGGACATCTTATTTATCTTCCTGAACAATCTTCTTGCCAGTGCGGCGCGTTCTTTGTTGATCGGGGTAAATCGAATAACGTTGATGCGAGCATCTGCCAGTGCTTGTAGGTGTTTTCTCGTGACAAGGTCCAAGTTCAGCCAGTTGCCAAAACTGTCGACGTAACCTTCCGGGACCTGCTTGCCTCCTGTTTCAACAGCAGAGATAAACGATGGGGAACACTTGAATTCCTTTGCTTGATCGATCATCCGCAGCTTTCGCGCCATTCTGATTTCTCGGCATGCGGACCCAAATGCCGTCAGAGTTTTTTCGGACATATTCTCGCTTCCTTTCTTTTTCACCTGCAGGTGAAACGCTCCCTCAAAAAAACGCCCCCTGCCGCTAGCGCAGTAGGGGGCTTGTTGATGTCAGCTGCACCCGCTCGTGGCCCCACAAGTATCGCACTTCTCACAGGTGCCGTTCCGCACCATGGTGAAGTTGTGGCACTCCGAGCATTCGTTGCCGGTGTAGCCCTGCAGCAGCGACTGCTGGCGCCTTGTCGCGGCGAGCTTCTTGGCCTCGGCCGCTTCGTTGGCGGCAGCGTCGGTGAAGAGCGCTTCGGCGCCGCCGGCGGCCTCGGCTTCCGCTTCCACCATCTCCTCGGCCAGTTCCCTGGCGCGCTCCTCATAGTCGCGCTTGTAGGCGATCGCCTCGTCGCTTGCCGGCTTCAGCGCCAGCACGTTGGAACCGGCGAAGGCGGTCGGCGCGGCGCGGGCAGGGGTCGTCGTCGGGGCGGAGCCGCCAAGGCCCTTGGGCTCGCCGCCGATGCCCGACACCAGCTTCACCGGCGAGGCGCCGCGATAAAGACCCTTGGAGAAGGGCGTCGCCTTGCCTTCGGTGATGCCGCGGCCGAGCGCCGTCTTGTCGAAGTCGGACTGGTCGACATGGGCGAGGTCGTGGCGGCCGAGATAGGAGACGGCCAACTCGCGGAACACGTAGTCGAGGATCGACGTCGCGTTCTTGATCGCGTCGTTGCCCTGCACCATGCCGGCCGGCTCGAACTTGGTGAAGGTGAAGGCCTCGACATATTCGTCGAGCGGCACGCCGTATTGCAGGCCGAGCGAGATCGCGATGGCGAAGTTGTTCATCATGGCGCGGAAGGCGGCGCCTTCCTTGTGCATGTCGATGAAGATCTCGCCGAGCCGCCCGTCGTCGAACTCGCCGGTCCTGAGATACACCTTGTGGCCGCCGACCACGGCCTTCTGCGTGTAGCCCTTGCGGCGGTTCGGCAGCTTCTCGCGGTCGCGGTAGAGCCGTTCGACCACGCGCTCGACGATCTTTTCCGTCACCTGCACGGCGCGCTGCGCGGCGGGCGCCGCGATCAGCTGCTCGACCGCCTCGTCCTCATCCTCGTCGTCATCGGCGAGCAGCGAGGCATTGAGCGGCTGCGACAGTTTTGAGCCGTCGCGATAGAGCGCGTTGGCCTTCAGCGCCAGCTTCCAGGACAGCATGTAGGCGTTCTTGGCGTCCTCGACCGTCGCCTCGTTCGGCATGTTGATGGTCTTGGAGATGGCGCCCGAGATGAAGGGCTGGGCCGCTGCCATCATCAGGATGTGGCTCTGGATCGAGAGCGAGCGCTTGCCGATCTTGCCGCAGGGGCTGGCGCAGTCGAACACCGGCAGGTGCTCGGCCTTCAGGAACGGCGCGCCTTCCAGCGTCATGGCACCGCAAACATGGATATTGGCGGCGTCGATGTCCTTCTTGCTGAAGCCGAGCGCCGGCAGCATCTCGAAGGAGAAGTCGGAGAGCTGCTCGTCGGTGAAGCCGAGCGTCTCCTTCACCCAGTCGGCGCCCAGCGTCCACTGGTTGAACACGAACTTGATGTCGAAGGCCGACTTCAGCGCCGCGTTCAGCGCCGTGATCTTCTCGTCGGTGAAGCCTTTGGCCTTCAGCGAGGACGGGTTGATGCCCGGCGCCTGGTTGAGGTTGCCGTGGCCGACCGCATAGGCCTCGATCTCGGCGATCTGGCTTTCGGAATAGCCCAGCGTCCTGAGCGCTTCCGGTACCGCGCGGTTGATGATCTTGAAGTAGCCGCCGCCGGCGAGCTTCTTGAATTTCACCAGCGCGAAGTCGGGCTCGATGCCGGTGGTGTCGCAGTCCATGACGAGGCCGATCGTGCCGGTCGGCGCGATCACGGTCGCCTGCGCGTTCCGGTAGCCGTGCTCCTCGCCGAGCTCGATGGCGCGGTCCCAGGCGGCGCGGGCATGCTCGGCCAGCGCCTGCTGCTTCAGGTCGGCAGCGACCAGCGGCACCGGATTGACGGCGAGCTTCTCGTAGCCGTCCTTGTCGCCATAGGCGGCGCGGCGATGGTTGCGCATGACGCGCAGCATATTCTGGGCGTTGCGGTCATAGTCCGGGAAGGCGCCGAGCTCGGAAGCCATCTCGGCCGAGGTCGAATAGGCGACGCCGGTCATGATCGCGGTCAGCGCGGCGCAGATGGCGCGGCCCTCGTCGGAGTCGTAAGGAATGCCCGAGGTCATCAAGAGGCCGCCGATATTGGCGTAGCCGAGGCCGAGCGTGCGGTAGTCGTAGGAGAGCTTGGCGATCTCCTTCGACGGGAACTGCGCCATCATCACCGAGATTTCGAGCACGACGGTCCACAGCCGCACGGTGTGCTCGTAGGCAGCGATGTCGATCGTGCCGTCCGCCTTGCGGTAGGGCAGCAAGTTGATCGAGGCGAGGTTGCAGGCCGTGTCGTCGAGGAACATGTATTCCGAGCACGGATTGGAGGCCCGGATCGCACCGGCGGAAGCACAGGTGTGCCAGTCGTTCATCGTCGTGTTGAAGTGCAGGCCGGGGTCGGCCGACGCCCAGGCGGCGTAGCCGATCTTTTCCCAGAGATCGCGCGCCTTCAGCGTCTTCAGCACCTTGCCGTCCTTGCGGGCGGTGAGCTGCCAGTCGCCATCGGCCTCGACGGCGCGCAGGAAATTGTCCTTCAGCGACACCGAGTTGTTGGAGTTCTGGCCGGAGACGGTGAGGTAGGCGTCCGAATCCCAGTCTGTGTCGTAGGTCTTGAACGACATCGAGGTGTAGCCCTGGCGGGCGAACTGGATGACGCGGTAGATGTAGTTCTCCGGCACCGAGTTCTTCTTGGCCGCCTTGATCTCGCGCTTCAGCGCGGTGTTTAAAGCCGGGTCGAAGCAGTCGTCATCATGGCCCTCGCAATTGACGCAGGCCTTCATGATCGCTTCGAGATGCTTCTTGACGATCTTCGAGCCGGTCACCAGCGAGGCGACCTTCTGCTCTTCATTGACCTTCCAGTCGATGAAGTCCTCGATATCGGGGTGGTCGGCGTCGACGATGACCATTTTTGCGGCGCGGCGCGTCGTGCCGCCCGACTTGATGGCGCCGGCGGCGCGGTCGCCGATCTTGAGGAAGCTCATCAGGCCGGACGAGCGGCCGCCGCCGGAAAGCTTCTCGCCTTCGCCGCGCAGCATCGAGAAGTTCGAGCCGGTGCCGGAACCGTATTTGAACAGGCGCGCCTCACGCACCCACAGGTCCATGATGCCGCCCTCGTTGACGAGGTCGTCCTGCACGCTCTGGATGAAGCAGGCATGCGGCTGCGGATGCTCGTAGGCGGACTTCGACTTGGTCAGCTTGCCGGTGAAGGGATCGACATAGAAATGGCCCTGGCTCGGACCGTCGATGCCGTAGGCCCAATGCAGGCCGGTGTTGAACCACTGAGGCGAGTTCGGCGCGACGCGCTGGGTGGCGAGCATATAGGCGAGCTCGTCGCGGAAGGCGCGCGCGTCTTCCTCCGATTTGAAGTAGCCGCCCTTCCAGCCCCAATAGGTCCAGGTGCCGGACAGCCGGTCGAAGACCTGGCGGGCATCGGTTTCCGAACCATAGCGATCGGCCTCGGGGAGCTTGGCGAGCTCGGCCTCGTCGGCGACCGAGCGCCACAGGAACGAGGGGACGTCGTTCTCCTCGACCTTCTTCAGGCGCGCCGGCACGCCGGCCTTGCGGAAATATTTCTGGGCCAGGATGTCGGCCGCGACCTGGCTGAACTGGGCCGGCACGTCGATGTTGTCCAGGCGGAACACCACCGAGCCATCGGGATTCTTGATCTCCGACAGGGCCTTCCGGAATTCGATCTCCGCGTAAGCTGCCCTTTCTTGGCCTGCTTGGTCTGGCTTGGTGAAGCGACGCTCGATGCGCATTGGTCCGGTCCCTTTTGTCTACATATAGCGCTTTTCCCCAGGGATTTCTGCCCCAATGGCTAAAAGCGCAGTCCGCCGTTTGCCGGCATCGCGAGCAATGCCGGCATTCTCCTCGTCGCGGGTTCCGCCGTGCAGACAGCAAAACGCTTTGCCCGAACATTTGCCCGGGCTGCAGGCCGACCCCGCGGGTCCCTAACTGAAACTTTGGTCGATTCCCTCGTTCGAGGGAGGTTCACACTATCTAGGGTCGAGCCTGCCTGCAAACACTAAATATAGTGTTAACAGATCATTTTTTCCAGGCCGACAATTCTCCCTTTCGCCCACCCAAGCCCCAACATCCCAACGCTCCCGCCGGCCTCGTGAACAGGCGGAAATGCGGGCAAAACGCACAAAATCCGGGAAAAAAGACCGGCCTCTGAACTCTCCGGTCACGCCCGCAACAGGAGCGCATGGCCTATAAAAAGCGACTCGTTCTGACCCGTCAAGGATTCGTTTTTGTAGGTTTTGTGACCCCAATATGTTGTGTGTCACATATGTGGATAACGGGGACAGCAAGGCGCCTCGAAACGCCTGGATTCGACGGTCGTTGCTGACCGGTTCGGCGGGTGGCCCGGAGCCGGGCCCGACGAGCGGCTTTCCATTTTAGCTGGCTTGCACTATCTCTTGCGCTTGCGCGGGGGCGTGTCTTGTCAAGCCTAAAAGCATTCGTTACGCCCCGCTCATGACAGTTACCGTTCGTTTCGCCCCATCCCCAACCGGCCGCATCCATATCGGCAACGCGCGCACCGCGCTGTTCAACTGGCTGTTCGCCATGAACAACAAGGGCCGCTACATCCAGCGCTTCGACGACACCGACGTTGCCCGCTCGACCCAGGAATTCGCCGATTCCATCCTGTATGACCTGCATTGGCTGGGCGTCTTCCCGGATGTTACCGAATATCAATCGCGCCGCGTCGACATCTACGATGCGGCGGTCGAGCGGCTGAAGGCGGCACGCGTGCTCTATGCCTGCTATGAAACGCCGGAGGAGCTCGATCTGCGCCGCAAGGTGCGGCGCACGCGCGGCCTGCCGCCGGTCTATGGCCGTGAGGCGCTGACGCTGACGCCGGACCAGGTGGCCGAATACGAATCCGACGGGCGCCGGCCGCATTGGCGCTTCCTGTTGCCGAACTTCACCGGCGATCCGCTGCAGCCGGAGCGGACCGAGGTACACTGGAACGACCTGGTGCGCGGCGAGGAGACCGTAGATCTCGCCTCGCTGTCGGATCCGGTGCTGGTGCGCGAGGACGGCAGCTATCTCTACACGCTGCCTTCGGTGGTCGACGACATCGGGATGGGCGTCACCCATGTCATCCGCGGCGATGACCACGTCACCAACACCGGCGTGCAGATCGCGTTGTTCCAGGCGCTGGGCGCCGAGCCGCCGGTGTTCGGCCACCACAATCTCTTGACCACTGTCTCGGGCGAGGGGCTGTCGAAGCGCACCGGCGCGCTGTCCATCGAAAGCCTGCGCGGGGACGGCATCGAGCCGATGGCGGTCGCCTCGCTCGCCGTGCTCGTCGGCACGTCGGAGAACGTTACGGCCGTGCATGACCTCAATGAGCTCGCCGGGCATTTCGACCCGGCGGCGACATCCAAGTCCGCCGCCAAGTTCGACCCCGACGAGCTGTTCGTGCTCAACCGGACGCTCATGCATCAAATGCCGTTCGAGGAGGCGCGCGACCGGCTGATCGTGCTCGGCATTTCCGGCGACAGCGCCGAGCCCTTCTGGCAGGCGGTACGCGGCAACATCGACCGTTTGTCGGACGCTGTCGCCTGGTGGCGAATCCTGAGCGACGGGCCGCAGGAGCCGGCGGAGTTTTCCGGCGAGGATCGCGACTTCCTCCACCAGGCGTTCGATCTCCTGCCCGAGGAGCCGTGGAACGGCACCGTCTGGAAGGACTGGACCGGCAAGATCAAGGAAGCGACCGGCCGCAAGGGCAAGCCGCTGTTCATGCCGCTGCGGCTGGCACTTACCGGGCGGACTTCGGGGCCTGAGCTTTCAGATCTATTGCCGCTGATGGGTCGGGAAGGAACGCTGGCCCGACGACCCTGACCTTGCGCTGTTCCGGCGGCAACGCCGATACCGGCGACACCGGCACCTTGGCGGTCAGGCGCTTGATCCCCGCGCGGTCGAGCCCGCCTTCGGCATTGGCGAGCGTTTCGGGGTCGGCGCCAGGATCGGGTTTGGCGGCCGGCACCGGGACGAAGGGCGTGGCCCCGCCGTCCGGTTGCGACTGTTCCGGATTGGGCGGAGTGCCGGCGATGATCGAGAAATTGCCGGCCTGGGCGTTGCAGCCGCATTGCGGCGGCCGCGAGTAGTTGGCCTGCTTGTAGAGATAGGCAGTCGGCAACTCGCTGTAGGGTTGGCCGGTCACCGAAGACGTCATATTGTCGGCATCGTCATCCATGCCCTGCTTGTAGAACACCTGCATCTCGGTGCCGGGGCAGCTCGATTCGCAATTCTTCTGGTCGCGTTCGAAATCGCCGTAGGAGGCGGCGTTCGACATCGGGAAGAAATAGCCGTCGCAAGTGCGCACGCAAATCGTGTGGAACTCGCCGTTCGGCAGGTCCATGCCGTCCGGCTGGTTGATGATCCGGCGGAAGTTGCGCACGCTGGGATCGTCGGACGGCACCTCCGATCCGTCGGGCGCGTCGAGGGGCTCGGTATCCTGACCGCGGCCGAAAAGCTGTTCGAAGAGATTGCCGTTGCCGCCGTCGCGGGCGGCCTCCTGGATGGGAGCGCGGCGCGGCGCGATCTCCTCGTCGCGGCAGCCATTGGCGTCGAGCGCCGCAAGGATGCGGCTGCGGTCGCGCCGGGTGCCGCCGCCGGCCAGCCGCTCGCGCTTGGCCTGCAAGGTGTCGAGGTTGGCCTTCATGCGCTCTATCGAGGCATTGATCGCCGCGCATTGGCCGACATTGCGCGAAAACAGCGTGAAGCCGCAATTGGCATCGCTGGCGCGGCCGCGCGCCTTCGCCAGCTGCTCGCGCTGGCGGGCGATCGCGTCGTCATATTTGCGGATCAGGCCCGGGCCGCCGCCACCGCCGCTTGCGGCGGCGAGTTCGGCTTCAAGTTGGCGGCACGTGCGGGAGGCTGCTTGCGGCTCGGTCACTGCGACAGCCGACGCCGCGAACGCTGCAAGCAGCGCCGCGAGGTGCGTCAGCTTCAACCCCTTCATCCGCCTGGAATCCCGATTGCCCGTGGTCGGAAGACTACCGCGTTCGTGGTTAACTGTTCCCTAGTAGAGGCCAAACCGATGCTAGCAAAAGCATAGCGATTCCAACAAACGCTACGTTCCAAACGAGCGAGCGGAGCAGTGGAACGCCGAATGCATAGAGCGGAAGATAGACCAGCCTGGCCGAAAAATAGAGTCCGGCTCCCCACTTGCTGAGCACGGTCTCGTGGCCAGTCGCGTGGACAAGAAAAACCGCCGCCACGAACACCGGAAATGTCTCGACGAAGTTTCGCAGTGCCCTTTCCAGGCGCCCTGCCAGCCCAGTGAGCGGAGGGAGTTCGGCGTCTCGGGCGCTGGCCGTCCAGCGGTAACCTCGCTGGAAGCTCGCCGAATGCGAGGCGAGGACTATGTGAATGAAACAGAGCACGCAACTTGCGGCGAGCATGGCTAGTTCGAAGCTCATTCTACCCTCGCACCTGCGCCAATGGTCGTTTCGCACGTCGAAATGCGGTCGGGTTTGACGGACGCCAAATTGCAATCAGGCACCACCGGTATTCACAGCCGGAGTCGTAATCGTCCTCAACCCAAATCGACGAGCGCCTGCGCCTTGTGCGCCGCCTCGACCACGGCCAGCGCCGTCATATTGACGACGCCGCGCGAGGTCACCGAAGGCGTCAGGATATGCGCGGGCTTGTCGGTGCCGAGCAGGATCGGTCCGACATGCAGAGCGTCCATCATGGCGCGCAGCGCCGTCAGCGTGATGTTGGCCGAATCGAGGTTCGGGAACACCAGGAGATTGGCTTCGCCCTTTAGCCGCGAATGCGGGTAGACGCGCTGGCGCAGATGTTCCGAAAGAGCGGAGTCGGCATGCATCTCGCCGTCGCATTGCAAGTCCGGCGCGATGCGGGCGAGGATCGACGCCGCCTGGCGCATCTTCAGCGCGCCGGGCGAATCGCGCGAGCCGAAATCCGAATGCGAAAGAAGCGCCGCCTTGGGCTCGATGCCGAAGCGCTGGATCTCTTCCGCCGCCAGCACGGTCATCTCGGCGATCTCCTCCGCCGTCGGATCGACCGAGACATGGGTGTCGGTGAGGAAGATGATGCCGCGCTGCGAGATCAGCATCGACAAGGTCGAGAGATCGCGGTCCTTGATGCCGGGACGCGGCCCGATGATCAGCGTGACATTGCGCAGATGCCGTTCGAAGCGGCCTTCGAGCCCGCAAATCATCGCGTCCGCATCGCCGCGCTTCAGCGCGAGCGCCGCGATCACCGTATTGTTGGTGCGCACCATGGTGCGCGCGGCCTCCGTCGTTATGCCGCGGCGGCCGGCGAGCTCGATCAGCAGATCGACATAGTGGCGGTAGCGCGGATCGTCTTCCGGGTTGATCAGGCCGAAATCGACGCCAGGCTTGATGCGCAGGCCGTAGCGTTTCAGCCGCACTTCCACCACATGCGGGCGGCCGATCAGGATCGGCTCGGCGATGCCTTCCTCCAGCACCACCTGCGCCGCGCGCAGCACGCGTTCGTCCTCGCCATCGGCATAGATGACCCGCTTGGCGCTCGAGGCCTTGGCGGAGGAGAACACCGGCTTCATCACCAGGCCGGAACGGAAGACGAAGCGGTTGAGCTTGTCGATATAGGCCGAAAAGTCGGCGATCGGCCGCGTCGCCACGCCGGTGTCGCAGGCGGCTTTCGCCACCGCCGGCGCGATGCGCAAGATGAGGCGCGGGTCGAAGGGCGAGGGGATCAGGAAATCCGGGCCGAACACCGGCGTCTCGCCGGAATAGGCGCGCGCCGCGACATCGGAAGGCTCTTCGCGGGCAAGGGCGGCGATCGCCCTGACCGCGGCCATCTTCATTTCCTCGTTGATGGCGCTGGCGCCGCAGTCCAGCGCGCCGCGGAAGATGTAAGGAAAGCAGAGCACGTTGTTGACTTGATTGGGAAAATCGGAACGCCCGGTGCAGATCATGGCGTCCGGTCGGGCCACCCTTGCCACCTCCGGCATGATCTCCGGCGTCGGGTTGGCGAGCGCCAGGATCAGCGGCTTCGGCGCCATATGCCGCAGGAGCTCGGGCTTGAGAACGCCGGCGGCGGAGAGGCCGAGGAAGACATCGGCGCCGGGGATGACATCGGCCAGCGTGCGCGCCTGCGTATCCTTCACATAAGGGTCTTTCCAGCGATCCATCTCCTCGACGCGGCCTTTGTGGGCGACGCCGAAACGGTCGGTGACCCAGATGTTTTCCACCCTGGCGCCGAGCGAGACCAGCAGATTGAGGCAGGCGAGCGCGGCAGCGCCGGCGCCGGAGGTGACGATCTTGATGTCGGCAATCGTCTTGCCGGCGAATTCCAGCCCGTTGAGCACCGCCGCGGCGACGATGATCGCCGTGCCGTGCTGGTCGTCATGGAACACCGGTATGCCCATGCGGGCCTTCAGCCGCTCCTCGACCTCGAAGCATTCGGGCGCCTTGATGTCCTCGAGGTTGATGCCGCCGAAGGTCGGCTCGAGCGCGGCGACGGTCTCGACCATGCGCTCGATCTCGGGCGCGTCGATCTCGATGTCGAAGACGTCGATGCCGGCGAACTTCTTGAACAGCACCGCCTTGCCTTCCATGACCGGCTTGGAGGCGAGGGGTCCGATATTGCCGAGGCCGAGCACCGCCGAGCCGTTGGAGACGACGCCGACCAGGTTGGCGCGCGCCGTGTAGTCGGCGGCGGTCGACGGGTCGTCGCGTATTTCGAGGCAAGGGGCGGCCACGCCCGGCGAATAGGCAAGCGCCAGATCCCGCTGGTTGCCGAGCGGCTTGGTCGCCTGGATTTCGAGCTTTCCCGGTGTAGGGTGCTTGTGGAAGAAGAGCGCGGCTTCGTCGAGGTCCGATCGGGCCGTTTTCTTGCTCTCGCCGTCCATTCGCGGCCCCTCCCTGCGCTTCCTGCTTTCGAGCCTTTTAGCACGCGGCGGCGATTCTTCGCGACGCCAAATCTCAGCTTCCGCGTTCACATCGCCGAAGCCGAAATTTGCGAGTTATTTCATTCGTTTGAGGCAAGACTCTCTGGTTTGGGCTGCTGCCGCGGGGCCGACCCGGTCAGAACGCGCTGACATAGAGGCCGCCGTCAACCGGGATGTTCTGTCCGGTGAGATAGCTGGCATGGACCGAGCACAGGAAGGCGCAGATCTGGCCGAATTCCTCCGGCGTGCCGAGGCGCTTTGCCGGCACATCGGCGCTGATGCGGGCCTTGCGCGCGGCCGCGGCCGCCGGGTCTTCCAGCGTGCCGGCCTCATGCGGGCCGCGCAGCCGGTCGGTGTCGAGCTTGCCTGGCAGAAGGCTGTTGATGGTGACGTTGCGGTCGATCACCGTGCGCGCCACGCCGGCAAGGAACGAGGTCAGGCCGGCGCGGGCGCCTGACGACAGGTCGAGCCCGGGGATCGGCACATAGACCGACAGCGAGGTGATGTTGACGATGCGGCCGAAGCCGCGCTTGGCCATGCCGTCGATCACCACCTGGATCAGCTCGATCGGCGTCACCATGTTCTGCGTCACGCCTTCGAGGATCTTTGCGCGGTCGAGCTCGCGGAAATCGCGAAGCGGCGGGCCGCCATTGTTGTTGATCAGGATGTCCGGGTCCGGGCAGGCGGCGAGCAGCGCCTTCTGCACCTCCGGCTTCGACACGTCGCCAGCGATCTCGATCACCTCGACGCCGAATTTTTCGCGGATTTCCTGCGCGGTCTTGGCCAGCAGCTCGGCGTTGCGGCCGTTGACGACAAGATCGACGCCGGCTTCGGCCAGGGCAATCGCGCAGCCTCGCCCCAATCCCTTGCTCGAAGCGCAGACGATGGCCTTCTTGCCGCGAATACCGAGATCCATGGTGGTTCCTCCTTTTTCAAGGGCGGCAAGCTAGCGCCTGGGCTGGACCAACCGCAACCGTCATACGGTTGTTGCATGAATCGAGGCATAGGCACGCGAAAGAAAGGTGGAAATCGCGATGTCCGGTCCAGAGCCCCGCACTTTTCGCACCATGTTCATTTCCGACGTGCATCTCGGCTCGAAAGCGGCCAAGGCCGATTTCCTGATCGATTTCCTGCGCCACCATGATGCCGACACCATCTATCTGGTCGGCGATATCGTCGACGGCTGGCGCCTGCGGCGCACCTGGCATTGGCCGCAGAGCCACAACGACGTGGTGCAGAAATTGCTGCGCAAGGCGCGCAAGGGCGCCTCGATCACCTACATCGCCGGCAACCACGACGAATTCGCCCGCCAGTTCCAGGGCGTGCATTTCGGCGGCATCGTCGTTGCCGATCGCGCCATCCACGAGACAGCCGACGGCAGGCGGCTGCTCGTCATCCATGGCGACCAGTTCGACACTGTCGTGCACAACCAGCGCTGGCTCGCCTATCTCGGCGACTATGCCTATGACACGGCAATGCTGGTCAATCGGGTCGTGACCAAGCTGCGCCATCTGCTGGGCCTGCCTTACTGGTCGTTCTCGTCCTGGGCCAAGGTCAAGGTCAAGAAGGCGGTGAACTTCATCGGCTCGTTCCAGACGGTGCTCTCCGAGGAAGCGCGGCGCTCGCATGTCGACGGCGTCATCTGCGGCCACATCCATCACGCCGCGATCGAGAATTATGGCGACGTGCAGTACATCAACACGGGCGACTGGGTGGAAAGCTGCACGGCCGTGGTCGAGCATTTCGACGGCCGCATGGAGATACTTACCTGGGCGCATGTGCTGCCCGAGGTTCCGGCCGGCAAGGACACGCTGGTGCCTGTCGATATCGTCAGTCTCAAGGGCAGGACGACGGTCAAGGCCGCATGAAAGCCTTCCGCCTCTCGGCCCTGAGACTCTTTGTCTTTCAACAGCTTTAGCTTGATCGATTGGTCCAGGCAGTTCCGCCGCGCTTTGCCGCATGATACGGATCAAGGCACGTTGCAGGCCATAGAATGCAGCGTAATTGGATCGATTCATGTCGCTGCCGCCGCTTTCGCCCGAGCAACTCGTCAAGCCCGCCCATTTCGAACTGCGCATGAGCCTGATCTTTGCGACGCTGTTCGTGTCGCAGGGCACGCATCTGCCGTATTTTCCGCTTTGGCTGGAGGCGAAAGGTTTTCATGCCGAGCAGATCGCCGTCATCCTGGCCGCGCCGATGTTCCTGCGCGTCGTGACGACGCCGATGCTCACCGCGCTGGCCGACCGGGCGAAGGACCGCGCCAACGTCTATATCGCGCTTGTCGCGGCTACGATGATCATTTCGGCCGGCTATTTCCTGCCGGCCAGCTATGCGGGCGTGCTCGCCGTCTCGCTGCTGGTCTCGATCCCCTGGGCGCCGCATTCGGCGATGGCCGATTCGCTGGCGCTGTCGGGCGTGCGCCGCTTCGGCTCCAACTACACCGCGATGCGCAAATGGGGCTCGATCACCTATCTTTGCGCCAATGTGGTGGGCGGCTTCATCCTGGCAGCCACGGGTCCTCAAGCTGTTCCGGTGAACATCTTCGTGGCCCTTGCCGCAGCCCTTGTCGCGGGACTGTGGGCGCCGCGCATGGGGCGGCCGCGCAAGGCTTCGCCGCTGTCGGCGACCGACATCCAGCAATCGGCCCCGAGCCTCTTCAACGCCTATTTCCTCTATTTCACGCTCGGCGTCGGCATCATCACCGCCAGCCACGCCTTTCTCTACGGCTTCGTGTCGATCTACTGGAAGTCGATCGGCATCGGCGATTCCGTCGTCGGGCTGCTGTGGGCCTGGGGCGTGGTCTGCGAGGTCTGCATGTTTGTGTTCTTCAACCGCATCTTTGCCTCCGTCTCGGTCGTCAGGGTGATGGTGATCGCCGGCATCGGCTCGATCGTGCGCTGGATCGCCTTTCCGCTGGTCTGGCCGCTCGGCCTGGGGGTCGCCGGCTTCTTCGGCGTCCAGACGCTGCATTCGGTGTCGGTGGCGATGGTGCTGATCGGCCTGCAGAAGATGATCGGCGAAACGGTTACCGAAGAGCGCACCGGCGCGGCGCAAGGCATCGCCTATTTCTTCAACGGCTTCTTCATGGCCGCGGTGACGCTGGCCTCTGGGCCGCTCTATGACCGTTTCGGTGTCGACGGCTTCCTGGCGATGATCCCGATAGCGATCATCGGCCTCCTGCTGATCGGCCTTGCCGCGCGCTCAGCCCCACAGCGCGCGGCCAGGGGGTGACACCAGCGATCCCTGGTAGACGAGACCGGGCTCGCGGTCGCGCGCAAGCAGCAGTGGGCCGTCGAGATCGACGAAGTCGGCGTCTTGAGCCAAGAGCACTGCGGGCGCCATGGCAAGCGACGTGCCGACCATGCAGCCCACCATGATGCCGAAACCCAGCTCCCGGGCGCGGTCGCGAAGGATCAGCGCCTCGGTCAGGCCGCCCGACTTGTCGAGCTTGATGTTGATGGCGTCGTAGAGGCCGACCAGCGCTTCAAGGTTCTTCGCCTCGTGCACGCTTTCGTCGGCGCAGATCGGCACCGGGTGCGCGATCTTGCGCAAGATGCCGTCCCGGCCGGCCGGCAGCGGCTGCTCGATTAGCGCGATGCCATGCTCCGCCGCGAAGGCGAGATTCGCCTCGATGTTCTCGTCCGTCCATCCCTCGTTGGCGTCGAGGATGATGCGGCTTCGCGGCGCGGCTTCCGTCACGGCACGGATCCTTGCCATGTCGTTGTCGCCGCCGATCTTGACCTTGAGCAGCGGCCGCGATGCATTGGCGCGTGCCTGGGCTGCCATCGCCTCAGGCTCGGCGAGCGACAGCGTATAAGCGGTTTCCAGCGCCTTCGGCGAAACCGCGCCGATCGCGTCCGCCACCGGCCTGCCGCTCAGCTTGGCCTCGAGGTCCCACAAGGCGCAGTCGACGGCATTGCGGGCCGCGCCGGCCGGCATGGCGGCCGGCAGGGCGGTGCGGCCGATGCCGCCGATGATCTGTTCGCGCATCGCCTCGATTGCGGCGCGCACGCCCTCCATGGTCTCGCCGTAGCGCTTGTAGGGAACGCATTCGCCGCGCCCGGCCTGCCCATTCTCGTCGATCGTCACGGTGATGACTTCGGCTTCGGTCTTCGATCCGCGCGAGATGGTGAAGGTGCCTGCGATCGGGAATCGCTCGGCCTCGACCGAAATGCCACGCGCCATATTTTTCTTCTCCGGCTGTGCGACACCGGTCTGCCGGCAAATCGACACGCCAGTCCCGTCACGCTAAACAGGACGCCATGTTGACCATCCGCAAACGCGACGCAAGCCGCACGCCCGCCGGTGAGCCCAATCACCGGCCGCGCATCGCCGTCGGCGAGGAAGGCGGCGTGCTCGGCTGCGCCTTTTCCGGCGTCTGGACGACGCGGACCGTGGCATCGGTCGACGCCGAGATGCGCAAGATCGAAAAGCGCAGCAGCGCCAAGACGCTGATGCTCGATCTTTCCAAGATCGAGAAGATGGACACGGCCGGCGCCTGGCTGATCGATCGGCTGGCCAGCGCCTTCGAGAAGAAAGGCGTCGAGGTGCATGTGCAGGGGCAGAGCGAGATCGCCTCGATCCTGCTCGGCGCCGTCGGCGACGCGGTGCGGCGCGAGCCCGAATCGGGACCCGCCGGCCCGCCCAACATCATCCTGCGCGCGCTGGAGCTGGTCGGCCGCCGCGTCTACGAGATGCGCGACGACTTCCTCGCCTCGATGAACATCCTCGGCGCCACCATCCGCGGCGCGCAGATGAAGCTCGGCCGCGGCCATGCCGTCAATCCGGCCGCGATCTTCAATCAGATCGACCGCATGGGCGTCGGCGCCATTCCGGTGGTGGTGCTGATGTCGGCCATCGTCGGCGCCATCGTCGCCCAGCAGGGCGCCTACCAGCTCAGCTATTTCGGCGCCGACATCTTCGTCGTCGACCTCGTCGGCGTGCTGATCCTGCGCGAGCTCGGCGTGCTGATGACGGCGATCATGCTCGCCGGCCGTTCAGGCAGCGCCATCACCGCCGAGATCGGCTCGATGAAGATGCGCGAGGAGGTCGACGCGCTGAAGGTGATCGGGCTGAATCCGATCGGCGTGTTGGTGTTTCCGCGGCTCGTCGCGCTGGTGATCGCGCTGCCATGCTTGACGATCATCGCCAATTTCGCCGCGCTTGGCGGCGGCATCATCGCCGCGTGGCTCTATTCCGACATTCCGCCGGCCGCCTTCATCGACAGGCTGCGTGTCGCCATCGACCTCAGCACCATCTTTGCCGGGCTGATCAAGGCGCCGTTCATGGCCATGATCATCGGCACCATCGCGTCGGTCGAGGGCATGAAGGTCGGCGGCAGCGCCGAGTCGCTCGGCCGGCACGTGACCGCCTCGGTGGTGAAGTCGATCTTCGTCGTCATCATCCTCGACGGGCTCTTCGCCATGTTCTACGCAGCGATCGAGTTCTGAGATGGCAGGCGCAAGCGGCAACGGGGTCCAGACGGCGCAGGACGCGGATGAAAGCGAAATCGTGCTTTCGGTCCGCGACGTAACCGTCGCCATCGAGGACAAGCTGATCCTCGACAAGCTTTCGCTCGACATCACGCGTGGCGAGATCCTGGGCTTCGTCGGCGCCTCGGGCGCCGGCAAGTCGGTTCTGCTGCGCACCATCCTCGGGCTGATGCCCAAGCAGTCCGGGACGATCAGGCTGTTCGGCGTCGACGTCGACAAGGCAAGCGAGGTCGAGCGCCTGCGCATCGACATGCGGCTGGGCGTCCTGTTCCAGCACGGCGCGCTGTTTTCGGCGCTGACGGTGCAGGAAAACGTGCAGGTGCCGATGCGCGAATATCTCGACCTGCCGAAGAAGCTGATGGACGAGCTCGCCTTGCTCAAGGTCGAGCTGGTGGGGCTGCCGCCGGACGCGGCGCAGAAATTCCCTTCCGAGCTGTCGGGCGGCATGATCAAGCGCGCGGCGCTGGCGCGCGCGCTGGCGCTCGATCCGGACATCGTCTTTCTCGACGAGCCGACCTCCGGCCTCGATCCGATCAGCGCCGCCGAGTTCGACGAGCTGGTCGTCAAGCTGCGCGATACGATGGATTTGACGGTTTACATGGTCACGCACGACCTCGACACGCTGTTCACCGCCTGCGATCACGTGGCGGTGCTCGGCAAGAAGAGGGTGCTGGTCGAAGGGACGATCGACGACATGCTGAAGAGCGAAGAGCCGTGGGTCAAATCCTATTTCCGCGGAAAACGCGCCCGCCAACTTGATCTTGCGGCACGCGCATAGCCATAAGTGGGGCAATGGAAACCAGAGCCAACTATGTAATTGTCGGCATCTTCACGCTGGCCGCGATCCTCGCGGCCTTCGCCTTCGTCTATTGGACGGCCGCGATCGGCGAACGGGGCGAGACGACGCTCCTGCGCGTGCGCATCCCGGGCTCGGCTTCCGGCCTCGGCCGCGGCAGCTTCGTGCTCTTCAACGGCGTCAAGGTGGGCGACGTCAAACGGGTCTATATCGACGTCGACAATCCGACCGTCGCCATCGCCGATACCGAGATCGACCGCATGACGCCGATCACCAAGTCGACGCAGGCCGATATCGGGCTTGCCGGACTTACCGGCCAGGCCAATATCGAGCTCAGGGGCGCGGATCCCAAGGAAGCGAAGCTCCTCGACGAGGCGGAGAAGGAAGGCAGGGTTCCGGAGATCGTCGCCAATCCGTCGGCCGTGACCAACCTGCTGCAGACGGCGCAGAACATCTTCACCCGTGCCGACAAGGTGCTGTCCGAGCTGGAAGGCTTCACCCGGGATGTTCGCGGACCGCTGACGCAGACCGTCAAGAACGTCGAGACCTTCTCCGATGCGCTGGCCAAGAATTCCGACGGTATCGACAAGTTCCTGTCCGCCGTAAGCTCGCTTTCAGAGCAATTGCAGAACGTCTCAGGCCGATTGGACAGCACGCTGAAGGCGGCCGAGGGCCTGCTCAACTCGGTAGACAAGGACCAGATCAAGAGCATCGTCGCCAACGTCAATACGGTCACCGCCAATCTGAAGGAGACCAGCGGGCAGTTGGACGCCGTGCTGAAGAACGTCGATACCGCCGTGGGGTCGGTCAACGACTTCGCCAAGCAGACGCAAGGGACGTTCGCCAAGGTCGACAAGGTGCTCGACGGGATCGATCCCGCGGATGTCCGCACGGCGCTCGCCAACATCCAGAAGGCGAGCGACAGCGCCAACAAGGCGGCCTCGGATATCGCCAAGGTCACCGACAAGATCGCCAATCGCTCCGACGACATCAATGACACCATCAAGAACGCCCGCCAGCTCGCGCAGCGCCTCAACGACGCCTCGGTGCGCGTCGACGGCATCCTCGCCAAGGTCGACCAGCTTCTCGGATCCGGCGAGGCCAACGGCGTGATGGCGGATGCCAGGGCGACGCTGAAATCCTTCAAGCAGGTCGCCGATACGCTGAACGCGCGCCTCGGCACCATCACCGACAATCTGGCGCGCTTCTCGGGTTCGGGGTTGCAGGAAGTGAAAGCGCTGGTGCAGGACAGCCGGCGCTCGATCAACCGCATCGAGGAAGCGGTGACCGATCTCAGCCGCAACCCGCAGCGCATACTGACGGGCGGCGAAGGAGAGGTTCGTCAGTTCGACGGCAGGGCGCGGCGTTGACTTCGGCTGCGACGAACGCCAAGAACATGGATTGCAGCTGCAAGTTGATCGTCAGATCCGGGGACATAACGGGGATCGCGCGTGAAATCGGGTAGAGGGTTGAAGTCGGTTGCCGCCGTGGCGCTTGTGTTGACGCTCGCCGGCTGCGCGGCACTGGGGGGCAAGCCGGCGCCGCTCGATACGTTCGAGCTTTCCGCTCCGTCGGTCGACATGCACGGCCACAGCCGCCGTCAGATCCTGATCGCGCAGCCTTCGGCGCTGAAGGCGCTGGACAGCCAGAACATCGTCATCAGGCCGTCCGACCAGTCGATCCAGTTCCTCAAGGGCGCGCAATGGGCGGACCGCCTGCCGCTGATCGTGCAGGCAAGGCTCGCCGAGACCTTCCAGCGCTCGGGCAGCTTCGCCGGCGTCGGCAAGCCGGGCGAGGGGCTGGCGATCGACTACCAGATCATCGCCGAGGTCCGTTCCTTCGAAGTCCGGGTCAATGGCGGCGAGCACGCCGAGGTCGAGCTGTTCGTGCGCATCCTCAACGACCGCAACGGCGAGGTGCGCGCCGCCAAGAGCTTCACAGCGAGCGCGCCGGTTTCGGGCGGCGGCAACGCCGCCTATGTCGGCGCGATGGACAACGCCTTCGGCCAGGCGGCCAAGGACATCGTCCGCTGGACGGATACGGTGATCTGAGCGACCGATCGAACAGGGCAATTGCCCGGAAACAACCGGACATGAAAAAAGGCGGGCCTTGGCCCGCCTTTTTCATGTCCTTTCGATCCGCTTGCTCAGTGCAGGCGGCCGCTGGCGTGGGCCAGCATGGTGTAGACCTTGCCGGTGTCGGACGTGAGATAAGTCTGCGCCATGATGTTGTCGCGATCGTTGCGCGAGACGTCCTTGAGCAGCTTCTCGAAATCGTCGCAATAGCGGTCGACGGCGGCACGGAACTCGGCCTCGGCCTGATACTTGCGGCGGATCTCGTCGAAGGTCTGCTGGCCCTTCAGCGTGTAGAGCCGGCGCGTGAACACGTCGCGTTCGCCACGGCGATAGCGGTTCCACAGCTCGATCGAGGCGTCGTGGTCGATGGCGCGCGCGATGTCGACGGACAGCGAGTTGAGCGATTCCATGACATGCAGCGGCGTGCGCTGTGCAGGCGCTGCGCGCGGCGCTTCGGCGGGCGCTGCCGGCTTCAGATCCTCCTCGCGCGAGGCGTTGGTCAGCAGATCGCGCACCCAGCCGCCCTGCGGTGTGCGGCCGTTCGGATCGCGGCGCGGCGCCTCGGCGGGGCGCTCGAGATCGAGCGTGCCGCGCAGCGTCGCCTCGCCGAGCGGTGCCTGCGGCGCGCGACGTTCCGGCTGCGGTTGCGGCTGAGGCTGCGGCGCCGGCGGACGGCGCAACGGCTGCTCGGCGGGGCGGGCAGGTGCCTGAGGCGCCGGGCGCAATCCGCGCGGCTCGCCGGCCTCGCTGCTGCCGCTGCGGCCGGATTTCGCAACGATATCCGACAGTTCCTTGAGCGCGTTGATCTGCTCGGATACGGCGCGGCGGATGGCAGAGGTCGATTCCTTGGCCTCCTCCGGCATCTCGATGACGCCCTTCTTGAGCTCGGCGCGGGTCAGGTCCAGCTCGCTCTTGATGGAGCCCGCGGTGCGCCGCATCTCCTCGGTCGCGTCGGCGAAGCGCCGCGTCGCCGAATCGACGACCTCGGCGATGGCCGTGCGGATCTTCTCCGCCGATTCCATGGTGCGCCCTTCGGCGGTTTGCATCGTCTGACTGACCAGACTCTCGAATGAGCGCATCACCTTCTCGAGGTCTTCCGACTTCTTGACCAGTCCGACGGCGAGATCCTCGAGCGAGGATTGACGCTCCAGCGTGTGCTCCAGATTGCTCTGCGCGGAACCAAGCAGATTGGAAGCGCTGGACAGCAGGCGGCTGTGCTCGTCGAACTTGGTCGCGATCGAGGCGACCTCGCGCAACGTCGCCGACGACAGATCGGTGAGCCGAGTCGTATTCGAATCGACGAGACGCGCCGAACTGGCGAAGGTTTGCGCAGCCTTTTCCGTGGTCGAGGCGAAGCTCTGCGTGCTGCCGGTCAGGCGCTCCTCGATCTGGCCGAGGTTAACGGCAGCCTGGTCGATCAGCTGACCGAGCTGTGCGCTGGAGTTGCCCATGCGGCCGATGAGGTCGGCAACGCTTTCGGCCAGCGTCGAGCGCGCGCCTTCGACGGCCGAAAGCGTCTCGGCGGTACGGCTGGCGAGCGCATTGACGAGGGCCGCGTTTTCGCTGCGCAGCTTCTCGGTTGCCCGTTCGGTGACCTCTTCCATGCTCTTTTGCAGCTCGGAACCGCCCTGGGCAAAGCGCTCGACCAGGGGACGCGCCGTCTCGTCGAGGATCTTCGACATCTCGGCGGAGCGCGCCGCGAGCATGGTGTTGAGCTCGCGGGTGTTGGCGCCGATGGTCTTTGCCGCATCGTTCGTGCTCTGGCCGATATGCTGGCCGACCGCCGTGAAGGTCTCGGCGATGACGTTGGCGCGCGAGATGAGCTGCGCCTCGGCGCTGGAGACCTGATCGTTGAGCTTCTGGCCCATGGTTTCGGCAGTGGAGGCGAGGCGGTTCTCGACGCTCGCCACCTGCTCTTCGACACGGGCAGCCGCCGCAGCGGCGCTTGAGGCCAGCCGCTCGTCGGCGCCGGCGAGCGCCTGCTCGATCTCGCGGGCATGGACGGCGAGTTCCTGACCGGTCTGCCGGGCGCGATCGGCGACGCGCTGTTCGGTGGCGGCGAACGCGCCGACAATGGTGTCGGTATGTTCGCCGATGCTCGAAGTGCTGCTGGCGATGCGCGACACCAGGCGGCTGTCGGCGTCGTCGAAGATGCGGGCAATCTCGGACGCCCGCGACGACAACGCTTCCGAGCCTTCCGCGATGCGCGAGATCAGATGCTGGTCGGCGGCATCGAAGATGCGGCCGAGATCGGAGGCGCGCGCGGCCAAGGCTTCGGCCGATTCGGTGATGCGCACGCTCAGCCGTTCGTCGGCGCCCTCGAAGTTGCGCAGGATGTCGCCGGCGCGAGCCGCCAGCGACTGGGCCGTCTCGACCGCGCGAGCGACCAGCTTCTGGTCGGCGGCGTCGAAAGTGCCGGCGATCTCGCCGGCGCGGGCGGCCAGCTTGTCGGCAGTTTCCTCGGCGCGGGCCATGAGCGCGTTGGACGCATCGTCGGCGCGGGCCATCAGCATGCTGGAGGTGTCCTGAGCACGCTCATGCAGACGGCGGTCGGCCTGCTCGAAGGCGTTGGCGATGTCTTCGGCCCTGGCGAGCAGCGCGGCCGAAGTCTGCTCGGCGCGTTCGGCGATCTGCTGATCGGCGTCGCTGAAGGCGGCTCCGGCCTGCTCATGCAGGGCGCTTGTGACTTCCATCACCTTGTCGCGCAGCGCGCCGGCAACGAAGACGGCGGTCTTTTCGAGGACGCCGCGCACATTGTCGACACCGGTCGAGAGCGCCCGCTCCATGGTGCTGGCGCGCTCTTCGATGATGCCGGTCTGGCGGCTGAAGGCCTGCTCGATCTTCTCGACATCGGCCGCGATCGCCGCCGAGATGTCGCTGCTCTTGGCGGCGATCTGGTCGATGTGGCCGGACACCGAACGGTCGACGTCCTTGCGCGCATCGGCGAGCTTGGCGAGATCCTCCTCAAGGGCGCGAGCCAGCGTGTTGCGCCCTTCGGACAGCTTGCCGACATGACCGGCGATGATGTCGTCGATCTCCGAGCGGCTTTCCGCCAGCTTCTGCAGGTCGGTTTCGAGCGCACGCTTGAGGATATCACGGCCTTCGGCAAGCTTCTCGACCTGGCCGGAGACCAGCCCGTCGATGCCGGCCCGGCTTTCGGCCAGCTTGGCGAGATCGGCCTCGAGAGCCCGCGTGAGCACATCGCGGCCCTCGGCGAGCTTCTCGACCTGGCCGGCAACGAGGCCATCGATCGAGGAGCGGCTTTCGGCGAGCTTGGCAAGATCCGCTTCGAGCGCCCGCTTGAGGATGTCGCGGCCTTCGGCGAGCTTCTCGACCTGGCCGGCGACCAGCCCGTCGATCGAGGAGCGGCTTTCGGCCAGCTTGGCGAGGTCATCCTCCAACGCCTTCGACAGCGTCGCGCGGTCCTGCGAGAGCCTGTCGACGTGAGTCTGCATGAGACCGCTGGCATTGATCATGTCGGAATCGAGGGCGTGCGACAGCTCGGCGCGATGGTCGCTGATCTTCTGCGAATGATCGACGATGGCGCCCTGGATGGTGTTGAGGTCGGCTTCCAGCGCGCGCTTGAGGATGTCGCGGCCTTCGGCGAGCTTCTCGACTTGGCCGGCGACCAGGCCGTCGATCGAGGAGCGGCTCTCGGCGAGCTTGGCCAGATCGTCCTCGAGCGACTTCGACAGCACCGAGCGGTCCTGCACAAGCCGGTTCTGGTGGTCGGAGATCGCGCCGCTGACCGTCTGCAGGTCGGCTTCCAGAGCCTTCGACAGCTGCGCGCGGTCGTCCAGCACCTTGTCGGAGTGTCCGGCGATGGCGCCCCTGATCGTGTTGAGGTCCGCCTCCAGGGCGCGCTTGAGGATGTCGCGGCCTTCGGCGAGCTTCTCGACCTGGCCGGCGACCAGACCGTCGATCGAGGCGCGGCTCTCGGCCAGTTTGGCGAGGTCGGATTCCAGCGTCTGCGACAGCAGGCTGCGGTCCTCGACGAGCTTGCCGGCATGACTGTCGATCAGGCCGCGGATGCCGCTCAGGTCGCCTTCCAGCGCGCGGCTGAGCTCGCCCCGATCCTCGGCGAGCTTGGTCGAATGGGTCTCGATCAGGTTCCTGATGCCGATGATGTCGGTCTCGAGTGCCTTGGCGAGCACCGCGCGCCCTTCGGCGATCTTCTCGACCTGGCCGGCGACCAGGCCGTCGATCGAAGTGCGGCTGTCCGCCAGCTTGCCGAGGTCAGCTTCCAGCGCGCGCGCCAGAATGTTGCGGCCCTCGGCCAGTTTGCCGACATGACCAGCGACCATTTCATCAATCATCGTGCGGGCTTGCACGAGTCTGCCGGAGTCTTCGTTCAAGGCCTGGGAGAGGCGGTTGCGACCCTCTTCGAGCTGTTCGAGATGGCTGCCCAGCGAAGCATCGATGGCGGCGCGCGACTCGTTGACCTTGCGCAGGTCCTCTTCCAAGGCGCGCGAGATCAAACCGCGGCCTTCCGACAGCTTCTGCACCTGATTGGTGACGGCGGCATCGATCTCGGCGCGACCCTCGGCGAACTTCGCCAGGTCCTCCTGCATGGCGGCGGCCATGCGGTCGCGGCTTTCGGAGAGCATGCGGCTGTGGTTCTCGACGGCTTCTTCAATGCCGACACGAGCATTGGCGAGCCGCTGGATGTCGGAGTCGAACGAGCGCGACACGACGTGTCGGGCGGCCTCCATGCGTCCGGCGAAATCGGTGGCGCGGGCTTCGAGCATGGATGAGGTCGACGAGATGATATCGGCCATGTCTGCGCCGATCTGCGTCTTGCCCTGGTCGATCATCGCCGACAGCTGGTCCTTGCTCTCGGCAAATGTGCCGGCGATCTCGCGCGCACGTTCGACCAGGGTCTCGTTGATCTGGCGGGCACGGGCCTCGAGCGCGGCATTGAGCTTCTGCGTGCCGGTGTCGAGCGCTTCGGCGCGGGTCTGGAACTCGCCGATCAGCGCCTGGCCGCGCTCGGCCAGCGTCCGCTCGATGCCGCTGAGGCTCGCTTCGAATTCGGAGCTCAGCGAACGCGCGGCGCCGCCGAGCAGCGAGACCATGCCGCTGGTGCGGTCGTCGAGCAGGTCGGTCAGCGAGCGGGTAAGGCCGTCGGTGGTGTCGGTCAGCTTGGCGATGCGGGTGTCGAGCAGGCTGGCGAAGGCCTCACCCGAGGTCGACAGGCGGTCGGTGATCGAATCGAGCCGGGTTTCGACCGAATCGAAGATCGAGGTCGAGCTTTCGTTGATGCGGTCGATCAGCGTGTCGCCGGAATTGTTGATCGTCATCGACAGCTTGGTCGAGGCGTTGAGGATCGAGTCGCGGATGATGTCGCTGGCCGAGCCGATCTCGTCGCGCAGCGTCTCATGGGCGCCGGCGATCGAGGCGCGCACACGCTCGGCATGGGTGACGACCGCTTCGCGTTCGCTGCCCAGCCCGTCAACCAGCGAGCGGATGCGGGCCTCGTTCTCGGAATAGGAGCGCTCGATCTGGCTGACTTCGCTGTGGACGAGCGTTTCGAGCTCGACGGCGCGCGCCAGAGTGCGCTCGATGCCTTCGCCCATGGCCGCCACCTCGCGGCGCACGGCCTGGCCGATCATCATGACGCGATCCTGGGCAAGGTTTTCCGGCTCGGCGAGGCGGAAGGCCACTTCGGTCATCGATTGCGCGGCAAGGCGCATTTCCTGCGCGCGCCGGATCATCGCCGCGAAGGCCCAAAACAGAATGACCGGGATGATCGCCGCGACCGCCAGGCCGATCAGCTCGGGACGGGCGAAGAACTGGTCGAAGGTGCGGATCTTCCAGATGCCCGAACCGAACAGAAGGTTGGCGAGGCCGCCGGCGCCCGCAATCCAGGCGAGAGAAATGAACGCTACGACCCAGTAGACAGTGCTCGACGCACGCCGGTTGAGGCTGTGCAGAAGCGTCCGGTAATCCTTCTGGCGGTCATCGTTTGCCGGCGTGAAACCGGCGGGAGCAGGCGTGAAGCCGGCCGGCTGCGGACCGCGCGATTCGACCGGCCGCAGCTCAGCCGGCTTAGGCTGAGGCGCCGCCTTCGCGGCCTGAGGCTCATTTGCCGGCTCAGCCCTCTGGCTGCGGCCTTCGCGCGCCAGTTCGTCCGCGGCGGCCGAAATCTGGGCTTCGAGATCTTCCATCGACGCGACCATGTCGAGCCCGCCTTCGCCGCCGTTAAGGTCAAGGTCAAGCGCCTTTTCCAGTTCCGCGGCTACGTCGCTCTCGAGGGATTTGGTCGTCGTCGGTTTCTTAGCCATGCCTTCGCTACCCTGTACTAGCTGCCGCGGGACTTATGATTTTGGCCTGATTCTGGCTTGTCTGGTCCCAGACAGGAGGCTGAAAATGGACGTTCGTATCGTAATGACACACAGGGGTAAAGAAAACATGCATTCCGGGCGATACGTAAAACTTTAAATATAGGGTTAACGGAGGCGTGATTTGGGCTGCCTCCGTGACAACATTTTTCCAAGGCAACCGTTAACCCGATGGCGACGCGGGTCGCCTATTTTTTTGGCGGCGAGCCGCCTTTTGCAGGAGTTGCAGTGCGTATGCGTGGTGACATTGGAATCGCGTTTTCCATGCCCGGCGGCGACGTGTCGGGAACGGCAGGGTCGCGACCTGTGGATATGGCACATCTTGCGCGGCAGACGATGGATGATCGCGCGCTCGAACAGGAGGTGCTGGCGCTCTTCGTGCAGCAGGCGCTTTCGGTGCGCGACAAGATCCTCGATGCCGATGCCAAGGAACGGGTGCTCCTTGCACACAGCCTGAAAGGCTCGGCGCGCGGCATCGGCGCCTTTGCCGTCGCCGAATGCGCCGCGGCAATCGAAAAGCAGCCTGAGGACGCCCGCACCCTGAAGAAGCTCGGCATTTTGATCGAGGAAGTGCGGGACTTCATCGCCGCCATCAGCCGCTGAAGCGTGGTGCTTCAGAGGATTCGAGCGACGCGCTTTCCAACCGGCCGCCGCCTTACGGGCGGCAACCGCCCACCTTCTGAAAAACGTCATTTGGTGGCGTTTTCCCGCCGCAGTTGACTTGTCCGGTGGAGTGATTATCTCCGCTGCGACTCCTCAGGTGACCAATGACCAAGCTGACTTACATCGCCAATGACGGCACTCAATTCGACGTGGAAGCCGAAAACGGGTCGACCGTCATGGAAAACGCGATCCGCAACGCGGTGCCGGGCATCGAGGCGGAATGCGGCGGCGCCTGCGCCTGCGCGACCTGCCATGTCTATGTCGACGAGGCTTGGACATCCGAGGTCGGCGAGCCGGAGGCGATGGAGGAGGACATGCTGGACTTCGCCTATGACGTCCGGCCGAATTCGCGCCTGTCCTGCCAGATCAAGGTGCGCGACGCGCTCGACGGCCTCGTCGTGCGCGTGCCCGAACGCCAGGGCTGAACCAACCCTCCGTTTTCCAATTTTGCGCCTGGCTGCTTGGCAGCGGGCCGTAGCTCATGCACTGTCCCGCGGTTTTCCCAAAACGGGGCGGAGCTGATGACGGACACTATCAAGACGGACGTACTTATTGTCGGGGCAGGGCCGGTCGGCCTGTTCGCCGTGTTCGAGCTCGGCCTCTTCGACATGAAGTGCCATCTCATCGACATCCTCGACCGTCCCGGCGGACAATGCGCCGAGCTCTATCCGGAAAAGCCGATCTATGACATTCCCGGCTGGCCGATGATCACGGCGCAGGGGCTGGTCGACAAGCTCATGGAGCAGATCCACCCGTTCAAGCCGGATTTCACCTTCAACCGGATGGTTTCCAGCCTCGAAAAGCTCGAGGACGGCACCTTTCGCGTCACCACCGACGAAGGCGAGGTGTTCGAGGCCAAGGTGGTGGTGGTCGCCGCCGGCGGCGGTTCGTTCCAGCCCAAGCGCCCGCCCATCCCGGGCGTCGAGGACTATGAAGGCAAGAGCGTCTTCTATTCGGTCCGGCGCATGGAGGATTTCCGCGGGCACGACCTCGTCATCGTCGGCGGCGGCGATTCGGCGCTCGACTGGACGCTCAACCTGCAGCCGATCGCCAAAAGCGTGACGCTCGTCCACCGGCGGCCGGAGTTCCGGGCAGCGCCCGACAGCGTCAACAGGATGTACGCCATGCAGGAGATGAAAGAGCTGAAGTTTCTGGTCGGTCAGGTGAGCGGCCTCGCCGGCGCCGGTGGCCAGCTTTCGTCAGCGACCATCAAGGGCGGCCCGGATGGCGATGTCGAGGTGCCTTGCACGCGCATGCTGCCGTTCTTCGGCCTCACCATGAAACTCGGGCCGATCGCCGAATGGGGGCTGAACCTGCATGAGAACCTGATCCCGGTCGACACCGAGAAGTTTCAGACTTCGGTGCCCGGTATCTTCGCCATCGGCGACATCAACTGGTATCCCGGCAAGCTCAAGCTGATCCTGTCGGGCTTCCATGAAGTCGCCCTGATGGCGCAGGCGGCAAAACGCATCGTCAGCCCCGGCGAGCGCATCGTCTTCCAGTACACGACCTCGTCGACCAGCCTACAGAGGAAGCTCGGCGTCCACGACTAACGTCATCATTCGGCGAGCACGGGCGCGGCGTCCACCTCCTTGCCGCGCAGCGGCTTTTCCGGCATCAGCGCCAGCGCGATCAATGCCAGGACGAGCGTGATGCCGGCAGCGAGGAAGATCATCACGAACGGCATCGCCGAGGGCAGCTCGAGATGCGCTTGCGAGGCCTCCGCGGCTAAAGGCAGGCCATAGCCGAGCGCGACGGCGCCGAGCATGGCGACGCCCAGCGCGCCGCCCAGCGAACGCAGGAAGGTCAGGACGCCGGTCGCGACGCCGAGATGGGCGCGATCGACCGCATTCTGGACCGAGACGGTGCTGACCGGATAGGTCGTGCCGCTGCCCAGGCCGATGAGGGTCGTCAGGATTTCGACTTCGAGCAGCGAGGCGTGTCCCGCAATGGCGCTGAGCACGCTGATGCAGACGATCGCCAAAATGAGGCCGACCATGGCGATGCGCTTGTAGTGGACGAAGCGCGGGATCATGCGGCCGCTGAAGGTGGCGCCGGCGACGGTGCCGAGCAGGAGACCCAGCATGGCAGTGCCGGACTCGCTGACCGAGAGCCCGACGACCGACTGCAGATAGACCGGCAGATATACGGACGCGCCGATGTTTGCCGCCTGCAGGAGGAACAACGACAGTGTGCCGGCGAGCACGATTCGATTGCCCAGCACTTCGAGCGAGATGAGCGGCTCGGCGGCCCTCACCAGCCGCAGCGCGAACAACACCCAGAACACGGCCGAGCAGGCCACCAGGCCGAGGATTTCCGGCGAGAACCATGGATAGGTGCTGCCGCCCCAGTTGAGCGCCAGGAGCAGCAGCGCCGTGGCGACCACCAGAAGCACCGCGCCCAGCCCGTCGATGCGGTGATGCTTGGCCGCGATCGGCAGCTTCTTCAGCGGGTTGTTGATGATCGCCATCGCCAGGAAGCCGATCGGCAGGTTGATCCAGAAGATCAGCGACCAGTGCAGGTGCTCGGCGAAGACACCGCCAAGCAGCGGACCGGCGACACTGGCGACGGCCCAGGTGCCGGCTATCCATGCGGCGTAGCGCGCCCGTTCGCGCGGCGGCACGAGGTCGCCGATGACGGTTTGCGCCAGCGCGAACAGACCGCCGCCGCCCGCGCCCTGGATCGCCCGTCCGATGACCAGCACCAGCATGCTGGGGGCAAGCGCGCTGACCAGCGATCCCAGAAGGAAGATCAGGATGGCGGCATAGATCACCGGCCGGCGGCCGTAGACGTCGGAAATCTTGCCGTAGAGCGGCGCCATCGCGGTCCCCGTCAGCAGGTAGCCGGCCACGATCCAGGGCAGATATTCGGCGTGGCCGAGCGCACGCGCTATGGTCGGCAAGGCAGGCGCGACGATGGTCTGGTCAAGCGCCGCCAAAAGCATCGACAGCAGCACGCCGCCGATGATGGCGTTCTTCTCGCTCTCGCTGATCGGCGGCGAGGCGGATGTCGCCATCGTCGTGCGATTGTCGACGGTCTGGTCCATGCGTCATTCTTTCAAGGTCTGGTGCGCCGCCGGCGAGAAGCAGTCGACGCGGGGGCGTTATCCGCCTGTCGTTCGTGTCGTGTGTTGGCAAGGTCAGCCAGACGGAGAACCCGATATATGTCGTTCGGTATAGGCCGTTTTCGACCACCGCTCGAAAGTTTTTCGAAGCTGGCACCATGTTTCGGCGGGATTGGCTTTCGCCGGCACCGCCGCTCCGAATGGTCAAGCCGGCGGCAACTTGCCGCTTTGGATGCGCTGCATCCGGTAGCGCAGAAGCCGGATGATCCGGCTCTCGAAGTTGACGCCTTCGACACGGTCGAACTGAACCTGGGCGCGATCGTGCTTGGCGAGGACGGCGGCGGAAATCTCGGCGGCCTTCGCCTTCGCGGCTTCGCAGGTCTTTTGCGGATACGTCGCCTTCAGCGCGTCCTCGAGTTCGCGTGCATGGTTCTTGGCGATCTCGACGTGGCGCTCCTCGTGGCGCTTGATGTCGGCCGACAGCGTGTCCCAGAACAGCCTGACCTCCGGCTCGGCCTTGCGCGGACGCCGCCATTCCGGGAGGATCACCTTGACTTTCACAGTGACCTGCGCGTTCGCGATCCGGCAGGAATCCGCCGTCTGCGCGTAGCTGACCCGGGTGGTGAAAGCCATCTGCGTGGCGCCTGGGTGCCTGGAGCCGGTGCTCTTCACTTCAGGGCCGTTCTTCGTCAGCTGCTTTTCGATGTCGTCCAGCGTGCGGCCGCCGACGCTGAAATAGCTGTAGGACTTGACCAGATTGGCTGCGCCGGCCGGCATGGCGGCGAAAGTCAGCATCAGGACACAGAGCAGGGAGCGGTTCATCATGTTGCCTCTTCTTGCACCTTGCTTTACGGGCCTTGCCAGCGCAACGGAATTGATTTCGCGCGGATCACGCATGGTTGATGGACAATGACGACAAGGCGGTGGCAGCTCGCGCATGGACGCCATCTCGACCTCGGCCCCAAGGCAGTCGTGGTCGGCATCCTCAACGTCACGCCGGACAGTTTTTCCGACGGCGGTCTGTTCATCGCGCCGGAGAAGGCGATAGCCCAGGCGCGTCGCATGGCGGAAGAGGGCGCGGCCGTCATCGATGTCGGCGGGGAATCGACGCGGCCAGGCTTTGCTCCGATCAGCGCCGAGGAAGAGCAGGCGCGGGTGCTGCCGGTCATCGAGGCGCTTGCGGCATCGGGCGAGGCGCTGATCTCGGTCGACACCTATCGCGAGGATACCGCGCGGCGAGCCGTTGCCGCCGGAGCGCATATCGTCAACGATGTCTGGGGACTGCAGCGCGAGCCCGGCATCGCGCGGGTTGCCGCCGAGACGGGCGCCGGGCTGATCATCATGCATACCGGCCGCGAGCGGCAGAAGCTGCCTGATGTGATCGAGGACCAGTTCCTGTTCCTGCGCAAATCGCTGGAGATCGCGCGCGCCAGGAATGTTTCCGATGGACAGATCGTGCTCGACCCCGGCTTCGGTTTCGCCAAGGAAACGACTGAGGAAAACCTCGACCTGATGGCGCGGTTCTCGGAGCTTCAGGCGCTCGGCTTTCCGCTGATGGCGGGGACGTCGCGAAAGCGTTTCATCGGCGGCGTCACCGGACGCGAGCCGGCCGAGCGCGCGGCCGGCACCGCGGCCACCAGCGTCATCCTGCGGCTGAAGGGAGCCGATCTTTTTCGCGTCCATGATGTCGCAATCAACGTGGATGCGCTGGCGGTGGCCGATGCTATGCTGGCACGCGAAAACGACCTTCCGCCCGGACGCTGACCATGTATGTCATCCGCATGAAGAACTGCGCCTTCTTTGCCCGGCACGGCGTGCTGGACGAGGAGGAGACGCTTGGCCAGCGGTTCTATGTCGATGCCGAGCTGACCGTCGAGCCCAGCCGCCCGCTGGAGGAGGACTCCATCGAGGACACCGTCAACTATGGCATCGCCTTCGCGGTCATCGAGAAGATCATCACCGGACACCGCCGCTTCCTGATCGAGGCGCTGGCGCTGGAAGTGGCGAAGGCGCTTGCCGCGCGGTTTCCGCAGATCAGGAAGGCCGAGATCACGGTGCGCAAGCCGAACGCCCCGGTGCCGGGCGTGCTCGATCATGTCGAGGTGACCGTTGTCTGGCCCCAATAACGCCGTCTATCTCAGTCTCGGCGGCAATCTCGGCGATCCGGCGAAATCCATGGTCGCGGCATTGCGCATGCTGGACGGCGACGACAGGACACGCGTCACCGCCGTCTCCTCGCTCTACCGCACGCCGCCCTGGGGCAAGCTCGACCAGCCGGATTTCCTCAACGCCGCGGCCGCGATCGAAACGGCGCTGTCGCCGCGCGCGCTGCTCGATCTTTGCCTCGACGTCGAAAGGCGCCTGAAGCGGGTGCGCGAGGAGCGCTGGGGGCCGCGCCTGATCGACATCGACATCCTGGTTTTCAGCGACCGTGTGATCCACGAGACCGGGCTCGAGGTGCCGCACCCCCGCATGCTGGAACGGGCCTTCGTGCTGGCGCCGCTGGCCGAGATCGCGCCCGACCTTGCGGTCGGCGGCAAAAGCGTGTCGGAGCGGCTCGGCGCCGTGGATGCATCGGGGATCGAACGGCTGCCGTCCGGCCGCGAGTGGTGGCTCAATCAAAGCGCGTAGCGATCTTTCAGATTCGCTCCATGCGCTTTAGAGTTTGATTTTGCGCATGTCCTTGTCCCGAAAGCGGGACCACTTTCGGGAAACATGCCTTAACTCTGAAACTGATCAGCCGGAGAAACCGCCGCCGTCGAGAAATGCCTGTTCCTGGGGTGTGGTTTCGCGACCGAGCATCTTGTTTCGGTGCGGAAAGCGGCCAAAGCGCTCGATGATTTCCAGGTGCTCCTTGGCGTATTTGAGATCGTCCGGCGCCCTGGCGGCGATCAGATCCACCCCCCGCTTCTGATCGCCAAGCGATTCCGAATGCTCGAACGGAAGGTAGAGGAAGACGCGCACGATTTCGTCGAGCGCCAGATCGTGACCTGCGGCAATCGCTTTGTCCGCGAAGTGCCTGGCCAGCGAATCGGTGGCATACATGTGCCCGGTGCCGCGAAAGCAGTTGCGCGGGAATTGGTCGAGCAGGATCATCAGCGCCAGCGATCCCTCGGCATGGGCGTTCCAGTCGTCGCATTCACGCCTGGCGGCGGCATGGTGCAGCTCCAGGAAGCGGCTGCGGAAATCGGCGTCGAAGGCGTCGCTCTTCTCGAACCAGGCGTCCTCGCCGGCATCGCGCCAGAATCTGGTGACGGAAAGCGCTCGCGGATCGAGTTCTGCCATGCGTTGCCTTTCAGCTCTGCGTTTCGGCCTTGTTCAGCACGCCGGCCGTCTCTTCGTTCAGCGCCCGGCCGGCACGGCGCGGCTGGGTAAGCGGCGTCGGGATCGGCGTGCCGATATTGCCTTTGAGGAAGCGCTGGCCGGCGCGCACGCCCTCGGCCAATTGCGTTTCAAAGCGGGCTTCGTCGCGGCGGCGGACATCCTCGATGACCTCGGCGACCTCTTCCGGGTCGACGCCCAGCGCTTCCAGCGCCGAGCCGCCGAACACAAGCGCCGATTCGAAGGTCTCGCGCAATTGATAGTCGACGCCTGCGCGCACAAGCTGCAGCGCGGTGCCGCGGTCGAAGGCCCGCGCCAGGATGGTGACCAGCGGGAATTCGGCCTTGATCAGCTGCGCTATGCGCACTGCCGCGTCTGGCTTGTCAACGCAGATCAGCACGGCGCGCGCCCGGCCGGCGCCGGCCGCATGCAGGATGTCGAGCCGCGTGCCGTCGCCGTAATAGACCTTGAAGCCGAAATCGGCCGCCGCCTGGATCATTTCGACCTCGTTGTCGATGATCGAGACGTCGAGGCCGCGCAAAAGCAGCGGCTGGCTGGCGATCTGGCCGAAGCGGCCGAAGCCGATGATCAGCACGCTGCCTGTCAGCCCGTCGGCGATGTCGACGCCTTCAAGCGACTGCTCGTCGCGCGGCGTGAGATAGCGCAGCGCCACGATGGCGAGGGGCGTCAGCACCATGGAGATGATGATGATGGCGGTCAGCGTGGCGTTGGCGCGGCCGTCGATGATGCCGACCGCGGTCGCCGAGGAATAGAGCACGAAAGCGAATTCGCCGCCCTGCGCCATGAAGACCGCTCGTTCCAGCGCCTCGCGGTGGCCGCTCTTGAGCATGCGCGCGACGATGTAGATGCCGAGCCCCTTCATGATCATGTAGGCGACGACGTAGATCGCGACGAGGCGCCAGTTCTGGGCGACGACGCCGAGATCGAGAGACATGCCGACGGCGAGGAAGAACAGGCCTAGCAGGATGCCGCGGAACGGCTCGATGTCGGCTTCGAGCTGGTGGCGGAAGGTCGATTCGGAGAGCAGCACGCCGGCGAGGAAAGCGCCCATCGCCATCGACAGGCCGGAAAGCTGCATGGCCAAAGCCGATCCCAGAACGACCAGCAGTGCAGCGGCGGTCATCACCTCACGGGCGCGGGCATCGGCGAGGATGCGGAACAGCGGGTTGAGCAGATAACGCCCCGCCACCACCAGCCCGACGATCGCCGCGATGCCGATGCCGACCTCGGTCAGCCGCTCGGACAGGCTGGTCTCCGCGCCGCCCGGCGCCAGGAAAGCAACCAGGGCCAGAAGCGGCACGATCATCAGATCTTCGAGGAGAAGGATCGAGACGATGCGTTGACCCTTGGGCGTGGCGATCTCGCCGCGCTCCTCGAGCAATTGCATGACGATCGCCGTCGAGGTCAGCACGAAGCCGGCGCCGGCGACGAAGGACTGCGCGATCGGAAAGCCTCCGGCCAGGCCCACAAGCGTCAAGAGAACCGCGCAGACGCCGACCTGCAGCGCGCCGAGCCCGAAGATTTCGCGGCGCAGGCCCCAGAGCCGCGACGGCTGCATTTCGAGGCCGATGATGAACAGGAACATGACGACGCCGAGCTCGGCGACGTGGAGGATGGCTTCCGATTCGGAAAAGACACGCAGGCCGAACGGCCCGATCACCACGCCAGCAGCGAGGTAGCCGAGGATGGAGCCCAGCCCCATGCGCTTGAAGATCGGCACCGCGACCACGCCGGCAGCAAGCAGCGCCACCACCTGTACGAGATCGCTGCCCGATGCCTCAGCCGCCATTCCTGTCTTCCCGTTGTCTCGGAGCACTCCTTGCATGCAGGAGGACCGAGAGGCAAGGGCGACGAGCATGACGGGAAGAGCACGGACCTTAGGCGGGAAACAGACGAGGAGCCTGGCGGCAAACTCCTGTTGCAGCCTCGTTACACAAGTTTACGAGAGCTGGTCGTTGCGTGATCCCACAATCAGCGGTTAAGGCACGGTCGGCTTCGGCCATTGGAAGGCAGCGGCGATGGGCCGCTGCCTTTTTTGAGGAGATGACTGACATGAGGAAGTTTTTGCTCGTTGCCGTCGGTGTTGCGGCGCTGGCCGCCTCGGCGTGCTCCAAGGGGCCGGAGTGCACGCAGGAGATGGCAACCAAGAAGGCGCAGGACATGACCGCCGCGCTTCAGGAAGCAATCACCAAGGATCCGACCAAGGCGGCCGATCTGACGGCCAAGGTGCAGGCCGTGACGACGAAATATCAGAACGCCACGACGCTTGACGAAGCCTGCAAGGCTTATGACGAAGTGACCGCCGCCATCAAGGGTTGAGCGAAGTCAAAACGAAAGAAGGCGGTGGCCATAGGCTGCCGCCTTTTGTTTGCCTGGCTGAGCGCGTTTGCTCAGTTTTTCGCGATGGAACCGACCTCGACCGTGTCGATCCGCTTCAGGCTCATGCCGATGACCGGCACCAGTTGCTTGTTGACCCGCACGGCGACCGTCACGGTCATCGAATTGTCGTCGGGGACGCGCGCCTGCATGACGCCGTTCAACTGATTGCGGTTGATGGTGAAAACGACCTTCTGGGGATCGACGACATTGCCGCCGACGATGTCCATCCCGTTGCCGGTCGAACCGCCCATGAAGTTGCCCTTGTAGCCATCCCGACCCCGGCGTTCGACGGTCGCGGACATCTTCTGGGTGAAGACGCCGACCCGGCAGTCGCCGTCAAGTGTCATGCCGACCTTGCCGTCCGGCGTGGAGCCGTTGAAATTACAGGTGAATTTCGTGCCCTTGTATTTGCCGGCGATGATTTCGCCGGGGCCCACCCATTTGCCTTCGACCGAACGGAAAAACTGCTTGTCGGGCTCTGCTCCAAAGGCCCTTTCGGCAAGGCCGAGCGGCGCGGCGACCGCAGCGGTCATGACGCAGGACAAGATTACGCTTTTCATCGACGACACCCGGCACGAACGAGTCTGCTGTTGGAACCAGAGTGACCATGAAGAAGATTGGTTAATGCTTCGTCACTGGCGGCCGTTTCTGCATTTACCTTACTTCTCTGCCTTATTGCTCGCTTTGGCCCTCCTTGCGGGTCGCGAACGAGGTCAATGCCGAGAGGAAATCGCCTAGTCCCGGTCGCTTTGCCGCGATGAAAGGCAGCGGGCGCGTCGTCTCCATCGCCGCGATGCCGATGCGCGCGGTCATCATGCCGTTGACCACGCCTTCGCCAAGCTTTGCCGAGAGCTTCGCCGCGAGGCCGTGGCCGACGATCTGCTGCACGAAACTGTCGCCGACGGCGATCGAGCCGGTCACCGCCAGATGGGCGAGCACACCGCGCGCCAGCCGGAAGAAGCCCAGTGTGCCGGGACGGCCGCCATAGAGTTCCGACAGGCGCCGGATCAGCCTGCCTGCCTCGAACACGACATAGGCGACGTCGACAAGCGCGCGCGGGCTGACCGCCGTCACCAGCGAGACGCGCTTTGCGGCCTCCAGGATCATCGTCTTGGCGCGGGCATCGAGCGGCGACAGGATCTCGGTCTCGGCAAGCCGCACGAGGTTGCCGCCGTCGATGATTTCGCCGCGCAGTTCGGCGAGCGCGCGGCGGCCGGCCGCGGTCTCCGGTTTGGCGGCGACAAAGGTGGAAAGCTCATCGACCAGGGCGCGCGCGGCCTTGGGGTCGTCGCGCGCCACCGCATCCAGGGCCAGCCGCTGCAGCTTCTCGACTTCGGCGAGGCGCGCTACGGCTAGGAATTCGCGGATGAGGATGACGAGCAGCGACAAAAGCGCGATCGCCGCCACGCCGGCCGCCAGCCAGCCCAACCATTCGGCGCGCGCGAAGAGGTCGCGGATGAGCTGGTCCGTCCACAGGCCGATCGCAAGCGAGACAAGCACCCCGAAAGCGCCGAAAAACAGGCGTGCCAGCAGCGAGCGTCTCCTTGGGGCGGTCGCCGGCGGCGGCGCGGCCTGCTCGATGTCCGGCTCGTCGAAGACGTCGATCTCGGAAGGAATGACGACGGCGACGTCGGACCTGGCGGCGCGTGGCTTACGCACGGGCTGTTCATCCGCACCATGCTTATGCGGCGGCTCCCGCCTTGGCGTTGCCTCCGGCTCGATGCGGAAGGCTGCCGGTTTGCGGGGCGCGGTCATGCCAGATGATCTCCGATCAGGAACTGCAGCGCGCGGTCGAGCCGGATATGCGGCAAGGACAGCGTGACGCCTTCGGCCGTCCGCTCGAGCTTCGGCGGGCGGAAACGCACGAAGCGGATCGCCGGTTCGGTGTCTTCAGGCTGCGGCCCGGAATGGTCGAACACGGCATCGGCTTTCTCCGGCAAGTCACCGGGAAATATGGCTGTTTCGGCTTTGCCGTCGAATGTCTCGCCGTTGATCTTCTCGCCTTTCAATGGCGTGCCGATGATCACCGGCAGCGTTTCGCGGCCTTGTTTGACCGTGCCTTCGCGGGTCGAGCGCACCGCCGCCATGGCTGCCACATCGACATCGGCGCCGCTGAAATTCGCCCGCGCGACGGCCCGATCGGCCAGCCTGCGCACGATCGCCTGCAGCCGGTCATGGCTTTCATGGTGCAGTTGGTCGGCCTTGGTCGCCGCCACCAGGATGCGGTCGATGCGTCTGGAAAACAGGTCGGTGACGATGTTGCCGCGCCCGGGCCGGAAACAGGAGAGGATCTCGGTGACGGCCCGCTCCAGATCGGCCATGGCGGCCGGGCCGGCGTTGAGCGCCTGCATGGCGTCGATCAGCACGATCTGCCGGTCCAGGCGGGTGATATGCTCGCGAAAGAACGGTTTCACGACATGCGTCTTGTAGGCCTCGTAGCGGCGCTCCATCATCGCTTGCAGCGATCCGGAACGGGGGCGTCGATCCGACAGCCTCATCAGCGGCGCAAAGGTCAGCGCCGGCGAGCCTTCGAGATCGCCCGGCATCAGGAAACGGCCGGGCGGCAGGGTCGACAGCGCGCGTTCGTCGAGCTTGCAGGCCCTGAGATAGGCGGCGAAGCTCTCGGCGAGACGACGCGCGGTCATTTCGTCGGCGTCGGCGTCCGGATCGATCTTGGCGGCCTGCGCCAGCCAGTCCTGCGACAGGTCGGAGCGCACGGGCAGAGACGCCAGTTCGACGGCCTCGCGCGAGAAATCGGCGAAGGATTTGCCAAGCAGCGGCAAATCAAGCAGCCATTCGCCCGGATAGTCGACGATGTCGACCGACAGCTTCCCAGCCGAAAACAGGCGGTTCCAGCCGGAGGCCGACTCGTATTCGATGGTCAGCCGCAGCTCGGAAATGGCGCGCGTCGAATCCGGCCAGGCGCGGTCGTCGACCAGGGCCGCGACATGGTCCTCGTACTGAAAGCGCGGGACGGCGTCGTCCGGCTGCTCCTCGAGGAAGGCGCGGGCGATGCGGCCCGATTTCTGCGCCTCGAACAGCGGCAGCCGCCCGCCATGGATAAGGTTGTGCACGAGAGCGGATATGAACACCGTCTTGCCAGCGCGGGAAAGACCGGTGACGCCCAGGCGCAGCGATGGAGAGAAGAGCCCCACGGCCCGGCCCGACAACGTGTCGAGCGCAATCCTTGCCTCGTCGGTGAAAGTGGTCAGCGATGATGCCAAATTTGCCTCTGGGTCGTCCGTCGGGCCCGATATAGGCCTTGGGCGAGGCGTTTGAAATGGTGTCAGAGATCGGCGGGAGTGAGAAAGGCCTCGAGATAGCCGTTGCCCTGACCTGCTTCACCGAGATTGCCGGGAAAACGCACGACGGCGAGGCCGGAGGTGGGAAAACCGTGGTTGAGCATGCCGCGCGCGGCCTCGTCGCCATCGCCCGACACCGCCATGGCGAGGTCCTCCGTCATCGGATTGTGGCCGATGACCAGCAACGAGCCGGCCCCGCCATTCTTGCGGATGATGTCGAGGTAGCCGGCGGCATCCTCGCTGTAGAGCGTGTCGAAGAACAGCACCCGGCCGGTGTCGGTGCGGGCCGCAATCGCTTCCAGCGTCTGCCGCGCCCGCTTGGCGTTGGAGCAGAGCGTGACGTCCGGCACGTAGTCGCGGGTCCGCATGGCATCGCCCATCGCCTCGGCATCGGCCATGCCGGATTCGTCGAGCGGACGATCGAAGTCGCGCACGCCCGGCAGCGCCCATCCGGCCTTGGCATGCCTCAACAGATAAAGTCTGCTCAACCGGCTCCCCCTTTGTGCTGAATGCGCTGAGCGTTTTGGCGATTAGTCACCAGAACGGCGTCGTGCACAATGGTCGACGACGTGCAACCGCGCCGATTCGCTGATGAATTCGACACTGGCCGTTGAGAAGAGGCTGTTGCGAATGTCTGCCGCCGCGAGACTAACAATTGCGTGAAACTGTTGCCGTTTACGCTTGTGCAGCCCCTTGTCCGCGAATATATAGGCGCCAAATTTGGGGTTGTTGGGTGAGTCGAATGAACGACATCGTTACCGCCGATTACGTACCCTCCGAAGACGAGCCGTTCATGAACGAACGGCAGAAATCTTACTTCCGCATGAAGCTTATCACATGGAAGAACGATATCCTTCGCGAAGCGCGTGAAACCCTCGAAATCCTCCAGCAAGAAAACGCCAACCATCCCGACCTGGCCGACCGCGCCTCTTCCGAAACCGACCGTGCCATCGAACTGCGCGCCCGCGATCGCCAGCGCAAACTCATCTCGAAAATCGATTCGGCGCTGCAGCGCATCGACGAAGGCACCTACGGCTATTGCGAGGAAACAGGCGAGCCGATCGCGCTGAAGCGGCTCGACGCCCGCCCCATCGCGACGCTGTCGATCGAGGCGCAGGAGCGCCACGAGCGCCGCGAGAAGGTCTACCGCGACGATTGATGCGGATCGCATGAATTGAAAAATGGCCGGGTTTCCCGGCCATTTTCTTTTCCGACCATAGGTTTAGAGCCGGTCGAGGCCCAGTCAACGTTTGTGGCTGGCCAACTCGCCGAGAAGCTTGGTCATCTCGTCGTCGAGCGAAGGTTTTGCCGCCGGCTTGCTGATCGCCGGTTTGGGATGCGACTCCTCCAGCGATGCCTCGAGTTCGTTCATCAGCGTATCGTCGATCGAGTCGTTGGAGGGCGGTGGCGGGGCGTGTCGGACACTGCCATTCGGCGTTCCATAGGCAGGGAGCGGCATGACTTTCGCGGTCGGCTGACTGGGGGCGACCGGCTTGGGCGCGGAGGTCACCGTGCGCGGCCGCGCCGTGGGCTCTGTGACCGGAGCAGGCGCAGGCGCCGGAGATTGCCTTGCCGGCGCCGGCGCGGGCTGCGGCGCCCGCGGGCGCGGCGTGGCGGCCTGCTGCTGGCCGCTGTCGCCGGTCAGCGCCGGGCGGCGGGGCGCCACCAGCCTGATGTCGCGTTCGACCACGACGTCCGTCGGGCCGCCGATAAGGATCAGGTGTTCGATATCGTCGCGTCGCACCAGCACCAGGCGGCGGTGGCTGTCGACGGCGGTGGCGTCCATGACGGCGAGCCGCGTCTTGCGGTTCCTGCCGCCGGCAACGAAGGTGCCGAAAGTCAGGTTGCGGACGACCTTGATGACGAGGAGGACGACGACCAGCAGGACAAGGGCTGCAAACGTCCACAGGATTGCTGCGACATAACCCGGACCCGCCACGCTATCCAGCCACTGCAGCATCGGTGCACCCAATCGCCTTCCTGAGGTGAGGCGACACTAGACCGTTGGGACTAGCGACCGCAAGTTCGCATCACGCATCGTGAACAGTTTGAAACATGATTCGTTGATTTTATCGGACATTTGCCGCCGGGGCCTTTTCCGCTACAGGAGAATGTGATTCAACCGGCCGTTCGCGGGTGTCGGGGCATCGGAATCACGAGCAGGGGGCACATGGCCAAGGAAACGCGCGGCGATTTCTATCCGGTACCGATCGTCGACCAAAACACGCGTCCGGGCGCCGTCGCAAGGCTCATCGTCTTCATCGTCGTTTTGACCGGCGCCGCGGTCGTCTTCGGGCTGTTCCGCGAGCGTCTCGGCGATCCGTTCCTGCTCGGCATGCTGGGCGTGCTCGCCATGATCGGCGTCGGCTTTCTGTTCGCGACGGCGATCGGCTTCGTGCAGATCGCCCCGCGTTCGACCGGCGACGAACTGTCCAAAGCCTTCGTCGATTCGATGTCGCAAGGTCTCCTGGTCACCGACACCAAGGGCCGCGTCATCTACGCCAACCGGGCCTATGCCGACATGACGGGCGCCGCTTCGGCGGCGGACCTCAAGACGGTCGAGGGGCTGCTTTCCGATGTTCCCGAGGCCTCGATGACCATCTACCGGCTGGCGTCCGGCCTGCGCGACGGCCAGCCCGGCGACGGTGAATTCCGCCTGGCGCAGTCGATCAAGCCCGGGGCCGAGCCCGGCGCGCGCTGGTATCGCACCCGGGCCCGCGCCTTCAACGTGCCGGGCCAGCGGCTGCCGATGCTTGCCTGGCAGATCGCCGACATCTCGCAGGAGCGGGCGGAGCAGGAGCGCTTCTTCCTCGACCTGCAAAAGGCGATCGACCATCTCGACCACGCGCCGGCCGGCTTCTTCTCGGCCGACCAGGAAGGCCGCGTCACCTATATCAACGCCACGCTTGCCGAATGGCTGGGCATCGACCTTGCCAGCTTCACTCCGGGCGCGGTCACGCTGCCGGAGATCGTCGCCGGCGACGGCATGGCGCTCGTCCGCTCGGTCAAGGCGGATCCCGGCACCACGCGCAATGCCGTCATCGACCTCGATCTCACGACAATGAGCGGCCAGGCGCTGCCGGTCCGCTTCATGCACCGCGTTTCGGCGAGCCGCGAAGGCGTGAACGGGCCGACGCGCACCATCGTTCTCAACCGCACCCAGGGCGAGGACGCTTCCGCGGACCTGCGCGCCTCGGAGGTCCGCTTCACCCGCTTCTTCAACTCGACGCCGATGGCGATTGCCGGCGTCGATCCCGGCGGGCGCATCCTGCGCACCAACGCGCCGTTCCTGTCGCTGTTTTCGTCCGTCGTCGACCGCGACGCGGTCGACCGGCGCGTGCGCTTCGAGACCGTCGTGCATGAGCGCGACCGGTCGGCCTTCGCCGCCGCCTTCGAAAGGGCGCGGCAGCGGCAGGCCAATATCGAGCCGATCGACTCGCTGCTGCCCGGCAATGAGGAGCGCCACATCCGCTTCTACGTCAACGCGGTCGCGGACGGCGCCGGCGGCGAGGGAGTGGAGGAGTCGGCCATCGTCTACGCCGTCGAGACCACCGAGCAGAAGGCGCTCGAGGGCCAGATGGCGCAGAGCCAGAAGATGCAGGCGGTCGGCCAGCTCGCGGGCGGCATCGCGCACGACTTCAACAACGTGCTCACCGCCATCATCATGGCGTCGGACCTTCTGCTCACCAACCACCGGCCGTCGGACCCGTCCTTCCCCGACATCATGAACATCAAGCAGAACGCCAACCGCGCGGCGTCGCTGGTTCGGCAATTGCTCGCCTTCTCGCGCAAGCAGACGCTGCGGCCGGAAGTGCTCAACCTGACCGATGTGCTCGCCGATCTGCGGATGCTGCTTGCCCGCCTGGTCGGCAACGACATCAGGCTGAAGATCGACCACGGCCGCGATCTGTGGCCGGTCAAGGTCGACATCGGCCAGTTCGAGCAGGTGGTGGTCAATCTCGCCGTCAACGCGCGCGACGCGATGCCCGCCGGCGGCGACCTTACCGTGCGCACCCGCAACGTCGCCACGGAGGAGTGCAAGTCCTTCGCCTATCGCGAGCTTGCGCCGGCCGACTATGTGCTGGTCGAGGTCGAGGACACCGGCAGCGGCATCGCGCCGGACGTGCTGAAGAAGATCTTCGAGCCCTTCTTCACCACCAAGGAGGTCGGCAAGGGTACAGGCCTTGGCCTCTCGATGGTCTATGGCATCATCAAGCAGACGGGCGGCTTCATCTATTGCGATTCCGAAGTCGGCAAGGGAACGGTGTTCCGCATCTTCCTGCCGCGCCATGTCGCGGAGGCAAAGAAGGTTGTCGAGGCAGGCGAGACGGCAGCGGCTTCGGTGCCCGCCAAGCCGGTCGACAACGCAAAAGACCTGTCCGGCTCCGCAACAGTGCTTCTGGTCGAGGACGAGGATGCCGTTCGCATGGGTGGCGTCAGGGCGTTGACCTCGCGCGGCTACACGGTGCACGAAGCGTCTTCCGGGGTCGAGGCGCTGGAGGTCTTCGAGGCCCTCGGCGGCAAGGTCGACATCGTCGTGTCCGACGTGGTGATGCCCGAGATGGACGGCCCGACGCTGCTCGGCGAGCTGCGCAAGCGGCAGTCGGACATCAAGTTCGTCTTCGTTTCCGGCTATGCCGAGGACGCGTTCGCCAAAAACCTGCCGGCCGACGCGCATTTCGGCTTCCTGCCCAAGCCCTTCTCGCTCAAGCAGCTGGCGACGATCGTCAAGGACGTGCTGGAATCCTAAAACAGCTATCGCTTGCACATTGCTGCGACCCTGCCATGATGGAGATCGATGGGTCCGATCATGGGGGTGATAGCGCGTGACGCCGCACATCGAGGCGGGCAGGGGAGACTACGCCGAAACGGTGCTGCTGCCGGGTGATCCCGAGCGCGCTGAATGGATGGCGGAAACTTTTCTCGAGGCGCCGCGCTGCGTCAATCGCCGCCGTGGCGCGCTTGGATTCACCGGCCGGTTCCGCGGCAAGCCGGTCAGCATCCATGCGACCGGAATCGGTGTCTCGTCCTTCCTGATCTATGCCCATGAGCTGCTGGATTATCACGGCGTGAGGACGCTGATCCGCACCGGAACATGTGGCGGGCTGTCGGAGAGCGTTCCGCTGCGGGGCCTGGTCATTTCCAGTGCCGTACGCGCCGAAGGGGCCATCAGCGGGCAGGTGTTCGGACTTTACCAGCCGGCGGGGCCCGATGAGGCGCTTCACGCGCTGGCGCTGCGGCGGGCCGCTGATCTCGGCATCGCCTGCAGCGCCGGGCTCACGGTCTGCAGCGACGTCTTCCATCATCCCGATGGCCGTGCCCGGTTCGACGAGCCCAGGGCGCTCGGCGCGCTGGCAGTCGATATGGAGACCAGCGCGCTCTACCGCATCTCGGCGCGGTTCGGTGCGCGCGCCTTGTCGCTGCTGACGGTGGTCGACCACGTCGCCACGGGCGAGCAGACCGATTATTCCGAACGCCAGGCGCTGTTCACCGACATGACGCGCCTGGCGCTCGAAGTGGCGGTTGAGAGCTAGGCTGCCACCTGTTTCAGTGCCGCCTGTTCTTGCGCCGCCGGCCGGTGGCCGCGCAGATAGAGCGCGCAGGTCGTGCGAAGCATCGAAACGAAATTGGCGATCTGGCCGTTGATCTCGATCGCCTCGTCACAGAGGGTCGAGATGAATTTGGGTGTCGTCAGGCCCTGGCTTTCGGCGATCTCGTCTCTGACGGCGGCCAGTTCACCACCGGCGGCGCCAAAAACCCGACACTGACGATCGTGTCGCCGGCCATGCGCCGGGCCGACTGCATAGCCGCCCAGATATCGGCGAAAGGCATCTAGTGCGTTTCACCGTTTCACGGAAACGGCGAAACGCCCTATCTCCTTGTTTTTACGCAATTCCGGACGGAAAACCGCTCACACTTTTCCTGGAATTGCTCTAGTTCCACCTTCCGGCTGCCTGCTGGCGCGGAAACTCGATCAGGTTCCGCGCCTTGTTTATGCAGGCGCGCGGTCGCCTCAGGCACCGACCGGCTGGCCGTCCTTGCGGCGGATGGCGACGACCGACGGGCGCGGCGGCTGGCCGTCCTTGAAGTCGGGCCACAGCGTCTGCACCTTATCGAGCGTCTCGGCGTCCTCGGCCGGATGCTGGACCGACAGGAACAGCGTCGTGCCGTCGGGCGTGAAGCAGGGGCCGGTCGCCTCGGCGCCGTGCGGGCAGGTAAACAGCAACTTCGGCAAGCCGCGCGCCGCACCCTCGGTGTCGACACCATAGATACCGTCCGGCAGGTCGAAGTCGTTGGCGCCGTCGGTCGCAACCCACAACCGGCCGGCCGGATCGAAGGCGATGTTGTCGGGGCAGACGAACCAGCTGTTGTCCGAGGTGTCGGGATGGAAGGTCGCGCCGACCTTGGCGTCCTTGGGATTGCCGCAGAGCACGAACAGGTCCCAGGCATATTTGTCGGCGGTATGGTCGGCGTCGGCGCCGCGGCCGCCGGGCGGGATCAGTTCGACGATGTGGCCCCAGAGGTTTTCCGGCCGCGTGTTGGCCGGGTTCACCTTGGATTCGTCGCGCTTCTTGTTCTTGGTCATGACGGCATAGACGCGGCCGGTGACCGGGTTGGTTTCAATATCTTCCGGCCGGTCCATCGGCGTCGCGCCGAGGGCGTCGGCGGCAAGGCGGGTCTTCAGCAGCACCTCGGCCTGGTCCGCAAAACCGTTCTCGGCGGTGAGCTTGCCCTGGCCGTGCACCAGCGGCAGCCACGTCATCGAGCCGTCGGCATCGAACCGCGCCACCGAGAGCACGCCGTCGTCGAGGAGGTCCTTGCCGGAAGCCGGGTTCGCCGCGTCGTAGGGCTTGGCCGAGACGAAGCGGTACATGTATTCGAAATAGTCGTCGTCGCCCATGTAGACGACGATGCGGCCGTCCTTGTTGCGCACGACCGTCGAGGCTTCATGCGACATGCGGCCGAGCGCGGTGCGCTTCACCGGCTTCGACTGCGGATCGTACGGGTTGATCTCGACCACCCAGTCGAAGCGGTTGGTTTCGTTGGGCTCCTTGTCGATGTTGAAGCGGTCGTGGAAGCGGCCGCGGCCGTAGACGTCGGAGCCGTCAAAGCCGTAGCGGTCGAGGATATCGGCGGTCGGCGCCTCCTTCGGGTCGCCGCCGAAGAGGTCTGAAACGCCTTCCTCGCATGTCAGCACGGTGCCCCAGGGGGTAACGCCGCCGCTGCAATTGTAGCTGGTGCCGAGGACCTTCAGGCCGGTCGCATCGGCGGAGGTCCGCATGAGGGCATGGCCGGCGGCCGGGCCGGAGACGGTCATCTCGGTGTTGGCTGTGATGCGGCGGTTGAGCGGGCTGTTCTCGATGGTCTGCCACTTGCCGTCCTTCAGCATCACCTCGACGATCGAATGGCCCATGGCGGCGAGGCCGAGATCGACCTGTTCCCTAGTCATTGCCTTGCCGGCGTCGTCCTCGGTCATCCCCGGGAACATCACGTTCGGTGAAATGTACTCGTTGTTGACGCAGAGCAGGCCATGGTCGGAGTTCACCTCACCCTTGGGCAGCGGCATGAAGGCGATGTAGTCGCAATTGTAGCCAAAACGCTTTTCCTGCTCGTCGGCGGCGACCTTGTTGCCGTCGAAGTCGGCCAGGCCCGCCGCAAGCGGATCGCCCCAACGGGCGACGATGGTGGTCTCATAACCTTCGGCCGCTGCGTGCGTCTTGTCATAGACCCGCTTCAGCTCGGGAAAACCAAGGGTGGATTGAGCGGCGGCGGCATGTGTTTCGCCGGCAAACAAGGAGCCGACGAAGCTGCCGCCTGCGATCAGCGCGCCGGAGGTGAGGCCGCCTTTCAGCATGTTGCGGCGCGAGACGCGCGCGGCAATGACGTCGCGGATAACAGGGGAGGGTGAAGACGGAGAATTGGCCATCGTGTCTGCCTCTCAAGGTGGATGTTGACGACAGGCGCTGCCTAAGCCGCTTCGGCAACAGCCGCATGACATGAGAGAGCGTGTTGCGATGGAGAAGCGGGCGGGCCGCCGCTATCCCTTAGTGCAGGTCGACGCCGTGAAGGCGCCGTCGGGCTGCTTCATGATGATGTCGAAGGACGGGCTGCCCGGGCCGTCGAGCGTCGCCTGCGTCATCGAGATCGAGTTGCCGCCGCTGGTGTAGCCGCCGAGCGGTCCGAGCCAGCTGATCTCGCCATTGGGATTCATCTGGTAGTTGTAGGTTGCCGCGGTGCCGAAGGTCACCGGGCCGCTATAGACATTGCCCTTGATGGTGATGTCGCCGAGATTGAAGAACAGGCCGAGCAGGTAGACCTCGCAGTGATAGGTCCCGTCGGGCAGCCTGCCGTCGGTGAAGTCGGCGCGGGCGCTGCCGGCGGCGGAGACGAGAAGCAGGAAGCTCAGGATGATGCGTAAGGCCATGACGTCGCTCGTTTGCGCGGCGACCTTGCCCCATTTTGCCGCCGTCTCGCAACCCGTTCGCGGATTGCGGCATCGTAGCTGAGATTAAAGTTTAGGCATTTTTACCATTTGGGCAAAATTTAGGCAGTCGTGCGCAAAGTTTTCTCAGTCCTGATCCATCCCAGGGATCCGATACGTGCGACGGCTATCCGATAACCAACTGTAACTATTCGTCTATCGCGCCTAACCTTACCATGATCCCGCGTTTGGCACGTCGCTTGCACCGCTATGTTGCGATGCAAAACAACCAGCTTGGGAGCGTGGAACATGAGGGGTAATTTCTCGACAATAACAAAAATGTTTTCGGCCGGCGTAGTCGCTGCCGGCCTGTCGATGTCGGCTCCCGCCAAGGCGGCCGACGACACGATCAAGGTCGGCATCCTCCATTCGCTGTCGGGGACGATGGCGATTTCGGAGACGACGCTGAAGGACGTCATGCTGATGCTGATCGAGGAGCAGAACGCCAAGGGCGGCCTACTCGGCAAGAAGCTCGAGGCGGTCGTCGTCGATCCGGCGTCCAACTGGCCGCTGTTCGCCGAAAAGGCGCGCGAGCTGATCTCCAAGGACAAGGTGGCGGCGGTGTTCGGCTGCTGGACCTCGGTGTCGCGCAAGTCGGTGCTGCCGGTCTTCTCGGAGCTCGACAACATCCTGTTCTACCCGGTCCAGTATGAGGGCGAGGAAAGCGAGCGCAACGTCTTCTACACCGGCGCCGCGCCGAACCAGCAGGCCATTCCGGCCGTCGACTATCTGATGAGCGCCGATGGCGGCTCGGTGAAGCGCTGGGTGCTCGAAGGCACCGACTATGTCTATCCGCGCACCACCAACAAGATCCTCGAAGCCTATCTGAAATCGAAGGGCGTGCCGGCCGAGGACATCATGGTCAACTACACGCCGTTCGGCTTCTCCGACTGGCAGACCGAGGTTTCGGCGATCAAGAAGTTCGGCTCGGCCGGCAAGAAGACCGCTGTCGTGTCGACCGTCAATGGCGACGCCAACGTGCCGTTCTACAAGGAACTCGGCAACCAGGGCATCAAGGCCGAGGACATTCCGGTCATGGCGTTCTCGGTCGGCGAGGAAGAACTGGCCGGTCTCGACACCGGTCCGCTGGTCGGCCATCTCGCCGCCTGGAATTACTTCGAGAGCATCGACACGCCCGAGAACAAGAAGTTCATCGACGACTGGCACAAGTTCATCAAGAACGACAAGCGCACCACCAACGACCCGATGGAAGCCCATTACATCGGCTTCAACATGTGGGTGAAGGCGGTCGAGAAGGCCGGCACCACCGATCCGGACAAGGTCATCGACGCCATGGTCGGCGTATCGGTGCCGAATCTCACCGGCGGCTATTCGACCATGATGCCGAACCATCACATCACCAAGCCGGTGCTGATCGGCGAGATCCAGGCCGACGGCCAGTTCGAGACCGTGTCGCAGACGCCGGGCCTGGTGATGGGCGACGAATGGTCCGACTACCTGCCCGACTCCAAGAACCTGATCTCGGATTGGCGCGCGCCTCTGTCCTGCGGCAACTTCAATGTCGCCACCGGCAAGTGCGGCGGCAAGGGCACCAACTGATCCCGGTCCGGACTTGGTCCGTGACCCCAGGTCTGTCGGATCGCGGAGTGGCCCCACGATCCGAGACCGCAGCCCGGGCGGCCTTTCGGTCCGCCCGGGTGAAAGCCTCGAACCCCTGGAAGCCGCTTGAAGACGATGACCTTGTTGCGCTCGATCGGCCTGATGTTGCTGCTGACGATGGCAAGCCTGCTGCCGTCGAGCGCGGCTGAGGCCGATCTTCGCGCGACGATCGCCAAATTTGCCGCCGCTGCGAATTTCGCGGCCACCGAAGCGGTCGTGCGCGAACTGGCCGCGAGCGGCGATCCGGCCGTCGAGCGCCCGCTCTCGGCGCTGGCCGACGGCAATCTCTATATCCGCAAATCCGATTCCCAGGTCTTTGTCGGCAAGGAGGCCGGCGACGGCATCGAACTGCTCGATCCGCTGAGCGGTGACAAGGCAGCCGACGCCGCGAAGATCGACCTCGCCAAGATCAAGGTCAACAATGCGCTCCGCCGCACGATCCGCGATGCGCTGGGCACGCTGACGCTGCGGGCCAAGGATCCTGCCGTGCGCCTTGCCGCCGCGGCGACCATGGTCAAGGCCCCCGATGCGGCGAACATCGAACCGCTCGATGCCGCTATCGCTGCCGAGACCGATCCCGGCGTCAAGGCGATGTTCGAGCAGGCGCGGGCGGCGTCGGTGCTCGTCTCCGACAGGCCGGAAGCCGACAAGCTGGCCGCCGTCTCGGTCATCGCTGCGCGCGGCGATCGCGACGCGCTTTCATTGCTCACCTCGGCAGAGGCCAACGCTCAAGGCGCGGTCAGGGATGCGGCGAGCGCCGCCATCGGCCGCATCAACTCGACGCTGGCGCTGTGGGATGCCGGCCAGAACATCTGGTACGGCATCTCGCTCGGATCGGTGCTGCTGCTCGCCGCGATCGGGCTTGCCATCACCTTCGGCGTCATGGGCGTCATCAACATGGCGCATGGCGAGATGGTGATGCTCGGCGCCTACACCACCTTCGTCGTCCAGCAGGTGATCCGCACGTCGTTCCCCGGCCTGTTCGACTGGTCGCTGGTCATCGCGCTGCCGCTCGCCTTCCTGGTCGCCGCGCTGGTCGGGCTTGCCATCGAGCGCGGCATCATCCGCTTCCTCTATGGCCGCCCGCTGGAAACGCTCCTGGCCACTTGGGGCGTCTCTCTCATCCTGCAGCAGGCGGTGCGCACCATCTTCGGGCCGACCAACCAGGAGGTCGGCAATCCGTCCTGGATGTCCGGCTCGTTCGACGTCGGCCAGCTGGCGATCACCTGGAACCGGCTGTGGATCCTGGTGTTCGCGCTGCTAGTGTTCGCGGTGCTGCTCTATGTCATGAAGCGTACGCCCTGGGGCCTACAGATGCGCGCCGTCACCGCAAACCGCCGCATGGCCGCCTCCATGGGCATCAAGACGCCATGGGTCGACGCGCTGACCTTCGCGCTTGGCTCGGGCATCGCTGGCATTGCAGGCGTGGCGCTCAGCCAGATCGACAATGTCTCGCCCAATCTCGGCCGCGGCTACATCATCGACAGCTTCATGGTCGTCGTCTTCGGCGGCGTCGGTAACCTCTGGGGCACGCTGGTCGGCGCCTTCTCGCTCGGCATCGTCAACAAGTTCCTCGAGCCCTATGCCGGCGCCGTGCTCGGCAAGATCGTCGTGCTGGTGCTGATCATCCTGTTCATCCAGAAACGCCCGCGCGGCCTGTTCGCGCTGAAGGGCAGGGCGGTGGAAGCATGATCACGCAGCGCTTCTTTTCCGCCGACCGCCGCATCGGCATCGCCATCCTCGTCCTGCTGGCGGCGGCCGTTATCGTGCCGCTGCTCAACCTGGCGGTCTCACCGACGAGCGCCCTCTATGTTCCGCCCTATATCGTGGCGCTGGTCGGCAAATATCTCTGCTACGCGCTGCTGGCGCTCGCGCTCGATCTGGTCTGGGGCTATTGCGGCATCCTCTCGCTCGGCCACGGCGCCTTTTTCGCGCTCGGCGGCTACGCGATGGGCATGTATCTGATGCGCCAGATCGGCTCGCGCGGCGTCTACGGCAACCCGATCCTGCCGGACTTCATGGTGTTCCTGAACTACAAGGAACTGCCCTGGTTCTGGCAAGGCTTCGACCATTTCTGGTTCGCGGCGCTCATGGTCCTCGCCGTGCCCGGCCTGCTCGCCTTCGTCTTCGGCTGGTTCGCCTTCCGCAGCCGCGTCACCGGCGTCTATCTGTCGATCATCACCCAGGCGATGACCTATGCGCTGCTGCTCGCCTTCTTCCGCAACGACATGGGTTTCGGCGGCAACAACGGCCTGACCGATTTCAAGGACATACTCGGCTTCAACGTGCAGGCCGATGCGACGCGCTCGGCGCTGTTTGCGGCGAGCGCCGTCACGCTTGCGCTCGCGGTTCTTCTCACCGCGGCGATCGTGCACTCCAAATACGGCAAGCTGCTGATGGCGGTGCGCGACGCCGAGAGCCGCACCCGCTTCCTCGGCTGGCGGGCCGAGAACGTCAAGCTGTTCGCCTTCACCGTCTCCGCGGTCATGGCCGGCATCGCCGGTGCGCTCTACGTGCCGCAGGTCGGCATCATCAACCCCGGCGAGTTCGACCCGGCAAACTCGATCGAGGTGGTGATCTGGACCGCCGTCGGCGGGCGCGGAACCATCGTCGGCCCGATCATTGGCGCGCTGCTCGTCAACGCCGGCAAATCCTGGTTCACCGGCGTCTTGCCGGAATTCTGGCTGTTCGCGCTGGGCGGGCTGTTCGTCGCCGTCACGCTGCTGCTGCCCAAGGGCATCGTCGGCATGTGGGATTCGTGGCGCGACAAGGCCAGCGCGCTGCGCGCGGCTTCGCTCGCTGAGGAAGCCGGCGCTGATCCGGAGGCGCCAGAGCCGAGGATCGTGCGCTCGGCGGCGAGGACCCCGGGCGCATGGTCCGCTTCCGGCGCCGAGCCGCAGCCGGCGGAGTGAGCGATCATGAGCAAGTCGAACACCATCCTCTATCTCGACGGCGTCTCGGTTTCCTTCGACGGTTTCCGCGCCATCAACAGTCTGTCGCTGGTGCTCGACAAGGGCGAGATGCGGGCGATCATCGGGCCGAACGGCGCCGGCAAGACGACGATGATGGACATCGTCACCGGCAAGACGCGGCCGGACGAGGGCGAGGTGTTCTTCGACGGCCAAGTGGACCTGACCCGCCACGACGAGGCCGAGATCGCCATGATGGGCATCGGCCGCAAATTCCAGAAGCCGACCGTCTTCGAGAGCCACAGCGTCGAGGACAATCTGATGCTGGCGCTGAAAGGACCGCGCTCGATCTTCCCGGCGCTCTTCCACCGCCGCTCGGCGGCCGAGGCGCGGCGCATCGACGATATCCTCGGCATCATCCGTCTCGGCGACAAGCGCAACGAGCTCGCCGCCAATCTCAGCCACGGCCAGAAGCAGTGGCTGGAGATCGGCATGCTGCTCGCGCAGGACCCAAAACTCTTGCTCGTCGACGAGCCGGTCGCCGGCATGACCGACGCCGAGACGGAGGAAACCGCACGGCTGCTCAAGGATATCGCGCGCGACCATTCGGTGATCGTCGTCGAGCACGACATGCATTTCGTGCGCGAGCTCGGCGTCAAGGTCACCTGCCTGCACGAAGGCTCGGTGCTGTCGGAAGGCACGCTCGATTTCGTCTCGGCCGACGAGCGCGTCGTCGAAGTCTATCTGGGGCGATGAGCATGGTCTGGCGCGTTCCGTTCCACCGTTTCGATTTCGCTTTCCTTCGGCGTTGGAGAAGGCGTTGACCATGCTGGAAGTCTCCAATGCCACGCTCCACTACGGCGCCGCCCAGGCGCTGCGCGGCGTTTCGCTGAAGGCCGATGCAGGCAAGATAACCTGCGTGCTCGGCCGCAACGGCGTCGGCAAGACCAGTTTGATGAGATCGATCGTCGGCCATCACCGGCTGACGAGCGGAAGCGTTGCCTTCGAGGGGAAGGCGCTCGACCGGAGCGCGGCGTATGACCGCGCCCGGTCGGGCATCGCATTCGTGCCGCAGGGCAGGGAGATCTTTCCGCTGCTGACGGTGCGCGAGAATCTGGAATCGGGCTTCGCGCCGCTGAGACGTGGCGACCGCAACATCCCGGCGCATGTCTTCGAGCTGTTTCCGGTGCTCAAGCAGATGCTGTCGCGACGCGGCGGCGACCTGTCCGGCGGCCAGCAGCAGCAGCTCGCCATCGGCAGGGCGCTGGTGATGCGGCCGAAACTGCTCGTGCTCGACGAACCGACAGAGGGCATCCAGCCGTCGATCATCAAGGACATCGGCCGCGCCATCCGCTATCTGCGCGACCAGGCAGGGATCGCCGTGCTTTTGGTCGAACAGTACCTCGACTTCTGCCGCGAGCTTGCCGACGAGGTCAACATCATGGACCGCGGCCGGATCGTGCACACCGGGCCGGCCGAGGATCTCGACCGCGCGGATGTGCGGAAGTACCTGACAGTCTAAACGGGCGGCTCGACTTCAGGCGATCCCGTGAGCCGATAGCAAGCCCAATATTTCTGCGACCCAGTCCTTCCTAACTCTGGCGCGTGTAAAGCCGCGTGCTAGTCTTTTCTTGGCCCTGGTGAGTCGGCCGCTTTCCGTACCAGTCGCGAAGGAGGGGAAGGGCGGGTTCGGCCGCAAGTTCCACGCAAGCAAGCCCGCCTAGCTTTCCCAAGAGTGATTGTCGGTCAATGCGTCCAACAAAGAACTTGCCAGGGGAAGGCGATGGAACGTTTTGTCGAGGATTATCAGAAGCGACGCCTCATTGAACGCGTGGACATCATGACGGCGATCAACATCCTGATGTCGCAAGGCTACGACGAGGACGATCTGCTGGGCGAAATAACCAAGGTTTTTTACGTCGACCTCGACACCTATAATGAAGTGATCGGGCGCCACTGACGGCTGGCAAGTCTCAAGCGCAGCGTCGGGTGTCGAGCACGCGGTTGCGGCCGCCGCGCTTGGCTGCGTAAAGCGCCTTGTCGGCGGCGCTGAGTACCTTGTCGAAGCTCACGCCTTCGTTGCTGCCGAGCGCGAAACCAGCGCTCACCGTGCAATTCAGCCGGCCCGTCTCGGTCTCGATCGTTCGCGCCGCAAAAGCCATCCTGATCTGTTCGGCCGTGCCCTCGACCATCTCGGGCAAGGTGCGCTTCAGCACCAGCGCGAATTCCTCGCCGCCCAAGCGGGCGGCGACGTCGGTCGGGCGCAGATTGCCTGACAGTTCTTCGGCGAAGATCTTCAGCACCTCGTCGCCGGCGGCATGGCCGAACCGGTCGTTGATTGCCTTGAAGCCGTCGAGGTCGAACACCACCACCGCCATGAAGGCGCCGACAGGCGTTTTGCCGTGCAGGTCGAACAACGCGCGGCGGTTGAGCAACCCGGTCAGCGCATCGGTCTCGGCCTCGCGCTTGTGGTGGCGCGCGAGCCGCCCCTGGTTGAGCGCCAGCGACAGCGCGCCGATACCGGTCATCGAGGCGATGACGATGACCAGGCTCAGATCCTCGGCCCAGTTGCTCGGCGCGTGGCCGAGGACCAGCTTGCCGTCCCATGCCAGCACGCTCGCGCACAGCGCGAAGGATGCGGCGGTCAGCGAATAGAGCAGCGCCACGCCAACAAGCTGCGCCGGCGCCTCCGCGCGGCCTTTCCAATATTCATGCGCGGTGCCGAACAGAAGCAGCGCCGCAAGCGAATTCTCGAGCATGAAGCCCAATCCGTCGTAGCCGAGCGCGATCGGCGGCAACGCCAGGGCGAAGGAGATGCCTGCGCCATGCGCGGTGCGCGGCAGCGGCGAGCGGCCGGTCCGGAACTGGTGGGCCGCGCCCAGCATCACCGAGAAGCCGAGCAGCAGCAGCGCCAGCGTCAGGACGCCGAGGGCAGTTCCGGGCGCCGCGATGTAGGCGTCATAGGCAAAGACCTCGGCCACGACCACCAGCACGCTGACTGCCCATGTCAGCAGGAACTTATCGGAACGGGCGGTCAGCCAGGTCCCGAACAGCGTGAGGCTGAGGCAGGCAGCGGAGAAGCCGACGGCCAGCAGCAATGAGTTGTAGTCGAGCAGCATGCACCCGTCCCTGCCGGCGCCGGGCCCCTGCAACCTGGCGTAGGTGCATTAGTGCGGCAAGGAAGTATCGATTGCGTTACGATTGCGGTGAAGATGCTGGAATTCCTGCGTTACAGGATCATTACCGACAATAGCAGGGCAAGGCCAACCATCATCATCAGCAGACCTGGCCAATTCTGTGAAAGGCCGAGGAAACGGAGCCCGCGCCGGCGTGGCTCCAGCGTCGGTCCAGGCGTTGCGAGGTATGGCTTCGGGCGATCCGAGGCGGCAGATGCCGGATCGCTAAGTTGCCCGCGCCAGAGGACTGCACTCGCCACGTACACAATCCCGGCGACAGTAAGCAACATTCCAATGAAGATGACAGCCATGTCACCTCGCTTCTTCGGGTTCTCCGATACCGCAGCCCCGGCCAGCGTTCAGCGGCGCCCGACCGCTATGAAAGACGGCCATCGGCGAAAAAGACAAAACGGTCGAGATGCCCGGCAAGTTCCGACGGAGCCACGCAAAGCAGATCGGACACCAAGGCAAATCCGGTGCTTAAACAAGAGGATATGACTGCGGTAAAGGCTCGCCGCTTTAATCGGTTACCCGCTTCATCAGCGCCATGGCGCCGAAGGGCGCGCGCACCTTGCCTTCGGTGATGAAGTAGGCGAACACGTCGCGCGGCTTGACCGGCGCATCCGTCTGCGGGTCGGCGCGCGGCAGGTCGGCCGGCTGCTTGCCTTCGGCCCAGGTCTTCACCCGCGCCGCCCACTCGTCGAGGCCCTTTGGCGTGTAGCAGTCCGGATTGTCGTCGCTGCCGGTCTGCAGCCGCGCATAGACGAAGTCGCCGGTGACGTCGGCGATCGCCGGATATTTGGCATGGTCGGCATAGACGATGGCGGCATTGTATTTTCGCGCCAGCGTCGGAAATTCCGGCACGATGAAGCTGTCATGCCTGACTTCCAGGGCATGGCGCAGCGGCACGCCGTCCTGCTTCTCGGGCAGCAGCTTCAAAAAGGCCTCGAAATCGTCCGCGTCGAACTTCTTCGTCGGCGCGAACTGCCACAGGATCGGCCCCAGCTTGTCGCCGAGCGCGGCGACGCCCGAGCCCAGGAAACGCATCACCGATTCGCCTGCTTCGCCCAGCACGCGGCGGTTGGTGACGAAGCGGTTGCCTTTCAGCGAATAGACGAAGCCGTCGGGCGCTTCGCTCGCCCATTTGACGAAGGTCGGCTCCTTGAAGCTGGAGTAGAAAGTGCCGTTGACCTCGATGCTCGGCACCTGGCGGCTGGCATAGTGGAGTTGCTTCGCCTTCGACAGCTTGTCCGGATAGAAGGAAGTATCCCATGGCTCGAAGGTCCAGCCGCCCATGCCGGAGCGGATCTTTCCTTGGCTGGCCATTGTCATCCTCCCAGTTTCAAAAAATGCGATCAGGCGGCCTTATCGACCGGCTTGGCCATGTCGACCACAACCCATCCTGGCCGGTAGGGGTGGGGCCGGCGACCCGTTTCCAGGAAACCATAGGCCGTATAGAGCGCGATGTTCCGCTCCATGCGCGAATTGGTGTAGAGCCGCACCTCCGGCAAGTCCCACAGCCGCGCCTGCTCATCGGCGAAATCGAGCAGCGCGATGCCCAGCCTCTTGCCTTGAAACGCCGGCGCCACGGCCACGCTGAAGATCATCGCATGATCCGCATGGCGTTCGAGCACGATCAGCCCGGCAAGTTCGGAGCCTTTTTCCAGCAGCCAAATCTCGCCGCGTTCGATGCGCGGCGCGTAGTCCTCGGTGACCGGGATCGGCGGCGCGCCGAGCAGGGCGGTGTAGGGCGCGTAGGCTTCCGTGGTCAGTCCGACGATGGCTGCGAGATCTTCGGGCCGGGCAAGTCTCATGATTGATCGACTCCGGCAGCGGCCGCGACCACCTTTGCCATGCCCGCGGCGATCGCCGCTACCGCAGCGCGGCTGGCATCGCCAAGCCCGTGGCGATCGGCCAGCCAATACGCATCGTTGTAGCACAGCCAGACCTGGCCTCGCGCATCCTCCCAGGCCAGCGCCTTGATCGGCAGGTCGATGCCGGCCAACTGGCGATCCTGCATCAGCGGCGTGCCACCTTTCGGGTGGCCGAAGATCAGCAACTCGGTCGGACGCAACGGCGCACCGATTTCATGCGCGCCGGCGGCATGGTCGATGCGCGCGAAGACGCGCAATCCCGCATTGGTAACGGTCTCAACGAGCCGGTCGATGGTTTCACCGACGCTGAAGCGGCTTTCGACGGAGACGAGGCCGTTGGTCGTCATCACTCCGCCGCTTCGCGCTTGCCTCCGGGGCGCCGCTCCAGAAGCTCCTTCAGGAACTGGCCGGTGTAGCTGCGCTTCTCGCGCACGATCGCTTCCGGTGTGCCCGATGCGACCAGCTCGCCGCCGCCGTCGCCGCCTTCTGGGCCGAGGTCGAGCACCCAGTCTGCGGTCTTGATGACTTCGAGATTGTGCTCAATCACCACCACCGTGTTGCCCTGGTCGACCAGCTCGTGCAGCACTTCGAGCAGCTTGGCGACGTCGTGGAAATGCAGGCCGGTGGTCGGCTCGTCGAGGATGTAGAGCGTCTTGCCGGTTGCCTTGCGCGACAGCTCCTTGGCGAGCTTGATGCGCTGCGCCTCGCCGCCCGACAGCGTCGTCGCCTGCTGGCCGATATGGATGTAGCCCAAGCCGACCTGCTTCAGCGTTTCCAGCTTGTCGCGCACGCCGGGCACCGCCGAGAAGAAGTCGACACCTTCCTCGACCGTCATGTCGAGCACGTCGGCGATCGACTTGCCCTTGAACAGCACGTCCAGCGTCTCGCGGTTGTAGCGCTTGCCGTGGCAGACGTCGCAGGTGACATAGACGTCGGGCAGGAAGTGCATCTCGATCTTGATGACGCCGTCGCCCTGGCAGGCCTCGCAGCGGCCGCCCTTGACGTTGAAGGAGAAGCGCCCCGGCTGATAGCCGCGCGCCTTGGCCTCCGGCAGACCGGCGAACCAGTCGCGGATCGGGGTGAAGGCGCCGGTATAGGTCGCCGGATTGGACCGCGGCGTGCGGCCGATCGGCGACTGGTCGATGTCGATGACCTTGTCGAGGAACTCCAGCCCCTCGATGCGGTCGTGCTCGGCCGGATGCTCGCGCGAGCCCATGATGCGGCGCGAGGCCGCCTTGAACAGCGTCTCGATCAGGAAGGTTGACTTGCCGCCACCGGACACGCCGGTCACGCAGGTGAAGGTGCCGAGCGGGATTTCCGCCGTGACATTCTTAAGGTTGTTGCCGCGCGCGCCGACGACCTTGATGCGCCGGTTCTTCTTCGCCTCGCGGCGCACTTCCGGCGTCGCCACTTCGAGCTCGCCCGACAGGTACTTGCCGGTGATCGAAGCGGGCGTCGCCATGATCTGCTGAGGCGTGCCTTGCGCGATGATCTCACCGCCGTGGATGCCGGCGGCCGGGCCGATGTCGACGACATAGTCGGCATGCAGGATGGCGTCCTCGTCATGCTCAACGACGATCACCGTGTTGCCGATGTCGCGCAGGTGCTTGAGCGTGTCGAGCAGGCGCGCATTGTCGCGCTGGTGCAGGCCGATCGACGGCTCGTCGAGCACATAGAGCACGCCGGTCAGGCCGGAGCCGATCTGCGAGGCGAGGCGGATGCGCTGGCTTTCGCCGCCGGACAGCGTGCCGGAATTGCGCGACAGGGTCAGATAGTCGAGGCCGACATCGTTGAGGAAGCGCAACCGCTCGCGGATTTCCTTCAGCACGCGGACCGCGATCTCGTTCTGCTTTTCGTTGAGCGCAGCCGGCAGGCCGGTGAACCACTGGTCGGCCTTGCGGATCGAAAGCTCGGTCACCTCGCCGATGTGCTTGCCGGCGATCTTGACCGCGAGCGCCTCCGGCTTCAGCCGGTAGCCATTGCAGGCGGGGCAAGGGGTGGCCGACATGAAGCGCTCGATCTCCTCGCGCATCCAGGCCGACTCCGTTTCCTTCCAGCGCCGGTCGAGATTGGGGATGACGCCCTCGAAGGTCTTGGTGGTCTTATAGGAGCGCAGGCCGTCGTCATACTGGAAGGTGATCTCGCGCTCGCCCGTGCCGTGCAGCACGGCCTCCTGTGCTTCGGCGCTCAGGTCCTTGAACTTGTCGCCGAGCTTGAAGCCATAGGCCTTGCCGAGCGCTTCCAGCGTCTGCGCGTAATAGGGCGAGGTCGATTTCGCCCACGGGCTGATGGCGCCGTCGCGCAGCGAGACGTTCTCGTCCGGCACCACGAGGTTGGCGTCGATGGCGCGCTGGCTGCCGAGGCCGTCGCAGGTCGGGCAGGCGCCGAACGGATTGTTGAAGGAGAACAGCCGTGGCTCGATCTCGGGAATGGTGAAGCCCGAGACCGGACAGGCGAATTTCTCCGAGAACATGATGCGCTCATGCGTCTCGTTCTTCGACTTGTTGACCGAGTCCTCGCCCGTCTGGCTGGCGTCGAGCGGCCTGTCGGCAAACTCGGCCACGGCAAGGCCCTCGGCGAGCTTCAGCGCGGTTTCCATCGAATCCGCAAGCCGCGTCGCCAGATCGCCGCGCACGACGATGCGGTCGACGACGACGTCGATGTCGTGCTTGTACTTCTTGTCCAGCGCCGGCACGTCGGCGATCTCGTAGAAGACGCCGTCGACCTTGACGCGCTGGAAGCCCTTCTTCTGCAGTTCCAGCAGTTCCTTGCGGTACTCGCCCTTGCGGCCGCGCACGATCGGCGCCAGCAAATAGAGGCGCGTGCCTTCGTCAAGCGCCAGCACCCGGTCGACCATCTGGCTGACGGTCTGGCTCTCGATCGGCAGGCCGGTGGCCGGCGAATAGGGAATGCCGACGCGCGCGAACAGCAGGCGCATGTAGTCGTAGATCTCGGTGACGGTGCCGACCGTCGAACGCGGGTTGCGCGAGGTCGTCTTCTGCTCGATCGAGATGGCGGGCGACAGGCCGTCGATCTGGTCGACGTCCGGCTTCTGCATCATTTCCAGGAACTGGCGGGCATAGGCCGACAGGCTTTCGACGTAACGGCGCTGGCCCTCGGCATAGATGGTGTCGAAGGCGAGCGACGACTTGCCGGAACCCGACAGCCCGGTCATGACGATCAGGCTGTCGCGCGGCAGGTCGAGATCGACGTTCTTGAGATTGTGTTCGCGGGCTCCGCGAATGGAAAGGTATTTTTGGTCGGCCATCGCCGGTCGCCGCCTCAGGTCTGGAATTTTCTGGATTGGGCGGGTTTGTCCCGGCCATCCCCTATGTAGGTAGTTTCGCCGCCGCGTCGAGAGACGCCACGATCTCGACGGAAGTTGCCAAGTACGGGTTTAACCGTCTTTCGCGCGAACGGGCAAGCGTAAAGAACAAAGGCCGAACACGCTCCTGACAAAGCGCTGTGGAAACAATGATCGCAAAAGCCGCTCCGGCCGATCGGCGAAAGGCATTCGACTTACCTGGACGTAACCTCCGAACGATCACATTTTTCGGTAACCGGCTATTCGACGGTTGACGCCGGCGACTCACGGGAGCAGTCTCGAAACGTCAACCGAAGCCGGCCGTCTTTCGATGGCCTCGTCACCCAAAGGTGGCCTGCGAGACGCCGTAGGCGATAGCGATTTGCGCTTCGAACGACATTGTCGCAACGGACCCAGGAGCGGAGCATGACGCCACCGGACAGTCCCTTGAGGCTCCACGCGTTGATGGAGCCGCGGCAGGCATAAGTGCCAGGACAGGCGCGAGCGCCAGTCCGACAAACCGTGACTTGTCGAATCCGTACAATCAGAGACCATAGTCGGATCGTCGGCTGAATGCCGCGTAGCATCCGAAACAGAACGCCGGCAGTCCACTCCCGGCTAAAGTTGGGTTTCAGATCCATGAAAGCCCCGTCCACCTGCGGAAGCAGCGGCGGGGCTTGAATTTTGAGGGACTGAGGATTTTCTTTCTCGACCTTGCAGCCGTTAGGCTCGCCGATCAGCGGTTGGGAGGCCTGATGCCGCCCGTTGCCATGTCGATGGTTATGCTGCCGGAAATCCTGACATCGGTATCGCCGATCTTGAACGTGCCGTTGCCGCCGGCCGGAAGAGCGTCGTCAGGCTCGGGCTGCGGCGCGGGCTTGGCGATACGGTAGTCGCCGCTGACGCCTGGAAGCTTCCGCGCCGAACCGTCGTCGCCAAAGGCTGCGGTGCTGCCGATCATGGCGCCGGCGAGAGCGGCGAGGGCGATGCGCAAATGTCTGGACTGCCGGTGCGTCGTCATTCGCCAACTATAGAGACGCGCCGGGAGCGAGGCCAGACACGGCGGCAATCAAATTGCCGCGCGTCTTCCATTCACCTCAGGCCACCTTCTTGCGCGTGTCGTAAACATGGTCGACGAGGCCCCAGGCCTTGGCCTCCGCGGCGGTCATGAAATAGTCGCGGTCGAGCGTGCGCTCGACCTCTTCGTAGCTGCGGCCGCAGTGCCTGGCATAGAGCTCCGTCATATGGCGCTTGGTGCGCAGAATGTCCTCGGCATGGCGCTGGATGTCGGAGGCCTGGCCCTGGAAGCCGCCGAGCGGCTGATGCAGCACGATCCTGGTGTTGGGCAGCGCGATGCGCCGCCCCGGCGAGCCGGCCATCAGCAGGAAAGAAGCCATCGAGGCGGCAAAGCCCATGCACACCGTCGACACCGGGCAGGAGATGTATTGCATCGTGTCGTAGATGGCGAAGCCGCTGGTCATCACGCCGCCCGGCGAGTTGATGTAGATCGATATCTCCTTGTCGGGATGGTCCGATTCCAGCGACAAAAGCTGCGCGCAGACCAGCGCCGACACGCCGTCATTGATCTCGCCGTTGATGAAGACGATGCGCTCGCGCAGCAGCCGCGAGAAAATGTCGAAGGCGCGTTCGCCGCGGCTCGACTGCTCGATCACCATCGGCACCAGATTGGCAAGGGCGCTCATGAGCCAGGTCTCCTCGGTTGTCGTCGGTCAAGCCGCGCGCAGCATCATGCAGGGCGCATTGGCGGCCGTCGGGTTCTTGCGCGCATCGAGCCAAAGCCCGCAGCCGGCGCCAGAAACGGCGATGACAGGCTGCGCGACCGGCGCGAAGCCGTCATGGACGATGCTGAGATGCGTGCCGCCGGAGGCCGTGCGCGCAAGCTTGAAGGTGACGACGCTATCGAATGCCGGCAGATGGTCGGCATCTTCGCCACTTGGCTGCTCGCGCCAGGAATAGCGCAGCAGCTTGCCGGGCTCGGCCTCGAGTACTTCGCACTCGATCGGTGCGTCCGGTCCGGCAAAGGCGAAGCGCTTGCCGGTTTCCGGCTTCATGTCGTTCGGCATCATCCAGGCCGCGAGCAGTTCGGGCTCGGTCAGCGCCCGCCAGACCCTTTCCGGTGGATCGGGAAGCTCGCACTCGAAGCTGAGCGGCGCATCGGCCGCCGCCGGGTGTTTCTTTGCCGTCATTGGTCCATTTCCCTCAGAACCGTCTTCAACCTCTCGATGCGCTCCGGCCAGAAGGCGCGGTAGCGTTCGATCCAGCCAAGCAGCGGATCGAGGCCTTGCGGGTCGGCGCGGTAGTAGGCATTGCGGCCGGCGCGACGCTCGACCACGAGGCCGGCGCCGCGCAGCACGGCAAGGTGCTGCGAGACGGCGGGCTGCGATACGCTCATGCCGGCGCGGAGCTCGGACACGCTCATCTCGCTTGCCGCGAGCCGTTCATAGACCGCGCGCCGTGTCGGATCGGCCAGGGCCCGGAAAATCTCTGCTTCGATCATGCACAAAGCATAAGTCGACACTTATTGGTTTGGCAAGTCTCGTTTTATGATGTCCAGCGTCTCACCGGCTCCGCGGCTCCGTCGAAGGTTGCCTCGAAGACAGGCGATGCAAGCACGGCATGAATGTGAAGCGTGCCGGGACCAACGTTACGGAAGCCATGCCTGCGTTGTGCGGGAATGATCAGCGACTGTCCGGTAGTGAGCACGGCATGCCGGTCGTCGATCCACATTTCGGCTTCACCGGCAATCACCGTCAGAACTTCCTCGACTGAGTGCCTATGCGTCGGCGCGCCCATGCCGGGCGCCACCCACTGCTCGAATATGCAAAGCTCGGCTGCGCCGTTGGCGGCGGCTGTGTGCATGCGGGTTTCCACTCCGGTCCGCCAATTTTCGCGCGGCTGATCCTCATGCTTGACGATGTCCACCGAGATACCCCCTTTGTTTCCTGCGCAGGAATACTACCTGTTGCTGACATTCCTTGACAGAAACAATGGTCCGGACTAGAACGAAAAGAGAACAAAAACCTTGTGGGAAAAGCCAGCCTTTGCAGGCATGGGCGACCTGCAGGCTGTAAGGTGAGCGACTTGAAATTTGTTTCGGATGAGCGCGGAGAAGTACGATGGCGGGTAGCGTCAACAAGGTCATTCTGGTCGGCAACCTCGGAGCGGACCCTGAAATCCGCCGCCTGAATTCGGGCGATCCGGTCGTCAACATCCGCATCGCCACGTCGGAAAGCTGGCGCGACAAGAATTCCGGCGAGCGCAAGGAAAAGACCGAGTGGCACAATGTCGTCATCTTCAACGACCAGCTAGCCAAAGTGGCCGAGCAGTATTTGAAGAAGGGCATGAAGGTCTATGTCGAAGGCCAGCTGCAGACACGCAAATGGCAGGACCAGACCGGCAATGACCGCTACACGACCGAGGTCGTGCTGCAGAAGTTCCGCGGCGAGTTGCAGATGCTCGACGCGCGCGGCGAGGGTGGCGGCCAGGTCGGCAGCTATGCCGGCGGCGGCAACAGCCGCGGTTCCGATTTCGGCCAGTCCGGCCCGAACGAAGGTTTCAGCCGCGGCGGCGGTGGCGGTTCCAGGGGCGGTGGCGGCGGTTCGTCGCGCGAGCTGGACGACGAGATTCCGTTCTAAGCCTTTCGAGACGATCGGTTGAGGGAAAGGCGCGATGTCGCCAGGACCATTGCTGACGGCGCCTCCTCCCATTCTATGGCATGCGTTCGCCGCCGTCGCCGCATTGGCGATAGGCGGGACGCAGCTTGCGCTGCCGAAGGGCACGGCGCGCCACCGCGTGCTGGGCTATGTCTGGGCGGCCCTGATGCTGGTCATCGCCGTCTCGAGCTTCTGGATCCAGCAGATCCGCCTGATCGGGCCGTTCAGCCCGATCCATATCCTGTCTATCCTGGTGATTGTCACCGCGCCGCTGGCGGTATGGTATGCGCACACCCATAAGGTGGCCGCGCATCGCAGCGCCATGATAAAGCTCTATCTGTTCGCGCTGGTCGGCGCCGGCATCTTCACCCTGCTGCCCGGCCGCATCATGCACGCCGTCGTGTTCGGTCAGTAGGGCAGTATCGCAAGGAAGATCATCGTGAAAGCACGCGTCAAATGGGTCGAGGAACGCACCTTTGTCGGCGAGTCCGGCAGCGGTCACAAGGTCGTGCTGGGCACGGCGCATGGGCCGGAGGGCCGGACGCCGGGGCCGAGCCCGATGGAGCTGGTGCTGATCGGCACCGGCGGCTGCTCGGCCTATGACGTCGTCCATATCCTGGAAAAAGGCCGCGAGGCGGTCGAGGACTGCGTGGTCGAGCTCGACGCCGATCGCGCCGAGACCGAGCCGCGCGTCTTCACCCGCATCCACATGCATTTCATCGTCAAGGGCCGATCCCTGTCGCGCGACAAGGTGAAACGCGCGATCGACCTGTCGATCGAGAAATACTGCTCGGCCACAGCCATGATGGCGAAGACCGCGACGGTCACGCATGATTTCGAAGTGGTCGATACGGCGGTGAAGTAGAGCAGTAGGAAGAGGCGTCCTAGTGCGTTTCACCGTTTCACGGAAACGGCGAAACGCCCTATCTCCTTGTTTTTACGCAATTCCGGACGGAAAACCGCTCACACTTTTCCTGGAATTGCTCTAGGCGGCCATAAGCGCCCTGACGCCATCGGCGACGAACTGCACGGCCAACGCCGCCAGGATCACGCCAAGCAGCCGGGTCAGGATCGAGCGGCCGGTCTGGCCGAGGATGCGGTCGATGCGCTCGGCGAGCACGAAGACCAGATAGGTGAGGACGAGGCAGATCGCGATGATGCCGACCAGCGCGGCTTGAGCGCCAAAACCCTCGAAATGTCCCGACAGCAGCACGGTCGCCGAAATCGCGCCGGGGCCGGCGATCAGTGGGATCGCCAGCGGGAAGGCGGCGATGTTGTGGATCATGTCCTTGGTGATGGCGACGTCGCCTATCTTCTCCTTGCGGTCCTGACGCCGCTCGAACACCATCTCGAAGGCGATGAAGAAGAGCAGGAAGCCGCCGGCGACGCGGAAGGCCGGCAACGTGATGCCGAACACCGACAGGATCGAGGCGCCGGCGACGGCGAACAGCGCCATCACCAGGAAGCCGATCACCGAGGCGCGCACCGAGACCTGCTGGCGCTCCTCGCGGTTCATGCCGCGCGTCACGGCAAGGAAGAGCGGCGCCAACCCCGGCGGGTCGATGGTCACCAGGATGGTGACGAAGGCGTTGAACAGGCTGTCGAAGCTCGGCATCGGTGGTCCCCTCCCGCCGGGCGACGCCCTAGCTCTTCAATTGGTAGAGCAAAGCGGGAGCGGTGGGAACAGCCGGAAGGGGATTTCAGCCGGATAGAGCGGGATGCAGGTCAATAGAAAAGTCGGCATCCCGCTCTATCTGTTTATTTAGCCGCATTTCTGCGACGCCAAGTGATTCCACTTGGCTGCAAATACTCAGTCCGCTTTGCCGCAATAGGCCTCGAGCCGGTAGCCGTCAGGGTCGATGACGAACGCCGCATAGTAGTTGTCGCCATAGGCGGCGCGCAGGCCGGGCTGGCCGTTGTCCTTGCCGCCTTCGCGCAGCGCCGCCGCATGGAACGCGTCGACGCTGGCGCGCGTGGGCGCCGCGAAGCAAAAATGCAGGCCGGAGTCTCTATCCGCCGGCACGGGTTTGCCGGCGTCATTGACCCAGTAGCGCGCCGCTTCCTTGCCATAGCCCAGCGAGCCCGGCGATTGGCTGAGGCAGGTGTAGCCGAGAGGCTTGAGCGCTGCATCGAAGAATCGCTTCGAGGCGTCGCTGTCTTGAACGCCGATCGAGATGTGGTCGAACATCGTTTTCTCCGTCGTTACAACAGGTTGGTTGATCAGGCTGGAGTCGCGCGGCGGGCCAGGAACTCTACCTCGGTGCGCCAGGTCGCGCCGCCATCATGCGAACGTTCGCCCAGCCAGCGGAACGAACTTTCGGTGATGCGCGAGAAGCTCCAGCGCACCGAGGAACCGCTGCCGTCGGCGCCGATCTGGACGATCGTGTCGCCCTCGGCGCGGCTGAGCTGCCGGCTGTAATACTGGTTGCGGGGATCGCTCCAGAAGATGTGCCAGGCGTCCGCGCCGGGGTCGTAGACGCGCAGCGTCGTGCCGTAGAAGGTCCATGGCCCGAGCGATGGCGAGGGACCGGCATCGCGTGCGGGCAGGATCCACACGTCCTGAACCGCCTTGCCTTCCAGGACCCAGCCGAAATGCACCTCGCCACGTCCGGTCAGCTTGGTGCCGTCCTCCAAGGTGCGCGTGGCCTCGAACGTCCAGGCGCCGATGAAGCGGCCGTAAAGTTTCAATTTGTCGGCGAGGTCCGCATCGGGACCGTCGCTGCGCAAGGCTTCGGCAAAGGGATCGGTCATGGTTGCTGCCTCGTTTGTCAGGAGAGGACAAGCAATAGGGGCATGGCGGGTTCTGCGCTTGGGAAAAATTGCTATCTTTCGGCGATGACGACGACCGCGAAAAACCTTGCCTCGGGATCTGGCTGGCAGGTGTCGGACGTAATCTGCACCGCCGGCGCCGGCGACAGGCCGTTCGAGGAACAGCACCGTATTTTCTGCGTCGCCGCGGTGACCAGCGGTACGTTCCGCTACCGCACGCGCCAGGGCTCAGCGATGCTTGCTCCCGGCGCCATCCTGCTCGGCAATCCCGGCACTTGCTATGAGTGCGGGCACGAGCACGGCACCGGCGACCGCTGCCTCTCCTTCCATTTTTCTTCCCCCTATATGGAGCGCCTGGTCGCGGATGTACCGGGCGCGAAGCGGCTTGGCTTCGCCGGTCCACGGCTGCCGCCCTTGGCGGCCCTGGCGCCATTGCTGGCGCAAGCGGAGGCAGCGCGGGAAACAGCCGACAGCGAGGCGTTCGAGGAATTTGGACTGCGCATCGCCGGCGCGGTGGTCGCGGCTGCGGCGGATTCGTCCGAGATTGCCCGGACACCCAGCCGGCGCGACCAGAAACGCGTTGCCGAGGCGGTGCGCCTGATAGAGCTCAATGCCGAGCGGCCGCTGTCGCTCAGCGAACTCGCCGACGGCACGGCGACCAGCCCATATCATTTCCTGCGCACGTTCCGGCAGGTCGTCGGCATGACGCCCTACCAATTCCTGTTGAGGACCAGGCTGCACCACGCCGCGGTGCGGCTGCGCACGTCGGACGAGGCGATCTCGACAATCGCTTTCGATGCCGGCTTCAACGACCTGTCGACCTTCAACCGCCGGTTCAAGCGCGAGATGGGAGAGGCGCCCGGCATCTATCGCGCCAAACGGACGGGCGGATGCAGACGTCAGCCAAAGCCGTTCGACACAGCCGGCCTTGACTGACAAGGGCGAAATGCAGCTCGGCCATATCGTCGCAATCAGCGGTATCCATTTGAAATTACCGTCGAAATTGTCTCTGGAAAAGTGCCGTCGCCATTGGAGTTTCTACCCGGCTTCCTATATAAGCAGCCAGTGATTCCCGACTGGATTGTGACCTGATTTGACCGACCAGAAGACACCGCGCGGGCCGGAGGGCGGCCCCACCGGCATCGAGCCGATTTCGATCATCGAGGAGATGCAGCGCTCCTATCTCGATTACGCCATGAGCGTGATCGTCAGCCGCGCGCTGCCCGACGTGCGCGACGGCCTGAAGCCTGTGCACCGCCGCATCCTCTATGCCTCGCACGAGAGCGGCTACCACTGGAACCGCAAATATGTGAAGTCGGCGCGCCCGGTCGCCGACGTGATGGGTAAATACCATCCGCATGGCGACGCCTCGATTTACGACGCGCTGGTACGCATGGCGCAGGACTGGTCGCTGCGCGTGCCGCTGATCGACGGTCAGGGCAATTTCGGCTCGATCGACGGCGATCCGCCGGCGGCGATGCGATACACCGAGTCCCGGCTGACCAAGGTCGCGCACGAGTTGCTGGAAGACATCGACAAGGAAACCGTCGATTTCCAGGACACTTACGACGCTTCAGGCAGCGAACCGAAGGTGTTGCCGGCGCGCTTCCCGAACCTGCTCGTCAACGGCTCGGGCGGCATCGCCGTCGGCATGGCCACCAACATCCCGCCGCACAACCTGGCCGAGGTCTGCAACGGTGCCATCGCCATCATCGACAATCCGGCGATCGACCTGCCGTCGCTGATGGAAATCGTGCCCGGTCCGGATTTCCCGACCGGCGGCATCGTGCTTGGCCGTTCCGGCATCTACAACGCCTATTCGACGGGCCGCGGCTCGATCGTCATGCGCGGCCGCGTCAACATCGAGGCGCGCGGCAACGACCGTGAATCGATCATCATCACCGAGATTCCCTATCAGGTGAACAAGGCGGCGATGATCGAGAAGATGGCGGAACTGGTGCGCGAGAAGCGCATCGAGGGCATTTCCGACATCCGCGACGAGAGCGATCGCCAGGGCTACCGCGTCGTCGTCGAACTGAAGCGCGAGGCCGTTGCCGACGTCATCCTCAACCAGCTTTACCGCTTCACGCCGCTGCAGACCTCGTTCGGCGCCAACATGGTGGCGCTGAACGGCGGCAAGCCGGAAGTGCTGACGCTGATCGACATGCTGAAGGCCTTCGTCGGCTTCCGCGAGGAGGTGATCAGCCGGCGCACGAAGTACCTTTTGCGCAAGGCGCGCGAGAGAGCCCATGTGCTGGTCGGTCTTGCGATCGCGGTCGCTAACATCGACGAGGTGATCAAGCTGATCCGCACCGCCCCCGATCCGCAGACGGCGCGCGAGCAGTTGATGGAGCGGCGCTGGCCATCCCACGACGTCGCTCCGCTGATCCAGCTGATCGACGATCCGCGTCACCGCATCAACGAGGACGGCACCTACAATCTCTCGGAAGAGCAGGCCCGCGCCATCCTCGATCTGCGCCTGCAGCGCCTGACCGCGCTCGGCCGCGACGAGATCGCCGATGAATTGAACAAGATCGGCGCCGAAATCGTTGATTACCTTGATATTTTGTCTTCTCGCGCGCGCATCCAGCAGATCGTCAAGGACGAGCTGATCGCGGTGCGCGACGAGTTCGGCACACCGCGCCGCACCGAGCTCGCCGAAGGCGGGGCGGACATGGAAGACGAGGACCTGATCCAGCGCGAGGACATGGTCGTCACGGTCAGCCATTCCGGCTACATCAAGCGCGTGCCGCTCTCGCTCTACCGGGCACAGCGCCGCGGCGGCAAGGGCCGCTCCGGCATGTCGACGAAGGAAGAGGATTTCGTCACCCGGCTGTTCGTCGCCAACACGCATACGCCGGTGCTGTTCTTCTCCTCGCGCGGCATCGTCTACAAGGAAAAGGTCTGGCGGCTGCCGGTTGGCAACCCGCAGTCGCGCGGCAAGGCGCTGATCAACATGCTGCCGCTGGAGCAGGGCGAGCGCATCACCACCATCATGCCGCTGCCCGAGGACGAGACGAGTTGGGGCGAACTCGACGTGATGTTCGCCACCACGCGTGGCACGGTGCGCCGCAACAAGCTGTCCGACTTCGTCCAGGTCAACCGCAACGGCAAGATCGCCATGAAGCTGGAGGAAGAGGGCGATGAGATCCTCGGCGTCGAGACGTGCACCGACAATGACGACGTGCTGCTGACGGCGAATTCCGGCCAGTGCATCCGCTTTTCGGTCTCCGACGTGCGCGTCTTCCAGAGCCGCAATTCCGTCGGCGTGCGCGGCATCGCCATGGCCGAGACCGATCGCGTGATCTCGATGTCGGTGATCGAGCATGTCGACGCCTCGCCCGCGGAGCGTGCCGCCTATCTCAAGCGCGCTGCCGCCGAGCGCCGCCTTGCGGCCGGAACGGCCGGCGAGGAGGAGGAGATCGCGCTCACCAATGAGGAGATCGGCGAGGAGGCGGAACTTTCCGAGGAGCGCTACGACTTCCTCAAGATGCACGAGCAGCTCGTGCTGACGGTTACCGAATATGGCTACGGCAAGCGCTCGTCGTCCTATGATTTCCGCCTCACCGGCCGCGGCGGCAAGGGCATCCGTGCCACCGATGTCTCGAAAACGGCCGAGATCGGCCGGCTGGTGGCGACCTTCTCGGTCGGCAACGACGATCAGATCATGCTGGTTTCGGACGGCGGCACCGTCATCCGCGTGCCGGTCAATGGCATACGCTTCGCCAGCCGCGCCACCAAGGGCGTGACCATCTTCAACACGGCCGAAGGCGAGAAGGTGGTGTCGGTGGAACGGATCTCGGAGCCGCAGTCGGACGAGGAAGCCGAAGATAGCTCAGCAGTCGAGACCGGGTCCGAAGAGCCGGGCCAGACCGATACTGAATAGCCTGGCTGGCGTCACCGGCCTTCGGGCCGGTGCGGTCGTTCTCGGGGTTGGAGCTGGGGTCAGAAGTGACGGTAGGGCTTGCGGCCAACGAAACCTTCGAGACGCTTGGTGTTGGCCTTGACGCGCACCCGCGCTGCTTCCTGATGCAACCCGAATGCGGTGGCGATCAGCATCACGATGGTCATTGCAGTGGCAAGCATGTAGATCAGCATTTGCGTGTTCTCCTGCGCTTACAACGATAAAGATGGTGCTTTGGTTTCATCTCCTGAAGCGGCAACCTAGTGAACGCTGCGTGAAGCGTTCGTGATTGTCGCATTCATCTGTCGTTCATGTCCGTGAAAAGGTTCACGGGCATTGCACATTCGGGCACATCAATGGGATTTGCCTTTGTTTGAGAGGCTCGCTAGAAGCCTGCCATGACTGAACGCACCGCCCTTTATGCCGGCTCCTTCGACCCGCTGACCAACGGACATCTCGATGTCTTGAAGGCTTCGCTTGCCGTGGCCGACACGGTCTACGCCGCGATCGGCGTCCACCCCGGCAAGACGCCGCTGTTTTCCTTCGAAGACCGTGAGAAGCTGATCGAGGCGGCGACCAAGGCCGAGTTCGGCCGTGACAGCGCCCGCATCAGGGTCGTCTCGTTCGATGGCCTCGTCATCGACGCCGCCAGGAAGCATGGCGCCTCGATCATCATCCGCGGCCTGCGCGACGGCACCGATCTCGACTACGAGATGCAGATGGCCGGCATGAACGAGACGATGGCGCCGGAACTGCAGACGGTTTTCCTGCCGGCCAGCCCTTCGGTGCGCACCATTACCGCCACACTTGTCCGCCAGATTGCGTCGATGGGCGGCGACATCCGCCCGTTCGTGCCGGCGGCCGTTGCCGGCGCGCTCGCCGCCAAATTTGCGAAATAACCTTTCGGAGAAGAGTTCATGCAGCTGAAGAAGCTCGCTACGTTCCTCGTCGTGCTTGCCGGCCTCGTGGCCGCATCCCTGCCTGCCGTCGCAGCCGACAAGGAAAACACCATGGTCATCACGCTGAAGGACGGCGACGTGACCGTCGCCCTGCGTCCAGACCTGGCGCCCAAGCATGTCGCGCAGATCAAGAAGCTGGTGCGCGACGGCGCCTACGACAATGTCGCTTTCCATCGCGTCATCAACGGCTTCATGGCGCAGACCGGCGACGTCAAGTTCGGCAACATGGAGAAGGGCTTCAACCCCGAGGCCGTTGGCACCGGCGGTTCCGACCTTCCGGACCTGCCGGCCGAGTTTTCGCAGAGCGAGCAATTCACCCGCGGCGTGGTCGGCATGGCCCGCTCGCAGGACCCGAATTCGGCCAATTCCCAGTTCTTCATCATGTTCGCGCCGGCGCCGAACCTTGACGGCCAGTACACCATCGTCGGCAAGGTGGTCAGCGGCATGGATCTTGTCGACAAGATCAAGAAGGGCGACGAGGCAGACAACGGCACCGTCACCGATCCCGACCGCATGATCAAGGTTCGCATCGCCGCCGACGGCAAGTAACTCTCTCAATTTTCAAAAGGATTTTCCGACATGGCTGAGATCAAAGACCGCGAGAACGCGCTCATCATGGAAACGACCAAGGGTCCGGTCGTCATCGAAATGTACCCCGACCTGGCGCCCGGCCATGTCGCCCGCATCAAGGAACTGGCGCGCGAAGGCGCCTATGACGGCGTGGTGTTCCACCGCGTTATCGACGGCTTCATGGCGCAGACCGGCGACGTCAAGTTCGGCAATTCGAGCAAGCCGACCTTCGCGCCGTCTCGCGCCGGCATGGGCGGTTCCGACAAGCCGGACCTGAAGGCCGAATTCTCGAACGCCAACCATGGCCGCGGCACCTGCTCGATGGCCCGCGCCCAGAACCCGAATTCGGCCAACTCGCAGTTCTTCATCTGTTTCGACGACGCGGCGTTCCTCAACCGCCAGTACACGGTTTGGGGCCAGGTCATCGAAGGCATGGAGAATGTCGACAAGATCAAGCGCGGCGAGCCGGTGCAGGATCCCGACAAGATCGTGTCGCTGAAGGTCGCGACCGACGTCAAGTAAGGCAAAATGACGATCATGGGCGCTGTCTGGTCTCTGCTTGGCATCCTGTCCGGCGCCTTCATCGCCATCCAGGCGCCGATCAACTCGCAACTGGCGCGCGGCCTCGGCCTTCCGGTCGCGGCCGCCGCCTTTTCGTTCCTTTCGGGCGCCATCGTGCTCGGCATCATCGCGGTCGCCGTTGTGAGGCTGCAGGGCATCTCGCTCGACTGGAAGGCGCCGGCGCCCTGGCTGTTCATCGCTGGCGGCATGCTCGGCGGCTTCTATGTCACGCTTTCCACCATCCTCACGCCGCGCATCGGCGCAGCCGCGCTGATGGCGTTCCTGGTCGCCGGCCAGCTGATCGCCGGCATGCTCATCGACCGCGCCGGCTTCCTCGGTGTCGCGGTGCGCGAGATCTCGCTTGGCCGCGTCGCCGGGGCCGTGTTGCTGCTCGCCGGAGCGCTGCTTATCCGGCTCTACTGATGCGCGTCGACCTGTTCGATTTCGATCTGCCGGAGGAGCGCATTGCGCTGCGCCCGGCCGAGCCGCGCGACAGCGCCAGGATGCTGGTCGTCAGGCCCGGCCAGGGCCTCGATGATCGAACGGTGCGCGATCTGCCGTCGCTGCTCAGGGAAGGCGACGTGCTGGTGTTCAACGACACCAAGGTCATCCCGGCGCAGCTGAAAGGCATCCGCAGGCGCGGCGAAGCGATGGCGCAGGTCGAGGCCACATTGCATATGCGGGTGACGCCGGACCGTTGGAAGGCGTTCATGCGGCCGGGCAAGCGCATTGCGGTCGGCGACCGCATCCATTTCGGCCATGACCAGAATTCCTGCTTCCTCGGCCGGCTCGATGCGACGGTGATCGAGAAAGGCGAGGCGGGCGAGGTGCTGCTCGGCTTCGACCTCTCCGGTCCCTTCCTCGACGAGGCAATGCACGCCGTCGGTCATATTCCGCTGCCGCCCTACATCGCCTCAAAACGTGACGATGACGAGCGCGACCGCAGCGACTACCAGACCATCTATGCCAGGGAAGAGGGCGCCGTCGCGGCACCGACCGCCGGATTGCATTTCACGCCGGAGCTGTTTGCAGCCCTCGACGCCAAGGGTGTCGAGCGCCGCTTCGTCACGCTGCATGTCGGCGCCGGCACTTTTCTGCCGGTGAAAGCCGACGATACCGCCGACCACAAGATGCATGCCGAGACCGGCTCGGTGAGCCGCGAGACGGCAGACGTGCTCAATGCAGCAAGGGACCGGGGAGGGCGGATCGTCGCCGTCGGCACGACGTCGCTGCGCCTCCTCGAGAGCGCTGCGCTAGAAGACGGCAGGATCGAGGCCTGGTCGGGACCGACCGACATCTTCATCACGCCAGGCTACCGTTTCCGGACAGCCGACATCTTGATGACCAATTTCCACCTGCCGCGCTCGACGCTGTTCATGCTGGTCTCGGCCTTCAGCGGGCTGGAGACGATGCGTTCGGCCTATGCGCATGCCATCGAGAGCCGCTACAGGTTCTACTCCTACGGCGACTCCAGCCTGCTTTATCGAGCGGAGACGAGCGATGGACGATGATCTGGAAGGATTGGACCGCGATGCGCTGATCGCGGAAGTGAGGAAGCTGCGCGCCGGCATCCGCGCGCACCGCGATGCGACCGGCCACGACCTCTGCTGGCATCACCCCGACCTCTGGGACTGCTGCCGGAGAAGACCGAGCCGGCAATCGCCGTGCCGCCCTGGCCGAAATTCATGCGCGGCTGCATCCGCTACCGGCAGTCGCTCGACCGGCAGACACCCGGGGCACCAGTGCACGACAAGGAATTCGATGGCTGAGACGTTCTTCTTCAAGCTGCTTGCCACCGACGGCAGGGCGCGGCGCGGCCTGGTTTCGATGCCGCGCGGCGAGATCCGCACGCCGGCCTTCATGCCGGTCGGCACCGGCGGCACGGTCAAGGCCATGTATATGGACCAGGTGCGCGGCGTCGGCGCCGACATCATCCTCGGCAACACCTATCATCTGATGCTGCGGCCTGGGGCCGAGCGCGTGGCGAAGCTCGGCGGCCTGCATGAATTCGCGCGCTGGCCGCATCCGATCCTGACGGACAGCGGCGGCTTCCAGGTGATGTCGCTGTCGAAGCTCAGGAAGCTGACGGAGAAGGGTGTCACCTTCCGCTCGCATATCGACGGCGCACCTTACGAGATGTCGCCGGAGCGGTCGATCGAGATCCAGGGGCTGCTCGATTCAGACATCCAGATGCAGCTCGACGAATGCACCGCGCTGCCGGCCAAGCCGACGGAGATCGAGCGCGCCATGGAGCTGTCGCTGCGCTGGGCCGAACGCTGCAAGACGGCTTTCGGCGACCAGCCGGGCAAGGCGATGTTCGCCATCGTGCAGGGCGGCGACAGCGCGGTGATGCGCGTGCGCTCGGCGCAGGCGCTGAAGGCGATGGATCTCAAGGGCTACGCTGTCGGCGGGCTGGCGGTGGGCGAGCCGCAGGCGGTGATGCTGGAGATGCTGGAGATAACCTGCCCGGAGCTGCCGGCCGACAGGCCGCGCTACCTGATGGGCGTCGGCACCCCGGACGACATCTTGAAGTCGGTGGCGCGCGGCATCGACATGTTCGACTGCGTGATGCCGACGCGCGCCGGCCGCCATGGGCTTGCCTACACGCGCCGCGGCAAGATCAACCTGCGCAACGCTCGCCATGCCGACGATCCGCGTCCGCTGGATGAGGAAAGCGATTGCCCGGCCGCGCGCGACTATTCGCGCGCCTATCTGCATCATCTCGTGCGCTCGCAGGAATCGCTCGGCGCAATGCTGCTCACCTGGAACAACCTGTCCTATTATCAGAAGCTGATGCAGGACATCCGCGCCGCGATCGAGGCAAAAGCCTTCGAAACGCGCGCTGCCGAGATTTCGGAAGGCTGGGCGAGGGGCGATATTCCGGCCATCTAGTCGTGTGTCTCCGGCGATTGACGGATGGGCAAGCCCGGGCGCAGATTTGCGGTCGAGGGATCACCCATGGCCGTGACATACGACTTTGCCGGCAAGACGGCGATCGTGACCGGTGGCTCCAGAGGCATCGGCAAGGCCGTTGCAACGCAGTTGGCACGGTCAGGTGCCGACGTCTGGACCTGGGACGCCGATCCATTGCCGGCGGGCGGAATCCGTAGCCAGACGGTCGACGTAACCAAAGCTGGCGATATAAGGGAAGCGCTGGCCGAGATCGCTGCCGAAACGGGCCGGGTCGACATCCTCGTCAACAACGCGGGCTATCTTGGTCCCTATCTCGGCTTCGAGGGTTTCGATGCGGTCGAGTGGCAGCGCATCATTGGTGTGAACCTCATTGGAACGTTCGAGGTCACGCATCAAGTTTTGCCAATCATGCGCAAGGCCGGCAGGGGCCGCATCGTCAATATGGGGTCGCTTGCGGGCAAGGAGGGCTTGCCGAACCTTGCGGCCTACTCGGCGGCAAGCGCGGGCATCATTGCGTTCACCAAGGCCTTGTCGCGCGAGGTTTGCGACGCCGATATCCGCGTAAATTGCGTGGCGCCGGGTCCGATCGACACGGATCTTATCCGGCGTCTGGGAAACGAAGTCGTCAGCGACATGATCGGCGCCAGCCCGCTGAAGCGACTTGGAGCGGTGGAGGAGGTCGCCGCACTGGTGCTCTGGCTCTGTTCCGATGCCGCCAGTTTCAACACCGGCGCGGTATTCGACATGTCGGGCGGCCGCGCGCGGTATTGATACCATTCTGCTCACGTGCTGACCGAGGTCGAGGCGCGCAGGCTGCAGCCGGTGATCTTGAAGCTGCCGTCCGGCTGCTGCTCCAGCGTGTAGACCGCCTCATAGTCCTTGCCGTCGGGGCCGACGATCAGCACCTGCTGGATGATAGAGGTTGGACCGGTCTGCTCGACCTTGCCGAAGGCATAACTCTGCGGCCTGCGAACCGGCGCATAGCCGTTGGTCACCATGTTCATGAAGGTGTCGACCGTCGGGAAGATCCGCTTCACGTTCGGCGCCGCGAAGCTGTAGGCGGTGGCGCCGTCATCGGCGAGGAAAGCTTTGAGCTGGCTGTCGATGACCGTCTGCGCCGCTTTGATCTCGGCGTCGCCGGCGAAGGCCATCGAAGCGATGAGCAGTGGAATGAGAGCGAATGCGAACAATAAGCGGCGCACGGCTTGTCTCCCGGAATTCGCTTTGCTGACGGTATCTAACATACGCGCGCCGCCACGCCGCGGTTTCATCACTGCCGGAAGATTCTTGGCGCCATCGATGGCCAGACCGATGCCCGGCCAGGGAGCACTCCCATGCTCGTTGGCGGCGGCAGCCTGTACCGGCGCGGTACGTTGGTCGGGAATTGCGGCAAGCGGTCGCCAAGGCGGGTGCAGCCTGATGCTTGAAAGCCCGTCGCCAGTCTGCCACAAGGGCCGCTTATTCGCGTAGAAGCTCACAGGATCGGCAATGAAGGCATTTTTCGTGCAGATAAAGTGCGACCTGGGCAAAGCCTATGAGGTCGCCAGCGCGCTCGCCGATGCCGAGATCGCCTCCGAGATCTATTCGACCGCCGGCAATTACGACCTGCTCGCAAAGTTCTATGTCGATGACGAGGAAGACATCGGCCACTTCATCAACGAGCGGGTGCAGGTTCTGCCGGGAATCAAGGACACCTTCACCATCGTCACCTTCCGGGCGTTCTGACCGCCCCGGCAATGCCCCGCCGTGAGGCAGAGCCTGACCCGGCATCGCCGCCGCTGCCCTAATCTTAGGCAATTTGCATCGAGCGGCTGCCGCCGCCTCTCAAATCGCCGATTACGCTTGCATTTCTCCGGCGAGGCCATTGAAATGGCTTCAGAGGGGAGTACGCGATTGGCAGCGTTCGACGAAATGCTTCCGGAAGTTTCCGGATTGAGAAGACCATACCAGGCTTACGATCGCTGGCTGAAGGAACAGGACCCGGCCAGGCTCACCCAGAAAATGCAGGACGCCGAGCGCGTCTTCCGCAAGACCGGCATCACATTTGCCGTCTATGGCGAGCAGGAAGCCTCGGAGCGGCTGATCCCCTTCGATATCGTCCCCCGCATCATTTCCGGCCAGGAATGGCGCCGGCTGACGCAGGGCATCGAGCAGCGGGTGCAGGCGCTGAACGCCTTCCTCGACGACATCTACCACCGCCAGGAGATCCTGCGCGCCGGACGCGTTCCCAGGGAATTGGTGGCGAAGAACGAGGCGTTCCTGCCCGAGATGATCGGTGTGAAGCCGCCGGCCGGCGTCTACACCCATATCATCGGCGTCGACATCGTTCGCATCAGCGAGAACGAATTCTACGTGCTCGAGGACAATGCCCGCACGCCGTCCGGCGTCTCATACATGCTGGAGAACCGGGAGACGATGATGCAGCTCTTCCCGGAGCTGTTCCAGCAGATCAAGGTGCGGCCGGTCGAGAACTATCCGCAGCTGCTGCGCCAGTCGCTGGCGGCTGTGCGGCCGCAGGGTGCCAAGGGAGCGCCGACCATCGCCGTGCTGACGCCGGGCAGCTACAATTCCGCCTATTTCGAGCACGCCTTCCTCGCCGACCAGATGGGCGTGCAGCTGGTCGAGGGGCAGGATCTGCGCGTCGTCGACGGCCACGTCACGATGCGCACCACCGAAGGCTACAAGCAGATCGACGTGCTCTACCGGCGCGTCGACGACGCCTTCCTCGATCCGCTGACCTTCCGGCCGGATTCGGCGCTCGGCGTGCCTGGCATCATGGACGTCTATCGCGCCGGCAACATCACCATCGCCAATGCGCCGGGAACCGGCATCGCCGACGACAAGGCGATCTATTCCTATATGCCCGAGATCGTCGAGTTCTACACCGGCCGCAAGGCGATCCTGGGCAACATCCCGACCTGGCGCTGCTCGGAGCCGGATAGCCTGAAATATGTGCTGGAGCACATAAGCGAGCTCGTCATCAAGGAAGTGCACGGCTCCGGCGGCTATGGCATGCTGGTCGGCCCGGCGGCGACCAAGAAGGAATGCCAGGAATTCGCCAAGAAGCTGCAGGCGAAGCCGGCAAACTATATCGCGCAACCGACGCTCGCGCTGTCGACCTGCCCGATCCTGACCGAGAAGGGCCTGTCGCCGCGCCATGTCGACCTTCGGCCTTACGTCCTGGTTTCCGACCGTATCCAGATCGTGCCGGGCGGCCTGACCCGCGTCGCGCTCAAACAGGGGTCGCTGGTGGTCAATTCCTCGCAGGGCGGCGGTACCAAAGATACGTGGGTGCTGGATGATTGAGATGAGCGAATAGTGAATAGTGAATAGTGAATAGTGAATAGTGAATAGTGAATAGTGAAATGGAGACGCTCTAGTGCCCGGATTGATTGAAGCTATGAACATGACTCGCCGTCGAGCGCGATTGCTGGACCATTCACCATTCACTATTCGCCAATTCACTACTCACTAGCCCGAAGGGCATTCCCATGCTTCTCGGCCGCACCGCCAACGGTCTCTACTGGATGAACCGCTACATCGAGCGGGCCGAAAACATGGCGCGCCTGGTGGATGCCGGCCTGCGCATGGCGCTGACGCGCACCCAGAACGCGTCGGAGGAATGGAACTCGGTGCTGCTCAGCGCCGGCTCCGATCATGCGTTCTCGCAGAAATATCAGGATTACACCGTCGCCAACGTGTCGGACTTCCTGTTGCGTGACACCTCGAACCCATCGAGCACGATGTCGTCGATCGAGACGGCGCGCAACAATGCGCGCATGGTGCGCACCGCGCTGACGCGCGAGACCTGGGAGAGCATCAACGAGGCCTGGATGTCGCTGAAGCGCATGCTGGCAAGGCCGATCGACGAGCGTGACCTGCCGACGGTGCTCGATGCCATCAAGCGCGAGACGGCGCTGATCCGCGGCTCGTTCTATGGCACCATGCTGCGCAACGAGATCTTCGACTTCTCGCAACTCGGCACCTATGTCGAGCGCGCCGACAACACCGCCCGCATCCTCGACGTGAAATACTATGTGCTGTTGCCGTCGATCTCCTGGGTGGGCTCGACGCTCGACAACTACCAGTGGGAATCGATCCTGCGCTCCGTGTCGGCGCACCGCTCCTACCGCTGGGTCTATGAAGCCGACTACAAGCCGACCAACATCGCCGACTATCTGATCCTCAATGTCCGCATGCCGCGCTCGCTCACCTTCTGCTACCGGTTCCTTGGCGAGCACCTGAAATTCCTCGCCGACGACTATGGCGAGCGCCATGCCTGTCACGCCACGGCCGAGAAGATCCAGGCGATGCTGAAGAAGGGGTCGATCAAGGACATTTTCGACCACGGCCTGCATGAGTTCCTAGCTGAATTCATTCGGGACAACACCAGGCTGGGCGACGAGATCGCCCTGGACTACCGGTTCTACTGAGCGCTGGAGAGACAAGCGCCATGCGGCTCAAGATCACCCACCGGACCGAGTACCGCTACGACGCGCCGGTGCAGTATCTCTTGCAGCGGCTGCGCCTGCTGCCGGTCAGCGGACCGACACAGGCCGTTGCATCCTGGGCGATCAAGATCGACGGCGCGCGCGAGGAAGTGCGCTTCACCGATCATTTCGGCAACGACACTCGGCTGGTGAGCGCCGAAGGCGGCCACCACACCATCATACTCGAGGCGGCGGGCGAGGTGACGACGCGCGACACGGCCGGTGTGTCCGGCCCGCATCATGGTTTTGCGCCGCTCTGGCTGTTCGGCCAGCAGACGCCGTTGACGACCGCCGGCGACGGCATTCGCGAATTGGCGGGCGCGGCGGGCGAGGGCAGCGATATCGAGCGCCTGCACAGGCTGATGGCCACGATCCGCGAGCGCGTCGACTATAAGCCTGGCACGACCAGCGTCGTCACGGCGGCGGAGGAGGCCCTGGCGCTGAAGAGCGGCGTCTGCCAGGATCACAGCCATATCTTCGCCGCCGCGGCGCGCGCCATGGGTTTTCCCGCACGTTATATCAGCGGCTATCTGATGATGGACGCTTCGGTCGAGCAGGCGGCGAGCCACGCCTGGGCGGAAGCGCATGTTCCAGGGCTGGGCTGGGTAGCCTTCGACCCCGCAAACGGAATTTCTCCCGACGAACGTTACGTGAGGGTGGCGACGGGACGCGACTATCGCGATGCCTCGCCGGTGTCGGGAATACTGCTGGGGCAAGCGGAAGAGAAGCTTGCCGTCACCGTCACGGTGGAGCAGTAATTTCCGCCGGGATTCGCTGCTAAAAAAGAATCATGACCTATTGCGTCGGCCTCAAGATCGATCACGGGCTCGTGTTCATGTCGGACACGCGCACCAATGCCGGCATGGATTCGATCTCGACCTTCAAGAAGATGCATGTCTGGGAACAGCCCGGCGAGCGCGTCATCGTGCTGATGTCGGCGGGAAACCTTGCCACGACCCAGGCCGTGGTCAGCCTGCTCGACGAACGAACCAAGGCAGTCGGCGACCGGCACGAGAAGCTGCTCGAAACACCATCCATGTATCAGGCGGTTCGGCTGGTCGGCGACACGGTGAAGGAAGTGATCGCCTATTCGTCGCCGGCCGGTGACAAGGCCGATTCCTATTTCAACGCCTCCTTCATCCTCGGTGGCCAGATCAAGGGCAGTCCGCCCAGGCTGTTCATGATCTATCCGGAAGGCAATTTCATCGAGTCGACCGACGACACGCCGTTCTTCCAGATCGGCGAGACGAAATACGGCAAGCCGATCATCATACGCGCCTATGATCGGGCGATGAGCCTGGCCGAAACGGTGAAGCTGCTCCTGGTCTCGTTCGACTCGACGCTGAAGTCGAACCTGTCGGTCGGCCTGCCGCTCGACCTGCTCTTCCTGGAGAAGGACGCTTTCAAGGTCGGGCTGAAGAAGCGGATCGGTCACGATGATCCCTATTACCGCACCATCTCCGACGGCTGGTCGAACGCGCTGAAGGCGGCCTTCGCCAGCCTGCCGGACTTTCCGGGATAGGGCGCACCGTCCCGCAGCCGTTGCCCTGCTGTATTTAACATGTTAATCAAAAATTGAGAATGGCCGGTCGACCAGTGTCCGCGCGGCCGCCGGGGAGGATGCATGGATAGCAAGGAATTCCGCGACTGGTCCAGGCGCGCCGCCGATTGGGGCGCGGACTACCGGGAGAGCCTGCGCGATCGGCCGGTGCGGCCGGCGATCGCGCCGGGGGAGATTTTCAGGAGCATCGAGGTTTCGCCGCCCGAAACGGCGGAGCCGATGGAAAAGATCTTCGCCGATTTCGAAGAAAAGATCGTGCCCGGCATGACGCATTGGCAGCATCCGCGCTTCTTCGCTTATTTCCCGGCCAACGCGGCGCCGGTTTCGGTCGTGGCCGAATATCTGGTCTCGGCCATGGCCGCGCAATGCATGCTTTGGCAGACCTCGCCGGCCGCAACCGAACTCGAGACGCGCATCGTCGACTGGATGCGCCAGGCGCTCGGCCTGCCCGATGGCTTCTCCGGCGTCATCCAGGATTCGGCTTCGTCGGCGACGCTTGCCGCGGTGCTGACCATGCGCGAGCGTGCGCTCGACTGGCAGAGCAACAAAAAGGGGCTCGCCGGGCAGGCGAAGCTGCGGGTCTATTCCTCCGACCAGGTCCACACCTCGATCGATCGCGCCATCTGGGTCTCCGGCATCGGCGAAGAGAACCTCGTCCGCATCCCGGTTAGCGGACGCTTCCGCGCCATGGACTCTGCGGCGCTCGAGGCGGCGATCGTCGCCGACCGCGAAGCCGGCTTGCTGCCGGCGGGCATCATCGCCTGTGTCGGCGGCACCAGCACGGGCGGCACCGACGACATCGCCGCCGTTGTAGCGGTGGCGAGGCGGCACGGCCTCTATCTCCACGTCGATGCAGCCTGGGCCGGATCGGCGATGATCTGTCCGGAATACCGGCCTTTCTGGGCGGGCGTCGAAGGCGCCGATTCGATCGTCTTCAATCCGCACAAATGGCTTGGCGCGCAGTTCGACTGCTCGATCCAGTTCGTCCGCCAGCCGGAAGACCTCGTGCGCACGCTGGCGATCAAGCCGGACTATCTCAAGACCCGCGGCCATGACGGCATCATCAACTATTCGGAATGGTCGGTGCCGCTCGGCCGCCGGTTCCGGGCGCTCAAGCTCTGGTTCCTGCTGCGCGCGCATGGGCTGGAAGGCCTGCGAAAGATGATCCGAAACCATGTCGCCTGGAGCGAAGGTCTTGCCGATCGTCTGGCCAGGGAAGACGACTTCGAGGTCGTCACCGAGACGATGCTGTCGCTGTTCTCGTTCCGGCATCGCGCCCCGCAGGGCGCCGATCCGGACGAGCACAATCTGCGGCTGGTCGATGCGATCAACACCGACGGCCGCATCTACCTGACGCAGACCCGCGTCGACGGACGGGTGGCGATCCGCTTCCAGGCGGGGCAGTTCGAAGCGACGGCTGCCGATGTCGACATGGCTTTCGATGTCGTCACCGAGATCGCCCGACAGTCTGCATAGGGTATCAGCCGGCTGCGGATCGGTTTGCCTTTGCAGTCGGATGGATTTCGTTAGCCGGCTTATGCCTTTTCATCGCTTTCGTTTTCCGATATAGGCAGGAAAAACGAAAACGGGAGGACCGCCGATGTTTCTTTCGCCGCGCCATGCAGAGATCATCGAGATGGCGAAGGATCACGGCCGGGTGCTGGTCGACGACCTGGCGACGCATTTCAGCGTGACGCCGCAGACCATCCGCAAGGATCTCAACGACCTCTGCGACCAGCGGCTGCTGACGCGCGTCCATGGCGGGGCGCTGTTTCCCTCCGGCATCGAGAACATGGAATACGAGGCGCGGCGCAAGATCGCCGCCGAGGAGAAGGAGGCGATCGGCCGCGCCGCGGCCAGGCTGATCCCCGACAACGCCTCGCTGTTCATCAATATCGGCACCACGACCGAAGCTGTCTCGAAGGCGTTGCTCGACCACAATGGGCTTATGGTCATCACCAATAACATCAATGTTGCCAATAGGATGCGCATATATCCCTCGATCGAGGTGGTGATTGCCGGCGGCGTGGTGCGCGGTTCCGACGGCGGCGTCGTCGGCGAGGCCGCCGTCGATTTCATCCGCCAGTTCAAGGTCGATTACGCGGTCATCGGCGCCTCGGCCATCGACCATGACGGCGCGCTGCTCGACTTCGATTTCCGCGAGGTCAAGGTGGCGCAGGCCATCATCGCCAATGCGCGTCACGTGATCCTGGTCTCCGACCAGACCAAATTCGAGCGAACGGCGCCGGTTCGCATCGGTCATCTGTCGCAGGTCAACACCTTCATCACCGACCGTTGCGACATTCCTTCGGTGCGCAGGATCTGCGAGGAGTCGGAGGTTCGTTTGATCGAGACGGCGCTCGGATAACGTCGCTTCCGGGCCGTTTCACACATCTGTGATATTTCGTTTGACATTCGTTCTTAGTTCGGATCAATTCAGTTCACGGCTTCGCGAAACACAAAAATGGTGCAATGCGAAATCGTGGAGGAAACCTGTGAACGCATCCCCGATCCATGACATTTTCGTCATAGGTGGCGGCATCAACGGCTGCGGCATCGCCCGCGACGCCGTTGGCCGTGGATTTTCGGTATGCCTCGCCGAGATGAACGATCTCGCCAGCGGAACCTCCTCCGGGTCGACCAAGCTGATCCATGGCGGATTGCGCTATCTCGAGTTCTACGAATTCCGCCTGGTGCGCGAAGCCCTGATGGAGCGCGAGGTTCTGTGGAAGAACGCGCCGCACATCATCTGGCCGATGCGCTTCGTGCTGCCCTATGCCAAGGGCCTGCGTCCGGCCTGGCTGATCCGGCTCGGCCTGTTCCTTTACGACCATATCGGCGGGCGCAAGCTGCTGCCGGCGACGAAGACGCTGGACATGGCCACCGATCCGGCCGGCAAGCCGCTGAAGCCGTTGTTCCGCAAGGCCTTCGAATATTCGGACGGCTGGGTCAACGATGCCCGCCTTGTGGCGCTCAACGCCCGCGACGCCGCCGACCGCGGCGCCGTCATCCGCACCCGCACCAAGGTGATCAGCGCGCGCCGCGAGAGCGCGCTGTGGACGATCAAGATCCAGAATGTGTTGACCGGCGAAACCGAGGAGGTCCGCGCCCGCCTTCTGGTCAATGCGGCAGGGCCTTGGGTCGATCAGGTGCTGGCAAAAACGGTCGGCCAGAACGACGTGCACAATGTCCGCCTGGTGCAGGGCAGCCACATCGTCATCGCCAGGAAGTTCGACGACCCGCGCGCCTACTTCTTCCAGAACAAGGATGGGCGCATCATCTTCGCCATTCCTTACGAGGAAGAGTTCACGCTGATCGGCACCACCGACCGCGATTTTCCAGGCGATCCGCACGACGTGAAGATCAGCGATGCCGAGATCGACTATCTTTGCGCCGCCGCGAGCGAATATTTCGCTCAAGCCGTCAAGCGTTCGGACATCGTCTGGACCTATTCCGCGGTGCGCCCGCTCTATGACGACGGCGCTTCGAAGGCTCAGGAAGCGACGCGCGACTATGTGCTGAAGGCCGATGGCGGCGAAAGCGCGGCCCCTCTGATCAACGCCTTCGGCGGCAAGATCACGACGTTCCGCCGGCTGGCGGAATCGATGCTGGAGAAGATCGAAGGCTTTCTCGGCAAGCGCGGCAAGCCATGGACCGCCAACGCGCCGCTGCCCGGCGGCGATTTTCCGGCGACAGGGTTCGATGCGCAGGTGTCGAAACTCAAGAACGCCTATCCGTTCCTCGACCAGCGGCTGGCGCGCAGGCTCATCCGGCTTTACGGCACGCGCGCGGAGAGGCTACTTGGGCTGGCCAAGTCGAATGCCGATCTCGGCCGCAATTTCGGCGCCGACCTCTACGAGGCCGAAGTGCGCTATCTGGTCGAGAACGAGTGGGCGCTGACTGCCGAGGACGTGCTGTGGCGCAGGACCAAGCGCGGCCTGCATTTCAGCCGTGAGCAGACAGCTGCCTTGGAAGAATTCATGCGTGGCCGGCGCCACGTCGCGGCGGCCGAATGAAGGCCGCCCGGTAGTGAGCGGGGCCCGGGAGGAGGCGTGATGCTGGAACTGAGGAACGTGACGAAGACGGTCGGCGCGCAGGAGCACATCCGCGACGTGTCGCTGACGCTTCAGCACGGCTCGCTGAACGTCCTGCTGGGGCCGACGCTGTCCGGCAAGACCAGCCTGATGCGGCTGATGGCCGGGCTCGACGCGCCAACCTCCGGCTCGGTCTGGTTCGACGGCAAGGACGTCACCGGACAGCCGGTGCAAAAGCGCAACGTCGCCATGGTCTACCAGCAGTTCATCAATTATCCGGCAATGACCGTCTACGAGAACATCGCATCGCCGCTTCGGGTCGCCGGCGTCGAGCAGGCCAAGATCGACAAGGAGGTGCGAAACGCCGCAGCACTTCTCAAGCTCACGCCCTACCTCGACCGCACGCCGCTCAGCCTGTCGGGCGGCCAGCAGCAGCGCACGGCGCTCGCCCGCGCTATCGTCAAGAACGCCAGCCTGGTGCTGCTCGACGAGCCTTTAGCCAATCTCGACTACAAGCTGCGCGAGGAATTGCGCGCCGAGCTGCCGAAGATCTTTGCCGCCGCCGGCACCATCTTCGTCTACGCCACCACCGAACCGCATGAGGCGCTGCTGCTTGGCGGCAACACGGCGACCCTCTCGGAGGGCCGCGTCACCCAGTTCGGGCCGACCATCGAGGTGTTCCGTAAACCCATCGATCTGGTGACGGCCAGGACCTTCGCCGACCCGCCGCTCAACGCCATCGTGCTCGCCAAGAAGGGATCGGATTTCCTGCTCGAAGGCGGCGTCAAGCTGCCGGTCCCGCCGGAACTGCTCGGCAGTCCGGATGCCAGCTACACGATCGGCTTCCAGCCGCATCATTTGTCGCTCGAGCGACCCAATGCCAGCGCCGTGCCGGTGCGGGCCAAGGTCACCATCACCGAGATCACCGGCTCGGAAAGCTTCGTGCATCTCGACTTCGCCGATGCGCGCTGGGTGATGCTCGCGCACGGCGTCCTCGATTTCGAGACCGACGACGAGGTCGAGGTGTTCATCGACCCGCGCCACATCATGGTGTTCGACCAGAACGGCCGCGCCGTGACGGCGTCGAAGCTGGCGGCTTGAGGAGGAAGCGATGGCGCGCATCGACGTCAACCATATCCGTCATTCCTATCTGCCCAATCCGAAGAAGGATTCGGATTTCGCGCTGAAGGAAGTGCACCACACTTTCGAGGACGGCGGCGCCTATGCGCTGCTCGGGCCGTCGGGCTGCGGCAAGACCACCTTGCTGAACATCATCTCGGGGCTGCTCCATCCCTCGCACGGCCAGCTTCTGTTCAACGGCCGGGACGTGACCAATCTGTCGACGCAGGAGCGCAACATCGCCCAGGTGTTCCAGTTCCCGGTCATTTACGACACCATGACCGTCTACGACAATCTGGCCTTCCCGCTGCGCAATCGCCGCGTGCCGGAAGCCGATGTCGATCGCAAGGTGCGCGAGACGCTCGACATGATCGATCTCGCCTCGATGGCGAACCGGAAGGCGAGGAGGCTGACCGCGGACCAGAAGCAGAAGATCTCGCTCGGCCGCGGCCTCGTCCGCTCGGACGTCAACGCCATACTGTTCGACGAGCCGCTTACCGTCATCGACCCGCATATGAAATGGGTACTGCGCTCGCAGCTCAAGCAACTGCACCGCCGCTTTGGCTACACCATGGTCTATGTCACTCACGACCAGACCGAGGCGCTGACTTTCGCGGACCGCGTCGTCGTCATGTATGACGGCGAGATCGTGCAGATAGGCACGCCGGCCGAGCTCTTCGAGCGGCCGCGCCACACCTTCGTCGGCTATTTCATCGGCTCGCCCGGCATGAACGTCATGCCGGTGGCGATCGACGGCAGGACGGCGATGCTCGGCGCACAGCGCATCGAGCTGCCGGGCGTGCCCAAGGCCGAAGCCGGCGCCGTCGAGCTCGGCATCCGTCCCGAATATGTGCGGCTCGGTCGCGAGGGCATGGCGGTGTCCGTCAGCAAGGTCGAGGATGTCGGGCGCCACAAGGTGGTCCGCGCCAATCTCGAGGGCAGAGAGATCGCCGCTGTCATCGGCGAGGACGATGAGGTGCCGGCCGAACCCAGGATCCGCTTCGACCCGGCGGGCATCAACATCTATGCCGATTCATGGCGCGTCGAGATGGGGGCATAGATGGAAAAGACCTGGAACAACAGGGCCTGGTTCCTTGTCCTGCCGGTGCTGCTGCTGGTGGCGTTCTCGGCCGTCATTCCGCTGATGACCGTCGTCAACTATTCGGTGCAGGACACGTTCGGCAACAACGTCTTCTTCTGGGCCGGCACCGAATGGTTCGAGGAACTGCTTGCCTCCGACCGCTTCTGGGAAGCGATGGTGCGCAACCTGATCTTCTCTTTCATCATCCTGGCGATCGAAGTGCCGCTCGGCATCTTCATCGCGCTCAACATGCCTAAGAAGGGCTGGGGCGTACCGGTCTGCCTGGTGCTGATGGCGCTGCCGCTGCTGATCCCGTGGAACGTCGTCGGCACGATCTGGCAGGTCTTCGGCCGCAACGACATCGGCCTGCTCGGCTACTACGTCAACGCGCTCGGCATCGACTACAACTACGTCCAGGATCCGTTCGACGCCTGGGTCACCGTCATCATCATGGACGTCTGGCACTGGACGAGCCTTGTCGTGCTGCTTTGCTATGCCGGCCTGGTTTCGATCCCGGACGCCTTCTACCAGGCGGCCAAGATCGACGGCGCCTCGCGCTGGGCGGTGTTCCGCTACATCCAGTTGCCGAAGATGCAGCGCGTGCTGCTGATCGCCGTGCTGCTGCGGTTCATGGATAGTTTCATGATCTATACCGAGCCCTTCGTCGTCACCGGCGGCGGTCCCGGCAATTCGACCACCTTCCTGTCGATCGATCTCGTCAAGACGGCACTCGGCCAGTTCGACCTCGGTCCGGCGGCCGCCATGTCGCTGGTCTACTTCCTGATCATTCTGCTGTTGTCATGGGTGTTCTACACCGTGATGACCAACTACGACGCGGAGCGCTGACATGACCGGCGTCAACGAGAGAACGAACAGAGTGAGCGAGACGACGGTTTCGGAAGGGCTGAGCAGCGCTCTGTCGCAAGACGAGATCGCGCGGCTCATGCGCCGCCGCGGCGAGGAATCGCGCTGGTGGTGGATCGTGCCGACGATCTACATCATCGTGCTGCTTCTGCCGATCTACTGGCTCATCAACATGAGCTTCAAGACCAATGCGGAGATCGTCTCGTCGCTGACGCTTTTTCCGCACAATCCGACATTGGCGAACTATCGCACCATCTTCACCGACGCCTCCTGGTATTCGGGCTATATCAACTCGATCACCTATGTGGTCATGAACATGGTGATCTCGGTCACCGTGGCGCTGCCGGCGGCCTATGCCTTCTCGCGCTACCGCTTCCTCGGCGACAAGCACCTGTTCTTCTGGCTGCTCACCAACCGCATGGCGCCGCCGGCGGTGTTCGCGCTGCCGTTCTTCCAGCTCTATTCGGCCTTCGGCATGATCGACACGCATATCGCGGTGGCGCTGGCGCACTGCCTCTTCAACGTGCCGCTGGCGGTGTGGATCCTGGAGGGCTTCATGTCCGGCGTGCCGAAGGAGATCGACGAAACCGCCTATATCGACGGCTATTCGTTCCCGCGCTTCTTCGTGAAAATCTTCATGCCGCTGATCGCGAGCGGCATTGGCGTCGCCTGCTTCTTCTGCTTCATGTTCTCATGGGTGGAGCTGTTGATCGCGCGCACGCTGACCACGACCGACGCCAAGCCGATCGCCGCCACCATGACGCGCACCGTCTCGGCCGCCGGCATGGACTGGGGTCTGCTCGCAGCAGCCGGCGTGCTGACGCTGATCCCCGGCGCGGTCGTCATATGGTTCGTCCGCAACTATATCGCCAAGGGCTTCGCCCTGGGGAGGGTATGACCGTGAATCTCGACCTCTCCTGGATGGCGTGGACCTGGCCGACAGCGGCCTTCTTCGGAACCATCTTTCTGCTGCTCTTCGGCATGGCGGCCTGGGAATATGTCTCGCCGGGCGGCAATCCGCGCGTCGGCGTCCTGCGCTTCGAAACGACGCGCGGCGACCGCCTCTTCCTTTCGCTGCTCGGCAGCGCCTTTATCCATCTCGCTTGGCTGGGTCTCGTTGGGCCCAACCTGTGGTGGGCTCTCGCTCTCTCCGTAGTCTACGCCATTGGCGTGTTCCGCTACGTATAGAGGGGGAAACTGTTGGAGCGACCGCGTGCTGGCGGCCGCTCCAGATCGCACTTGAAAACCTAAATGTGGAGGAACCTCATGCGACGGCAAATTTTAACATCAACGACCGCTATTGTCCTATTGCTCGGGGCCGGCAACGCCTATGCCGGTATGGACGAAGCCAAGGCTTTCCTTGACAAGGAGATCGGCCCGCTCTCGACGCTCTCGCGCGGCGACCAGGAAAAGGAAATGCAGTGGTTCATCGATGCCGCGAAGCCTTTCGCCGGCATGGAGATCAAGGTCGTCTCCGAAACCATCGCCACCCATTCTTACGAGTCGCAGGTGCTGGCGCCGGCCTTCTCCGCCATCACTGGCATCAAGGTCACGCACGACACGATCCAGGAAGGTGACGTCGTCGAGAAGATCCAGACACAGATGCAGACCGGCCAGAACCTCTATGACGGCTGGGTCAACGACTCCGACCTGATCGGCACGCATTGGCGCTACCAGCAGGTACGCAACCTGACCGACTGGATGGAAGGCGACGGCAAGGACGTCACCAACCCGAACCTTGACCTCAAGGACTTCATCGGCACCTCGTTCACCACGGCGCCCGACAAGAAGCTCTATCAGCTGCCCGACCAGCAGTTCGCGAACCTCTACTGGTTCCGCTACGACTGGTTCAACGACGAGAAGAACAAGGCCGATTTCAAGGCCAAGTACGGCTACGACCTCGGCGTCCCGGTCAACTGGTCGGCCTATGAGGATATTGCCGAGTTCTTCACCGGCCGCGAGATCGATGGCAAGAAGGTCTATGGCCACATGGACTACGGCAAGAAGGACCCGTCGCTCGGCTGGCGGTTCACCGACGCCTGGCTGTCCATGGCCGGCAACGGCGACAAGGGCATCCCGAACGGTCTGCCGGTCGACGAATGGGGCATCAAGGTCGACGAGAATTCGCGTCCGGTCGGCTCCTGCACCGCGCGCGGCGGCGACACCAACGGCCCGGCTGCCGTCTACTCGATCCAGAAGTACCTCGATTGGCTGAAGGCCTACGCTCCGGCCGAAGCCCAGGGCATGACCTTCTCCGAATCCGGCCCGGTGCCGGCGCAGGGTGCGGTCGCACAGCAGATCTTCTGGTACACCGCCTTCACGGCTTCGATGGTCGACGCCGGCGCCAAGGCGGTTATGAACGACGACGGCACGCCGAAGTGGCGCATGGCTCCGTCGCCGCACGGTGTCTACTGGAAGGACGGCATGAAGCTCGGCTACCAGGACGTGGGTTCCTGGACGCTGATGAAGTCGACGCCGACCGACCGCGCCAAGGCCGCCTGGCTCTACGCGCAGTTCGTCACCTCGAAGACCGTCGACGTCAAGAAGAGCCATGTCGGCCTGACTTTCATCCGCGAGAGCACGATCCACGACAAGAGCTTCACCGAGCGTGCTCCGAAGCTCGGCGGCCTGATCGAGTTCTACCGCTCGCCGGCCCGCGTCCAGTGGTCGCCGACCGGCACCAACGTGCCTGACTATCCGAAGCTGGCTCAGCTCTGGTGGCAGGCGATCGGCGATGCCTCGTCGGGCGCCAAGAGCGCGCAGGAAGCGATGGACTCGCTCTGCGCCGAGCAGGAAAAGGTCATGAGCCGCATCGAGAAGTCGGGCGTCCAGGGCGATATCGGCCCGAAGATGGCCGAAGAGCACGACCTCGCCTACTGGAACGCCGACGCGGTCAAGAAGGGCAATCTCGCTCCGCAGCTCAAGATCGAGAACGAGAAGGAAAAGCCGATCACCATCAACTATGACGAACTGGTGAAGAGCTGGCAGAAGTAACTGCATGACGTGGGTATTTATGCCCATGTAGGAAATGCAGGGGAGGCGGCTTTGCCGTCTCCCCTGTTGCATGAGGAGTGGAGGGAAGGGAATGAGCGGTTTTGTGCTGGCCATCGACCAGGGAACGACCTCGACCAGGGCGATCCTTTTCGACGACAAGATGAAAGTCGCCGGCATCGGCCAGCAGGAATTCACGCAGCATTATCCGGCCTCCGGCTGGGTCGAGCATGACCCGGAAGACATCTGGGCCAGCGTTGTCGCCACGGTGAAGGCCGCGCTCAAGGCCGCCGGCCGCGCGGCGTCGGACGTCGCCGGGATCGGCATCACCAACCAGCGCGAGACGGTCGTCATCTGGGACAAGGCGACAGGCAAGCCGATCCACAATGCCATCGTATGGCAGGACAGGCGCACGGCGCCGCTTTGCCAGAAATTGAAGCAGCAGGGCCTGGAGAAAAAGTTCACGCGCAAGACCGGCCTGCTGCTCGACCCCTATTTCTCCGGCACCAAGATCGCCTGGATGCTGGACAAAGTGAAAGGTGCCAGGAAGCGCGCCGAGAAGGGCGAGCTGCTCGCCGGCACCATCGACAGTTTTCTCATCTGGCGGCTGACCGGCGGCAAGGTGCACGCCACCGACGCCACCAACGCCTCGCGCACTTTGATCTACAACATCGAGAAGAATGCGTGGGACGACGAGTTGCTTTCGATCCTGAACATACCGGCGGCGATCCTGCCGCAGGTGAAGGATTGCGCCGACGATTTCGGCGTCACCGAGAAGAGCCTCTTCGGCGCCGAGATGAGGATTCTCGGCGTCGCCGGCGACCAGCATGCGGCGACCATCGGCCAGGCCTGTTTCGAGCCCGGCATGATGAAATCGACCTATGGCACCGGCTGCTTCGCGCTGCTCAACACCGGCGCCGACCTGGTGCGCTCGAAGAACCGGCTCTTGACCACAATCGCCTACCGGCTGAACGGCAAGACCACCTATGCGCTGGAAGGCTCGATCTTCATCGCTGGCGCCGCCGTGCAATGGCTGCGCGACGGCATCAAGGTGATCGGCAAGGCCGAGCAGAGCGGCGCGCTCGCGGCAGCCGCCGATCCGGCGCAGAATGTGTATCTAGTGCCGGCCTTCGTCGGCCTCGGCGCGCCGCGTTGGGACGCCGAGGCGCGCGGCGCGATCTTCGGCCTGACCCGCAACTCAGGCCCGGCGGAGTTCGCCCGCGCGGCATTGGAATCCGTCGCCTACCAGACCCGCGACCTGCTCGACGCCATGCGCAAGGACTGGAAGGGGGCATCCGCGAAAACCGTGCTGCGGGTCGACGGCGGCATGGTCGCTTCCGACTGGACGATGCAGCGCCTGGCCGACATCCTCGACGCGCCGGTCGACCGTCCGACCATCCTCGAGACGACCGCGCTCGGTGCCGCCTGGCTGGCGGGCTCGAAAGCGGGCGTGTGGCCGAAGGCGAAGGACTTCGCCAAGACCTGGGCGCTCGACCGCCGCTTCAAGCCGGAGATGGACGCTGCGACGCGCTCCGCCAAGCTGGCGGGCTGGCGCGACGCTGTGCGCAGAACGCTGAGCGTGCCATAAGAAGCCCCATCAGGCGCTGAGTACTGGGGGCGAGGGGAATGGATCCGGACTGGTATGCTGGCTGGCGTGAAGAGGCTTTCGATCAGCTGAACGCCAAGAACGACCGCTTGCAGAAGGATTTCCGCCTCGGCAGCTGGCCGCGCTACGACTACGATCTGAAGGCAGGAAAGCTCCTGTTTTCAGACCAAGGCGTCGTCAAGGTGGTCAGCGAGATCCAGATTGCGGGCAGTACGAGCGCCAAAGCCGACAACTGGCTGTGGGCCTGGGCAAATTCAAACCTGCCCGGCGAGCTTCTGTGTGACGCCAAGCGGGTTCGGTCCTTCGGCGAGGAAAAAGGCGTCGACGAGCTGGCTCAGGCCTACGTGCTCGACACGAACAATGACCTGGAGGCGCTCGGCTGGGGGCTGACCGGGGCAATGGTTCGAATCTGCGGTGCGCTCGGCGCTTACCGCTCCCCACGCGGTGAAGGCGGAGGCCTGTATCTGACCTTCAAGACCATCAGCTGGGCCAGCTGATCCGCGCATCACTTCCTTTGCGACCGGGATGTCGCGAAAGGCCCGTGCCGTTGCCGGCACGGGCCCTCGCAGCCTCCCGTGTTCCGATGATCAGGTCAGTAGGGCGAATAGCACTGCTGACGCGGGCCGTTGTACGGCTGGAACGTGTTGTCCCAGGCGCGATAGGAGCGGTAACGGTCGTAGCACCACTGCACATGCGCATCGCCGCGGTAGACACGGGTCCGGTTGCTGTTGACGATGGCGCCGGTGATCAGCGCGCCGGTCGCGAAGGCAGCCAGCGGGAACCAGAAGTCGCCATGGCGGCGATAGCCGCGGCGATATTCGCGATAGCCGCGATGGCCGTTCCAGTACACGGCGCCGTTGCGTTCATACATGTCGCTCCGGGAGCGATCGAAGCTACGGCGCTTCCTCCAGTCCTGGTACTGCACCGTCTGGACGTTCGAGAGGTCTTGGCCTTGCGGCACATAGTTCGGCTGGGCATTGACCGGCACGATTTCGGCCGCGGCGAACGAAACCGATAGGGCAGTTGCGAGCAGACCTGATGAAATCTTGTTCATGATCTTCTCCTCGAGGGTGGTTGCGTCCCTTGCGGGGGAACGGACGGGTGGTGCGATAGTTCCGCCAAACACCAGGTCGCATTCAACAAGCACACCCGGTGCGCGGAGCCAGTAGGACATGCATGAAAACAGTGGTTTAAGTGCGTCTCGCGATTCTGTTCAATGCGCCGTGAACGACCCGAAGCGTCTACCTCCGGCCTTGCCGGGGAACAGGGTTCGGGCGGACCCTTATGTCACGGAAAGCAAGACTTGGGGGCCATCTTTTTCCGGTTGACCGGTCGCGGCACTCTCCCTATGTTCCGCGCAATTTCGAGGGCAGCGTTTCCAGCCCGCGGGAGCGCGTAGCTCAGCCGGTAGAGCAACTGACTTTTAATCAGTAGGTCATGGGTTCGAATCCCATCGCGCTCACCAAAAACGCAGGAAAATCAGTACTTTGCGAGAGGTTAGGGCGGGTTTTCGTGTCCATTGAAATCCGTGTCCGTATTATGTCCGGGAAACCTTGAGGGGCAGGCGATGGCAGAAGATGAGAACCTGAGGCGCCAAATGATGATTGACCGCGATGCTGCGGCCCTTGCCGTCTATACCGATCTCAAAGAATCCCAGCGCGCTACATTCCAGATAGCGGCCGAGTGGGGCAGGTGGCTGATAGGCTCGCTCGTCCTGATCCATTCTGGCGCTCTATTCGGCATGTTTTCACTGCTTAACAGTAACGGTGGAGGAGCGAACGCGCAGCAATCAACTATGAATGTCCTGCAGGAATTCAGACTGCCCGTCTGGTTCTTCGTGGCCGGTCTATTGCTTGCCCTGTCGGCAGGCTTGTTCGCTTGGCTAAACTGGTCGATGCATTCAGCCAACTACATGGCACAAGCACGCTACGACATGCTCTGGAACTCCGAGAAGTGGGTGGGTGACACCCAGCACCATCGAGGCCTGGATCTAACGCATGCAGGCAGTATCACGTCCGGGCTGCTGTCTGCGGCATGCATTGTTGGCGGCGCCGCTACGATCCTAAATGGCGATTTCTTGGCCGCGTTGTTCAAATAGAGAACAAGTCGCGGAAACCGAGTAGTCGCTACGCAGGCTTCCCTCGATTAAGGCCGGCATTGATAACTTCCGTGAAGTCAGGGGGCTCAATGCCGTCGGGACCGTGGCCGGGCGTCTGTCGGAACAACGCCCACAGAATGAGGGGTCGGTCACGCTCGTCAGCTCGACCTTTCTCAGTGAGTAGGAGATATGTGTCCAGCATGGTTTCTCTCTGCCTGGCATCGTCCATGAGCAGCAGGGAACGCATGAAATAGCGGATCACGGTTTTTAGCAGCCACAGATAGACAAAGATCGGAACGGAAAACACGACCAATCGGCTGAGTTGATGAGCGATGGCCGTACCTACCGAGCCTCCGCTGACGAATAGCCCCAGGTCGAAATGGTTGACGGAAGCGACCGCGGCCGGTCCAAAGGAGTAGGCAATGACGCACGTCACGAGGAGATAGGCAGCGAGCAGTACGCAAGCGGTTCTGAAACCTGTTCGAGCCTCGGTGAAGCGATCATTCCAGTTCAGGCGCGCGCGATCGAGTTTCCACTCCTCACGTATCGCTGCTTCCCGATTGAGAAGCGACTCCTTGAAGGCGTCCAACCCTTCCGAAGCGGCTGCCACCTTCTGATCGATCTCGTTGCCAGCAGCGGCGAGCGCATCAAGTGCTCCTCGTTGTTCAAGTCGCTCTTTCTCGAATTCGGCGCGATAGTTCGCAATCGCGCCCGCGATGTTCGCCAGTTCGCCTGAAGCCGCCTGCTCGGCCGATGTTCGGTCGTCAATGGATCTCCGAGCGGACGAATAGGTCGCCACTTGGAAGAGAATTTTTGCGAGCTCCACTGGCTCGCCCTGGACCTCTGTCAAGAGCTGAGTCCTTGTCTTGCCAGTGCTTTCGGCCAGAAGAGCGGCTACCGCCAGATAGCCGAGTTGCTGTGCGTCGTCCTGAGATCGGTTCGCAAGAGGGTTTCGCACAAATTCCTGCAATCTTTGAACGACCTCGTCCTTCAAGATTGGGAGCTCTCCGGACACAATCGAGAAATTAGGTTGTTGGGATATGTCAGGCGGCGAAGACGCAAGGATGGGACGGCAATGGCTGAATATCCTATCAACAGCGGACCCGGTGCCGGTACTTCCCGACGAGTTTTTGGTTCGAAAAGGAACGTCGTGAAACGTCGAAAAGATCGTTTCGTATAGTCCTGGCTGCATCGCGACCAGGGCTCTCGCGTCACCACCACTTCCGTCGACCCGGACGTGGTTGCTATTGAAAAGTCGCATAAGTATGTCGACGTACTCGTCCATTGTTCCCCGCTGCCCGGTGAGAACGACGAGCTTGATACAAAGGGTCAGTAGATCACAAGGCGGCTATCCCAAGATGCACCGCTAAATTTCGTTCTTGCTGACGCCTTGCAGGACAGCGGAAACGGGCAACGCGCCTAGGAGGCGAGACGATCGCCATTGGCGAGCCAGCCCTTACCACTGTAAGCTTGCCGATCAAACTTGGGGAGGCGAATTTCATGAACCGGGTACTGTCGGACACACTTGGCATACTCAACATGGTGCTGGCGTTGTTGATCATCGTGACCGGGATGGCAGTCGGCATCAACCGATTCAACGAGGTCGGTCATGGGGCAAGTGTCGGGGGTATATTGATTGGCCTATTTTTCGGCTTCGTGGCCGCAGCAGCGGTCTGTGGCACCTTGGCGACCTTGCTGCTAATTGAAAACCACCTTCGTAACATCCGAGCCATCACCGAGGATCTTCACGCTCGGGCCATTCGAGCAAGGAAGTGAGGGCCGGGTGGCTAGAGAGGGGAACCGAGATCCCGGCGGTTTAGTTCGCCGGAATCCGTAAGGTCGGGACCGTTCGTTCGCATGACGGAATGCTCTCCCGAGAGCTGATATAACCCGGCCAGTCGGTGTGCGGTTTGTTTTGAGTTCCAGCCCACCGGTCGGCCCGGTGGGGTCTTCCTGAGCTGGCTTGCCGGGCCGCTCCCGCTCTAGGGATAGGGCGTTCAGCCTTTGCGCTTGTCCGGCGTCCTGGCATGGTTGGTGAACTGCAGGTTCCGGTCGTCGCGGCCAGCGTCCCGACATTCATGGCAATAGATGACCTTGATCAGGTCCCAGTGCATCGCGCCCCGGTCCGGCCCGAGCCGCTTAACCAGTTCGGCAACGTCTAAGACGGCCTTCCGCCTGCAGGTCAGGCAGTCGACCGACAGGCCGGTGCCGGCTTCGAGCTTCTTGCGGAGCGTGTCTTCTGTGAAGGGGAATTTCATCGTCATGGCGATCCTCGTGAATGGGGTCGCCGCACCGGGAAGGATTATATTCCTGATCGCCGGGGCGATGCCAAGAGGTTGCGCGATCGCACCATATCCTTTTGAAGTAGATATTAGCTATCTTGCATATGCGGCGGACCACGGTTCGCCAGACCGGCGCCGGGGCCCAGGCAATTCTCCCCAACGAGAAGGCGCCGGTCACCTTAGCCCGCCGCTGGGTGTGGGGGCACACCGAGCGGCGGGTTATCGGATTTAGCCAGTCCTCTTGACGAGGCGGAAGCCAGCGCCAGACTCATTGCATGCACATGTGCGGCCTCGACCCGCATACGCCGCCAGCCGGCTCCTTCGTTCGGACAGGCTTCAACCGGTGCCCGTCCCCCGACCCCACCGGCTAGGCCCGGCGTCGCTCTGGCCTACCCCGCCAAGATGCCGGGCCGCCCTCGTGTCAGGGACATGTCCATCTTTTGCGCCGCAATTCCATACAAATTTGCAGTTTTCGGACGACGCTGCTGGTGGCAAAATATCGGCGGGTTATCGAGGGAGGCTATCATGCCCCTCTCAAACGAGGGCGGTGTATACGAACCCGCTGATCTGGACATGCTCCAGCGGGTTTTTGACAGGCTCTGCGCCGAGCGTCGGCTAGCCCTCAAGGACAGAGAGCAAAGAGAGGCCCTGGCACGGGAAGTGGTCCGCCTTTTTCTGGACGGCGTGACGGAAGAAGACGCATTGTGGCGGACGCTTTCAAAGCAGCGCACTGCAAGGGGCGCATAGAGAAGCCCGCCGTCTCAGGGAGCGGCGGGCTTTGCTTGGTGCTAATGCTGACGACCTCGGAGGGACTTCGGCCATCTATCTTGATAATCGCGAGAACGGTATTCGGTTCCGAACAATTTTGCGAATTCTGAATGGCAAAAGAGGGCTGGTGGGAACACCCACAGCCCGGCCCGCTATCTCGATGTGACACAGGATTTCGCGGGCCAGGCCGTGTCCCGAAAGCTGGGCTCAGGGCACGGCTAGATTGCAGCCATTTTGGAGCCCGCACAACACGGCCAATAGTCTGTTCCTCCGTCGGAGACCCTAGATGGACATCTCTTTGATGACCGCATCGAGCGAGGCGATATCTTCCAGTGCGGCTATTTCGAGCGGGTCAGCGGCCTGGGCTGGCGTGCGTATCTCAGGAACGCCATCAGGCCCTATTGGCGCGTGGCTCATCACAAGGGTGTCGCGATACTGCTTGAGCAAGTCGAGCGCCTTATCGATGGTTCTCTGGTCCATGGGTGAGATTTTAGCATATGGATTGGCCGATGCCAGCCGGCTACTCCTCTCGAAAATTCTGCATCGAGGCATGGCGATGTGCTCGCATCAAAGGAACTTCACTCGGCTGGTGATGCCAATCACACCATAGCCCTGCATCCCATCGCTCAATCCGCCACGCCGGCCTCGCAATGAACAGTCGCGTCAAAGATCACCTCATAGACGCTCCCAATTTCTTCCTCGATCTCCGTGCTGTCGATCCCGATTGCCTTGGCGTCAGCAAAAAGCTTTTGGGTCAATTCAGCCACCGAGATGATGTCGGCGCCGACTGTCTCCGAGATGTTGTTGGAAATCCATTTGTGGAGGAAGTTGATGCCGCGCGTGCTCATCTCAATGCCGCCCTTTCAGGAATCGGGCCTCGCGAAACAGCGAATCCCAATCTGTTCCAATCAGATCGATCAGACGCCTGGCCTCTTCCTCCCCGATGCCAGTCTCCCTCGTAAGTCGCTCTGCCAACAGTTTTAGATGGGCTTTGCGATCATCCCCATTGTCGGTGGTCGGGCACATGGGCTTCCTCCAATGAAGAGGAACCGCTGAAGGTGGCTTTTGTTTCGAGCCAAGGTTTTGGAACGGTCCCGACTCGCTTGATATGCAAGTAGAAGCCCGTCGCTGGGAGGACTTGGCGACGGGCTTTTCTGGGACCCAGAAGCGGACATGACCGCTGCCATCTATAAGCTTAGAAGGCGAATGTAGGTTCCGTCTCCGTTCGTAAATATTAGCAACTGCTTGACTAAGCCGCCGACCGCCCCAGACTCCTTGCATGGGCAAGGGCAGGATCAAGGTCGGCGATGAAGTCGCGATCACCGCAAGCGTGCGTCGGCGCGTCACCGATGACCGCGTAAGCGTTTCGATCCCGTCCTATGGCTTCCCTCATTCTATCGTCGACCGGACCTCCAAGGTGAAGAAGGGCCAGCCGATCGAACTGGTAGGTGACGTTACCCATATCGACGGCGAATGGGTGACGGTGAACCTGGGCGTGCCGGTCACGGTGAATGCAGATACGCTCCGGCTGGTGACATCCTACAGGCCGCCGACGAGGAAGGCGCCACTCGTGGACAAGCCGACATGACGAAACTGTCTGATCTCGGGCCGCCGATCATCGGCCGGCGCCTGGTGTCCAGATGAGGCGCCCAGGAACGTTAATGCCGTTTCGAAGTTGATTGCGGAGGCCGCCTGCGGAATATTGTTATGCCGTCCACCTCGATCAAGAAAACCGAGTACGATCCGGTCAGTAGAATTCTCTCCGTCTGGTTTGTGGCCAGCGGCAAGCGCTACGAGTTTGAAGGGGTGCCTCCAGAGACCTATGCGGCGTTCCGATCGGCCTTCGTCAAAGGCCGTTTCTTCAACGATCACATTCGCAATCGCTTCCGTTATCGCCGTGTCCCAGGCGAGGACGATTCCTGACCCGAGCCTTCGCATCCATCTCAAGCGGTTCATGGCCCGGCTGTTCGTGCCAGATCACTTGCCGCAGACCGCGCCAGTTTCAACCGCCTGGCCGCAGACCGGACATCTGTTGAAATGGTCGCATTCGTTGGAATATTCCTTGCCGTGGCGCTTCGTCGGCGACTGCCGGCGCGCCGACGGCGTCAGCGTGGCGGGGTGGATGGTCGAGCATGGCCAGGCACTCGATTGGCCACGCTACAGCCACGGTGCCTATGCGGCGCAACAGGCCGAAGCTGAAGCGGCGAAGGTCGGTCTGTGGGTCGGCAACTTCCAACCGCCTTGGGACTGGCGCTCGTCGCACCCCGACGGCGCGGCGCCGTCGAGCCGGCCGCTCGGCATCATAAGCCGCCCGCTGGTCGCGCAGAGCGGCTATTCGTGCGAGCCGCGGCGGTACTGCTCGCAGATCAGCTCGTGTGACGAAGCCCAATGGTATCTGCACAACTGCTCGTGGGGCCGGAAGCTAGACCGGGACGGGGACGGCGTCGCGTGTGAGACGCTTTGTTGAGACCTCCACAAATAGTCCAGTCAGAGCCCCACCATCTTGATGTCTTCGACAAAATCAGCGCCGTAGAGGTCAACAAAATCTTTGATCTTCTGCCGTATGCGCTCTAGCGAGAATCCATGTCGCCAGGTAGCCGGATCCCTCACGATCTCGTCCTTCCAAAAATCAAAGTCGTGGTCGATCGAAGCCTGGTTGTTTGATGCGCTCATATCTACCATCAGCACCAACTCATCGGGTTCGAAGCGTGAGGAAGCGGGCGACCAGCCAAGAAGAAACGGTCCTTCCCCTTCGAATGTCATATGCTGTTTGGTTGCGAATGCCATTGCAGTGGATGCAGCACCTAAAGCATAATCACCTAGAATCCAGCTGCAATCATCAGACTCTGCTATCGGGCTTTCGGGATGATTTAGCGGCCAAACCGTAACCATTTGATCTGAGCGAGGATGAGGAGAGAATTCGGCCTTATCGAAGTGCGCGAGATATGACTTGCAAACCATCATTAGTTTATTCCTGTTGGCGTCAGTTGGCTTTGACTTCAGCGCTACTACTCCATAGGCTCCGACGCCAAGAGGAGGTATATCTTCCTCTCTTAGATACTGACGTACAGGGTGAAGGATAATTTCTGCTGGAAAACCTGGACCGCTCGTCGACTGCCATTGTCTCGAATGATGATGGCGACGATGCTGTCTTTTCTTTTTGCCAAATTTCTTTGACTTTTCGATCTTATTGCCAAATTTGTGGCATGATTTATCGTGAATTCTGCAATCAGCCGATGCCGAAGAAGCGGTGTATAGTAAAATTAGTGCGGCACTCAAGGCGACCTTCATAATCACCTCCGTCTGAGTTCATTTAGTTCGATTTTCAAGCGCCCGTTTTATCGCCGAGACAATGGAGCCTGCGACCGAGAAGGCCACCAAAGAGCCCAGAATTAGCATCGCAGTCCCCCCACTGTTGCCGGGCCGCACCCACCACACAAGCAATAGCCCGACAATCAAGCCTAAACCGCTGCCCACGCCGATGCCTTTAAGCACGATCCCTCCTGCAGGTTTGCTCCAGAGAATTTCTGAGGACGTAACTCTCATTCTGTCTCTGCAAGTATAGAGGTGCTACCCTGAAATGCTCAAGCAAAGAATATAACAAGAGTGGCGTCTGTGAAATGACGCACGTTTGGGACTTTACACGCCGCATTAAATGTCGGGCGCCAACCGTCTGAAGTCGTTGAACGGGCTGGATGTCCAGCTCACATTGTCGGATCAAAAATGAGAGCAACAAGGCCCGCCAGCCAGGTCAACCGCGACCTCCCGCGCTGGACACAGGCGGTTTTGTCAGCGGTGGCATGAAAGGCAGCAGCGCCCGGACTATCTGCTCGACTGGCGTGACCGTGCGCAGCGAACGCCAGTTAAAGCGGGCACCGGGATCGCCCCTGTCGGGCCCCTGCAGGAGATATTCGAGCTGCGTCTGGTTGCCGCCGTTCCGCGGCTGAATGGCGTCGTCGAGGGCACCAGCCAGCCGGCCAAACTGGGTGGCATATGAACCGATGGTGGTGGGGACCGGCGGGAAACCCCTTTTCGTGATGACGGCCATGGTCCGGATCAGACGAAGCGCGTCACGTGTTCGGGCCAATCGCCAGCGCGTTGAGCTGCTGCAGGGTGAGGTTCTGGTTGCCGTTGGGCGCCGGCACCTTGGCCTTTGTGCCCGGCCATGCCAGCTCGTCGCGGCGGGCCTGCTCATGCGCGGCCCGGATGGCGGCGGTGCGGTCTTCAGGCGCTCCCGACTGTTTCGCGAGCGTGGCGAGGTTGGTGTTGAAGGCGTTGAAGCGGTTGTTTGCGGTTGGCATTGGGGCGGTTCCTTCTGTTAGTCGCCGAAGCGGGCGACGTCGTCGACCCAAGACGGCAGCGGTTGGGATGGCGGCAGGGCGCGGGGCGGCGGCGCGACGGTCATGCGGCTGTGGACCGAGACCTTTTGGCCGCCGGCCCGTGGGTCCAGCTCGCCGACAAGGCGTTGGTGACCGCGTTGCCGGCGCAGCCGCTCGGCAGTGGTCGAGCTTGAGCAGTGCGCCTCGATCACGGGCACCGCCTTCTGACCGGTCGTGTCGAGCACGTCGCCGATGCGGTCGGCGGCCATGGCGTGGGCATTGCCGACGCGTAGCAGATAGGCGCTGTCGCTTTCGCCCTGGCGGGTGATGCCCAGCGTCTTCGCCAGTATACCAAGCAGCCGGGCCGTGTGGTCGCTGTCGCTCTCGCCTTCGGCCTGCCGGCACGGCAGCTGCTCGGCAAGGTGCGCAAGCTGGCGCAGGCCGTAGGCAGTTTCGTCCTCGTCGTCGCCGCGCTCGACATAGAGTTTCTTGGCCCGTTCAATGCGCGGCCTATCCTGCCTCAGGTTCCGCTGGTCGCGATCGTCGCCGCGGATGCGGCCTTCGGCGTGACTTTGCAGCGTCTGAAACAGGCGCTTGTGCCATTGTTCATCGGTCTCGCCCCAGCGTTCGGGCATCACGGCGGCCTGCGCCTCGGTCTCAAAGAGGCGGCAGACGGCGCGGCGGAGGATTTCCGGATCGAAGGCGAGTTCCGGCTGGCCCCGCTCGCGGGCGACATTGGAAGCACCTTCCATGGCCTGCCTGTGGTCGTCGAGAGTGACACCGAGGGCGACGATCTGGGCGGCGTAGAAATGCAGCTCCTGAAGGCCCGCGGCGTATTGTGCGGCGTGATTGGCGATTGTCGTGCGCGTGCTGGTTTCCAGAGCCTGCCGGGCTTCCTCGGCGCTCTCGCGCTCGTGGATGTCGACATGGGCGGTGTGGGCCATTCGCAAGGTCTTGATCGTCGACTCGGCGTCCGCAAGCTGCCGTTGGAAGATGTTCAGCGCCCGGTCGTCGAGCACGTCGACGTCGGCACGGCGGGCTTCGAGCGCGGCGAGATTTTTCTCGGTGCTGGCGAGCTTGGCCGCGATGCGGTCGATCTGCTTCGATCGCAGGAGGGCATCGGCGTTGAGCCCCCGTGTGCGGCGCTTCGGCTTGGTCGCGTTGACGAGAGCCCTCAGCAGCTCGTCGAGGGGCAGGGCGGAGAGATTGCTCACGTCTGGCGGCGGCAAAGCCAGCTTGCCCTCGGCCGCGCGTTGCTGGGCTTCGGACGTGTAACCCTCGTCATCGTCTTCGGAGGGCGCCGGGCGGGCTGTCGACGACGACGGCGGCATAGCTGGCGCGGCGGGCGCGCCGCCTTCGTTGTCGTCTTCGAGACCATCGCCAAGGCCGTCGCCAAGGCCATTCTCGTCATTATCGTCGGCGAGATCGGCGAGCAGCGGGTCACGGTTGGAAGGGGACATTTTTCGGTGCTCCGGTGGACTAGCAACGGACACGATACAGGAATAAATCCCTATAACAAGACAAAACTGAAGGAAATCAGTTATTTGTCGTAGGCTGTCCTCTGATTGTTTATCAGTTGATGGCTGTTGTCGCTATTTGTCGCGAACTAGTCACCATCCGCGCCGTGGGTCTTGCAGCTCCGCGCCGTTGCCGAAACGCCGCCGCCATGCGTCATCGGGCGAAGGCAGCTCCGGCGTGTCGTCGTCAAGTGCCGCTGTCCGTCTTGGCGGCCGGCGCTCCGGCGTCCACTCTGCTCTTGCCTGCGGTTCCGGTCCGCGCCGGCTCCGGGCGATCGATGGCCTCGCTGCCGCCGCGATCATCAGCGCCACGTCCAGCCGGTCGGGGCTGACAGGCGAGAGCGGCCTCGGCGCCATCTTCTCGACCTCGCGCTGAAGCTCTTCAGCGCGCTCGGCGTCGCGCCGATCGGCTACGATCGGAGCAGCAGCTGGCGGCAGCTCGCGCATCGTGGCGAACAGCTCGTTAAGCTGCTCCCGCATGGCGACGGCACAATCATACTCCTGTTGTGTCTGGAGGTGGGATGGCCGCACGGCGAGCGCGGCACGGCGCTGTTCGGCGCGATGCGGCTCATCGACATCGCGGCGGCCTCTCAGGACGGCCTCCTCGAAGCCGGGATGGCGGTGCATCCATTTGGTCAGCGTGCGGCGGTCGACGCGTAGCCGGCCTGCGATCTCGGCCAGCCCGCCGCCGGCCTCGGCGGCTGCAAATGCTTTTTCACGGTCGAAAAGGGGCGGTCGTCCGCGCGGCATGCGGTGTTCCCTTCGGAGGTTGGCGGCCCCACCCCCACCGAAAAGGGCGGGGCCGCGTCCTCGTGCCTGCAGAGGCGGGTCGGCAGGAGATAGGATTATATTCCTACATCAGTCAGCGGCAGGGCGCAAGGCTCTGGCGCGAAGGTGCCAGACTGCAACTGCTCTCTCTTTTTAGGGAGTATCGATTTGGCGTGCGCCCTTATTGGCCGCGGAACCCCGAAAACTCTCCCCGTGCTAGGACGTGCGTGGCCGCGTGCCTCGGCGGCCGCTCGTGTGCGGGGTGTAGCAGGCGACGACGCACGGCACGACAACACTCAGCTGCTTCCGTTGCCGGAGCGACAGATTGTACCGCCGCAGTTCCTCTACGCCACTCTTGGTAGTCAGCTTTGCTTGCCGTCGCGCTCCTCCTTTGGCACGGCTGCAGGTTGTATCGGCACTTGGCACTCGGTCATGGTCGCGACATGGGCTGCACTATTGGGCGGGTGGTAATGACGCGCTGTGCGTCATCACCCCCTATGGGGCCCATGTTTGTTAATGACGCGTGCTTTTTTGCGTCATTGGTGCGTCATTGAAAAACATCAATGACGCAATACCTGCGGTTGCAGTCGCGCTCACTCTCCGCCACCGTGGTCTGACAACAGCAGGGCGGGGTCTTTGGCGAGAAACAGGCCCCTTCGCTCCCTCCGCTGGGCGGTGCTCTTGTAGACTTCGACCTTCAGTACGCCGTCGGTGATCCATCGCTTGACGATCGCTCGCGCGTCGGCAGCGCTCTTGCCCGGGACGTACTTACTAAACGCGATCGACACGCACCGCCCACCAGCTGCGCTCGCGTCGCTATAGCGCTCGCCGTTCCCTGGGCCCTCGTGTATCTCCCGCAGGATGCGGGTTGCGATGTCGCCGCCCATCCCGGCCATCAGCTCCGGCGGTGCCCATGGCGTCATCACCTGCACGTCATCGCCGTGCGGGTTGTCCTTCGAGCTGTTGCCAATGTTCACGCTGACGAGCCTGAACCACTGCGCGGCGCGCGCTTGCGGGGCGATGTTGACCTTTGCCGGATCGACGCGGACGTAGTGCCGGCGTTGATCCTCGGCGATGCCAAACGTTTTCGCTTCGTCGACCGACATGTGCGTTAGCGTGTAGCCGAGCCGGATGGCGTCTTTCAGCGCCGACGCGCCGCGGCCGCGATTGGCATTGCCGGGGTCGGCTGCGCCCTTTGACATGTGGTGGGGCAGGTCGATCGCGATCTTTAGCCGCGAGGCCATGTCGGTCAGCACCTGCACGACGAAATCCATGTGGTCGTTGCTGTTCTCTTCGACCCCGTGGATTTTCTTCAGCGGGTCGAGGATCACTAGATCGACCGCGTATTGCTTGACCAACTGCTCTACCGTTGGGGCCAAGTCCGATTTTACCGGTTGCCTTGTATCGGGGTCGATGACTGCGATCTTGCCGGCGTCGAGGCCTGCCGCCACCAAAAGCAGCCGATCGCCTATCTGCTCATCCGAAACGCGATAGTGCATCTTGGCGGCTGCGACACGCCGCTCCAGCTCATCCATGTCGTCCTCGAAGCACATCAACAGCACCGTGCAGCGCTTGTGGACGCGCTCATCGGTCAAGTTGCGCCCCGTGGCGAGCGCGACCGCCTGTGCGATGCGTAGCGACGTCTTGCCAGTCGCACCGTCGGCGAAAAGCGCGCTGACGAAAGTGCGTGCGAAGACCTTGCCGAGCAGGAACTCGCGCGGCGGTATGCTGGTCGGGTCGATCCCAGCGGCGCTCCAGACCTCAATTTCGCGGGCCTTCGGCTCGGGCGTCGGTTCGCGCTTCTGGCGGTGCCCTTGGCCGCCACCGCTGAATATCTGCTGCAGCATCTCTTTGGCGGTCTCTTTAAAGGCCTCTTTTTGATCCGGGACCGATGGGCTTCCAGCTCTGTTAAGCGCGTCCATGTCGGCCAACTCTCTGCTCGATGTTTTCCATGGCGATTTCAGCAAACGCCTCGGCCAAGAGATCGACGACTTCGATCTGGTCGTGCCCGCCAGCCAGCTCGCGCAGCTTCTCGGCGAGGCCGGCGAGGCTGGCCTCGGGTCTCCGCGCCGCTCGGTACGCCTCGAACATCGCCGCGATGTCAGGCCGCTCGCGCCAGCTTCGATCGGGGGATCGGTCGGCATGGTAGAACACAGTGCCCGCGCCTGCGCCGAACCCTGACTTGAACGACAGCCATTTCGCGTAGAGTTCATCGGTGCCGGTGTAGGTGTCTGACGTCATCGACCACGTGTCCCACAGCCCGAACGCGGAGAGGTCGCCGTCTGTGGCGTGGTGAAGCCCGGCGCCTATGGCGATCCAGCGATCGTAGGTCTCCGGATACTTCGACATCACCGCCATGGCGGCGGCCAGCAGCTCCAAGGGCGCATGTGGATCGGCGGCGGGCCTGCGGACGGCAGGCAGCTGTCTGACCACCTTCCTTGTCCAGCCAGCGGCCGCGCAGGTGGCGTTGACGAAGCCGACCAATGCGAAAGCATGCTTTTGGGTCATCAGCGGCAGGTTCGCGCTCGGCATGTCGACTAGCTCCCCATCCGGCCAGTAGTATGGCTTGCCCGTGCCGGGATGGATCGCATAGGCGACGAACTGCTGACCGTCGGCGAGTATCTCGACCTTGTGTTCATTGCCGTCGGGCGAGATGGAGGTGTCGGACATCACCTTCCTGAACGGCTCATCGGTCCGGTAGACCAGCAGTTCTCGCGGCGGTCGCCCAATGCGTGCGATCGTCGGCCCGATGTTCTTTTCGCACCAGTCATAAACCTGCTCGACCAGCCATTCGGACGGCGTGTCAACATCGACCGCTGGGGTGAACTTGGTCTTGATCCCGACGCCGCAGCCGCTGAACATCCGAGGGCCTTGCGGCGTGGCGAGAAGGGCAGCGTAGTCATTTTTCTGCCATCCGTAGCCGACAGGCTGCTTCGTTCCGGGCTTGATCGGCACCGGGGGGTAGCCCAGCTCCGCGAGGCGCGGCCCGTGCGAATGATAGAAGCCGGTCATCGGCGCACCCCCAAGTCACGTGCGGCCCGCGCTAGGGCAGGCTTGACCCCATCGCGTTTCCAGTCGAGGAGGATGGCGTGATCGGTCTTCCCCGCACCGCAGCGCGTGCAGACGCACGAACACATAAAGACGTCGGCATCCCCCAGTGAGGTGACGATGATCGCTCGCGTGTTTTCGCGCACCAGCGGCGTCGAACAGGCGTAGCACTGGAAGTGATCGCTTTCCTCCGCCAGCCGGCCAAGGGTGCTGGTGAAGCGAAGCGCGTGGATGGCGGCAGGGTTGCCACGGATAGCCGCCGTCAACATCGGTTTGCCCAAAGGCACCAGCGTGGCGCGTGCAGCCGCCCAGCGGTCACGCGCTTCGATGCGTTTCAGTTCGGTCATGGTAGTCCCGCCATTTGAGTTCGGTGATCGACGGGCGTCAGCGGCGAGCGCTTTCGCCGCCGGTCGGTTCGATCAGGGTTGTGATGAAAGTGGCTACGGCCGCGAGCAGGATCGCGACCATGCCGCCGGCTCCGACGATGGTCAGCAGCGCGACCATGCTCATCAGCGCTGCCTCACCCGGCGCGGGTTCGGCCGGGTCTCGCGCTTGGCAATCCAGTCGCGCACCGTGGCGACGCGGTAGAGGGTCCTCCCACCGAGGCGAAGCGATGGGAGCCCATCGGGCAATTGGCCGTAGCGCTGCAGCGTCTTGGTCGTGAGGCCCAGAGCCGCCGCCAACTGGGACTGGGTCACGTATTCCGTCATGATGTCATTGGCATTCATGTTCATTCTCCGTGTCTGGGTGGCATTTCCTCCTCTGCTTTCGGCGACCCGGCGCGGGCCGTCGTCCACTAGACGTAGCCTGTCTCGGAAATTCTGCAAGTCATTGATTTTGCTATGGTACCTGGCAGGTGCACTGCCGGGTACCCTGCCAAGTACCTTTCGGTCCTGATCACGACTTCGTGATCAAGAAACAGGCTCACGAAATAGAAAAGAGCGCCAGGGCAGGGCACCCTCTGCCATTTTATTAAGAGGCCTATCGCTCCCGCTCAGTGCGCCATCCAACTACGATATTGAACGATGTTCGCCAGGTAGTGCCAGAACGACCGCCATTCCGCCACCGCAGCCTCGGCGGCCCACTGCGAGGCACACCAGTCGGGCAGCACTTCCTGTTGGAGCAGGTGTTGCGCGACCTCCTGCAGCGTGCATGCGGGGTTTCTCGCCTCGAAGAGGACTGCTGCATCGTAGGCCTTTTCCAAACCGGGCCGGATAGGCGTCGTGCCGAGAAGTTGTACGACCATCAGCGCGCGGCCCCTTCCGAGCGGTCTTCTGGCGTCGGGGCCTGATCTTCCTGCTGCCGCTGTTTCGGGGTGCTCTTCGCTAGCGCGTCGAGCAGCGCCTGATCCTTCCGCTGGGCGAGGTCCGCCTCGTCCTGCATGGCCTCCATCAGCTTCGCCGCGGCTTCCTGTAGAGTCGTCAAGGTCATTTCCTCCTCTGCTTCATCGGGATGACATTGGCGCCAGCCGGCTCCGGGTCCTCCGGAGCTGGCTCCGGCGCCGGCTTGACGGGCGCCAGGGCAGCGGAAGCGAGTTCCGCTGCCTCGCGCAGAGGATCGTCATACAGGTGCGCATAGCGTGCCGTGGTGCTTACCTGGCTGTGGCCCAGCATCCTGCCGATGGTCGTCAGCGGCACCCCCTTGCTGACCAGCACGCTTGCGTTGGTGTGGCGAAGGTCGTGGATGCGCACGTTCGGCGTGACCTTGGTCTTCCCGTTAGGAAGCGTCGTGACGTCGACCAGCTCGGCCGCAATGCAAAGCTCGCGCCACTGGGTCTTGATCTCCTCGCGATGGCCTTTGCCGCCGCGGCCCGGGAAAATGTAGTCGGACAGCTTCTCGCCCTTCTTCAGCTTTTCCTGCGCCTGCGCGAGCAGGTCGGCCAGCAGCGACTGGGCAGCGGCCGACAGCGGCACCTCGTGCCATCCCTTCTGCTTCGTCGTCGACGCCGGCTTGGTCCACTTGCCGGCGTCGAGGTCGACACCTGCCCAAGTTCCCTCGGCGGCGTCGAAATACTTCCAGCGCATGCTCTCGACCTCGTCGCGCCGCGCGCCGGTCAGGAGCAGGAGCCGGACGATGTTGCAAGCTTGTTGGTCCTTGTGCGCGGCGAGGGCGGCTGTCAGGCTCTCCAGCTCGGCGGCCGACAGGTACCGCTTGCGCTTTGCCTCGGTGTTGCGGTCGATGCCCTTGGCTGGGTTGCCGGCGGCATGGTCGCGCCAACCCCATTTGAGCGCGAGGCTGAACATCTTGCTGAGCAGCGCGACCACGCGGTTCGCCCGATAGCGTGCCGGCCGGCCGCTTATGCCGCGCTTGCTGATCGCCGCGTGCAGGTCCTCGACGTCCGTGGAGTGGACATCCGCGACCTTCTTCTCCTTCAGCTTCGGCAGGATGTAGTCGCGGATCATAGCCTTGTCGTCGACGACGGACGAGGGCCGTTTCTTCTTCGCGTCGAGGTGCCTCTCTTCATAGCGTTGGCACAGGTCTTTCACGGTCTTGGCGTCGCGCTCCTCTTCGAGCTTGGCCAGCGGATCGCCGCCCTTATCGATCAGCTGCTTCTGCTTTTTGGCCTCCTCACGCGCAGCGCCGATCTTCCAGTCGTCGCATGAGCCGATGGTGTAGCGGCGTTCCTTGCCGGTGGCGCGCGTCCGATAGTTGAGGATGAAGGCTTTGTTGCCGGCCGCCGTGACGCGCACGCCAAGGCCCGTCACGGACTCGTCGTAGGTGATCCGGTTGCCCTTTGCTGGCTTCGGCAGGTGTTTGATGATGGTGTCGGTGAGTTTCTGTGCCATGGCTTTGTGTCCGCGCCCGTGTCCGTCCGTTAGGTGCATTCCTGTGCCGCCCAATGTCGTCTGCTGTCGCTGATTTGTCAAACAGTGTCGCCTTGAAAGTCAATGACTTGAGGTGCGGACACGGGCAAAGCCTTGTGGCGCAAGGGTTTGCGCAAAATGGCCTTCGGCTGACTTTTAATCAGTAGGTCATGGGTTCGAATCCCATCGCGCTCACCAAGATTTTTCAAAACATTCAATGGCTTGTCAGAGATCGCGCGGTCTATGCGATGCCGGCGTCCAGTGCCCGGGCACTCGATTTCGCCGTTGCATTTCTTGCCTTCTACCAGCGCAGTGGGTGGATGCCCCAAAGGAATAGGGGGCTATATCTTTCGTTTCTTCGGACCAATGCCGTTGGAAGGTTGGACCTCAGCCGATTGCGGGCCTGCTGACAATTCAGGCACTTTGCCGCGCGCCGGCTGATAACCCCAAGCCCCCCGCCCATCAGTCGGCGCACAGCCCGGCTTGCGAACCTCAATCCACCCCAAAGCAAGCCGGGCTCTTGATCAAGCACCATGCCAAATCGAGAAGCACCGCATGATCACTTACATCCTCGTGGCGTGGCTCCTTTTCCAGCCCGCCAGCATCGTCGCCGGCAAGTCTATCGCCTTCGGCAGCCGGTGATGACCGACTGATGTAGCCAAGTTCCCGCCCATGGCGGGAGATGAAGGCGCCGGGCCGGCGGTCGCGGGGAAGCCGGCTTGCATGGGCGGAACGGTTGCGCAATGCTGGCGTCGGGGAGTGGTGTTCGCAATATCGATTCTGTGGAAGAAGCACCACTATGTTCATCGATTACTACGAGCTTCTTGAAATCAGCCCGAACGCGAATTCGGAAACGATTGAACGGATATTTCGTCATTTCGCCATGCGCTACCATCCCGACAATCGGGACACCGGCGACGAATCACGCTTCAACGAAATCGTGGAAGCCCACAATACGCTCAAGGATCCGGTCAAGCGCGCCCAATACGACGTCCAGTATAAAGACCATTTGAGCCTTCGCCGCGAACTGTCCGAGGAAGCCAGCAACGCCAAAGGGCTCGAGCGGGACATCGTCATTCAAGCCAAGCTGCTGTCGCTTCTTTATGTAAAACGTCGGCAAGACGTCAACAATCCCGGCATCGGCGATGAAGAGCTCGAACGCTTATCAGGCTGCCCGCGAGAACATCTGGAGTTTCATCTCTGGTATCTCAAGGCAAAGGGCTGGATAGCAAGAATCGAAAACGGAATGTTCGCGATCACCGTGGACGGCATCGATCGCGCCAATTCCGAACATCGTCGTAACGTCCCGGTGACCAGGCTGCTGGACCATGCGGACTGAAGGGATATCAGCAACCTTCCTCGGCTGTCGGCCGATGCATTAGAACGTTTCAGCGATTCATAGAATCGCCGAACCGCTCTAAGTATCTGTTTTTACGCAATTCCGGACGAAAAACCGTTACACACTTTTCCTGGAATTGCTCTAGCAGTCACTTGTGCCTGGATGGCGCAGGGGCCGTGGTTGGCTTGTGGCAGGTCATCCGGTGGCCCGGCATAACCGGCGGCCCGCGCAACACCCGCCTGGGGCGGGCATGGGGCGGCAAAGGGGAGGGCAAATTGTCCGAGAAAAAGGTGATCGCAGTCAAAGACTGGACCTGCGCCATGAGCGACGAGCTTGGCCGCGTAGCCCTGAGGATCAATCCTACCGACGGCGAGCCGGTGCTGGTCTTGATGACCATCTTCCAGGCGGCAAAGATGGGGCGCGAACTGCAGTCGCCGAAACGCGTCCAACTGTCCATCTAGAGCAATTCCAGGAAAAGTGTGAGCGGTTTTCCGTCCGGAATTGCGTAAAAACAAGGAGATAAAGCGTTCCGCCGTTTCCATGAAACGGTGAAACGCACTAGCGGGGCGTCGGCACAAGATGAAGCACCCAACCTTGCCGCCAGGCAGGGTGGTGGCTAAGGTCGACTTTCCCGAAGGAGAGCTCGACCATGGCACTTGACCTTTCGGTGGATGCTTCAGCCACTAAAGCGGCGGCACCCGGCAAATATCTCTTCGGCCCGGTCGCCGACTTCCTCATGCTCGGCGGTGGTGCGTTCCTGATCCTGCCAATTCTGCTTTTGGTGCCGCTCGAATACGAGGGGCTCGTCGCGGCAACGATGGTGGTCGTGGCCTACCTTGTGAACTATCCCCATTTCGCCCACTCGTACCAGATTTTCTACCGCAATTTCGGGCGCAAGCTGAGCGGCAAGGGCTACGACAGGAGCCTGCAGCTCCGCTACATTTTCGCCGGCATCGTCGTTCCCGTGATCATGGGCGCGTTTTTTGCCTATGGCGCGGCCACGGCGAACACCCGCCTGCTTGGATATGCGGCCAACGCGATGTTCTTCTTCGTGGGCTGGCACTACGTCAAGCAAGGCTACGGCATGCTGATGGTCGACGCCGTGCTGAAGCGCAAGTTCTTCGACGATCGGGACAAGAGGGTGCTGCTGGTCAACAGCTATGCGGTGTGGATCCTGGCATGGCTGCAGACGAACACGGCGGTGACACAAGGAAAATATTACGGCCTGGAATATTATACATTCGCGGCCCCTTCCTGGATCTCCAACATTGCCCTGCTGGCGGCCGTTGCCTCGACGGCGGTCACAGTGCTGATGCTGATCAATCGCTGGCGAAAGAACGGCCGCGCCCTGCCGTATAACGGCATCGTGGCCTATGTCGCATCGCTCTACCTCTGGATTCTGATCGCGAGGATAAACCCGCTCTGGCTGCTTGTGGTGCCCGCGCTCCACTCGCTCCAGTATCTTGCGGTGGTCTGGCGCTATCAGACCAACGTCGAGCGTGACGGTCAGGATGCCGGAAAGGATCCGCAACCGAAGATCCTGTCGTTTCTCGGCTACCGGCTTCGTGTCCTCGGATTCATCGTCGGCGGCGGCGCGCTCGGCTATCTCGGTTTCTGGCTGATTCCGTTCGTGCTGACTGCCTTGATCCCCTACGACAGGCAAGTCCTGGGTTCATCGCTGTTCTTCTTCATCGTGCTGATATTCATCAACGTCCACCATTACTTCCTGGACAATGTGATGTGGCGCCGCGGCAACCCGGAAGTGTCCAAATACCTGTTCCGCTAGAGCAATTCCAGGAAAAGTGCGCAGCGGTTTTCCGTCCGGAATTGCGTCAAAACAAAAACTTAGGGGGGCGGTTCGGCGATTCCATGAAACGCTGAACCGCCCTAGCCGCCCGCCCCATCGTCCATCATCGTGTTGGTGAGCGCCTCGTAAACCGCGCTGCATGTCTCGGAATGCGGGCAATCCTTTACAATGAACACAGGCGCCATTGTTAGGATCGCGGCGATCAGGATTTGCAGGCTGAGCCCGATCAGGGTGATCGTCCTGCCGAACAGCCCAGCGAACAGGAAGTAGAGACCCTGAGCCATGCAAGCCGCCGTCAGAACCCCCAGAAGCGGGCTCGTGGCTTTGGCAAAGGGGGTTATGTAGCCATCTGGAAAACCCACCATGCTGAGGTCCATGGACCATTGCAGGGCCAGCACGATACTCAAGCCCGCCCAGGCAAGAGCAGCCATGCGCGTGATCCGTGTTTGCTTCGACTGCTCGCCGGCGACAGGCTTCAAAGATCAAGCCTCTCCGAAAACCAGCGAAACATTGCCGCCGGCGTGGCGCTCGATCTTGCCGGCGAGGTCGAGTTCCAGGAGCACCATCGACACCTGCGCGGCGCTCAAGCCGGTATGGCGGATGATCTCGTCGACCGCTACCGGTGTCGGGCCGAGCGCTTCCAGCACGTCGGCGCGCTCGTTCTCGCCGGGCGGCGGCAGTGCCGACAGATCGGGTGCCTCGGCCAGCGGTGTGCCGCGAGGGGTGCGGACACCGGCGAGCGGCGCCAAAGCGCCGAGAATGTCGGCCGCTTCGGTGACGAGCGAGGCGCCGTCCTTGAGCAGGGCGTTGGAGCCGGCGGCACGCGGGTCGAGCGGTGACCCCGGCACGGCGAAAACCAGCCGGCCCATTTCGTTGGCAAGGCGGGCGCTGATCAGCGAGCCGGAGCGCTGCGCCGCTTCGACCACGACCAGGCCCAGCGCCATGCCGGCGACCAGCCGGTTGCGGCGTGGGAAATCCTGCGCGCGCGGCTGCCAGCCGAACGGCATCTCCGAGACAATGGCGCCGCCGCGCTCGGCGATGTCGTCGCACAGGCCGGCGTTGTCCGGCGGGTAGGGGACATCGAGGCCGCCGGCCAGCACGCCCACCGTGCCGGTCGAGATACTGCCCTGGTGCGCCGCCGTGTCGATGCCGCGCGCCAGGCCAGAGACGATGCCATAACCCTCACGGCCGAGATCCGCCGCCAGCATGCGCGCCATCTTGATGCCGGCGAGCGAGGCATTGCGGGCGCCGACGATCGCCACCGCCGGCAGGCGAAACGCCGCGCCTTCGCCTTTTACCGCCAGCAGCGGCGGCGGGTTGTCCATGGTCTTCAGCATGGACGGATAGTCGGCCTCGCCGATGCCGACGAAACGGGCGCCGGCGCGGCGGGCCGCTTCCAGCTCTGCTTCAGCTTCGGCGATCGTCGGGATGCGGACGATGCGGTTGGCGCCGCCCGAGATCATCAGCTCGGGAAGCATTTCGAGCGCGGCCTCGGCCGAGCCGAAGCGGTTGATCAGTTCGCGAAAAGAGGCCGGGCCGACATTCGGCGTGCGGATCAGGCGGAGCCAAGCAAGCCGCTGCCGGTCGCTGAGACGCGGGCCGGCGACAGGCCCGCTCATCCCTTCGCCCCGATCTTGCCCTCGGTGCCGGCGAGCAGACGCGAGATGTTGGCTCGGTGCTTGATGAAGACGATCAGGCTCATCACCGCGAACAGCCCGGCGATCTGCGGTGTGCTGATGAAATAGAGCGCGATCGGCACCACGACCGCCGCCGCCAGCGCCGCCAGCGATGAATAGCGGAACAGGAACGCCATGGCGAGCCAGACGACGGCGAAGACAAGCATGCCTTGCCAGGCAAGGCCGAGCAGCACGCCGAGATAGGTGGCGACGCCCTTGCCGCCCTTGAAGCCGAGCCAGACCGGGAAAAGATGGCCCAGGAAGGCGCCGAAACCTGCTGCGAGCGCCAGTTCCGGCGCGAAATGGCCTGCGATCAGCACGGCCGCCGTGCCTTTCAGCGCATCGAGCAGAAGCGTCGCCGCGGCGAGGCCCTTGCTGCCGGTGCGCAGCACATTGGTTGCGCCGATATTGCCGGAGCCGATCTGGCGCACGTCGCCGAGGCCGGCCGCACGGGTGATCAAGAGCCCGAACGGGATCGAGCCAAGCAGGTAGCCGAAGATCAGTGCGAGCCCGTAACCCATTGTTCCCCCGCTTATTTATGCCAGTCGAGCCGGTGCTTGTCGACGGACGCTCAGGCCGAGAACACTGTGCGGCCCGCCACCATCGTTTGCAAGACCTTGCCCTGTAGGCGTGCGCCCTCGAAGCATGTGTTCTTCGAGCGCGAGCGCAGGCCGCTCTCGCTGACGATCCAGGGCTCGTCGAGATCGACCACGGCGAGGTCCGCCACAGCGCCGGGCTTCAGCGTGCCGCCTGGCAGGCCAAACAGCTTTGCCGGCGCGGTCGAGAGCGTCTCGATCAGCCTGAGCAGCGGCACGTCGCCATTGTGGTAGAGCCGAAGCGCTGCGCCAAGCAGCGTCTCCAGCCCGATCGCGCCGGCTGCGGCATCGGCGAAAGGCAGGCGTTTGGTGTCGACATCCTGCGGGTCGTGCGAGGAGACGATGATGTCGATCGTGCCGTCCTTGATCGCCTCGATCATCGCCAGCCGGTCGTCCTCAGCTCGCAAGGGCGGGGTCAGCCGGAAGAAGGTGCGGTATTCGCCGACGTCGTTCTCGTTGAGAGACAGGTTGTGGATGGCAACTCCAGCCGTGACGCTGGCGCCATCCGCCTTTGCCCGCCCCACGGCTCCAACCGCCATCGCGGTCGAGATCTTGGCGGCGTGATAGGCCCCGCCAGTCAGCCGCGCCAGCGCCAGGTCGCGCTCCAGCGGGATGAGCTCGGCCTCGCGCGGGATGCCGGAAAGGCCGAGCCAGCTCGCATAAAGGCCCTCGTTCATCACGCCGGCCGAGGCGAGATCGGTGTCCTGGGTTTCATGCGCGATCACGCCGCCGAAATCGCGCGCGTAGGTCAGCGCACGGCGCATCACCAGCGCGTTGGCGATCGTGTGGCGTCCGTCGGTGAAGGCCACGGCGCCGGCCTCGCGCAGCAGGCCGAACTCGGTCATCTCGCGGCCTTCCAGCCCTTTGGTGACCGCCGCCGCCGGAAAGATGTTGACGCTCGCCGTGTCCCTTGCCGTGCGCAGCACGAATTCAACCAGGGCGACGTTGTCGATCACCGGATTGGTGTCGGGCATCATGACGATGGAGGTGACGCCGCCGGCCGCCGCCGCGACGCTTGCCGAGGCGATGGTCTCGCGGTGCTCGCCGCCGGGTTCGCCGATGAAGACGCGGGCATCGACGAGGCCCGGAATCACCGTCTTGCCGGCGCAGTCGATGACGACGGCGCCTTCGGGGGCGCCCTGGTTCAGCGCCGCCTTGCCGGCGGCGGCGATCTTCTTCCCGTCGACGACGACGGTGCCGACCTCATCGACGCCGCGCGACGGGTCGACGATGTGGGCCCCGCTGAAGACCGTCACGCTCATGCGCCGCGCCCTTCATGATTGCGGCGCGGGTCGAGCAGCGCCTCCATGACCGCCATGCGCACGGCAACGCCCATCTCGACCTGTTCCTGGATGACGCTCTGCGGACCGTCGGCGATTTCCGAGGCGATTTCCACGCCGCGGTTCATCGGCCCGGGATGCATGACCAGCGCATCCTCCTTGGCCGCTTTCAGCTTTTCCGCGTCGAGGCCGAAATAGCGGAAATATTCGCGGATTGAGGGCACGAAGGCGCCTTCCATCCGCTCGCGCTGCAGGCGCAGCATCATCACCACGTCGGCATCCTTGAGGCCTTCAGCCATCGAGCGCGAGACGATCACTCCCATCCTGTCGATGCCGGCCGGCAGCAGCGTCGAGGGCGCGACGACGCGCACCTGCGCGCCGAGCGCGTTCAACAGCATGATATTGGAACGGGCGACGCGCGAATGCAGGATATCGCCGCAGATCGCCACGATCAGCTTCGACAGCGGTCCCTTGGCGCGGCGGATGGTGAGCGCGTCGAGCAGCGCCTGCGTCGGGTGCTCATGCGCGCCGTCGCCGGCGTTGACCACCGAGCAGCCGACCTTTTGCGCCAGAAGCGCTGCCGCGCCCGCCGACTGGTGGCGGATGATCAGGATGTCCGGCCGCATGGCGTTGAGCGTCATGGCGGTGTCGATCAGCGTTTCGCCCTTCTTCACCGATGAGCTTGCCACCGACATGTTCATGACATCGGCGCCGAGCCGTTTGCCCGCGAGCTCGAAGGACGATTGCGTGCGGGTCGAGGCCTCGTAGAAGAGGTTGATTTGCGTCCGGCCACGCAGCGTCGAAGTCTTCTTTTCGGATTGCCGCGAGATCGCCACGGCCTGGTCGGCGCGATCGAGCAGCAGCTCGATATCGACCGGGGAAAGATCGCGGATGCCCAGAAGATGGCGGTGCGGGAAAAGCGGCAGGGACGAAGCGTCGGTCATCTCAAGGCGCTGCTATAGGGTGCGGTCTGAAAAGCCGCAAGCGCCAGCTTCGGATTGCGGGCTTTCTCCCCGGTATTTTCGTTGCGTGGCTTGGGCTATAACCCTGCGATGGCTTCGGATTCGCGACCGCAGCCTTCAGACAGGTAAAGGCTTTTCTGCCAATTGAAGGATTGGGCGTGACCGACGACGTGATCAACCAACCGCCGCCGCTGACGGGCGGCAACGCATGGCGGGGCGATCCGTTGCTCATCCAGCTTGCCGAGCGTTTTTCCGATCCGGTGCGCAAGGATCTGGACGGGCTCGGCCGGTTCGTCATGACTCAGGAGGCGCAAGAGCTTGCCCGCCTCGCCAACACCGACACGCCGAAGCTCAGGACGCATGACCGCCAGGGCCGGCGCATCGACCTGGTGGAGTTTCATCCCGCCTATCATGCGCTCATGCGACGCTCGATTGCCGGCGGCTTGCATTCCTCCGTCTGGGAAAACGGCGATGCCGAGATCGGCCGCCGGCACCAGGTGCGGGCGGCGCGCTTCTATCTGACCGCCGAGCTCGAGACCGGGCATCTTTGCCCCATCACCATGACCAGCGCTTCGCTGGCGGCGCTGATGGCAAGCCCGAAACTGTTCCGCGAATGGGCGCCGCGCGTGACGACGCGCAAATACGACCAGAGCCAGAAGCCGCCGGTGCAAAAGACCGGGCTCACCCTCGGCATGGGCATGACCGAGAAGCAAGGCGGCACCGACGTGCGCGCCAACATCACCAGGGCGGAGCGCACGGGAAGCGGCTTCTACCGGCTAACCGGGCACAAATGGTTCATGTCGGCGCCGATGTCCGACGCCTTCCTGGCGCTGGCCCAAGCGCCGGAGGGGCTTTCCTGCTTCCTCGTCCCGCGCATCCTCGGGGACGGCTCGAGCAATGGCTTCCGCTTCCAGCGCCTGAAGGACAAGCTCGGAAACCGCTCCAACGCCTCGTCGGAAGTCGAGTTCGCCAACGCCATAGGCGAGATGGTCGGCGAGCCGGGCGCCGGCATAAAGACGATCATGGACATGGTCACGCTGACCCGGCTCGACTGCGCCGTCGCCTCCTCGGCGATCATGCGGGCGGGGCTTGCCGAAGCCGTCCACCACACGCGCCACCGCCAGGTGTTCGGCGCCAATCTCGTCGACCAGCCGCTGATGCAGCGGGTGCTCGCCGACATGGCGCTCGACGTCGCTGCCGCGACGGCGCTGTCGTTCCGGCTGGCGCGCTCCTTCGACGAGGCGGCGAGCGATCGCGGCGAGGCGGCCTTCGCCCGCGCCATGACGCCGGTGGTCAAATACTGGGTGTGCAAGATCGCGCCGCAGCTGCTTTACGAGGCGATGGAGTGCCTCGGCGGCAACGGCTATGTCGAGGAAGCGCCGCTTGCCCGTTACTATCGCGAGGCTCCGGTCAACGCCATCTGGGAAGGCTCGGGCAATGTCATGGCGCTGGATGTGCTGCGCGTGCTCGGCCGCGCGCCTGGCCTGTTCGAGGAGGTGCTGGCCGGGATCGACCGCGACCTCGGCACCGGCGGCCGCGGCACCATCGGCGTGCTCAAGGCGGCCATGCAGGTGGCTTCGACCGACGAGGGCTCGGCGCGGCTGCTGACCGAGCAACTCGCGCTGTCGGCGGCGGCAGCGGAACTGCGCCGGCTCGGGGCAGGGCGGATCGCCGACGCCTTCGTCGAAACACGGCTCGGCGGCCAATGGCGCACCACCTACGGCATGCTCGATTCGCGCCATGACGCGCGCATGATCATCGACACGCTCTATCCGCCGCTGACTTGAAGAGGCCCGGAACACCGTCCATCGCCGGCCTGTGGACAGTCGTTAACCTTAACAAATAGTTTCAATTGCGGGCGGCCGCGGGAGAGCCCACTCTGGTCACCGGAGTAGGGAAATGTTAACCATGAGTTCCCGTGCTCCGCCAGGCAGGAAGCGCATGCGGCACGTGTTGACATCATTTCTGGCCTTGCACTGGGCGGTCGTTTTCGCCCTGCTGGCCTACATCTGCATGGATGGGAACCGCGGCATCGGTTCGGCGCTCGGCGTGCTCGGCGTGTCGGTGCAAGGCAGCCGTTTCCCGGATCTCGAGCACACCGTCGTGGTGGCGCCGCTCGCGATCGCGCTGCTGATCGTCGCGCTGCTCTTCTGCTGGGCTTTCATCGAAACGCTGCTCAACATCGCGACAAGGCCCGATGCCGGCGACGCGGTGGTGCGGATCGCCTTCATCTCGGCCTCCTTCCTGCTGTCGATCATCCTTGTCGGCGGCGCCGCGCAAGGCATCAACGGGCTGTTCATGGTGGTCGCCATCCAGATGACGGCGCTGCTTGCCTCCTATGTCGCGGTGCTCGCCGAGCGACGCTCGGCTCTGGCCACCGCGACGGCCTTGCATGACAGCGAAGCCCGCCTGGTTTCTCATCGCATGGCGACGGGGGTGGCGCACAGCTCGCTCTTGTCCCGCATCTCCAGCCGCCCGGAAAGCAGACCCGGAGGTCGCCGCTGATGCGCGCCTTGTTCGCATTCTGGGCGGCTCCGCTGGTCCTGTTCTGGGGCTGGTTCTTCCTGTCGCTCAACGACATCAATTTCGGCTACGTGATGCTGAGCCGCCAGCTGCACGACCTGGTCTTCCAGCTTTACGGCCAGATGCTCGGCATCGATCCGGCGATCATCCCGGGCATGGTCGCGCGGGCCTGCGTGTTCGACAGTTTCCTGCTGCTCGGACTGGTGGCATTCCGCCGCCGGCGCCAGATCGCCGAATGGATCAGGCGGCGCCGGGAAGGCTCGGTCAGTCCGGACCGGCTCGGCCGAGCGACTGAAGCCGGTCCAGGGCTCCCTGCAGAATAAAGGCCGCCGCCGCCGAATCGATCTTGCCGGCGCGCTTCTTGCGCGAGAAATCCATCTCGATCAGCGTCCGTTCCGCGGCGACCGTGGACAGCCGCTCGTCCCACAGCACAAAGGGCAGATCCGACAGGGCAGCCATGTTGCGCGCGAAGGCGCGGGATTTCTGGGCACGCGGGCCTTCCGATCCGTCCATATTGACGGGAAGGCCAAGCACGATCGCCCCGACATTGTCCTTCGCGAGCTGAGCCAGCAACTGAGCGGCATCAGCTGAGAACTTCTTGCGCAGGATGACCGGGCGCGGGTGGGCAAAGGACAGGCCCCGGTCCGACACCGCCACGCCGATCGTCTTGTCGCCCAGATCGAGGCCGGCGAGCGTGCGGCCGCCGGCGAGCCGTGCCGGCAATTCCTCAATGCCGATGATGCTCAACAGCTTTCCCCGGTCTTTCGCCGCGCGGCTTTTTGATCGGCCGCGGGACTTTCAATTTGCCCTCGGCGTTCTATCCTTTGACAACGAGAAAATCGAGGAACCATTCATGAAACTGACCTGGTACGGACATTCGGCATTCCGCGTCGAGACAAAGGACGCCACCATCCTCATCGACCCGTATCTGGTCGGCAATCCATCCTGGACGGGCGGTTGGGAAGGGCCGGCGGAAGGGGTGACGCATGTTCTCTTGACCCATGGCCACAGCGACCATGTCAGCGGCGCGGTCGAAGTGCTGAAGAAGAGCGGCGCCATGCTGGTCGCCAATTTCGAGATCTGCATGTATCTCGTCGGCCAGGGCGTCAGCGACAAGAAGATCAACCCCGGCAATATCGGTGGCACCGTCGATTGCGGCCCCTTCACCACCACCTTCGTCCAGGCGCTGCATTCCTCCTCGTTCGGCGGCCAGGGCGGCACCAACACCTATCTCGGCAACCCGGGCGGGCTCGTGCTGCATTTCCCGCAGGACAAGACGCTCTACCACATGGGCGACACCGACATCTTTTCCGACATGGGGCTGATCAACGAATTGCATGAACCGAAGATCGGCATCGTGCCGATCGGCGACCGCTTCACCATGGGCGGCGCGGTGGCGGCCCTTGCCTGCCGTCGCTTTTTCAGCTTCGATACCGTCGTTCCGTGCCATTTCGGCACCTTCCCGATTATCGATCAGACCGCCGACAAATTCGTGGCCGGCATGGAAGGGTCCGGTGTCAAAGTGGCGCTACCCGAGATCGGCAAAGCGGTCACGATCTAAAGTCGCTGGCCAGAAATTTGGAACAAGACCATGGTCTTGAGAGGAAGTCTTGGTGTTTCGGTGCCGGTCGCGGCGACGCTGATCGACGACGAGTGCGGGCAGGCCGGCGGCAACGACAGCTGCTGTCGCTGCGAAGGCGCGGCGTCGCCTTGAAGCTCTCTGGATTGATCAGACCATTTTCGCACCCGAAGCCGGTGTTCCGGAAGCTTGAGCTGCATGTCGCGCATGGCTGCAATTTGGCCTGCGAAAGTTGCTCCCACTACTCCAACCATGGCCATGCCGGCACGGTGTCCGTCGAGGAGGCCGACCGCTCGATGGGCCTTTGGAGCGGCAGGGTTTCGGTGAGCCGCTTCTCGTTGCTGGGCGGCGAGCCGACCATTCATCCGCAACTGCCCAAGTTCGTCGCCCTGGTGCGGCGGCATTGGCCGAAAACCCAGATAGAAATCGTCAGCAACGGTTTCTTCCTGCACCGCCACCCATCGCTGCCGGCGGTGCTGGCGGCAGACCCGGATGCGCGACTGATCATTTCGGTGCATCATGATTCCGACGAATACCAGGAGCGGCTGAAGCCGGTCTTCGCCCTGCTGGAAGAGTGGCGGCGCGATCACGGGGTCGTCGCGAAGATCCGGCCGGCCAGCAAGAACTGGACTCGACGCTATGAAGGCTTCGGCGATGCAATGTCGCCGTTCGAAGACGGCGACCCGCGCAAAAGCTGGGAAATCTGTCCGGCCCGCTACTGCAAGCAGCTTCTGGATGGGCAAATCTGGAAATGCGCGCCGCTCGCTTATCTGCCGATGCAAAAGGCGAAATATCGCCTTTCCGAGAAATGGGACCGCTACCTGGCCTATAAGCCGCTCGACGCGGGCTGCTCCGACGCCGAACTCGAGGTCTTTGCGGCAATGGAAGATGAGGCGGCGTGTGGCATGTGTCCGGCGAAGGCGCGGCTTTTCGAGCTGCCGGTCCCGTTGCGCCGGCCAAAGACGCGTGCCGGCGCCGCGGGCTGACCCGGCAAGTCCGCCATGATCGATGTTGCGCCGCAAGCGCCGCGCCGCTATAGCCCGCACTGGTTTTTCCGAGGCAAATAGACATGTCCGTTGATCTTCAGACCGTGAAGCGCGTCGCGCACCTTGCCCGCATTGCGGTGAGCGAGGAGGATGCCGAACGCATGACCGGCGAGTTGAACGCCATCCTCGGCTTCGTCGAGCAGTTGAACGAGGTTGACGTCTCGGGTGTCGGGCCGATGACCTCGGTCACGCCGATGGAGATGAAGGAGCGGCAGGATGTCGTCACCGACGGCAGCAAGGCGGCCGCCATCGTCGCAAACGCGCCGGCAACGGAAGAGAACTTCTTCCTCGTTCCCAAGGTCGTGGAGTAGGGCGGGATGGCCGTCGAGATCGCCGTCGAGACGCCCTTGCAGGACGACGTGCGCGCGCTGGTCGCCGAGCTCAACGCCGTGCTGCTCGAACTGACGCCGCCGGAGCATTGCTATCACCTGACGGTCGAGCAGATGGCCGGCCACGACACGACCGTGTTCATTGCCCGCGACGGTGCCCTTGCCGTCGGCTGCGGCGCGCTGAAGCGGCATGACCGCGCGACCGGCGAGGTCAAGCGCATGTACACACGGCCTTCGCATCGCGGCCAGAAGATCGGCGCGCAAATCGTCGCGCGGGTCGAGGCGCTGGCGCGGCAGGAAGGGCTGAAGCGGCTGGTCCTGGAGACCGGCGACCGCCATCCCGCCGCCTGGGCCGTCTATGAGCGCGCCGGGTTTTCGCGGTGCGGCCCGGTGCTGGATTATCCCGACTCCGAATGGTCGGTGTTTTACGAAAAGAGCCTTGCCTGATGAGCGATCTCACACATCTCACCATTTCCGAGGCCCGCGCCAAGCTGCGCGGCAAGGAGATTTCCGCTGCCGAGATCACGGAAGCCTATCTCTCGGCGATCGATCGCGCCAATCCTGTGCTCAATGCCTATGTTGCGGTGACCGCCGACAAGGCGCGCGAGATGGCCAAAGCCTCCGACGCCAAACTCGCGAAAGGCGAGGGCGGTGCCCTGGAAGGCATTCCGCTCGGCATCAAGGACCTGTTCGCCACCGAGGGGATCCACACCCAGGCCTGCAGCCATGTGCTGGACGGCTTCAAGCCGCGCTACGAATCGACCGTCACGGCCAATCTCTGGGCCGACGGCGCCGTCATGCTCGGCAAGCTCAACATGGACGAGTTCGCCATGGGCTCCTCCAACGAGACCTCCTATTACGGCCCGGTCATCAACCCGTGGCGGCGCTCGCGCCTCGACACGGTGGTGATGCCGACGACGCACCAGGGCGACGGCGGCTTCGTCTCGGCCGGCGGCACCAAGACCGCGCGCACCCTGGACAATGCCCAGTTGGTGCCGGGCGGCTCCTCCGGCGGATCGGCCTCGGCCGTCGCCGCCTTTCTCTGCGCCGGCGCCACCGCGACCGACACCGGCGGCTCGATCCGCCAGCCCGCCGCTTTCACCGGCACGGTCGGCATCAAGCCGACCTACGGCCGCTGCTCGCGCTGGGGCGTGGTCGCCTTCGCTTCGTCGCTCGACCAGGCCGGGCCGATCGCGCGCGACGTGCGCGACGCCGCGATCCTTTTGAAGTCGATGGCCTCCTCCGATCCGAAGGACACGACCTCGGTCGATCGGCCGGTGCCGGACTACGAAGCGGTGATCGGCAAGCCGATCAAGGGCATGAAGGTCGGGATCCCGAAGGAATACCGCGTCGACGGCATGCCGGAAGACATCGAGGCGCTCTGGCAGAAAGGCATCGCCTGGCTTAAGGAGGCCGGCGCCGAGATCGTCGACATCTCGCTGCCGCACACCAAATACGCGCTGCCAGCCTATTACATCGTGGCGCCGGCCGAGGCTTCGTCCAACCTCGCGCGCTATGACGGCGTCCGCTATGGCCTCCGCGTGCCCGGCAAGGACATTGTCGAGATGTATGAGAAGACGCGCGCGACCGGCTTCGGCCGCGAGGTCAAGCGCCGCATCATGATCGGCACCTATGTGCTTTCGGCCGGCTATTACGATGCCTACTACCTGCAGGCGCAGAAGGTGCGCACCTTGATCAAGCGCGACTTCGAGAACGTCTTTGCCGCCGGCGTCGACGTCATCCTGACCCCAGCGACCCCCTCGGCCGCTTTCGGCGTCGCCGACGAGGATATGAACTCCGATCCGGTGAAAATGTACCTCAACGACATCTTCACCGTGACGGTGAACATGGCCGGCCTGCCGGGCATCTCGGTGCCGGCCGGCCTCGACGGCAAGGGGCTGCCGCTCGGCCTGCAGCTTATCGGCCGACCGTTCGATGAGGAAACGCTGTTCCAGACCGCGCATGTGATCGAGCAGGCGGCGGGCAAATTTCAGCCGGAGAAGTGGTGGTAGCGTTGTCCCTCATCTGAAAGGGGGAGGGATGTTCTACTATCTTTCCAAGATCCTCTGGTTCTTCGTCCAGCCGCTCAACCTGGCGATTTTCCTGCTGCTTCCCGGCTTGCTGGCGGCGGTGTTCGGTCGCCGGCGGCTGGCCGCCACCGGCAGCGCGCTTGCGTTCCTGATCCTCGCGCTATCGGCCTGGACTTCGCTGGGCGCGATGATGCTCAACCCGCTGGAGGAACGCTTTCCCAAGCCGGCGCTGCCGGAAAAGGTCGATGGCATCGTCGTGCTCGGCGGCGGCTTCGAGGGCGCCATCAACCTCGTGCGCGGCGGCTATGAACTGAACAGCGGCGGCGACCGCATGGTGGAGACGGCGATCCTCGCCCGGCGCTTCCCGCAGGCGAAAGTGGTCGTCTCGGGCGGCAATGGCGAGCTTTTCCTCGACGGCGAGGGCGATGCGGACACCGCGCCGCGCCTGTTGACTGCTCTTGGTGTTTCGGCCGATCGCCTGATCATCGAGAACAAGTCCCGTAACACTTACGAGAATGCCGTTTTCTCCCGCAGGCTGGTGGAACCGAAGCCGGGCGAGACCTGGCTGCTGGTCACCTCCGCCTTCCATATGCCGCGCGCCAAGGCGCTGTTCGACAAGGCGGGTTTCCCGACCATTCCCTGGCCGGTCGATTACCGCACCTCCGGCGAGGAAGACATCGGTCTATTCCGCGACAACCCGGCCGATTCGCTGCAGGCGACCACGACGGCAATCCGCGAATGGATCGGGCTTTTCGCCTATTGGCTGTCGGGCCGGATCGATCAACCTTTTCCGGCGCCGGGCGGCTGACCGAGCACTGCCTGACGGGCTTGTGAGAAGAACTGGCGGCGCACCAGAACCGCCAGCAGCACCAGCGTCGAGATCACGAACACGACCGGATCGATAAACCAGCCGAGATAGCCGATCGAGAAGAAGACGGCGCGCAGGCCGGAATTGAAGTGCTTGCCGGCAAGCACGTTCATGCGCGACGCACGCCAGACCGCGGTTTCGCTGACTGGGTTGCGCGAGGCCTCGCCATACGGGATCGGCACGGCGCCGATCAGAATCGAGCAGTAATTGAACAGCCGGTAGGCCCAGCCGAATTTGAAAAAGGCAAAGGCCAGGATCAGCACCAGGCCGAACACCTTGGTCTGGAACGCTTCACGCGACGAAGCGGCGCCGAACGGCAGGTCGGCCAGCACAGTCAGAACCCGGTCGGATGCGCCGAGCAGGGCAAAGCAGCCGCCGAGCGCGATCAGCGAGCTCGAAGCGAAGAAGGCGGTGCCTTGCTGCAGGCCGTTCATGATGGCGGTGTCGACGATGCGCACCTCGCGCTCGGCCATGTTGCGCATCCAGGCCTCGCGCTGGGCGTTCATCGCCGTCGTCAGCGACACGCGGCTGACCAGCTTGCCGTCCGAGGCAAGAGTATGCAGCACCCAGACAACCAGGAAGAAAGCCAGCGCCGCCAGGTCTGCCGCCGAAAGATGGAGGGAATCGCCCATGCATGCCTTTTACCACAGGCCGAGCAGGCGCTTCGATGGCGCAGAGGTCCAACCCCTGACGATGTCGCTGGCGAAGCAAACAAAGTCGGCGGCCGCCGCGCCGCGACACGCAAAACAGCGGAAACATCAGAGGAATTCCTATATGTAATTCCTGAGCGGCCTCCAGGAGACAACGGCGCGTGTTCCTTTCGGTTTTCGACCTGTTCAAGATCGGCATCGGTCCATCGAGCTCGCACACGATGGGGCCGATGACGGCCGCCCGCCGCTTCCTCGACGAGGTCCTTGCCGGCGACTGGCCGCGTCCGGCCGGCGTCGAGGTCGATCGCATCGGCGCCAGCCTGCACGGCTCGCTCGCCTATACCGGCATCGGCCATGGCTCGGACCGCGCGGTCGTCCTCGGCCTTGCCGGCCAGACGCCGCAGACGGTCGACCCGGACGAGGCGGATGGCATCGTCGCCCGCATCGGCGCGGACAAGCGGATCTCGCCGCCTGGACATCCGACGTATCGCTTCGACCCCGCGAAGGACCTTGTGCTCGACCGCAAGACGCCGCTGACCGGCCACGCCAACGGCATGGCCTTCTACGCCTATGACGCATCCGACCGGCTGCTGCTCAAGCGCATCTATTATTCGATCGGCGGCGGCTTCGTCGTCTCCGAGGAAGAATTGCAGCGCATGAAGGCCAAGGGCTCGGTGACGACCGAAGGCAAGAAGGTGCCGTATCCGTTCAAGAACGCCGTCGAGATGCTGGCGATGGCGGCCAAGAGCGGGCTTTCTATCGCCGAGATGAAGCGCATCAACGAGGAAAAGCACATGTCGCGCGAGGAGCTCGACGCCGGCCTCGACGCGATCTGGAGCGCCATGAAGGGCTGCATTGATCGCGGCCTGTCGCAGGACGGCGTCATGCCGGGCGGACTGAAGGTGCGCCGGCGCGCGCGCCAGCTCCACGACAAGCTGCAGGAGCAGTGGCAGCAAAACCGGCCCAATCCGTTGCTCGCCAATGACTGGCTGTCGATCTACGCCATGGCGGTCAACGAAGAGAACGCGGCCGGCGGTCGCGTGGTGACCGCGCCGACCAATGGCGCGGCCGGCACGCTGCCGGCCGTGCTGCGCTACTGGCTGCATTTCCATCCCGAGGCCGACCAGCCGAGCATCCGCGACTTCCTTCTGACGGCGGCCGCCGTCGGCGGCATCATCAAGTCCAACGCCTCGATCTCCGGCGCCGAGGTCGGCTGCCAGGGCGAGGTGGGGTCCGCCTCGGCGATGGCCGCCGCCGGCCTTTGCGCTGTCATGGGCGGCACGCCGGAGCAGGTCGAGAATGCCGCCGAGATCGCGCTGGAGCATCATCTCGGCATGACCTGCGATCCAGTGGGTGGACTGGTGCAGGTGCCTTGCATCGAGCGCAATGCGCTGGGCGCGGTCAAGGCGGTGACCGCCGCCTCTTTGGCCATCAAGGGCGACGGTACGCATTTCGTGCCGCTCGACGCGGCGATCGAGACCATGCGCCAGACCGGCCTCGACATGAACGAGAAATACAAGGAAACCAGCCTGGGCGGGCTGGCGGTCAACGTCGTCGAGTGCTGAGTGCCGACCGGCTGAGCGAACTGGCCCTGTGGAGAAGTCGGACAGGACGTTGACGCATCGGGCTGCCCAGCTAAATCTTGGGGCATGTCTCTCAATCTCATCAAGCTCTGTGTCGGCTGCGACAGCGTCGAGGACCTGGAAGAGTGGATTGCCTTCCGTCTCGATGAGCGGCGCCGCGCCGGCGAGCCGGCCGAGCATTGGCACACGACCCGCATGGTGCCGACGCGCGGCGAGGAGATTGTCGACGGCGGCTCGCTCTACTGGGTGATCAAGGGCAACGTGCAGTGCCGGCAGCTCATTACCGAGATCCGGCCCTTCGTCGACGGCGAAGGCATCGGCCGCTGCCATCTGGTGCTCGATCCCGACGTGGTGCGCACCGACTGGCAGCCGCGCCGCGCCTTCCAGGGCTGGCGCTATCTCAAGCCGTCCGACGCCCCTGCCGATCTCGGCAAGGGCAGAGCCGCATTGGCCGAGATGCCGCCGAAACTCCGCTTGGAGCTTGCCGAACTCGGCCTGCTGTAACGCCGAACGACCTCATCTTCCGGTTGCTGGCCCTTCGGCTCGTCCGATGTGGGACTTGCAAGCAACTGAGCCACACCCCATCCTGATCTACAGGCGCAATCATCCGGATGATGCAAACCGATGGGCGTGATCATCGCATTGGCGGCCTTGCTACTGATGCTTTTCGGCGTCGCGACGATCTTCGTGCGCGCCGACGCCGCCAGGATGGCGGACAATCTTAGAACGCTTGGCCCCGCCCTGCTGGGCCTCATCGGCGCGACGATGCTCGTGGTCGGTCGCAGCAGCATCGGCGGCCTGCTCATGATTGCGGCGACAGGCTGGTATGCCTGGATGCGGGCGAAACGGCCGCCGGCGAAGCCGGTCGCGGCCAAACGCTCGACCGTGCGCACAGCGGCTCTCGAAATGGATCTCGACCATGATAGCGGCAAGCTGGAAGGCCTCGTTCTCGCCGGCCGCTACGAAGGCAAGATGCTGGGCGCCATGGGGATCGCCGACCTGCAGCAACTCCACGTCGAGCTGCGGCCGGACCCGGAGAGCCGCCAGCTGCTAGAGACGTATCTTGACGGCCGTTTTCCCGTCTGGCGCAAGGACGCGCAGCCGGACAGTGGCGAAAGGCTGGGTGTTGCGCCAGGTGCGGGCGCCATGACTAAGGAGGAGGCCTACAAGATCCTTGGTCTTGAAGCGGGGGCTGCCGCGGCGGATATCCGCAAGGCGCACCGCCGCCTGATGCAGCGCCTGAACACCGATGTCGGCGGCACGTCTGTCCTGGCGGCGCGAATCAATGAAGCCAAGGACGTCTTGCTCTCCAATCACTGACTAGTCTCCTTCGACGCTGAACCTTCCGGGAGATTTCAAAAGCCGCCTATTGCTGGACGGCGTAACACGAGATTTTCTTGCGCTTCAGGGCATCGCAGGCCTTCCAGGCGGCGGCCTTCGACCCGAAGCCGCCGAAGCGGGCGCGGTAGTAGGTGACGCCGCCGTTGTCGAACGCGACCGTGAAGCCCTCGGCGTCCGCCAGCACTCTCGGCGCCTGCTTGCTCGTCCTGTCGAGAAGGGCCTGAGCCCCGGACTGCGTCGGCGAGGAGGCGACCTGCACCACCCATCCCGAGGGCAGCGACGACGTCTTGACCGGATCGACGGTCGGCGCGGCCGCAGGCGCCGGCTCGGCATAAGCGGCGACGGTCTGGGAAGTGGTTTCGGCCTGGGACGCGTTTTCCTGGGGCGCCGGAGCCATCGCGGCCACGGCCACCGTCTTCACCTTCCTGACCTGGATGACCGGCTTGGTCTCCTCGGCGACCGGAACGTTGTCGTCGGCTGACGCGACTTCGGTGTCGTCGACGGCCGGCTTTTCGTCCGGGGTCGGCGCGTCGTGCTTCGGCAGAAGGACCTTTGCCAAAGCCTTGATCGGGTTGTCGCCGCCCGCCTTGGCGATCAGATTGCCGCCGCCGCGGGTCGAGGCACGCGGCAGGTAGGCGTTGATCAGCGAAGCCATCTGGTTGTCGCGGCTGCGGCCGGAAGCGCCCCCCATCACCACGGCGACGAGGCGGCGATCGCCATCGGCGACGGAGGAAACCAGGTTGTAGCCGGACGCGCGCGTGTAGCCGGTCTTGATCCCGTCGACGCCCTTGATGCGGCCGAGCAGGCGGTTATGGCCGTTGATGCGCTGGCGGCCGTAGAGGAACGAGCGCTGCGAGAAATAGCCGTAATATTGCGGGAAGTGCTCGCGGAGCGCGATGCCAAGCATCGCCATGTCGTGGGCCGTAGTGAATTGGCCGGGATCCGGCAGGCCGTTGGCGTTGCGGAAGACGGTGCCGTTCATGCCGAGCTGGCGGGCCTTGGCCGTCATCATGCGGGCGAAATTGTCTTCGCTGCCGCCCAACATCTCGCCCAGCGCGGTCGCCGAGTCGTTCGCCGACTTCGTCACCATCGACAGGATCGCGGTCTCGACCGGCACCGAGCCGCCGGCGCGCACGCCGAGCTTGGTCGGCGGCTCGGACGCGGCATGGGCCGAGTACGGCACCGGCGTGTTCCTGCTGATCCTGCCCTTCGCCAGCGCCTCGAAGGTGAGATAGAGCGTCATCATCTTGGTGAGCGAGGCCGGATAGCGCCGGCCGTTGGCGTCGGCTGAATAGAGCACCTTGCCGGTCTTGGCATCGACGACGATGGCCGCCGACTTGGCGGCGAGAGCCGATGCGACATCGGCGGCGACAATCGTCACCGCGAGCGCGGCGACCATGACCGCCTTGAAGGAGACTGAAGATTTGGAGACGAACCCCGACAACGCCTGACGCACCGCTACTTACCCTGAATTTTCGTTGCCCCGGAGGCGGCAGAGGGGTGCCTGCCTCGCTTCCGGCCAAGCTATCGCGGGCAGCGTTACCAATCCGTTTATGGTAACCGCCGCGTTCACCATTTTCTGGCGATTTGAGCCTCTGTTTATTCGAATTTTAGCGGTTGCTGTCACTCGCGGCCCTTGCGGTTCAAGGGAATCTTGACTTTTTGTGCAGCGCACAATATGTTCCAGTGCATTGCACAAGCGCGCCCGGGGCAAATGGGCGTTTCAACAAGGGAAGTATGAAATGACCCAGACCTATGAGGACTTCACGAAATACGGCAAGGAATTTGCCGACACCGGGCTGAAGAGCTTTGCCTCGCTCACCAAGGGCGCGCAGGCGATCGCCACCGAAGCCGGCGAATATACCAAGAAGAGCTTCGAGGCCGGCAGCGCCGCCGTCGAGAAGCTGTTCTCGGCCAAGTCGATCGAGAAGGCCATCGAGATCCAGACCGACTACGCCAAGCAGAGCTACGAGAGCTTCGTGGCCGAGGCCAGCAAGATCGGCAATCTTTATGCCGAGCTCGCCAAGGAAGCCTACAAGCCGTTCGAATCGGTCGTCGCCAAGGCGAAGTAATTTCGTCGGATCATATCCGACACGACCAGCCGGCCTGCATAAAGGACCCGGTCGCGGAAGCGCGGCCGGGTTTTTTCGTGCGCGATTGCAGCGCCCGAGCCTTGCCGCATTCACGATTGAGAAATTCGCTGAAGTTTGCCCACCTAGCCATATTGTCAGCTAAACAGAAGGGCTTAAAATCGGTCATCGAAGACCTACATGTTGAACTCGCATGAGGATTCGAAAAGGCAGGACTACGTGACGATCGGTTTGACTGCCACGGCAGGCGTGGTGCGAATGCAAGGTGACGACGACCGAAACGATCACGGCCGCGGCACTGCGGTCATCACGCGCACCAAAACCAAGACCAAGAAGCCCAGCCTCTACAGGGTCCTCATCCTCAACGACGACTACACTCCCATGGAGTTCGTGGTCCACGTCCTGGAGCGTTTTTTCCAGAAGGACCGCGAGGCCGCCACACGCATCATGCTGCATGTTCATAATCATGGAGTGGGCGAGTGCGGGGTCTACACATTCGAGGTGGCCGAGACCAAAGTGTCTCAGGTCATGGATTTCGCCCGACAGAATCAGCATCCGCTGCAATGCGTGATGGAGAAGAAGTGAGGTAACATGCCGGCTTTCTCCCAAGGCCTGGAAAAGGCGCTACATCAGGCGCTGACATTCGCCAACGAGCGGCATCATGAATATGCAACGCTCGAACATTTGCTGCTCGCGCTCATCGACGACACCGAGGCGGCCGCCGTGATGCGCGCCTGCAACGTCGATCTCGACGAGCTCAAGCACACGGTTCTCACCTATATCGACACCGAGCTCGACAACCTCGTCACCGGTTACGACGAGGATTCCAAGCCGACCGCCGGGTTCCAGCGCGTCATCCAGCGCGCCGTCATCCACGTGCAGTCGTCCGGCCGCGAGGAAGTGTCCGGCGCCAACGTGCTCGTCGCCATCTTCGCCGAGCGCGAGAGCCACGCCGCCTATTTCCTGCAGGAACAGCAGATGACCCGCTACGACGCGGTCAACTACATCTCGCATGGCATCGCCAAGCGCCCCGGCGCTTCGGAGTCGCGCACTCCGCGCGGCGCCGAGGACGAGCAGGGCGGCCAGAACGGCGCCGAGCCGCAGGAAGACAATGGCAAGAAGAAGCCGCAGGACGCGCTGACGGCCTACTGCATCAACCTCAACAACAAGGCCAAGGCCGGCAAGATCGATCCGCTGATCGGCCGCGAGAGCGAGATCAACCGCACCATCCAGGTGCTGTGCCGCCGCTCCAAGAACAACCCGCTCTATGTCGGTGACCCCGGCGTCGGCAAGACGGCGATCGCCGAGGGCCTCGCCAAGCGAATCGTCGAGGGCGACGTGCCCGAGGTGCTGCAGGACGCCACCATCTTCGCGCTCGACATGGGCACGCTGCTGGCCGGCACGCGCTATCGCGGCGACTTCGAGGAGCGGCTGAAGCAGGTCGTCAAGGAGCTCGAGGACTATCCCGGGGCGGTTCTGTTCATCGACGAGATCCACACCGTGATCGGGGCCGGCGCCACCTCCGGCGGCGCCATGGATGCGTCGAACCTGTTGAAGCCGGCGCTTTCGTCAGGTGCGATCCGCTGCATCGGCTCGACCACTTACAAGGAGTTCCGCCAGTTCTTCGAGAAGGACCGCGCGTTGGTGCGGCGCTTCCAGAAGATCGACGTCAACGAGCCGACCATCGAGGACGCCATCGAGATCATGAAGGGCCTGAAGCCCTATTTCGAGGAGTTCCACAAGGTCCGCTACACGTCTGAAGCGATCAAGGCTTCGGTCGAGCTCTCGGCGCGCTACATCAACGACCGCAAGCTGCCGGACAAGGCAATCGACGTGATCGACGAGACCGGCGCCTCGCAGATGCTGGTGCCGGAAGCCAAGCGCAAGAAGACGATCGGCATCAAGGAAATCGAGGCGACGGTCGCCACCATGGCGCGCATCCCGCCGAAGACAGTTTCGGCCGACGACGAGAAGGTGCTGCAAGGCCTCGATGTCGAGCTGAAGCGCGTCGTCTACGGCCAGGATACCGCGATCACCGCGCTGACCTCGGCGATCAAGCTGGCGCGGGCCGGCCTGCGCGAACCGGAGAAGCCGATCGGCTCCTACTTGTTCTCAGGCCCGACCGGCGTCGGCAAGACGGAAGTCGCCAAGCAGCTTGCCGCCTCGCTCGGCGTCGAGCTGATCCGCTTCGACATGTCGGAATATATGGAACGCCACACCGTCTCGCGGCTGATCGGCGCGCCTCCCGGCTATGTCGGCTTCGACCAGGGCGGTCTGCTGACCGACGGCGTCGACCAGCATCCGCATTGCGTGCTGCTGCTCGACGAGGTCGAGAAGGCGCATCCTGACCTGTTCAACATCCTGTTGCAGGTGATGGACCACGGCAAGCTGACCGACCACAACGGCAAGCAGATCGACTTCCGCAACGTCATCCTGATCATGACGACCAATGCGGGCGCGTCGGACGCTCAGCGCGCGGCGATCGGCTTCGGCTCGACCAAGCGCGAGGGCGACGACGTCGAGGCGATCAACCGGCTGTTCACGCCGGAGTTCCGCAACCGTCTCGATGCGATCATCCCGTTCGGCTCGCTGCCGGTGCCGGTGATCCACCAGGTGGTGCAGAAGTTCGTCATGCAGCTCGAGGCTCAGCTCTCCGAGCGGGGCGTCACCTTCGACCTGTCGCCGGACGCGATCGCGTGGCTGGCCGACAAGGGCTATGACGAGCGCATGGGAGCGCGTCCGCTCGGTCGCGTGATCCAGGAGCACATCAAGAAGCCGCTGGCGGACGAGGTGCTGTTCGGCAAGCTGAAGAAGGGCGGCACGGTGCGCGTCACCGTCGAGAAGAAGGAGACCGGCGAGACCGGCCTGAAGCTCGAATCGCTCGCCGACGAAGCCCCGGTGAAGCCGAAGAAGGAAGAGCCGGAGGATGCTCCGAAGCCTAGGAAGGCGGTGGCCAAGAAGTCCGTCGCCAAGAAGGCGGTGGCGCAGAAGCCGGAGCCGAAGGGCAAGGACGGCGGCAAGCGAAGCCTGGTCCCGCAACTGCCCCGCAAGAGCTGATCGGCCTAAAGCGCGTCCCTCTGAACGCTCATTAGGTGTCGCACTTTTGGGCGACAAGGATTGAAATCAAAAAGCCCCGGGGACGGGGCTTTTTTCGTTGGAGGAACCGGCATTGGCTGGACAGATCATCATTCTCAACGGTGCGCCGCGGTCGGGAAAGTCGAGCATCGCCCTGGCGATCCAGGAGACATTCGAGGGCATCTGGATCAATCTCGGCGTCGATAGCTATGCGCAGGCAACGCCGCCGCGGTTCCGTCCCGGCATAGGCCTGCGTCCCGGCGGCGAACGTCCCGATCTCGAAACCGTCGTGCCGAACCTCTACGCCGGGCTTTATGGGTCCATCGCGGCACACAGCCGGCTGGGCTTGAACGTCGTCACCGACGTTGGCCATCACGACAACTATTCGAGGCCACTCGGCATCCTTCACGAATGCGCCAGGCGTCTCGCCGGCCTGCCGGTCCTGTTTGTCGGGGTCCGCTGCCCGGTGGAAGTGATCATGCAAAGGCGTGCCGCGAGTGGAGCGGAGGGAGGGTATGTGACCGGCTCTGTCGACGACCCAGTACCGCTGCCCGTCGGTCTTTGGCAGGAAGAGGTGCATAGGCCGGGCGTTTACGATTTCGAAGTCGATACATCGCGGCAAGATCCAGCCGAGTGCGCCAGCGCAATTCGCCAACGGCTTGATGCCGGGCCGGAACCGCTGGCCTTTCGCAGGCTGGCGTAAATGCCAAACCCTGAGCCTCAAGCAACCCCTGAGGGCGCGAAGCGTGCCAGGAAATATCCGCATGCCTTCCAGATCATAATCGACAAGAGCGCACCCGCGTAGCCGTCGATGGCATAGTGCCAGCCGAGCACGACCGAGCCGACCATGATCACACCGGCGAATGCCCACATCAGGATACCGGCCAGCCGGGAGCGCCGCGTTGCGTAAAGGGAAAAAAGCACCGCCATCGCCACGTGCATGGATGGGAAAGCCGATATTCCGATACTGCCGTCGGTGGCGCCGATGTAGCCGCTCCATAGCATGTCCTGGGTGCCGAGCGCCCAGATCGGATAGATGCGATCGGCGGCGGCGAGTGCCTGCATGAGGGGGTGAAAGTCACCGCCGAGCCCCAGTCGCTCGTAATAGCACGGCCCCGCCGACGAGAGCCCCATCGCCAGGAAGAAGCCGCCAAGCGTCCATACCAGCATGAAGCTCATCAGGAACTGATGACGCAGCTTCGTATCGTTGCGTGTGATGCAGGCGGTGAAAACCGTGGCAATGAGCACTATGAACCAGAAGTTGTACGCGATATTGAACATCCTCAATGCAAATGGCGACTGGACGACAAACCATAGCCATTCGTCTGGTGCTCGACCGAAATGCAGGATCCGATCGGCGTGGGCGAGCGCCTTGTCCCATGCAAACGGGGAAAGGATTGCGATGGCTCCTTTCAGCACGCCGACGGCGGATACGAAGGCGATGCTCGCGGCAAGGCCGTTCAGGCTGTTGGCAGTGCGTTCGGCATCGCCGAAAAAGCTGCCCAGCGATTTCAGGAAGGTGCCGAGCGGTTCGGTATCCCGCTTGACCAGCGCAAGGTGGAGAAAGACCCCAAGCGCAAAGACGCAGCCGCAGATCCAGAAAGCGATGAAGAGGTATTGAAGGTATTCCTTCAGCACGCTGAAATCCGGCATGTTTCCGGTACGCATGCCGACCAGTGTTGCCAGGAGCAGGGCACAGACGGCCATGGCGTGCAGCAGCCGCTGCCGTCGAAAGGCGTCCGCCAGGGCAATCAGAAAAGCGCGACCGGCAGCCGTCCTCGCAAGGGGGGTCGACGCCGCAACCGAATTTTCCATGGTTCGAAACCCAAAAGCTCGCCACTGCCTCGGCGTTTTACAGCCAGATGGTTCGATATTTCCTAACCAAACGATTCGAGTGCAATCGGTCACGTCCGGCGCTGCACGGGACCGTCCAGAGCATGATCCTGAAACGTGGGAACCGGTTTTCGGAGAAGATCGTGCTCCGACAAAGAGTTGGATCAGGATGGCGATTCAACGAAACGTCATCCAGACCCAGTCTCGAAAAATCGCGCGCAGGTTCTCGCGGCAAGCCTCAATCGGGGGTCGTCAGTCCGGTTCTATCGGTCGGCCTTCAACACTGGCGGATCGCTAGCTTCACAGTGCCGCGCGGATCTTGCCGGCGCTCTCGGCCAGCACCTCCGGCTTTTCCATCTGCCCGGAATGCGGCTTCAGCGGCACGCCTTCGAAGCGTGGGATGACATGGACATGGAGGTGGTAGACGGTCTGCCCGGAGGCCGGCTCGTTGAACTGCAAGAGCGTCACGCCGTCCGCGTTGAAGGCCTTTTTCACAGCCACCGCCACTTTCTGCACCACGGCAAACAGCGGACCGAACGTCGCCGGATCGGCGTCGAGGATATTGCGCGATTGGGCCTTCGGCACCACCAGCGTGTGGCCGACCCCTTGCGGCATCACATCCATGAAGGCGACGACCGCGTCGTCCTCGTAGACGCGATGCGACGGGATTTCGCCGCGCAGGATCTTTGCGAAGATGTTGCCGGGATCATAGGTGGCTTCGGCCATGAAGGGCGCTCCGGATCTTGCTGTTCCGACCCATGTAGCGGGGCCGCCGTCATGCGGCAAGGCAAGTCAGGCGAGATCGACCGTGCGGGACCGGAAACCGTGCGCGCGGCGATTTCGGCCCTATTCCTTGAGATCCTTGCGGAACGGCGTGTGCTCTTCGAGATATTCGCCCATCCGCTCGACCTCGCGCCGCTCGCGGCGAAGGTAATCGGCGACCGCATTGCGCAGGCCGGGGTGGGCGATGTAGTGCGCCGAATGCATGGTCACCGGCTGGTAGCCGCGCGCCAGCTTATGCTCGCCTTGCGCGCCCGCCTCCACCACCTTCAGCTTGCGCTCGATCGCAAAGTCGATCGCCTGGTGGTAGCAAACCTCGAAATGCAGGAAGGGGTGATCCTCGATGCAGCCCCAGTTGCGGCCGTAGAGCGCGTCGGAGCCGATGAAGTTGATGGCGCCGGCGATATAGCGGCCGTTGCGCCTGGCCATCACCAGCAGAATGTCGTCGGCCATGCGCTCGCCGATCAGCGAGAAGAAATGGCGATTGAGATAGGGCCGACCCCATTTCCTGCCGCCGGTATCCATGTAGAAGGCAAAGAAATCGTCCCACGCCTTTTCGGTCAGATCCTTGCCGGTCAGCCAGTCGATCGAAATGCCGTCGGCCAGCGCCTCGCGCCGTTCCTTCTTCATCGCCTTGCGCTTGCGCGAGGCAAGCGTGGCGAGAAAGTCGTCATAGCTCGAGAAGCCTTCGTTGAAGAAATGGAACTGCTGGTCGGTGCGGTGCAGGAAGCCCGCCGCTTCCAGCGTCGCCGTGTCGGACTCGGTCGCGAAAGTGACATGCGCGGAGGACACGCCGAGCTTATCGGTCACCAGTTTCAGCCCCGCGGCGAGGCCGGCCTTTACCGCGCCTTCGTCCTCGCCTTTGCCGACCAGCAGGCGAGGGCCGGTGACAGGCGTGAAGGGCACCGAACATTGCAGCTTGGGGTAATAGCGCCCGCCGGCGCGCTCGAAGGCGTCGGACCAGCCATGGTCGAAGACATATTCGCCCTGGCTGTGTGATTTCAGATAGCAGGGCAGGGCGCCCAGCAGCTTGCCTTGCGCCGTCTCGAGCCTGAGGTGATGGCCTTGCCAGCCGGTGCGTCGCACGGCACAGCCGGAATCCTCCAGCGCGCTCAGGAAAGCGAATGAAACGAGCGGGTTGTAGCCGTTTTCCGTGTCGCCGCGGGTGGTTCCCGCCAAGCCGTCCCATTCCGCGCAGGTGAACGCGCCTATGCCCGCCGCGACGCGGATCGCATAGTCCGCATTCGCAGTCCGTCCATCGTCGTCGTCACCTTGATCCATGCGGCTTATTTAAGCGTCCTCATGGCTGCCGCAAGTCACGTTTCGGGCACTGCCTCGGAGCATGATGCCGAAAAGTGCGAAGCGGTTTTCGGACGACATCATGCTCTCTCTATTGGATTGATTGAGGCGGATCGGATTTCAGGTCGTCTCGAGCTGAAGTCATCCGGCTCTAGGCCACCGTCACCAGATCCGGCTCAAAACCCTCGAAGGTCATCTGGTCGGCATATTTGAAGGTGAGGTCGACCGCCGGCTGGTCATGCACCGTCCAGGTGATGACCGGCATTCCGAGCTTTTCGCGCACGAAGCTCACGAACGGGTTGGGCAGGTCGCCAGCGGCATAGGAGGTGAAGGCGAGGTCATGCGCCAGCATGGCGAAATGCGCCTCGATCAGATGGTTGTCCTTGCCGTAGGCGGTCAGCCCGCCGGGAATGCCCGGCGCATCCTTGGCGAAATCGCGGATCAGCCAGTGGTCGAACGACATGATCGCCACCTTGCCCCTGTAGCGCTTGAGCAGCCTGCCGACGCTCGCCACCAGCCCTTGGTCGTGGCCGGCAACGCCTTTCAGCTCGACCACCAGCGGCACTCTGCCGTCGATCAGGTCGAGCGCCTCCTGCAGCGTCGGAATGAGGTCTTTCGTGCCGCCCACCTTGAGCGCCGTCAGCTCGGCGGCGGTCCGCTGCCAGACGAAGCCGTCCTCGCCGGTCAGGCGTTTCAGGTCGCCGTCGTGGATGATTACGGGAACGCCGTCGGACGAGATATGCACGTCGCATTCGATGGCATAGCCGCGCTCGGCCGCCGCCGCGAAGGCCGACAGCGTGTTCTCCCAGCGCGTCCTGTTCATGTCGTGGAAGCCGCGATGCGCAACCGGGCGGGCGATCAGCCAGGAAAGGTCGGTCATGTCAGGCTCTTCTCACTCGACTTCGAAGATCGCTTCGATCTCGACCGCGGCATTGAGCGGCAGCGAGGCGGTGCCGACGGCGGAGCGGGCATGCTTGCCGCGCTCGCCGAGCGCGGCGACCAGGAAGTCGGAAGCGCCGTTGGCGACCAGATGCTGGTCGACGAAGTCGGGCGCCGAGGCGACGAAGACGGTGATCTTGACCAGCCGGCGGATTTTCTCGAGATCGCCAAGTGCTGCCTTGGCCTGCGCCAGGATGTTGATGGCGCAGAATTTCGCGCCCTCCTTGCCGGCGGCGGTGTCGATGTCACGGCCAAGCAGCCCGCTTACCAACTTGCCGTCCTTGAGCGGCAACTGACCCGCCGTGAAAAGCAGATCGCCGGTCCGGCAGTAGGGCACATAGTTGGCGGCGGGCGCGGCGCCGGCCGGAATGGTGACGCCAAGATCGCTTAGCCGCTTTTCGATTGTTTCGCTCATTGGTTTTCCCTATTGCTGGAAGGCGCCGCGTTGGCCGGGCCGAAATTGCTATTTTTGCCTCGCTTCCGCCACGACTTTTTTTAAGCTGGACCATCTTTCCCTGCGGCCTGCGATCGGTCGCGACGATCGGAGCACTTCATGCGCGTAACGCGCCTTTTCCTTTCCGCCGCTCTCCTGTCGGCGGCCGTCCCGATGGCTCCGGCCTTCGCGGTGCCGGCGCTGCAGGCGCACCGTGCCGTCTACGACCTCACCCTCAACAAGGCGTCCGACCGCTCGGGCATCACCGGCATCTCCGGCCGCATGGTGTATGAGTTCAACGGCTCTCCCTGCGAAGGCTATACGGTGAAGTTCCGCTTCGTCACCCAGATCGTCACCAGCGACAACACCAGGCTGACCGATCAGCAGACGACGACGTTCGAGGACGCCGAAGGCAAGACCTTCTCCTTCGTAACGAAATCCTTCGTCGACCAGAACCTCGACAAGGAGGTCAAGGGCATGGCGACCAGGGAGCCAAAGGGCCTCAAGGTCGACATCGACAAGCCCGAGAAGAACACGCTCGAGCTCGCCGCCACGCAGTTCCCGACCCAGCACCTGGTTGAACTGATCGGCAAGGCCGAGAGCGGCGAAAACTTCTATCAGACCAATCTGTTCGACGGCTCCGAAGATGCCAACAAGGTGATGACGACCACCGTCGTCGTAGGCAAGAGGACCGACGCCGACAAGTCGGACCCGGAAGCCCCGGCGCTCGCCAAGCTCGCCAGCGACAAATACTGGCCGGTCGACATCGCCTATTTTGACGAGACCGACAAAAGCGGAGAGGAAGTGCCGGAGTACCGGATCAGCTTCAAGCTGCACGAGAACGGCATCACGCGCGATCTCGTCATGGACTACGGCGACTTCTCGATGACCGGCAAGCTGGTCAACCTGTCGCTGTTCGATCAGACCAAGCCCTGTCCAGCGTCGAAATAGCAGCGGGTTAACCACCAAGCAGGCTGCCAATCGGCCCGACTTGAAGGCGCCGCAATCCGACCCCAATTTCTCCTGACGGCATTTCGGGGGAGAGAGCTTGGGCAGGATCGACGTGTTCGTGGCGCCGCGACCCAATCCGGCGCTGATCAAAGTGATGACGATCGTCAACCGCATCGTCATGCTGCGCGGGGTTCCAGGTTTTCGTGACCTGTTGCCGTTCAACCGGCTTGCCGGCCTGCGCGGCGTCTCAAACGTCCGCCACATCGACTTCCCCGCCGCCGATGAGCAAAGGCTGACGGCCTGCTGCGGCGCGGGCCAGGCGACATTCATCACGCCCAACCATCCGGAGTTCTTCACCGACTGGATGATCGACAAGGAGGTCGTCTCGCGCGTCAGCCCGCTTGCGGCGTCCTGGGCCACGCATGGCGTGGTGAACGGGCTTGGCCGGCTGATGCAGAAATTCTGGCTGGCCAACAATCTGATCGCGCAGATCCCCGGCAACAGCGAGGCGGCCAAGGCGCATTCTGTCGACTGGGCACTCAAAGGCCATGGCGTGCTGCTTCATCCAGAAGGCGGCGTCGGCTGGCATGGCAATTTTGTCGGACCGTTGCTCCCAGGCGCCGTGGAGATGGGACTCGAGGCGCTGCAGCGCGGTCGCGAAACGAACAGGGATTTCAAGGCTTGGGTCGCTCTGGTGGTGTGGAAGCTCGCCTTCACCGGCAATGTCGAGCGGGCGCTCGCCAGGGAATGCACCTATGTCGAGAAGAGCCTGAAAATCGAAGGAGCCGGAGACGGCCCGTTGCCGGAACGCGTCTGCCACATCTATTCAGCGCTGCTATCCCGGGACGAGCAGGTCTGCGGACTGACGGCGAAGGAAGGCGCTTCTTATGCCGCCCGCCAACAGAGCGTGCTGGCCGCTCTTGGCCGGCAACTGGCCGAAGGCATGGCTGCCGAGGCTGGCCTGGACTCGGCGGGGCTGCTGCGGCGCTCGCGCCGCTGGCTGCGCGAGGGCAAGGCGGACGCCGAAGACCAGAAGCGCGTGCGAAAATTGGCGGAAGCGATCCAACGCATCCAGCGCGTCGGCCCATGGGCTTTCGCCCATCAAACGATCACGCAGGAAGAGATCGCCGAGCATCTGAAGCGCATCCGCAACGATTATTGCAAAGGCACGTTGCGCGACACGATCAACCGCTTCGTCCCGCAGCCCGCGGGACCCCGCTGCGCCCACATTCGCGTGCCCGAGCCTTTGGGATTGCACGATTACTACGGGTCGGTCGACCAGGCGCTTGCCGCGCTGCGCTCGCGCATGCAGGAGGCCGTGACGAGGATCGTCACCGAGCTCGAAACCGTCGGCGGCTTCATTTCCTATCCGAATCCCTTCTATCATCGCTGACTTCACATCGGCCCGGGTGACGGTGAACGGGCCGCCCCTGTCGGTTGGAGTGCAGCAGGTTCAATGGCTGTCTATGTCGATGCGGCGATCTGGAAATGGGCCGGCCATTGCTGGTGTCACCTGATGGCCGACGACACCGACGAGTTGCATCGCTTCGCCGCCGAGCTTGGCGTGAAGCGTTCGTCCTATCAGGGACCGCCCAAGACATCGGCGCCGCACTATGACATAACCGGCTTCGAGCGCGACCGCGCGGTGCGGCTGGGCGCCATCGAGTGCAGCCGTGAGGAGATCGTCGCGATCTTCCGCCGCGTGCGGGTTCCGAACGGGAAGATACGACCATGACGTTTACGGCATTTCTAGCCTACTGCGCGGCGATCACACTTGCTGCCGCCACGCCCGGCCCATCGATGTTCGCCGTCATCACCAATGGCGTGTCGCGTGGTTTTATCAGGGCATTCATCGCCGGCGTCGGCATTGCCGCCGGTGACGCGGTGCTGGTGACCCTGGCGCTGCTCGGTCTGGTGGCGCTGGCACAGACCTTCGAATGGGTGTTTCTCGCCTTGAAGTATGCAGGCGCGGTCTATCTGGTGTTTCTCGGTATCAGGATGTGGCGGTCGGCCGCCACCCAGGCAGTTGGGCCGCAGGCAGGTCAGGCGGGACTGTCAAGGTCGTTTTTCCTAGGCGCCTCCATCGCACTCGGCAACCCCAAGGCAATCCTGTTCCACGCATCGATCATGCCGCTGATCCTTGACCTCGATACCATGACCTTCGCCGACGGACTGCTCGTCGTCGCAATCGTCATCAGCGTCAATATCGCCACGATGGGCGTCTATGCAGCACTTGCCGGGCGGGCTTCGGTCTGGTTCAGAACGCCGAGGCGCATGCGCCTGATGAACAGGTTTGCCGGCGGCGCAATGATCGGCACCGGTGCGCTGATCGCCGCACGTTGAACTGGCAGACGCGGCAGCGCTTGCGTTTGTCGCGCTTCCCCTCTATATGTGCGCTCATTCCACACACGGACTTTGGTGTCTGCCCGGGAGAAATCCGGCTGAAACCTCCGGTGGCATCAGGACGTAAAGTCCGAAATGCCTGTGTCCGTGGAGGCCAACCGGAAAGGAACTAAAGAATGGCTCTGCCTGATTTCAGCATGCGCCAGCTTTTGGAAGCTGGTGTTCACTTCGGCCACCAGACCCATCGCTGGAACCCGAAGATGGCGCCCTATATCTACGGCGCCCGCAACAACATCCACATCATCGACCTGTCGCAGACGGTGCCGCTGCTGCACCAGGCCCTGAAGCAGGTTTCCGACACTGTCGCCAAGGGCGGCCGCGTGCTGTTCGTCGGCACCAAGCGCCAGGCTTCGGACATCGTCGCCGACGCCGCGCAGCGTTCGGCCCAGTACTATGTCAACTCGCGTTGGCTGGGCGGCATGCTGACCAACTGGAAGACGATCTCGAACTCGATCCAGCGCCTGCGCAAGCTCGACGAGACGCTGGCCGGCGAGGCCCAGGGCCTCACCAAGAAGGAGCGCCTCAACCTCGACCGCGAGCGCGAGAAGCTCAACAAGGCGCTGGGCGGCATCAAGGACATGGGCTCGACGCCGGACCTGATGTTCGTCATCGACACCAACAAGGAAGCGATCGCCATCCTCGAGGCCAAGCGCCTCGGCATCCCGGTCGTCGCCATCATCGATTCGAACTGCGATCCGGACAAGATCGACTTCCCGATCCCGGGCAATGACGACGCGGCGCGCGCCATCCAGCTCTATTGCGATCTGATCGCCAAGGCTGCCATCGACGGCATCGCCCGCCAGCAGGGCGCCCTCGGCATGGATATCGGCGCGTCTGCCGAGGCTCCGGTCGAGCCGGCCCTCGACACGCCGGCCACCGAGGTTCCGGAAGCTTGAAAAGCGAAGGCCGGCTCCGGCCTTCATCTTTCCAATAAGTTGGCGCGCTAAAGCGCTTTTGCCGGGCGCATCATCGAGTACCGATGGTGCGTCGGCGCATTTGAAACAAAGAGGCGACAATGAGCATTTCGGCTGCACAGGTCAAAGAACTCCGCGACTTGACCGGCGCGGGCATGATGGACTGCAAGGCGGCGTTGAACGAAACCAACGGCAACATGGAAGAGGCCGTCGACTGGCTGCGCAAGAAGGGCATCTCCAAGGCCGACAAGAAGGCCGGCCGCACTGCGGCGGAGGGCCTGATCGGCGTCGATTCCGGCGTGCGTGAAGCCGCCGTCGTCGAGGTCAATTCCGAGACCGACTTCGTTGCCCGCAACGCCGCCTTCCAGGAAATCGTCGCCAACGTCGCCAAGGTCGCGCTCGCCTATGGCACGACCGAGGCCGTGGCTGCGGCCAAATATCCGGGCTCCGACAAGTCGGTCACCGAGACCATCAAGGACGCGGTAGGCACCATTGGCGAGAACATGGGCTTCCGCCGTTCGGCCAAGCTCACCGTCCCGCACGGCGCTGTCGCGACTTATGTGCACAATGCCGTCGTCGATGGCCTCGGCAAGCTCGGCGTGCTGGTCGCGATCGAGACCACCGGCAACGAGCATGCGGCGAACGCCTTCGGCCGTCAGGTCGCCATGCATGTCGCCGCCACCAACCCGATGGCGCTGACCACGGAAGAACTCGATCCGGCTGCGGTCGAGCGCGAGAAGGCGATCTTCGCCGACCAGGCACGCCAGACCGGCAAGCCCGAGGCGATCATCGAGAAGATGGTCGAGGGCCGCCTGCGCAAGTTCTATGAAGAGGTGGTGCTTCTGAAGCAGGCCTTCGTGCTCAATCCCGACATCACCGTCGAGAAGGCGCTGAAGGATGCCGAGAAGGAGATCGGCGCTCCGGCCAAGATCAGCGCCTACCTGCGCTTCGCGCTTGGCGAAGGCATCGAGAAGGAAACGACCGATTTCGCGGCGGAAGTCGCGGCCGCGGTCAAGAAATAGCCTGAAGATAGAGTAAGGCTACAGAGCTCAGGCAACTCGGCCGGGTGTCCGCATGGATGCCCGGCCGATCTCGTTTGCAGTGTCGATGAAGGCCCTCAGCTTCGGCGCCATCGATGCCCGGCGCGGGAAATAAAGGAAGAGGCCGGACTCCTCGATCGCCGTCTTCGCCAGGATCTGGACCAGCCGCCCGGCGGCGAGATCGGGGCGCGCCAGGGGCTCGAACACATAGGCGAGCCCGACGCCTGCAAGCGCAAGATCGATGGCGCCAAGCGAATCGGTGACGACGGCCGTGCCGCGCGTCTCGACCACGACGTCCTTGCCGTCCTCGTTCAAATCCCAGCGATAGAGCCCGCCCGAGCGAACAAGCCGGTAGCCGATGCAGTTGTGCTTGGCGAGGTCTGCCACGTCGCGCGGACGGCCGTGCTTTGCGATATAGGCGGGTGACGCGACGATCACGGCCTTGAAGGGCGGCGTCAGCCGCACAGTGACCATGTCCTGCGCGATCATCTCGCCCAGCCTGATGCCGGCATCGAAACCTTCGCCGACGATATCGACCAGGCCCTGCTCGGCGAAAACCTCGACCGTCACGTCCGGATAACGTTCGGCCATGGCCGCGACCACGGGCGTCACCGCCAATGGGATCGCGATGTTGGAGGCATTGATCCTGAGAAGGCCGGAAGGACGGCCCTTGACGCCGCGGATGCGGTCCATGCGTTCGGCGATGTCCTGCAGGGCAGGAGCCGCCGTCTCCACCAGTGCCTTGCCGGCTTCGGTCAGCGAGACGCTGCGCGTGGTGCGCGCGAACAGCGGCTGACCGACACGCTCCTCCACCAGTCGCACCGCGTGGCTGACGGCTGACGGGCTCATGCCGAGCTCGGCCGCGGCAAGCGCGAAGCCGCCGCGTCGCGCCACGGCAACGACAACAGGCAGGTGCGTGAGCAGGTCTCGATCCATTCATGAATGATATCGCATGGTCCTTGCGAACAATGCAATCTTATCGATGTCGGCGCGTTGGCCCACATTGTCCTCAACACATCGGCGTTGGGCTGATGCTCGAGGAGAAGAGACATGAATGCGTTGAGACATGCGACCTTCGCGGCAGGACTGGCGCTGGCGCCGGTCGATGCCGGCGGAGCCGAACCGGCCGGCTGGCAGGCGCTCGCCGACGAGCGCGCCGTCATCCGCATTGCCGATGCCATCGACCGCGCCGTCGACGCGCAGGACTGGAAGCTGGCGCGCAGCTATTTCGCCGACCGCGTAACCGCGGACTTCAGCAGTCTATCCGGGCAGCCTGCGGCCACCATCGCCTCCGACGACCTGATCGGCGCATGGGCGGACAATCTCAAGGGCAGCAAGACCAGCCTGCATCTGCGCACCAACCATCAGGTCGTCATCGAGGCCGATGCGGCGACCGTTCGTTCCAACGGCTATGCCTGGAACCGGATGGAGGGCAATGGCGAACCGCTGTGGGAAGTGTGGGGCACTTATGAGCACCATCTTGTCCGCTCCAGCGCCGGCTGGAAGGTCGACGGCTTCACCTTCCGCATGACGCATGAACGCGGCAATCCCTGGGTCAAGTCGACCCCCGGCCAGTAAGCGGGCAAAATCGGAGAACATCATGAGCATGACCTATTACACGCTCGGCAACAGCGGCCTGCGCGTCAGCCGGCTGGCGCTGGGCACGATGACCTTCGGCACCGAATGGGGCTGGGGCGCCGACCGGGAAACCGCCCGCGCTATGTTCGATGCCTATGTCGAGGCAGGCGGCAATTTCTTCGACACCGCCGATCTCTATACGGGCGGCACGGCCGAGACCTGGCTCGGCGAATTCGTCGCCGAGCGCGGCTTGCGCGACAAGGCGGTGATCGCCACCAAATTCACGATGAACATGGATCCCGGCAATCCGAATGCCGGCGGCAATGGCCGCAAGAACATCATGCGCGCGGTCGACGCTTCGCTGAAGCGGCTCGGGACCGACTATATCGACCTTTATCTCATGCACGTGTGGGACAGGCTGACGCCGGCCGAGGAGGTGCTGCGTACGCTGGACGACCTCGTTCGCGCGGGCAAGATACGCCATATCGGCCTTTCCGACGTGCCGGCCTGGTATGCCGGCCGGGCGCAGGCGGTCGCCGAGCTGCGCGGCTATGAGCCGATCTCGGCCCTGCAGCTCGAATATTCGCTGACCGAGCGGACGATCGAGCATGAATTCGTGCCTTTCGCCACACGTCACGGCGCCGGCATCATGGTCTGGAGCCCGCTGGCCAGCGGGCTCCTCAGCGGCAAGTACCGGCCGACGCAGACCGGGAATGCCGGACGGCTCGACGGTTTCCGCAACACCACGCATCCGGGCTTCCAGAAATTCAGCGACCGCAACTGGGCGATCGTGGCGGAGCTAGAAAGGGTGGCGGCCGAACTCGGCCGCAGCATGGCGCAGGTGGCGCTCAACTGGACGGCGACGCAGCCCGGTATCGCCACCGTCATCCTCGGCGCGACGAAGCTTGCCCAGTTGCAGGACAATCTCGCGGCGCTCGACTTTTCGATTGCCCCGGAGCTCCGCAAGCGGCTCGATTCGGCGAGCAGCATGCCGGCGCCGTTCCCGCATTCCTATTTCGGGCCGGAGATCCAGGGGAGGGTGACCGGAGGCGCCGCGACCGGCGACAAACCGTCCGGCTACTCCCTGCCGGTCCTGATCGAAGGCGAGGCGGTCAGCGTCCGCAGCAATTGATCGAAAAGGCCCGGGATTTTGCGCAAGGGCGCGGCGTGACATCGCCGCGCCCTTCGTGTATCGGGTCGAACCATCGTGCCAGCGCCGCCAGGCGAAGCGGGGCAGCTTTCGCCTCCAGATTTGCCCGCGCCGAGATTTTCGAGGAACCAGATGACGGTGAAGCCCCTCTATCGACGTGTCTTGCTGAAAGCTTCGGGTGAAGCGCTGATGGGCGAACAGCATTTCGGCATCGATGTGTCGGTCGTCGATCGCATCGCCGCCGACATCGCCGAGGCGCGCGCGCTCGGCATCGAGGTCGGCGTGGTCATCGGCGGCGGCAACATCTTCCGCGGCGTGGCCGTCGCCTCCAAGGGCGGCGACCGCGTCACCGGTGACCACATGGGAATGCTCGCCACCGTTATCAACTCGCTGGCACTGCGCACCTCGCTGAACAAGATCGGCGTCGATGCCGTCGTGCTTTCAGCCATAGCCATGCCGGAGCTCTGCGAGAGTTTTTCCCAGCGCCAGGCGACCGCCTATATGAACCAGGGCAAGGTGGTGATCTTCGCCGGCGGCACCGGCAATCCGTTCTTCACCACCGATTCGGCTGCGGCGCTTCGCGCCGCCGAGATCGGCGCCGACGCGCTGTTCAAGGGCACCCAGGTCGACGGCGTCTATTCGGCCGACCCGAAGAAGGATCCGAACGCGGTGCGATTCGACCGCATAAGTCATGCCGAAGTCATCAAACGCGGGCTTACGATCATGGATACGGCCGCGATTGCACTTGCGCGCGAAAACAACATTCCGATAATCGTCTATTCGATCCACGAAAAGGGTGGTTTCGGCGAAATTCTGAGGGGTGGCGGCCGTTGTACGATCGTCGCGGACAATTGACTGGGGCCGCGGTCGGCTAAATGATTGCCGGTTCCGGACGGGACTAGAAGACAAGCAGTGAACCCGGCGAACGGGTCGAGGAGATGATCATGAGTGGCGAGTATGACGATCTCAAGCGGCGCATGGACGGGGCTGTCGCGGCCTTCAAGCACGATCTCGCTTCGCTGCGCACCGGCCGCGCGTCCAGCAACCTGCTCGACGCGGTCCAGGTCCAGGCCTATGGCACGACGATGCCGATCAACCAGGTGGCCAATGTGACGGTGCCGGAGCCGCGCATGATTTCGGTCTCGGTCTGGGACAAGTCGATGGTCAGCGCCGTCGACCGGGCCATCCGCGAGGCCAATCTCGGTTTCAATCCGATCGTCGACGGCACCAATCTGAGGATTCCTTTGCCCGAGCTCAACGAGCAGCGCCGCAAGGAACTGGTCAAGATCTCGCATGGCTATGCCGAGAACGCCCGCGTCGCGGTGCGTCATGTGCGTCGTGATGGCATGGATTTCCTCAAAAAGTCGGAAAAGGACGGTACGATCAGCGAGGACGATCATCGCAAGCGGTCCGACCAGGTTCAGAAGCTGACCGACGAGATGATCAGCACCATCGATCACCTGCTTTCCGATAAGGAAGCTGAAATCATGCAGGTTTAGGGTCGGCTTCTCACCGGCTCGAAAGCGAGACCATGGCAACGCCCGCGCATGTCGCGATCATCATGGATGGAAATGGACGCTGGGCCAAGGCTCGCGGCCTGCCGCGGCTTGCCGGCCATCGCGCCGGCGTCGAGGCCCTGCGCAAGACGGTGCGCGCCGCACCCCAGCTCGGCATCTCCTACCTGACGGTCTACGCCTTCTCCTCGGAAAACTGGTCGCGGCCGAAATCCGAAGTCAGTGACCTGATGGGTCTCTTGAAGCTCTTCATCCGTCGCGATCTCGCCGAGCTGCACCAGAACGGCGTGCGGGTGCGGGTGATCGGCGACAGGGAAGGGTTGCAGCCGGACATCAGCGGGCTGCTGCAGGAGGCCGAATCGCTGACCGCGGCGAACGAGGCGCTGACGCTGGTCATCGCCTTCAACTATGGCGGCCGCGACGAGATCGTGCGCACCGCGCGCAAGCTTGCCGCCGCCGTGGCGCGCGGCGAGATGACAAGCGACGCGATCACGATGGAGAGCTTTGCCGATTCGCTCGACACCATAGGCATTCCCGATCCCGATCTGGTGATCCGCACGAGCGGCGAACTGCGGCTGTCGAATTTCCTCTTGTGGCAGGCTGCCTACAGCGAGCTCGTCTTCCTGCCCTGCTACTGGCCGGACTTCAGCCGGGAGCATCTCGCCGACGCGCTGCGCGATTTTGCCGGCCGGGAACGCCGCTTCGGCGGGCTCGCCGCCCGCGACGTGGCCTTGTAGCCGGCGTCCATGAGCAATCTCCAGCAGCGCGTCATCTCGGCCATCGTGATGGCGGCGGTCACGCTTGGGCTCACCTGGCTCGGCGGGCTGCCGTTCCGGCTGTTTGGCGCGGCGATCGCGGCGCTGATCTTCTACGAATGGACGCGGATGTCGCGTCATGGCGACGGCGCGACCCTTGGCTTCCTACCGGAAGCGCTGGTTCTGGTCTTCATCGGCGCGCTGATCGCCGGCCTGCCGGCGCTGTGGCTCCTGCTTCTGGTCGCAGCTCTCGCTGCAATCACCGCCGTCGCCGCTCGGCTGAAGGGCGCGGCACAATGGGAGGCATCGGGGTTGGTCTACGCGGCTTTGTCCGGCCTTTCGCTCGCCTATCTGCGCGACGACGGCCATTCCGGCCTGATCGCGATTCTTTTCCTGTTCGCCGTGGTCTGGGCGACCGACATAGCGGCTTATTTCGTCGGCCGCTCGGTCGGCGGGCCGAAGCTCGCGCCGTCGATCTCGCCCGGCAAGACGCAGAGTGGCGCGCTTGGCGGCGCTGTCGGCGGCGTTGCTGCCGGATTGCTGCTGGCAATCGCGTCCGGAGCCGGCAATCTCGTGACGCTTGGCCTTGTCGCCCTGGCACTCTCGATCGTGTCGCAGATCGGCGACCTGTTTGAATCCTGGGTCAAGCGTCGGCACGGCTGCAAGGATTCGAGCAATCTGATTCCTGGGCATGGCGGTGTCATGGATAGGGTCGACGGGCTTGTCGCGGCGGCTTTCACCCTGTACGTCATCGGTTGGATTGCGGCGGGCGCCGATCATCCGGCAATGGGGCTGTTTCCGAACTGAATGGGCGTCGCCGGTGGGCGAAAAACGACGCGTGCCACGGATTCGCCCGGATTGATGCCACAGTCGCGGCGGACGGTCGCGCTGGGCGAATTTGAGGGCATGACTTGAACGAGATTCTTCACGCGCTCTTCAGCACGCAAGGTTTTGTCCTCGGCACCCTGGTGCCGTTCCTGTTCGTGCTTACCGTCGTGGTGTTCGTCCATGAGATGGGCCATTACCTCATCGGTCGCTGGTGCGGCATCGGGGTGAAGGCTTTTGCAGTCGGCTTCGGTCCGGAACTCTTTGGTTTCAACGACCGCCACGGCACCCGCTGGAAGCTTTGCGCCATCCCGCTCGGCGGCTACGTCAAATTCGTCGGCGACATGAACGCGTCATCGAGCCAGCCGAGCGCCGAAGACCTCGAATCATTGACCGAGGCCGAGCGCGAGGTCGCCTTCCACACCCAGCCAATCTGGAAACGCGCGGCGACCGTGGTTGCCGGACCGCTGTTCAATTTCCTGCTGACGATCGCCGTGTTCGCAGTGCTGTTTTCGCTCTACGGCCGTCCGGTCATGGAGCCGATGGTGGCCGAGGTCACCGCCGGCAGCCCGGCGGCGCGGGCAGGCATCCAGCCCGGCGACCGATTCGTCAAAGTCGACGGCAGCAAGGTGGAGACCTTCGCCGACGTTCAGCGCCTGGTCTCGGGCCGCGCCGGCGACGCCATCACTTTCACCATGTTGCGCGACGGCAAGGAAATCACCGTCACGGCGACGCCGGAGCCGATCGAGCAGCAGGATGCGCTGGGCAACAAGGTCAAGGTGGCGATCATCGGTGTCGCCAACAATGCCGAACTCGGGCAGCCGCGACTGGTCTCCTATACGCCCGCGGGCGCGCTGGCGGCGGCTGTCGAGGAAACCGGGCATGTCATCGAGCGCACCGGCCAGTTCCTGAAGCGCTTTGTTGTTGGGCGCGAAGACAAATGCGCGCTGGGCGGACCGATCAAGATCGCAAAAATGTCGGGTCAGGCGGCCAAACTCGGCTTCGAGTGGCTGGTGCAGCTTGTTGCATTCCTGTCAGTCGGGATAGGAATTCTCAATCTGCTGCCGATTCCCCCTCTCGACGGAGGTCACCTCTTGTTCTACGGCGTGGAGGCCGTCATAAGGCGGCCCGTGTCGGAGCGAATGATGGAGATGGCCTACCGGGCCGGGCTCTTTCTGGTGCTCGGATTCATGGGCTTCGTTTTTTGGAATGATCTGTTTGGGTGCTGAAATCATGAAGAAATTTGGCTTCGGCCCCGGCCACATTGAGACGCCGTTTACCATGCGTGGGGATATGCGTGACACGAAAGCCACGCAACAGGGTTAAGTAAATACAAATTAACCGGGAGCCTTGCGTGTAGGGGAAATCCGGTTAATACGGTAAGGGAAAATACCGCACGTCCGGTTTTCTCGCCGTGGGGACTACGAGAAAAAGGTACAAAAGCCCGATGAAGGCAGCATCCAAGTTTCTGAGCGCCGCGTCCGCGGCGGCTTTGTCCGCCGCCCTGGTTTTGCCAGGCGCGCTCGCAGTGCAGTTCGTTGCCACATCGGTAGCAGAAGCAGCAGTGGTCAGCAGGGTCGAGGTCAGCGGCAACCAGCGTGTCGATGCCGAAACCATCCGCAATTACATTTCGATCAAGCCGGGCAAGGCGTTCTCAAGCGCCGACATCGACAGCGCCGTGAAGGCCCTGTTCGGCACCGGGCTGTTCTCGGACGTCCAGATCAACCAGGTCGGCTCGACCCTGGTCGTCAAGGTTTCCGAATACAAAGTCGTCAACCAGGTCCTGTTCCAGGGCAACAAGAAGCTCAAGGACAACGCGCTCCAGGCTGCCGTCCAGCTGAAGCCGCGCGCGACCTTCTCGCAGCAGGCGCTCGACGCCGACGTCGAGGCGGTCAAGGCTGCCTATCGGCGCATCGGTCGCGACGACGCCGCCGTGACCACCCAGATCATGGATCTCGGCGACAACCGCGTGAACGTTGTCTTCAACATCAACGAAGGCGGCCGTACCCAGATTGCCGCCATCAATTTCGTCGGCAACAGCGCGTATTCCAGCCGCCGGTTGTCGGACGTAATCAACACCAAGCGTTCGTCCTGGCTTTCGTTCGTGTTGCGCGACGACGTGTATGACGAGGACAAGCTGCGCGCCGACCAGGAGTTGCTGCGCCGTTTCTATTACAATCACGGCTATGCCGACTTCCAGGTCGTTTCCGCCGTCGGCGAGCTCGACGACACCACCAACAAATACACGGTGACGATCACCATTCAGGAAGGCGAGCGCTACACCTTTGGCGACATCAGCGTCGAGAGCACCATCCCCGAGGTCGACTCCAAGTCGCTGGAATCGGTGGTCGAGACCCACAAGGGCGATGTCTACAACGCCAAGGATGTCGAAGATTCGATTGTCGCTCTGACGGAGAAGGTCGCCGGTTCGGGCTATGCCTTTGCCCAGGTGACGCCGCGCGGCGACCGCAATTTCGAGAATCACACGATCTCGGTCGTCTACACCATCGACCAGGGCACCAAGGCCTATATCGAGCGCATCGAAATCCGCGGCAACGACCGCACGCGCGACTATGTCATCCGTCGCGAATTCGACGTCAGCGAAGGCGACGCCTTCAACCAGGTTCTCATCCAGCGTGCGAAGAAGCGGTTGGAAGCGCTGGATTACTTTGAGAAAGTCGACATCTCGACTGTTCCTGGGTCGGCTCCCGACCAGGTCGTTCTGGTGGTCGACGTGGTCGAGAAGTCGACCGGCGAGTTCTCGGTTGGCGCCGGCTATTCGACCGGCGGCGACACGCCGGGTCCATCCGTCGAAGGTTCGATCACCGAGCGCAACTTCCTGGGCCGCGGCCAGTACATCAAGTTGTCGGCCGGCGGCGGCAAACATTCGCGCGACTACGCGCTCTCCTTCACGGAGCCGTATTTCCTCGGCCGGCGTATCGCCGCGGGCTTCGACATCTACAAGTCGACCCGTGAGTACAATCACTACGACACCGACGTCACCGGCGCGACCATTCGCTTCGGTCTGCCCATCACCGACAGCATCTCGACGCAGCTGGCGTACAATATCTCGCAGGAGAAGTATTCGCTGGCTGATGGCTGCTTGACTAACGGGGTTTACGACCCGGCCAAGTGCACCATCTCCCCGGCGATACGGGACGGCGTTGCCGAAAGCCCTTGGGTCAAGTCTTCGGTCAGCCTCGGCCTGGTCTACAACACCATCGACGACATGAAGAACCCGCATGAGGGTCTCTACATCACCGGCACGACCGAAGTTGCTGGTCTCGGCGGTGACGCCAAGTGGGTGAAGCTGACCGGGCGCGCAAGCGTGTACCAGACCTTGTCCGAGCAGCTCGACCTGGTCGGCCTGGTGTCGGGTGGCGCTGGCTATATCGCGGGCTACGGCAATGGCGATCTGCGCATCTTCGACCACTTCCAGAGCAACGACCGCATGATCCGCGGCTTCGCCTATGGCGGCATTGGTCCGATTGCCAGCGACAACAGCGGCGACCATCTCGGCGGCACGACCTATTTCAATGCATCTGCGGAAGCCCAGTTCCCGCTGCCGGTCATTCCGGAAAGCTTCGGCTTGCGCGGCGCGGTGTTCGCCGACGCGGCAACGCTCTACGGCAACAAGCTTGATCCGAGCCTGGTAAAGGCTGGATCGGCGGACCTGCATTTGCGCGCTTCGGTCGGCGTCGGCCTGATGTGGGCTTCGCCGTTCGGCCCGATCCGCATCGACTATGCGATCCCGGTCGAGAAGCAGCCGGGCGACGACGTGCAGGAATTCAACTTCGGCATAGCGACCCGTTTCTAATCCGCGGGTTACAAAGCTTCCGGGCCTGACGGCCCGGAAGAGGCTGATCCGACCGAGCTGGATACTATTTGTGGAATGACCGATCCGGTGTTCTTCGCGCCTTCACGCCGGTATACGGCTGGCGAGGTCGCGAATCTGACCGGCGCCAATCTCCTCGATACCTCGCAGGCCGAGATCGCCATCGAAGCGCTGGCGCCCGCCAATGAGGGCGGTGATGGGGCGCTGGTCTTTGTCGACGGCAAGCGCAATTTCGCTTTGATGCAATCGCTCAAGGCGGCTGCCGTGCTGTGCCCTGCCGACTTTGCCAACAGAGCGCCGCAGGGAATCGCCGTGCTGGTGCATCCGCGCCCGCAGCAGGCCTTCGCCATGGTCGGACGGCTGCTCTTTCCGCAGGCTGCCACTCCGGGGCCGATGACCGGCGAAACCGGTATTTCGCCGCAGGCGCATATCGATCCGTCCGCGCATGTCGAAAGCGGAGCGATCGTGGAGGCAGGCGCCGTGATCGGTCCCGGTGCAGCCATAGGCGCCGGCACGGTCATTGCGCCGCATGCCGTCATTGGCCGCTCCTGCAAGATAGGCCGCGACGGTTACGTCGGGCCGGGCGCCAGCATCCAATATGCGCTGATCGGCAATCGCGTCATCATTCATGGCGGCGCAAGGATCGGCCAGGACGGGTTCGGCTTCGTGGGCGGTGCCAAGGGACCCGAACGCGTGCCGCAGATCGGTCGCGTCATCATCCAGGACGACGTGGAGATCGGCTCCAACTCGACCGTCGATCGCGGCGCGATGTCGGACACCGTCATCGGACAAGGCACCAAGATCGACAATCTGGTGCAGATCGCCCACAATGTTCGCATCGGCCGCAATTGCATTATAGCCGGGCTTTCGGGTATTTCCGGTTCCGTCGTCGTGGGCGACAACGTCACCATGGGTGGCGGTGTCGGCCTTGCCGACCATTTGACCATCGGTCCGGGAGCCAAGCTTGCTGCGAGAAGTGGATTCATGAGCAACGTGCCGGCAGGCGAGGTCTGGGGAGGCTATCCGGCGCAGCCGATGGCGGAAGCCATGCGCGAGATCGCGATGCTGCGGAGGCTGGCCAGGACGCGCAAGCAGGGCGACGGAAATGGCTGACATGGTGGCGACGACACTCGAGGCGGTCGACATAATGGGGCTCATGAAGCTCCTGCCGCACCGTTATCCGTTCCTGCTGATCGACCGCATCGTCGACATCGACGGCAACGACTCCGCCGTGGGCATCAAGAATGTGACGATCAACGAACCGCACTTCCACGGCCATTTCCCGGAGCAGCCGGTGATGCCGGGCGTGCTCATCATCGAGGCCATGGCGCAGACGGCCGGCGCGATCTGCATCCGCAGCCTCAACACGGAAAAGCCGTCGCTGGTCTATTTCCTGACCATCGACAACGCGAAATTCCGCAAACCGGTCGTTCCAGGCGACCAGCTGAAGATCCACGTCAAGAAAATAAAGATGCGCGGCAACCTGCTCAAATTCGCCTGCGAGGCCATGGTGGATGGCGCGAAGGCGGCGGAAGCCGAAATCTCGGCTATGATGGTTACCGGCTGACGGTTCGAAATGCTCATGAAAATCCAGACATCGATCCATCCTTCCTCGATCATCGAAGAAGGGGCGCAACTCGGCGAAGGCGTCCGCATCGGACCATTCTGCCATGTGAGCGCCGACGCCGTGATCGGCGACCGGGTCGAACTGGTCAGCCACGTCTCGGTGATGGGCGCGACCACCATCGGTGCCGCGACCAAGGTCTATCCGATGGCGATCCTGGGCGGCCCGCCGCAGAACACAAAGCATAAGGGCGGCCGCACCACGCTGGTCATCGGCGAGAACTGCACGATCCGCGAAGGCGTCACCATGCATCTCGGCACGGATTCCAGCCGCGGCGAGACGACCGTGGGCGACAACGGCAATTTCCTTGCCTATGCCCACATCGCCCATGATTGCGTCGTCGGCAGGGACGCCACTTTTGCCAACGGGGCAACGCTCGGCGGACATTGCGAAATCGGCGACAACGTCTATATAGGCGGCCTCAGCGCCGTTCATCAATTCGTGCGCGTCGGCGACAATGCCTTTCTCGGCGGGTGCTCGGCTTTTGTCGGCGACGTCATTCCTTACGCCATCGCCGCCGGCAACCGCGCCAGCTTGCGTGGCCTCAACATCATCGGCCTGAAGCGCTCCGGTCTGCCGCGCGCCGAAATCTATTTATTGCGCAGGGCTTACAGGATGATCTTCGACCGCTCCCGCACCGTTGCCGAGAATGTCGAAATCGCCAAGACGGAATTCGCCTCGTCGCCAACGGCCATGAAGATCATCGATTTCATCACCAGCCGCGGCAAGCGGCACTATGCCGTTCCGTCGCTCAAGGGTGGCGGCGACGATGACAATGGCGATGACGAGGGCTGATCCGGCGGGATCAGCGCTTGAACTTGCGCCGGGCTCCAGGGTCGGGATCATCGCCGGTGGCGGCAGCCTGCCGGTGGAAGTTGCCGATGGTCTCGCCGCGCACGGCTATCCGCCCTTCGTCCTGTTGATGGAGGGTGAGGCTGACTGCAAGCAACAACTCGGCCGATACGAGAACGTCACCATGGCGCTCGAGCAGATCGGCTCTCTGGTGTCCACACTGAAACACCACGGTGTGACCCATCTGGTGCTTGCCGGCGAAATCAAGCGCAGGCCAAGGCTGAGCAACATGCGTCCCAGTCTCGGGTTGTTGGCGATCGTACCGTCGGTGATCGCTGCACTGGCGCGCGGCGACGATGGGCTTTTGAAGGTTCTGACGCGGGGCCTCGAAAAGCGGGGCATCAAAGTCGTCGGCGCGCATGAGGTCGTGCCCGAACTGACGGCCGGTGAAGGCACGTTGACGGCGACCCGGCCAAGCAAATCCGACTGGCGCGATATCGAGGCGGGCCGTGCGGCCGCCAAGGCCATCGGCGCGCTCGACATCGGCCAGGCGGCGATCGCGATCGCAGGTCGGGTCATCGCGCTGGAAGGCGTCGAAGGCACCAACGGCCTGCTCGAAAGGACACGCGACTTGCGCGGGCACGGCAGGCTCGCCGGGAAGACGCGCGGCGTTCTCGTCAAATGTGCCAAGCCGGGCCAGGAATTGCGCGCCGACCTGCCTTCGATAGGGCCGCAGACGGTCGAGGCGGCACATGCCGCCGGCCTTGCCGGCATAGCCGTCGAAGCCGGCCGCTCGCTAATCCTCGAAGGCCCGACAACACTGGCGCGAGCAAATGCGCTCGGCTTGTTCATTGTCGGGCTCCCGGCAACGGGGTCGGCTGATGGCAGGTGAGAAGCCGCTCAAGATCGCAATCGTCGCCGGTGAGGAATCCGGTGATCTGCTCGGCGCTGACATCGTGCGCGCACTGGAGAGGACGACCGGCCGCAAGATCCGGCTCGTCGGCATTGGCGGCCGGCATCTGCAGGAACTGGGGCTGACACCGCTTTTCGACGGCAGCGAGATCGCGCTGATGGGCTTCAGCGCTGTCTTGCGCGATCTGCCGCGGCTGATGCGCCGGATCAGCCAGACGGCCGCCACCGTTGCGGCCGAGCGGCCGGATTGCCTGGTTACCATCGACAGTCCCGACTTTTCGTTGCGTGTCGCCAAAAAGGTCCGCGCTACGGCCCCCGCCATCCCGATCGTCCACTATGTCTGTCCGAGCGTGTGGGCATGGCGACCGGGCAGGGCGGTGGCGATGAAGCCTTATGTCGACCACATCCTCTGCATCCTGCCTTTCGAGGTGAAGGCGCTCGCTCGTCTTGGCGGGCCGCCCGGCACCTATGTCGGCCATCGGCTGACGCAGGATCCGGGCGTGCTTGGCGCCGCCAAGGCGCAGAGCTTGCCTCGCGACCTGTCGGAGGATCGCGTCAAGACCCTGCTTGTGCTGCCGGGCTCGCGCCGCGGCGAGGTGCGCCGGCTGATCGAGCCGTTCGGCAAGACGATGTCGGTTCTGCGCCAGCGTGGCCACCGGTTACGCCTGCTGCTGCCGACGGTGCCGCATGTCGCCGACTTGGTGAAAACGTCGGTCGCGACGTGGGACGAGAAACCCGAGATCATCACCGAACCGGAGCGCAAATGGCAGGCTTTCGGCAAGGCCGATGCGGCTTTGATCGCGTCCGGAACGGTTTCGCTGGAGCTGGCGCTTTCCGACGTCCCGATGGTCTCCAGCTACAAGCTCGACCCGATCGCCAGACAGTTGGCGCAGCATCTCGTGACGACGTGGTCGGCGCTGCTGCCCAACCTGATCGCCGATCGCGCTCTGGTGCCGGAGTTCTACGACCAGTATGTCAGGCCGGAGAACCTGGCGCGTCAGCTGGAAGCCCTGTTTGTCGACACCGGCATGCGCGCCTGGCAGAAAGCGGGCTTCGCCGAGATAGCCAGGCGCATGGCGACCGAGAGGCCCTCCGGCGAAATCGCCGCCGAGGTGGTGATGGGGTGTATTAGGAAGGGAGTAGTGAGTAGTGAGTAGAGAGTGCGCGGCATTCACTGTGTCAGCGCCACTACTCACTACTCCCTATTCACTACTCACTCATCTCTTTGCAATCGGCACGTAGTCCCGTTCCGTTGCGCCGGTGTAGAGCTGGCGAGGGCGGCCAATCTTCTGGTGCGGATCCTCGATCATTTCCTTCCACTGCGCGATCCAGCCGACGGTGCGGGCAACCGCGAACAGCACCGTGAACATGGTGGTGGGGAAGCCCAGCGCCTTCAGCGTGATGCCGGAATAGAAGTCGACATTGGGATAGAGCTTCTTGGCGATGAAATACTCGTCGGTCAGTGCGATCTTCTCCAGCTCCATCGCGATGTCGAGCAGCGGATCATCCTTGATGCCGAGCTCGCCCAGCACCTCATGCGCCGTCTTCTGCATGATCTTGGCGCGCGGATCGTAGTTCTTGTAGACGCGGTGGCCGAAACCCATCAGGCGGAACGGATCGTTCTTATCCTTGGCGCGGGCGATGAACTCCGGGATGTGGTCGACATGGCCGATCTCGCCCAGCATGTTGAGCGCCGCCTCGTTGGCGCCGCCATGCGCCGGACCCCACAGGCAGGCGATGCCGGCGGCGATGCAGGCGAACGGATTGGCGCCCGAAGAACCTGCAAGCCGAACGGTCGATGTCGACGCGTTCTGCTCGTGGTCGGCGTGCAGGATGAAGATGCGCTCCATGGCGCGCGCCAGCACCGGATTGATCTTGTACTCCTCGCACGGCACGGCAAAGCACATGTGCAGGAAGTTCGCCGCGAAGCCCAGATCGTTCTTCGGGTAAATGAAAGGCTGGCCGATGTGGTATTTATAGGCCATCGCCGCGATCGTCGGCATCTTGGCGATCAGGCGCATCGAGGCGACCATGCGCTGGTAGGGATCAGAGATGTCTGTCGAGTCATGATAGAAGGCCGACAGCGCGCCGACCACGCCGCACATGACGGCCATCGGATGCGCGTCGCGCCGGAAGCCGGTGAAGAAGCGCGACATCTGCTCATGCACCATGGTGTGGCGCGTCACGCGGTAGTCGAAGTCGTCCTTCTGCGCCTTGGTCGGCAATTCGCCGTAGAGCAGGAGGTAGCAGACCTCGAGGAAGTCGCCATGCTCGGCAAGCTGGTCGATCGGGTAGCCGCGATGAAGCAAGATGCCGGCGTCGCCGTCGATGAAGGTGATCGCCGACTCGCAGCTCGCCGTCGAGGTGAAGCCTGGATCGTAGGTGAACGCCCCGGTGGTGCTGTAAAGCGCGCCGATGTCGATGACGTCAGGCCCGGTCGAGCCGCTTCGCACCTTCAATTCGTGGGTCTTGCCGGCGAGTTCGAGCTTGGCGGTCGACTCATGCGCCTTGCCGCCCGATTCCAGTTTTGTCGCAGCTTCGCTCATTCTCAAACTCCTTTATGTTTCCTCATGCCGGCAAGGCAATTCCTGCAAACGACACGTCGAAATCACCGGAATGCGCGAACTTACCACCGCATTTTAGGAGGTGCGTGCCTGATTGGGCCAAGGCCTAATGTTGCACTGCGAAACACACCTTTCAATGCCAATCTTTTTGGGCCAGTTCGCTCCTAATCGATTTGATCTCCAATCCGCGCCAGGGCCTCCTCGCGTCCCAACACGGCAAGCACGTCGAAGACGCCAGGCGAGGTGCTGCGGCCGGTGAGCGCGGCTCTCAGCGGTTGCGCCACGGCGCCAAGCTTGTGTCCGCCGGCCTGGGCAAAGTCACGAATTGCGGCTTCCGCGGCCGCGGCGCTCCATTCGCCGGAAACCGCGGCGAGCGCGGCATGAGCACCGCGCAAAGTGGCGCGCGCCTCACCGCCGAGCAACCCAGCGGCCTTCTCGTCGAGCTGCAGGGGGCGTTTTGCGAACAGGAAGGCGGCTCCATCCACGAGTTCGACCAGCGTCTTCGCCCGCTCCTTGAGGCCGGGCATGGCGGCCAGCAGTTGCGCCTTGCGCCTGTCGTCGAGCTTTGCCGCGAGCGCCGGGCCTCCTTCGAGATGGGGCAAGGTGGCGACGAACACGTCGACGAGGGCCTTGTCGTCCATCTGGCGCATATGCACGCCGTTGAGCGCCTCGAGCTTGGCGAAGTCGAAACGCGCGGCGCCCTTGTTGACGTCGCCGATATCGAACCAGGAGATCATGTCCTTGATCGACATCACCTCGTCGTCGCCATGGCTCCAGCCGAGCCTCGCCAGATAGTTGAGCAGGGCCTCCGGCAGATAGCCCATCGCGCGATAGGCCTCGACGCCGAGCGCGCCGTGGCGCTTCGACAGCTTGGCGCCGTCGGCGCCGTGGATCAGCGGGATGTGCGACATCGACGGCACGGTCCAGCCCATGGCGTTGTAGATCACGGTCTGGCGCGCGGCGTTGGTCAGATGGTCGTCGCCACGGATAATGTGGGTGACGCCCATGTCATGGTCGTCGACGACCACGGCATGCATGTAGGTCGGGTTGCCGTCCGAGCGCAGGATGATGAAGTCGTCGAGATCCTTGTTCGGAAAGCGCACCTCGCCCTGCACGCGGTCATGCACGATCGTCTCGCCTTCGGTCGGCGCCTTGACGCGGATCGCCCCCTTGACGCCGGCAGGCGCCCCGGACGGATCGCGGTCGCGCCATTGGCCGTTGTAGCGCGGCGGCATGCCCTTGGCCCGCGCCGCCTCGCGCATGGCATCGAGTTCCGCCGGCGTCTCGTAGGCGTAATAGGCCTTGCGCAGGCGCACGAGCTCCTCGGCGACCTCGCGGTGGCGCGGGGCGCGCTCGAACTGGGAGACGGCGTCGCCGTCCCAGGAAAGGCCAAGCCAGGTCAGTCCTTCCAGGATGGCGGCTGTCGCAGCCTCGGTGGAGCGCTCGCGATCGGTGTCCTCGATGCGCAGCAGCATCGTGCCGCCGGTGTGCCTGGCGTAGAGCCAGTTGAACAGCGCCGTCCGCGCCCCGCCGATGTGCAGGTAGCCGGTGGGCGAGGGGGCAAAGCGGGTGACGACCTTGTCGGACATGGAACTCTCGAAGAAGCACTGAAACGGGCGTGATTGCGCGGGCTTTCGCGCAGGTGGCGTTCATGTAGCATAGGAGGTCTGGGGCGCAAGGGGCAGACCCGATGGCTGGACGTGGCCGGGGCGAGGAGGAGGGCGAAGGGACGACGGCTGGCGTCAGCGAGCGCTTGCTGTTTGCCGGCGCCGTGCCTGCCGAAGCGATGCCGGTCCTGCTCCCGGAGCGGCACCTGCCTGTGGACGTTCCATCGCCCGACGGCACCCCCGCCCGCCCGACGTCTCCGCCGGCAGCCATCGACCGGATCCGCCGACAGTTCCGCGGCGCTTCGTTTTCCGTGTTTCGCCGGAGCGTCGCCGTCGCGGCCGCTACCGAACTCGACCGCGGCGTCGGCTTCCTGCTGGTGCCGGTGTTCCTGGCCGCCGGCGTGATCCTCTATTTTTCCTTGAATGCCGAGCCGGACCTCTACAGGCCGCTGGCGGCGGCAGCGCTGATGGCTGTCTGCGTGGCGGTCTCGCGCTCTTGGCCGAAGACGCATCTCGTCTTCATGGCGGCGCTGTTTTGCGCCTTGGGCTTCGTCGCCGCGAAGGTCGAGACATGGCGCGTCGCAACACCTATGCTCGGCTCCGAAATCCAGACGCGGCTGACCGGGCGCGTCGTCGTCGCCGAGGAGATGGCCAATGGCCGGGTGCGGCTGACCATCGATCTCGTGTCGACCGCGCATCCGACGCTGCGCTACGCGCCGGACCGCGTCAGGCTCTCGGCTCGCAGGATGCCGCCGGACATGAAGGCTGGATCGCTGGTGACGGGCTATGCGCGGCTTTTGCCGCCGACAGGCCCGGTCCGCCCCGAGAGTTATGATTTTTCCTTCGACAGCTATTTTTCCGGCATCGGCGGCAGCGGCTTTTTCCTAGGCGATCCGAAAGTCCTTCCGGCAACCGCCCCGCCGGCAGAGACGAGCATCGCCTCGGCGATCGAAAACGCGCGCGAGAACATCGCCGATCACATCAGAAGCACCGTCGGCGGACCCGAAGGCGAAATCGCCGCGGCGTTGATTGTCGGCGTTCGCGCCGGCATTCCCGAAGACATCAACGAAGCGATGCGGCGCACCGGCATCTATCACATCATCTCAATCTCCGGCCTGCACATGGCGCTGGTCGCCGGCACGATCATGTTCCTGCTGCGCGGCGCCTTTGCGCTGTTTCCGGATTTCTCGTCGCGCCGGCCGGTGAAGAAATACGCCGCGGCGATCGCGCTTGCCTCGATCGCCGCTTACCTCGTCATCTCCGGCATCGTGGTGGCGGCCGAGCGGAGCTTCATCATGCTCGCCGTGATGCTGGTCGCCGTGCTCTTCGACCGCGCGGCGCTGACGATGCGCAATTTGGCGATCTCGGCCATCGCCGTCATCCTTGTCTCGCCGCACGAAGTGGTCGGTCCGAGCTTCCAGATGTCCTTCGCGGCCACCGCCGCCCTGGTCGGCGCCTATGCCGGCTTTGCCGACTATCGCGCCGGCAAAGCGACCGTGCCGCCGGCAAAGCGCTCCTTCCTCGGGTTCTTGTCGCGAAAACTGGCGATTGGCGTGGGTGGCGCCGCCGTAACCTCGCTCATCGCGGGCAGCGCGACACTACTGTTTGCGATCTGGCACTTCCAGCGCGTCTCGCCGCTCAGTCTGCTCGCCAATCTGGCGGTGATGCCGATCGTTTCGCTGATCGTCATGCCGTTCGCCGTGCTGAGCGCGTTGGCGATGCCGTTCGGTTTCGACGGTCCGTTCCTCTACGTGATGGGCAAGGGCCTGACTGCGACGATTGCCATTTCGGTATGGATTTCCGAGCGCTCGCCCGTCGATGCCGTGGGATTGATCTCGATCCAATCGGTGCTGCTGGCGACGATCGCGCTGGTCATCGCGACCATGGCCACCACCTGGCTCAGATTGGCAGCCGTGCCGTTCGCGCTTGCTGCTCTGCTCACCATTCCGCATGTCCGCACGCCGGATGTGTTGATCTCGGAGGACGCGCATCTGGTGGCAATGCCGATCGGCGGCGGCGAGCTCGCTATCAACCGCGAACGCTCCAACGAGTTCACCATCGACAACTGGAAGCGCGCGCTGAAAGCCGAGGAAATCGTGCCGCCGGAGACATTCGCCAAAGGCGCGCTGGATATCGCAGATCCCGTCGACCTGCCGCCGGGATCGCCATTCTATTGCACCGGCGATCTCTGCATCGGCCGGCATCCGTCCGGCGCGATCGTCGCGTTGGCGGAAAATCGCAACAGCGCCAGGCCGGCCTGCGGCTATGCCGACCTCATTGTCATCAACGACGCCACGGCCTACAATCCTTGCCGCGATCCACGCATTCTTGTCGTCACCAAACGCCAACTTGCTCGCCATGGAAGCGCTGCCGTCTTCTTCGATCCGCAATCGGCGACGGCGCAACCTGTCATTCAATACGCCGTCGAGAAGCCCTATCGCCCCTGGCACGAACAGCGGAGCTACTCGCGCGAGGCGAGGGGCCTGGCGCCTTACAAGCGGCCCGAAAAGCCAGAGGCAAAGCCACAGCCGCTCAGTAGCGGCGAATGAGTCCGACTAGCTTGCCCTGCACCTTGACCCTGTCCGGCCCGAAGATGCGGGTCTCATAGGCGGGATTGGCGGCCTCGAGCGCGATCGAGGCACCCTTGCGGCGGAAGCGCTTCAGCGTCGCTTCCTCGTCGTCGACGAGGGCCACCACGATTTCACCCGGGCTTGCCGTGTTGGCGTTGCGGATGATGACCGTATCGCCGTCGAAGATACCGGCCTCGATCATCGAGTCGCCTTTGACTTCCAGGGCATAATGCTCGCCGCCCGCGATCATGTCCGGCGGCACTGTGATCGAATGCGTCTGATGCTGGATGGCATCGATCGGCACACCGGCGGCGATGCGACCCATGACCGGAATGGATACGGCCGAAACGACGTCGTCATCATTGCTGGGCGTAGGCGTGCGCGAGGGCGCCGCAGGCTTGATCTGCCGGCCGAGATTGCCTTGGCCGCCCTGGATGACGCTTGGCGAGAATTTCTTCGCCGCATTGAGGCCGGGCGCGATCGAATCGGGCAGCCTCAGGACTTCCAGGGCACGCGCCCGGTTCGGCAGCCGGCGAATGAAACCGCGCTCTTCCAGCGCCGTGATCAGGCGATGGATGCCCGACTTCGAGGCAAGGTCGAGCGCTTCCTTCATCTCGTCGAAAGACGGCGGAATGCCGCTTTCCTTGAGCCGTTCATGGATGAACATCAGGAGTTCATGTTGTTTGCGCGTCAGCATGGCGGCCCCCATGGGTTCTGAAACCAGAATCAGAAAAACAAACCCAGAACAAACACTATCTGTTCCAGTTGTGTTCCGCAACCGTTTAAAGTTTAGTGAATGTGTTGACGTTTTGTTCAGCGTAACATCAGAACGCTGCATTCGGCGCCGGCTTCCGCCGCCGGGGCGAAGGGCTCGCGCACGATCAGGCCGTTGGCGTCGGCGAGCGTCCTCAGCATCGAGGAATCCTGGATGCCGAACGGTGTCGCGACCAGCCGTCCGGCCTCCTCGCGCACGACGGCGCGCACATAGTCCTGCCTGAGATCGTTGGCGCGCATCGCGGCGGCCAACCGGGCGGCGCGGATGTCCTGTCGGTAGTTGCGGCCACCCAGCCGCGCCAGAAGCGGCTTCAGGAACAATTGCGAGCAGACAAGGCTCGCCACCGGATTGCCGGGCAGGCCGATGCAGCGGATGTTGCCTAGGCGGCCAAACATCAACGGTTTGCCGGGGCGCATGGCGATCTTCCAGAAATCGAGCTGCATGCCTTCGCCGGTCAGCACGTCGTGGATGAGGTCGTGGTCGCCGACCGAGGCGCCGCCGAGGGTGACGATGATATCGGCGCCGGCTGAGACCGCTTTCCTAACCAGAGCCGCGATTGCGTCCTGCCGGTCGGCGGCGATGCCGAGGTCGAGCGCGCGCGCCCCGACCGACTGGGCCGCGGCTGCGACGCCATAGGCATTGGACGAGATGATCTGGTCCGGGCCGAGCGCGCTGCCGGGCGGCAGCAATTCGTCGCCCGTGGCGATGATGGCCACCAGCGGCTGCCGCACCACGGTGAGGCTCGGATGGTTGGCCGACGCCGCCAGCGAGAGCGCCGCAGGATCGAGCTGGCGGCCTTTTTCGAGGAGCAGGTCGCCCTGGCCAAAATCGAGCCCGCGGCGACGGACGTTGCGTGCTTCCGCCGTCGGCTCGGTCACCTCGATCCGGCCGCGGCCGAGGTCGCGGACATTCTCCTGGATGACCACGGTGTCGGCGCCTTCGGGGAGCGGCGCGCCGGTGAAGATGCGCACCGCTTCGCCATTGCCGACGGAGCCGGCAAAGCCGCGTCCTGCGGGCGCCATGCCGATCACCGAGAGGCGCGCCGGAGCCGAAGCCACGTCCGCGGCGCGGGCGGCATAGCCGTCCATGGCCGAAGCGTTGAAGGGCGGCTGGGTGCGCAGCGCCACCATGGGTTCGGCCAGAACGCGGCCGGCGGCGTCAGCCAGCGGAACGCTTTCGCCAGGCAGCGCGGTTGCGCCATCCAACAGGCGCTCGAGCGCTTCGGCGACCGGAACCAGCGCCATCTTAAGAACCTGCTCCATGTTTGGCGGCTTTGTAGTCGCCCGACTTGCCGCCGGTCTTCTCGACCAGCCTGATGCCGGAAATCACCATGGCGCGGTCCGCCGCCTTGGCCATGTCATAGATGGTGAGGCAGGCGACCGACGCCGCGGTCAGCGCCTCCATCTCCACCCCGGTCTTGCCGGTGACGCGAGCAAGCGCGGTGACCCTCAGGCCGGGCAGCGCCGGGTCGGGCTCGATATCGACCGCAACCTTGGTGAGAAGCAGCGGATGGCAGAGCGGAACAAGCTCATGCGTCTTCTTGGCGGCCATGATGCCGGCGATGCGCGCCGTGCCAAGCACGTCGCCCTTCTTGGCGTCGCCGGCCAGGATCATCTCCAGCGTTTCCGCCCGCATGGAAACAAAACCTTCGGCGATTGCCGTGCGCGTCGTCTCGGCCTTGTCGCCGACATCGACCATGTTGGCTTCGCCCTTGGCGCCGAGATGGGTAAGCGCAGGCATCCTCAAACGGCCTTAGAACGACGTGCGTCCACTTGGACGCACAAAGCACGCTCTAACACTTTGAATCTATGCATCGTGCTCTCCGAAAATCGGAGTCGATTTTCGGGCCGATGCATCGGCCGGAGCCTTGCCCGTCAGCAGAAGCGCGGTCGCGGCGGCCACGTCGGCCTGCCGCATCAGGCTCTCGCCAACGAGGAAGGTGCCGATCTTGCTCTTCTCCAGCCGGCGGCAGTCCTGATGGGTGAAGATGCCGCTTTCGCTGACCAGTAGCCGGTCGGCCGGCACCATGGCGGCAAGCCGCTCCGAAACGTCGAGGCTGGTCTCGAAGGTCCGCAAATCGCGGTTGTTGATGCCGATCAGCCGTGACGAGAGCATGAGCGCGCGCTCCATCTCCTTCTCGTCATGCACCTCGACCAGCGCGTCCATGCCGAGCTCGAAGGCCGTTGCCTCGAGCTCGCCGGCCAGAGCGTCGTCGACGCTTGCCATGATGATGAGGATCGCGTCCGCGCCCCAGGCCCGCGCCTCGTGGACCTGGTACGGGTCGAAGAGGAAATCCTTGCGCAGGGCGGGCAGGCCGACGGCGGCGCGCGCGGCTGTCAGAAAGCCCGGCGCGCCCTGGAAGGACGGGGCGTCGGTCAGCACCGAGAGGCAGGCCGCTCCGCCTTGCTGGTAGGCCCTGGCGAGCGCCGGCGGATCGAAGTCGGCGCGGATCAAACCCTTGGAGGGGCTGGCCTTCTTGATCTCGGCGATCAGCGCGAAGCCGCCGGCCTTCCGCCTGGCCTCGAGGGCCGCAAGGAAGCCGCGCGGCGGTTCTGCATCCTTCGCCTTCGCCTTGACCTCGGCAAGCGGCGCGCTGAGCTTCGCCGCGGCGATCTCTTCGCGCTTGTAGGCTTCGATCTTGCGCAGGATGTCGGACAAGGTTCTAACCGTTCGAAATCTCGATGAGCTTGTCGAGCACCGCAAGCGCCCGGCCGCTGTCGATGGCTTGCGCGGCGGCCCCAATGCCGTCGGCGAGCGTCGTCGCCTTGCCGGCCACCACCAGCCCGGCGCCGGCGTTCATCAGCACGGTGTCGCGATAGGCGCCGGCATCGCCGCGCAGCATATCGCGCAATGCCTTGGCATTGTAGGCCGCATCGCCGCCGCGCAGCTCTTCCTTGCTGTGGCGCTTCAGCCCCACCGCTTCCGGGGTGAGCGTGAAGCTGTGGATTTCACCGCCGGCAAGCTCAGCCACCTGCGTTTCGCCGGTGGTGGTGATCTCGTCATAACCGTCGCCATGCACGACCCAGGCGTGATCGGCCCCGAGTGCTTTCAGTGTCTCGGCCACCGGCATGATCCATTCCGGCAGGAAGACGCCGACCATCTGGCGGCTGACGCCGGCCGGGTTGGACAGCGGTCCAAGCAGGTTGAAGATCGTGCGGGTGCCGAGCTCGCCGCGGATCGGTCCGACATGCTTCATCGCCGGATGATGCGCCGGCGCGAACATGAAGCCGACTCCGGCCTCGTGGATGCAGCGGCCGATCGTCTCCGGCGGAATGTCGATCTTGACGCCGAGCGCCATCAGCACGTCGGCGGAGCCGGTCAGCGAGGACAGGCCGCGATTGCCGTGCTTGGCGACCGGAACGCCCGCCGCCGCGATGACGAAGGCCGAGGCGGTCGAGATGTTGACCGAGTGCGAGTTGTCGCCGCCGGTGCCGACGATGTCGATGGCGCCATGCGGAGCTTCGACGCGCAGCATCTTGGCGCGCATGGTGGCGACCGCGCCTGAAATCTCGCTCACGGCCTCGCCGCGCACGCGCAGCGCCATCAGGAAACCGCCGATCTGGCCCGGCGTCGCATCGCCCGACATGATGATGTCGAAAGCCTCGCGCGCTTCCTCGAAGGAGAGCGCGGTGCCAGTGGCGACCTTGGCTATGTGTGTCTTGAGAGCGCTCATCGTGTCTGTGCTTGCGATACGGCGGCCGGATCGATGCGAACGTCATACTGCGACTGCAGCTGCGCCACCAGCTGGTCGAGCAGGTCGTCGGATATGCCGGCGCTGAAGGATTTCTGCGCATCGTCCGGGACGGAGCTGCCATCGGCGCCGGCCGGTTCAAAGACTTCGGCGACCTTGAACAGGATCTGGCCGTCGCCGGTGGGCGAGGGGATCAGGCCCGTGCCGCCTTCGCCGACGCCGAACATGGCCGCGGCACCTTCCTTGCCGAAATCGGCATCGTCGGCTTCGCGCTTCAGGCCGCGCTTGGTCTGCTTCTCGAGCTTCAGCTCGCCTGCGATCACATCGAGCGCCGTGCCGGCCTTGAGGCGCTTTTCCAGCTCCCCGGCCTTCGCGTCGAGCCGCTTGTCGGTCTCGGCGGCGGTCCAGTCGGCCGCCACCTTCTGGCGGACTTCGTCCAGCGTGCGGTCGCGCGCTGCCGTGATCGATTGGACTTCGTAGAACACGAAGCCGTTGTCGGCGGTCGTCAGGCCTTCATTCTCCGTGTTCGGCTCGGCCTCGAAGACCGCCTTGATGAGGTCGGCCGATTGCGGCAGGTCGTTGACGACCGTGTCGTCCGGCCGCTGGCCGGTGCGGTCGATGGCGTCGACGGTGACGACCTTGAGCTTCAGCTTTTCCGCCGCCTGGGCAAGCGAGGCGCCCGAAGCGCGGGTGTCCTCGTAGCTGTCGTGGACGTCGAGCAAGATGCGGCTCGCCTCGCCGAGCGCCATGTCCTTGCGGATCTGGTCGGACACTTCGGAGAGCGACTTCACCACCTGCGGCTTGATCTCGGTGACGCGCAGCAGCACCGGGCCGAAGGCGCCCTGGACCACCGGGCTCACCTCGTTGGCGTTGAGCGAGAAGGCTGCGTCGGCGACCGCCTTGTCGGCGATCTTGTCCTTGGCCAGCGTGCCGAGCAGCGTGTCGGCCTGTGTCTTGCCCTCGGCGGTGACGATCTTGTCGAAGGTGGCGCCGGTCTTCAGGGAGTCATATGCCGCCTTGGCCGCGTCCGGCGTCTTGAACACCAGCTGTTCGATGGTGCGCATTTCGGGCGTGGTGTAGCGCGCCTTGTTCTTGTTGTAGTCGTCGGCGACCTGGCTGTCGGTCACCGCCGTCGGGTCCATGATGTCCTGCGGCTCGAGCCGGACATAGGAGAACTTGCGGTACTCGGGCGCGGCGTAATTCTTCTTGTTGGCCTCGAAATAGGTTTTCAGCGCACTGTCGGCCGGCGCCTCGATCGGCTGCACCAGCGTCTTCGGCAGGACGAGATAGTCGATCGTGCGATCCTCGCCGCGATAGAGCGCGACCGCCTTCAGGAAGGTCTGCGGCGCCTTGAGGCCGTCGGAAATCGCCTCGACGATCTGCTGGCGCACGGCCACCTGCGAGCGATTCTTGAGATAGTCCTCCGGGCGCATGCCGACCTGGCGAAGCAGATATTCGAAGGTCCTGCGGTCAAACTGGCCGCTCGGGCCTTTGAAGGCCGGATCCTCGTGCGTCAACTCGGCCAGCCGGTCCTTGGAAAGCCCAAGCCCGAGCTTACGGGCCTGCTCGTCGAGCACGGCACCAGAAACGAGTTGCGCCAGAACCTGGTTGTCGATGCCGAGCAGCTTCGCCTGCTCCCGCGTGATGCGCTGGCCGTATTGCTGCGACAGCAGATTGATCTGGCGATCGTATGCCAGGCGGTACTCGTTGATCGACACCGTCGTGCCGCCAGCGGTAATTACGGAATGATGGCCGGCCAAGGTTCCCGACAGACGCCCGGAAATACCCCAGACGGCAAAGCTCACCACCAGCAAGGATAGCAACGCCTTCGCGACCCAGGTGCCCGCCGCGCTTCTCAATAAACCAAGCATGCTTACTTCCGATTTTTGCGCATTTTCGCATGCGCCGAGTCTGAAACAAGCGCAATAGCGTCCTTCCGGTCCACTGTCGATTGCTTTGTGGCTTGATTTTGGTAGTGAGGGCGCTGCCTTATGTCGCCTGGAGAAACCGACCCCATGACCCTTGGAATCCGTCCGCTCGTTGCCGGCAACTGGAAAATGAACGGCACCAGCGCCTCGCTCAACGAGCTGAGGATGATCGGCAACGGCTTCATGAGCGGGCTCGATGCGGAGACCGAGGCATTGGTCTGCGTGCCGGCGACCCTGCTTCATCAGGCCGCCGAGATCCTTTCGCGCACGCCGGTTCGCGCCGGCGGCGAGGATTGCCATCCCAAGGAGAGCGGCGCCCATACGGGTGAGATTTCGGCCGAGATGCTGAAGGATGCCGGCGCCAGCCATGTCATCGTCGGCCATTCCGAGCGCCGCGAGCAGTGCGGCGACGACGACGCGATAGTCCACGCCAAGGCGTCGGCGGCCTGGCGGGCAGGGCTGGTGGCGATCATCTGCATCGGCGAGACACGCGCCGAACGCGAAGCCGGCGCGACGCTCGATGTCCTGTCGCGCCAACTCGACGGTTCCGTGCCTCCAAGCGCCACCGCCGCCAACACCATCATCGCCTACGAGCCCGTCTGGGCGATCGGCACCGGCCTGACGCCGACCGCCGCCGATGTTGCGGACGCGCATGCGCATATTCGCGGCAAGCTCATCGCGCTGCTCGGCGATGCCGCGGCCAGGATGCGCATTCTCTACGGCGGTTCGGTCAAGCCATCCAATGCGGCGGAACTGCTTGGCGTCGAGAATGTCGACGGCGCGCTGGTCGGCGGCGCAAGCCTGAAGGCCGCCGACTTCCTCGCCATTGCGGAAGCCTATATGAACATGGCGTAGCCGCAGAGGCCTTCCCACGCGGCAGAGGCAGGCTGAAATCGTTGCAATGGCCGCATTGCTCCCCATATTCCCGGCCACGGGCTTGGAAATGCCACCAAAGCATTGTAAGGAGCCGCCTCCAAATCACCGGCCGTATGCGCGGCCGCGCACGGCCTCGCCAGGATAAATTATGGAAACCGTACTGATCGTCGTTCACCTCATGGTCGTACTCGCCCTTGTCGGCGTGGTGCTGCTGCAGCGTTCCGAAGGCGGCGGTCTCGGCATCGGCGGCGGTTCCGGTTTCATGACGGCGCGGGGCGCCGCCAACGCGCTGACCCGCGCCACCGCGATCCTGGCGGCGGCTTTCTTCGTTACCTCGCTCGCGCTATCCATCCTCGCCCGCTACGGCGAGAAGCCGACCGACATTCTCGATCGGGTCCCCAGCAAGGGCGTGCTCAACCAGCTGCCGGGCGCCAATGGCCCGGTGGGCAGCTCGCAGCCGGCAGCGCCGTCGGGCGGCACGACGACCACGACGCCGCTGTCGAATGGCGGCACCACCACGGCTCCGCCCACCGTTCCCACCACGCCGGCGCCCGCGAATCCGACCACGCCGCCGGCCACGAACGGCGTTACCTTGCCGGTCACTCCGCAGGTTCCGAACCAGTAGCCAGGCAAGCATCGCCGCCGCGACCTGTTGTTCTTTGAACACAGTCGCGGCAAATGCCGCTTCATCACGAAGATTCAACCAAGCGTAGCGCGTCACTCAGCTTGAGGGCGCGCTGGCAAATCGATTATAGATTGCGCGCGGCACTTTTCGGCGTCCTTGGGGGGCGCCGGGCGACGCCGTGGGCAACTCGCATAGAAAATCGGATCTTCGCCATGCAGCTTCGCAGCTTCATCCTTTTGGGATTCTGTGCCGTATTCGGCATGGGATCCCCGGCCTTTGCCTCGCCGGCAAACCTGGCCACTTCGCCGTCGGTAGAGAAGACCGACGCAATTCCCGTCGCCGCCAAGAGCGACGCATCACAGCTGAGGCTTCTCAAGAAGAAGAAAAACCCGACCTCGGACGACCTCGCGGAGATCAAGAAGCTCGAGGCCAAGATCGCCGCCGACAGGGATGCGGCCAAGGAAAAGGCGCTCGAAGCCCGCAAGCTGGCGATGCGCGAGGCGGCCAAGGCCAAGGCCGACGCGGCCCGCCAGGAATGGCTAGTCAAGAAGGGGTCAGCTGCGTCAGCGGAAGTGGCCGATGCCAGGCCGCTCAAGAAGATCACCAGGATCATCGCGCCCCTCGAGCCAGTTTCGCCGATCCAGACCGACGAGCCCATGACAGCGGACGCCATGAACATTGCGGCCTCCGGCAACAACGGTGAGCTGCGCAGCGAACAGCCGGGGCAGAAGCGGAGCAGCGGTGGGCTGTTCGCGGGCCTGTTCGGCGGTCAGTCGGTGACCTCGATCAACTATCTGCCCGAGACCCGCGCGCTCGATTCGGCGCTCGCCAAGAAGGACGCCAAGAGGCCATTCAAGGTGAAGCCGGAATTCGTGCCGCAGGACGTCACGTTCACTGGGTACGAGCCGGGCACCATAGTCATCGACACCAGCGCCCGCCGCCTCTATCTCGTCGAGTCGTTTTCCACGGCGCGCCGCTATGCCATCGCGGTCGGCCGCGAAGGCTTGCAGTTCAAGGGTACCGTCGCCGTTGGCGACAAGCAGGAATGGCCGCGCTGGATCCCGACCCTCGACATGCAGAAGCGCGAGCCGAAGCACTATGGCCAATACAAGGACGGCATGCCCGGCGGCGGCGAGAATCCGCTCGGCGCGCGCGCCATCTACCTCTATGACGGCAAGAAGGACACGCATCTGCGCATCCACGGCACGATCGCGCCGCAGTCGATCGGAACCAGCGCTTCCAACGGCTGCTTCCGCATGATCAACGAGCACGTCATGGACCTCTACAGCCGCGTCAAGATCGGCACCAAGGTTGTTATTATATAACAACTCAGTCGTTATTATCTGACGCGTTCGCGCAAACTGCCGAAAGGGCCGGCACCGCCGGCCCTTTTGTTTTGAGTTCTTGTTTTGACGCATGTCGTTCTGCCAAAACCGCTTGGCGCTTTTGGCGACATGCTTCGCAAACGCCCACAGCGGGCACCGTCGCCATTTTGGGAAAAAGCCTTCGCGGCGGTTTTTTCTCTGGCGGAATCAATCAGGCCACGTTAAGCGATGACTCCCATGGCGCGATATGTATTCATCACTGGCGGCGTGGTTTCCTCACTCGGAAAAGGCATAGCTGCAGCAGCTCTTGGGGCTCTCTTGCAGGCGCGAGGCTATCGCGCGCGGATCAAAAAGCTCGATCCCTACCTCAATGTCGACCCTGGAACAATGTCGCCCTACCAGCACGGCGAGGTGTTCGTCACCGACGACGGCGCCGAGACCGATCTCGATCTCGGCCATTACGAGCGCTTCACCGGCCGCTCGGCCAATCAGCAGGACAACATCACCACCGGCCGCATCTACAAGAACATCATCGAGCGCGAGCGGCGCGGTGACTATCTTGGCGCTACCGTGCAGGTGATCCCGCACGTCACCGACGAGATCAAGCATTTCGTCCTCGACGGCAATGACGATTACGACTTCGTGCTCTGCGAGATCGGCGGCACCGTCGGCGACATCGAGGCGATGCCGTTCCTCGAAGCGATCCGCCAGTTGGGCAACGACCTGCCGCGCAACAACGCCGTCTATGTGCATCTGACGCTGATGCCCTACATTCCGACCGCAGGCGAGCTGAAGACCAAGCCGACGCAGCATTCGGTCAAGGAATTGCGCGGCATCGGCATCGCGCCCGATATTCTTCTGGTGCGCGCCGACCGGCCGATCCCCAAGGAAGAGCGCCGAAAGCTCTCGCTGTTCTGCAACGTGCGCGAAAGCGCCGTCATCCAGGCACTCGACGTGCCGCACATCTACGACGTGCCAATGGCCTACCACAAGGAGGGGCTGGATTCGGAAGTGCTCGCCGCCTTCGGCATCGACCCGGCGCCGAAGCCGCGCATGGAGCCCTGGCAGGCGCTCTCCAGCCGTATCCACAACCCGGAAGGCGAGGTGACGATTGCCGTCGTGGGCAAATATACCGGCCTCAAGGATGCCTATAAATCGCTGATCGAGGCGCTCTCGCATGGCGGCCTCGCCAACCGCGTCAAGGTCAAGCTCGACTGGATCGAGAGCGAGATCTTCGAGAAGGAAGACCCCGCACCCTGGCTGGAAAAGGTGCATGGCATCCTCGTTCCCGGAGGTTTCGGCGAGCGCGGTTCGGAAGGCAAGATCCTGGCGGCAAAATTCGCGCGCGAGCGCAAGGTGCCTTATTTCGGCATCTGCTTCGGCATGCAGATGGCCTGCATCGAGGCGGCGCGGTCGCTCGCCGGCGTCGAGCATGCGTCGTCGACCGAGTTCGGCCCGACCGAGGAGCCCGTCGTCGGCCTGATGACCGAGTGGCTGAAGGGCAACATGCTGGAAAAGCGCAGGGCCACCGGCGATCTCGGCGGTACGATGCGGCTCGGCGCCTACCAAGCCGATCTCGCCAAGGGTTCGAAGATCGCCGAGATCTACGGCGACACGCAGATCTCCGAGCGCCACCGGCACCGCTACGAGGTGAATGTCGACTACAAGCAGCGGCTCGAGGATTGCGGCCTGGTGTTTGCCGGCATGTCGCCGGACGGCGTGCTGCCGGAGACGGTCGAATATCCCGATCATCCCTGGTTCATCGGCGTGCAGTACCACCCGGAACTGAAGAGCCGGCCGCTCGAACCGCATCCGCTGTTCGCCAGCTTCATCTCGGCCGCGGTGGAACAGTCGCGCCTCGTTTGATGCGGACATACATCGCGCTGCTCTACAGCATCCTCCTCGGCGAGGGACGGCGGGTCGTCATGGCCGACCTCAAGGCGATGGCCGAAGGCGTCGGCCTGAAGAACGTCCGCACGCTGGTGGCGACGGGCAATCTGGTCTTCGAGGCGCGGACGGCCAAGATTTCCGGTCTCGAGCATCGGCTGGAGAAGGCCTTCGAAGAGACCTTCGGCCGTCATGTCGACATTATCGTGCGCGGCGCCGAGGACTGGCTGAAGCTCGCGGCCAGCAATCCGTTTCCGGCCGAGTCAGCCGATACCCGGTGATCAGGTCGCGGTGCGCGTGATGCGCAGCCCGGCGCCGGCCGAGGCCGTTGCGGCGCTGCATTCCTATGCTGCCGAGCATGAAAAGGTGGCTTCGGTCGACGGCGATATCTGGCTTGTGTTTTCGCGCGAGCGGCCGAGTTCGCGGCTGCTTGCAGCGGCAAACCACAAGCGCATGGGCGTCGGCACTTCCCGCAACTGGAATACGGTGCGCAGGCTGGCGGAGATGGTGAAGGGAATAGGGGAATAGGGGAATAGGGGAATAGGGGAATAGGGGAATAGGGGAATAGGGGAATAGGGGAATAGGGCTCGCCTGCTCCCCTACTTACCTGCTCCCTTACTCCCCCAATTCTCAGGCCTTCGCCGTCCGGGCGCCTGCGCCCAGCGCCACGGTGCGCAGCACGTAGTAGACGGCGCCCGCGATCGCCACGCCGAAGAACCAGCCATAGACGCCCCACCAGGACGGCAGCCAGTTGGTGAAGTTGGGCAGGATCGAGGAGAAGATCGCGCCGATGCCGGCGGCGATGAAGGCGTTGACGTGCCAGCCGCCCTGGAAGCGGAACTCGCCGTCCTCCCGGTAGAGCGCGTTGACGTCGACCTCGCCCTTACGGATCAGATAGTAGTCGACCATCATCACGCCGAAGATCGGCCCCATCGTCGCGCCGATGATGTTGACGAAGGAGGCTGCGCTGCCTTCCCACGGCGCGAAGGGATAGAGCACAAGCGCAATCAACGCAGCGATATAGCCGCCCTTCTTGAAGTCGATCTGGCGCGGGAAGACGTTGGAGAAGTCGAAGGCCGGCGAGACGAAGTTCGCCACGACGTTGATGCCGAGGGTCGCCACCGCGAAGGTCAGCGCTGCGAGAGCCGCCAGGAACCAGCTGTCGAACTTTGCCGAGATCTGGTCGGGATGCAGCAGCACCTCGTGGTATACGTCGTAGGCGGCGATCGTGGTGACGCCGGCGACCAGCGAGAACAGGATCAGGTTGACGGGCAGGCCCCAGATGTTGCCCTTGCGCAGCGCCGCATTGTCCGGCGCGTAGCGGGCGAAATCGCAGAAGTTGAGATAGAGAGCCGAGAAATAGGTCACCCAGATCGCCGCCACCGCGAACAGCGCGGTCCACGATCCCGGTTCTCCCGGCACGCCGGCATCCTTGGTCTTGTCGAGCAGCACGTCCATCGGGATGTCGCTGGTGAAGGCGAAGGTGCCCGACTTCACGCACAGATAGATCGCCAGGATCAGCATCATCACCCACACGGCGGGGCCGGCCCAATCCTGGAAGCGGCGCACCGTTTCCATGCCCTTCTGGATGATCAGGAGCTGCAGCGCCCAGATGACGACGAAGCAGATCACCTCCAGCGTGGAATGGCCGAGCAGATGCGAGGTCTGGTTGAATTCATTGAACCACTGCAGCCGGGTCAGCAGCGCGACGATCGCGCCCGATGCGGCGGCTGTCTGCGCGCCGTACCAGAAGCAGGCGACGACGGCGCGCACCAGCGCCGGGATGTTGGCGCCCCAGATGCCGAAGGAGGCGCGCGCGAGCACGGGGTAGGGCACCCCGGTCTTCACGCCGGCATAGCCGACCAGGTTCATCAGCGCGTAGATGATCAGCGAGCCGATGCCGATGGCGATGATGAAGTTGACGAAGCCGCCGCAGAACAGGAACAGACTGGCGGCGAGATAGTAGCCCCAGAGACTGTGGACGTCGGAGGTCCAGACGTTGAAGATCGAAAACGGCCCCCAGTTCCTGACCGTTGCCGGAGCCAGATCCTCGTTGTAGAGGCCGGGCGATGCGCCTTGTATGGTCATTGCAAGTGTTCCCCTTTTTGCAAAACGCGCCCTGACGCGTTAACTGTCGAGGTTAAGCCTGACGTCGGGGAACCGACAAGCAACCCATTTGCCGGCTTTGGCCTTAAAGTCATTCAATGAGAATCGCGCTTCTCGTTGCGCCAAAAGAGGAATCGCCTTTATTGAGTCGGCTGCCGAACAGCCCGCTGAGTCGCGTTCTATCCAGTTCCGAACTTTTTCGGCCGGCAACCAAATTTGTTTGGAACCAAACCGCCGGACGTGCGTTTAATGCGGTTCGGCCGCGATGCGGTCGGCCGGGAGGATAATGATGGATCGCTTGCATTTCTTTACCCCAGTGCGGATTGCGCGTGGGCAGGGATACCCCTTGGAGGAAGTCGACAGCGTCTCCGAAGCAATGGTGTTCCTGCGGAAGTGGCCAACGGGAAGACGCGGCCCCGTTTATCAATGCGCCGTGAATTGCTGCTCGGCGGCTGTGGCTGGCAAGATGTCGGCCGAGGAGGCGAGGAAGGCCTTCGTCGGCTTTGCCCGCATCACCCGGATACTCGACGACGACATGGCGCTGCCTCTGGGCGGCGCGTCCATGGACAACGTCTACGCTCTGAGGCGATAGCACCGTCCCAATCCTCCGGCAGCCTCGGCTGCCGGCTGGATTGACGAGACGCCGGCCCGAGGCCGACGGTCGATGTTGTTTTGTCTTCAATTCTCCCTGAAGGAGCGTGTCAGCGAGGCCTCGACCGGGGCCACCATGTAGTCGAGCAAAGTGTGCTCTCCGGTCAGGATCATGACTTCGGCCGGCATGCCGGGGGACACGCGGATATCATGCAGCTCCGCGAGATCGGCCGCGTCGACCTTGACCTTGGCAAGGAAATACGGCTCGCCGGTCCTCTCGTCCGTCAGCCGGTCGGCCGACACCGAGGTGAGCAGGCCATGAATCTGCGGCAAATGCCTGCTCGGATAGGCCGTCAGCACCACGCGGGCCGGCATGTCCGGATGCACCACGTCGATGTCCGTAGGCCTGATGCGGGAATCGATCACCAGATTGGGCTCGTTGGGAACGATATCGAGAAGCGGCTGGCCGCTGGAGATCACGCCCGATTCCGTTGTTACCCGCAGGTTCATCACCGTTCCGGCGATCGGCGCGACGATATCCGTTCTTGCCAGCACGTCCTGGCGTGAGGGCAATTGGCTGCGCAGTTCGGCGAGGTCCGTGCGCGCCTTGGCAAGGTCCTCGGCGGCGGTCTCGCTGTCCTGCTGGCGCAGGTTGAGCAACTGGAACTCGGTCTCACCGATCTGCTGATCGTTCTTTGCCACTTGCGCCCGGTTCGATGCCTGGTTGGCGCGGATGTCGGCCTGCGAGCGCTGCAGCGCCAATATCCGCGGCAGGCGCTCCAGCCCTTTCTTGTACATCTCCTGCGCGGAGGCGATCTCCTGGTCGATCAGGCTGAGCTGCTCGGCCTCGGCCGCCATGACGTCCCTTGCCCCGGTGCTCTGCTCCTGGATCTGGGCGATGCGCTTGTTGAGGATCTGCGTGCGGCCCGCACGGGTAGCCAGGCGGCTGTCGAGCAGCGCCTGCTCCTCGACCACGACTTTTCGCGCCATGTCGCTGTCGATCGACGTCAGTTCCTTGGGAAAGGGGATCCGGTCCTGGCCGGCGAGCTCCGCGACCAGGCGCGCCTCGGTCGCCAGCAGTCGGATATAGCGTCCCTCCACCTCGTCGTAGCGCCCTTGCGCGTCGGTCGTCTTGAGGCTGATCAGCACCTGGCCGGCGCTGACCTTGTCGCCTTCCTTCACATGGATGATCCCGATGATGCCGCCCTCAAGATGCTGCACGGTCTTGCGATAGCCTTCCGGGCTGACCACGCCATTGGCGACGACCGCACTTGCCAGAAGCGCGACGCTCGCCCATGCGGCAATGCCGCCGACGAAGACGATAGCCGAAACGTAGCCCAGCATGCGCGCCGGCCTGGTCCGTTGATTGAGGTCGCGCTTGCTGGCTTCGAGGGCGGGCGAGCGCCGGCGAAACAGCCGCGAGATCAGCAACAGTACAAGCGCGCCGGCAGCCGCCATCATGGCGAGACGCGTCGGCTGGTTCAGCCCGTCGAACCAGGTCGATGCCGCGGCGGTCAGAACGCCGGCGGAAACGGCCAACCTGTCGCCCAGCTCGCGCAGGCTGTCCACCAGTCCGGCCAGCATCGTTGAGAAATCGCCAAATCGCTCGTTCATGGCTCACTCCACCGCCTTCAGGTTCGCGGCCGCATTGGCGGCAATCTTGTCCCGTATTGCCGACGGCACCGGAATGCGCCTGGGCTGGCCTGCCAGCGCGCCGAGCACTTCGTCGCGCGGGCCGAACATCGCGACGGATCCATCGCGGAGGAAGACGACATGATCGGCCGTGCGCAGAAGGTTGGTCTGATGGCTGACGACAACGACCGTGCGGCCGCGCTCCTTCAACTGCTGAAGCACGTTGAACAGCGCCACCTCGCCTTCGCCGTCGAGGCCGGTGTTCGGCTCGTCGAGAACGACCAGCGGCGGGTCGCCGAACAGCGCCCGGGCCAGCGCGATGCGCTGGCGCTGGCCGCGCGAGATCCGGGCCCCATGCGGTCCGACCTCGGTCCGATATCCGTTCGGCAGCCGCAGGATCATCTCGTGGATGCCCGCGAGCTGCGCCGCGGCGATGACGGCCTCGCTGTCGACATCGCGAAGGCGCGCGATGTTCTCGGCGATCGTTCCCGGGAACAATTCGACCTGTTGCGGCAGGTAGCCGATATGCTGGCCGAGCTCGTCCGAGGGCCAGTTCCACACCTCCGCGCCATCCAGCCTGACATGGCCGAGCGAAGGCCGCATCGTGCCGACGATGAGACGGCACAGCGTAGTCTTGCCGGAGCCGGACGAGCCGATCACACCGCAGGTCTGGCCGGGCTCGACACCGAAGCTTATCGCGTTCAGCAGGGCCTGTGAGTTTCCCGGCACGTAGTAGTGCAGGCCTTCGAGTTTCAGCCGGCCCTGCGGGCGCGGCAAGGTGACGCCGGCCTTCCGCGTCGCCTCGCTGTCGAAAAGGCTGATCAGGTTGCGGCGCGCGGTTCGCGCGCTGAGCAGGCTGCGCCAGGCGCCGATCGAGCGCTCGATTGGCGCCAGCGCACGACTGAGCAGGATGGAAGCCGCGATCATCGACCCGCCCGTCAGTTCGCGGCGCAGGACGAAATAGGCGCCGAGCCCCAGCACGGCCACCTGGAGGGCGAGACGCAGCGAGCGCGACAGGCTGCCAATGACGGTGGTGCGATGGAAAATCCGGGACTGGAGATGCGTCAGCGACTGCTGGTTCTGCTCCCAGCGCAGCAGCGCCGGCTCGGACATGCCGAGCGAGCGCAGGGTTTCCGCGCCATCGATGAATTGACCCACGGCGGCCTGGCTGCGGCGCAGCCCCGCGGCCGCCTCCTGGCCCTTGCGGCGGGTGAGGAAGTCGTTGGCTAAAGCGCAGCAGAACAGGAGCACGGCGCCGGCGACGCCGAGCATGCCCAATGCCGGATGCAGGAACCACATGAACGCCAAAAAGACGGGTGTCCATGGCGCGTCGAGAAAGGTCAGTATGCCGTCGCCGGCAATGAAGCTGCGCAGATCCCCAACGTCCTTCAGCCCCGCCTCGAGGTTGCTGCCGGCCAGCCGCGCCTCCATGGCGCGTTCGATCACGGGCACGCTGAGCTGGTCGTCCAGCCACTGGCTTATATGCCCGAGCATCATCCGGCGGGCGTGTTCCAGCAGGCCATAGACGGCGATGGCGCCGATGACGGCCAGAGTTAGCCACAGCAGCGTGTCCATCGAGCCGCTCGAAAGCACCCTGTCGTAGATCTGCAGCATGTAGACGGTGCTGGCGAGCAGGAGGATGTTGGTAAGCAGGCTGAAAAGGAGGAGGGCGGGCGCCTGACGGCGCGCCAGACGCATCACATCCTGGAATTGCGGTCTTGGTTGCATCGCGGAACCCCCCCGTTTCGAAGCTTTTGCGAGTGACCGGCCGGGCGCTCGACCGCGCCTGGCCGGAGACGGTACGGGGGCAGCCTTAGCTGCCCCCCGCTGGTCGAGTGTCAGGCGATGTCGACGAAGATGTGCTGGACGGTGGTCATATCGCCGTCCGCGTCCGCCACCTGGACGCCAAAGTCGAGATGCGCGTCCGGTGTCGAAGTCTGCGTCGTGGTGAAGCCGATATCCGTGATCTTCAGCACGTCATTGTCGACGGCGTCGAAGCTGACCAGCCCGCCGGTTGCATTGCTGCCGCCGCCGGCGCCAGTCGCCCCGTTCAGGGCGATCGCCGCGTGGAGAGGGTCTTGGCCAGTGATGCCGTTGCCCGACTGCATGATCTGGACACCCTGCAGCACGTAGTCTTCGCCGGCCGCGTTGTAATCGTTCCGCTCGATGATCAGGAGGCCGTCATTGTTGTCGAGCGTGAACTCGCTGCTGTACGGGGCCGGCACTTGGCCTGTCTTGAAGATGTCGGCGTTCTCCGCGTAGATAGCCCGCGTGATCGAGGTATCGTCCGCGGTGCCGACGATGTTGTCGGCACCATCGTTGACCAGGTTGAGGATGAGCATCAGATCCTCGCTGTTGCCGATGCCGTCGAATTTGATGGCCATGTCGCCGGCGCCCGCCGTCGGGGCGATTGCCTCGGTCGCAATACCGACATCGCTACTGAAGAACCGCAACGTCAGCAGTTCACCTTTCTGGATCGTGTCGCCAGCGACACCGTTGGTGCTCTGTGTCGCAGATACCCAGGTTTCGTTGGCGTTGCTCACCATCTGGTGGAGATCGGGAGTGAAGGTGGAGTCGAAGGGGTTGGATTTCCCCTGGCCATTGTCCGTCAACCCAAACGGGTTGGTTTTGTTGACCAAGTTACCCGTGAACTGCACGAAAAAGCCGTCGTGAGCTTGGGTGTTGGGATCATCCGCCAGCAATGTTTCCAACACGATCTTGGGGTGGCCCGTGTTGCTGGTGGGCTGCTTGGACACGAGCTCGGCGGTGTGGAGAACGTCGAAGCTGAAGCCTTCGAGCGTGTTGGTCAGGGTGATGGTGTAGCTGTCGTTGTCCTTGTCGAAGACGAGGGTGCCTGCTGCCGTGCCCGGCTGATTGCCAGCCGTGTTCGGGTCGCTGTCGTACGAGATTTGCCAGTTGAATGTTGCCTCGGTCGCGCTTTCCGACTGGAGCGTGGCGGACGAGCTAATGAACGAGGTCGTGCCTGGTGCCGGCACAAGGCCGGTGAGGTTACCCCCAAGGCTGATCTGGATGCCGGGCGTCACGGTGTCCTGGTCGACAAAGTCCGAATGCGTGGCATCGTAGAACGTGGCCAGGCGAGCATCGGCGCCGACGTCGTAGCCGAAGGCTCCGCTGGCCTCCGCGCCAGTCGTGTTGGCCAGAGTCTCGTGAGTACCATCGCTACCACCACCTGATGCATCACCGTCGAACGGCACCGTGATCGTGGGGCCGTCGTCCTCGAAGGTGAAGGCGGTGCCGATATTGGCGGTTGCGTCGGCGGTGTCGCCGTCACCGTCGGTGATGGTCGCCTTCAACGTCACCAGGTCGGCAGCGGCAAGTGTCGCCGCCGAAGTGCCGCTTTCCACCGGATCGAGCGGATCGTCATGGATGATCGCGCGGTCCTGGGTCAGTGTCACCTCGCCGGTGTTCGCATCGACGCTGATCACGAAGGCAACAGTGCTCGTGTCGTTCTCAAGATAGCCTTCGACCTGGCCATTAACGAGGCGCAGCAGAATGTTGTCGCCGCTGAGCGTGTCGTCGAGACCGCTGTCGACAGTGGCGCCGCTTTTGACGCCTAACTCATAGGTGATGGCGTCGCCGTCGGTACCGGGATCGGTGGTGAAGACGGATGCGAAGCTTGTCGATGTGGTATCGGAAAGATCCGAATCGTCGGTGGTCAGCGTCGGAACGGTGCCGTCCGCCGTGATGCTCGGCCCATCGTCCCTGATCTGCACCTTGTCGCCGATGGCGATGCTGGTCTCGTCGCTGTCGCCGTCGCCATCGTCGGCGGTGACCACGGCCAGCAGCACGCCGTCGTTCATCGTCTGCACGTCGTCGGGATCACCGGTGTCGCCGTGCGCAATAGCGATGTATTGGGCGATGCTGAGGATGCCGTTGTCGTCGATCGAGACGGCAATAGCCACCGCGTCGTTTGAGTCGACGCTGTTATCGTCATTGGCATCGACGCGGCCGACGACGAGGCCGCCCTCGAGATTGAGCAGGATGTTATGGCCGTCGAGCGAATCGAAACCGGAATCGGCATTCGCCGCGCTGACGTCGAGCGACAGCGTCTCCGTGCCTCCGTCGGCGCCGAGGCTTGAGTTGGGTGTGACCACGGCGGAGGCGCTGGCTGCCCAGCCGATGGCCGTACCAAGCCCCGAGAAGGCGCCGGGCAAGGAGGCGAGGGGCTGGTCGTCCGAACTGGCGTCGACGCCGGCCGTTTCGTCATGCAGCACCTTGGCGTCTTCTTCGGTCAAACCCGCCGTCGGCCCGTCGTCATCGAAGTTGATGAACGAGCCCACCTCCTCGGTGTGGGCGTTGGTGGTCGTCGCCTTGAAATGGAACTCGGTGATGTCGCACCCCTCGTTCGCATCGACACCCGCGACCGTCATCCGATCCATCGGGGTGGCGGTGGTGATATCGACAGTCGTGACGTTGTCCAGGCCGGTGATGGTGACGGCGTTGCCTGTGCCCTCGAGCCCAGACACGTGGATGGTGCCGCTTCCCGTGACATAGTCGCCATTTAAGGTGATCGTGCCGACATACCCCGACGTGCCCGCCAACTTGATGCTGGTGATGTCAACGGGGTTGGTCGTGGTGCCATCAAAGAAATCCGAGCCTTGCTGGTTGGCCGTATTGTTGTAGGCCGTGATTGTGATATCCACCCGCTTAGCCGGCTGGGAAGGCGTGATCTGGTTGATCGTGAAGCCGGCCTCCGTGATCGTCTCGATATGGCTGTCATACTGGATTTGTGAAGCGGAGCCTGCGTTCAGGTCGCCGCCGGTCACAAAATCGACCTGCAGCGTTTCGCCCGGATTGATGCTCTGATTGTTGATGCCGAAGCCCTGTGTACTGACGTTGGCAGTGCCGCCGTTCAGACCAATCACCAGAAGCTGCTTGGAAGCGTCATCGGGCGAATTGATCAGATAGAAATCATGATTGCCGGGAGCGGCGTTCGCGCCCGAGAAACCGATCTGAGCGGTTCCCGTGATCGATGCGAACACGTGGTCGGTCAGATCGATGCGGTCGTCCGGATCGCCCGTGTCCGGATTCAGCAACGCCACATACTGAACCAGGTAGAGGTCCGCATTGGTGTTGCTGGTGGGATCGAGCCCAAACGAGAAGGCGAGATCGCCGCCCTCATCGGGCTCGGCGGTCGGGTCGGAGGTGCCAATGACGCCGATCACGACATCTGGATTGGTCGAGTCCTGGAACAGCCAGACATAATTGCCATCGACCGTCTGGATGTCGGTGAGTACGCCGTCGGTGGTGGAAAACGCCGTTCCCGACAAGTCCTGGGTGAGGACGACTGAGGTGATGGTTTCTCCGGGGTCCCCCGAAGCCACCACGAAGTCGGCCTGGTAGGCGGTTTCCAGTGGAGTGCCGAGGCCCAGGAGATGTAACAATGTGAGGTTGGTATTGCCGGTCGGGTCAATATCACTGGGCTGCTGGAGACCGGTGGTTTCGTCGATGATGATGTCTTGGGCTGTGATGTCGAGTGCCATTGCAAATTCTCCCTGGTTTCAATGCGACAGGCGCGGTATCAGCCCCAACGCTGGCGACCGGTCGCATGGGCGCGCATCCGCTGGCTGAGGCCAGCGCTGCGCGTCATCGTTAAAAGGAAACTGGAGTTTGTTTGACGCTCGGGGTAGAGGGTGTTGAGGGGGCCGCCGCGCCCCCGCTCCATGCCCCGTCAGGCAATTCTGGGCGGATGCGTCCTACGCGCATCGGTGACCCACCAACGGCGGGCACCAAGGATCAACAATGAGGGCATACTCAACCCCGCCCCTCTTCAACAGGCATTGACTGCCTGTACGCCTCCCGCTCAGAACTTGAGCACGAAAAGTTTACTCTTATTTGTGGAAAGTTAAAATCGGACCGTTGCTTTTTTACAAAAAGTGTGACGCCAAAAATAGTCCAATCGATCTTGGGACCTTTGTCCCTGTTCATTCGAACTATATGAAACTAAAAGAAAATTTCGCGACCCGCATCTACCAAATATGGATGATGATGCAGCAGAAAGAACTCAAAAAGGCGATGCAACCACTGCTTGCTATAGCACCAATGATGGATTGGACGGACCGGCACTGCCGGTTCTTCCACCGCCGGCTGACGCGCCGGGCGCTGCTCTACACCGAGATGGTCGTGGCCGACGCCGTCATCCATGGCGCACGCGAGCGGCTGCTTGGATTCGACGATGCCGAGCATCCGGTTGCGCTGCAGCTTGGCGGCTCGGATCCGCGAAAGCTTGCCGAAGCGGCGGTGATCGGCGAGGCGTTCGGCTACGACGAGATCAACCTCAATGTCGGCTGCCCGTCCGACCGCGTCCAGTCGGGCACGTTCGGCGCCTGCCTGATGAAGACGCCGGCGCTGGTGGCGGACTGCGTCGCGGCGATGAAGGCGGCGGTGAGGATTCCGGTCACAGTCAAATGCCGCATCGGCGTCGACGACCAGGACCCCGAGCCTGCGCTCGACACGCTCGCCGACGGCGTGCTGGCGGCGGGCGCCGATGCGCTCTGGGTGCATGCCCGCAAGGCGTGGCTGGAGGGGCTGAGCCCCAAGGAAAATCGCGAGATCCCGCCGCTCGACTATCCGCGCGTCTACCGGCTCAAAGCCAGGAAGCCGAACCAATTCATCGGCATCAATGGCGGCATTCAAGCGCTCGATGAGGTTTCGGAGCATCTCGGCCATGTCGACGGCGCCATGCTCGGCCGCGCGGCCTATCACACGCCCGGCATCCTCACCGGGATCGATGCCGCATTCTACGGCGAGGCGCCGGTCGCTTTCGACTACGCGGCGCTCATGGATGCAATGGCCGGCTACGCCGCGCGCCATATCGAGAAGGGCGGGCGGCTCGGTCATGTCACGCGCCATATGGTCGGGCTGTTCCACGGCCTTCCCGGCGCGCGCCGCTACCGGCAGATCCTGTCCACCGACGCCAACAAACCCGGCGCCGGGCCGGAGGTGCTGAAGACGGCGTTCGCGGCAATCGATTTTGCGGCGGAGGCCGAGGCAGCCTGAGCCGGGTTCAATCCCGAAGGATCATGCGGTCGCCGCGCACGTCGAAGCCCGAGAGCGAGCTGATGAAGTTCATGCCGAGCAGGCTTTGCTCGAGCATGCCGGGCGCCGCGACCATGACCGGCATATCCTTGCGTACGATGCCGCCGATCGCGACCTCGCCGATCCTGACAGTGGCGGCACGCGCCATGCCGTTGGCGGTCGAGACGTCCACCGTGTAGCTGAGCGTGGCCGGGTTGAAGCCGGCCGCCTGGGCGTCCTCCGCCGTCAGCACCGTGCTGGTAGCGCCGGTATCGACCACGGTCCGCACCGGCGCGCCGTTGACGAGAATTCGCGCTTCGAAATGGCCATTGTCGGCCTTGTCGAGCGTCACGGTGGCGCGGCCATTGTCCACGCCGAGCGCCAGCGGGCTTCCCGGGACAAGGCCGGCCGTCACGCGGCTGGCAACGTCCTGCAGCTCGTAGCGATATTGGTAGCCGGCGATCAGCGCCAGCACGATTGCCGCCCAGACGCCGAGATTGCGTGCCATGTCGCCGAGCGGCCGGCCCGAGCGGACGAGGCTGGCGCCGATCACCGCTACCAGGACACCAACCCAGATCAACCGGCTGAAATCGTGGTTCTCGATGCCGAAGGTGCGGCCGGCGGAATCGTTCATCATCAGCAGGATCACTCCGGCGCCGATCACCAGCATGACGATCCAGAACAGGCGGTTCATGACCAACCCCTTCTCACGGCCAGCTCTTCACAGCATGTCACGCTCGCGCGCCATGCGGGCGCGCCGCGTCTCGCGCCGTGGCCGGCGTTCGACCGTCTGCAGCCGCGCCGGCAATTCGGCCATGACCGCACGCCGGACTTCCGGCGTCATTGCGATCCAGCCGGCGATCTCGTCGCGCGTGCGGCCGCACCCGAAACAGAAGCCGGTTTTCATGTCGATCGAGCAGACGAGTATGCAGGGAGACTCGATGGCGGTCATGCTGTTCTCTTGCCTTCACCCCACATGGTGCAACCGCAAAGCCAATGCAAGCCCTCCGCAATGCGCCGCCGACCGGCGCTTTCGCGGCATCGCCGGGGCGGTTGTGCCGGACGGTGAAGGCGGCTATGCCGCTGCCTGTTCCCCGCAAAGAGACAGCATCCGACATGACCGCAAAGCCTTTCGATGATTTCCGCACCCTCCTGGCGACGCTGCCGCCGGCGGATGCTGCCGCCGACGCCCGCGTCCGCGCGCTGTTTGCCAGGGCCGACAAGCCGAAAGCCTCGCTGGGCCGGATCGAGGACATCGCGGCCTGGCTCGCCGCGTGGAGCGGGCGCGCGCCGCCGGCCGTCAACCGGCCGCTGGTGGCGATCTTCGCCGGCAATCACGGCGCTGTGAGGCACGCCATCTCGCCGCGGCCGGTTTCGGCGACCGCCAATGCCGTTGAACTCTGCGCTGCCGGAGGTGCGGCGATCAACCAGATCTGCATCGCCTACGATCTCGGCCTGAAGGTCTTCGACCTGGCGCTGGACATTCCGACCGGCGACATCACGCAAGAAGCGGCGCTCGACGAGCGCGGCTGCGCCGCGACCATGGCCTTCGGCATGGAAGCGGTCGCCGGCGGCGCCGACCTTCTTTGCCTTGGCGATCTCGGTGTCGGCAATTCGACTATTGCGGCCGCGCTCAGCGCGGCGCTGTTCGGCGGCAAGGGCGCCGGCTGGGTCGGACCGGGATCGGGGGCCGATGCGGCGATGATGGCGCGCAAGGCGGAAACGGTCGATCGGGCGCTGGCCTTCCACGGCGCCGGCCTCGGTGACCCGCTCGAGGCGTTGCGCCGGGTCGGCGGCCGCGAGTTCGCGGCGATCTGCGGCGCCGTCCTCGCCGCGCGCATGCAGAAGATCCCGGTGCTTCTCGACGGCTTCGTGGCGACGGCTGCCGCCGCGGTTCTGCACAAAGCCAATCCTTCCGCCATCGACCATTGCCTGCTTGCCAGCCTGTCGCCGGAGCCCGGTCATGCCAAGGTCGCCGAACGGCTTGGGCTGGAGCCACTGCTCGATCTCGGTGTCGGTCACGGCGAAGGGGTGGGGGCCGGGCTGGCGGCCGGGCTGGTCAAGGCGGCGGCGCTCACCAGTTCGGGCATGGCGGCGGCGGTGCGGCCCTAACAGCGTCCCGGGGCTAGAGCGTTTCAGCGATTCATAGAATCGCCGAACCGCTCTAAGTATTTGTTTTTACGCAATTCCGGCCGGAAAATCGCTACAAGTTTTTCCTGGAATTGCTCTAACGCCGGCGCGCGGCGACGGCCTTGGTCGGCAGTGCGGGCAGTTCCTCCATCACCCGGCTCAGCGGGAAGATGGCGATGGCCTCGGTGCCTTCGCGCAGCTTGGAGTGAAGCTCGAACTCGCCGCCATGCATGTCGAGCAGGCCCTGCACGATCGGCAGGCCGAGGCCGGTCCCCTGTTCGGCGCTCTTGATGGCGATCGAGCCCTGGCCGAAGGCGGAAAGCACCACCGGGATTTCTTCCTCCGGAATGCCGGGCCCGTTGTCCTTGACGGAGATGTACTGGCCGCCGCCCGCCGTCCAGCCGACGCGCACGCGCACTTCTCCGCCCGACGGCGTGAACTTGATCGCGTTGGACAACAGGTTGAGCGCGATCTGCCGGATGGCCCGCTCGTCGCCAAACAGGCGCGGCAAGGTGGTCTCGAACTCCTGGCTGATGCGGATGTCCTTGTTGCGGGCTCTCAGCTCCATCATGTGGCAGCAGTCCTCGACGACCGTCACCAACGCCATCGGCTCTTCATTGAGCTGGTATCGGCCGGCCTCGATGCGCGACAGGTCGAGGATCTCGTTGATCAGGTCGAGCAGGTGCTGGCCGGATTCGTGCACGTCGTGCGCGTAGTCGCGATAGGTCGGGTTGTTCATCGGCCCGAGCACTTCATTGGCCATCACTTCGGAGAAGCCGAGGATGGCGTTGAGGGGCGTGCGGAGCTCATGGCTCATCGAGGCGAGGAAGCGCGACTTCGCCAGATTGGCGTCCTCGGCGCGCCGCCTTGCCTCGTCGGACATCGACTTCGCCGTCTCCACCTCGGCGATCAGCGCGTCCTTCTCGGAGCGGAAGGAGAGGATCATCCACGAGGCCTGGTTGAGATGACGCGCTACGTAGCCGAAGAAGGGCAGGGCGACGACGAGCAGCGCCGCCATGATCGCTTCGATCGGCATCCACAAGCGCAGGACCGCATAAGCATAGACCGCCACGGGTACGGCGAAGGTCGCGAGCAGGGCACCGCCGAGCGACGACGCCATGACCGCGGTCGTCGCCATGGCGACCAGGAGCACCACGGCCTTGACGATATGGAACTGATCCACCTGGCATGTCTCGCAGCCCAGCCATGCGAACCAGGCCCAGCCGAGGCCGCAAAGCGCATGGCCGATCAGGAAATCGCGGCGCGTCTGCACCGGGTCGAGCTCGGCCGCTTCCGTGCGCTCGACACGCCGCGCCATGAAGGCGACGATGGTGTAGCAAAGCAGCGTGAAGAGAGCCCAGACGGCGACCTGATTACCAAGGCCAGCGAAGCGGCCGATGGCTGCCACCGAAAGCGCAAGCAGAGGAATCGCCGCCGCGCTGACCACCATGGCGCGCGCATGGAGCTTGAGCAGCTCGCGGTCGAAATCAAGATTGCCGGCCTGCTGCGAGAGGCGGTCACGCGTCCTGCGCACCGCGCGCGCCACATCGCTGTTGCGATGCGGTTTCCTGCGGTCCACAATGAATTTGTCCGCTGTGTCCGAGCGTAGCAAAGGCATGCAAGTTCAATTTCCGCGCGCAGCGATTTTCAGTTCGTTAAGCTACGTTCGAATGATTAAGAGACTGTTTGCCATATGAGCCGTTCCTGGTCGCGAGGACCGCGCCGACGATATGTTGCGCGGCCTCCGCGAAGCCTTTGGCGCAGGCTGCTGGATTACGGGCTGACGGTGGTCCTGCTTGGCCTGTTCATCCTGGTGGCGGCGCGGCTCGACCGTTTCGAGACGCGCAAGGAGCAAGGCACGGCCATCGTCAATGACGGCGATTCGATCACGCTCGGTGCCGAGCGCATCCGCATGCGCGGCATCGACGCTCCGGAATACGTGCAGACATGCCGCAAGGATGAGACCGACTATCCTTGCGGCAAGCTCGCGCGGCAGTCGCTGGTGCGGCTGATCGCCGGCAGGCCGGTTTCCTGCAGCGGCTGGCAGCGCGACCGCTATGGACGGCTGCTCGGCGACTGCAGGGCGGGCGACACGGACCTCAACCGTGCGCAAGTGCAGGCGGGATGGGCCGTCGCCTTTGGCGACTTCGAAACCGAGGAGGCAGTCGCCAGAGCCGCCAAAGCGGGCATCTGGGCCGGCTCCTTCGACGAGCCGCAGGACTGGCGCGACAGCCATCACGATCAGCCGGTCGAGCGGAGGCACGGCAGGCTGGCTTGGCTCGGCGATGCGCTGCGCGAGTTCTTTCGCTTCCGATGATGCCGCTTCCGGCGATGCTCTGTTCGATGCATGTCGTCTCCCCAAAACCGCTGCGCAGTTTTGGGCGACATTCATTGAAGCGCGCCTTAAAGCAGGTCGCGTGAAAAAAGTTTCACGCGACCTGCGTTAAGCCTTTGATTTCAAGCATGTCTTTGTCCCCGAAACCGGTCCCACTTTCGGGAGACATGCTTTAAGATCGGGATGGAAGATCGGAGAATGGAATGAAGCTGTTCGATGGCGGCCGCGCGCCGAACCCTAGGCGGGTGCGGGTTTTCCTGGCGGAAAAGGGACTGACCGTTCCGCTGGTGCCCGTCGACATGGGAGCGCTGGAGCATCGCGAGCAGCCCGTGGCATCGCGCAATCCGCTGCGGCGGCTGCCGGTGCTGGAGATCGATGACGGCACCATCATCACCGAATCCATAGCCATCTGCCGCTACTTCGAGGAACTGCATCCGGAACCCGCCTTGTTCGGGAGGGGAGCGCTAGGCAAGGCCAAGGTCGAGATGTGGCAAAGGCGCATGGAGCTCAATCTCATGAGCAGCGTCGCCGCCGCCTTCCGTCACATCCATCCGGCGATGAAGGACTGGGAAGTGCCGCAGATTCCAGAATGGGGCGAGGCCAACAAGCCCAAGGCCATCGAGTTCCTGCATATTCTCGATCGCGAGCTGGCAGACAGGGAATTCGCTGCCGGCGATGCCTATTCGGTCGCCGACATCACCGGGATGATCGCCATCGATTTCATGAAGCCGGCGCGCATCAAGGTGCCCGAGGAGTGCACGAACGTGCTGCGCTGGCACGCGGCGCTCTCCAGCCGGCCGAGCGCTACCGCCTGAGGCCTGGCTGTTGGACAACCCGGCGGACATCAGCGAAGCGCTGGAGAGCCTGACGGCGAGAGTGCGAGCCTGCCGCATCTGCGTCGAGCACCCGCGCGGCCGGCCCTTGCCGCATGAGCCGCGCCCGGTGCTGAGGCCCTCTTCGAAAGCCCGGATCCTGCTCGCCAGCCAGGCGCCGGGCACCAAGGTCCACATATCGGGCATGCCGTTCACCGATGCTTCAGGGGATCGCCTGCGGAACTGGCTCGGCGTCAGCAGCGAGGAGTTCTACGACACAAAAAAATTCGCCATCGTGCCGATGGGCTTCTGCTTTCCGGGCCAGGACGCCAAGGGCGCCGACCTGCCGCCGCGCCGCGAATGCGCGCCGGCCTGGCGCGCTGATCTCATGGCGCTGATGCCCCAGATCGACCTGGTGCTGACCATCGGCGGTTACGCGCAGACCTGGCACATGGGCATGGCGCGCGGGCCTTCGCTGACGGAAACGGTCAAGAACTGGCGCACGATCTGGGATGCGGCGGCCAGCATAAAAGTACTGCCGCTGCCGCATCCGTCGTGGCGAAACACAGGGTGGCTGAGGAAGAATCCGTGGTTTGAAATGGATTTGCTGCCTTTCCTGCGGTCGGAAATCCGCTATCGCATCGGCTAAGCATTCGGCAAGATATCGCTCGCTTTTGCCGCCATTGGCAGAATTTCTTTCTTGTGAATGGCCCCCATAAAAGGGATTATAGCGAAACTATTCCCCTGGAGTTCTCCCGATGGACCGCCTTGACCGAAAAATTCTCCGCCTCCTGCAGGAGGACGCGACGCTTGCGGTCGCCGATGTCGCCAAGAAAGTCGGCCTGTCGACCACGCCGTGCTGGCGGCGCATCCAGAAGCTGGAGGAAGAGGGCGTCATCAAGCGGCGCGTAGCCATTCTCGACCACGAGAAGGTCAATGTGCGCGTCACCGTCTTCGTGTCGATCCGCACCAATTCGCACAGCCATGAATGGCTGCGGCGCTTCTCCGAGGTCATCCAGGAGTTTCCGGAAGTGGTCGAGTTCTACCGCATGAGCGGCGACGTCGACTATCTGCTGCGCGTCGTGGTGCCCGACATTGCCGCTTACGACGCCTTCTACAAGCGGCTGATCGCCAAGATCGAGATCCGCGACGTGTCGTCGTCCTTCGCCATGGAGCAGATCAAGTACACGACCGAAATTCCGCTCGACTACATGATCCTCGACAAGGAGTCGGGCGCCAACGCAGCGTGAGCATCTGGCGTGCGTCGCTTCCCGCTATGCGCGAAGCGGCGAGACTTAATTCTTCTTTTTGTTGAGGAAATTCCACGGCGAGTTGACCGGGAGCGTGACCGTATCGGGCACCGAGTCGACGTTCGCCACCTCGGCCTTGCGCACGGTGTAGCCGGACTGGACGATCAGGACACCGTCGAGGATGAAGAGCTGGCTTTTCTCCATGCCCGGCTTCAGCACGCCGGTCACCGAAACCGGCTCATAGGCCTCAGACATCTTGTAGGGGTGCGCGGGCGTCACCAGAACGATCTGGTTGGGCGGCGGCGTCGGCATGTGGCTGCAGGCGCCCGTCCACGGCACCAGCAGGAATTGATAGACAAGGTCTCCGTCGCGATCGACCGGCAATGCATAGCCGGCTAATTGGATCGTCTTGTCCTGCAGGCTGAGCGACAAGGTCTCGCCGTGATCGGGCAATTTTGCCGCGATCATCGGCAGGTTTGCGTTCTCGGCTGTCGCCTGCGCAGCGGGCCGCAGATCTTTCCAGAAGATATGCGCCACGTCGGCCGCAGCATCGGCACCCGCGGGGGTGAGCGCAAGCACGGCCGCCAGCGTCACGAGTGATTTGAAACGTCTGCTCATGGTCGCTCCATCCTCCGCCAGTCCATTTTCGGAATCGAGTAAAAGCGTCGTGACTGTTCCAGTTCAACGTTCCAGCCGCATCACATGCCGGCGCGTGCCGGCTGTGCCAATCTCCCGAAAACCCCGCGCGACGAACATGTCGCGAAAACCCATGAAGCGGTAGCTCGGTGCAGCCTCGTCGACCGGATAGGCCTCGATCACGCGCGCGCCCTTGGCGAAGGTATGCTTGACGGCTGCGTCCAGCAAGGCCGAAGCCAAGCCGCCGCCGCGCAGAGCCCTTGGGACATAGAAGCAGACGATCGACCAGACGCCCATTTCGCTGTCGTCCTGCTGCTTGGAAAGCTTGCGATAGGTCTCGCGCGGCGCGACCGAGCACCAGCCGACTGTTCTGCCGTCGATCTCCGCGACGATGCCGACCGGCGTGCCTCGATCGATCAGCGCCATCATCATGCGCTTCTTCTCGTCGTTTTGAATGTGCTCGCGGCTAGAGTGGCGCCAGGCCATGCACCAGCAATATTTCGGAGCGCCCGGCTGCTCGAACAAGTCCTCGAAACGGCCGCGCGTTTCCCGCGTCACCTCGATGAAGCGGATACGGCCGGGATCAAGCCTCTCCGGCGGCGAGTCGCTCGAGCTGTTTGGCATCCGTCAGTTCCTTGACAGCGTCCTTGCCGATCCAACGCGCCGTCTTGTCTGACGACGCGGCTAGTTTTTCCGCAAGCGCAAGGGCAGGGGCGTGCAGCGCCATCGACCGCTTGCCGATCTGCCGCAGCGCCCAGTTCACCGCCTTGCGAACGAAGTTGCGCGGGTCGCCGGCATGCTTCTCGACCAGCGGCAGATAGGCACGGAAAGTCGCGTCGGGCTCCTTTTTCAGATGCACCGCGCTCCAGGCCAGTATGGCGAAGGCGGTGCGGCGGACGAACTCACGCTCGTCCTCGGCGAATTCCTCGATCAGTTCACGCCGGAATGGCGTCTCGGCGAACAGGTCGGCAACGGTGTCGACGATTTCCCAGCTGTCGAAATCGGCGGCCCAGCGCCGGCATTGGCCGATATCGAGCTTTTTCGGCTCGCCGGTAAAGGCCGCCATCAGGCGCGCCTCGCGGATGCCGGTGTCCCACAGGAGCAACGACCGCTCGTGGTTCTTCTTAAGCTTGCGCGCCAACGGCCGCAGGTCGGAATTGCCGACGCCGAGCGCGGTTCTCGTGTTGATGCCGAACCGAACCATGCCGGCGCGGTTTTCCTCCGTTCCGATCAAGCGCAGGTAGGCGACGATGTCATCGACGCTCCAGCTCGGATCGGGCACGGTCATCGCCGTCTATTTTTCCAGACGCGCGAGCAGCGACGACGTGTCCCAGCGCCGGCCGCCCATGTCCTGCACGTCCTTGTAGAACTGGTCGACCAGCGCCGTCACCGGCAGCCTAGCGCCATTGCGGTTGGCCTCGGCGAGGCAGATGCCGAGATCCTTGCGCATCCAGTCGACGGCAAAGCCGAAATCATACTTTCCGGCGTTCATCGTCTTGTGGCGGTTTTCCATCTGCCAGGAACCGGCGGCGCCCTTGGAAATCACCTCGATGACCTTCTCGATGTCGAGCCCGGCCTTCTTGCCGAAATGGATGCCTTCGGCCAGACCCTGGACGAGGCCGGCAATGGCAATCTGGTTGATCATCTTGGTGAGCTGGCCGGCGCCGGCCGGACCCATCAGCCCGACCATGCGGGCAAAGGCGTCGATGACCGGCCTGGCCCGGTCGAAGGCAGCCTGCTCGCCGCCGACCATCACCGTCAGCACGCCGTTTTCGGCGCCGGCCTGACCGCCGGAAACCGGCGCGTCGAGGAAGGAAAAGCCGGCCTTCTCGGCGGCTTCGGCGAGTTCACGCGCGACCTCGGCCGAGGCCGTGGTGTTGTCGATGAAGACGGCGCCCTTCTTCATGGCGGCGAAGGCGCCCCTGGCGCCGATGGTCACCGAGCGCAGGTCGTCGTCGTTGCCGACGCAGGAGAAGACGAAATCCTTGCCTTCGGCCGCCTCGGCCGGCGTCGGCGCCAGCTTGCCGCCGTGCTTGGCGACCCATTGCTCGGCTCTTGCCGCGGTGCGGTTGTAGACGGTGACGTCGTGGCCGCCCTTGTTCCTGAGGTGCCCGGCCATCGGATAGCCCATGACGCCAAGACCGAGAAATGCAACCGATGCCATAAGCCTGCCTTCCAACACGAGAGAGATTTCAGTGCCGGAAGGTCTAGGCCATGCGAAAAATTCGTCAAGGCACGCAGAGCCGCATCGACTGGTGCAGGCCGATGCCCGTGGGGTTCGGTAAGAGAGCCGCTCTGCTTTTATTTTCCGCATTTCCGGACGGAAAACCGCTGCGCCCTTTTCCTGGAATTGCTCAAACGCTCTATCGTTTGAGGTGGATGGTGATCCGCCGCTCGATCCATTCGACGCCGTGGCGCAGGATCTCGACCAGCACCAGATAGACGATCGCCACCCAGATATAGGCCTGGATGTCGAAGGACTTGGCGTAGGCGAGCTTCGCATTGCCCATCAGATCATAGACGGTGATGATGGCGACGATTGCCGAAGCCTTGATCATCAGGATGAGTTCGTTGCCGTAAGGCCGCAGCGCCACGATGATCGCCTGCGGCATGATGACCTTGCGCAGCGTCTGCAGCTTGTGCAGGCCGAGCGAGGCCGCACCCTCCCATTGGCCTCGCGGAACGCTTTCGATGGCGCCGCGCAGGATTTCAGCCTGGTAGGCAGCGGTGTTGAGGGAGAAGGCAAAGACGCCGCAGTAGAACGCCTCGCGGAAGAACCACCACAGCCCGACCGTCTGCAATTCCGGCCGGAAGGAGCCGACGCCGTAATAGACCAGATAGGTCTGCACAAGCAGCGGTGTGCCGCGGAAGAAATAGACGTAGCAATAGGCGAGCCCGGACAGGATCCTGTTCTTCGACATGCGTCCGTAGGCGACGGGCAGCGACAGGATCGCGCCGGTCACCATCGAAATGGCCACCAGCGACAGGGTGGTTCCAAGTCCTTGCAGATAGGCGGGCGCGTATCTGGCGAAGAACTCGGCATTCCAGGCGTGGACAAGATAGGCCACGATGCCAAGGCCGAAGAGCACCCACAGCCCGACCAGCGCGTAGCCGACGATGCGCGCGCGCGGCCAGCCGCGTGCCTGCGGCGGCGGTTTGTCGATGGCGATAGCCTGGCTGACGCTCATCGCGCTTCCCTCCGCCCGAGCGAGCGCAGGATATAGGCGGTGGCGATCGACGACAGGACGGCCAGCACAAGGAAGACCAGCGCCGCGACGCTGTAGAAGAGGAAGGAATGCTTGGTGACACGGGCCGCGACGCCGGCATTGCGCAGGGTCTCGGCGAGGTTGACGACCGAGACCAGCGAGGTGTCCTTGAGCAGGCTAAGCCAGCAATTCTCCAAGCCGGGGAAGGCGATACGCAAAAGTTGCGGCAGGATCACCAGGCGCATCGTCTGCCATTTCGAAAGGCCGATGGCGTAGCCGCCCTCATACTGGCCCTTGGGGATGGCGCGGAAGGCCGAAAGAAAGACCTCGCTGGCGTAGGACGAGAAGATCAGCGACAGCACGATCATGCCGGCAATGAAGCTGTTCACGTCGACCGTCGCCTCAGGTTCGAACAGGCGCACGACATATTGCAGCAGCAGCGGCATGCCGAAGAAGAACAGGAACAGCGTCACCAGTTCGGGCAGGCCGCGAAAGACCGTTGTGTAGATGTTAGCCGCGACCCGCAGCGACGGTTCCTGCGACTGTTTGGCGAAGGCGACAAAAAAACCGATCGTCAGGCCGATCGGGAGCGTGGCGAGCGCCAGCGCAATCGTGACCAGCACGCCGGAGGCGATATCGTCACTCCAGCCATCAGGGCCCCAACTGAGAAGTGTCCAGATGCTTTGGGCCGGCATTGGCGGGGCGTGTCTCCGTGGCGATCCCGGAATGAAGGAAGGGCGGTGAGGTGGTCCTCACCGCCCCGAGCGTTATGATCAGGACTCGGCGCCGTAGACGTCGAACTTGAAGTACTTGTCGTTGATTTCCTTGTACTTTCCGTTTTTGCGGATGGCGTCGATCGCGTTGTTTAGCTTGTTGACCAGGTCGGTTTCGCCCTTGCGCACGGCAATGCCGGCGCCCGGTCCGAAGATCTCGACCGGCTGCGGCGAGGGCTGGCCGAGGATCTTGCAGCAGGCGCCGTCGGTCGAATCCAGCCACTGCTGCAGCACGACGATGTCGTCCTCGATGGCGTCGAGGCGGCCATTGGCAAGGTCAGCCTGTTCCTCGGGGCTGCTCGGATAGCCCTTGATCGTGCTGTCGGTATAGGTCTTCGAAGCATAGTTGAAATGCGTCGTCGTGGTGGCGACGCCGATCGACTTGCCGGCGAGGTCTTCCTTGGTCACGCCCTTGAGCGGCGAATCCTTGGGCACGGCGATCGCGGAGGGGGTGTTGTAGTATTTGTGGGTGAAGTCCACCTTTTCCTGCCGCTCGGGCGTGATCGACATCGAGGCGACGATGGCGTCGAACTTGCCGGCCTGGAGCGCTGGAATGATGCCGTCCCAGTCCTGCGCGACGAAGGTGCACTTCACCTTCATCTCGTCGCACAGCGCCTTGGCGATATCGATGTCGAAACCGACGAGTTGGCCGTCCGAGGTCAGGTTGTTGAAGGGCGGGTACGCGCCTTCGGTGCCGATCCTCAGGGTCTTCTCCTGAGCCTGGGCGACGCCAAGTGTCAGCAGCGCGGCCGAAGCGGCGAGCGCGATACGCAGTGCAATACGCATGATAATCCTCTCATATTGTCATGGCCGCTGTCCCGTGCGGCTCTTGTGGGCGGGGCTTCTTGACCGCCCGCTGCGCGGGATACTCCCACTCTTTCGAAGAAAAAAGCAACTGCAAAACAACAGCAAACGACATCCGCCGTGTGCCGCTGCGTTACTTGGTTGGAGCGTTCAGGCCGGTCGCGCGCTCGACAAAGTCGGCTATCGATTTGGTATCGTCGAGATCGAAAACGGGGAGGGTTTCGCCTTCGACTTTGAAATCCGCCGCGATGGCGACGATGTTTGGGTCGTTGATCGAAAGCGGCGTCCGGTCCTTGGCCTCCAGCCGCCTTGCCTCGATCTTCTTGTGCGCCTCGCGCTTGTAGCCCTCGACGAGCACGATGTCGGAGGGCGCCAGGCGCGACAGGATGTCGTCCAGCGACGGCTCGTCCTCGTTGCGCAGTTCGTGCATCAGCGCCCAGCGCCGGCCGGAGACGATCGCGACCTCCATGGCACCAGCCTGGCGGTGACGGAAGGAGTCCGTGTCAGGCTTGTCGATGTCGAAGTCATGATGGGCATGCTTGACGGTCGAGACCGTCCAGCCGCGCCGGACCAGTTCGGCGACCAGCTTTTCGGTCAGGGTCGTCTTGCCGGAATTCTTCCAGCCGGTGATGCCGAATACGCGTCTCATGGCTGCAGGCTTTGCAACAGACGCTCGGCCTCCGCAAGATCGTCCGGCGTGTTGATGTTGAAGAACGGGTCGATCCGCTCGCCGTCGGCCTCGATCATCGGAAACTCAACCTCGACGAAACCGTGCCGCTCGATGAAGGCCGAAACCCGGCGATTGTCCTCGTCGACCAGGAAACGGCGCAGATCGTCGCGCAGGCCCTGCGGCCAGAGCGCGAAGGTCGGGTGCCATCTGCCGTCGGCACGGGCGACCGCGATCGCGCCTGGTCTTTCGTTGGCGGCTGCGGCCAACCGTTCGACGAGATCGCTGGGGAAGAATGGCGTGTCGCCGGCCGCGCTGACAAGCGACCGGCAGGCCGTGTTGTCCGCCGTCCATTCGAGGCCGGCGAGGATTCCGGCCAACGGGCCGGCATAGCCTGGCACCGTGTCGGCGATCACCGGAATGCCGAGGCCGGCAAACCGTGCGAGGTCGCCATTGGCATTGAGCGCAAGCATGCCGACCTGCGCTTTGAGACGCGCGACGACGTGGTCAATCAGCCTGCCTTTGCCCAGCGGCAACAGGGGCTTGTCGCCGCCGCCCATCCGGCGCGACTGGCCTCCCGCCAGGATGATGCCCGCAACGCTTTGATACATCGCGCCTATATGCCGTCCGGCGCCATGTCGGGTCCAGCGCTTTCGGCGGCAGGCTGCCGCCGGCCGACGATGCGTTCACGATACAGCGCATAGAGGCCGGAACCGATGATGATCGAGGCGCCGACGATCATCGGCAGGTCGGGGACGTCGCCGAAGATGACGAGTCCGAGCAGGATCGACCACAGCAGCGCCGTATAGCGGAAGGGCGCGATGAAGGAGATGTCGCCCGAGCGCATCGCCATGATGATGAACTGATAGCCGATGAGGACCAGCACTGCCGCCAGCGCCAGCAGCGCGGTCGCTCGTGCGCTCATCGGCGTCCAGCCGCCCATCGGCGACAAGAGCAGCGCGCCCAACACCGTCATGGCGAGAGCTGTCGCTGTCGATACCAGCATGGTCGGGATCGCCTGCGGAATGCGCCTGGTGGCGAGGTCGCGTACCGCACAGCAGACAACGCTCGCCAGCGCCAGCAGCGAATAGACGCTAAAACCCTCGAAGCCCGGCCGTACGATGATCAGCACGCCGGCAAAACCAAGGGCAATTGCGAGCCAGCGCCGCCAGCCGACGCCTTCGCCGAAGAAAAGTGCGGCGCCCATCGTCACGGCGAGCGGCAACGCCTGCAGAACGGCGGAGACGTTGGCGATCGGAAGATGCGCCAGAGCGACGAGGAAGGAGACCGTGGCGCCGGCTTCGCCGGCGACGCGCACCGCGACCATGGGCTGCAGCATGGCGCGAGGATCGGCAAGCGCGCCGCGCTGCCAGGCGAGCAGGCCGACGAAGAGCGATGCGAAGGCGCCGCGCACCAGCATGACCTGCGCCATGTTCATCGATTCGGAAGAGAATTTGGTGATCGCGTCGTTCAGCGTGAAGCCGATCATGGCCACCACCATGAACAGCGCGCCGCGAAGATTGGGCGAGAGAGGCAAGGGCGTTTCCAATTATCCTTGGATCAGCCTCTAGCAGGCGAAGGGGAAACAGCAACGTCAAAGAAATGGGCCAGGGCATCCGCCGTGGCCCGGCTTGCCGGAAAACAGTTGGCCTTATTTCTTGGGCGTCAGCGTCTCGGTACCGTTGCCATCCTTGCCCGCGATCGTCCAGAGCCCGTGCAGCGAGCCGTCGTCTTCCACCTTGTAGACGACGAGGCCGATTTCCTTGCCCATCACATAGCCTGCGGAAAAGGCATTGTCGTTGCGCATGCAGATGCCGTCCGAGGACGAGCCGCCCGTTTCCCAATGGATCGTGCAGGTCGTCTCGCTGGTGAGCGTGATGGTTGCCTCGCCGCCGTAAGACGAGCCGTCGAAGTTGGTGCCGGAAACCGTGTAGGTGCCGCCGATCGACTGGGCCGCGGCCGGCATGGAAGCAATCCCAAGCATTGCAAGTGAAGCCAAGAATTTGCGCATGTGCACTTCCCCCTTGAGCGAAAATCGCTCGTGAAGGCTAGGCTGGAACGGAGCGGCGGTAAATCGGCCGGAGGTCAGCGCGACAGGTTTATTTTGCAGCGCGCCGCGCTTGCCTCAGGGGCCGCGCAGGCTGGCGGCGATGGCGCCGCTCAGCGGATCGTATTTCGGCTTGAGCGACGAAGGATATTCGATCCAGACGCTGCGAATGACGCCGTCCTTTCCGAACAGGCGCCGCTCGTAGAAGACCTTGTCGCCCTTGATGCCGGACAGCACCGCCCAGTTCTTGCCGGTCTTGCTGTAGGTGATCTTGTAGCCTGGTCCAGTGTTTGCCTTCTCGGCGGCGACGAAGCCCTTCGGCGTATCGTTGTCGATGTTGTAGATGCCGGAGCAGGTCAGGCTGGCGCCGTCGACCGCGCTCCATTGCTGCCCATCGCCATTCTCCGGTTCCGCTTCGGTGATGCTGAATACCTCGTCGGGGAACGTGCAGGAGGTGCCGAAGCGCGCATTGACGTAGGTGAATGGCTTCGCGATCGCCGTCGTCGCTGCGGTCGTCAGCAACGATAAGGCGACCGCCACAGGCGCGCCCTGGATGAGATGAAAACGCGTCATGGTGCCCCCAAAGGTCAGCGACCAAAGGTGATCTTGCACCAATCCTTGGGAAAAATCAGCCGCCGGTGACGCTCATATGGCGCGACACGGAGGGACGGCTGGTGCGGCGATCGATGATGAAATCGTGGCCCTTGGGCTTGCGCCCGATCGCCTCGTCTATCGCTTCGCTGACCAGTTCGTTGCCTTCGGACGCACGCAACGGCGCCCTGAGGTCGGCGGCGTCCTCCTGGCCGAGGCACATGTAGAGCGTGCCTGTGCAGGTCAGCCGAACACGGTTGCAGCTTTCGCAGAAGTTATGCGTCATCGGCGTGATGAAGCCGAGCCTGCCGCCTGTCTCGGAAACATGGACATAGCGGGCAGGGCCGCCGGTCTTGTAGGGGATATCGGTCAGCGTGAACTGGCGCTCCAGCGAGGCGCGCAGCAGCGACAGCGGCAGGTATTGGTCTGTGCGATCGGCGTCGATCTCGCCCATCGGCATGGTTTCTATGACGGTCAGATCCATGCCGCGGCGATGCGCCCAGCGCAGCATCTCGGGGATTTCGGCATCGTTAAATTCGCGCAGCGCCACGGCGTTGAGCTTGACCTTCAGGCCCGCGGCCTGCGCGGCGTCGATGCCTTCCATGACCTTGCCGAGATTGCCCCAGCGGGTGATCTGGCGGAATTTGTCGGCGTCGAGCGTGTCGAGCGAGACGTTGATGCGCTTCACCCCGCAGTCGGCAAGCTCAGCGGCAAAGCGCGACAGCTGCGAGCCGTTGGTGGTGAGCGTCAGCTCCTCCAGCGCGCCGCTCTCAAGATGCCGCGACAGCTGGCGCACCAGATGCATGATGTTCTTGCGCACCAGCGGCTCGCCGCCGGTAAGCCTCAGCTTGCGGACGCCCTTTTCGATGAAGACGGTGCAGAGCCGGTCGAGTTCCTCGAGCGACAACAGATCCTTCTTCGGCAGGAAGGTCATGTCCTCGGCCATGCAATAGGTGCAGCGGAAGTCGCAGCGGTCGGTGACCGACACGCGAAGGTAGGTGATCGTGCGACCGAATGGGTCGATCATATTCATGCTCAAACGCTTCCGTGGCCGTGAACGGGTTCGTTATATACGGCTATGTGATACGATCCAGCCCGACATTCAAGATAGAAGGTCTTGATCTTTGGCAACATTCCCTGACCGACATGGTATGTCGGCTGCCTCGTATGGCCTTCCCGCGTCGCGCGAAGCGGCGTAGGGAAGGGGCCATTTCACGCAGGACCAAGCATGACGGCGCCGAAGGAACTGAGGGTCTCCAAAGACCGCAAGCTGCTCACCGTGACCTTCCCGGATCACCAGCCGTTCGAGCTGCCGGCGGAATTGTTGCGCGTTGCCTCGCCCTCGGCGGAGGTGCAGGGCCATTCGCCGGAACAGCGGGTGACCGTGCCCGGCAAGCGCAACGTGGCGATCCTCAAGATCGAGCCGGTCGGCAACTACGCCGTGCGCATCACCTTTGACGATTTCCACGACACCGGCATTTTCACCTGGAACTATCTTCATACGCTCGGCCACGAGAAGGAGGAACGCTGGAACGCCTATCTCGCCGAGCTTGCCAAGAAGGGTCTCAGCCGGGATCGCTAGCCCGGCAGGGTGGAAATCGAATTTCGGGTGACCGGCTGTCGTCAAGGCGTCATGGACGTGGCGTAGCGCCGGCAAAAGGTCAGGAGGCGAAAAAAGATGTCGCTCATCACTTCGGTCGAACAGCTCGAGGCCCTTTACGGCCTGCCCGGCGAGGCCTCGATCGTCAAGGAACTCGACCATGTGATTCCCGAATATGCCGCCTTCATCGAGGCCTCGCCCTTCGTGGCGCTCGCGACCAGCGGACCGGAAGGGCTGGACTGCTCGCCGCGCGGCGATCTCGCCGGCTTCGTGCGCCTCGTCGATGAAAAGACGCTGATGATGCCCGACAGGCGCGGCAACAACCGCGCCGATTCGCTGAAGAACATCATTCGCGATCCCCGCGTCGGGCTGCTGTTCCTGGTGCCCGGCTCCGGCACGACGCTACGTGTCAACGGCCGTGCTCACATCACCACCGATGCCGAGCTTTGCGCCTCCTTCACGGTCGAAGGCAAGCCGGCGCGGTCGGTCACCGTCGTCGCCGTCGACACGGTTTATTTCCAGTGCGCCCGCGCCATCGTGCGCTCGGAGCTCTGGAACCCGGCGAAGCAGGTCGATCCGAAGTCGCTGCCGACGCCTGGCCGGATCCTCGAGATCACCAGCCGCAAGAATATCGACGGCGAGACCTACGATCGGCAATGGCCTGAGCGGGCGAAAAAGACGATGTGGTAGACGTGTTGATTTCGGGTGAGGCCTGAAATCTCAACACGCCTGGACAGGGGTCGGTCAGGCTTCCTTGAGCACATCGGCGATCTTGCGCATCTGCTCGCCGATCATGTCGCACTGTTCCGGCGTCGACTGGCTCATCGCCTTCTCGATCAGCGCCATGTGCACCTTCAGTGCCCGCATCAGCAGGGCCTCGCCGGCTTCGGTGAGGTTCAGCCGCAGCACGCGCTTGTCCTTCTCGTCGCCTTCGCGACGCAGCAGGCCGCGGGCTTCCAGCTGCGGCAGGAGCATGGTGATGTTGGAGCGGCCGACAAGCAGCTTGCGTGCCAGGTCGTGCTGCGACATGCCGGGATGGCGATAGAGGTTCATCAGCACGTCGAGTTGCGCCGGCTTCAAGTCGAGCGGCGCCAGCTTCGTCGCCAGCGTGCGCTCCAGCACATGGCAGGCGCGCGCCACGGCAACCCAGTTGCGAAAGCGCGGATTGTCCCAGGGCAGCTCTTGCTTAATGTTCATGTTTGAACTATTATGTTCATGCTTGAACGAATGGATGGACCGCCACTATGGCATCATTTGGATTGAAGGTCATCCGGGGCGTCTTCGGCGCGGCCGAGCATGTCGCTCCGCGTCTCAGCGGCCGCGCCGCGTTCGAATTGTTCTGCCGCACGCCAAACGTCAAGGCCTTGAGCAATGGCGAGCGCCGCGCCGTCGAGCGCGCTGCCGCTTTCATGGCCGAGGCCCGCCATCACCGTTTGAAAACCAGGACGGATTGCGTTGCGGTGCATGAGTTCCGGCCCGAGCCGGGCAGGGACTCTCGCGGCACAGTGCTCGTCATCCACGGCTGGCGCTCTCGCACCGAATACATGCGCACGCTCATCGAGGGATTTCGCGGCGCCGGCTACAAGGTCGTCTCGCTCGACCTGCCAGGGCATGGCCATTCGCTCGGCCGGCATCTCAACATGGTGACCGCGGTCGACGCGGCACGGGTCGCCGGAGAGTGGTTCGGCCCGTTTGTTGCTGCCGTCGGCCATTCCTTTGGCGGCGCGATCGCCGCTAACGCCGTCGCTGCCTCCGTAAAAGGCATGCCGCCATTGGCGGCGCAAAAACTGGTGCTGATCGCCGCGCCCAGTTCCATGCCCGCGATATTCGATGACTTCAGCCGCATGCTCAATGTCGGGCCGCGCTCCCAGGTCGCCATGGCGGATCGGGTGAAACATCTGTCGGGGCGGCCCCTCAGCGAATTCACCGGCGACCGCCAGCTTGCCGAGGTGCCGGTGCCGACGCTGATCATCCATGCGCCGGACGATCGCGAAGTCCATGCCGATCATGCCAAGCGCTATGCGGGCGCCGGCGAACATGTCAGCCTGCATTGGGCCGACGGGCTTGGCCATCGCCGCATCCTCGCCGACAAGGATGTCGTGGCGCGCGCCGTGGGCTTCGTCACGGGGGAACGCCAGTCGGCGCTGCATTGAAAAATAGTTGCAGGGCAAGCCTCCTGCGATCCTCCGTCCGGAACCGCGAAAAGCCGGGTCAGTCGGGTTTCTTCTTCTGACCCGGCTTGACCGGCAGGCCGGCGGCCTTCCAGGCGGTGTAGCCGCCAAGGATGTGCTTGACCGGCGTGAGGCCCATGTCCTGCGCCGTCTTGGTTGCCAGCGCCGAGCGCCAGCCGCCGGCGCAGAAGAAGACGAAGGTCTTGCCCGAGGCGAAGAACGGCTTGTGGTAGGGGCTTTCGGGGTCGATCCAGAATTCGAGCATGCCGCGCGTGACATGCTTGGAGCCTGGGATCTTGCCGTCGCGCTCGACCTCGCCAGGATCGCGCAGATCGACGAAGATCGTGCCATCGTCCTCCAGCAGCCCGGCCGCTTCCTCAGGCGACACCACCTCGATCTCGGCATTCGCCTCATCGAGAAGTTCGCGATATCCCTTCTTCACTGCATATCCTCCGGGCCTCGCATGGGCCATCCAGATTTCGAGCACAATCCTCGCGGCTTGTCACGCCATCGCCAGTTCCGCCACGGTGTGGCGCAGCACCGCAAGCATGGCGGGTACCGGGTGGGGGGCGCAGCGGCCGTCACGATGATGTGAAACCGTTCTGCAACAGACCCGTCGAAATTTATGGAAGCTTAACGAAATCGGTATGAATCAGTATAGTTGCGCCTTACATCCGCCATGCGGTGGGCGAGATCGTTTTAGCGGCGCGGAACGGAACCGGTGACAACCGGAGCGGGTGATTCATGAAATTCCTCGGAAAAAGACAAGCCGTGCTGCCAGTCGCGATCGCTGTAACGCTTGCTATCGGCATGCCGCAGGCCAGCGCCCAGGGGCTGTTCGACATGCTGTTCGGCGGCGGCATCCGGCATAATCCCCCAGGAGATTTTCCGCCGCCGCCGAAGCCGCGAAAGATGCAGCCCGGCACCGGCGGAGGCAGCGTCAGGATCAGCAGCCCGACCTACAACACCTACAGGGCCGACAAGCTCGCGCGTGTCGACTTCAAGTCGCTGCTGCCGGCTCCGCCGCCCGCGACCGCGCAGGACGCAGCCTTTGTGCCGTCCGTGACCGGAAGCGCGTTTCGCGACGCGCTGGCAGGCCTGAGCGACTATGAACTGTTTGCCGAACCGGACATCGCCAAGGCGCTCATCGCCTACTATTCGGCCAATCCTGATTTCATCTGGGTGACGGGGGATGCACCCAACACTCGGGCTCAGGATGCCGTCCGGGTGCTTGGCGAGGCGGCGAGCTACGGCCTGACGCCGGCCGACTATTCAGTCGATGTTCCGGCGACCGCGACTGCCGCGACACCGGAAGAGCGGACCAAGGAACTGGTCCGCTTCGAGATGGCGCTGTCGGCGCGCGTGCTGCGCTATGCCCATGACGCCCAGAGCGGCCGCGTCGACCCGAACCGCATGACCGGCTATTACGATTTCCCGGCCAAGCCGCTCGATCTCGAGGGTGTGCTGAAGACGCTGGCGCACACGCAGGAGGTGCGGACCTACCTCGAATCGCGGCACCCGCAGAACCCGGAATACCAGGCGCTGCGCGTCGAACTGGAATCGCTTGAGGCGAGCGAGGAGAACGAGATCGTCGTCGATCCGAAGCTGCTGCTCAAGCCCGGCGAAAGCAGCCCCGAGCTACCCAAGCTTTTGACGCTGATTGCCCGCAATCTCGATGACGAGATGGGCAGCGACTACGGCGAGGTCCTTGCCAGGCTTGGCAAGAGCGAGGTTTACGACCCCGAACTGGTGCCGGTGATCAAGGCGGTGCAGAAGCAGGCCGGGATGAAGGGCGACGGCGTCATCGGCCCGCGCACGGTCGCCTCGCTTGCCGGAACCTCCAAGGCCGACAAGATCGAGAAGGTCCGGGTCGCGCTCGAAGAGCTGCGCTGGCTTCCCTCCGACCTTGGCAGCCCGCGCGTATTCATCAACCAGCCGGCCTTCACCGCGAGCTACATCGACAATGGCGAGGAGAAGCTGAAGACCCGCGTGGTCATCGGCAAGGTCACCAACCAGACCGCCTTCTTCTACAACCAGATCAAGCAGGTCGATTATCATCCCTACTGGGGCGTGCCGCAGTCGATCATCGTCAACGAGATGCTGCCGCGGCTTCGCAGCGATCCGGGCTATCTCGATCGCGCCGGCTACGAGGTGACGGATTCGCGAGGCAATCAAATCCCGTCGGCCGCGGTTGACTGGGGTGCCTATGGCTCCAAAATTCCCTTCAGCGTGCGTCAGCAGCCAAGCGAGGCCAACGCGCTCGGAGAGCTGAAGATACTCTTCCCCAACAAGCACGCCATCTACATGCACGACACGCCGCAGAAATCTTTCTTCGAGCGCGACATGCGCGCGCTGAGCCACGGCTGCATCCGCCTGCAGGATCCGCGCGGCATGGCGGCCGCAGTGCTCGGCACCTCGGTCGACTATGTCGCCGAGAAGCTGAAGCACGGCCATTCGACCGAAAATGTCACGCGCGTCATGCCGGTCTATGTCGCCTATTTCACCGCTTGGCCCGACATGTCCGGCAAGGTCGAATATTTCGACGACGTCTACGATCGCGATTCGAAGCTGATGCAGGCACTGGATGCGACCGAAGCGGTGCGTGCGCCGTCAAGCTAAAGCATGCCTCCCGAAAGCGGGGCCCGGTTTCGGGACAAGACATGCTTGAAATCAAGGACTTAAAAAAGATCGTGTGACTCTTTTTTCAAGCGACATGCCTTAAGCGTTCGACGAGCGGACGTCTGAAACCGGCGTCGCGTCCGGCAATCAGCCAATAGACGAAACCAGCCACCAGCCCGGCCGCGGCAATGATACTGAGGTCGGCCCAGCGTTCCGGATCGTCCGGCGCATCCGGCCAGAGCAGCATGAAGCCGGCAGCCGCGGCCGCGCCGCCGAACAGCATGTGCAGCCAGAAGCTCCGCAGCGAGAAGAACTCGGCGATCAGGGCAAAGACCAATGTCTGGATGCCGGTGACCACGATCGTCAGGAAATAGACGAACATGCCGAGAGGCGGCACGACCAGCACCGCGACGGGCGTGAACTGAATCAGCTCGAAATAGGCTGGAGCGTTGGGCAGGGCGCTCAGCGCCACGTAGATCACGACCAGCGCGATCAACCCGACGAGCACCGCGACCAGATAGCCGGCGAGCACCATCAGGATGCGCTTCAGGACGTAGCCAACCATTGCCATGCACCCCCGTGCCCGCAATCATGGCGCGCAGTCAGCCATCAAACGCGCGTCGACGCAAGTTCCGACACGGCGTGCGATCTGCTGGGATGCTTACTTCGGTTCGCCGGTCACCGGGTCATAGGTGATTTCGACCTTGGCCCGGTCGGTCGTGTAATAGGTGACGGTATAGCCGTCGCTGCTCCAGTCGACCTCCTTCACATATTGGAAGTCGTTCCGCTTCTCGACCTGGGCGACGATTTCCGAGAGCTTCTTGGCATTTTGCGGCGGCATCGCCTGCCCGTCGGCCGCGAAAGCCGATCCGCCGATAACGAAGAACGCAATGCCACTTGCCAAAACAACTACAGCGCGCATGACTGCCCCTCAATCTCGTGTTGGCATGAACGCCCTGAAAACTCGAATCCCCGCCCGTTGGTTCCGCCACGGGCAGGCAGCGGCTTGCTCCACGGCTGATCCGCGACCCGTCGGCGACGCCTTCATTCGCGAAAGCTGAAATAAATAAAACTTCGAGATTCCAACAGGTAAAGAGGTTTCCGCGACATGGGGCTTCAGGTAACGAAGGGCTAACCATGGGTTGGGCGGAAACCGCGTTCCATTAGCTGTTCGTGGTAGAGCTTTTTGCCAGACCCTGTTAGAGTTCGAACCAACAGGGTGGCAACGGCGCGCCGAGCCTGCCGGGGAACCTTTCCGTCGGCAAACGGCGAAGTGTTTTGAGAGCGGAAGTCGCCTGTTCTGGACCGAAAACAGGGACCGGGGGCTCGACCATGGCTGAACGGAACTATACCCGTCAGCTTGCGACAATCATTTCTATCGACGCCGTAGGCTTTTCTCGGCTGATGGGCATCGACGACGAACGCGCCGTCGCGGCCTTCGAGGAGCGGCGCGATATCATCACCGACAGCTGCGGCGCCTTTGGCGGCCGCACGTTCGGTGTTGCCGGCGACAGCATCATGGCCGAATTCGGCAATCCGATCGAAGCCTTGCGCGCGGCGTTCGACTTCCAGGACCGGATCATGGCGCTCAACTCCTCGTCCGCCGAGGAGATGCGCATGCCGTTCCGCGCCGGGATCAACACCGGCGACGTCATCGTCCGCGAGGGCCGTCTCTATGGCGACGACGTCAACATCGCCGCCCGTCTCCAGGAATTCGCTCCGCATGACGGCCTCGCCATTTCGGAGACGACCTGGCACCACGTGAAGGACAAGACGGCGGCAGTTTTCACCGACCTCGGCGAGTTCATGCTCAAGAACATCGCCCTGCCGGTGCGCGTCCTGATAGCCGGGCGCGGCGGCAACGGGGCGACAATGGCTGCTCCCCTGGCTGCCTTCCCCTCCGCATCCGGCCCTTACAAACCCGTCCCCAAGGGACCGCCGGCAATCGCGGTGCTGCCGTTTCAGGGCAGCGGCAGCGAGCCCGATATCGGCTACATGGCCGATGGCGTAGCGGAAGACATCATCTACGGCTTGTCCAATACCCGCTGGCTTTCGGTGATCGCCAAGGGCTCCAGCTTCCAGTTCCGCGACGACGGCCTTGGAACCAGGCTCATCGGCAACGCGCTTGGCGCGCGCTACATCGTCAGCGGCACGCTGACGGGTTTGGGCGGGCAAATCCGCCTCAACGCCTCGCTCACCGATACGTCGAACGGGCGCCTCGTCTGGTCGCAGCGCTTCGACCGCGACCTGGTCGACATCTTCAGCCTGCGCGACCAGATCGGCAGCGAGATCGTCTCGATCCTCGACAAGGAGGTCGACCGGGCCGAGCAGGTGCGGACCTTCCAGGTGCCGTGGGAAAGCCTCGAGACCTGGCAGCTGGTGCGGCGGGGCCGCTGGCACATGAACAGGCGCACGCGCAAAGACACCGAGATCGCACTTGAATTCTTCGACAAGGCCTTTCAGGAAGATCCGAATTCCAGCGCCGTGCTGAACGAGCTGGCATGGTGGTACTTCTGGCGGGCATGGCTCCGCTTCGGCGACAGCGACGACCTGGACAAGGTCGAGGCGTTCGCGCGCAAGGCGCTTCTGATGGACAGCCTCGACGCACGCCCGCACGCCTATCTCGGCGCGGCCGACATCATGCGCGGCCTGCCGGCGTCGGCCGCAGAGCATCTCATCGAAGCGATCCACATCAATCCGAGCTTTGCCTTCGCCCGCTCGGCGATGGGCAGCGCGCGCCTGCTGCTCGGCGACGCCGAAGGCGCGATCCCGTTTTTCCAGGATACCGAGCGGCTGAGCCCGTTCGACCTCTACCGCTTCCACAATCTCGGGGAACTGGCCGCCGCATACTGCTTCGTCGAGGACTGGCCGGCGGCCATTGCCATCGCCGCACGTTCGCTCAACCTTTCGCCGGGCTACTTCTACGCCAGGTTCCTCAAAATCGGCGCCTTGATGCGGAGCGGCCGCCACGACGAGGCCGAGCGGGAGCTCGCCATTTTCGCGACCAGGCATCCGGATTTTTCCGAGCAGAGGATTCGCTGGATACCGTTCGTCGATGCCGCGAAGAACAACTTCCTGATCGCCAATTTCGATCTAGCCAAGTCGATCGCATGACCGCCAGCGCCGAAGGACAGACGATTGTGAAAAAATTCACATACGCCGGAACGAAGCAAACCTAGGCCAAGGGATGGCCGGCATCGCAGTGACGTTGACAGCCGGGGGGCTCGAACGCGCATGATCAGGTGGAAGTACTTCAAGGGCATATGCGAGGCCCAGAAAAAACAGGGTCCGGTGTCGGCAATGCCGCCATTCGACCTCGGCAGGCTGCGCACGAAGGGCGTGTTGTCGCGCATCGTCGAATTCTTTCTTCGGGATCATCCCCTCTGGGGACTGACCTTGCTGCGGCGCTTCCACCCGAACCTCGCCATAGGCCGCAGATTTCTCCTCGTCACCAAGGGAGTGGATGTCCGCGACATACTGGAGCGCGGCGACGAGTTCGAGACGCCTTACGGGCCGGAGATGACCGAGCTGGCGAGGGGATCGAACTTCATTCTCGGCATGCAGGACAGCGCCGCCTACCGGCAGATGAAGTCGGCCGTGCTCAGCGCCTTTCCGCCGTCGGAAGTCGAAGCCGCCGTGAGGCCGATCGCCGAGCGCCATTCGCATGACATCATGACCCGTGCCAGTCCCGGTTTCGATGCCGTTGCCGGATTGATGAAGATCGTGCCGGTGCGCATCTGCCGCGATTATTTCGGCCTCGAGATCGACGACGAGACCGAATTCGCCGACTGGTCGATCGCGCTCAGCGCACTGTTCTTTTCCGATCCGATGGCCAATGCTACGACGCGCCAGCTCGCGATGGTCGGCGGCGACCGCCTGATCAAGGTCATCGATCGATCGATCGCCGCGATCAGGAACCGGCAGGAGAGAGACGACCGGCCGCTGGCGCGGCTTGTCGCCCAGCTCGATCAGAAGCGTCTGTCGCTGCCCGACATCCGTTCCATCATGCTCGGCATGATCGCCGGCTTCGTACCGACCAACGTGCTTGCCGGAGGCAATTGCCTGGACGTGATCCTGTCGCGCGCCGACGCACGGCAGGCGGTCGATGCGGCGCTTGCGGAGAACAGCATCGACAAGCTCGACCGGGCGGTGCTCGAAGCCATGCGCTTCAAGCCGATCTGGATCGGGCCCTGGCGCTACACCAGGCGCGACGCGGTGATCGGCCAGGGCACGCGCCGTGAGCGACTGGTCAAGGCCGGGACCGTCGTGATGCCGGCGACGCTGTCAGCCATGTTCGATCCGGAAATCGTGCAGCGGCCAAACGAGTTCGACACCTCGCGGCCGTATCGCGACTATATGGTTTTCGGCCACGGCATTCATCTTTGCATCGGCGCCGAGATCGCGCGCATCCAGATCGGCGAATGCGTTCGCGCGCTGTTCAGCAAGCCAAAGCTCAATCGCGTCCGGGGCAGGGCCGGCAAATTAGGCTTTGTCGGCGCCTATCCGGCGAACCTCAAGGTCGATTTCGAGCGCTCGCCGCTTTGTCGCACGGTCGACCAGTCGATGGTGACGGTGGTCTGCCCGATCAACCACGCCGTGCCGCTGGACGCCGTGCGCTACAAGGTCGAGGCGCTCGGCAATCCAGCCATCGACGAGCTCAAGGACGCGCTCAACGGGGTCGGCACGATTCATTTCGCCAGCTTGGCAGTCGCCGCCACCGGCAAGGGCGAGAAATCGAGCCTGGAGACCGGGGCGCTCGTATTCGAAATCTCCGGCGACGGCAGCACCGATGACGTCATTGGCGCCATCACGCAAGCCATTGGCCACCGGCTGCGGCCGATCTTCAGGGAGGCGTGCGGGTTGCGGGACGGCGCCTCGCTCGAGGGATTCCTAAAGAAGCATCACATCGCAATATCGCCCTCTTTCGGCAGCGCGGCAGGGCTGGTCTTTGCCGGAACTCCGGGGCATTCGGTCCGGCGCATCAAGGCTGAACAGGAGCTGTTCGAAGCAGTGCGGGGCGTCGTCGAGCGACCGCGCAGTGGCATAGGCGATGCTCCCGCGGTGCTTGCCGAGGCGCGCCAGCGTCTGCGGTTGCTGGAAACATTCCCCTGGGCATTCGAACCGGCCGAAAGTCTGCTCGAGAAACCGCCAGGCAGCTGGCGTCGGGCATTTGGCGCGACGTTCCTTGCGCCGCCGGTGTTTGCAGGCGTTATCGCGCTCTGGCTCGGCTGCGCTTGGCTGACCTATGCGCAAGTGTTCGAAAATCCAGTCGGGTTCGACCTGCGCAGCATCTTCATCGCCGGCATCTCGCTGTTGCTGAGCGCGCTTGGAATACTGGCATCCGCCGCGCTCCTGCTTGCGCTCTGCTTCTGGGCGCTGCGATACCTGGAGGACAAGGATCGGCCGGAGACCACATCGATCGACATATCTTCCCTGAAAGAGATCCTCGCCAAGGAGGACCATGCGGCGCAAAACAATCTGACCGCGATTTCGACGATGAAGGCCGGCGCCTTGAGACGCCTGGCGCTCAGGCTTTCCTTTTACCTGATCTCGATAGGGGCGCAGAAAGCGTTCAGGCCGGGCTTTCTCAACACCATCAACACCATCCATTTCGCCCGTTGGATATTGCTGCCCGGCACCGACAAGCTGATGTTCTTCTCCAACTACGGCGGCAGCTGGGAAAGCTATCTCGAGGACTTCATAGCCAAGGCGGCGGCTGGCTTGACAGGCGTCTGGAGCAACACCAAGGGCTATCCGCGCACGCGCTGGCTGTTTCTCGACGGCGCGCGCGACGGCGACCGCTTCAAGCGCTGGGCGCGGCGCCAGCAGGTGCCGACGCTGTTCTGGTACTCGGCCTATCCAGACCTCAACACTGGGCGTATCCGCATCAACTCCCGGATACGGCGTGGCATTGCATCGGCCATCGGCAACGAGGCTCGCGACTGGCTGAGCCTGTTCGGTTCGCTGCAGCGGCCGGCGGCCGAGAAAACCACGGTCGAAAAGACCACCTCGCTGCTGGCCAACTTCAATTCCGCCTTCCCGACGCCTCTCGAACAGCAACTGGAAACCGGAGAGATCCAGACCATCTTCTTCGGCCCATTGGGCGCGCTTGCCATAGGCCATATGCTGGCGATCCAGGTGCCGGACAACCTGCAGTCGGGAGCCCGCAAGGCATGGCTGGATTTCGTGCTCAAGCGGACAACCTTCGGCGACGGCGTACCCGCCGATCGGGCCATGATCGTGGCTTTCGGCCCTTGCGGGCTCAGACACCTCGGCCTGCAGGGCAATGTCGACGACGATCCGCTCGATACCTTCCCGATTGCCTTCCGGCACGGCATGGGCAACCCGGAGCGCAGCCGCATCCTCGATGATACCGGTGGCGATGGTCCGGAAAAATGGGAATGGGGTTCGGCCGACAGGCGTATAGACGCGGTCATCGTGTGCTACGCCAGGCTGCAAGAAACACTGGAGACGGATGTAGCCGCGGTGAAGCGAGAGACGGCGGGCGCGGGAATGACGATCGTCGCCGAACTGCCGCTCATCGTCAATCGCGAGCCGAAGAAGGATCCCGCATCCTCCCGTGCCGCCAAGAAGGACGGCGAGGCCGCCAAAGACGCCACCAAAAATGACGGCAAGCCGCAGCGCGAGCGCGCCTATGAGCACTTCGGCTTTGTCGACGGCGTTTCCCAGCCGGTCATCCGGGGCACGTCACGCGCCAACAAAGGTGTCGCACCGATGCATCTTGTCGCGCCGGGCGAGTTTCTGTTCGGCTACCGCGACGAGCACGGCTTTTATCCGTCCTCTCCTTCCGTCTCGGCCGCACAGGACCAGACTGGAATCCTGTCGCAGGTGCGCCGCAGCCGTCAAATTCCAGGTCTGCCTCCGCCGCCGCGCGACTTCGGCCGCAACGGCTCCTTCCTCGTCGTGCGGCAATTCGAGCAGCATGTCGATCGCTTCGACGCTTATTGCGTCAAGGCCGCCGCGACCGCTGCGGGCGAGACGAAAAACCCGGCCATCACGCAAGACTGGGTTGCCGCCAAGATGCTCGGCCGCTGGCAGAACGGCAGTTCGATGGCGCGCAATCCTGACCGCCCGGGCCGTGCCATAGACAATGACTTCGCGCTCGGTGCCGAGGATCCGCAAGGACATCATTGTCCTCTGGGTTCCCATGTACGCCGCTCCAACCCGCGCGATTCGCTGGGGGAGGATCGCGAGACCCAGATTCAGATCGGCAAGCGCCATCGCATTCTGCGCGTCGGTCGCACCTACGAGAAAAAGAAGAGGGGCGGAAAGGTCGAAAAAGGTCTGCTCTTCATGTGCCTCAACGCCGACATCGAGCGCCAGTACGAGTTCATCCAGCAGACCTGGGTTTCGTCCGCCTCGTTCCAGGGGCTGGTCGCCGAGAAGGACCCGATGATCGGGACGCAAGAAGGCAGCCACGGCCGGTTCTCGATCCCGTCATGGGAAAAGGTCACGGTGCTTGAGAACATGCCGCAATTCGTCACCACGAAGGGCGGCGGCTACTTCTTCATGCCGAGCCGGTCCGCGCTGCGCTACCTGATTTCGCGGCTCTGATTCGGGTCGATAGCCTTCAGTCGTCGTCCTGCGAATCGGCGATGTGGTTCAGCGCGGCGGCATTGATGATGCGCAGCCCGCCACGTTTGATGGCGATCATGTGCCGGTTGCGCCAGTCGTTGAGCGTCTTGTTGACGGATTCACGCGTCGCGCCGAGGAACTCGCCGAGCTCCGATTGCGAGATCGGAACCCAGCCGGCGGAGTCGGCCATGACGCCGCTGAGGAACACCAGCCGCTTCGCCAGCCGGGCCTCGATGCCGAAGAAGGCCTGGTCGCCGAGCTCTCCGCTGATCCAGCGCAGCCGCGTGCACAGGAGTTCGATCATGGCGCGCGCCAGCGGTGGATTTTTTTCAATTCGATCAAAGAGTTGCGTCCGGCTGAGCGAAACCAGCTCGCATGCGGTGAGGCAGATGGCGGTCGCCGTGCGCGGGCGTCCGTCCAAGGCGCCGATCTCGCCGACGAGGCTGCGCGACAGCTCGATGTTGGCCACCAGCTTCTGTCCGCCCGGTGAATAGAGCGAAATTTCGACCGTGCCGCTCATCACGCCGTAGATGCGGTCGGACGTGTCCTCCTGGACGAACAGGTGCTGACCGGCGGCATAGCGTTCGACCTTGCAGCCGCTGAATAGCAGATCGAACTGACGCGGATCGATCCGCGCCAGACGCGGCAGGCCGCTCCTGTCGTCTGCGCCGGCTGTGGACATGGTGCGATTCCGCCTCTCGTTGAGCGGAAATTGTATGACAAGTGCGTGCTCGATCAAGGCCTGGTCTCCTTTCGTGGCGATTACGGCAACACACGACGGCCTTGGAGATCGAGCGCCAGACGTGCGCTGCCGGCATGGAATTTAGCCGGCAACTTCCCTTGCAACGGGAATCGGAGCGCGCTGGCGGACGCGAACCGATCTGCGAAACGCCGTCCGCGCGCGTGGCGGGAGGTGACCGACGCGCGCGAACAGCAAATCTGAAAATGGCTAGGTGATCGAAATTCCCTGCCGAGGACCGACCCATTTCCAGGTCCGGAAGCCATACGAGCCCGTGCATTTGAAGCAGAAGCCAGTGCCACCCGGTGCGATATCTGTGCGTGAAGTGCGCCCGGCGTATGTGAAGGCGATCACAGAAGCGCTTGTCGGCCGGCGCGATTGTCATTTGGCGAATGTATGTTTCAGGCAACAAGAAGATGATGCCGAAACACAACCGACATGATTGCCTAGTTGGCAAATAGATCGATCGAATCATGGTTTGAAAACTTGGCTTGACTGGAATTGACAGCCGACGCCATGGTTCCATTTGCGGGGAGGGGGTGCGATGGCGGCAAAGGGGCTCCTGGTCAAGGTTCGCGGCGATGGCGCCGGGCTTTCGGCGCAAGGCCGGTCGCTGGGCATCGGGGGCATCCAGGCCGAACCGATCCTGACTCTGCCGCCTGACTACGGAGCAAACCTCGGCGCTGCGGAGGGGCGTGGAGCGACCTGGCTACGTGTTTCCACCACGGCGACAAGCTCGGACAATCCCTGGGACGATGCTCATAAATTCGTGTCCCGCGGCGGAGGTCTCGCAGCGGCTGGCGCTGAAGTGCTGGCGGTTGAGCCCGATATCGATCAGCCATGGCCCTACAAGAACGGCAGCGGCGACCGTGGCATGGCGGCGAGCGCCAGCCCTGCCTGCACCTTCGACGATCAGGACTCTCGCGGCGGCCAGGCGGTTGTCGGGGACGGCGTCGCCTGGAACGCCGGGCCGAATTTCAGCCAATTCGCGGCCGCCCGCGCCAGAGTAGGCGCCAAGCAGACCAACATCACCATCGCTCATCTCGATACCGGCTTCGATCCTGGCCACTGCACCTTGCCGGTCGGACTTCTCGCGACCAAGCAGCGTAATTTCGTCGACGACGGCACCGGGCCGAACAATGCGACCGATCATGCGCCCGCGGGTACCCTCACCAGCAATCGCGGCCACGGCACCGGCACGCTCAGCCTGCTTGCCGGCAACAAGCTCGACGGCACGTCGCCGAATTGGCCGGGCTTCACCGATTTCGTCGGCGGATCTCCGCTGGCAAAGATCCTGCCGGTGCGCATCGCCAACTGGGTGGTGCGCCTGACCACTGGTACCATGGTGCAAGGCATCGACTATGCGCGCCAACAGGGTGCACAGGTGCTGTCGATGAGCATGGGCGGCCTCACCTCGCAAGCGCTGGTGGATGCCGTCAACCTCGCTTATGACCAAGGCCTGGTCATGGTGACCGCAGCCGGCAACAACGTTACCGTCACGCCGCGCAGCATCGTCTATCCCGCTCGGTATAACCGCGTGCTGGCCGCATGCGGCGTGATGGGCGACGGCCGCGCCTATTCCGGCCTCGACCTCGGCACCATGCAGGGCAATTACGGGCCACCGTCGAAGATGAAAACGGCGCTCGGCGCCTACACGCCCAACGTGCCCTGGGCGGAGATCCACTGCGCCAAGGTTGTCGACATGGATGGCAACGGCACGTCGGCTGCAACGCCGCAAATCGCGGCAGCCGCTGCGCTTTGGCTGGCCGAGCACTGGGACGTCGTGAAGACGTATTCGCAGCCCTGGATGCGCATCGAAGCCGTGCGCTTCGCACTGTTTTCAGCGGCGCTGAAGTCGACCGCGGCGATGGGCAAGGCCGAGACGGCCGAAAAGATCGGCCAGGGCGTGCTAAGGGCGGATGCGGCGCTCGCCGTCATGCCGCGACCGGAGAACAAGCTCACGAAATTGCCGCCGGCAAAATATTCGTGGGACTGGCTCGATTTCATCACAGGAAGCAATTCGCTGGCGCCGGTGGCGCCCCAGCAACGCAAGATGCTGGCGCTCGAACTGACCCAGATGGCGCAGCTCTATCCATCGGTCGACCTGGCGATCGCCGACCCGGACGCAGATCCGAAGGCGATCTCGGCTGCAGCGCGCAATCGCTATCTGGAAGCCGCACTGGACGAGGGCAATCCGTCGAAGCCGCTCAGATCCTTTCTCGAGGGCGTCCTGGCGAGGCTTGGTGCCAAAGCTGCAGCCGCGGCCACGCCGCCAAAGGCGACGGCGGTGCCCATCAAGCGCAAGCCGCCGCATCCGCTGCCGCCGCCAAACCGGCAGTTGCGCATCTACGCGCTGGATCCCTCCATCGCCAAGCAGCTCGATTCGGTATCCGTGTTTCAGGCGACCATTTCGGTGCCTTGGGACGATGATCCCTCAAGCGGTCGTGCGTTGCTGCCCGGCCCGATAGGCGAGTATCTGGAAGTCGTCGACATCGATCCTGCGTCCAACCGGGTCTATGACCCGGTCGATCTCAATGACAAGACCTTGCTCGCCCAGGACGGATTGCCACCTTCGGAAGGCAATCCGAAATTCCACCAACAGATGGTCTACGCCGTCGCGATGACCACCATTGGCCATTTCGAGCGCGCCTTGGGGCGTCGCGCGCTTTGGGCCCCGCACTATGCCGGCGGCGACGGCCGCAGTCGCGGGATGGAGGTGAAGGCGCTCGAGGTGCCACGGCTGCGCATCTATCCTCATGCGCTGCGCGCCGGCAACGCCTACTACAGTCCAGACAAGAAGGCTTTGCTGTTCGGCTATTTCCCGGCCGAGAGCAAGGACGGCGATGTCACCACACCGGGCACGACCGTCTTCTCATGCCTGTCGAGCGACATCATCGCCCATGAGATGTCGCATGCGCTGCTCGACGGGCTGCACCGGCATTTCGAGGAAGCCTCCAACCCGGACGTGCCGGCGTTTCATGAGGCCTTCGCCGACATCGTGGCCCTGTTTCAGCACTTCACCCTCAGGGAACTGGTCAGTTTCGGGATCGCCAGAGGAGGGGGCAAGATTTCAGCCGAGACGCTGCTGTCCGGCATCGCGGCGCAGTTCGGTGAAGGCAGCGGCCGCGCTGGCCCGCTGCGCGATTACGTCAAAGACCCCTTCGACTATGCCAAGACCTTCGAGCCGCACGATCGGGGCTCGATCCTCGTCTTTGCCGTCTATCAGGCGTTTCTGGCGATCGTCGACCGCCGCACGAGCGACCTGATAAAGCTGGCTACCGGCGGAACAGGCGTGCTGCCGGCGAGCAGCCTGCATCCCAGCCTGGTCGAACGCCTCACGGACGAGGTTGCCAAGATCGCCGAGCAGATGCTGGGAATGTGTATTCGCGCTCTCGACTATTGCCCAGCGGTCGACATCACCTTCGGCGAATATCTGCGGGCCCTGATCACGGCCGATATCGACGCCTTTCCCGACGATCCGCTCCACTATCGCCTGGCGTTCATGGAATCCTTCCGCAAGCGCAAGCTTCTGCCGCGCGATGTGCGCACGGTGTCGGAAGAGACGCTTGCCTGGAACGCGCCGGAGGAAGCCAAGCCGAGCTGGCTGCGCGCCGCCATATCCAAGATAGACCTTGGCTGGAACCAGAAACTCAAGCGCTCGGATATCTTTACCCTCAACGAAAAGAACCGCCGCGCGCTGTGGCGGGATATGCACCGCGCCTTTGCGGCAAATCCCGACGATTACAAACAGTTCGGGCTGCTGCCCGATCTGCCACGCTACAACAAGAACGGCGGCGTGCAGCACAGGGTGGCCAAGGGCGAGACGACTTTCGACATCCCCAGCGTGCGGCCGACCCGCCGGATCGAGCAGGACGGCTCGTTCCGCACCGAGATCATCGCTGTCATACAGCAGCGTGTTCCGATTGGTCTTGACGGGACGCCGAAGCTGGATGGCGTGAAGCCTGGCGAAGACTTTGTCTGGTTCCGCGGCGGCGCGACGATCATCATCGATCCCCGCCAGGGTCAGGAAGAGATCCGTTATTCGATCATCAAGAACAGCGGCAGCCGAGAAAGGCAAAAGCGCCAAGCCGAAACAGCGACCGCGAACTACTTGTCGCCGCTGCGGGCGCTCTATTTCGGCAAGGGCGTTTCAGAGCCTTTCGCCATGCTGCATGCCAGCGAGGGGGACGACGACCATGCCTAGGAAGCCGGCGCGTCGCGCAACGTCGAGGACAGCGGCCAACTCCGCGGCGGGTCGCGCCATGACTGTGCGGCATTATTGCCAGGGCATCGGCGATTGCCATCTGCTGACCGTGCCAAAGCCGGACGGTTCACTTTTCCGCATCCTCATCGATTGCGGTATCCATGTGTCCATCAAGGGCGGCTCGAAGCTGATCGCTGACATTGTCGCCGATATCAGAACCGAGACGAAGGGCGAGATCGACGTTCTCGTCGTCACCCACGAGCATTGGGACCACGTATCGGGCTTCCTGACCTCCAACGATCTGTTCAAGGGCTTCAGGATCAAGGAAGTCTGGATGGCATGGACCGAGAACGGCGCCGATCCGGAAGCCGCCGAGATCGACAAGTTCAAGGCCAGCGCGCTGACCGCATTGCAGAGCGCAAGCCGGAAGCTGGACGCAGAGCGCGCGCTCACTCCCCATGTGGCAACCGTTCGTTACGGTCTGCAGTCCGTCCTCAGTTTCCAGTTCGGCGCCGCCGGCGAAAGAGTGCGCGCCGCGCGCGATGCGGCGGCCAAGCTTTCAACCAGGCAGCCCTGCTACTTCGAACCGGGCGGACCGCTGCCCCAGGTTCCCGATTTGCCCAATCTCAAAATCTACGTGCTCGGTCCGCCGCGCGACAAGGCGGCGCTTCGGCTCGAGGAAAAGGCCGGCGAAATGTATCCGCTCTCCTCAGGAGGGCCAAGCGCGCGCGCGCTCGCCGCCGGGCTTGCGGTGAACGAGAGCCCTGATGGAACCTATGTGGACGAGCTCAGCCCATTCGAGCGCAATATCGGCACCGAGCTTTCGGCGGCGTTGAACGGCTACAAGGGAGACGACGGGGCGTTCGACATCGGCGCCTTTGTCCGCGATCATTACGCCGGGCCTGTTGCCAACGCCACGCCCACGGAGGGCCTCGACCAGTCCTGGCGCCGCATCGACGCCGACTGGATGGGAATTGCTGCCGACCTCGCGCTGCAGCTCGATCGTGGCGTCAACAACACCAGCCTGGTGCTCGCCTTTGAATTCATTGACACCGGCCACGTCATCCTGTTCCCCGGCGACGCCCAGATCGGCAATTGGCTGAGCTGGAAGGATCTGAAATTCCAGGTGGGTGAAAAGACCGTCACGGCAGCGGACTTGATGGCGCGCACGGTGTACCTGAAGGTTGCCCATCACGGCAGCCAGAACGCCACACCGCAAAAACAGGGCTTGGAGCTGATGACCAGCACCGACCTTTCGGCCTTCATTCCCACCAGCAGGATCGACGCTCAAAACGTTCATTGGGGCGCCATGCCTTACGATCCGATCCTGAGCGCGCTCATGGCGAAGACCAGCGGTCGCGTCATCCGCGCTGACGATCCCTGGCTGGCGAAAGCGAATGGGAAGCCAGCCTTCGCTTCGCCATCGGGCTCGATCCTGGCGGTGCGCAGCGCGCCGCGCGATCCTGCCCGGGGGCCGGGTGGGCTGTGGGTCGAGGTGGATCTGGTTTAGAAACGCCGGGCCTCGCTGCGCACCAAAAACCGTGTTGTTTGGTATGTGCTTCAGGGCCGATTGCGAAAAATCGAAAACCGCTCTATGGAGCGAGGGGCTGAATGAGGGCGGCCATTCAACACATTGCACAAGGTCGCTCCATGCCCGACGAATTCTCGCGCATCATCGCTTTCCTTGCCGTGGTCATGGCCCTGCTGTTCGCAGGGATTCATTTCCATCACGGCAACATCCTGGCCACGCTCTATTTCATGACCGGCGCCATCCTGGTGACTACGGTGACGCATTTGAGCGTGCGCAGAGGGCTGATCTGAGCACCACGTCTGGTGCCACCCGCCTGTTGGCAAAGATCTTCAAGGGATTTCGTCGCGGCCAGATCATCCAACTTCAGAAGGTTGGATGGTGGGCGATGCAGGGATTGAACCTGCGACCCCACCCGTGTGAAGGGTGTGCTCTCCCGCTGAGCTAATCGCCCGCCTGTGGCCCGAAGGCCGTAGCGAGCCGCGATATAAGGGAGGCGGGTGCGCTAAGTCAAGGCGATGTGCTGACGATCTGCCGCGGTTTGTTTTGTGATTTCCTGCGGGCTCGATCCGGCCCGCAGTTCAGCGCGCCGCCGCGATCAATCGTTCTGCCAGTTCCGGCGTCAGCGCATCGAAATGAGAGATCACCAGCGTCGGCTCGAACTCGCGCACATGGCGGTCGGTATAACCGAAATCGACGGCAACCACCGGGATGCCGGCGGCCTTCGCCGTGTCGATGTCGGTTTGCGAATCGCCGACCATCACGGCGCTGTGCGGGTCGCCGCCGGCCAGCCTGATCGTCTCGGTCAGATGGCGCGGGTCGGGCTTGCGGAAGGCGAAGGTGTCCTGGCCGCAGATCGCCGCGAAGTATTTATCCAGGCCGAGCGCGCCGATCAGCGCCACCGAATTCGCTTCGTATTTGTTGGTGCAGACCGCCATCAGGTAGCCGGCGGCCTGGAAGCGGTCGAGCGCCGCGACGACGCCGGGATAGGGGCTCGACTTGCCCGGAATGTTGATCGTGTAATGGTCGAGGAAGAGTTTCAGCAGCCGGTCATGCTCTTCCGCCATCAGCGCCTTGTTCTGCGCCGCATGCGCGCGTTCGATCATGACGCGGCCGCCATGGCCGACGAAGCGCCTGAAGCCGGCTTCGTCGACCGCGGCAAGTTCGCCGGCCGCCAGGCTGTGATTGAGGCTGTCGAGCAGGTCCGGCGCGGTGTCGATGAGCGTCCCGTCGAGGTCGAACACGATGATCGGTCGAGTCATGGCAGTCCTGCAGCGATTGAAGTGCCGCAGCCGATACAAGCTGCGCGGCGGTCAAGCAAGCAGCCTCTATCGGTCCACAGGCAGAGCCTTTGACGGGGCAGGCAAAAATGCTAGGAGGCGCGCGAAACCAGCGAAATCGGAACAACATCGGCATGGATGCAAGACAGTTGAAGGTCGAGGCCGCGCGTGCGGCGCTCGGCCATGTCAGCAGCGGCATGCGGCTCGGCATCGGCACAGGCACCACCGCCGACGAGTTCGTCCGGCTGCTGGCCGAGAAAGTCGCGACCGGGCTTGCCGTCATCGGCGTGCCCACATCCGAGCGCACCGCGGCACTCTGCCGCGAGCTTGGCGTGCCGCTGTCGACGCTTGAAGAAACGCCCGAGCTCGACCTCACCATCGACGGCGCCGACGAGATCGACCCGGCGCTGACGTTGATCAAGGGCGGCGGCGGCGCGCTCCTGCGCGAAAAGATCGTCGCCGCGGCTTCCCAGCGCATGATCGTCATTGCCGACCAGTCCAAGATGGTCGAGACCCTCGGCCGTTTCCCGCTGCCGATCGAGGTCAACAGGTTCGGCCTGCGCGCCACCGAGATCGCGGTCGGGGCGGCTGCGGCAAGCCTTGGCCTGGCCGGCCCGGTGACATTGAGGATGACGGGGGGCCAGCCATTTGTTACAGACGGCGGCCACTTTATCCTCGATGCATCTTTTGGCCGCATTCCGGATACAAGAGCGCTTTCGAATGCTCTCTTCGCCATTCCCGGCGTTGTCGAGCACGGTCTATTCATCGGGCTGGCGTCAACGGCCATCATCGCCGGCGGCGACGGCATCCAAACCGTCCATGCCGCCCGAAAACCAGGGAGTTCTATCGACCATGATGTTGCATAAACGGATTCGCCGCCTTTCGACGCTTCTGGCGGCCTCAGCCGTCCTTGCGCTGTCCTCGCCGGCGTTTTCGCAGGATATCAGCGAATCGCATCTCAAGGCCGCGCGGGCCGCAGTCGCGGCTATTCATGCCACGGACCCGTTCGACAACATCCTGCCGCAGGCCGCGGCCGCGCTCGAGAACCAGCTGATCCAGAAGAACCCCGACATGCAGGAGCTGATCGGCAAGACCGTCACCGAGAAGGCGCTCGGCCTCGCGTCGCGGCGCGCCGATCTCGAGAAGGAGGCGGCGCTGGCCTACGCCAAGGTGTTTTCCGAGAAGGACCTCAACGATATCGCCACCTTCTACAACTCCGATGCCGGCAAGAAGCTGCTCGACAGCGGCCCGACGGTCACGCGCGACCTGGTGAAGGCAGCCGACATCTGGCAGAACGGCGTCGCCCGTGATCTCGCCCAGCAGGTCGGCGAGACACTCGCCGCCGCCGCCAAGGCCGCAGCTCCGGCCAAGCCCGCGCAGGATGCCACAGCGCCCGCCGACGGTTCCGCACCGGCCGATGGCTCGGCACCGGCGGATAATTCGCAGAACTGATCGCCAGTCTGCGCGGCGCAGCGCCGCTGGACCATAAAGCCCGGGTTTCCCCGGGCTTTTCTTTTGACCCCTGGCAGCCTACCTCTGACGCGTCCCTCTCATCTTGCAGGAGCCTATCCGATGGCCGGTTACGATTATGACCTTTTCGTCATCGGCGGCGGCTCCGGCGGGGTGAGGGCGGCCCGCGTTGCTGCCTCGCTCGGCAAGCGCGTCGCCATCGCCGAGGAATATCGCTACGGCGGCACCTGCGTCATCCGCGGCTGCGTGCCGAAGAAGCTCTATGTCTATGCCTCGCAGTTCCCCGAGCATTTTGCGGACGCGGCCGGCTATGGCTGGACGGTGCCCGAGGCGAGCTTCGACTGGCCGACACTGGTTGCCAACAAGGACAAGGAGATCGCCAGGCTGGAGGCGATCTATAAGAGGAATGTGGATGGCGCGGGCGGCGAGACTTTCCATTCGCGCGCGGTGCTCGTGGACCAGCATGCCGTCTATCTGGCCGCCGAGGACCGCACCGTCACCGCGGACCAGATCCTGATCGCCACGGGCGGCAGGCCGGCCCCTCATCCGGCACTTTCCGGCCACGAATATTGCATCTTCTCCAATGAGGCCTTCGATCTCAAGGAGCTGCCGAAGGCGATCATGATCGAGGGCGGCGGCTACATCGCGGTCGAATTCGCCAACATCTTTCACGGGCTCGGCGTGGAGACCACGCTTGTCTACCGTGGCCAGGAGATCCTCAGCCGCTTCGACATGGACCTTCGCCGCTCGCTGCATGAGACGATGGAGAAGAAGGGGATCAGGATCCTCTGCCACGCGGTGTCCGAATGGGTGCGCAAGAACCCGGAAGGCAGGCTGGACGTGCTGCTTTCCAGCGGCCAGGCGCTGACGGTCGACCAGGTCATGCTGGCGATCGGCCGCATCCCGAATACTGAGAACATGGGGCTCGAGGGCGTCGGTGTGGAACTCGGCAAGACCGGCGCGATCGTCGTCGATGAATATTCCCGCACCAATATCGACAACATCTGGGCGATCGGCGACGTCACCCATCGGGTGCAGCTGACGCCGGTGGCGATTCACGAAGCGATGTGCTTCATCGAGACCGCCTTCAAGGGCAATCCGACATCAGCTGACCACGACACCATCCCGACGGCCGTGTTCTCGCAGCCGGAGATCGGCACGGTCGGCCTGTCAGAGGATGAAGCGGTCAAGCGCTTCGCGGATATCGAGGTCTATCGCGCTTCCTTCCGTCCGATGCGGCACACGCTGTCGGGCCGCGACGAGAAGATGCTGATGAAGCTGGTGGTCGACGGCGCTACGAGAAAGGTGCTCGGCGCCCATATTCTCGGTCCCGACGCCGGCGAGATGGCGCAGCTTCTCGGCATTCCGCTGAAGGCGGGGCTCACCAAGGACGATTTCGACCGCACCATGGCCGTCCATCCGACCGCGGCAGAGGAACTCGTCACCATGTACAAGCCGACCTACCGCGTGAAGAACGGCGAGCGCGTCTGAACACGGCGTTGCGGAGCGGAACCGCCGCCGGCAAAGGCCGGCGACGGTGAGGCCAGGGTTTTAAAGCAAGGTGCCGCGCAGGATCACCAGCGCCACCGAGAAGTAGATGACCAGCCCGGTGACGTCGACCAGCGTGGCGACAAACGGCGCCGAGGCGCTGGCCGGGTCGAAGCCGATGCGCTTCAGCGCGAAAGGCAGCATCGAACCCGACAGCGAGCCGAAGGTGACGATACCGATCAGCGCCGCTCCCACGGTCGCCGCGATCAGCACCCAGTGCGGGCCATAGTCGTAGAAGCCGAAATACTGCCAGAGCGCGATGCGGGAGATGCCGACCATGCCGAGGATCGAGCCGAGCACCAAACCTGTCGGCAGCTCGCGCAAGGCGACACGCCACCAGTCGCGAAGGCCGATCTCGCGCAGCGCCAGCGCGCGGATCACCAGCGAGGTCGCCTGCGAGCCGGAATTGCCGCCCGAGCTCATGATCAGCGGGATGAAGAGGGTGAGCACGATCGCCTTCTCCAACTCGCCTTCATAGCTCTGCATTGCGTTCGCCGTCAGCATCTCGCTGAGGAACAATGCGCAGAGCCAGCCGGCCCGCTTCTGGATCATGGCGAGGAAGCCCATCTTCATATAGGGCTCGTCCAGCGCTTCCATGCCGCCGAAACGATGCACGTCTTCGGTCGTTTCCTCGACCATCGTGTCGATGATGTCGTCGATGCTCACGATGCCGAGGATCTTGCCCTGATCCACAACCGGCACCGCGAGCAGGTCGTATTTGGAGATCGTCTGCGCCAGCGTTTCGCGATCGGTCAGCGGCGTGACCGTCACCGGCACGCGGTCCGGCGCCACCGACAGGATCGAGTCCTCCGGCTCGCCGGTAATCAGCCTGCGCAGGCCCGTCGCCCGCAGCAGAAGCTGCGTCTCCGGATCGGTGATGTAGATCGCATAGACGGTCTCGCGGGTGCGCTCGACCTTGCGGATGTAGTCGAGCGTGCGGCCGACGGTCCAGTCCGAAGGCACGCTGACGAACTCCGTCGTCATGATCGAGGCGGCGCTCTCTTCAGGATAGCCGAGAATCGGCGACGTGATCGTTGGCAAGAACACGGGCGACGGCGACCGCTTCGTCGTCCAATACGGGTGCGAATTCGTTCATGGCTCACTCCTTGCCGTCCGGCAGGACGTGAGCCGTCAGGTCACGTCAAGGCGGACGGCGGTTGCGTTCGACTGTGACTGTCGCCAGGCATGGCGGGTTGACCTTTCTGCTCGCGGTTTCGAGAACTGAATTCTGCGAGCGGGCGCAACATAGGAGCGCGTTTTGCCGAGTCAATCGCGGAGAGTGCGGAAAATGAGCGAAGGGACGCCGGCTCGCGAGACTGTGATCGAGGGCCGCCATCGCGACATCGTGGCGGCCGATCAAAGGCTTGGTATGACTGCTATTTCTGCTTCAGCCGCCGGAAGCGCAGCCACTTATCCTCGGCCGGCCGGGGCTGCGCGAGGATGGTCGTGAGCTCGCGCGGCAGGGCGGGGGCCAGCGGCTTCTTGGTTGCGACGCCATCGGCGATCGCGACGACGCTGTGGTAGAATTCTTCACCGGAGAGCGACCGCGGCGGCACGGCCTCGTGCATCACGCTGATTACCGTGACATCGGGACAATTGGCCTTGATCGCTTCGTGGAAGGCGATCTTGCCGTCGGGATCGAGCGCGCCGGTCGCCTCGTCGAGGAACAATAGTCCGGGCTGCTGCAGGATGATGCGGGCGACCACCAGCTTCTGCTTCTGGCCGCCGGACAGGACCTGATCCCAAATCTTGCCCTCGCGGCTCTCATCGGTCAGATGCCCGATGAATTCGCCGAGGCCGGCTTTGTGGAGCGCCGCCGCCACATGCATGTCGGCGTGATCGTTCTCCGAGCCCGGCAGGCAGACCAATTGCTTCAGCGACACCTGCTGCAGCTTGACCTCCTGGGCGGCGTAGAAGCTCGTTACCCCTTCCGGGAAGACGATTGTGCCGCGGCCATAGGGCCACAGGCCGTTGATCGCCTTGATCAGCGAGGTCTTGCCGCAGCCGGACTCGCCTTTGAGAAATGTCCATTCGCCGCGACGGAAGCGCAGGTTGGCGGCGCTGAGGAAGGGCGTCGCGTCCTCGCCCTGATGCGCCAGCTCCAGCTTCTGGATGGTCAGGCCGAAGACAGGATTTTGCGCGGCGTAGCTGAAGTCCGAGCGACCGGTCTGGCGATAGAATTCCTGCGGCTGCTGGACGTTCTCGATGGCGTTGGCGAGCTCGGTCACGCGCTGGCTGTTGGCCCGGAGCGTCGCGATCGCCGGCATGACATGGATGAACCACGAACACTGGCTGATCAGCTGGGCGACCATTTCGGAGCCGGTGATGTAACCTTTGAGGTCGAAGCCGTTGTGGATGAACGGCACGAGACCGGGTCCATAGGCGACGATACGGGCACCGATGAAGTTATAGATCAGCTCGAATGAAGTGTAGCTTGTGTTGACGACGTTCAGCCTTCCCCAGGTCTTGTCGATGTCGACATAAAGCTTGTCGTGCATCGACTTCTGCACATCCTCGCCATGCGAAGCGGCGACGTGGAAGCTGCGGCGCAGGAAGGTGATCAATTCGCCGCGATAGCTGCCCTCGGCCTGCTGCATGCGTATGTTCAGACGTTCAAGCAGCCCGCCGAGCTTGACCGCGATCCAGGTATTGAGCGGCACATAGGTGGCGACCGCCAGGAAGGCCAGTACGGCGCTGCCATAGCTGCCAAGAAACTCCAGCCCTTTGACCTCCACCGAGGCTCCGATGAGGTTTTCGCCGACGAAATAGAGCGAGGTCGCCACACCCAGAACGCCCATGGCGAGACCGATCGCGCCGCCGGTCATGTCCTTGATCGATTCCTGGATGCGCTGGTCGATGTTGTCAGGGGCGACGATGCCGCCGGCCACCGAGCCATGCTGGGCATGGAAATGGGTATGGTTGCCGTCGAGCAGCGCCCGGTTGAACTGGCTGTTCAGCCAGCCGCGCCATTTGCGGTGCAACGTCGTCGAAACAAGGTTGCGCACGCCGGTGAAGCCGGCGTCCTTGAGCACCACCAGCAGCACCAATATGCCGGCATCAGTCAGCAGCGACTGCAACGGATTGGTGTTGGCGGCATCGTGGAAGAAGGCGATCGAGTTGACCAGTTCGCCCGATGCCATGGCAAACCACACGCCGGCCTTGCTGGAGAGCGCCGTCAGCAGCGCGATGACGAGGGTGAGGGTCCAGGCTTCCTTCCAGCGGTCGGAGAACCAGTAGGCCCGCATCAGCCCCCAGAAAGTACGCATCGACGATACCGGCGTCAGGGGCGAGGACTTTGCCGCCTCGCCGAATGTTTGCTCCGGTACTGTACGTCGCGGTCTGCCGACCCGAATCACGATCCCGCCCAAACCTTTCTTGTTTTGTTACACATGGTAACACCAATTGATCATTTTCCATTAATTTTCTGCCACCGAATGTGAACACGGTTACCCGGCGTGGCGCGAGGGCAACAGAACCGCCTCGCCGGTCGGGGGCTCGTGGCGCGGATTCTATTTTTTATTTCAGTTGGTTGGGGCAGGGACCCGGAGTCCGGTGCGGCTTTCCCCTGGGGAAAGCAAAAACACGGGTTTGTGAATGGAAATGACATGCCGGTCCGCCGTTTTAGCGACCGGAGGGGAATGCACGGACCCAAAAGCAGCCCGCTCCCAGTCTCGTTCGGGCACCCCTGAATCACCTCTTCCAGCGCTGCGAAATTTCCGGAAATAGCTTTGGTGGCGAATCGTGTTTGTCGATTGCCGCGCTGCCGCTGAAGCGGACGGGCCCGACCGGGGCGATGGGCTGGCGTTGACAATTTTGTCCCCCAGAGGTCGAATCTGCGCGGCTTCGCATAGAGGGGGGATCAACGATGTCTATACGGATGTTTTCGGCCGCGATGCTCGCAGTGTTCGCCTGGCTGCCGCAGGCACATGCCGGCAATCAGACCATTCCAGCCGACGCGGAAGGCCAGATCGAATTCAACACGCCGTCCGGCAATATCGGCTGCATCTACACGCCGAAGGGCGGCACCAGCACCTACCAGCCGCAGGACGGCGGACCGGAGCTTTCCTGTTCCCGTGTCGAGCCGAGCTACGTGACGGTGATCCTGGGGCCGAAAGGGCCGGCGACGCTTATCAAGAACCCCGGCGAGCAGGGCTGCTGCGGCGATGTGACCAAGCTTGGCTACGGCAACAGCTGGAGCAAGGGGTCATTCACTTGCCTGTCGTCGAAGAAGGGATTGACCTGCACGAGCAGCAGCGGCCACGGCTTCTTCGTCAGCAAGGCGAAGGTGACGGTGAAATAGTCTTAACCCGCGATTTCGAGCTCGCCGCGCGCCTTGGCCTGGGCGACCTGGCGGATAGCGTCGGCAAGCGTGTCAGCGTCCTGCGCGCCCATCACGGCGTATTTGCCTTCGAGCAGGAAGCAGGGCACGCCGGTGATGCCCATGCGCGAGGCGGTGGCGATCTCGTTGCGCACGGCCTCGACATCGGCGTCGGTCGGCAGCAGCGTCTCGACCACCGAAGCGTCCATGCCGGCCTCGCTGGCCGCCTCGACCAACACGGCATGGTCGCCGAGATTGGCGCCTTCCTCGAAATTCAGCTGGAAGAGCCGGCGCACCAGGCGGTTCTGCACGTCCTCGCCGGCGGCGCCCGCCCAGCGGATGACGCGGTGCGCGTCCAGCGTGTTAGGCGCGACCTTGATGGCGCCGAAGGCGAAATGGATGCCTTCCGCTTCGCCGAGCGGTTCGATGCGCGCATGGATCTGGCGGATGCGCTCCTCGCTGCCGAATTTGCCCAGCATGTATTCGCGGCGATCCATGCCGCCTTGCGGAATGGTTGGATCGAGCTGAAACGGCCGCCAGCGCACATGCACGTCGATATCGCCGGCAGCTGCGATCGCCATGTCCAGCCGCTTCTGGCCGATGAAGCACCAGGGGCAGACCACATCGGACACCACATCGACAGTGATGGAGTTCTCGGCACTCATGCTCGTCTCCTGCTTGATCCGTGTCAGGGTGGGGTTTCGTCAGTTGGGCTTTCGCCACCATGTCGGCAGCTGATAGCCAAATATGGGGGTCTTTTGCGGATGTTCCAGATAGCCCCAGTAAGCGAGCCACTGCTGCGTGTTGTATTGCATCGGCACGATGTAGTTGCCGGAGATGAGCAGCCGGTCGAGAACGCGCACTGCGGCGACATAGTCTTCCTTGACGCGGGCATTCAGCATCGCGTTGATCGCCGCGTCGATCGCGGGATCGGCCACGCCCGCCAGGTTGAATGAACCCTCCTGCTTGGCCGCGACAGATCCCCAACGCCCGACCTGCTCGCTGCCGGGCGACAGCGAATTGTTGAAGCCGCTCGTGCCGATGAGGACCTCGAAGTCGAACCGCTGCTTGCGCGACTGGATCTGATCTCCGTCGAGGCCGCGGATGGTGACGTCGATGCCGATCTTCTCCAGCGTGCGCTGATAAAGGGCTGCAAGCCGCTCCTCGTCCTGCGACGACGTCAGGATTTCGAAGCCGAAGGGATTGCCTTGAGGATCGAGCATTCTGCCGTCCTCCACTCGATAGCCGGCGCCTTTCAGGAGTTCGAAGGCTGCTCGCAACACCTTGCGGTCCTGGCCGGACCCGTCGGTGACCGGCGGCCGCCAGGTGCCGTCCATCACCTCGACCGGCACGCGGCCGGGGTAGGGGGCAAGGAGCGCCTTCTCGCGATCGTCGGCAGGATGGCCGAGCGCGGAGAGATCGGAGTTCTGCCAGAAGCTCATGGTGCGGTTGAACTTGCCGGCGAACAGGTTCTTGTTCGCCCACTCGAAGTCGTAGAGCATGCCGAGCGCGCGCCGCACGAGCGGATTGGAAAACTTCGGCAGCCTGGTGTTGAACAGGAATCCCGTCACCACGGGCGGAATGCCCGTGTCGAAATATTCCTGCTTCACATCGCCCTTGCGGAAGGCCGGGAAGTCGATATCGCGGTCGCGCTTGACCGGATCGGTCTCGTCGTCGAGGGCGCAGATGCCTTTCTTGAAGGCTTCCGTCTTGGCGTTGGCGTTGAGGAAATACTCGATGGTGATCCGGTCGAAATTGTCGAAGCCGCGCTTCGAGGGGATGTCCTTGCCCCAGTAATCGGGATTGCGCTTGAAGACGATGCGCTGGCCGGGTTGCACCTTGTCTACCGTGTAGGGGCCGCTGCCGATCAGCGGTTTCAACGTGGTCTTGTCGAAAGTGTCCTTGTCGAAGGCGTGCTCGGGGATGATCGGCGTCAGCGCGATGATCAGCGGAAATTCGCGATTGGCCTTGTCGTTGAAGGTGAATTTCACGCTGTGGTCGCCGGTCTTCTCCAGCTTGGCGATCATGCTCATGCGGTCGCTGTAGGGAGGGCGGCCGCTGTCGGTGAAGACATCGTAGGTGAACAGCACGTCCTCCGGCGTCACCGGCTGGCCATCCGACCATTTGGCATTCGGATTGAGATGAAACTCGATGCTCTTGCGTTCCGGATCCATGTCGGCGCTGTCGGCGAGCAGGCCATAGAGGCTGAACGGCTCGTTGTAATTGCGCTGCATCAGCGGCTCGAAGACGAGGTTGCCGTAGACCGTGTCGATCATGCCGCGCGCGGTGGTGCGCAAGCTCTTCAGGATGAAAGGATTGAGATTGTCGAAACTGCCGACGACGCAATAGGTGACGTTGCCGCCCTTCGGCGCATCTGGATTGACGTAGTCGAAATGCTGATAGTCCGCAGGCAGCGCCGGTTCGCCCTGCATGGCGATGCCGTGCCTCGGTTCCGACAAAGCCGGAAGCAGCGAGAGGGCCAGAAACGAGGTCGCGGCGATGAGCCGAACGAGAACGCGGTCCATGACCGTCTCCTTGCCGGGCAGCTTGGTGATTCGACACGCACCCTAGAGCATTTCGCCCCCCGATTGAATCGGCGCGCGCCGGTGGAAACCGGGTTCAGCCGGTGCATCGCAAATCGAGCTTCGTTCAGCGAGGAGAAACCTGGAAGAAATCCCGGAAACCGGGCTGGATTCGGCGTCGCTGGCAGTGTAACACGCGCTCCGAAGTCATGCTGTTGCCTCATTTGGGCAACAGGTAGCGGGACCACACGGCAGCAAGAAGCCGGTCCCCGGGATCATTTGAGAGGAAAGTGCACCATATGACGAGCAACGCGTATCGCCTTTCGGTGCTGGCCGCAGGCGTGGTCGGTGTCCTGGGCGCCGGGCTTTTCACCGCTTCGGCACAGCAGCAGCCGCAGATTCCGCAGGGCTGGTTCAAGGCCTGCACCAAGCAGGAAGACGTCGACATCTGCAACGTGCAGAACATCGTCACCGCCGGCAATGGCCAGCTCGTCACCGGCGTCAGCCTGATCGAGCTCAAGGGCAAGGTGAACCGCAAGGTGTTCCAGGTCACGGTCCCGACCGGCCGCCTCGTTCCTCCGGGCATCGGCCTGCAGATCGATGCCGGCAAGGCGCAGAAGCTCGACTATGTGATCTGCTTCCCGGATCGCTGCGTGGCCGAAGTGCCGCTGACCGACCAGCTTGTCGCGTCCTTCAAGAAGGGCCAGCAGATCACGCTCACCTCGGTCAATTTCCAGAACCAGCCGAACCCGATCAAGGTTGCGCTGACCGGCTTCAGCGGCGCCTATGACGGCCCGCCGCTGCAGCAGTCGGACATCGAGGACCGGCAGAAGAAGCTGCAGGACTTCGTCGCCAAGAACAATCAGGACTTCGCCAAGAAGCTCAAGGAAGAGCAGGACAAGGCGAAGACCGCCAACTGATCGCCGGAGCGGTTTCTCCAGCATGAAAGAAGCGGGGCGATTGCCCCGCTTTTTTGTTGCCTGCTGTTCAGCCTTTCAGTGCTTCGAGTGGCGCTTCGGCTCGTAACGCCCGTCGGGCAGCTTGTCGAACATCTCGCCGATCTGCGGATGCCGCACCGGCTCGCCCGACCGGTCCTCAAGCAGGTTCTGCTCGGACACGTAGGCGATGTACTCGGTCTCGGAATTCTCGGCGAGGAGGTGATAGAAAGGCTGGTCCTTGCGCGGACGCATTTCCGCGGGAATGGCTTCGTACCATTCCTCGGTGTTGGCGAATTGCGGATCGACGTCGAAGATCACGCCACGGAAGGGAAACAGCCGGTGGCGAACCACCTGTCCGATCGCGAATTTGGCCGTTTTCATCGCACTCACCATCTACAGCGCCGCGCGTCCTTTTTGACGCGCAAAGGACGCTGTAGCGCTTTGCTTTTGCACATGATCCTTTTCGAAAATCGATTCCGATTTTCGCGGTCATGCACTCGACCCGAGGCGCCGTCAGCGGCTTGCGCGCACGGCGCCTAAGGTCTTGAATTTACACGTCACGCAGCCAAAAATCGACCCCGACTTTCGACTTGGTACCATTGGCGCAGACGTTGCCCCAATTCAAATGCCGCAACGCCGCCTTATGGCCAAACTACGGACCGGCGAATGCAATGGTTTCGCGACCGGAAAGCGCGAAGTCCACATTTGTCGCCTTAGCGCGCGGCCTGTTTCCTGAAGCCACCGGCGAGCGCCCGAAAACCGCTGCCGGGCCGCAGGCCTTCTCGCATGAAGAAGGCGCGCAGCGGCGCGAAGCTGCCCAGCACGTTGAGGCCGGCGCTGCGCGCCAGCTGCGCCGGCAACATGTCGGACAGCAGCGACATGTTGAGCAGGTTCACCGCACTGCTGCGCGCCAGGATATCGGGACGGCGCCTTGTGTCATAGGCTGCGAGGCACAGCCTTGAGCCCGGATCGTCGCGGTTTTCGCTGGCGATTCCAATCAGATCGTCGATGTCCCTGATACCAAGGTTGAGGCCCTGCGCGCCGATCGGCGGGAAGACGTGGGCGGCTTCGCCGACGAGCGCCACACGGTTTTGCGCGAAACGGCCGGGCGAGGCGGCCGACAGCGGATAGACCTGGCGGCCGGGCTCGACCGAAACGCGGCCGAGCATCGATTGCATCTGCTCCTCGACCCTGACGGACAAGGTGGCATCGTCGAGTGCTGCGAGTTCCTTTGCCGTCTCCGGCTTTACCACCCAGACCAGGCTGGAGCGCTTGCCCGGCAGCGGCACCTGGGTGAACGGCCCGGTCTCGGTGTGGAATTCGGTCGAGATGAAGCCGTGTTCGCTGCGATGGCTGAAATTGAGAACGAGCGCCGACTGAGGGTAGGGCCGCGCGGAGGCCTTGATGCCGGCGGCTTCGCGCGCCGGCGACAGGCGTCCGTCGGCGGCGACAGCCAGCGACGCGGAGGCCTCGCTGCCGTCAGCCAGTATGGCGTGCGCCTGGTCGGCCTCGAGCCGCCACGTCTCGACCATCGACTTTCGCCACTCGATGCCGGCGTGCGCGGCAACGGCCTTGGCCAACGCCGGGATCAGGATATTGTTCGGCAGATTGAGGCCGAACTGCTCCTCGCCGATCTCGCTGGCGCGGAAGGTGACGGTCGGGCTGCGGATCAGCCGGCGCGTCGCATCGACAATGCGCATCACCTTCAACGGCGCCGCATGCGGCCTGAGCCCATCCAGCACGCCGAGCCGCTCGAGGACTTTCAGCGAAGGATTCATGAGGGCAGTGGTGCGGCCGTCGCTGGTCGTGACCTCAGGACCTGCCAGCGTCACGGCAAAACCCGCCTCGGCGAAGCCGAGCGCCGCGATCAGGCCGGCCGGACCGCTGCCGGCAACCAATATGCGGGCTTTGTCGTTCTGCTGCACGCCGGGCTTCCACGTTGATGGGGCGGCCATCGGCCTCCATGCGATATAGGGCAGATCGGCGGGCTTGATCAACGCGGCGATTCGGCCCATTCGATTGCCATGACCGGCCAGGAGCACGATTTCAGCCATCTCGACCGCGCCGGCCGCGTCGCGGCGGGGCTCGCGCGGAGCCCGCGCCTTGCCGTGACGCTCACCATCGGCGCAGGCATCGTGCTGGCCTGGTTCATCCTTGCCGCCATGGCCATCCGCGGCGCCGAAAGCCGCCTCGCCGGCGGCGCCCCTGGCGATACGCTGCTGAAGGATCTGCCGCGACTGCCGCTGCCGGATTTTTTCGATCGCCTTTTCGCTTTGTGCCTTGCGCCGGCTCCGCTTGCGGGCTCGGCCGGCGCGCAGATGTGGGCGTTCGTCCTGATGTGGTTCCTGATGGCGGTGGCGGCGATGCTGCCTTCGGCGGTGCCGATGATCCGCACCTATTGCGAGATTGCGGACACCGCCCGGATCAAGGGCGAGCCCGTTGTCCACCCTCTTGTTTTGGTGGCGGGATATCTCGCGACCTGGCTGGGTGCGTCTGTAGCGTTCGCCGCGCTGACGCTCGGGGTTCATGGCTTTGCGTCGGGGCAGGTGCTCGATCCGGTCGTCGGGCTTGCCGGGGCAGCCGCGCTTACGATGGCCGGTCTCTATCAATTCAGCGGCTTGAAGCAGGCGTGCCTGAAGAAATGCCGAAACCCGTTTTCGATCCTGTTCGCCAACTGGAGCGCGAAACCGGGGCGCATCCTTCGCCTGGGGATGGAGCAGGGCGTCTGGTGCCTCGGCTGCTGCTGGGCGCTGATGCTGGTGATGTTCGCCGTCGGCGCGATGAATGTCTTCTGGATGGCGCTGATCGGGCTGTTCACCCTGATCGAAAAACAGACCGCCGGCAGGGTGGCCAGCCGGGTTGCCGGTGCGATACTGCTTGTGTGGGCCGGCGCCCTGCTATTAGTTTCGGCGTAAGGGGAGAATTCGATGACGGATCAAAGCTGGGCGATGAAGGGAGAGCTGGTGCTCTCCTGCAATTGCACGGTTTTCTGCCCCTGCGTTCTGTCGCTCGGCAGCCACCCGCCGACCGAGGGTTATTGCCAGACCTGGGCCGGATTCCGCATCGACGCCGGCCATTTCGGCGAGGTCGACCTCTCCGGTCTCAATCTCGGGCTGATCATGGAAATCCCTGGCTATATGAGCCGCGGCAACTGGACCGCCGGCCTGTTCATCGACAAGCGCGCTTCGGTCTATGCGGTGAAGGCGCTGACCAAGATCTTCACCGGCAAGGCCGGCGGCACGACGTCGCTGCTGTCGATCCTGGTCGGCAAATTCCTCGGCGTCGAGCAGGTGCCGATAAGCTATGAGACGCGTGACAGAACGCGAGTCTTCCAGATACCGAAGATCATCGACGGCGCGGTGACGCCGATACCCGGCAAGGACCGCGAGAAGGATACGGTGATCACCAATTCCGAATACTGGATCGCGCCGGAAATCATCGTGGCGAAGTCCGACAAGAGCAAGATGCGCGCCTTCGGCCGCAACTGGAATTTCGCCGGCCGCTCGGCCGAGATCTGCAAGCTGGATTGGCGGGGCCCGTGAGCAAGAACACAGCGGCCCGGAAAGCGGCCAAGAAAATCGCCGAGCGGATTCCGCTGCCGAAGAAGAAAGTGACATGGCCGCAGGCGCGCGCCTTTTCGGTGCACCTGCTCACCGCGTCCGGTTCGTTCCTCGCCTTCCTGTCCCTGGTCGCGGCCAGCGAGGAGCGCTGGACGGCGATGTTCTGGTGGCTGGGGCTGGCGCTTTTCGTCGACGGCATCGACGGCCCGATCGCGCGAAAACTGGAGGTCAAGGAAATCCTGCCGACATGGTCTGGCGAATTGCTCGACAACATCATCGACTATGTGACCTATGTGCTCATCCCGGCCTTCGCGCTCTACCAGCGCGGTTTGATGGGCGAGCGGCTGTCGTTCCTGTCGGCGGCCATCATCGTGGTGTCGAGCGCGATCTATTATGCCGACACCGGCATGAAGACGAAGGAGAACTTCTTCAAGGGGTTCCCGGTCGTCTGGAACATGGTGGTGTTCACGCTCTTTGTCATCGAGCCGGGGCAGTGGGTTTCGTTCGCCGTGGTGGTGGTCGCCGGCGTCCTTACCTTCGTGCCTATCAACTTCATCCATCCCGTGCGCGTGGTCCGGCTCAGGCCGATCAATCTCGGCATGACGCTTTTGTGGTGCGCCTTCGGCGCGCTTGCGCTGGCGCAGGCGGCGCTTGCCGCCTTTTACGACAAGATCGGAGTTCTGAGCGAGCAGGTCAGCATCTTCACCAAGGCCGGTATCACGGTCACTGGCCTCTATCTCGCCTGCATCGGGGGTATCATGCAGATGTTCCCCAATCTTGGCGGCAAGAAATCCTGACCTAACTTTTTGTTGGTGCATGATCTTTTCCGAAATCCGGTTCTCACCTTTCAGGATCATGCTCCAGATCCTGCTTCTGCCCTTTCCCGAGAGAGTTGAGCGATGTCCAAGGCAATCCGCATTCACGCCCATGGCGGCCCCGAAGTCCTGGCCTATGAAGATGCCGATCCCGGCCAGCCGGGCGCCGGGCAGATCCTGATCAGGCACACTGCGATCGGCCTCAACTTCATCGACGTCTATCACCGCTCGGGTCTCTATCCGCCACCCGGCGGGTTCCCGCTGATCCCGGGCGGCGAGGCGGCCGGCGTGGTGCTGGCCGTCGGCGCCGAAGTCGACTGGCTGAAGCCCGGCGACCGCATCGCCTACGCCGTCAATGTCGGCGCATATTCCGAGGAACGTGTGATTGCCGCCGACCGCGTGGTGAAGGTGCCTGACGGCATCAGCGACGAGCAGGCGGCGGCGATGATGCTGAAAGGCATGACGGCGGAATATCTGCTGCGCCGGACGTACAAGGTGAAGGCTGGCGACACGATCCTTTATCACGCCGCGGCCGGCGGCGTCGGCCTGATCCTCGGCCAGTGGGCAAAGCACCTCGGCGCGACCGTGATCGGCACGGCGAGTTCCGCCGACAAGATCGAGCTCGCCAAGGCGCACGGTTTCGACCATGTCATCAACTACACGGAGCAGGATTTCGTCGCCGGCGTCGCGGCCATCACCGGCGGCAAGAAGTGCGACGTCGTCTACGATTCCGTCGGCAACGACACTTTTCCCGCTTCGCTCGACTGCCTGAGGCCACTTGGTATGTTCGTCAGCTTCGGCCAGTCGTCGGGGCCGATCCCGCCTTTCTCGATGTCGCTCCTGGCGCAGAAGGGCTCGCTCTACGCAACCCGCCCGACGCTCTTCGTCTACAACGCCAGGCGCGAGGATCTGGTGGCATCGGCTGAGGCGCTCTTCGATGTGGTGCTGAGCGGCGCCGTCGAGATCAAGATCAACCAGCGCTATGGGCTGAAGGATGCGGCAAAGGCGCAGTCCGATCTCGAGGGCCGCAAGACGACCGGCACAACCGTCCTCATTCCCTAAGCGCGTCGCGACCTTTCAGGTTCGCTCCATGCGCTTTGATCTTGATTTCAAGCATGTCTTCGTCCCGAAACCGGTTCCCACTTTCGGGAGACATGCTTTGAGCCGGCTACCTTGTTTTTCAATCCCTTGCCGTGCGCACAGGCAGGGGCTTGGCCGAAAAGCCAAACAGTCTTTTCTGCACTCTCAATAGGTCTATCTTAGGTCTTGAGTTTCCGCTGGAATTCTTGAAGCTCTTTCAAGTTGGGTGCCGCTTTCCGGCGGGAGCCGGCCGCGCATACCATGCTTGCGGGAACACAGAACATATCCGGGTGACTGGATGGGAGGCACTGTGAGTGCAAATCATGACAGGGCGAACCTGCTCGAGGTTCGTGGCCTTACGAAGATCTTCGGCACGCTGACGGCGTGCGATCACATCGATCTCAACATCGCGAGGGGCGAGATCCACGCGCTACTTGGCGAGAACGGCGCCGGCAAGTCGACACTGGTCAAGATGCTGTTCGGCTCGCTGGAACCGAACTCGGGCGAGATCTTCTGGGACGGCAAGGCTGTCAGCATCACCAGCCCCGGTGTCGCCAAGAAGCTCGGCATCGGCATGGTCTTCCAGCATTTCTCGCTGTTCGAAGCGTTGACAGCGGCCGAGAACATCGCGCTTTCGCTGAACGACGGCTCGCCGATCAGCACCATCGCCGCGAAGGCGCGGGCGCTCTCCTACAGCTACGGCCTGCCGCTCGATCCGGAATCGCTGGTCGGCGATCTTTCCGTCGGCGAGCGCCAGCGCATCGAGATCATCCGCTGTCTGTTGCAGACGCCGCAACTCATCATCCTCGACGAGCCGACCTCGGTGCTGACGCCGCAGGAAGCCGACAAGCTGTTCGAGACGCTGGAGCGGCTGCGCGCGGAAGGCAAGTCGATCCTCTACATCTCGCATCGGCTGGAAGAGGTCAAACGCATCTGCGACCGCGCCACCGTGCTGCGCCACGGCAAGGTTGTGGGCCACTGCAATCCGCGGCAGGAGACGGCCGCATCGCTCGCCCGCATGATGGTCGGCAACGAGGTCAAGGCGGTGGTGCGCGCGCCGGCCGAAGGCATCGAGACCGCGCCGGCGCTGCTCGAAATCCGCGGCCTTACCCGCAAGCCCGCGACGCCCTTCGCCATCCCGCTCAGGAACGTCAATCTTTCCGTGCGCGCCGGTGAGGTGATCGGCATCGCCGGTGTCGCCGGCAACGGCCAGGGCGAGTTCTTCGAAGCCGTCTCCGGCGAGGTGCTGCAGCAGGATTCCGGTTCGGTGCGCATCCGCGGCAAGGATGCCGGCGGGCTCTCGATCACGGGCCGTCGGCTGATGGGCGCCGCCTTCGTGCCGGAGGAACGCCTCGGCCATGGCGCGGCGCCGCGCATGAAGCTCTCTGAGAACCTGCTGCTCTCGCGCCATGCCACCGACGGCAGGTCCTTCGTCGGCTCCGGCGGCATGGTCAAGAACGGTTCGGTCTACAGCGCCGCCCAGCGCATCATCGCCGCGATGGACGTGCGCAAGAGCGCGCCCGATCCTGAGGCGGCGGCGCTCTCCGGCGGCAACCTGCAGAAATTCATCGTCGGCCGCGAGCTCGACCGCAAGCCGAGCGTGATGGTCGTCAACCAGCCGACCTGGGGCGTCGATGCCGGTGCCGCCGCCCATATCCGTCAGGCGCTGATCGAGCTTGCCCGCAGCGGCTCGGCGGTTCTGGTCATCAGCCAGGACCTCGACGAATTGTTCGAACTCTCGGACGCGATCGCGGTCATGCACAACGGCGAACTGTCGGCGCCACTGCCCATCGCCGAGGCCACTTTCGAGAAGATCGGCCTGTTGATGGGCGGCGCCGAGCCCGGCCACGCCGAACACACCATGGAGACGGCATGATGCGCCTCGAACTGGTCAAACGCCCGCAGCGCTCGGCGCTGTTTTCGGTGCTCTCACCCTTCATCGCCTTCGCGCTGACGATGATTGCCGGCGGCATCATGTTCGCCTTGCTCGGCGTCAATCCGCTCGATGCCTTCAACATCTACTTCATCCAGCCGGTGAGCGAGGTCTGGCAGCTGCATGAGCTGGCCATCAAGGCGGCGCCGCTCATCCTGATCGCGGTCGGCCTGTCGGTCTGCTACAAGGCCAACATCTGGAATATCGGCGCCGAGGGGCAGTTCATCCTGGGCGGCATCTTCGGCTCGATCATCCCGGTACTGTTCCCACAATTCGAGGGCCCGCTGGTGCTGCCGCTGATGCTGTTGCTCGGCATGGTCGGCGGCGCGCTTTATGCGGCGATCCCGGCGCTGTTAAAGACCCGTTTCAGCACCAACGAGATCCTGACCAGCCTGATGCTGGTCTATGTCGCGCAGCTCTTCCTCGACTGGCTGGTGCGCGGACCCTGGCGGGACCCGCAGGGCCACGGCTTCCCGCAGACCATCCAGTTCGGCGACTCGGCTGTCCTGCCGGAGCTGATGCCGGATGCCGGCCGCGCCAACTGGGGCTTCGTCTTCGCGCTCGTCGCGGCGATAGCGATCTGGCTGATGATGAGCCGCATGCTGAAGGGTTTTGAGGTCCGCGTGCTGGGCTCGAGCCCGAGGGCAGGGCGCTTCGCCGGCTTCGGCTTCAACAAGATGGTGTTCTTCACCTTCCTGCTGTCCGGCGCATTGGCCGGCCTTGCCGGCATCTCGGAGGTGTCCGGCGCCATCGGCCAGCTGCAGCCGGTGATCTCGCCCGGCTACGGCTTCACCGCCATCATTGTCGCCTTCCTCGGCCGACTCAATCCGCTGGGCATCGTCGCCGCGGGCCTGGTGCTGGCGCTGACCTATCTGGGCGGCGAGGCGGTGCAGAGCGCGCTCGGCATCTCCGACAAGGTGGCGCGCGTGTTCCAGGGCATGCTTTTGTTCTTCGTGCTCGGCTGCGACACGCTCATCCACTACCGCATTCGTCTGATCGGCTTTGCCGCGCCGAAACTCGAGGCGGCGCCCAAGCTGGAGGAGGCACGCTGATGGACATCACCGTCAACATCCTTTTGACCATCGCGACGGCGGCGACGCCGCTCTTGATCGCGGCGATCGGCGAGCTCGTGGTCGAGCGCTCCGGCGTGCTTAACCTCGGCGTCGAGGGCATGATGATCATGGGCGCGGTCGGCGGCTTCGGCGCCGGCTATCTCACCGGTTCGCCCTGGATCGGCCTGCTTGCCGCGATCATCGTCGGTGCGCTGTTTTCGCTGCTCTTCGCCGTCATGACGCTGTCCTTGGCCACCAACCAGGTGGCCACCGGCCTGTCGCTCACGCTGCTTGGTCTTGGTCTCTCCGGCATGATCGGCACCAGCTTCGTCGGCCAGCCGGGCGTCAGGCTGCCGAACCTCGACATCCCGGGCCTGAGCTCGATCCCGGTCGTCGGCAGGCTGATCTTCGGCCAGGATCCCCTGTTCTACATCTCGATCGCGCTTACCGCCGCGGTGATGTGGTTCCTGTTCAGGACGCGGACCGGCCTGACGCTGCGCTCGATCGGCGACAGCCACTCTTCGGCGCATGCGCTGGGCATCAAGGTCATCCGCTACCGCTACCTTGCGGTGATCTTCGGCGGCGCCTGCGCCGGTCTTGCCGGCGGGCATCTGTCGCTGGTCTACACGCCGCAATGGGTCGAGAACATGAGCGCGGGCCGCGGCTGGATCGCGCTGGCGCTGGTGGTGTTCGCGTCCTGGCGTCCGTGGCGGGTGCTGGCCGGCGCCTACATCTTCGGCGCGGTGTGGATCGGCCAGCTTCATGCACAGGCTTTTGGCATTCCTGTGCCTTCGCAGTTTCTTTCTTCGCTGCCCTATCTGGCAACCATCGTGGTTCTCGTTCTAATCTCGCGCAACAAGCGTCTGACGATGATGAACACGCCGGCTTCGTTGGGGCAGCCGTTCGTTCCGGATCGTTGACGACAACAAAAAGACGGGAAGCTCCAAGGCTTAATTCAGAGAGGTAACACGATGAAAAAACTGCTTATTGCCCTTATGACCACGGCTGCGGCCCTGTCGCTGGCGGCGACCGCCGAGGCGGCAGGCAAGCTGAAGGCCTGCTGGGTCTATACCGGCCCGATCGGGGACTTCGGCTACTCCTACCAGCACGACCAGGGCCGCCTCGAGGTGGAAAAGGCGCTCGGCGACAAGGTCGAGACCGCTTATCTCGAGAACGTCTCGGAAGGCCCCGACGCCGACCGCGCCTTCGAGCGCCTGGCGCGCGAGAAGTGCAAGATCATCTTCGGCACCTCCTTCGGCTTCATGGACGCCGAGGTGAAGGTCGCCAAGAAGTTTCCCAAGGTGATGTTCGAGCATGCCACCGGCTACAAGACCGGCGACAATCTCGGCATCTACAACGCGCGTTTCTATGAAGGGCGCTATGTGCTCGGCCAGATCGCGGCCAAGGAATCGAAGAAGGGCCTTGCCGGCTACATAGTCTCCTTCCCGATCCCCGAAGTGGTGATGGGCATCAACTCCTTCATCCTCGGCGCGCAGTCGGTCAATCCCGACTTCAAGGTCAAGATCGTGTGGGTGAACTCCTGGTTCGACCCGGGCAAGGAAGCCGATGCCGCCAAGGCGCTGTTCGATCAGGGCGCCGACATCATCGTCCAGCACACCGACTCGACCGCCGCGCTGCAGGTCGCCGAGGAGCGCAAGCTGCACGGCTTCGGCCAGTCGTCCGACATGATCAAGTTCGCGCCGAATGCGGCCTTGACCTCGCTGACGGACGAATGGGGCCCGTACTACATCAGCCGCGTTCAGGCGGCGCTCGACGGCACCTGGAAGCCGGACAATGTCTGGCTTGGCATCAAGGACGGCGCGGTGAAGCTTGCGCCCTTCACCAACATGCCCGACGACGTCAAGGCCATGGCCGAGGCGACCACGAAGAAGATCGCCGACGGCTGGAACCCCTTCACCGGCCCGGTGTCCAAGCAGGACGGCTCGCCCTGGCTGAAGGACGGCGAGGTTGCCGACGACGGCACGCTGCTCGGCATGAACTTCTATGTCAAAGGCATCGACGACAAGCTGCCGCAATAGGCAGCGAAAACTTTCGAACACGGAGGGCGCCTTGCGGCGCCCTTCGACTTTTTGACTCGGCCAGGAGCGCGTCCCGCTTTGCTCGGTTGGCGAGAGATCATGGGCGCGCCAAGTATTTGACGCCTGCCTCACTTCATTTTTGCAGAATTCCATATCCTCATGCTGCCGGTACAATATCTGTGGCCGGTTCGTGATAATTTTCACATACGTCAACGACCTCTACTTCCATGTTGCTCGGGCAGATCGAACGAAAGCGGCGGGCGTGACAAGCGCCTGCAGAAGGAGGTCTTATGCAATTGAATAAAAAGCTTTTGGCAATCATCGGGAAGCGCATTCCGGCCATTTACGATGTCATTCCGCACGGACCGCAGGGCGGGTTTGCGCGCGTCGCCCTCAATCCACAGCCGCTGCCGCCGCATGAACTTGGCGCCGCGGTTGCCGACGAGTTTGTCCGCTCCGCTTGGGTGGCCGAGCGAGGCGGGCTCGATATGAAGGCGGTGTTGAGCGACCTTGACGACTGGTGCCCCACGCGGCCGAAGATACCGAAGCTTCCGCCGTGGTGGGGCCCATTTCCGCCGGAGCCGGAGCCGCGCCCCGAGTGGTTCGTCGACTACCATCTGGGATTTGCCGCTCGGCTGTCGGCGATCGCAACGGGCACGCGCCTCGACAAGACTCTCGATCAGGTGATCGACCGTTCCCTGGCAGCGATCGAGGCGACGAGACTCTGACGAGCTGCTGAGGCCGAGAGCCGTTAGAGCAATTCCAGGAAAAGCGTGAGCGGTTTTCCGTCCGGAATTGCGTAAAAACAAGGAGATAGGGCGTTTCGCCGTTTCCGTGAAACGGTGAAACGCACTAGTCCAAGGGCGCCAGAAGGCGCCCTTTTTCATGGGAGGATGCCTGCTCTCGCGCGGCCATCAGACCGCCGAGCCGTAGAGGTCATAGGCGTCGGCGCGGTCGATCTTGACCGTGACGATCTCGCCGGCACGTAGCGGGCGCCGCGACTGGATGTGCACGGAGCCGTCGATTTCCGGCGCGTCATATCTGGTGCGGCCCTTGGCCGAGGTGCCGTGCGCTTCGTCGATCAGCACCGGCAGGCGCTTGCCGACCTTCCTGGTCAGCTGCGTTGCCGAGATCTTCTGCTGGCGCTGCATGAAGCGGCGCCAGCGCGCTTCCTTGATCTCCTGGGGCACTTGCTCGAGGCCGAGATCGTTGGAGCGCGCGCCCTTGACCGGTTCGTATTTGAAGCAGCCGGCGCGGTCGATCTTTGCCTCGTCCAGCCAGTCGAGCAACATCTGGAAATCGTCTTCGGTTTCGCCCGGAAAACCGACAATGAAGGTCGAACGGATGGCGAGATCCGGGCAGACCTCGCGCCAGCCGCGGATGCGCTCCAGCGTCTTTTCGCCATGGGCGGGGCGGCGCATGTTCTTCAGCACCTGCGGCGAGGCATGTTGGAAGGGGATATCGAGATAGGGAAGAATTTTCCCCTCCGCCATCAGCGGGATGACGTCGGCGACATGCGGGTAGGGGTACACATAATGCATGCGGATCCAGATGCCGAGCTTGCCAAGCTCCTCGGCGAGGTCGAGGAATTTTGCCCGCACTTCGCGATCGCCGAACAGGCTCGTCTGGTATTTGATGTCGATGCCGTAGGCGCTGGTGTCCTGCGAGATGACGAGGATCTCCTTGACGCCGGCCCTGGCGAGCTTTTCGGCCTCGCGCAGCACATCGGCCGCCGGCCGCGAGACGAGGTCGCCGCGCAGCGCCGGGATGATGCAGAAGGTGCAGCGGTTGTTGCAGCCTTCGGAAATCTTCAGATAGGCGTAATGGCGCGGCGTGAGCTTCACGCCTTGCGGCGGCAGGAGATCGACATAGGGATCATGGCTGGGGGGCGCGGCCTCATGCACCGCCGCCATCACGCTCTCATAGGCCTGCGGACCGGTGATCGCCAGCACATTGGGGTGCTTCTCGCGGATGACCTCCGGCTCGGCGCCGAGGCAGCCGGTGACGATGACGCGGCCGTTTTCCGAAAGGGCGGAGCCGATCGCGTTGAGCGACTCGTCGCGCGCGGAATCGAGGAAACCGCAGGTGTTGACGACGACAAGATCCGCCCCGTCATGCTTGCGGGCGATCTCGTAACCTTCGGCGCGCAGCCGCGTGATGATGCGCTCGGAATCGACGAGCGCCTTCGGGCATCCAAGGCTGACGAAACTGACACGAGGGGCAGACATAAGATTTTCCAGGCTTTCGGGATCGGCGGCGCAATATCACACTAATTGCGGCATTGGTATGGGCTGGTCCCTGCTGCGGCAATACGCAATGCGAAGCGCCGGCTCACCGGCCGGCCGAAGCCTGCGCCAGGAGGCGGCGTCAGCTCACTGCGTTGTTGACGTGCGGCCAGACTTCCATCGCGCCGCGGTAGACCATGTCGAGCGCGACATAGAGGATGATCAGCAGGCCGACATAGGCGATCCAGCGGTAACGGTGCAGCAGCCGGGCAATGAAGCTCGCGGCAAGGCCCATCAAGCCGATCGAAAGCACGAGCCCGATGACCAGCACCCAGAAATGATCCCGCGCCGCGCCGGCGACGGCCAGCACGTTGTCCAGCGACATCGACACGTCCGCGATAACGATCTGCAGCGCCGCCTGGCCAAGTGTCTTGCGCGGGCCCTTGGCGATCGACTTGTCGCTGTCGAGATCGGAATTGGCCAGCGCCTCCGTCGCTTCCTGCTCGTCGGCGTGCGAGGTTCGCAGCTCGCGATACATCTTCCAGCATACCCACAACAACAGGATGCCGCCGGCGAGCAACAGACCGACAATGGCCAGCAGCTTGACCGTGACCGCTGCGAACAGGATGCGCAGCACCGTGGCCGCCAATACGCCGATCAGGATCGCCTTCTTGCGCTGCTCAGAGGGCAGGCCGGCGGCCGCCAGCCCGATGACGATGGCATTGTCGCCCGCAAGCACCAGATCGATCGCGATGACCTGAAGAAGGGCGCTCAGGCTTGCGGCGCTGAAAATATCCATCGTCTGGAAGCCCTTTGCTGTTCGCCGAGTGCCGGTCGTCGAATATCCCGACGCCCTAACGTGTATGGCTCCCGCGCGTCAAGAGAACCAGCGGGAGCAAGCGCTTGCGCATCGCCTTGTTCCACCGGAATTCATATGGATTTTGCAGCCGGGAAGGCTTGGTTCGGGTCCGGCCGATCGTGGCCGACCGGTCAATCATAAAGATTGTATTTTGCCCAGTCGGTTTCCGGGATCTCGTCGCCGATCTTGTAGCGGAATTGCAGCACCTGCATGTGGTCGGGCGCCGTCTGGCACTTGAACTTCAGCCGGTACCACTGACCCTTGCTGCGAAAAGCGGCGCCGGGGCTCCTGATCGCGTCGGCGCTCATCTGCGGGGTGGCGAAGGCATAGGCCACCACGCGGTCGGCCTTGAATTTGTGATCGTCGTGGCTGATCCGGTCGAGCACCTCGGCGTCGCAACGCTGCTCGAGACGAGTCTCCGGATCGAGTTTCAGCAGGCCGGCGCGAAGTGCGTTGTCCATCGCCTTGGCCGGCCAGGCCAGCGCCAGCGAGGCGAGGACCATCAGGCAGAGCTTTTTCATGGGCGCGACAAGCAGCACATCTTGTCTGAGAAATCAACCAAACGCACGCGCTTGTGAGACCGCTGCCGGCCACGGCAAAGCTCGTCCTTGTTTCTTCGTCATCAAGGCGCGGCGGCTGCTGAGGACGTCGGCAATGCCGACTGGAAGATGCCGCTTCGGCTTCCGGTGCTACCCGAGAGCAGGATCATGATCCGTTGCCGTCGTTTCACCGGTTCCTGCATCCGGCGCCTGGCCATCGCCGGAACCGGTCGTGGGAAGCACCGTTACGTCCATTCGAGCGATCCGGGAAGCCGCTCGCCCTTGCGCATTCGGCTCGGTGTCTCCCGTCTCCAAAACGGAGGCCTTGGCAAGATGGCCAACGCTTTCGGCGCTCTTGCCGGGAAAAGTTCCTTCGGATGGTGACTGCGGCCTGAGATTACGCTGCACGGCGCCAGCATTGTGCTGATTTCCAACGGGAGAGGTCATGGCTGCGCTCCAAGGTGGATGATCGCTGCCATTAGCACGGCTGGCTGGCGCCAACCTTGCGGGTTTCAGCAATTGCTAATGCAGCAATGTGCCGGCAGACCGAGCCTGTAATGAGTGCCCGGCTACATGTTGCTGCAGGGACGGATTGGCGGTCTCGGCTTGTACGGAAGTGTTTGGCGCCTGAGGGGAACGTCGGCGAGCGACGTTCGGATCGGCTTGACAATAGCGGTGGTGGATTGAGCGGCGGCCACACGCCTGGCGAGCAGCGCCGCCGACATTTTGGCGATCTTCGATGCTATACTCAAGGACTCCTCCCGAGAGACCTACTCCAGCAGTGCGTTTCTACCACAACCGCCGACGCGCCCGCATTAAACTTTAACGGGTGGGGAGGAATATATCGATTAACCCGACCATCAGACTGTGTCCGGTTGGAATTTCGGCAGCGGCCGGCACGACATGTCGACGTTGGCGGGCTCATGCGTTGCCTCCACCAAAACGGCTGCGGCATGCTCGACGTTGTCGGCCAGGTGATCAACCCTATCCATGCGCTTCACAACCCGGTCGTGCAGCATCGCCAACCGTGCAGCATGGTACTGCGCACTTCGCTTTTCGCCGTCCGAGTTGAGCGGTTCAAACAACATGCCGCCAGCTCCTTAATGCATGCTTGGTGGCACCAACTTCAACAACCGGCGCCGGGCTGCTTTCGCACGCGCTTGCCCGGCTCGGATCCGGCTGCAAAGCGCCAGGCTGATCGCAAGCCCGCGATTCTCACCAAGCATTGCCTTCGCTTGCTTCAGGGAGAGTTCCGCCCGCTTCGCGCGTTGCCTCGCCGCCGCCATTTCCAAAACGACCAGTTCGACCATTGTTCGGCACCTTTCGGTTTGCCGTCCCTTCGAGAAATCAACCGGCGCTGACAGCTTTTGTTCCTGCGGCGCAGGCGCACAGGGGCGGGCATGAAGGCGACCCATCCCAAGCCAACCGGACCGGCCCCGCGGCTTTTTGCGCCCGTCCGCAATTCAAATGTTGAGGGTGCGGGGGCGGAGAAGGCAGCCAGGCTCATCGGGCTAGACCGCTTGCGGACCAAAAAATGCGCAAAAAGCCAGATTGATTGGCTCAGCCGCCGTCAATGTGGTTTGGCCCATTTTCGAGGGTTTCGCAGCGTTGGCCAAAAAACTCAGGATTTCGCGGAAACTCGCGTTGCGCTGCTCGAGCGGTCTTTGGTCCAATCGATCCTGGCATCGATCCTCCCCCCGCCGGAGGGCAAGCGATGACCGGCACAAGCGAACCGAACAGTATTGCCGAACGACCGCTTGATAGCTGACGCATTGCGCCGACGCGCAAATCTCATCGGAGAGCGGACCCCGCCAGGGGGCAAGATCGATCAGATCGAAACCGCGTGCCGGAACCGTGGCTTGAAACCACATGCGGAGCAGTTGGAGCGCGACGAGGAGTTTCGGGCGGCGGAAAAGCAGGTGGATGCTGCTTTTCTCGACCTGGAGCGATGTCTTCAAGGCGCCGTTGTCCATCTAGTGGCAGAAAAGTCACGCGGCTTTAATATGCGGGGCTTCAACCAGGGCGCGCTTATTATCGATCTCAGCGAGGCATACCGTCCTGCCGGCGAGGGGCCACTGGAGCGCTCGCTGCGGCAACGCAGCGGGCGCTTCCGAATCGGGCGATGGCAATCCCCGCCACGCGGGCTGTCAGGCTTCGGCTTCCGGGCCTTTTTCGTTTTTTCAGGCGGGCTGGCAACCGTTATGGCAAGCCTACGAACTGGCACCTAACTGATTGATTCTTATATACTTGTGGCGGAGGGAGTGGGATTCGAACCCACGGTGAACTTGCGCCCACGCCGGTTTTCAAGACCGGTGCCTTAAACCGCTCGGCCATCCCTCCATCGTGGCATTTCAACCACTTAGGATCATCGCTATCGGTCGATCGACGCCAAATTGGCGCCGGAGGCGTGTCCGACCGGTTCGCGCTTCTCCTCTAGTGCGGTGATCGGGGCCGCGTCAACCACCGCGGCGATGCCTTCCCGCTGTCAGGCATAAGATGCGCATGCCGGGCTGCTCAGTCGGCCGGGGGCCCGTTGTCTGTGGCGGAAAAGTCACGCGGCTTGAATATGCGGCGCTGCAACCGGCGCGCGCTTATTATCCAGCCAGGCGAGGCGTACCGTCGTCGACGGGCAAAGGGGACGCACCTGACCGCAGGCGTCTCAATTCCTCCCGAACTGGCGCCCGCTACGGAAAACGTGGTGGGCGTTTTCTTACCCACGCGAAGGCCAGCCGGCCGCGAAACGCCTCCAGCAAGGACCGAAAGCGTCTCCAACTCTCGCGGCCAAGATCCTCAAGCGATAGCTAGAATAGATGAAGCGAGTCATCCGTTCGGTCTAGAAACCCCTTGAGGATGCCCATGCTAGACTCTTGGTTGGCGCAGGGAGCTCCAGCGCTGTGAGCGCCGGTTGGAAAATGGAAGTCCCCCTCCAAAAAGCTGCCCCTCCATCCGGCGCTCATCTATTCAAGGCTCGCCCTTCCTGGGAAGGCTCGCCATTGTTGGCAGTCTCGCCATAATCTCGCCCGGTTCCGGCCATAATCGATTAACATCGTGATAAGCAATTCCTGTGCACAAAGGGATTGGGGATCAAGGTGTTGCTGGCATTCGCGGGCGCTTTGGCTCCGACTGGTGGCGGCGAGACTGTAGGGGACAATCGAAATCATGCAGACCTCGGCGCGCCCGCGTCTTCGTCGCGCTCCTGCCTTTGCGCTGTGCGCCCTTTCTGCGGTGCTGCTTGCCGCCTGCACCTCCACGCCGCAGCCGAAGTCGATGGTCGACAAGCGTCCGCGCTCCAAGGAGTATTTCGCCGAGTCCGAATATGGCGTGAAGGCGAGCCCGCGCGTTGCCTTCATGCGGCGCGGCGGCGGTCGCGACCAGCTCGGCAAGCCCTACCAGGTCCGCGGCAAGTGGTACTATCCCAAGGAAGACAAGAAGTATGCCAAGGTAGGATTGGCGTCCTGGTACGGCGATGCCTTCCACGGCCGGCTCACCGCCAATGGCGAAGTCTATGACACGGCCCAGCTCACGGCAGCGCATCCGACCATGCCGCTGCCGAGCTATGCCCGTGTCACCAACCTCGATACCGGCACCTCGATCATCGTGCGCGTCAACGACCGCGGCCCATACCATGAAGGCCGCATCATCGACGTCTCGGAGCGCGCCGCACAGATGCTCGACTATGGCAAAGTCGGCACCGCCAAGGTGAAGGTCGAATATGTCGGCCGGGCGCCGCTCGACTGCAATGACGACCAGTATCTGATGGCCTCCTATCGTCCCGGCAACAGACGCCCGGATCCGTCCGACGGCCTGCCGACCGGCGTGATGGTGGCCATGAACGGCCCGTCGCCCAGCGTTCAGACGGACGCGCCTCCGCCCGCCGTGCCGTTCCCTGGACAGCTTACCAATTCGGGAGGGGCCTTCGCCGCGCAGCCTGGCCTGTCGGAGCAGCCGGCGGCGCAACCAGCGATGTCGGCGCAGGCGCCGGGCCCGAGCGACGTCGTGCTACCCGATTTCGGGCCGATCGTGCCGGAGCGGCCGGAGTACCGGCTGCCGCCGAACTCGCCTTTCGCGATGGCATCGTTGTCCTACGCGGATGAGCGCGTCAATCGCGCCGACGTCTTTGCCGCCCTCGACGGCAGCGGCATGTCGCCGGCCGACATCTTGCAATCGTGGAAGAAATCCAATCCGCAAGGGCAGGCGCCGGCTTCGGATTATGTCGCCGCCGGATCCTTCGACGATGCCGCCGAAGCAAAGCGCGTGGCAGCGGCTCTCGAGCAGTTCGGCAGGACCGAAATCCAGCGCACCGAGCTCGACGGCAATGATTGGTACGCGGTCAACGTCTATCCGGACGGCCATGGCAGCATCGACGATATGCTGCAGGCGGCCTGGTCGCACGGGGCGCCGGACGCATTGGTTGTGCGAAACTGATCAATTTCGCGAGCGCCGTTGATCCGGCGGAACGAACGCTGATAGCTTGGCCGGGCCAGTCCGGCTAATGGGTCGACACTTCATGCAGTTCCGCATTTTTCCGCCTTTCGCCGGATTCCTGGGATTGGTGCTGGTTCTGCTTTGCATCGTCCCGGCGCGCGCGCAGCTTTTCGAGACCAAGGCGGCCCAGGCCTTCATGATCGACGCCGATACCGGCACGGTGCTGTTTGCCAGGGATGCCGACAAACCGTTTCCGCCGGCCTCCATGGCCAAGCTGATGACGATGGAGGTGGTGTTCAACGCCGTCAAATCGAAGCGGATCACGCTCGACGATACTTTCGTGGTCAGCGAAAACGCCTGGCGCACCGGCGGCGCCCCGTCCGGAACCTCGACCATGTTCGCCAAGCTCAAATCGGCGGTCCGCGTCGAGGATCTGATCCAGGGCGTGACCGTGCAGGCTGCCAATGACGGCTGCATCGTGCTCGCCGAGGGCATGGCGGGCTCGGAGGCGAATTTCGCCGCGCAGATGACGGAGCGCGCCCGCGAGATCGGCCTCTCGAAATCGACCTTCGTCAATTCGACCGGGCTGCCGGCAGATGGCCAGCAGACGACGGCGCGGGAACTCACGATGCTGGCGCTCCACATCTGGCGCGACTATCCGGAATTCTTCCACTATTACGGCCAGCCGGATTTCACCTGGAACAAGATCTCCCAGAGGAACCGCAATCCGCTCTTGGCCATGGGCATCGATGCCGACGGCTTCGTGGCCGGGGCAAGCGAGTCCGCAGGCTTCGGCATTGTCGGCACGGTCAGCCACAACGGTATCCGCGTGATCGCGGCCTTGAGCGGGCTGGCGAGCGACCGGGAACGCTCCGAGGAGGCGCGCAAGCTGCTCGACTGGGGCTCGCGCTCCTTCCAGAAGACGGAGATCTTCGCCAAGGACGAGGTTGTCGGCGAAGCACAGGTTTTTGGCGGCGCCAAATCCGGCGTGGCCTTGAAAGCCAAGGGGCCGGTGGACATCTTTCTGCCGATAGCCAACCGCGACAAGCTGACCGCCAGGATCGTCTATGACGGCCCGGTGGCGGCGCCGGTGGAGGAGGGGCAACCGGTCGGGGAGTTGCGCGTTTGGATAGGCGACACGCTCAGCCAGCGAACGCCGCTTTTCGCCGCCGAGCCGGTGAAAGTCGGCACGCTGCCGCAGCGTGCGCTGGACGCCGCCAAGGAACTGGCTGTCGGCTGGCTGCGTCAGAAGCATTTGTGATCGGGCCGGCTCGTGGACCTTTTGTCGGACGGGAGCTATGACAGCGGCCAGCACGGGCGAAGGCATTCTCGATTGGCGAGCGGATTTTTCATCACCTTCGAAGGCGGCGAAGGAGCCGGCAAGTCGACGCAGATCGAGCGGCTGGCGCGACGCATGCGCGCCAAGAAGTACGAGGTTCTGGTGACGCGCGAGCCGGGCGGCTCGCCGGGCGCCGAGGCGGTGAGGCATGTGCTTCTGTCCGGCGCTGCCGAACCCTTCGGCCCGAAGATGGAGGCGATCCTCTTCGCCGCCGCGCGCTCCGATCATGTCGAGCAGGTGATCAGGCCGGCGGTCGAACGCGGCACGATCGTGCTCTGCGATCGCTTCATCGATTCCTCGCGCGTCTATCAGGGCGTCACCGGCGGGCTCGATCCCGATTTCATGGAGGCGCTGGAGGCGGTCGCCATCAACGGCATGGTTCCCGACATGACGCTGATCTTCGATATCGATCCGGCCGAAGGCCTGAAACGCGCCGCGGCGCGCCGCAGCGCCGGCGACAGCGCCGACCGCTTCGAGAAGGAGACTTTAGCCATCCACCAGCGCCGGCGCGAGGCTTTCCTGGCGATTGCCGAGGCGGAGCCGGATCGCTGCATCGTCATCGATGCGTCGGCCGATCCCGAGACGGTGGAAAACGTCGTCACCGCCGCGGTGTTTACGGTGCTGGAAAAGCGGGTGCCGGCGCAAAGGAAGCAGACGGCGCCGGCATGATCTTCGAACGCATCGCCCCCGAACAGCACGACACGCTGGACGGCGTCCCCGAACCGTCGGAGACACCGCGGCTTATCGGCCATGCGCAGGCAGCCGGCATGCTCACCGCAGCCTATCGGGCCGGCAAGCTGCCGCATGCGCTGATCCTGGCCGGGCCGCACGGCATCGGCAAGGCGACGCTTGCCTTCCACCTGGCGCATCACCTCCTCAAACATCCGGATTTTGCGGCCGCGCCCGAAGCGCTCGCAATTCCCGATCCGGCATCGTCGCTGTTTCGGCAGATCGCCACCGGCGCGCATCCTTCGGTGCTGCATCTGACGCGTCCAGCCAACGACAAGACCAAGAGCTTCAAGACGGTGCTCACCGTCGACGAGATCCGCAAGGTCAGCCGCTTCCTGTCGATGACCTCGCACGACGGCAGCTACCGCGTCGTCATCGTCGACCCGGCCGACGACATGAACACCAATGCCGCCAATGCCTTGCTCAAGAATCTCGAGGAACCGCCGGCGCGCACCCTGTTCATCCTCATCGTGCATGCGCCAGGCAGCCTGTTGCCGACCATCCGCTCGCGTTGCCAGATGGTGCGGCTGACGCCTCTTGCGCCGGACGAACTGATGGAGGTCCTGGAAGGCATCGAGCCGCCGCCGCCAGAGGATCCAGCGGCGCGCGCGGCACTGGCCGAGCGGGCAGGGGGCAGCGCCCGCAACGCGATCCTGCTTACCCAATATGGCGGGCTGGAAATCGCCGGCGCGCTCGATACCCTGGTGGCGGCGCAGAAGCCCGACATTGCCGGCGCGCACCGCCTTGCCGAGGCGGTCGCCGGACGCGACCAGGCGATCCAGTTCGAAATCTTCAACCGCCGCGCGCTCGATCTTCTGTCGGCGGCGGCCAGTGAGGCGGCTTTAGCCGGTGATCTCGCCAGGGCCAAAACGCTGTCCGAGGCTTGGCACGAGGCGCTGAACACGATATCTGAGGCCGAGACCTACAATCTCGACAAGAAGCAGCACGCCCTGACCATGATCGACCGCCTGAATTCTGCGATGCGAATGTGACGGCTTCTCTGGTGCATGCCGTTGGCCCAAAACCGGGGCCACTGGGCGGCATGCAGCGGGATGGCAATCGCCATGCCGATAGTTTATCCACCGCCACAACTCACATTCAGACATTCATGACGGTTCATTCATGTCACGCGACACATTCTACATCACGACCGCGATCTCATACCCGAACGGCAGACCGCATATCGGCCATGCCTACGAGCTGATCGCCACCGATGCGCTCGCCCGGTTCCAGCGGCTCGACGGGAAGGACGTCTATTTCCTGACGGGCACCGACGAGCACGGCATCAAGATGCTGCAGACGGCCCGCAAGGAAGGCATTTCGCCGCGCGAGCTCGCCGATCGCAACGCGGCCGAGTTCAAGCGCATGGCGAGCGCGCTCAACGCGTCCAACGACGATTTCATCCGCACCACGGAGGAGCGGCACTACGCGTCCTCGCAGGCGATCTGGAAGGCGATGGCCGCCAATGGCGACATCTACAGGGGCGGCTATGCCGGCTGGTATTCGGTTCGCGACGAAGCCTATTACGGCGAGGAGGAGACCGAGGTCCGGGCCGACGATATCCGCTACGGACCGCAGGGAACGCCGGTCGAGTGGGTCGAGGAAGAGAGCTATTTCTTCCGGCTTTCGGCCTATCAGGACAAGCTTATCGCGCTTTACGAAAGCCAGCCGGATTTCGTCGGCCCAGCCGAGCGCCGCAACGAGGTGATGAGGTTCGTCAAGTCCGGGCTGAAGGACCTGTCGATTTCGCGCACCACCTTCGACTGGGGCGTGCCGGTGCCAGGCGACGAGAAGCATGTGATGTATGTATGGGTCGACGCCTTGACCAATTACATCACCGGTATCGGCTATCCCGATGAAAGCGCTGAGAAATGGCGTTTCTGGCCAGCCGATGCGCATATCATCGGCAAGGACATCGTGCGCTTCCACGCCATCTACTGGCCTGCCTTCCTGATGTCGGCGGGGATCCCGCTGCCCAAGCGCGTCTTCGGCCACGGATTCCTGTTCAACCGTGGCGAGAAGATGTCGAAGTCGGTCGGCAACGTCATCGACCCGTTCACCATGGTCGAGCATTACGGCGTCGACCAGGTGCGCTATTTCTTCCTGCGCGAGGTCCCTTTCGGCCAGGACGGCAACTACAGCCATGAAGCGATCGTCAACCGGACCAACGCCGATCTCGCCAACGGCCTCGGCAATCTGGCGCAGCGCTCGCTGTCGATGATCGCCAAGAACTGCGGCGGCGCGGTGCCGAAGCGCGGCGAACTGGCCGAAGCCGACCGGGTGATCCTCGATCAGGCGGTGGAGGCGCTTGTCGTCGCGCGCAAGACGATGGCGGAGCAGGGCATCCATCTGGCGCTGGCGGCGATCTTTGGCGTGGTGGCCGAAGCCGACCGCTACTTCGCCTCCCAGGAGCCGTGGGCGCTGCGCAAGACCGATCCCGAGCGCATGGAAACGGTGCTGTGGACGACGGCCGAGGTCGTGCGGCGGGTGACGGTGCTCAGCCAGCCCTTCATTCCGGGGTCGGCCGCGAAGCTGCTCGACCTTTTGGCCGTGCCTGCGGACAAGCGCAATTTCGAGCACGTCCACGCGGAACATGCGCTCGTGCCCGGTACCGCCTTGCCGGTGCCTGAGGGCGTGTTTCCGCGTTATGTCGAGCAGGATGCAAAAGCCTGATGCTTGTCGACAGTCACTGCCATCTCGATTTTCCGGACTTCGCCGAGGAGCGGGGGACAATTGTCGCCCGCGCCCTGGCCGCCGGAATCGGCCGCATGGTGACGATCTCGACGCGTGTGAGGCGCTTTCAGCAAATCCTTGAAATCGTTGAAACTTTCAATGAGGTATATTGTTCGGTCGGCACCCATCCGCACAATGCGGCGGAAGAGCTCGACGTGACCGTCGACGAGTTGGTGCGGCTTTCCGCGCACCCCAAAGTGGTGGCGATCGGCGAGGCCGGGCTCGACTATTTCTACGATCGCGCCCCGCGCGAGGCGCAGGCTGAAGGCTTCCGCACCCACATCGCCGCCGCGCGCCAGACCGGCCTGCCGCTGGTCATCCATTCGCGCGCCGCCGACGACGACATGGCGGCGATCCTCGAGGAAGAGACAGGGAAGGGCGCCTTCCCCTTTATTTTGCACTGCTTTTCGTCCGGGCGCCGGCTGGCCGAAGTTGGCGTGGCGCTGGGCGGCTATGTCTCTTTCTCCGGCATCCTGACCTTCAAGAACTCGACCGAACTGCGCGCCATCGCCGCCGACATCCCACGCGATCGATTGCTGGTCGAGACCGACGCGCCTTACCTCGCGCCGATCCCGTTTCGCGGCAAGCGCAACGAGCCAGCCTATGTCGTGAACACGGCAAGGGTGCTGGCCGAAACGATCGGCGTCAGCGAGGCGGAGATCGCCGAGATCACCAGCGAGAACGTCTTCCGGCTGTTCACCAAGATGCCGCGACCGGCGGCAGGCTGAGACATGAGCGACCGGCTGCGCCTCACCATTCTCGGCTGCGGCTCGTCGCCGGGCACGCCGCGCATCACCGGCGACTGGGGCAATTGCGATCCGGCCAATCCCAAGAACCGCCGTATGCGCACGGCGGCCCTTGTCGAGCGGATCGCCGCCAACGGCGGTCGCACCACAGTCGTCATCGACACCGGGCCGGATTTCCGCGAGCAGATGTTGCTTGCCGCGGTCAAACGCATCGATGCGGTCGTCTACACGCATCCGCATGCCGACCACATCCACGGTATCGACGACCTGCGCGGCTATGTGCACGAACAGCGCCACCGCATCGACATCCATGCCGACGAGCCGACGATGCAGCGGCTGCGCCTGGCGTTCGGCTATTGCTTCGAAACGCCGCTCGGCAGCTCCTATCCGCCGATCGTCAGGCCGCATCCGATCGACCATGCCAGACCGGTGGTGGTCGAAGGAGAGGGGGGTCCCCTCACCCTTGAGCCGCTGCCGCAGATCCATGGCGACATCGTCTCGCTCGGATTCCGCATCGGCGGGCTCGCCTATTGCCCCGATGTCAGCGACTTTCCGGCCGCTACGGCGGAGCGGTTGCGCGGCCTGGACACGCTGGTCATCGATGCGCTGCAGTACAACACCCATCCCAGCCATCTGTCGCTCGGCGAGGCCCTGGGCTGGATCGAGAAGCTTGCGCCGAAAAACGCGGTGCTGACGCATATGCACGTGCCGCTGGATTATGCCGCCGTGATGGTCGAGACGCCGGATCACGTGGTGCCGGCCTATGATGGGATGGCGATCGAAATCGCTGTTGAATCAGAATGATGGGGCAAATTCCCAACATCTGCGGTAAACTGATGGCGATCATTGCCGCGCACGCCTAGTCAAGGATCAGGACGGATGATCAGCTTCGTGACGTTCTTTGCCCGCGACATCGAACGTACGGCTGACGTATACCGTCTGCTTGGATTCGAGTTCGTCCAGGAACAGCATGGCTCCGGACCGAAGCACCTGGCTGCCATCAACGAAGGAATGGCTCTCGAGATCTATCCCGGCGATGATACCGTCTCACCGGGCACAATGCTGGGCGTTGACGTCGCCGATCTCGAAGACATTCGAGCGAGGCTACTTGCGGCCAAGGTCCCCGTCTCGCGAGATATCGGTTCTGGGCCGGGCGTGCGCCGCATCATCGTGATTGATCCTGAAAAGCGCCAGATCTTCGTTCGTGAGCGCGCCCGGAACAACTGATCAGCCATGCTTCGCATCGCCGTTGCCGGCCAGAAACCCTGATTTCCGGTACTTCGCCTCGCTCTTACAGTTCCATAATCTATCTTATGCGACTTCTGCAAAGCTGGAATATCGCCCCGGACGGAGAGCTCGAGCCGCAAGTTGGGCACCTCTTCGCTCGGGTCACGGATAGCGGCCACTCAGCGTTGCCAGAAAGGCAGCTTGGCGATCTCTTCCTCTGCATGCCGCTTCGTCAGGCCGATATCTTCGATCAGATGCGGATTGGCCTCCAAGATTCGCTTGAGATCCCAGCGGAAGCGGTTCTGCTCACGCCACGCCGAGATCATGCTGTGCAGGGTCGCCAGGCCGTAGCGCCGACGCGATGCCTGCCCGACCAGCATTTGCGACCGCGCTGCCCGATGCCGGACTGATGCAAGTGTATCGTTCATGGCAACCTCCTATGGCTTGAGGCCCCCACGGCTTAGGAGTTGGAGGCCTTCGACCTGAATGAGGTTGGATTCTGCAGGATGCGGGCAGCGCCGTAATTAAGCCCGTCCAAATAGTTCTCAAAACTTCCAAATGGGCTTGAGCGGTTCATCGTCTCACGGACACGACGGCCCCTCTACCGTCTCACACTTTTCCCGGAATTGCTCTATAGATGCGCCGCATGCAGGGATCGCGCTTTGCCTTTGGTCCGTACGTGCTTGATTCGGCTGCGGGAACGCTGCTTCGAAACGATGTCCCCGTCGCTGCTGGCTATCGCGGGCTGAAGCTGCTTGCGGCGCTCGTCGAACGTCCTGGCGAAATCCTGGCCAAGGCCGAGCTGATGGACGCGGCATGGCCGGGCACGGCCGTCGAGGAAGGCAACCTCACCGTTCAGATCGCGCAGCTCAGGAAGCTGCTAGGATCGGCTGGCGACGGCAGTGAATGGATCGCCACGGTGCCACGCGTCGGCTACCGCTTCACAGGCGCCATCGAACAGCTCGGCGACGCGAAGCGAAAACCCTTGCCGCTGCCCGGCAAGCCGTCGATAGCCGTGCTGCCCTTCGTCAATTTCAGCAATGATCCCGAGCAGGACTCCTTCGCGGACGGGTTGACCGAGGACCTGATTACCGACCTATCCAGGAATGACGGCCTGTTCGTCATCGCGCGCAACTCGGTCTTCGCCTACAAGGGCAAGGCGATGGACGTGCGCGCGATCGCCGAGGATCTCGGCGTGCGCTACCTGCTCGAAGGGAGCGCAAGGCGCGCCGCCGGACGCGTGCGCATCAACGCGCAGCTGGTCGATGCGATGAGCGGCGAGCATCTTTGGGCGGAACGCTTCGATCGCAGCCTGGAAGATATCTTTGCCGTCCAGGACGAGGTGACCGCCAAGATCGTCGAGGCGCTGCTCGGCAGGCTGCGCGCATCGCCGCCACGCAACCGGCCCAAGAATCTAGAGGCCTACGACCTGTGCGTGCGGGCGCGCAAGCTGATCGACGATTCGCCGCAGACGGCGCGCGAAGCGCATCTGATGCTGACGCGCGCGGTCTCGCTCGATCCGGAATATGCCGAGGCCTATCGGTGGCTTGCCATGAACCACTGGATGGGATGGGTGCATTGGGGCGAACCGATCGAGCCCAACCGCGGCGTTGCCCTGGAATTGGCGCGCAAGGCCGTGGCGATCGATCCCAACGACGCCGGCTGCCGCTGGGTGCTGGCCAACCTGCTTGCCTATGAACGCCGGTTCGACGAGGCCGACGTTGAATTCGCCAAGGCGTTCGAGCTCGACCCGAACGAGGCCGACGCCTGGGCGACGTTGTCTGATATCTCGGTCCTGGCCGGGCATGTCGAGGAAGGCCTCGAGCAGGTTCGCAAGGCGTTCCGGCTGAACCCGTTTCCACCGAGCTGGTATTACCTGACGCTCGGCGCGGCGCAATATGCGGCAGGCGCCTATGAGGCCGCCGTCGAGACGCTGCGCCGGGACGAGACCTATCGGACTAGCTCACGCCGCTTCCTGGCGGCCAGCCTTGCCCAACTCGGCCGGCTCGACGAGGCGCACGCCGAGGTCGAGATGTTCCTCATCGCCAACCCGCATTTCACGACCCGCCACTGGGTCTGGACCGAGCCGTTCCGCGACGACGCGACGCTCGTGCATTTTGTCGACGGCTTTCGCAAGGCCGGTCTTCCGGAGTAGCGCACCGCCGCGACGTTCCAAATTGCCCGGCCCTACCCCTCGGAAAGGCCCTACCCCTCGGAGCGGCCCTTGGCCCCACGGTCGCGCTCGTATCGTCTCGCGAGTGGAAATGGCGGCAGCCAGGACTCGCGACGAACGGTCCAGAGTTCGTAGGTTGGCATCAGTTGGTCAGGTGCATCCAGGGAGCCAAGGTGCACTTCGATTTCGTCCGCGGTGCGCGCAAAAACGGAGGAGCCGCAACGCGGACAGAAGAACCGCCCGGCATAGTCGCGAGTCTCGCCATCGATCGTCACCGCCTCCTGAGGGAATATGGCGGCAGCATAGAAAAGCGCGCCATGATGCTTGCGGCAGTCGAGGCAGTGACAGATGCCGACCCGGTATGGTCGGCCCGACGCCACAAGTCGGACATTGCCGCAAAGGCAGCTGCCCGTGAACCGGTCCATGCTGTGTCTCCTTCCAAATCAAGCGGTCGAGGTGTTTACAACGAACAGCGGGAGAAAGCCTCGATCGCGCATGCACACCCTTCCCTTCGGCTTGCGTTGCCCACAAACCGAATTGCATGATCTATCCCATGGCTGTCGGAATCTCCGAGCGGATCTCCGCTTTCGTCGAAGCGCTTCCATTGAAGCCGGGACTTCGCGTTCTGGAGATCGGCTGCGGCCCCGGCGTTGCCGCCCGTGCTGTCGCTCGCCGTGTCGGCCACGGCTTCGTCCTGGCCATCGACCGGTCGGAAAAGGCAATCCGGTTGGCGCGGGCGGGATCGGCCGGTGAGATGGCTTTGGGCAGCCTGGATTTTCGACATATAGCAATCGAGGACTTCGCATTGAGGCCTGATGATGCGCTCTTCGATATCGCCTTTGCCATGCGGGTCGGCGCGCTCGACGGACGTCACCCCGAGGCTGGCCGGGCGGCCTTGGCGCGTATCAAGGCGGCATTGAAGCCACAGGGCAGGCTCTTCATCGATGGAGGCGATCCATTGAGGGAGATTGATGTGGGCCGTGGCTGGCCGTCCTAGAAAAAACCGTTGAGAAACCCTGCCGCCTCGCCAGAGATGCCGACGATCTTGTCCGTCGCCTGGCGATAGAATTTGAAGTTGAGCTCGGTCTCGGGCCGGCCATCGGTCCAGTCGTTGAACGGCTTGAGTTCGTTCCTGCCCATCCTCTTGGCCGCAGTCGCAGTGCGGTGGATGGAGATGCTGACGCGCGGCGTCTGCCGTTCGAGGCCGGGCGTTCTGGGGATGGCCTCGGAAGACGTGACCACGCCACGCGCGACAAGCCCCTGCCCGCCTTCGTTCTCGCTGGCGAATACGAAGATCGTGTCGCCTTCGGCGATATGCTTGCCGCCATACATGGTCTTCTGCGCGGCGAACGAGAACGTCTCCGCCTACGGATCCTTGACCTCGGCCTTGATCGCAAAGGCCATGGCCTACGGCTCCCGGCCGATGGCGATCCGGTAGGTCAGCGTGCGCTTCGCGCCCGGCTCGATCGGCATCACGCCCGGCTTGTCGGTAAATTCGCCGTCGAAATCGACCGGGCTTGCGACGCCGCGCCAGGGCTCGATGCACAGGAACGGCGCGCCGCCCGGCTTGGACCAGATGCCCAGCTCGTTGAACCCGTGCCAGGACATCTCTATCGATGGGCTTCGCTCGGCGGCATAGCGCACGCTGGTGCTGGCCGGCCGGTCCAGAATGACGGCGTCGTCGTCGAAGAGCCGCTCGGAGAGCGCGAGCGTCTTGCCTTCAATGGGCGTGGGTTGCGGTGTCGGCACCATCAGCCCGTCCTTCAGGCGGCGGATCGGCGCGGGCTCATTGTCGGCAAAGGTCAGCCGATAGGCTTCCTTGGGCAGTTCCTGCAGCAGCGGCCAGTTGAAGGCCGGGTGAGCGCCGATCGAGGCCGGCAGCATCTCGTCGCCAGTGTTGGCGACTTCGAAGGTCACGCCAAGTTGGCGAGATGCCAGGCTGTAGCTTACCGCCAGCCGGAAGGCGAACGGGTAATGGATGCGGCTTTCGGCATCGTCGGTCAGGACCAGCGTGCAGGACGAAGGCGTCCGCTGCACCCAGGCAAAGCGCCTGTCGCGGGCAAAACCGTGCTGCGTCATCGGATAGTTTTGCCCACGGTGGCGCAGTTGATCGCCCCTCAGCCGGCCGACGATCGGAAACAGAACCGGAGAATGGCGACGCCAGGCCGGGCCCGCCTGCCACAGAAGCTCTGTTCCGTCGGCATCGCGCAAGGAGACCAGTTCAGCCCCCTGCCCGACGACGGTTGCCGAGATGCCGTCACCGTGGAGTGTCAGGCTGTCCTGTTCCATGCGTCCTCGCGGCTGGCTGGTGTGCCCCGCAGGCTAGCAAAGGCCCGCGCGTGAACTCAAGGGCAGCGGATCGGGGCGGCGGACAGGGCCGCGCTTCACGCCTTCAAGACGAACGATCCATGAGCTCCGCCCTGCCCAAAAAAGTGGCCGGAGGTTGCCCTCCAGCCACGCCAAGGTCAGCAGTGTTGCCTGCTACGGCCCGGACTATTCGCGCTCGCCGGTGAAATTCAGCAGCAGCTGGAAGATGTTGATGAAGTTCAGATAGAGCGAGAAGGCGCCGAAGACGGCGAGCTTCTGCTGCGATTCCGCGTCGAAATTCTCGGCATATTGTTCCTTGATCGTCTGCGTGTCCCAGGCGGTCAGGCCGATGAAGACGGCGATGCCGATCACCGAGATGGCGAACTGCAGCGCGGTCGAGCCGAGGAACAGGTTGACGAGGCTCGCGATCACCACGCCGATCAGGCCCATGACGAGGAAGGACGAGAACTGCGTCAGGTCGCGCCTGGTCGTATAGCCGTAGAGGCTGGTGGCGCCGAACATGGTGGCGGCGATGAAGAAGGTGCGCGCGATGCTGGTGCCGGTGAAGACCAGGAACACGGAAGCGAGCGACAGGCCCATGACGGCGCAGAAGGCCCAGAACATCGTCTGAGCGCTCGCCGCCGACATCGTCTGCATCTTGAAGGAGAAGAGCATGACGAAGGCAAGCGGCGCCAGCATCACCACCCATTTCAACGGGCTGGAGAAGATCGGCACATAAAGCGCCGGCGTCGAGGCCACGGCAAGTGCGACGAGGCCGGTGACCACCAGGCCAAGGCCCATATAGTTGTAGACGCGCAGCATGTGCCGGCGCAGGCCCTCGTCATAGACCGCTCCGGCCTGGGCGCCGGCGCCCATTCGGTATCCCAGGTTGGGGCTGTTCATTCGGGTTCTCCTTGGTTGGATCGGTTGTGAGTTCAGTAAAGCGTCCGGGCCAGCTTTTCGGCGGCACGGTCGAGATCGCCGGCATCGCTTCGTCCAACGACGGCGTAAGCCACCTCGCCAATCTGGAAATAGGCGGATGAGATGTCGCGCGAGGGCACGACCGTGGGCTTCACCACGTCGAAGGTGCCCGGCCTGATGGCAAACAGCGACACCAGGCCGAAATCCTTCGTTTCGACCGCCATCTCGACGCTCGGCCCGAACCGCGACGGATAGATCTGGACGTCGCGGATCCGCCAGTCGTCGGGCAATGACGGCATAACGATCGCGGTCGCGGCGCGGATTTCATCGGCATTGTAGCCGGGCGCTTCCCGCTGCGACGGCATCGTCTCGCGCACCAGGGTCGTGCGGTGCGCGCTCACCGCTTCCTCGACATAAGCGGGCGGGTGCGTCGAGGCGACCACCTTGGTGACGGCGATCGGCCCGAAGACGCTGTTTGCCAGCCAGCCTGCAGCCACCAGCACGGCCGCTGCAGCAGCCCGCTGCAGCACGGAAAAGACGCGATCCCTGGCGAGCGCCCGCTCCAGCCGCCGCGCCACCTCTGTCGTTGCCGGGCCCGCCATGCCGACGGGGCCGGCCAGCGCCACGCGCAGCTCGTCGCGCGTTCTGAGGTCGGACATCACCCGCGCAGCCACTTCCGGGCGCGTGGAAAGAAAAGCCTCGACCTCGATGCGGCGGGCGACGTCGAGCTGATCGTCGACATAGGCGTCGAGATCGGCATCGGTCACGGGATCGACGATAGCGGTCATGATTCACCTCCCACGATCCTCAAGTGGTTTTTGCCGCGCGCCGGAGCGCGCTCCTCCATCTCGCGCAGTGCCGCACGCGCGCGGCCGATGCGCGACATCAGGGTTCCGAGCGGCACGCCGCTCGCTTCGGCGGCCTGCTGATAGGAAAGCCCTTCGATGGCGACGAGGTGCAGGGCGGAGCGCTGCTCTTCCGGAAGCGAGAGAAAAGCTTCCCGCACCTGTGAAAGGCGCACCGAATGGTCCTGAGATGCCGCCACGCTTTGATCGGCGAGACGGCCGGCCCGCTCGATGCGCGTCGCCTCGGACCGGCGCGAGCGCATGCGGTCGATGAAGATGTTGTGCACGATCGCGAGCAGCCAGGCGCGCAGGTTGCCGCCCGAGCGAAAGGTGCCGCGCCGCTCATAGGCGCGCACCAGCGCATCGTGGACCAGATCCTCGGCATCGGCGCTGTCGCGCGTCAGCGAGCGCGCATAGCGCCGCAGCGACCCCAACTGCCCGACGATATCAAAGCGTGCCATCGACCGTTTTCATGCCCTCTATACGGAGCATGTGGGGATTTTAATCCTTGCTCGCCGTTTCTTTGCGATCTGACAGACGTCGTGTCGCATTCGCGAGCGGGCATCCGGAGGAAACCGCTGGCGAAGCGCGGCCGATTTGCGTATCACTCCGCCGCTATTGGAGGACTGTCGATGTTCGAAACCCTGCAGCCCGCGCCCGCCGACAAGATCCTTGCCTTGATCGGCCTCTATCGCGCCGACACCCGCTCCGGCAAGGTCGACCTCGGCGTCGGCGTCTATAAGGACCGCGACGGCAGGACGCCGGTGATGCGCGCCGTGCGCGAGGCCGAGAAGCGGCTGCTCGCCAGCCAGGATACCAAGACCTATCTCGGCCTTGCCGGAGACACCGGCTTCAACGCCGCGATGATCAAGCTTGCCTTCGGCGAGGGTGCCGACCCGTCGCGCATCCGCGCAGCGCAAGCGCCGGGCGGATCGGGCGCGCTGAGGCTGGTGGCCGAGCTTCTGCAGCGCACGCGTCCCGGCGCAACGGTCTGGCTGTCCGACCCGACCTGGCCGAACCATCTGCCGGTGATGCGCGCCGCTGGGCTGCAGGTGCGCGACTATCCTTATTTCGACGCCGCTTCCGGCGCCGTTCGTTTCGACGACATGCTGGCGGCGCTCAAGACCGCCAATAGCGGCGATGTCGCGCTGCTGCACGGCTGCTGCCATAATCCGACCGGCGCCAACCTCGATGCCGCCCAGTGGGCCGAGGTCGCCGACGTCCTGCTGGATCGCGGCCTTCTGCCCTTCGTCGACATCGCTTATCAGGGCTTTGGCGAAGGCCTCGATGCCGATGCCGCCGGCCTGCGGCTGCTTGCCGGCAAGGTTCCGGAGATGGTGGTCGCCTCGAGCTGCTCGAAGAATTTTGCCGTCTATCGCGACCGCGTCGGCGCGGCGATGATCGTGGCCAAGGACGGCGCACAGGCGGATGTGGCGATGAGCCAGATGCTGGCCGCGGCGCGCGCGCTCTACTCGATGCCACCGGACCATGGCGCGGCCGCTGTGCGCATGGTGCTCGAAGACGCCGCCCTGAAGAAGGATTGGGAGACGGAACTCGAGGAAATGCGGCTGCGCATGCTCAGGCTGCGCGTCGCCTTCGCAGACGCGTTGCGCCGGCAGTCCAATTCCGACCGCTTCGATTTCGTCGCCAGCCACCGCGGCATGTTTTCCCGTCTCGGGTTGACGGAAGCGCAGGTCGAGCGCCTGCGCACCGAGCACGCCGTCTACATGGTTGGGGACAGCCGCATCAACGTGGCCGGCTTGCCCGAGGACGGATTGGACGACCTTGCCAAGGCTATCGTCTCGGTTCTCGACTGAGCGACCGCGCAACTGTGGACAATAGGCTTTGCCGGCCGGCGGGATTGGTCGCCCGCCGCTGCGCGCGCTAGGGTTTGCGGCATGAAACCCTCGAAGGACATTTCCCGACTGATCGAGATCATGGCGGCGCTGCGGGCGCCGAAGACCGGCTGCCCGTGGGACATCGAGCAGAATTTTTCGACCATCGCGCCCTACACGATCGAGGAAGCCTATGAGGTGGCGGACGCTATCGCGCGCGGCGATCTCGACGATCTGCGCGAGGAACTGGGCGACCTTCTGCTGCAGGTCGTCTACCACGCGCAGATGGCCGAGGAAGCCGGCGAGTTCGCATTCGGCGACGTCGTCGAAGCCATCACCAGCAAGATGATCCGCCGCCACCCGCATGTCTTCGGTGATGAGAAGGCGCGCAGCGCCGGCATGGCCAAGGGCATGTGGGAGAAGATCAAGGCGGCGGAGAAGGCCGACAAACGCAACGCCCGCATCGCCCGCGGCCTCGATCCGGAAGATCATGGCAAGGGCTATCTCGACAGTGTGCCGGTCGCGCTCCCTGCGCTCACCCGCGCGCTGAAGCTGCAGGAGAAGGCTGCCCGCGTCGGCTTCGACTGGAGCGAGGCAGCACCGATCCTCGACAAGATAGAGGAAGAGATCGGCGAATTGCGCGAGGCGCTCGCAGGAGGCGACGCGGCACCGATCAAGGACGAGTTCGGCGACATGCTGTTTGCCGTCGTCAATCTCGGCCGCCATCTCAAGCTCGACGCGGAAGCCGCGCTCAGCGGTACCAACGAGAAATTCCGTTCCCGATTCCACTATGTCGAGCGAGCGCTCGAGGCCAAGGACAGTTCGCTGGAAGAAGCGACGCTGGACGAGATGCAAGCGCTCTGGCAGCAGGCAAAAAGCGCAAAATAGGCAACGGGCTATTCGCCGTTCCTGCGCTGCAGCCGGTTCTCGATCTCCTGGCGGGCGCTGTGCGTCGCTGTCAGCGAGAGGGTGACGCTGCCGTCTTCATTGTCGGTTCGCGAAACGACATCACCGTTGCGGTATAGCCAGTCCACCTGGCCGAGCTCCGCGGGCCTCAGCGTCACCGTCATAGTTTCCAGTTCGCCCGACACCCTGGTCTCGATAAGCGCCTTCAGCGCGTCGATCCCCTCGCCGGTCGCCGCCGATATCGCGATCGGCGCCGCCTTGCCGCCGGCGCTGCCGGCAAGCAGGCGCTCGCGATTGCCTTCGTCGAGCAGGTCGATCTTGTTCCACACCTCGATGACGCGGCTGGTGTCCGCGGCATCGACGCCGAGATCGCCGAGGATGCGCTCGACATCTTCCGCCTGCGCTGCCGTGTCGGGATCGGAAATGTCGCGCAGATGCAGCACGAGATCGGCCTCGACGACCTCTTCCAGCGTCGCCCGGAAGGCCGCGACCAGATGCGTCGGCAGGTCGGAGATGAAGCCGACAGTGTCCGACAGGATGATCGGCGTGCCGTGCGGCAGCCGCACGCGGCGCAATGTCGGGTCGAGCGTGGCGAACAGCATGTCCTCGGCCAGCACCCCTGCCCCGGTCATCCGGTTGAACAGCGTCGACTTTCCGGCATTGGTGTAGCCAACGATCGCCGCAACCGGGAATGGCACCTTCTTGCGCTTGGCACGATGCAGGTCGCGGGTGCGGCGAACCGTTTCCAGCTCATGCTTCAGCTTGGTGATCTTGTCCTGCAGGATGCGCCGGTCCGACTCGATCTGCGTTTCGCCGGGGCCGCCGAGGAAACCGGCGCCGCCGCGCTGGCGTTCGAGGTGGGTCCAGCTCCGCACCAAGCGGCCCTTCTGGTAGTTGAGATGCGCCAGCTCGACCTGGAGCGTGCCTTCCTTGGTCCTAGCGCGCTCGCCGAAGATCTCGAGGATCAGCCCGGTGCGATCGAGCACCTTGGCGTTCAGTTCCTTTTCCAGGTTGCGCTGCTGCACGGGCGTCAGCGGATGGTCGACGATGACCAGTTCCGCCTTGCGCTCCCTCACGATGTCGGCGAACTCCGCCACCTTGCCGCTGCCGAGCAGCGTTGCCGGGCGCGGATCGGCGACCGTCACCACCGCCGTGTGGACCGGGTTGAGATCGATGGCGCTGGCAAGCCCCACCGCCTCGTCGTGGCGGGCATCCGCCGAGCGGTTCAGGCGTGGGCGGCTCGAATCATCGTCGCCGCGCGGCTGGCGCGCAAGCACCGGCACAATGACGACAGCCCGGGTCGGATCCTTGGATTCCGGCCCGAGTTGGTGTCCTTGCTTCCCGCGAACGCCGCGATCCGCGTCTTTCTCACGTGCCAATCAGGCGCCCTGGCCTTCTTCACCATCGAACATCTGAACCGGCTGGCTCGGCATGATCGTGGAAATGGCGTGCTTATAGACGAGCTGGGAATGCCCGTCGCGCCGCAACAACACACAAAAATTGTCGAACGAAGTGACGACGCCGGTTAGCTTCACGCCGTTGATGAGGAAGATGGTAAGTGGATTTTTGCTCTTGCGAACTGAATTCAGGAACAGGTCCTGAAGGTTTTGCGATCGTTCCGCCATTGTTTTTGTCTTTCGCCGATCCCCTTCGGTCTGCAGGCCAATGCGCCAAATTACGTGGCACCTGTCAAGCGCGCAAACCCCCTCTTGCCGTCTAAACGGCAAGCAGAACGAGATAGTTGAGGTTCATTCCACCTTTGCGGTTATCAGGCTGGACTTTTTTCCGCAATGTCAAAAAATGCCTGTCGCAACGAAAGTGTCATGGAGCCAGGGTGGCCATTTGCGATCGGCGCGCCGTCGATTTCGACCACAGGCATGGCGATCGTGGTTGCGGAGCTGATGAAAGCCTCGCGCGCCGCCTTGGCCTCGGCAACCGAAAATCCACGCTCCTCGATCTTCAAGCCGAGCTTGGCGGCGACATCGAACAAGGTCGTGCGCGTGATGCCGCGCAGGATGCCGTGCTCGGCCGGCCGCGTCACCAGCACGCCGTCCTTGGTGATGATCCAGGCGTTGGACGAACCGCCTTCCTTGACTGTGCCGTCGGCGTCGACGAACCAGGCCTCCTGGGCGCCGGACTCCTTGGCCTTCTGCTTGGCGAGCACATTGGGCAAGAGGCCGGTGCTCTTGATGTCGACGCGGTCCCAGCGATTCTCCGGGACGGTGATGACCTTGATGCCGGTCTCGACCCGCTTGGCGGCCGCAGCGGGGTCGGCCTTTCTGGCTGTTATCACCAGCGACGACTTGGTGTCGGCCGATGGGAAAGAGAATTCACGGCTGGCGACGCCGCGCGTCACCTGGACATAGACCAGGCCGTTGACGACATGGTTGCGGCGCACGACCTCGCGCAGAAGCATCGGCAGCACGCCTTCGGAGACGGGCCCGGCGATCGACAATTCCTTCAGCGAGCGCTTGAGCCGAGCCAGATGGCGCGGCATGTCGACGATAAAGCCGCGCGCCACTTCGCAGACCTCATAGACACCGTCGGCGAACTGGTAGCCGCGATCCTCGATATGGACGCGGGCTTCAGCATGGGCGACGTAGCGCCCGTTGACATAGGCAATGCGCGGCATGGAGCACCTCAGGGAAATGTCCGGCTTTCTTAGGCGATTCCACCGTTGCCGTAATGGACAATCGCGTGGGCCAACAGTCGCTACACGCCAAGCGACTTCAGCTTGCGGTGCAAGGCCGAGCGCTCCATGCCGATGAACTCGGCCGTCTTCGAGATGTTGCCGCCGAAGCGGTTGATCTGGGCGATCAGATAGTCCTTCTCGAACTGCTCGCGCGCCTCGCGCAGCGGCAGCGCCATGATGTGCTGGTCCGACTGGTTCGGCGTGCGCGGCATGACGTCGCCGATCTCGGAGGGCAGAAGGTCGGCAGTGATCGGCGCTTCGACGTCGCCGCCGCGCGCCAGGATCATCAGCCGCTCGACATTGTTGCGCAGCTGGCGGACGTTCCCCGGCCAGTTGTGCGCCTGCAGCACGGCCAAAGCGTCGTCGCCGATGCGGCGCGGCTTGATTCCGACCTGGCGCGCGATCTGCTTCATGAAATTGTCGACGAGATAGGGGATATCCTCGCGCCGCTCGGCGAGACCCGGCACCATGACGGGAACCACCGCCAGGCGATGATAGAGATCCTCGCGGAAGCGGCCGTCGGCAATCATCGCCTCCAGGTTTTGCGCCGTCGAGGAGATGATGCGGACGTCGACCTTGACGCGCTTGGTGCCCCCTACCCGCTCGAACTGCTGCTCGACCAGCACGCGCAGGATCTTGTTTTGCGTCTCGCGCGGCATGTCGGCCACCTCATCGATGTAGAGGATGCCGCGATGGGCCTCCTCCAGCGCGCCGACCTTGCGCTCGGTACCGTTCGATTCGGTGCCGAACAGCTCGATCTCCATGCGTTCCGGCGTGATGGTGGCGGCGCTCAGCGTCACGAACGGTCCCGTCTTGCGCGCCGACAGGGCGTGGATGGCGCGCGCCGTCAGTTCCTTGCCGGAGCCGGACGGGCCGATGATCATGATGCGGCTGTTGGTCGGCGCGACGCGCTCGATGGTCTGCCGCAGCTGGCTCATGGCCGACGACATGCCGATCAGGTCGAAGGTCTCGCCGCTGCGCAGCTTGAGGTCGGAGACCTCGCGCCGCAATTTGGACGTTTCCAAAGCGCGTTCGGCGACCAGGATGAGCCGGTCGGCCTTGAACGGCTTTTCGATGAAATCATAGGCGCCGCGACGAATGGCCGAGACCGCCGTTTCGATGTTGCCGTGGCCGGAGATCATCACCACCGGCATGTTCGGATGCATCGTCTTGATCTCGTCGAGCAGCGCCAGGCCGTCGAGGCGCGAGCCCTGCAGCCAGATATCGAGGAAAATCAGCCGCGGCGCGCGATCGGCGATCGCCGCCAGCGCGCTGTCGGCGTCGTGCGCCGTGCGGGTTTCGTGACCTTCGTCGCTCAGGATACCGGCGACGAGTTCGCGGATGTCTTCCTCGTCATCGACGATGAGAATGTCAGACGCCATTACCGACCTTTTCAGTTTCTCGTTCGTGTTCATTGCGGCCTTCGCCGCGTGGCGGCGCGGCGACGACCGCCGCCGGCGGCAGGATGATCGAGATCATCGCGCCCCGGCCGTCGTGGAAATCCGGCGGCGCGTCGTGCAATTCGAGCCGGCCGCCATGGTCCTCCACGATCTTCTTGACGATAGCGAGGCCAAGGCCGGTGCCTTTTTCCCGCGTCGTCATGTAGGGCTCGAGCAGCCTCTGCCGATTCTCGCGCGGCAACCCTTTGCCGTTGTCGATAACGTCGATTCTTATGGCGCCATCTTGGCGCCCGGCTTGAATCCGGATTGTGCCGTCGGAACGGTCTTGCGCATCAAGTCCGTCGATGGCCTCGGCGGCGTTCTTGATGACGTTGCCGAAGGCCTGCGCCATCAGGCGGCTGTCGAACGTGCCCTTGAGCGGCTCGTTGCCGAAATCGCGCTGGAAAGCAATGTCGGAACGGCTGACCTCCACAAGGAAAGAGGCTTCGCGAAGCGATTCGCGCAGGTCTATGACCTTCATCTCCGGCTTCGGCATGCGGGCGAAGGCCGAGAATTCGTCGACCATGCGGCCGATGTCCTCGACCTGGCGGATGATGGTGTCGGTGCACTGGTCGAAGACCTCGCGATCCTCGGTGATGACCTTGCCGTAACGACGCCTGATGCGCTCGGCCGAGAGCTGGATCGGCGTCAGCGGATTCTTGATCTCGTGGGCGATGCGCCGCGCCACGTCCGCCCAGGCCGAAGAGCGCTGCGCCTGCACCAGATCGGTGATGTCGTCGATGGTGACGACATAGGATTTTTCTTCCGAGCCGTCGTCGCCGGCCTCGACGGTGATCTGGACATTGAAAGTCCGTTCCATGCCGGTGCGGAAGAAAGTCACCTGCTCGCGATAGACCGGTCTGCCGGATTGGCGGCCGATCTCGAAGACGCGGCCGACATGCGGCAGGATGGCCGACAGGTTCTGTCCGAGCGCAGCGCTTGCCGAGATCGCCAGCATCGTTTCGGCCGAGCGATTGGCGATGGTGATGACGCCGAAGGGATCGACACCGATGACGCCCGCGGTCACGCCGGCCAGCACCGCCTCCGAAAAGCGCCGCCGCTCGTCGATCAGGTCCTTGGCCGACAACAGCTCGTTGCGCTGCGATTTGAGCTCGAGGATCATGTTGTTGAAGGTGTCGCCGAGCGACGCGACATCGCCGTCGGAGTGGCGCACGGGGACGGCGACGTCGAGATTGCCCGTCGCCACCTCGTCGGCCGCGCCGATCAGCTGGCGGATCGGCCGGACCAGCCGGTCGGCGACCGCAATGCCGGTCCAGATCGCGGAAAGGATGACAATAAGGGTCAGTGACAGATAGGGCAGAGCGAAAGCGACCTGCGAGGTGCGACGGTTCTCTTCCAGTCCGCGATATTCGTCGGTGTTCGACCGAACGATCTGCCGCGCCTTGATGACGTCGGGGTCCACGAGCCGGATCGTGTAAAGATAAAGCCCTTCGATCTCGCGCAGCTTGACGATGGCGCCCATGATGTTGCGGGTGCGCGGTTCGATCAGCACCGGCTTGCCGTCCGCTGCCGAGTTGACCGCTCCGGGAGGCGGCTCCGGCATAGCGAAGTCGGCGACGGTCTTGGCGCTCATGACAAAGGAGCCGTCAGGCTTGATCAGCGCCGCATGCGCCAGTCCGCGGCCAACGGCCTCCTTGTTCATCAGATCGAGGAAGCCGGTCCGGTCGAGCCCATAGAGCGTGCGCGAGGCATCGAGGTCGTAGGCCATCGACAGGGTCGTGCCCTGCAGGTTGCGGGCATTTTCCTGGACATAGGCATCGGCGATCGACAGCGACGAATTGACGATCGTTTTGGTGCGGATCTCGAACCAGCGGTCGAGGCCGATATCGAGCGTGATCGAGGCGATGATCGCGACCATGATGGCGGGAATTGCAGCGACCAGCGCGAACATGGCGACGATGCGCACATGCAGCCGCGAGGCCGCACGGCCATGCTTGCGCGCCATGACGATGCGGCGGATCTCGCGGCCGATCAGGGCAATCAGGAACAGGACGAAGACGGCATTGAGCGCAATCAGCGCCCAAGTGGCGTTGGCATTCGGTGCGATCGGGGTCGCGCCGACAAGGATTGCGAACGAGATCGCAGCCGTGATCATCGCGCCGACGATCGCGACCACGCCGGGCAGCGCCAGCAGCCGGCGACCGTCGCGAGCGCCGGCCCGGCTGAAAAGCGGTTGGTTCAGTGTCGGAGCCTCAGCAGCCATGTCGCCGTCTAGAGTCGGTCATTGCGTCGGATGTATGCAACGCATTGTGGCGATTATGCAACAAGTGTGGCCAGGACGGAAATCTTTCCCCGGCTCATTCACGCAAAAGGACCATGCCGGCGATCCAATGTCGCCGGACGAGACGGCTCGGCGATGCGTTGACCTGCGTCACTTCCCCGGTCGCGACCGTCGCAAGCTGCGCGGCGTCTGCCCGATCTCGCGGCGCATCCAATGCGCCAGATGCGACTGATGCGCGAAGCCTGTCAGATGGGCCACCTCGCTGGTGCCGAGATCGCTTCCCAGAATCAGGGAGCGGGCACGCTCAACCCGGCGTCGCAGCACATAGCGGTGAAGCGTCATGCCGGTCGCCGCCTTGAACCATGTCCTAAGATGCGAGCTGCTGGCATTGGCGATGCGCCGCAGCGTGTCGATCGTGAGCGGTTCGGAAAGATGGGTGTCGACATAGTCCAGGACACGCTTGAGCTGCGCATCCGACAGCCGAACCGTTCGATCTGTCTCCAGATCGTCAAGACCAACCAGCCGTACCGCAAGCGCGATACCGACACTTTCGGCAAACAGGGCCCCACCCGGCGAGCCTGCGTTCTGGTCGGTCTCAAGCGCTCGGACGAGGTATTCGATGCGTTCGTCCCGAAGCAAATGCCGCATGTCGAAATGGCGCGCCCTTGCGCTGCCCCCAATCTCCGATGCCACACCGTCGAGCATGGCAGGCGACAGGCGAACCTCCCTCGTCTCGAATGAGGTTTCGGCCTCGAACCCGCCCTCCTGTCCCGCGGGTACGAAATCGATGTCGCCGGCGCGCCGCAAGAAATATCGCCCGGAATCATTGCAGTATGAGCGCGTCGCCGCGCTGGCATGAACCATGATGCGGTGATGATCCGTGCGCGCCAGCCGGTGGGTGCCTGCTTCGATATGCCGAGAAGCGATCGATATGCCAGCCGAGGCGGGCGCCGGGGCGAACTGCGGATGCATGCGGAACAAGCCTCAAAAATCGTGGCAGAACCTGCCCAACATTTGGCGGTTCCTGCGCGATTTTCAATGCCGAAGCCCTTTAGACCTGCGCCTCGTTTGCCAACGCAAAGAGGTTCCTATGGGTTACTATGTTGTTGTCGGAGCAGGCCCGGTCGGGCGCGAGACGGCTCGCCTGCTTGGGGAGCAAGGACATGACGTCGTCCTCACTAGCCGGAGCGTCGGCGACATCGATCTGCCCGGCGTGCGCGCGATGCAGGCGGACGCCACCGATGCCGCCGGACTTTCACGCATCAGCCGGGGCGCCGATGCCATCTTCATGTGTGCCATGGCGCCTTACGACCGGTGGCCGATCGACTTCTTCCCGATCGTCGACGGCACAGTGCGCGCGGCGGAAACCGTTGATGCGAAGATCATCCTGCTCGGAAACCTCTATGGCTATGGCGGAAACGCCGACGGCCCCCTCCGTCCAGACACGCCTCTCGACCCGACATCGAGGAAGGGCACTGTCCGGGCGACCATGTGGCAACGTGCGTTTCGCGCCAACGTGCCGGCCATCGAGGTGCGTTCCAGCGATTATCTGGGATATGGCGCGGTCACCTACTTCTCGCTTCTGGCGCTGCCGTCCATCGTCGAAGAAGTGCCTGTCGCTTTCCTGGGAGACCTCGACGCCGATCATGCTTGGGCTTTCATCAAGGACGTCGCCCGGACGCTCGTCGCGTCGGCTTCCTACACGGGCAAATGGGGGCGAGCCTTCCATGTCCCGTCGCAATACGCCTCGCCCCGCGACCTTGTCCGCAGGACCGCGGCGATGCTCGGAAGGGAGGTTGCGCCAATGCGCTGCTATTCCGTCGCCGAGATGGAAGCCCTGGGCCTGCATGAACTCGTGGAAATGCAATATCTGTTCGATCGCCGGCTGCTGGTCGATTCTTCCGACACCGAGCATCTCCTCGGCGTGAAGGCCACGAGCCTTGACGTCATGATCGCGGACACCGTCAGAGACTATCTCTGAGCCAGCTGGATGGAGCGGCAATGAAGCGTTCCGCCCGTCGACCGTCGGGCGGAACGCAAGAGGCGGGCCGGCCAATCGCCCCGGCCGGCATCGAAGGCCGAAAGCGCATCGCGATCTTTCAGGCCCGCTCCATGCGCTTTAGGCCTTTGATTTTGCGCATGTCTTGTCGCCGAACCGGTTCCCACTTTCAGAAGACACGCTTTAGATCTGTCTCGAGGCCTTGTAGACGTTGACGCCGAGCTCGCGGATCTTCTTGCGCAGCGTGTTGCGGTTCAGGCCCAGAAGCTCGGCCGCCTTGATCTGGTTGCCGCGCGTTGCCGTCATCGATGCCAGCACCAGCGGATATTCGACCTCCGCGAGGATGCGCTGGTAGAGTCCGGAGGGCGGCAGGTCGCCGGCAAAGGACGCGAAATAGCGCTGCAGGAAATGCTCGACCGCCTGGCCGATCGACAGATCGTCGGGCATCAGCGCGCCGCCATCCGGCACGACGGGCCTCTCGCCGGTCTTGAGCTCCGCCTCGATGATCTCGGCCGAAATCTCGTCCTGCGAATAGAGCGCGGCCAGCCTGCGCACCAGATTCTCCAGCTCGCGCACGTTGCCGGGCCAGGGATAGCGTTTCATCAGTTCGATGCCGCCCGCGGAAATTCGCTTGGTCTGCAGGCCTTCGCTGGCGCCCTGCTTGAAAAAGTGCCTGACCAGGTCCGGAACATCCTCGGAGCGCTCGCGCAGCGCCGGGAGCCTCAGCGGCACAACATTCAAGCGGTAGAACAGATCCTCGCGGAACAGACCCTGGTTGATCAGCGTCCGCAGATCCTTGTTGGTGGCGGCGACAATGCGCACGTCGGTCTTGATCGGCGTGCGGCCGCCGACGGTCGTGTATTCGCCCTGCTGCAGGACGCGCAGGAGGCGCGTCTGCGCCTCCATCGGCATGTCGCCGATCTCGTCGAGGAACAGCGTGCCGCCCTCGGCCTGCTCGAAGCGGCCGGTGGAGCGGTTCTGGGCACCGGTGAAAGCGCCCTTCTCGTGGCCGAAAAGCTCCGATTCGATCAGGTCGCGCGGGATCGCCGCCATGTTGATAGCCACGAACGGCCCGCCGCGGCGGCGGCCGTATTCGTGCAAGGCGCGCGCCACCAGTTCCTTGCCGGTGCCGGATTCGCCGCTGATCATCACCGTGAGGTCGGTTTGCATCATGCGCGCCAGCATGCGGTAGATGTCCTGCATGGCGGCCGACCGGCCGACCAGCGGCATCGTTTCCGGCTGCTCGTCGGCGCGCGAATCGAGCTTCGGCCGCTTCGGCTCGGCCAGTGCCCGGTTGACGATGTTGAGCAGCTCGGTGAGGTCGAACGGCTTCGGCAGATATTCGTAGGCGCCGGTCTCGGACGCGCGGATCGCGGTCATGAAGGTGTTCTGCGCACTCATGACGATGACCGGCAGTTCCGGCCGCGCCTTCTTGATGCGCGGCAGCATGTCGAAAGCGTTCTCGTCCGGCATCACCACGTCGGTGATGACGAGATCGCCCTCGCCCGCCGCCACCCAGCGCCACAGCGTCGAGGCGTTCGACGTCACGCGCACTTCATGGCCGACGCGCGACAGCGCCTGGTTCAGCACGGTACGGATGGCCGCATCGTCGTCGGCGACGAGAATATTGCCGCGAACGGTCATTTGCGGTCTCCTTCAGCTTCTTCGCCGACGCCGGGCGAAGTCTCCTTCCATGCCGGCATCAGGACGCGGAACGTGGTTCCGCGCGGCGTCGAGTCGCATTCGATGATGCCGCCGTGCTCGCCGACGATCTTCGCGACCAGCGCCAGCCCAAGGCCCGAACCGTTCGGCTTGGTGGTGATGAATGGATCGAACAGGATCGGCAGGATGTCCTCGGAAACGCCGGGGCCGTTGTCATGCACGCAGAATTCGAGCGGCAGCGAGACGCGATCCTGCGTTCCCGGCACGGAAACGCGGATGCCCGGCCGGAACGCCGTCGACAGCACGACCTCGCCCTGCGGGTCGGCGCCGATCGCCTCGGCGGCGTTCTTGACCAGATTGAGGAATACCTGGATTAGCTGGTCGCGGTTGGCAAAGACCGGAGGAAGCGATGGATCATACTCCTCCAAGATCTTGATTTTTTTCGCAAAGCCATTCTTCGCGATCGCCTTCACATGGTCGAGCACGACGTGGATGTTGACGGGAAAGCGCTCGATCGGCCGTTCGTCGGAAAACACTTCCATGCGGTCGACCAGCGAGACGATGCGGTCGGTCTCGTCGGTGATCAGGCGGGTGAGCGCGCGGTCCTCGTCGGAGGCCGAAAGTTCGAGCAGTTGCGCGGCGCCGCGAATGCCGGAAAGCGGGTTCTTGATTTCGTGCGCCAGCATGGCGGCGAGGCCGGTGACCGAGCGAGCGGCGCCGCGATGCGTCATCTGGCGGTCGATCTTGTCGGCCATCGACCGTTCCTGGAACATCACCACGACCGAGCCCGGAAACTCGGGCACTGGCGCGACATATAGGTCGACCATCTTCTCGATGCCGAGGCGCGGCGAGGAGATATCGACGCGGTATTCGTTGACCGGCGCGCGGCGTTCGCGCACCTGATCGACCAGCGTCAGCAGCGGGCTGCCGAACGGCACCAGCTTGGAAAGCGTGTTGCGGGCCAGCATGGTCGCGCTGGAGCGGAAGAAATCCTCGGCGTCCGCATTGGCGAAGGTGATGAAGCCGTCAGGGTCGACCATGATCACCGGGCGGCGGATGGTGTTCAGCACGATGTTGGCAGCATCCGCCATGTCGGCTGCCTGGGGGACGCTCGCCGTCATGCCGCGCTCCGCAATTCAGGCGCGCTTTCTGTGAACGCTTGGCGCAGCCCGGTGATGACTTCAGCCGGCTCGAACGAGGTGAGGATGTGCTTGCGCTGCTCCGCCGACGCCGCGGCACCGTGCCGGTCGAGATACCAGCCGAGATGCTTGCGCGCCTGGCGCAGTCCGCTTTCGACGCCGTAGAGCGAGAGCATGTCCTCGTAATGGGAAACGACGTAGTCGGCGAGAGCTTGCGGCGTTTGGGGAATGTCGTGCGCCGATGCACCGGCGGCCACCGCCGCGATGCTGCCGGCAATCCACGGCGCGCCGTAGTGGGCACGGCCGATCATCACTGCGTCGGCGCCCGACTGATCGAGGATAGTCGCCGCTTCTTCCGGCGAGCCGACGTCGCCATTGGCCACCACCGGGATCGAGACCGCCTGCTTGACGCGCGCAATGGCGCGCCAGTCGGCCTTGCCCTGGTAGAACTGGCAGCGCGTACGGCCATGCACGGTCACCATCGTCACGCCGGCCTGCTCGGCGCGGCGCGCCAGCATCGGGGCGTTGAGCGCGCTTTCGTCCCAGCCGAGCCGCATTTTTACCGTCACCGGCACCGCGACCGCACCGACGACGGCTTCGATCAACGACAGCGCGTGATCGAGATCGCGCATCAGCGCCGAGCCGGCATAGCCGCCCGTCACCTTCTTGGCCGGACAGCCCATGTTGATGTCGATGACGTCAGCGCCCTCGCCGGCCGCGATTCGTGCGCCTTCGGCCATGTGCGCGGCCTCGCGGCCGGCAAGCTGCACCATATGGACAGGCAGGCCCGAATGGCGGATACGCAGGTCGCAGCCCGCCCTGCCCCTGGCCAGTTCGCCGCTCGCCACCATTTCCGACACGACCAGCCCGGCGCCATGCGCATGGGCGCGTTGCCGGAACGGCTCGTCGGTGATGCCCGACATCGGCGCAAGGAAGACGCGATTGCGAATCCTCACGCCGCCGACATCGAGCGGCGAAGCCAATGTGGTCAATTCAGGCATGCACAAAAACCAAGCATGTTCGATTGCTGCACATTCTCTAGCCAGATACAAGCCGTTGTGCAACGCGCAATGACGTCACATTAAGGCGCATTTTGGAAAATGCTGGCCTTCCCTTCGTGCCGCGACTAAGCCTCTCGCCATGACTGACGCAAGTGAAAATCGGGCTTCGGACGCGGGCGGCAAGGTCGGCGTGGTCATCGTCGCCGCCGGGCGCGGCGCGCGTGCCGGGCAAGCGGACGGGCCGAAGCAATATCAGCGCATCGGCGACCGCGCGGTGATCGCGCATACGCTGGAAAAGTTCCTCTCGCACCCGAGTGTCGGACCGGTGATCGTGGCGATTCACGCCGACGACCGCGAACTTTTCGACCGTGCAGCCGGAGCCGATGCCGAGCGCGTCCGTGCCGTCACCGGCGGCCTGTCCCGTCAGGCTTCCGTCCGGCTAGGACTTCTGGCGCTCAGGGAGCAGGCGCCGGCAAAAGTGCTTGTGCACGACGCGGTGCGCCCGTTCGTCGATGCAGGGCTTATCGACCGCACCATCGAGGCCATCGGCGAGCGCCAGGGCGCGCTGCCGGCGCTTCCCGTCGCCGACACGCTCAAACGGGAATCCGCGACGGGCATGATCGAGGCGACGGTGTCGCGGACAGGCCTGCACGCGGCGCAGACGCCGCAAGGCTTTCCGTTCTGGCCGCTGCTTGCCGCGCATGAAAAGGCGCATCTCCTCGGCAAGACCGATTTCACCGACGATGCAGCCATTGCCGAATGGGCGCATATTCCGGTCAAGATCGTCACCGGCTCGCCGGACAACGTCAAACTCACCTGGGCAAGGGATATCGCGATGGCCGACCAGCGGCTTTCCAGCGCGCTGCCGCGCTTTCCGGACATCCGCACCGGCAATGGCTATGATGTGCACGCTTTCGAGCCTGGCGACCACGTCACGCTGTGCGGCGTCGCCATCCCGTATGACCGAAAACTTTCCGGTCATTCGGACGCCGATGTCGGGCTCCATGCCCTTACCGACGCGCTGCTCGCCACCTGCGGCGCGGGCGACATCGGCACGCATTTCCCGCCATCGGACCCGCAGTGGAAGGGTGTGGCCTCGAAGATATTCGTCGAGCACGCCGCGAAACTGGTGCGCGAGCGCGGCGGCCGCATCGCCAATGCCGACATCACGCTGATCTGCGAGGCGCCGCGCGTCGGGCCGCATCGCGCGGCGATGACGGCAGCGCTGGCTGCGATGCTCGGCATTGCGCCGGAGCGCATTTCGATCAAGGCGACGACCAATGAGAAGCTCGGCTTCGTCGGGCGCGGCGAAGGCATAGCGGCGATCGCCACCGCCAGCGTCGCCTATCCGGGAGACGTGCCTGCATGAGCAACGCCGAACTCGCCATCGCCCTGCTCCAGGCCTGCCAGCAACGCGGCGTCATGCTCGCCACCGCGGAAAGCTGCACCGGCGGCATGATCATTGCGGCGCTCACCGACATTGCCGGCTCTTCCGCCGTCGTCGACCGCGGCTTCATCACCTATTCCAACGAAGCCAAGATGGAGATGCTCGGGGTCTCCGCCGCGACGCTGGAGGCGCATGGCGCCGTCTCGCGCGAGACGGTGCTCGAAATGGCGGCCGGCGCGCTGGCGCATTCTCGCGCGAGCCTATCCCTTGCCGTCACCGGCATTGCCGGCCCGAGCGGCGGCTCGCCGGAAAAGCCGGTCGGGCTCGTCTGGTTCGGGATAGCGCTTGCCGGCCAGCCTGTCGTCGCGGAGCGCCAGCTTTTCGGTCATAAGGGTCGTGAATTCATCCGCCACGAGACGGTTAGGCATGCATTGCAGCTAGCGCTGCGCACTCTTGGGGAAAGTCAGGCCGGCTTTGCGCCGTAGATCACGTCGGCGCGCTTCTCGAAGGCCTCCGAGAACATGCGGAAGGCGCGGTCGAACATCGTGCCCATCAGCACGCCGAGGATGCGGCTTTTGAACTCGTAGTCGATGAAGAAGTGGACCTCGCAGCCGCCTTCGGCCGGGTCGAAGCGCCAGATATTGCTCAGATATTTGAACGGGCCGTCGATGTATTTGACGTCGATGGCGTTCTCGTCGGGCTTCAAGAGCACCTGGGTGGTAAAAGTCTCGCGGATTGCCTTGTAGCCGATGCTCATGTCGGCGACCAGGATGGTGCGGCCGTCGCGCTCCTTGCGCGAGCGCACCGTCAGCGCCTCGCAAAGCGGCAGGAATTGCGGATAGGCCTCGATGTCAGCCACCAGCGCGAACATCTTCTCCGGCGGATGAGCGACGCGGCGGGTGGCTTCGAATTTCGGCATTTAGGCGGTCAGCTGGCTTTCTTGAGCTGCGCCTCGCGCGCCGCGCGCAGCCTGGCGAAATCCTCGCCCGCATGATGCGAGGAGCGGGTCAGCGGGCTCGACGCCACCAGCAGGAAGCCCTTGGTCTTGCCGATCGTCTCATAGGACTTGAACTCGTCCGGCGTGATGAAGCGGATCACCGGATGGTGCTTCTTCGAAGGCTGCAGATACTGGCCGATGGTCATGAAGTCGACATTGGCCGAACGCAGGTCGTCCATGAGCTGGAGCACCTCGTTCCGTTCCTCGCCGAGCCCGACCATGATGCCGGACTTGGTGAAGATCGACGGATCGAGTTCTTTCACGCGCTGCAGCAGCCGGATCGAATGGAAATAGCGAGCGCCCGGCCGGACCGTCAGATAGTTCGACGGCACGGTTTCCAGGTTGTGGTTGAAGACGTCGGGCTTGGCCGCCACGACGATCTCCAGCGCGCCGTCCTTGCGCAGGAAATCGGGCGTCAGGATCTCGATCGTCGTCGAAGGCGCGGCCTCGCGAATGGCATGGATGACGTCGGCGAAATGCTGCGCGCCGCCATCGGCGAGGTCGTCGCGGTCGACCGAGGTGATGACGACATGGCTGAGACCCATCTGCCTGACGGCATGGGCGACACGCGCCGGCTCGTCGTGATCGAGCGCGGTCGGGATGCCGGTTGCGACATTGCAGAAGGCACAGGCGCGCGTGCAGATCTCGCCCATGATCATGAAGGTGGCGTGCTTCTTGTCCCAGCACTCACCGATGTTGGGGCAGCCGGCCTCCTCGCATACCGTCACCAGCTTGTGCGACTTGACGATCTCGCGCGTCTCGGCATAGCCCTTCGAAACCGGCGCCTTGACGCGGATCCAGTCCGGCTTGCGCAGCACTTCCTGATCCGGCCTGTGCGCCTTCTCGGGATGCCGCGGACGCGGCGCGTTGGCGGTAGTGTCGAGAACAGTGACCATTTCAAACCCTTCGCGGCCGCCGGCGTCGCGGCCGCCTGTCTGCGTCATCTAGGACTTTTCGGAGCAAAGAAAAAGGCCGCGCCGGCGCATGCCGCCACGGCCATTTTCGCATAATGATGCTCGCTGGGGCTCAGCGTCGTACCAGCCGGCCGACAAAGATCAGCAGGCAGGCGCCGATGAAACCGGTGATCAGGTAAGCGAACCAGCCGACGCCGAAGGCCTCGATGTCGAGGGCGCGCAGGATTGCGTTCAGCACTACCGCGCCGGCGATGCCCAGGATGATGTTCATGAAGATACCGGTGTTGCTCTTCATGACCATCTCGGCAAGCCATCCGGCCAAGCCGCCGATGATAATGGCTGCAATCCAGCCCACGCCATTCACGTCCATATGCCAATTCCTCCTCGATAAGGTGAAAATGCATCCGGATACGAACCGCCTTGACCTCGGAGTCTTCCGGCTGCCGCGTCTGAGTCTCGCCCGCCCAATCTATCATGCGTTCAAAGCGCGGCCATAGGCGTCGAGCACGCTTTCCTTCATCATCTCCGACAGCGTCGGATGCGGGAAGATGGTGTGCATCAGCTCTTCTTCGGTGGTTTCCAGGTTCATCGCGACCACGAAGCCCTGGATGAGCTCGGTCACCTCGGCGCCGATCATATGCGCGCCGAGAAGCTGGCCCGTCTTCTTGTCGAAGATGGTCTTGATGAAGCCCTGGTCCTCGCCGAGCGCGATGGCCTTGCCGTTGGCGCCGAACTGGAAACGGCCGACGCGGATGTCCTTGCCCTCGGCCTTGGCCCTGGCTTCGGTGAGGCCGACCGAGGCGACCTGCGGGCTGCAATAAGTGCAGCCGGGGATCTTCAGCTTGTCGGTGGCGTGCACGCCCGGGAAATTGGCGATCTTCTCGATGCAGACGACGCCCTCGTGCTCGGCCTTGTGGGCGAGCATCGGCGGCCCGGCCACGTCGCCGATGGCGTAGATGCCGGGCACATTCGTCTTGCCGTAGCCGTCGACGACGACGCAGCCGCGATCCGTCTTCACGCCGAGCGCCTCGAGGCCGAGGCCCTCGATGTTGCCCTGCACGCCGACGGCCGAGATCATGCGGTCGGCGGTGATCTTCTCGACCTTGCCGTCCTTCATCTCGACATGCGCCGTGACCGAGTTGGCGCCTTTCTCGACCTTCGTCACCTTGGCCTCGAGCAGGATCTTCATTCCCTGCTTCTCGAACTGTTTTTGCGCGAATTTCGAGACCTCGGCGTCCTCGACCGGCATCACCGCCGGCAGCAGCTCGACCACCGTCACGTCGGCGCCCATGGTGCGGTAGAAGGAGGCGAATTCGATGCCGATGGCGCCGGAGCCCATCACCAGCAGCGACTTCGGCATCTCCTTCGGCACCATCGCCTCGAAATAGGTCCAGATCAGCTTGCCGTCCGGCTCGATGCCGGGCAGCGCCCGCGGCCTGGCGCCGGTCGCAAGGATGATGTGCTTGGCCGTATAGGTACCCTCGCCCTTGACGCCCTTCGGCACGGGCGGCTGCGGCTCCATCGGCTTCTTGGCGGTCTTGGAGACGATGATCTCACCGGGCTTGGTTAGCTTGGCCTCGCCCCAGATGACGTCGACCTTGTTCTTCTTCATCAGGAAGGCGACGCCGCCGTTCAGCCTGAGCGAAACCTTGCGCGAGCGGTCGACAACCGCCGCCGTGTCGGGGCTGACCTTGCCGTCGAGCTTCAGGCCGTAATCCTTGAGGTGGTCCGAATAATGCATGATCTCGGCCGAGCGCAGCAGCGCCTTGGTCGGGATGCAGCCCCAGTTCAGACAGATGCCGCCGAGATGCTCGCGCTCGACGATCGCCGTCTTGAAGCCGAGCTGAGCGGAACGCACCGCGGTCACATAGCCGCCGGGGCCGGAGCCGATGATGATGACGTCGTAGGATTCAGCCACGGGTTTTCTCCCTGATCTTTCTGAGGGTTAGAGTGAAAGCATCACACGCACGAGCGGGGCCAGCGCCTGGCCGATGCGCCGCGTGTTTTCCGCATCGAGATGGACGCCGTCGAGCGGCGTGGTCGTCGCCACGGAGCCGGCATCGAAGAAGCCGCAGCCGGCCTCGTCGGCGAGCGCGGAATATTGCGGCGCCAGACGCTTGGAGGCATCGTCGCCGCCGGCGAACATCTCCTTGAATTCGGCATTGTCGGTGCGCGTCACGGCGGGTGGCGCGACGACGAGAATCTGCGGCGCCGGCCAGCCGAACGGATAATCGTGACCGCGCACGATGTCGATCAGGCGCTGGACGCCCTGCTTGGCGGCGACCGGATTGCCGTGGATCCACGGCTTCATGTCGTTGGCGCCGAGCATGAAAATGACCAGGTCGAGCGGCGCGTGCGTCGTGAGGATCGTCGGCAGCGTTCTCGCGCCGTTGCGGTCGGCACCGGCCAGGTAATCATCGAAGGCGGTGGTGCGGCCGTTCAGGCCCTCGGCGACGACCTCGATGCCGTCGCCCAGCGCCTCTTCGAGCACGCTCGGCCAGCGGTCCTCGATCGCATGGCGGCCGAGGCCGGCGGCGTCGTAGCCCCAGGTCAGCGAGTCGCCATAGCAGAGGATTGTCTTCATGTGCTTGCCCCACCCCTGCCGAACCCCGCCGACGAGCGCTTCAGTCGCCAGCGCACGAACCGCCATTGCACGATGATCGCCACGACGCCGGGCAGGATCAGCCCGGCAACGATCGAAAGGTCGCTGGCGGTCGCCCGGTTCTCGGCCGGCACCGATAACGTCCAGCCGGCGAGCGCGATCAGCAGGATCCCGAAGATCGCAAGCAGCCACCACAGCATGCGGTCGACCGCCCGCACCGGCTCGGCCCGGAACTGGACCAGAAAGAAGGCGATCGTCACCACGATGATGATCATCACCGTCGCCGCGAAGACCAGTATGTATTCCTCGGTCGCGCCGGTGAGCACGGCCAGCTCTTGAACAACCAGCGCGCCGGCCAGACCGGAAAGGATGAAGGCGAAAAGGCTGGTGAAGAATTTCCGCACCGCCTTTTTCCTTCCTACACCAGCATGCCCATCGGATTTTCGATGATGCGCTTGAAGGCGCCGAGCAGCTCCGCGCCAAGCGCGCCATCGACGGCGCGGTGGTCGGTGGACAGCGTCACCGACATCACAGTGGCTATTTTGATCTCGCCTTTCTTCACCACCGCGCGTTCTTCACCCGCGCCGACCGCAAGGATCGTCGCGTGCGGCGGGTTGATGACGGCGGCGAAGTCCTTGACGCCGAACATGCCGAGATTGGAGACGGCTGTCGTGCCGCCTTGATATTCCTCGGGCTTCAACTTGCGGCTGCGGGCGCGGCTGGCGAGGTCCTTCATCTCGTTGGAGATGGTGGACAACGTCTTTTCGTCGGCGCGGCGGATGATGGGCGTGATCAGGCCGCCGGGGATCGAGACGGCAACGCCGACATCGGCATGCTTGTGCTTGACCATGGCATTGTCGGTCCAGGAGGCGTTGGCGTCCGGCACCGCCATCAGCGCCATGGCCATCGCCTTGATCACCATGTCGTTGACCGAGAGCTTGTAGCCGGGAACCTCGCCCTTCTCGGACTTCTTCATCGGCGCGGCGGCGTTGAGCTGCGTGCGCAGCGCCAAGAGCGCGTCGAGCTCGCAGTCGAGCGTCAGGTAGAAATGCGGAATGGTGCTCTTGGCCTCGACCAGGCGGCGCGCGATGGTCTTGCGCATATTGTCGTGCGGGACGAGATCGTAGGAGCCTTCGGCGAACAGCTTCAGCACCTGATCGTCCGACATCGGCTTCGGCGCAGGCCCCGGAGCGGCCGGCGCGCCCGCGGGAGCCTTGGCGGCAGGCGCCGCCTTGGCGCCGCCGGAAGCGATCGCCGCCTCGACGTCTACCTTCACCACGCGGCCATGCGGGCCGGAGCCGGTCAGCGCCGCCACGTCGACGCCGGCATCCTTGGCGATGCGGCGGGCGAGCGGCGAGGCGAACACGCGCTCGCCGCCGGCGTGGCCGTTGGCGACCGGAGCGGGCTCGGCCTTCGCCGGCGCAGGCGCTGCGGCTGCCGGCTTCGGCGCTTCCTTGGGCGCGTCGGCCTTCGGCGCATCGGCTTTCGGAGCTTTCGCCTTGGGGGCCTCAGCCTTGGGCGCGGCGCCGCCATCGCTCTTCGCGGCAGCGCCGGCATCCTCGCCTTCGCCGGCCAGGATGGCGATCACCGCATTGACCTTGACGCCTTCGGTGCCGGCCGGAACGACCAGCTTGGCGACCGTGCCTTCATCGACGGCTTCGACTTCCATCGTCGCCTTGTCGGTCTCGATCTCGGCGATCACGTCGCCGGGCGAAACCTTGTCGCCTTCCTTGACCAGCCACTTCGCGAGATTGCCTTCTTCCATCGTTGGCGAGAGCGCCGGCATAGTGATGTTAATGGGCATCGCTCACTCCTGAATGAATTTGAACAGGCCGCGCATGACGGTCAGCGTGGCGACGATGAACACTGGTGGCAAGACTCCGAAATGAAAGCTGCTTTTGCTCATTTCGAGGCTCATCATGCCACCGGTTTGATCAACCTGTGCGGAACCAGTTGCGACAATTGCCAGGACAAGCGAGGCGACACCGCTGAGCATCAGCAAGACCGCGTCGAACTTTCCTGTCATCGAGCGCACAAAAAAGGCCACGGCAATGGTGGGGACAATGACGGCGGCCAGGACCCAGAGAGACGGCATCCGCGTTGTTTCCTAGCGATAGGTAACAGCTTTGACCGCCTCGACGACCTCGCCGACATTGGGCAATGCCAGCTTCTCGAGATTCGCCGCGTAAGGCATCGGCACGTCCTTGCCGGCGATGGTGATGACCGGCGCATCGAGGAAGTCGAAGGCGCGCTGCGACACCTGGCTGGCGATGTGGTCGCCGACCGAGCTCTGCGGGAAGCCTTCTTCCACCACCACGAGGCGGTTGGTCTTCTTTACCGAGGCGATGACCGTGTCGAAGTCGAGCGGACGGATGGTTCTCAAGTCGATGATCTCGGCATCGATGCCCATGCCGCGCAGTTCGGCTTCCGCCTTGATGGCATAGGTCATGCCGATGCCGAAGGAGACGATGGTGACGTCCTTGCCCTGCTTGTGGATGCGCGCCTTGCCGATCGGCAGCACGAAATCGTCGAGCTTCGGCACGTCGAAGGAGTGGCCGTAGAGGATTTCGTTCTCGAGAAAGATGACCGGGTTCGGGTCGCGGATCGCCGCCTTGAGCAGGCCCTTGGCGTCGGCCGCCGTATACGGCATCACCACTTTCAGGCCCGGGATATGGCTGTACCAGGCGGCATAGCACTGCGAGTGCTGCGCGGCGACACGGGCGGCTGCGCCGTTCGGCCCACGGAAGACGATCGGCGCGCCCATCTGGCCGCCGGACATATAGAGCGTCTTGGCGGCCGAGTTGATGATCTGGTCGATCGCCTGCATGGCGAAGTTGAAGGTCATGAACTCGACGATCGGCTTCAGCCCGGCCATGGCCGCGCCGACGCCGACGCCGGCAAAGCCATGCTCGGTGATCGGCGTGTCGACGACGCGGCGCGGGCCGAATTCCTGCAGCAGCCCTTGCGTGATCTTGTAGGCGCCCTGGTACTCAGCAACCTCCTCGCCCATGACGAAGACGTCGCCGTCGCGGCGCATTTCTTCAGCCATCGCATCGCGAAGCGCCTCGCGCACGGTGGTCGAAACCATCTCGGTGCCGGCGGGAATGTCAGGATCGGCCGCGACTTCCGCTTTCGGTGCGGTCGCGACAGGTGCCGCAGCTTCGTTCTTGGCCGCACCCGGCGCCGGCGCTGCCGCGGCTGTTTCAGGCTTGGCTGTTTCAGGTTTGGCAGGCTCTTCTTCGCCGATGCCTTCGCCGGCCTTGTCGACGTCTTCGCCGTCCACCGCAAGCACGGCTATCACCGCGTTGACCTTGACGCCCTCGGTACCGGCGGGAACCACGATCTTGGCGAGCGTGCCTTCGTCGACGGCCTCGACTTCCATCGTCGCCTTGTCGGTTTCGATCTCGGCGATGACGTCGCCGGCGACAACCTTGTCGCCTTCGCTCTTAAGCCATTTGGAAAGATTGCCCTCTTCCATCGTCGGGGAAAGCGCGGGCATGAGAATCTCGATCGGCATGTCCTTGCCCTCCCTTTAAAGTACGATGTCGGTCCAGAGCTCGGACGGATCCGGCTCGGCGTCGTTCTGGGCGAATTCAGCGGCATCGGCGACGACGTCGCGAACCTCCTTGTCGATTGCTTTGAGCTCGTCCTCGCTCGCCCACTTCTTGTCCATCAGCCGCGCCCGGACCTGCTCGATCGGGTCGTGCTCGGAGCGCATCTTCTGCACTTCCTCCTTGGAGCGGTATTTCGCCGGATCGGACATCGAGTGGCCGCGATAGCGATAGGTCTGCATCTCGAGGATCAGCGGGCCGTTGCCGGCGCGGCACCATTCGGCAGCGACCTCGCCGGCAGCCTTGACCGCGCGCACATCCATGCCGTCGACCTGAATGCCGGGGATCTTGAAGGAAGCGCCGCGGTTGGAGAAGTCGGTCTCGGCGGACGAGCGCGACACCGACGTCCCCATGGCGTAGCGGTTGTTCTCGATGATGTAGATCACCGGCAGCTTCCAGAGCGAAGCCATGTTGAAGCTCTCGTAGACCTGGCCCTGATTGGCGGCGCCGTCGCCGAAATAGGTCAGCGAGACATTCTTGTTGTCACGATAGCGGTTGGCGAAGGCGAGACCGGTGCCGAGCGACACCTGCGCGCCGACGATGCCGTGGCCGCCATAGAAATGCTTCTCCTTGGAGAACATGTGCATGGAGCCGCCCTTGCCTTTCGACAGGCCACCGCGACGCCCTGTGAGCTCGGCCATGACGCCGCGCGGCGACAGCTCCATCGCCAGCATATGGCCGTGGTCGCGATAGGCGGTGATCATCTGGTCGCCCTCGATCAGCGCCATCTTCATGCCGGTGACGACGGCCTCCTGGCCGATATAGAGGTGGCAGAAGCCGCCGATGAAGCCCATGCCGTAGAGCTGGCCGGCCTTCTCCTCGAAGCGGCGGATGAGCAGCATGTGCCGGTAGGCGGCTAGCTCTTCGTCCTTGGTGAATTCGGCTGGCTTGGGGGTGGAAAGGCTCGACGATTTGCCGTCAGATCTGGATTTGGACTTGGCAGGCGCTTTTCTGGCGGCGGTGGCCATGCATCACTCCCTGTTGGCGTCTCTTCGCGGACATTCAGGGAGAGCGAGCGTCTCCCAAACGATTTGAGAGAGGCTAACACGCAAGGATGCATTGCGCCATGCTGAAAAATGCATGGCTGGCATGCATCTAAGCGGTTAGAATCATTGCGAATAAGTGAGATTAACCAAAATGCGGTTATTTCGTAGGGGCGGGCAGCATTATGGTGATTTCGTCCGGCTGGGACAGATTGAGCGCCTTTCGGGCCTGCTCGTCAAGCATATCCTTCTCCAGCGTGCCTTCATGCATGAGCTGGACACGGCGTTCGAAGTCGACCCGGCGCGCCTTGACGGCGTCGAACTGGGCCTGCAGTTCGGCCGCCTGGGCCTGCAGCCGATACTTGGAGTAGATTCCGAACTCGCCGTGATAGGCATGGAAGCCGAAATAGGCGAGAAACAGCACGCAGAGCGACGGAATGATCAGCCTGCCGGTGTTTCTCTGCTTGTGCTGACGTGTCCACATGACCCGAACCCTCGCGGCCGCGAACGCATGCGGCGGTCCGAATCTTTTCGCCCGATTGTGCTTAACGGACGGTTACGGGCCCATGGAATCGGCGAGCGGGAATGGCCTGGTCCGGCAGGTCGCATCCTGTCGCCTATCTGGTTGCTCAACGCGTTCGCGATCGCGGCGCGTGAGAAAGAAGTTGATCCTGATCCAAAATGATATATGCATACGCTATGCAACAATTGGACGCCAACAAGCTCGGTGCGCTCGGCGCGATGATTCGCGACAGGACGGAAGCGTCCTTGCGAGAGCTGTCACCGAGCGCGGCGGCGGTGCTGTCGATGCTGCATTTCAAGCCGGGGCTGACGACGACCGAACTCGCTGAAATTGTCGGCGTCAGTCAACCGACCGCTGTGCGCTTGATCGACGGGCTGGAACGGCAGGCGCTGATTGTGCGTGGCAAACCGAAAGGTCGTGTCACGCCGCTGACGCTGACGCAGAGCGGTCACGCCCAGGTCAGGCAGATGCAGGCTCTCCGGCTCGCCATGCTCGACGGACTGCTGTCTGCACTGCAGCCGGACGAGCGGCAGCGCTTTGTGTCCATGGTGGATAAGATCCTTGTCGGCGCGACGACTTCCCGCGCCTTCGCCAGGACAACGTGTCGCCTCTGCGAGCATGACCTTTGCGGAGCTGAGGTTTGCCCGATCGGCTGTCGCGCGGCTGAGATCGAGAAAGAGGAGAGTGTGCGATGATCATTTCTTACGGTGGGCATGAGCCGGCCATCGACGCCGATGCGTGGGTCGCCCCGGACGCTACCGTGTGTGGCGATGTCGTCATTGGCGCCGGCAGCCGGGTTATGCATGGCGCCCGCCTTGTGGCGGAGGCAGGCGGCTCGATCCGCATCGGCCGCAACTGTATCGTGTTGGAGAATGCCGTGATCCGCGCCACGCAACACCACCCTTGCACGATAGGGAACCATTGCCTCGTCGGCCCCAATTGCCACGTGGTTGGCGCAGAAGTCGCGGACGAGGTCTTCATCGCCACGGGCGCGGCGGTTTTCCATGGTGCGCACATCGAGCGTGGCTCTGAGGTTCGCATCAATGGCACCGTTCACCTGCGTACCCGCCTCGAGCCCGGCACGGTCGTGCCGATCGGGTGGATCGCGGTTGGCGATCCGGCCCGGGTCCTGCCCCCGGACCAGCACGAGGCAATCTGGTCCGAGCAGAAGCCGCTCGATTTCCCAGGCTTCGTCTACGGCGTCGACCGAAGCCTTCCCGATGTGATGCAGAAGATAACGGGGAACCTCTCGGCGGCGCTGAGCGTGCATCGCACGGAAAGCGTGTGAGCGGCGGCGGGCCTTTCACAGGATCAGTGCATGTCGCCAAAAACGCGCCGCAGCTTGGCGACGACATGCATCCAACCTCAAGGTGAGCCGCCTGAGGTGATGCGGCGCCCCCTGGCGGGCTGGACGAATGATCTGCCCGTCACGTTCCCGGAAATTGCTCAGGATCAGTCCTTGAACACCGACTTGCCGGCGTAGCGCGCCTGCTTGCCGAGCCCTTCCTCGATGCGGATGAGCTGGTTGTACTTGGCCATGCGGTCGGAGCGCGACAGCGAGCCGGTCTTGATCTGCCCGCAATTGGTGGCGACCGCGAGGTCGGCAATGGTCGAATCCTCGGTCTCTCCCGAGCGGTGCGACATGACGGCGGTGTAGCCGGCCTTGTGCGCGGTCTCGACGGCATCCAGCGTCTCGGTCAGCGAGCCGATCTGGTTGACCTTGACCAGGATCGAGTTCGCAACGCCCATGCGGATACCGTCGCGCAGGCGTGCCGTGTTGGTGACAAACAGATCGTCGCCGACGAGCTGGGTCTTCTTGCCGATCAGGTCGGTCAGGATCTTCCAGCCCTCCCAGTCGTCCTCGGCAAGGCCGTCCTCGATGGTGACGATCGGATAGTCGGAAGCGAGCTTGGCAAGGTATTTCGCCTGCGCCTTCGGATCGCGCGTCTTCTTCTCGCCCTCATAAACGTAGTTGCCGTCCTTGAAGAACTCGGTCGCCGCGCAGTCGAGGCCGAGCGCCACGTCCTCGCCGGGCTTGAAGCCGGCCTTCTCGATCGATTCCATGATGAAATCGAGCGCGGCCGGCGCGCTCTTCAGGTTGGGGGCGAAGCCGCCCTCGTCGCCGACATTGGTATTGTGGCCGGCGTCCTTCAGCTTCTTCCTCAGCGTGTGGAAGATCTCCGAGCCCCAGCGCACGCCGTCGCGCAGCGTCGGCGCGCCGACCGGCAGGATCATGAACTCCTGGAAGTCGATCGGATTGTCGGCATGGGCGCCGCCATTGATGATGTTCATCATCGGCACCGGCAGGACATGCGCCTTGGCGCCGCCGACATAGCGGTAGAGCGGCAGGCCGGTGGCGTCGGCGGCGGCCTTGGCCACCGCCAGCGAAACGCCGAGAATGGCGTTGGCGCCGAGACGGCTCTTGTTCGGCGTGCCGTCGAGCTCGATCATCGTCTGGTCGATATGGATCTGGTTCTCTGCTTCCATGCCGCCGATCGCCTCGAACAGTTCGCCGTTCACGGCCTCGACCGCGCGCTGGACGCCCTTGCCGAGATAGCGCGGCCCGCCGTCGCGCAGCTCCACCGCCTCATGCGCGCCTGTCGAAGCGCCCGATGGCACCGCGGCGCGGCCCATCGAACCGTCTTCCAGCACCACGTCGACCTCGACGGTCGGATTTCCACGGCTGTCCAGGATTTCACGCCCGACAATGTCGATGATGGCGGTCATTTGCGATGTCCCCGATTGATCGATTGAAGCGTCGCGCCCCTCTTAGCCAAAGCACCGCAAAAGGCAATCGGGCCGCCCGCAATTATTGCCGGCGGCAGGATTCACGAAGCGCAAATTTCTGTCATCATAAGTCATGCCGTCCACGGGCGCCTTCTGGGTTATGATTCGTGCTGCGCGGGGCGAAACAGGAGGAGTTTCGCCATGTCCCAGTTGAGCGGTATCGTGAGTTTGTTTCTGATCGCGGCGGCGTTCCTGACTTCATGCGACAGTCAGAAACCCCAGCAGAGCTCGGTGGAGCTCTTTCACGCGGCAGAATAGTCCAACGCCAAGGCCCCGGTTTTGCCGGGGCCTTTTCTATTCCAGCCAGCCGCTTGCGCTGGTCAATGCCAGTAAGGCTTTACGTGATAGTACTGGAAGGACGCATCGCGGGCCGCCTCGCCGTCGCCGCCGGTCAATTCCTTGATTGAGTAGGCCGGCGCCGCCTTGAGCTGGTCCTTGGTGAACGGCACGACGTAGCCGCCCTTGTCCGCGTCATAGTCGAGGCTCGCCCACGGTATTGCGTGATATTTCTCGCCCATGCCGAGGAAACCGCCGAAGCCGATGACCGCGAACATGATGCCATTCGACATTTTGTCCAGCATGACATCCTCAATGCTGCCAATGCTGTTGCCTTCGGTATTGTAGACCGAGGTGCCGATGACGCGCGAGGCGGCAATGGCTTCGGTATGCCCAGACGGGGTAGTCATGGTGGTGCTCCTCTCGATTCAATGTCTGCTTGGACAATGAGAGGATCAGGCGAAGGTTCCAGACTTTGTTGCTTAGCTGTCGGTCAGGATGAAGGTCACCTTCATGTTGACGCGATAGGCGGCAATCTTGCCGTCCTGGACGACGATCTTCTGGTCCTGGATCCAGGCACCCTCGACGTTCTTCAGGGTCTTTGCGGCGCGTGCGATGCCCTTCTCGATCGCGTCCTGAAAGCTTTTCTTGGACGACGACGTGATCTCGGTGACGCGGGCGACAGACATTGGCTTCCTCCTGCCAAGACGCTCAGTTGCGCAAACGAGGCTACAGCCTGCTTACTGCAACCACAAGCCGACCAAGGATTCGCCGGGACACCTGCAAATGTCAGTGCCCCTTGGCGACGCGGTCGAACGCCATCAGCTTTTCCAGCAAAGCCGGCATGTCCTTGAGCGGCACCATGTTGGGGCCGTCGGAAGAGGTCGAGTTGTCCGGATCATGGTGGGTTTCGATGAAGACCCCGGCAACGCCGACGGCGACGGCCGCGCAAGCCAGCGTTGCGACGAAGCGCCGTTCACCGCCGGAGGAGCCGCCCTGCCCGCCCGGCTGCTGCACGGAATGGGTGGCGTCGAAAATCACTGGAGCACCGATCTCGGCCATGATCGGCAACGCGCGCATGTCCGACACAAGCGTGTTGTAGCCGAACGAAGCGCCACGTTCGGTGGTCAGCACGTTCAGGTTACCGGAGCCGGTGATCTTGGCGACTACATTCTTCATGTCCCACGGTGCCAGGAACTGGCCCTTCTTCACATTGACAACCTTGCCCGTCCGTGCAGCCGCGACAAGCATGTCGGTCTGGCGCGACAGAAAGGCCGGAATCTGCAGCACGTCGACATGCGGCGCTACGATCGCGCATTGCTCCTCGGTGTGGACGTCCGTCAGCACGGGGACGGAAAACGTCTTGCGCAAATCGTCGAAAATGGGCATCGCCGTCTCGAGGCCGGCGCCGCGCGTGGCCGAGAGCGAGGTGCGGTTGGCCTTGTCGTAGCTGGTCTTGTAGACGAGGCCGATGCCCAGCCGCTCGGTCAGTTCCTTCAGCGCGCCGGCCATGTCGAAGGCGTGCTGGCGCGATTCGAGCTGACAGGGGCCGGCGATCAGCGACAGCGGCGCATTATTGGCGAAGACGACCTTGCCGACGGTTACCGATGCATTGGGCGCCAGGGGCTCACTCATGGGATCTCCCGAAATATGAAGGCAGCGCCCTGACCGGGCGCCGGCGGCACGATGATATCGCTGCCGCTCATGTTGTATTCGATTGCGTTGGCTACAAGCAGATCCACGGCATCGGCCGTGCTGCGGGTCGACAAAACGATGGCTGCAAAACGCAGGTCAGAAGCGCGCCCTGCCGGAATGCCGAGGCGGGAAGCAAATGCATCAGGCCTCAGGATGGAGACGGTCGCGTTGGGCAACTCAACCTTGTCACCGTCCTTCGCGACCTTGCCGGCTGCGGTCGACACCAGCCCGGCCCGGCTCGAAGGCTCGTCGCTGACAGCAATGATCTCGACAATGCCGGTTACCCCATTGGCATGCGCCTGCAGGGCGGTGCGGTCGATCTTCGGCGCGTTGATGCGCTGACAGGCGAACAGGAACGCGTCCGTTGCTTTTCTATCGGCCACGAACGCCAGTTTGAACGATGCCGTGTCGCTTTTGCCCGTGGTGTCGGTGAAGACGCGCGAAAAGCTAAGCATATCGCCGGCCGACAGGCCTGCTTCGACATAGCGCACCTGGTCGGCATCGGCATCCGCGGTCCCGAACACGATCGCAGAAAAGCCCTCGTCGCCAAGCTTGTGGCGGTAAAGGCGGTCTCGCGCGACGAAGACATTACCTTCGTCGATCGCCTTTCCGGCCGCTTTCTGGTCGCCGACGGCCACCGGCTCCAGATAGGTGCCGTCAGCGAAAAAGACGCATGCGTTCTCGGTCCCGAAAGGATGGACGCCGGTCGGCGCGACGACAAAGCCGAGCGACGAGAGACGCTGCCTTGCGATATCGAGGCTCAGCGTCGGCAGAACCAGGTGGTCGAGCGGATGGGTCGAAGTTTCGATCATACCGGCGCGGTGTGCCCCATTCCGGAGAGCGGTTCAAGGTCCGGCGTTCAAAGCATTGACGGAGGCGCGGACTGCCCGGCTCAGGCGGCGGCCACGACGTCGGCTGAATAGCGCAGCTCGCGCAAGGGCTTCACCTTGCTGGTCGTCTCCGCATAGATCGGATGCGCCTTATAGGCGGCGAGAGCGGCCTCGTCCTCGAACTCGGCATAGACAACCACATCGATCGCGTTGGAGAACAGATCGACCTTGGTGTTGAGCGTGACCTCGAAGTGTTTCGAATGCGGGATATTGCCCAGCGCCTGCAGCCCTGACCGCACGGCCTCCACATCCTCTTTGCGCCGCACGCTGAAGAAAACGATGTGCCGGATCAATCCAGCCTCCTTGATCGACCGATGAGCGCGTTTTTGTGGGAGCAGGGCCGTCGCGTCAACCGGCAACGATGTCGCGCCTGCCGTCCAAGCGGCGTCGGACCTCAGGCCGCGCCGGTGACAAAGCGTACGATGCGCGACATCTCCCTGACGGTCGCATCGAGATAGTAGCCATGGTTGTAGAGGCCATCCCAGATCAGGAAGAAGGTGATGGCGACGATGACGATCACATAACGCATGGCTAAAACTAACGCATGTCTCCAGCCGTAACCAGAGCGCCCCGGCGGCAATTCTCCGGGGTCACCGCTTTTTGCGCCTTCATGCGGTCCCAGCAGTTTGGTGCGTCGGCCGCGGCAGGGGTGCCGACGGAATCGAGCCTTCGCCCTTGTCGCCCTGGCCGCAAACGGAAACTCAAAGGGTGATGCGGTATTTGGCAAATCCCGCCTCGCCCTCGCCCGCCGGCTCAATTTTCGGGGATTTCACCTGATCGACAAAATCCTTCGCCCTGGGGCCGGTCTCGAAGACGACGCTGGCGCCGGCCAGCGGCGCAAACGACCAGTTGCCGTCCGCCGACGGATTGATCGTGCCCTCGTCGATGACGTAGCGCACGATCACGTCGCGGTTGGTGTCCGGCGCCTCGTAGATGATCTTCGAGGCGTTGATGTCGGGGAAATTGCCGCCGCCGCCGGCGCGGTAGTTGTTGGTGGCGACCACGAAATTGGCTGCCGGATCAATCGGTTTGCCGTCGAACCTCAGGTCGGCGATACGGCTGGAGCCGGCGTTCGCCACGCCGCCCTTGGAATCGTATTTCGGCGGCTGCGACAGGTCGATCCTGTACGTGACGCCGTCGATGACGTCGAAATTATAGGACGGGAAGTCGGTGTTGATCAGCGGCTGATCGGCCTTGCCCGGCTCGATCCTGTTGAAGATGCCGGCCGACATTTCCAGCCATTCCTTGACCTCGGCGCCAGTGATTTCAACGGCCCGTACCGTGTTCGGGTAGAGGTAGAGGTCGGCGACGTTCTTGATGGCGACGTCGCCGACCGGAACCTCGGTATAATAGTCGGCGCCGTTGCGGCCGCCGGCCTTGAAGGGTGCAGCCGCTGAAAGCAGCGGCACGTCCTTCCACTGCGTGCTCTTCAATATGTCCTTCAGATACCAGCTCTGCGCCTGGTTGACGATCTGCACCGACGGATCGTCGGCGACCAAGGCGAAATAGGAATAGAGCGGCGCGGACGTCCTGCCGACGGGGCGGCGGACATAGGCGAGCGTCGCCTCATGATCCTGCTCCAGCGCCGCGATGATGCGCTTGTCGTCGGGCACGGTCGCCTTGTTCTTGTTGTCGACGCGCTCGTAGATCGGCCGCGCTTCGGAGGTCGCCGAGACGACCCGCCATTTCGAGCCGTCGCGCTCCAGCAAAAGGTCGATCAGGCCCATATGCGAGCCCCAGAAGCCGCCCATCACCGCCGGCTTGCCCTGCAGCGTGCCCTTCTCGGTATCGACGCCTTCGAGCGACTGGAAATCCTTCTTGCCGGGGAAAACGAGATGCTGGTGGCCGGTGAAGACGGCGTCGATGCCCTCGACGCCAGCGACGAAGAAGGAGGCGTTTTCCATCTTGTCGCCCTGCTTGATGTCGATGCCCGAATGCGAGAGCGCAATCACGATGTCGGCCCCCTCTTCCCTGATCTGCGGTACCCAGGCCTTGGCCGCTTCGACGATGTCGCGCGTCTGGACGTTGCCTTCGAGGTTCTTCAGATCCCAGACCATGATCTGCGGCGGTACGAAGCCGACGACGCCGATTTTGATCGGCTGCTCGGCGCCCGAGCCGTCCTTGATCTTCTTGTCGAGGATGACATAGGGCTTGAGGTAGAGCTTGTCGTCGCGCGGGTTGGCGGCAAGCGTGGTGCCGCGGATCAGGTTCGCGCACACGAATGGGAAATTGGCGCCGGCCAGCACCTTGTCCAGGAAGGACAGGCCGTAGTTGAATTCGTGGTTGCCGAGCGTCGAGCATTCATAGCCGAGCAGGTTCATGCCCTTCATGACCGGATGCAGATCGCCGTCCTTCATGCCCTTCTCATAGGCTACGTAGTCGCCCATCGGGTTGCCCTGCAGCAGGTCGCCATTGTCGATCAGCATCGCATTGGTGGCTTCCTTGCGCACCGCGTCGATCAAGGAAGCCGTGCGCGACAGGCCCATCGTGTCGTTTGCTTTGTCGGCGTAGTAATCATAGGGGAGCAGGTTCACATGGATGTCGGTGGTTTCCATGATCCTGAGATGCGCCTGATTGGCCGCGGCGCGGGCTGAGAACGGATGCAGCATGATCAGCGCTCCGGTGGCGGCGGCTCCGGCCAGCAGCGAACGGCGGGTGACGAGCGGTTGTGACATTGCTTTCCTCCTCTTCGACAACGTGACAACCCCTGCCCCCGGATACGGAGCATGGCTCTGAAGGCACTTTGAGTCCACGTCTGCTGATCGCCTGTTGATCACGACAAGGTGACGCGTCGATGAAGGCAAATCAGCCTTTGTCGTCGTCGCCCTGGGTGATCAGCCGGGCGCTGCGGTGTCCGGTGAAATATATCCATAGCCAGCTAAGCGAAACCGCGAGCCGGTTGCGGAAGTCGATCAGGAAATAGATGTGGGCGATGCCCCAGAGCCACCAGGCAAGCCAGCCGGTGAGCTTGATCCAGCCGAAGTCGATCGCCGCGGCGCGCTTGCCGATCGTCGCCAGGTCGCCGTCATGCCGGTAGCGAAACGGACGCTGCACCGTATCGCCGCCGAGCCGCGCCCTGATGGTCGCGGCGACATGCTTGCCCTGCTGCTTGGCCGCGGGTGCAACGCCCGGCACCGGTTTCCCATCCGGCCGTAACAGATGCGCGGTGTCGCCGATGACGAAGATGTCCGGACTGCCCGGGACGGTGAGACCGGGCTCGACCAGCACCCTGCCCGCCCGGTCGGCCGATGCTCCCAGCCAATCCGCCGCCGGCGAAGCGGCAACGCCTGCCGCCCACAGGATGGTCTTTGCCGGCAGATGCGTATCGCCGAAGACGACGCCCTCGGCATCCAGTTGCGTGACGGCGCGGCCAAGCTCGACCGTCACGCCAAGCCGCTCCAGCGCTTTCTGGGCGTAGGCCGAGAGTTCCGGCGCGAAATTGGCGAGGATCCGCTCGCCGGCCTCGATCAGCACCACCCGCGCCTGCCGGGTGTCGATGTTGCGGAATTCGCCGCGCAGCGAATTCCGCAACATCGACACCCGGCAGGGCGGTCACCCTCTCGACCAGCCGGCCCGCTCGTGGTATCCATGTCTCGGGTAAGTTGCGCCGCATTTTAGGGGGACGTCATAAGGTTGTACTGGAACCGCAAGCTTGGCATTGTCACCGGGGGCTTGGGGAAAGAACGCACGGAGGTTTTAATCACCATGCCCAAAACTTCGCTCGCCGAACGCATGTCACGCCTCGAACAGCAAAGGCGCGGCTCGCCGACAGGAAGCCAAGATCAAGACCGACGAGCGCAAGCAGCACACCAGGCGCCTGATCGAGGCCGGTACGCTCATCGACAAGGCGGGACTGCTGGATCTCGAGCAGCAAGCGCTTTACGGCGCCCTGCTCTCCTTGGCGAAGGACGTCCACGACGAAAAGCAGATCACCGCATGGGCGGCGGCCGGCAAGAAAACGCTCGATCGCGAGGCAAAGGCTGCTGCCGCCACCAGGCAACTGCTGACCGTCACCTTTGCCGCGGCGTTGCCGACCGAGTTCTCGACGCGCCTGCGCGGCGCGCGCCTGCGCTGGAACAAGTTTCTGCAGCACTGGGAAGGCATGGCCGATTACGAAGCGGTCGCAGCGCTCGCCGCCGAGCATGATGGCGAGTTGCGTCGCATCGCGCCGCAAGCCGGCTCGGACGGTGAGGATGTGCCGGACCGGGTGCGCGGCCCAAAGCCTGGCCGGTCATAACGGACGGACCAGAAGATGTTCGGGCGCATCTCCTATGACCTTGCCAAGGCCGGCGTAAAGGCGCTCGTCGCCATCCTGCCGCTCGTCATCTGGTACCCGGCCTGGCGCTATGCCCACGGCCTTTGGCAACAGCTTATGCTCGACTGGTATTCTAGCGGCCCCGCCCCCTCGTCGGCAGTCTATCGTCTCGCCTATGCCGCTTGGCCTTCGATCGCGTTGGTGGGTCCCGGCCTCACGATGGGCGTGGCACTTTTGCTGCGACGGGCCGGGATGGTTCTGCCGCTGACTGCCGTTGCCGCCGTCTTCGGAATGGCCGTGGCGACCGCGATGACGGTCTGGCCGGAAGCCTCGCGACTAATAGAATACCGCTCGCTCTATCCATGGTCGGAGGTTCTGCGCGTTGCCGACATGTCGATCTTCTACGCCGGCGCCCTCGGCTTCCTCGCCACAAGGGCCGGCTTGCGCTCGCTGGTCGGCAAGCCGCTGCGCGCGCCAGGCATAACAAACCCGGTCGAGCGCGCCTCGTCCGACACGTTTGGCCATGCCGACTGGATGGACATCGCCGAAGCGCAAAACCTGTTCGGCGCCGGTGGGCGTTCACAAGCAGCGCCGAACAATCTTGGCGGCGTGGTGATCGGCGAGGCCTACCGCGTCGATCAGGACGCGCCGGCTCGACGCGGCCAGCAATTCGACCCCGGCGATCGAAAAAGCTGGGGCAAGGGCGGCAAGGCGCCGCTATTGACCTTCGACCTCTCATGGGGCGGCACCCACGGTCTCGTCTTTGCCGGATCCGGCTCCTATAAGACGGTGTCCGTCTGTGTGCCCACCTTGCTCAGCTATCGTGGTCCGATCATCACGCTCGATCCGTCCGCGGAGATGGCGCCGATGCTGACAGCCGCGCGCACCGCCATGGGTCGGCGTGTCATCGCCATCGATCCCATGAAGCGCACCGGCGGCTTCAATGCGCTCGACTGGCTGGCGAAGGATTCGCCGCTGATCGATGGCGACATCCGTTCGGTCGTCGACTGGATCTGCGGCGAAAGAAGCTCCGCCACGCGCGATGCGCCGGCGAGCGCCTCGGGCAAAGCCTTCTTCGAGGGCCGCGGCAAGGCGATCGTCGAGGCGCTTTTGTCCGACATCGTGTTCGACACCACGCTCGGCAACGCCAGGCGCAACCTCGTCACCCTCGCCGAACGGCTGGCGCAGCCTGAGAAGAAGATGCGCGCGGAACTGGCGCGCATCCATGAAGACTCCTTGTCGCCGCGTGGGCGTCATCTGGCCGGGCAATTGATGGATCTGGTTGCCGAGACGTTTTCCGGCGTCTACGGCAACATGAGCGAGCAGACCGAATGGCTCGCCAATCCCGCTTACGCAAGACTGGTCTCGGGCGACAGTTTCCGCACCGCCGATCTCGTCGCCGGCAGGCTCGACCTCTTTGTCAACATTCCGATGAAGGTGCTGGAATCAACGCCCGCCCTTGCCCGGGTCGTCATCGGATCGCTGCTCAACGCCGTCTACGAGGCCGACGGCGTCCTGCCGGGCGGCCGCGTCGTCTTCCTTCTCGATGAGGTGGCCCGGCTCGGTTTCATGAATTCCCTGGCGCGGGCCCGCGACGCCGGCCGCAAATACGGCATCTCACTGGTCATGCTCTACCAATCGGAAGGCCAGTTGCGTGAGCAATGGGGCGAAAGCGGCAAAGCATCCTGGTTCGAGAGCGCTTCCTGGCGTTCCTATGCCGCGATCGGCTCGCTCGAACAGGCGCGCGCCGTCTCCGAGGCGCTCGGCGAACACGGCGTCGTTCTCAACACCGAAACCAAAAACCGCGGCAAGAGCGCCAGGCCGCTCGAGATCGGCACCGCCTCGACCGGGGCTTCGGAACAAAAATCCGAGCGCGCCCGCCGGCTGGCGACCGTCTCCGAAATTCTTGCCGATACCCGTGCCGACGAGCAGTTCGTCTTCATCCAAGGTCGAAAGCCGCTGCGCTGCGGCCGCGCGATCTATTTCCGCAGAACGGAAATGGTCGCCAAAGTCGCCGCCAATCGTTTTGCGCCACGCATCGCGACCGGCTGAGGGGGCATGAAAGAAGTGCCATTTGCTCTTTCCCCCGTCCTGGTTGGTCTCGTGGTTCTGGTCGCCATCGTGGCGATCGCCGAACGACATGCCGGCATCATCCTGGTCGTTGCCCTGGCGGTCATGGCGTGGCGGCTGGTGCGTGCCGACAAATACGGCCTGCCTTCACGGCATCCTCGCGGCGGGCAACGACAGTCCACCGGCCGCGAACAATCGCACCTGTCGGTGCGCAGGTCCGAGCGCCGGCCCCTCGCCGCCATCCTGGCCGAGCTCGACGCCATGACCGGCTGGCGATCGGTCAAGGCCGAGGTTCACAAGCTCGTAGCCGTCCTGCGCGCCGAAGAGCACCGCCGCCGGCGGGGCGTAAAATCCAAAAACCCTCCCAGCCTGCATCTGGTGTTCCTCGGCAATCCCGGCACCGGCAAGACGACCGCCGCTCGTCTGATGGGCGAAATCTTTCATGCGCTCGGCCTGCTCAGCTCGGGCCATGTCGTCGAGGTCGACCGCTCCCGCTTGGTCGCCGGCTTTATCGGCCAGACTGCGATCCAGACGCGCGAAGCGGTCGAGGCCGCACTCGACGGGGTCCTGTTCATAGACGAGGCCTACGCGCTCGCGCCGGACGGGCACCAAAACGATTTCGGACGAGAGGCGGTCGACACCCTGCTCAAGCTGATGGAGGACAATCGCGATCGGCTCGCGGTGGTCGTTGCCGGCTATACCGGCGAGATGCGTCGCTTCCTCGACGTAAATCCGGGCCTGCGCTCCCGCTTCACCAGGACAATCCTGTTTGAGGATTACGCCGCGCAGGAACTTTCAGCGATCTTTCGCGATCTCATCGAACGGGAGGGTTTTGGCCTTGACGTTGCAGCCGAAGAGGCCATCGACCTCGCTTGCGTGCGCCTGGAAGCGGAACGCGGCGAGACCTTCGGCAACGCTCGCGACATGCGCACGCTCTGGGAACGCACCCGCGAGGCGCAGGCGCTGCGGTTGGCGGGTGATCCCGTCGGCACTCCCGGCCGTCACGCCATCATGACGATCGAGGCACAGGATATCGAGATGGCCATGGCTGTCCGCGAGCGGCAGGGGATCGGGGCATGATGGCATTGCTTTCATCCGGCCGCGCCACGCTTCTGCGCTGGTCCAAGCTTGTTCCGGGCCTGTTCAGGCAAGATCCGCTGTTTCGCTATGCCACGATCGCCGTTGTTCTGGCTTTGATCCTAATGGCTGTCAGCATCGGTCAGGACGTGAGCGCGCGCCGCCCCCTCCCCGGGACAAGAGACGCGGGCGTGACTGCGCCGGATCCAAGCGGAGAGGCCAGTACTCCAGCCGGGAATCTGGATGCGGCAAAGCCACCGGCTCCCGCATCGCCAGACCTGTCACCGGCGCAGCAAAACGAGCAAGACCCCGCGATAGCGCCCAGCCGATCGCTGCAAGGCCTCGATCTCGCGCCGGCGCCACGCGACAATTTTGGAACCGTTCCGCAAGGAGGCAAACCACAATGATAAGATCCTTGATCGTGCCGGGCTGCTTCGCCGCCCTGATCGGTGCAACCGGCACGGCGTTTGCCGAAAATTCGCCAACCGATACCACCGATCAAAGGCTGGAACGCATCGAGCGCAAGCTCGACGCGCTCCTGCGCCGTCTCGATGCTCCCGCTACTGTCGGCGCGGACCAGACGACCGCGCCAGCTCTCGCTGCGCCCGACAGGAGTGCCGCGCCGCAGAAGCCCAGTACCCTGCCCGCGGCTGCCGGGACCGACGGCACTTCCTATGAGCCGGGTGCTGTCGCCATTGCCCGCATCGCGCCGGCAAAGACCGATGCGCTGTCCGACGTTCCGGCCGACAGCGTCGGCAGCTATGTCTATCAAGGCGGCGACATTGCGCTGAACGAGCTTTCCCGAAACGGCGTCCGCTACACCGGCCTCGCCGCGGTCGAGCTCCAGGGCTGGCTTAAAATCGCCGAGGCCGGGAGGACGCAGCTCGCCGTCGAATATCGCGCCACCACCGGCTCCAACGTCTTCGTCAATGCGACCTGCATCGCCTCCGTCTGGCTGGAAGATCGCTCGATCGGCTCCAGGCGTGGCGAGATCCCGATGCCGGCGCGTGAGGAAAAAACTGTCTCCCTGGTTTACGGCGCCGACCTTCAGCCGGGCCTGTACAAGCTCCGCGCCTGGCTCGCCTGCACGCCGCCGCGCGACCTGCGCAGGCTCAATGCCGCGGTGCTGATCAAGAGCCCCAGCGACATGAACCTACGCCTGATCAAGGACACCGAACTCTTGCATCAGGAGCAGTAGCCGTCATGGCAAGAGCAAACAAAGGTCCGGACGGGTACGTCGTCGCCGAAGGACTGGTCGAAACGCGGCAAGCAGGCTTCGGCAGGCCGGTGTTCCGGCGGCCGGGCTTCGATGGCGTCGTCAGCTTTGACAGAATGGAAGAGGTTTTGAGCGCGCAGACCCGCGCATGCCGCGAGAGGCGCGGCCTGACGCGCGAAAATCTCGCATTGATGCTCGGGCTGTCGACCCAGGTGTTCCGGCGCTACGAGGTGGCCTTCTCCAAGATGCATGTCACGCGCCTGATCCACCTTTGCGAAATTCTCGGCGCCTCGCCAATCGCCATGCTTGCCGAGACAGCGCCGCATCTTTTCGGCAAGACCCGCGTAGAGGCAGAAACGCGTGCACAAGCCATCGCAGCCTTGGAGCAACTCCCCGAAGCTGTGGTGGCGCTGCTGCTGCCGCTGCTGCAGACCCTGCAAAATCAGCCGGGGTATTCCTCCAAGGATGCTGAGATCCCGGCGGCGAATTTATCGGCCGGGCTGGCCGACTTTGAGCGGATGTCAGGAAGGAGGTCCAGTCCAGTGCCGAAGAAGGACGCGGCCAGTGGCAATGCCTCCGCTTCCAAATCAGCTCAGAGAAAAAGGCACGCCTCGAAAAACAAACACGCCGCTGTCGCCAGAAAGAGTTAGAGGCAAATCCCGATCTTGTCCCTCGGGCGAGCTGATGCGTCTTGCCGAAGCCCTGGCTCGCGATGCCTTGAATGGTGCGCCCATAACGAGAGTTTTCAGCACGGTCGGGACGACTGATACTTTATTATGGGTTTAGTCCAGGAAAAGGGCGTACCGAAAGGCGAGTTCGTGCGAATACATAGATTCATGCTGCCAAATGAAGCAGGCGAGGTGAACAACCCCCTTCGGGACAATATCGCGTGGTTCCTCGAAGCCGAGCGCCGTAGGCGAAAGCTTCGCCATCAACACATGGCTGAACTGTTCAAAACGTCGCCTGGTCAAGGACTCGCATACCGCACCTACATTCGCACCATGAGAAAGCGAAACAACGTGACGCTGCGCACGGTCGAACAGATGGCTCAGGCGCTGCAGGTGTCGATCGCGACACTTCTGGTCGGCGGTGCTGAATTGGAACCCTGGGCCCACAAGCTCACCGAAAAATCGATCCGCGGGCGCCTTGCCGGCATCATCAACAGCGAGCGTGAGCGCCGCAATCTGCTCCGCTATCAAATGGCGGAGCTCCTGGGTGTGTCGGAGATCACTCTCAACAAGCTGGCGGACGCGGATGGTAATGTCAGTGTCGATACAATCGCCGCTATCGGCGAAGCGCTCGGTCGCGATCCGGCGACCTTTTTGTTTGAGGACTCCGACAGCCAGCAACCGGCCTGATTTGGCACGGCCTATCGTCACCCTTCAACAGCCTCTCGCGGATGTCTACAGTCTTTGTTTAGCGACGTCGGCCGTTAGCCTGTCGACGTCTCATAGATGCTGAACGGCTTCAAGCAGCCGAAGCCCCGTCGGATCGGCCGCTGAACGGTCGGCCAGCATCTTTATTGCGGTAGCAGTGGAGGAGGACCTACCGGCGACTGAATTTTGATCGGCGAGGAGACGCGAAAGCGGCGGGGAAATTCTGGCGCTGTCAGGTTGCGTCGTGACGAACGGGCTGCAACATCCCCGTCGAAAGGAAAAATGCGACTGGGCGCTGTCGCGCAGTGTCTCCAGCCTGTCGATGGTGTGGTCAGTCTTGCGGCCATATGCGCTGCCCGCGAGCTGCCAAGCTGAGTGTCGAGGGATAAGCCCTCTCGGCCGGGACAATGGCCGGTCCGGCGTACCGGCTCGTATGATGCGGCGAGAAGCCGCCTCAGAAAGGCGGCTCTGCTCCGATCGCTCCGTTCTGCTCGGCGAGCTTGACGGCGAGCTCGGCCTCAGCGAGTTGCAACTCCGCCTCGATCTGCCGGCGCTCAATGACATCACACGCATTCTTCAGTTCGGCGCGCAATTCGTCGATGTGTTGTTCGATGGTCATCGTCTCATCTCCTTGAGTTCGTGAAAGACGACGACGCGGGCTGTGCCGGAGCGGCGGGGTCAGGGATCGCGGAACGCGACCGCCAGCGGCGGCGAGTGGTGGAGCCGATTTTGTTGCAGCAGAGGGAACCGGAGCGGAAGCAAAATTGGGGGACCCTCGTCCTTGATGCCGCCGGTCGGGCACGGCACAATGGGATGATCTGAGCAGATCCTTACGGTCCGTATGGCACCAGAAAAGCCGGAAACGGGCTCGATGCCTGTTTCCGGCTTCAGAAGAAAAGGGTATTGGCCCCGCCTTCACAGGCGGGGCCGGCCGCACCTCAGTCCCGGTTCGGGCGGGACCAGATCAGCTGGTAACCGTCCTCGCCCTCGACCTCGGTCAGCGTCGCGTAGATCGGCGCCGGGAAGCTCGGATCGTCGAGCTTGACCGAGAGATAGTCGCGGTCGCTCTCGGTGGAGCGCTTCTGCCAGGCCGCACCTAGCTCGACATTGCCTGCGTAGATGCGGAAGTGCGGGCCCTTGCCGGAGGGATTTTCGACGCGGGCGATGCGCGCCTTGACGTTGAGGGCGAGAGTGCGGATCGAGCCGTTGAAGCCGGTTTCGGTGGAGGTGAAGGTGCCGATGGTTGCCATTGCCGTGTTCCTTTTGCTGTTTCGGGCCGCGCCCATCGCGGCCTCGATGGCAGTCACAAAGACCGGTGACGATCGGACCGCACCCATGGGCCGGAATGCAATGGAGGGCGGCCGGGAGCAGCTTTGTTGATCAGCGAGGAATGAGCGCTTTGCGCTCAGGGGAAGAAAGTTGCGAAGGCCGTTGCGGGAGAACGATCGAGGCGAAGCCGTTCTCCGGTCAGACATGCCTCATCGAGCCCGCATATGGAGCGCCGGTGACGCAGAGAAACGGAGTTGGCAATGGCGATGGCGCCCGATCGCTCCCGTCACCAAAACGGACGCGCGGTGAGCCCACGAGCCCGTGACGTTGCTGACCTGATGCGTCGTTTCCCGGCGCTGAGCCGGTTGCCTCGGTGGCGGCTATCGTTGCGCCGCGCTTCGCCTGGGGGATTTATGCGCAAGCAGACAAAGCCGTTCATCGTTGAGATCAAGCCGCCACGCAAGCCGAACACCGGCCTAAAGAAGACGTCGATCTGGGGGAAGGTAGACCTGAGGACTGGCACCCCAGCCGTTACGCCCTGCACGGGAAGGTGAACCAGCCGCCCTCGATGAGAGCGGCCGGCCCTGATTGATCCGAGCGGCTCTCAAGCCGCCTCTCGTGCCCGACCGTCTGCCGGCTGAAGTTCGTGCAGATAGTTGACGGCACGCTGCGCATGCGCGGCCGCGGCGAAGATGAACCGCTTCTCGTTCTTGAGAATCTCGAGCCAACTCGCAAGGTAACTGGCGTGATCGGGCCGCGGTTCGAGTTCGGGGACGATACCGAGATCGGCCGCCAAAAAGCATCCGCCGAGATCCGCAATCAGCTCTTCGTGGGCGCGCGAAGCGCGATCCTTGTGATAGCGGGAAAGATCACGAGCAAGCCGTTTTTCCGAGCCTGACCAATGGGTTAGCTCATGTTAGGACCCGTCTCCAGCGCGTCCTTTCTGTCATCTTCCTGAACTAGAATCAGGACAGTTTTGGTTGCGTGGGACGCCCGCCGCTTTGCCGGGCGGGCCCGAGGGCCTGCCCGGCAAAGCGGCGGGCGGCGCGAATTGGGGAACCCATGGCCGAACTGTTATTCACCACCGAAGAGTTTGCGCCGCACGGCATATCACGCCCGGGCGTCCCCATGCTTCTCGATAACGAGATGCGACTTGTCGAACCAGCTTGCGCGTGGCTGCTGCACATCGCTCTGGTGCGGGGACGCACGCGCAGTCGGCAGACATGGCGCACCTATGGAGAGACTCTCTACGATTGGTGGCAGACGCTTGAGGCCAATGAATGGGTGTGGGACGCGATCGGAGTAGCGGAGATCGCAGCTTACCGAGATCGAATGCTCTTTCGTCCAAGCGATCATACCAGGCGCGCTTACGCGCGCGGTACGATCAATGGTCGCATCAGAACGTTGGCCCTGTTCTACCGATGGTGCGTTGGTGCGGGCCTTGCTCACCACTTGCCATTTACCGCGGACGAGTTGGCACTATCGCGAAGCCGACCGCAGGGTTTCCTGGCGCACGTCGACGCCACTGGTGGACGCCAGACTGTCAATGAGCTGACGGTCCGACAAACATCGACATTGCCGAGACCTCTGTCACCCGCAACAATGCGCCAGGTGATGAGCGGGCTGGACTCGCGAAATCGATTGATTGTGGAGTGGGCTGTCACCACCGGTATGCGCCGGATGGAAGTTGCCGGATTGCGGCTGCGCGTGCTTCCGCGGGAAAGCTCGGATGCCCTTACCGCAATAAAGATCGAGACCACCAAGGGCGGGAAAGCGCGGACCGTTTATCCGCCACAGCCTTTGGTCGACCGTACGCTTGCCTATGTACGTGAGGAGCGCGCCGCCATTATACGGCGCGCGAAATCCCGAAACCCGAACTATGCGGAACCAAATACGGTCTTTCTGACGGAAGCTGGACGGGCGGTGAGTGCTCGGCGCGTAGGCGCGATGTTCGCCGCTGCTGCCACGGCAGCCGGTGTGACTGCTAGCTTCCACGCGCTGAGACATACTTTTGCGACCTCGATGCTCCGGTTCCTGCAACGGCGGACACAACAGGAGCCGGAGCTCAATCCGCTCCTCACTCTGCAAGTTCTCCTGGGACATGCCGATCTGACCACTACGGCGATCTATTTGCGCGTTGTGGCGACAGACCTGACGCTTGCGGAGGCATCGGTCGAAAACCTTTATGAGGCTTTGTTATAATGGCACAGCGACGCAAGGATTATCGGCTCGATCCATCACCAGTGGGTCTTGTGGGCGTGCCTGGCTCTCTAGTGGTCAACTTCCTTGATCCCAACGGTCGACCGGAAAGCAGCTTCGACTTCACCGTCTATCGAACTGCGCCGAGGATTGCAGCCGAAATTGCGCTTGCCTTCCGTCACCATCATGCCGGCCACAGCCCGGCTACTCGCGAAGGCGCGTTCAACACACTTTCTCGCTGGTTTGCCTTCCTGAACGATCATACTTCCGAGATCACGTCGATGGGGGATGTCGATACGGCGGTGCTGCACGCCTTTATAGCCTGGCTCAATGCTAAGCCATGGACCAAGAGTTCTCGTCATGGCAGCTGGTCGGTGCTCAAGCAGATGATCGGCTGGCTCAAGCACAACCGACCCGACCTCGTTGCTTGCGATCTTGAAATCCCGTTCAATGCCTTTCCTCGTAAGAATGCGGAGACGCGCCCGCGAGAGGCGCTAAGCCGATCAGAGATGGAAGCTGTTCTGGCGGCGGCCCGGAAAGACATCGAGGCGAGCTGGGCGACCTTCCAAAGGGGAAAGGCACTTCTCTCACAGGTTGACCGAGAAGCGATCGCAAGGGAACGTGACCTCAGCCGGCTAAACCTCGACGACCTCGGCGTGATGCTTGCAGTTATTGTCGAGCATTACGGCGGACTGATGCCTCCGCAGAACGTTACGCTGAAGCGAGGTTCCGGGCGCTGGCGGCTTCACTTCGCCTCGGTTCGACACGGCGGAAACCAAAAGCTTTCCAGCTATCTTCATGCCCTGCCCGAAACGCTGATCCCATACATGATCGCCATAGGCGCGCAGAGCTATGCCAACCCCGAAGCCCTGCGCGACCTGCGGCGCGACTGCATGAGCGATCATCTGCTTCTTGAGGGGCGAGAGGTGATGACATGGTCGAAGGGCCGTTCGAGCCGACTCCAACGTCGAAGCTTCCTGCGCGACAAGAGCCTGTCGGTACCAAACCTCGTCGACAGAGTTCTGGAAATGACGGCGGGGTTGCTGCCGCACGTTCCCGCTGACGACCGCGATCGGTTGTTCCTTGTTGCGAGCATAAACGGTTCACGCGCAACACAGCTGATCCCCAACTATCTGGCCAGCAAGCATGTTCGGCTCTTTGTGCAGCGCCACGATCTCGTTGACGAGAAAGGAGACCCGCTTGCTTTGACCTTGGCGGCCCTGCGCACAACGGGACTTACCCTCGCACACGAGGCACTCGGCCACGACATTCTGAAAACCCAGGTTCTCGCCAACCATGTCACCCCCGACACAACGCAACGGTATATCGATCGGCCGATCGTCCGACGAGCCCAAGAACGCATCGTCGGCGACCTGCAGGCACGCTTCGTCGATATTGTTCGTGGTACTGACGCTCCTGAGCGGAGGGACGAAATATCGGCAACCGACGCCGCGTATGCCACGGCTGCCGGCTTCACTTGCAAGGATCCCCTCGCCGGCGTCGGGGAAGGTCAGAAAGTTGGCCGGCTGTGTACGGCGTGGCTTGGCTGCTTCACCTGCCCGAACGCCGTCATCCCGCTCGATCCGGATGTTCTGGCGCGGCTGATATCCACGCGCGATGCGCTTGTCGCGGCGCGTCAGGAACTGGCGCCAGATCGCTGGCGTCTTCTTTACGCCCCGAAACTGGAAATCCTCGAGAACGACATCTTGCCGCGCTTCTCATCCGAGCTTCACCTGGCTGCGTCTATGAAAGAGGCGCCAGCCTTGCCGGTGATCGAATGAAAACGCTGCTCGCCGAAAATCCCGTTGTGGCCGGATGGGCTGAAGCGCCGGTCTCGCCATGGAGTCGCTTCGGCGACGATGAATGGCTGCTCGATATCCGCACTGCCGGCCGGCGCGCTGACCAGAATAAGATAAACTGGACGCCAGAGTTGCCGGAGGGAGCTGTCATCAGCGAAACGGCATGGCGCAGTCTCCATAGGGCGGCAAAGCAGTTCCTATGGTCGATGACTGTGAACCCTCCGACCGGGCGCAAACGTCTGTCGCCAGCGTCGGTGCATAGCAAAGCCGTGACACTAAAAACCATGATTGGGTGGATGGCGCTTGACGGACTGGAGACGTTCAGCAGCATTGATGCCGGGGCCGTGGAGCGCCTGCGGACTTGGCTGCCGACGCGTCCAGGATTGAAGGCGAAGTCAATCACCGCCAACACCATCGTCAACTACATGTTGGTGCTGAAGGATCTCTATCGACAGCGAGCCAAGCTCAATGATGCCCCGTTGGTCGATCCCTTGCCACAAGAAACCACCTATGAAGCGGCAGGATTGACCCCAGCTACGCGCGGTGCGATCCCGTTCATCCCCGACCCCATTGCGATCTCATTGCTGAATACCGCGCTTCAGTGGGTGGAAATTTATGGCCCGACCATCGTGAGAGCCGAGACTGTCCGCCGCCAGGCCCATGAAACTGGGCTGACACAAGGGACCAGAAGGCAGGCCTCGGATCATGTTCGAAAGGCATTGCGCAGCATAAACCTGACAGGCCCTGCCGGTGAAGCACTGCTCGGCGCCCATGCGGTCCGCCACGCCGCCACTCGTCTCGTGGAGGCGTGCTACATCGTCATCGCCGGCTTTGTCGGCATGCGCGTGAGCGAGATTCTGTCGATCGAAATTGGCGCCATAGAGTCCCACCCGATTGCAGAAACCGGTGTCGAACAAGCTTACCTGGTGGCGAGGTTGTTCAAGACGGTTGACCAGCATGGCGGTCGAATGGAACGCTGGATTGCCCCAGAGCCGGTTGTGAAGGCAGTGGAACTGCTTGAACAGTTGAGCGCGCCGCTGCGCAAAGCATCCGGAAGGCGTGAGCTCTTCCTCGTCAAGAACACGCAGTATGGCGAGGTCGTACCGGTGACCCATATGCATATCGGCTGGCGGATCAACGATTTTGCGCGCCACGTCGGGGTGCCGCTGCACGAGGGAGAGCCCTGGTCGTTCAGCACACACCAGTTCCGCAAGACCTTTGCACGATTCATTGCCCGAAAGGACAGGTCGCAGCTTCTTGGCCTTGCCGAACACTTCAAGCATGCATCGGTCGCCATGACCGCGCGGGGGTACGTCGGCAACGACTTCGATCTCCGCCAACTGATCGAACACGAAAACCGGGCTGAAACGGCGACGGCGTTGGAAAGGATGCTGCTGAGTGATCGACTTGCCGGTCGCATGGGCGAGCGAATCGCAGCGAACAACGCGTGTTTCCGGGGACGAGCGGGTGAGCAGGTACGCCGGGATTACATCGAGTTCGTTCTCACCGATACCGATCTGCGCATCCATGCCTGCGACTATGGTTGGTGCGTGTTCCAGCGGGAGACCAGTCGTTGCGGCGGCGAGGTCGGTCCGAGCGAGGCTGGCCGGAGCCCGGCCGTCTGCCTGGGTTGCGCGAACATGGTGATTGAACTGCGCCATGCGCCTTACTGGCGCGATCGTCGAAGCCGGAATTTAGATCTACTCCCGCGGGCCAACGCCATGACGGCCGCCGTTCTGACAGAGGTGATCGAACAGTGCGACACTGTCCTGACCAGGATCGGAGAAAAGGATGAGTGAACCACGCTCGCCTTCCGCTACGTCGGCGGCTCGAGCCTACCGCGCCGCCTTGGCCCGGCTGGTACGCGGCGAGGGCCGCCATCCGGATCATCAGGGGCGGATCGTCCGGATCAGCCCTGCTTCAGTTGCACGTGAGGCGGGAAAAAGCCGAAACCCGCTCTACACGACACATCGGGACATCCTCGATGAAATCGAGGCCGCCGCTGAGGGACCCGGGCCTTCGAAGGACTTAGCCGAAAAGGTTCGCGAGCTGGAGGCCGAAATTGCCCTCTTGCGCGCCGATGCCAAGCGGCATGCGGAAGAAAAGCGTAGCCTGGCAAGCCAAAACCTCGCCCTGCTTCACAGAGCAAGGACGGTGGAGGGGCAATTAGCGTCGGTACAGCGGCGAGCCGCATTGGGGCCCGCCGCTGAACCGTCGGCTACGCGGCGGCGCTGAGTTCGCTAGAAGGTTGCTGCGCATGCATCCAATCAACGGCCTTCTGAGCCCTGCTCGCAGCCGCAAAGATGGCGGAAGAATCATTGCGAAGGACCTTCAACCAACTGGCAACGTAAGCCGCGTGATCGGGCCTCGGGCGAGCCGAGATCGACAAGTCAGCGAGAACCATTGCGGCTCCAAGCTCTGCCACAACCTCCTCCATCGCATAGGCCTCCGAGCCAAAACGACCCGAGAGGTCCCGGTCCAGCCGGTGCTTGGCTGCTGTCGCATGAAGGCCTTCATGAAAAAGAACGCTATAATGCGACGCACTGTCCTTGAAGTCAGCGAGAGCCGGGACATGCACCCTGTCGGCAGAGGGGAGGTAATATGCCTCACTGCCGCCGAAGACGGTGTTGATCCCGAGGTTAGCGTAAAATGTATCGGCTTCGCTGATGCGGTCGTTGTTTGAACGAGGAGCCACTGGCTCAGGCTCAAATCCGTCAACTTGAGCACAGTTGAACACCGAATAGCCACGCGCAAACAGCATGGTGCGCTCTGAACCATCAGCGTCGGCCTCGCCCTCGTCGGATTTGCCCCGGACCGGGCCCCAGAAGACGATCGTCGTGGATCGCTCGCCTCCGCGGACTTGGGCGCCCAGGGCTTGCCATTGGCGATAAGTTCCCCACACGCCCTTGGGATAGCCGGCGCTCTGCGCCGCGGCCCAAAGCGTGAGAGTGTTCACGCCGCGGTAAGGCTTTCCGGAAGATATGTTTGTGGGCCGTGATGTCGCCGTTCCATCATGATGCCACGGCATAACGAAGTCACCTGCACCGGCTTCGATTGCCGCGATGATCGCCTCGGTAACCTGAGCGTAGACGCCTGCGCGCTTCTGAGAGGTCATGATTAAGCCCTCCCTGCATGCGCTGCAGCGGGAAGGACACTTGCGATGAAACCTAATTCATGCCCAAGGGTGGCGTAGTAGCTCGCAGCATCGCGAAAACTTTCGAACGGCGGCATCTGTACGATATCGAGAGACGGATTGAAATAGGCCTGGTTACCACCGTGGCGGATCACCGCGCCGGTTTTGGCAAAAAAGGCATCGGCATGGGCGATCCGCTCCACCGGATCGGTGGCGGGTGCCGGATTGAGGTAATACTGCTCGGGAAGGCCTTCGATCTGATCGGCGCAGAACACCGTATAGGCCTTTAGGAACGGAATTCCGCGTTCCACTTCCTCGCCGCGGTCATCGGTCTCCATGCGGGTGAAGCGGCTGGCATAGACAACGGTTGCGCCGGTCTCGCCCTTGCGGACATGTCCGCCCAGCTCGATACTCTGCTTGAAGGTCATCCAGATTGGCGAGACGAAGCCTTTCGAGACGGCTTCCGACCAGAGAAGCAGGGTATTGATGCCCTGATATGCAAGACCATTGTGGCGCAAAGGTCGCGTGATGCGACCTGTGGCATTTGCCGCGCTCCAGGGCTTGATCCAGGGGCGAACACCCTTTTCGAGCTCCGCGACGATACGGTCGGTGATTTTCGCGTAAATGTCGGCGCGGGCCTTGTTTTCTTTGCTGCTCATTTCCTGACCTCCATTTGAGGCCGCGCCCATCGCGGCCCGTCACGCGGGGTCCGCAGCCGGGGCAACAGGCAAACGAGCGCACCGAAGGCCGCAACGTCAGTGGAGGACGGCAAAGCCGTTGCGGCTCGATTGCGACCCCGGCAGGACCGACAACCGCGACGGGCTCTCTGGGCGCCTCCCTTCTCCTTCTTTCCCTTGCTTGGGTAAGACGCGATTGTATTTTGACGTCCGGATGCAAATTAGCAGGAACTGATTAGCCTGCTGCGGGGTTATATGCTCCGAGCGGCCCGTCCCCCGCCGCTCCCCGAGCAAAGCCCGTCGTTCTCTTCCCGAGACGGCGGGCTTTCCTTTCCTGCAGGTATCGGACTTCAATCGGACCGAATTGGTTGCCGGAGAACCCACCGGTTACAGACAGCTAGCCCGCAAGCAGCGGGCGACTTCGTCAAGCACATGCTAGTGTAACATCCCGCCATTCATCTGCTTCGGTGCGCGGCGCGGTTACCTGCCGAGGGGTCACCGGGCCGTTGGGTGCAACCGACTGCGATTCATGCTCTCCGCCTCGTCGAAATGGCCCGTAGCAGATCCGCTTCGTCCGTGATCCCATCATCGAAAGCCTGGAAAACTTCCCTGGCCAGGTATTCCCGCTGTTCCCTGTCTTTCTTGGCGAGACGGCGCTCGTTGCACAGCCGATCAAATACCTGCTGGAGCATGTCCAGCTCAGCGGGCCAGTAGATACCGCGGTAGCGCGACAATGACATTGCTGCCACCCCAAACGCCGGCTGGGAATTATAACAGGGCAGGCATCATTTCGAACCAACTATCTCATCGTGTCTGGGACGTTGGATGCAGTCTGCAGTTCCGATAGCCCGGGCAGCGGACGTGCTGGCGGCCTCGGTGTCATCTGCCTCCGTTGCGACCGAATACGCTGGCACGAGCGCGTTGCGCGCGTTATATATCTGACCAGCTGACTAGGTATGAGATTATGGGCAAGCGGACAGAACTGACGAAAGCGAAGCGGGCAGCGCCCCGCGCGGCGACAGGACGATGGAAACTCGAGGACGCTAAGGCGCGCTTCAGCGAGGTGGTGCGGCACGCCCGCGAGGAGGGGCCGCAGCGGGTGAGCGTGCGCGGCCTTGATGCGGTCGTGGTGATGAGCGTCGAAGAGTTCGAGCGCTTGGCGCCTGAGAAACCCCGTCCGCCGTTCGTGCAGTTCATGGAGAGCCTGCATCTCGGCGGGCTCGATCTCGAGCGCGAGCTGGATCACGGGCGAGATGTGGAGCTGTGAGGGGCTGGCTGCTCGACACCAATGTCGTGGCCGCCCTCATCAATCCGCAGGGCGCGCCGTCTGTGAAGCGCTGGGCCGAGGGACAGGACGAGGAGACCTTCCACATCAGCGTGCTGACGCTTGCCGAATACGACAAGGGCATCCACAACCTTGCCGCCGATCACGCCGAGCGGCCGCGCTATATAGCGGCCCGCGATGCGCTGGCGGAGCGCTTCGGCAGGCGCGTCCTGTCGCTCGGGGACACGATCGTCCGGCGCTGGGGCCGGATTTCCGGCGAGGTCAAGCGCGTAAGCGGACATGCGCCGCCGGTCATCGATACAATGCTCGCTGCGAGCGCGCTCGAACACGATCTTTATCTGGTCACGCGCAACGTGAAGGACGCGCGGTCTTCCGGCGCAATCGTCTTCGATCCGTGGAATGACGACGCGCAAATGTTCCCACTCAGCCCGCTGAGTGGCAGGGAGGGATAGCGGCGGAACAAAAGACGGTCCCATCAGGAACCGGCCCCAGCTTGCGGGATGGTGGGCGAGGCCTCAGCCTCGCCCTGGCGGGCTCAGCCGAGCGCCGCCAGCTGGAGCTCGGCGGCCTTGCGGTCGACGCTCTGGCCGGGGTTTTCGATGGCACGCTCGAAGGGCTTCCAGCGCTCGCCGACGACCTGCTCGTAGGCGGCGACCGCGCCCTCTGCCGCCATGCGCAGCGCGTGGGACTGGACGCCCATGTAGGCTGCGAACTCGCGCTTGCGCTGGGCGGCGCTGTCGAAACCGACCGGACCGTCGAGGTCCTCGTCGCGGGTGTCGTTGGCGGCCTTGGCGGTTGCGTCTCGGGCCTCGGTCACCGCGCGGCTGTAGAACTGGCCGGCGCCGTGCGCCGAGCCGACGAAGGCGCCGACGATCCGCTGCAGGTGGATCTGCATCGCCCTCTCGCCCAGGCCCTCATTGAGGGCCTCGGCTGTGTCGATGATGAGCCTTTCGTGAAGATCGCGGATGCCGTCGCTGTCGAGAATGGGCAGGCCGAAGCTTTCGGCAATCAGGCTGGCCTGGCTTGCGTCCGGACAACAGAGCCGGACCATTTCGAGGGTGGTGCCCTTGCGCAGCGGCACGACGCGGGCGGACTGACGGGAAGTGCGAGCGGTCTTGGTCATGGGATTTCCTTTGCTTCGGTTCCGCCGAAGGTTGTCGCCGGCTCCTTGGCCGGCCCTCCCTTCGAGCGCGGTCCAGACAAAACCGGCGGAAAGACGGGCGCTTCAGGGTCCGGGAGGGCCAGATCGAGCATGGTGGGTTTGCGTCCAAGCAGGGCTCACTAGCCCTCGCGCGGGACGCGGGCCCGCCATGTCGAGAGCGGCTCTCCCGGCCGCCCCGCGGCGCGGAACGCGGCCTTGAAGCGCACGGCCGCCGGTTTAGGACCGCACACCGAACGAAGGGAGCGCCGGCCAAGGAGCCTGACCCTCGACATGAGAACAGAAGCACAGCTTGCCGTGACACCACCGCCTCCGCTGCAGTCTGATTGGGAATTGTGCCGGTCGCGTCACCACAAGATGAGCCGGCTTGTGCCCCGACAATTCGGCCGAGGCCGCTGCCGAACAAGGCACCTACCTCCCCTCGCGGCAGACAGGCTGATTCTCACGCCGCGCGACCATCGAGACAACCGCCATGCCGCTCGAGGAAACGGGCGATCGCAAGATCCTGTCGCGCGAGCTTTCGGGACAGCGCATCGATCTCCGGCTGGCGCTCCGCCGTGAGGGCGGCAAGATGCGACCGGTAGCGCTCGAGAAAGGCGCTCCCATCCCGATCCTTCCCTCGACGATAGCTCGACTCGCGCGACCGCAGTTTCGGCATCAGTGCCGTCATGCGTCGATTGATCTGCCGGTCGATGAGGTCGAGCTGCCGCTGGACCTGTCGGCGGGCTTCCTGCATGCGCAAGAGCTCGGCGCGGCGGTGGGACGGCAATCTCATGATCTTCGCCTGCCCTGCCAGCCGGCAAAGCTCGACGGGCCGCCATAGACGACGTGGCGGTCAGGATCGATGACGAAGCCGAACCGGCCGATCACATACTCGTCGGCGGGGACGAGGAAGCGGCGTTCCTCGCTGCCGACGCCACGCCCGCCACCCGGCGTGGCGATGACCTCGACGAAGCTCTTTTTGTAATCCGCCCTGATTGCGGAGACCACGATCCAGTCGGCGGCGTGTTCCGCCTCGAAGGCGCGTCGATCTTTCTCGCGGGATTGGCCGGCCGCAAGCACGTTGCCGGTGATCTCTTCCCACGCATTCGGAAAGCTGTCCTTGATGATGCGTTCCGCACTTCGACGCTCAAAGCTGGTGAAGAGATCGGGGAAGGTGAAGGCGACGATCGCCCAACACTCGTCTTCTTCATAGAAACCATCCGCCGCGCGCAGCCGGGCGTCGACCTTGCAATTGCGTTCGGGCGAGAGATGGAACCCCCCATGGCTCGCGGTCGAATGACAGGTAACGCCGTCGGCGAAGACGGTGGCGCCCTGCGATGGCCCCCACGGCGTTTGCGCTGTGGACCTGACCTCCTGTCGTGCAAGCGCACGCTTCTCTCGGGCGTGCTCCACCTGCTCCAGAACCTTTGCCCGGAACGCCGCCTCGTCAGCGAGCTGGCCGCAATGACCGTAGAAATCCGAGCGCGTCCACTCGGCGAGCGGACGGCGGATACGCCAGCCGGTCGCCAGATAGTGCCACCCGTTACTCGCGGGCAGCATGGCAAACGCCGTATCGCCTGCGCGAGCGACGAAGAAGCCGCCAGCGCTGCGGCCGAACTCCACCTCCGGAAAGCCGGAGATGGAGTTTTCGTTCGAACTTCGAAGAGAATGGGTCATCACGCGGCCCTCCCCTCGACATGGTCCGCCGCGATCTCATCCGCCGTGATCTGATCGAGCACCGCGTTCGGATAAAAGTGCCGCGTCAGCCATTCTTCGGCATCGGCGCGATTTGGGGCGAGATGGACCAGCTCGGCGTCCTCGCCGGGCCGGTCGAGCACGCGGACCGCGCCCATGGCCGGCCGTTCGAGAAGCGTGAAGCGTAACCGGCTGTCCAGCGAAAACGTACGAAGCACGCGCACGGCGACGACACCGCCCGAACCGTAATCGGCCTCGTGCAGCGTGAAGCTCGCCGGCAGGCTGATAGTGCCAAGGACTGCTTCACCCTGCTTGCGGATCAGACGACCCCTGCTGTTGTTGGTCTGCCATTGCGACAGCTTCTTGCGGTGCCGTTCCCGCGGCCGCGGCGTGGCGTCGGACCAGGCGATGAGCGAGCCGATTGGGGCCCGGAAGATGCGATGCGCGGACATGCGTGTCCTCCATGTGCTGATTGTCAAAACAGGACCGCCGCCGGCGTTTGCCGGCGGCGGGATGGCGATCGGAACGAAGATGTCGGACCGCTATTCGGCCGCTTCGCGGAAAGCGTCCTCGCGCTCAGCGCCGCCAGCATCCTCAGCCATCTGCGGATCCTCGCCCTGAGCGTCGGGATCGTCTTCCTCGCTGGCCGCCTTGCTGGTCAGCCAGGACGAAAGTTTTGCCTTGTCCGGCGCGAACAGGGCCGCCGGATGGATGAGGCGCCCCTCCCTGAAATGCTCGACGAGTGCTGCGCGGGTGTCCTTGACCTTCTGGCGCGGCAGGACCGGCGTGTCCTTGCAGGATGCTTCGAGCGCCGAACGCGATAGGCAGGAGAGGAATTCCTCGCTGCCCATGTTCGGTAGAAAATCGTCCGCGCCGATCGCATCGCCCGCCACGCACGCGACAATGCCGCTGTTCGACCTGTTCTCGCGGCAGGAGAGCACGTCGATCAGCAGCGACCGCACCGCCGCGCGCAGCGTGTCCATGTCGAACTCGAACACGCCCTCCGGATTCAACAAGCGCGCCGCGTGTTCCCCAAGGCTTGCGGCTCCAAAATAGGAGATGTCGCGGGCCCCGGATGCGACGCTGATATTCTGGCCGGCGAAAGCCAGAACAAGCAGCGCCATCAGCGTATCATCCTCGATCGGGGCGCGGGCAAGCGCCTCATGCAGCGCGTCGGTGCGCAAATCGCCGATCATCTCGATGCCCTTGCGGGTGACATCCGGCCGCGACGCCGAGGCGATACCGGCGTCGTCCGCACCATCGGTGCCGGCGCCACTATCTTTGCCTTTGGCCTTCTTCGCCTCTGGCACGCGGTAGTGCACCGACTGCACCTTGCCGTCGCGGTCGAGATACATCGCCGTGCAATCCGACTTCGTGGGCTTACCGTAGACCCGTTCTGCCTTCTTCGGCAGTTCCGGCTGACCCCAACCGTTGACTTCAACCAGCACGCTTTTCTTGGGCAGATTGTTCGTCATCCATTCCTGCTGGGCGCCGAGGAAAGCCTCGACGTCGGTGGTATAGCGGCTGTCCTCATCGGCTGGCGCGAACAGGTCCTCGACCCAGGCGATGCCGTAGGCCTGCGCCAGGTCGTCGCCGAAGCTGGCATCGCGCGCATACATGCGGGTCTTTGTGAGGCCTTGAGCCACACTCCACCAGGACACCTGCGGATCGGCCTTTGACGGCTTGTGCTTTTTCCAGACTTGCTTCTGCTCTTCGAGCGAAGCGGAAGCGATCGTGCGCAGCTGGCCCTCGTTGGGCATGTCGCCCCTGGCCATGTGGTCGAGCATGGCGGGAAGGACATTCGCAAGCAGGCGCAGCTTTCTGATCTGGCGCAGCGGCTGTGCAAGCGCGATGCCGATCGCCTCTTCGGTCCAGCCGAGCGCGACCAGGCGTTCGATCGCCCGCCATTGGTCGACGGAACTGAGGGGCGAGAAAGCCACGTTTTCGATCATCGAGCGCATGGCACCATTGTCGCTTGCGGCTTCCCCGACCAGGACTTCGATTTCCTCGAGGCCCGCGGCAATCGCCTGCTTCACCCGGCGATGGCCGGCATTGATGATATAGCCATTGCCGCCGCCGGTCTCGGCGGTGACGAGGGGCGGCTGCACGATCCCGACTGCCTTGATGGTGGCCAGGAGCAGCGCGTCGGCCTGCGGTGACGATTTTGTCTGGCGCGTACGGTCGGGATTTTCCTTCAGCGCGCGCGGATCGACTTTGATGAGATGCATGGGGATATTCCTTTCGAGATTGAGGCGGCAGATGAAGCCGTCTTTTCTGGTCTTCTTCCTGAAGACACCCCAGGCACCGCTGAGCGGGCAGGCCGGCGCAACTGCGGCCGAGCATCCCTGCCTGGCTGGACCAGCGGGGCTTTCAGCCCTGCGCAGGACGACGGGCCGGGATCGCGAGCGGCGCGGTTGAGCGTAAGCGACGGCGGCCAGCCCGATCAGCGAGCAGCCTTCTCTTCCCTTTTTCGTTTCTCCTTCCCCGGTACTGGCCTGGAACCGTCCCCCCCGACGTGCGCTCGCCATCCAGGGCCGCGCCGCCACCTCGTCCTTTGGGGGAGCTATACGCCTCGAGCGTTGTGGGGTGGCCAGCGCGTCGGGAAGTCGCCGATAGTTGGACCCGACGGGCCCTCTCAGAGCAGGGGCGATTTTTCGGTTGTCGGGAGAGAGCATCTTGGCTATTTCTCGCTTCTATATTTCAAGGATTATTGAAACGTGGATGAACATCGAGCCCTGATCGTCTTTGGCGCTCTGTCGCAGGAGACGCGCCTGCGCGTTCTGCGACTGTTGGTGGTTGCCGGGCCTGATGGCATTGCCGCCGGTGCGCTCGCCGATCAGGTCGAGGTCTCACCGTCCAACGTCAGCTTCCATCTCAAGGAGCTGGAGCGCGCCGGCCTGGTCACGCAGCGGCGCGACGCGCGCTCGATCCTCTACAGCGCCGAATACGACGCTCTGTCCGGCCTGATCCGCTTCCTGATGGAGGATTGCTGCTCGGGCCGTCCGGAAATCTGCGCGCCGGCGCTTGCAGCACCATGCTGCCGGCCGGGCGAGGCAACGTGTAAATGACAGCCTTCGATCTTCCGCGCCGGTTCGCCGCCGAGGCCCTGGGCACCGGCCTCCTGGTTGCAACCGTGGTCGGCTCCGGCATCATGGCCGACACGTTGACGCATGACGCGGCGCTGGCGCTGCTGGGCAACACGCTTGCGACCGGCACCATGCTTGTGGTGTTGATTACCATCCTCGGGGCGGTCTCAGGAGCGCATTTCAATCCGGTCGTCTCGCTGGTGTTCTGCTTGAACCGCACGCTGCCAGCCCGCGATCTTCCCGCCTATCTGGTCGCGCAATTCATGGGCGGCATTGCCGGTGCGATCACGGCGCATCTCATGTTCGCACTTCCGGTGCTGGAGATCGCGACGAAGCCGCGTGCCGGACCGGCGCAATGGTTCTCCGAAATGGTGGCCACATTCGGCCTCGTCGCGGTCATTCTCTCCGGAGCCCGGTTCAAGCAGCGAGCCGTGCCATGGCTGGTCGGGCTCTACATCACCGCCGCCTACTGGTTCACCGCCTCTACATCCTTCGCCAATCCGGCCGTGGCGTTGGCGCGTTCGCTGACCAATACGTTCTCCGGCATCAGACCTATCGATCTGCCGGGCTTCATCGTCGCCGAATTGCTTGGCGCATTGATCGCTTTGGCGCTGATGGGCTGGCTGCTGCGGCCGGAGATCATTCCGCAATCCCAGCCGCAGAAGGCACAGTCATGACGGTCACGATCTATCACAATCCCGCCTGCGGCACCTCGCGCAACACGCTCGCCATGATCCGCGCCAGCGGCGAAGATCCGGTGGTGATCGAATATCTCAAGACGCCGCCGACCCCCGAGCGGCTGGTCGAGCTAATCCCGGCGCTGGGCCTCACGCCGCGCGAGTTGCTGCGGGAGAAGGGGACGCCTTATGCCGAGCTTGGCCTCGCCGACCCGAAATGGAGCGACGACGAGCTGATCGATCTCATGCTCGCACACCCGGTCCTCATCAACCGGCCGATCGTCGAGACGCCAAGGGGCGCAAGGCTTTGCCGGCCTTCCGAGGCGGTGCTGCCGCTTCTCGAGCATCCGGTGCGCGAGTTCGTGAAGGAAGACGGCGAGAAAGTCGCGTACACGCCGCCGGCCTAGACCGGTAGCTGCTTCAATGAAGGCCTTTTGGCTGGCCGAGCGAGTCGATATGCTACCGACTTCCCGCCACCTCGTGCGTCGATACAAGAAAGGGCCTGACGCGGCTTCAGCAGGCCGTCATGACGACGACGTACATTACCGATGACGATCTGCGTTGATCCGATCGGCTCCTAAGAAAGACCTCCTGCCTGACGGGGCATTTTTAGCTTCAACAAGCGCCAGCCTCGAGCGGATAGCGCCAATCGCATTGACTATGGCATCGGCGGCGTGAAGGTCGAGCGCGATATCCAAAAGGCCTTCGGTCGTATGGATCGATAGGATGCCGAGAGCGCCCTTGTCGTCCTTCACCGTGCCGACGTGGATTTCGGTTGGCACAAAAGGTGACGCCTTGTCCCTGCGGTTCATCGTTCACCTGCGATAACGGGGCGGGCGACAATCGCGCCTTCTGGTCATGCATTCAGCGTGGTGAAAAGCCGCCGGCTCACATCATATTCGGGGAGGCCTTGACCTGCCCCGTTTGGTGAGCATTTGGGTTTCGCTAAAGTCATAGCGAAACCCGCGAGTCTCCCAGATCTCCGCTAAGGTCGGAGACTCTTTCAAAAATCGCAGCACCTTCCTGGCTGCGATCATGTTGTAGGGGAAAATCCCAACAGACGAATGTCCGCAATTGAGACGCAGGACCTCTGGCGAACGATTGCATTTCGTCAACACCTCTATCACCCGATCCGAAGCTTCTGGACGCGCGATCGTGTCGTCCTTGCCAAGCACGAACATCAAATCCAGGCCAGGACGTGTGAGACTCCACGTATGCATCTCTAGGTTGATCAGCCCCCAAGCGGTTCTCAAATCTTCGAGTGACATGGCCGGTTCAATCCGACCACGTAACGACTTCATGGTCTCCCCAGTCCAAACAAGATCAGCAGGGCTCCCTGGCGATACCATGAGAACCGCTTTATCGACCATTTCTTCCTGGGCAGCGATCAGACCAGCAACCGTGCCACCTAGGCACATGCCTACAACGGAGATTTTTCGATACCTCTGACTATGAAGCCAACGAACAATCTTACGACCATCCAATACCGCCTGTCTCATCGACCGGACGGTACGTCCCAAATTCGCGTTGAAAAATTTTTCCTCGGAATGGTCGTCGGAACCACGACTAAAATGATATGGGAGGGTAGCCTCAATAACTGTTATGCCCCTTGCGGCAAAGAACTTGGCGAATGTTGGGAAACGGTTCCGCGCGTACCAATGATGAAACACAACAAGTGCATGATCTTTCGATCCGCTATCGGTAACCACACATTCAAATGTATTGTTGTCTTCATCCACGGTTGTGATATCAGACTGAAAAATAACAATATTTTCTTCTTCTTTTAATGGCTCCGGGGGCAAAACCGGGGAGAAAAACTGTTCCCCTTCGGAAAGCGTCCTGAACGCCAGTTCACGGCCACTAGCTTTTTTGTCCTCGGCCTCGTTAACCGTGAATGCCAAGGAGGTATCATAACCAAAGCCAATGGACCTGTGATCGGTACGCTTCTGGCGTTGTAAGGTTCTCAAGATGTGCTTGCGATCATGACGACGCGCCAGATAGCGAAACATACCTCTCTCCTATTTCTTGAAGATCAAAGACAGTTTGTTCGGCCGCCACTCGATATCTGTGGAGTTTTGCGAGGTAAGACGGCTCATCAAATATCCCCGTTTTCACAGCCCTTCTTCTTATGTTGAATTGCCCACAGCCTGAAATGTCGCGGTCGCATCTTCATAACTGGCTCGGGATTGGTTGCTGGCCACGGGCTTGCCGTCGACGTCTGTGAGAGCGCGGGCGTTGCAGAACTCGGCAAGGGGTCGTGGCGATGATCTTGCGGTGCGGACCCTCAAGGCTTTCGCTCGGCAGATCGGGGCGGGCGCCCTGCAACAGCTCGGCCGGCGATGTTCGGGCAGTGGTCGCCCTCGCCGCTCGACTCGTGACCGACCGTCGCCGAAGCCGCTCGATTGGGTCTTCGAACAATTCAATGTCTTGTCCCGTCGGGGAAGATGATGGCTAACTCCTCGTCTGCTGCCTGAAACACACTGTAGGTGCCGTTGACCACGGCGTCGATGATCTGAATATTTTTCCTGTACAGCTTTTTGACACTCGCCAGCGCTTGCCGCAACCCCAGATTGGCGTGATACGCAAGGCTGGATTGAAACTGTTTTTGGAGGCAGTTTTGAGCAGGGCGATCTCACTGAAGCGGAATGGCGCGTACGATTGCGCCGAAGCCGGGCAAGCGCTGCCCCTACAAAGGTGCCTGAGTGTTCTTGTTCCACTGCTATCTCTCATGGGTCCGATTTACTTCGCCTCCGGGCTCCCCCCTTGAATTCGTCTAGCATAGGCCGCCGTCTGGAACGGCGTCGGAGAGCAGCGAAAGGTCTTATCAGAGCCGCCATTCCAGTTGAGAGCCTCCGATGCCAGACCTTGCAGCCCCCGACTGGGATCGCCGGCCTGGGGGCGCTTCGGCGCATATTGGTGCGACAAGGACGCCTAGGCGGACTACAAGGTGTTTGCCGACTATTTCGAGCACCGGATGGACCGGGCAGCCAAACGAAACGGTATTCGCACCAATACGCCGTGGGCCACGCGATAGGTCAGGCGGCGACGGCATCCGCGATGTCCTCGACATCCGCGGCCAGTGCCCTTTCGACCTCGGCGAGCTGCCGGCGCTTTTCGGCCAGTTCGCCGGCAAAGGCGAATTCGCCGCCGTCACGGGCCTGGTAGGAGGCGAGACGGCGCCGGGCTTCGGCGAGACGCTGCCGATAGCGTTCCCGGTCTTGGTCGAAATTCGACAACGCATGTTCGAGACGGGCGACCGCGCCGAGCGGCGTCACCGTCACCGGAAGCTCGATCTCGTGATCCGCTCCGGTGAGCAGGAGCATAGTGGTGTGGCGGTAGTCATCTTGCCCAAAGCGCTCGCCGCAGAATTGGAGGTCGAACCCGCCGATCAAGGCGATGACGGCCTCGCCGTCATGCCGTAGCTGGATCAGGGTGAGAATCTCCTTCATCAGTGCCCGGCCGGCTTCCTTGCGCTCGCTATAGACAAAATTGGCCACGCTCATGACGAAGGCCTCACCGGCGGTCGGCACGCGGCGCTCTACGTCCTTGCCGATTTCCGCGATACGGCGCGTCGGATGCTCGATGTCGCGCTCGGCGTCGCGGATCTGCCGGCGCACGGCATGCTGGTCGTCGATGTGGGCGGCGCGCAGGCGCTCAAGCCGTGCGATGTCGGCCTCGAGACCGGCCTTCTGCATCAGACGCCGGTCCCCCGATGCAATCGCTTTCGCTATGGCGAACTGATTGGCTTGCCCCTCGCCCAGATCTTCCAACCGCCGGATGGAAGTGTCGCCGGACAGTGCCGCCGCGATGAACCGGGCCTTGCGCTCGTTGTTCTGCCACATGGTGGCGTCGAGCGAGCCCTCCGTCGCGTAGGCGAAGATCTCGACCTCGTCATGCTGGTTGCCCTGTCGGACGATGCGGCCCTCGCGCTGCTCGATCTGCGAGGGCAGCCAGGGCACATCCAGGTGATGCAGCGCCTTCAAACGAAGCTGCGCGTTGACGCCGGTGCCCATCGTCTCCGAGGAGCCGATGAGGAAGCGCACCTTGCCGGCTCTCACGTCGCCGAACAGCCGCTGCTTGGCTTCCGATTTCTTGAAGTCCTGCATGAAGGCGATCTCGCAGGCGGGAACCCCCAGGCGGACAAGCTCGTCGCGAATCCAGCGATAGGCGGAAAATCCCCGCGTCTTTTCGACATTGATCGTGCCGAGATCGGAAAAGATCATCTGCGCGGCGCCGGACAGCTCGTAGGGCTTGCCGTCGGGGCGGACATAGGCGTTCTCCGCCGTTTCAAGCCAGATTCGGAAGGCATTCGAGACAAGAAGATTGAGCTTGTTGTCGGGCTCGTCGTCGTTGTCGGGATCGACCATCCGCAGATCGATCGCGGCATGGCGCCCGTCGGTGATGACCGAGAGAAGAATATCGTCGCCGGGCTCTGGCGGCCGCTCGCGCATCTCGATCGCCTTGATGCGCTCGGCGAGTACCAGCTGGTAGCGCTTGAAGGCCGGCGTGGGCTTGGCCGTCAGGATCTGGCGGCGGCCGGTCGAGATCGCGGGCAGCTTGACATGGTCGCGCAGGTCCTGCGGCATCACGACATCGGCAAAGGAGCGGAACATCGCGATCAGCTCGGGGACGTTGACGAAGCTGGCGAAGCGCGTCACCGGCTTGTATTTCCCGGAGGGCTGAAGCTCGAGTTCGGTGGTGACGTCGCCAAAGGTCGAGGCCCAGGCATCGAACTCGTGCAGGCCGCGCTCAGCGAGCGCGCCATGGCCGAGATAGCGCTGCACGGAAAACATCTCGCCAAGCGTGTTGGTTAGTGGAGTACCCGAAGCGAGCACGAGCGCCCTGCCCGGGTTCTTGGTCTCGATAAGCCGGGACTTCACGTAGAGATCCCAGGCGCGCTGCGAGCCGTTCGGATCGACACCCTTGAGCGTCGACATGTTTGTCGGGAAGGAAAGCTTGCGGAATTCCTGCGCCTCGTCGACGACGATCTGGTCGATGCCGATCTCGGAGATGGTGAGAAGATCGTCCTTGCGCGTGGCGAGACTTTCGAGCCGCTCCTTCAGGCCCTCCTTCAGCCTTTCGAGCCGCTTGCGCGAGACGCGATCGTCGCTCTCGACCTTGGTAAGCAGGCTCTCATAGAGCTCGAGCTCGTCCTGGATCATCTGCTGCTCGAAGGCGGACGGGATGCCGATGAAGCGGAATGCCGAATGGGTGATGATGATGGCGTCCCAGTTGGCGGTCGCGGCGCGGGAGAGGAAGCGGTGCCGCTTGGCCAAGGAAAAATTCGTCTCGTCGGCAACGAGAATGCGGGCATTGGGATAAAGCGCGAGGAATTCTCTCGCCGCCTGCGCCAGGCAGTGGCCGGGAACGACCAGCATCGCCTTGGCGATCAGGCCCAGGCGCTTCTGCTCCATGATCGCGGCGGCAATCGTCATCGTCTTGCCGCCGCCGACGGCGTGGGCGAGATAGGTCGAGCCGGCCGAGACGATGCGCCAGATGCCGCGCTTCTGGTGCCCATAAAGAGAAAAGGCGCCAGAGGCGCCCGGAAGTCGCAGATGGTCGCCGTTAAATCTTCGCGGCACGATGTTGTTGAAACGGTCATTGTAGACACGCGCCAAACGGTCGGTGCGATCGGGATCGGACCAGACCCAGTTCTGGAAGGCGGTCTTGATCTTTTGCAACTTCTCCTTCGCCGCCTCGGTGTCGACGACGTTGAGGACACGGCGCTCGGTCCGGCCGTCCCGGATGGTGTCGAATATCTGGGGGACGCGGCTGTTCAGCGCATCGGCGAGCAGTTCGCCGGCGTGGCGGCGATCTGTGCCCCATTCCGAGGTCCCGGCGGCAGTCCATCCAAGCTGACGGGCCTCGACGGTCCATGAGGCGAGCTCGGGCATATGATGGATCTTTATCTCCGCGCCCATGGTCTCCTTGACGAAGGCGACGACATCGGTGGCCGCAATCCACGGCGCCCCGAGACGCGCTGTAATGTCGGAGGGGCTGAGATCGGCGGGCTGCACCTCCGTGAGCGCCGCGACATTGCGTTCATAGCCGGGATCGAGTGCTGCCACGGCCTCGGCGGTCTTCAGCTTGTCGCGGACCGCGCCTGCCAGATAGGCATCCGCCGTCTGCCAGGCACCGTCGGCCGGATCGCGAAAAATGGCGCTGCCGAGTTCGGCGACGACAGTGTCGGTGTCGGAATGCAAAAGCTCGCCGATGTGGTCGAGGTCGACGCAGCCGCGTTCGTTGAGAACCACGGCGAGCGCATCCGCGGCCGAGCTTATGACCGGCGGCAATGGCGGCGCGATCACGCGCTCGGTGAAGATCGGCCCGGGCTTCGCCGTGTCGGATTGGAGGTCGTAGTCCTCGATCGAGGCGACGAGCCAGCAATCCGGGTCGTCCAGGAACGGCTGCAGGTTCGGCCGGCGATGCGTCTCGCGCACCTCGTGGGTTTCCTCATCCTCGGTGGTCGAGACGACGGTGGTGTTGATCGGCCCGAAATCCCTGACAAAGCTCGACCAGGCGACACGCAGGGTGACCTGCGCTTGCCGCCACGGCCGATCGAGCTCTTGGCACCTCAGCACCGCGCGCACCGCATCGCGGATGGGGACCAGTTTCTGGATGATCCGGACATGCTTTTGCGGGATGCCGTCGCCGGCGCGGCCCTTGCGAATGCTGACCGGGACCGGCTCGCCGTCGACGACCTGCATCAGCCCACGCCGGTGGTCGACGACGAAGCTGCCTTCGCGGACGTGGCTGTCGGAACGCTCGCCGCCGGCGGGCGCGTGGTTGTCCTCGCCGTTGCGGTCGATCGCCTCCGGCGCGCCATCGTAAAGCGATTGCGGAAGCAGCGAGATCGCCGCCGTCAGTGCTTCGTCGAGATCGCCGCCGGGCCGCGGCAGGCAGGTATAGGTCTCGTCCGGACCGTAGATGCCGCGCCGCAGCGCGTGGGCGCCGAGCACGAAGTCCGGATGGCGCGCGAACCAGCGGTTGACGCGGATGGCGCCCTCGTCTTGCGTCGCCGGCCGGACTTTCTCAAGATCGAGCCAAGTGAGGTCGCCTTCGGGCTCGCCCGCCTTGCGCTTGCGGAAGAACAGTATGTCGACGACGAGCTCCGTGCCGGCATCGGCGCGAAAGCTGCCCTCGGGCAGACGCAAGGCGGCGATCAGATCGGCCGACTTCGCGATCTGCTCCCGGCACGTGCCGTCGGCCTTGTCCAAAGTGCCGTGGCTGGTCGCGAAGGCGGCGAGGCCGCCAGGCTTGAGCAATCCAAGCGCCTTGACGATGAAATAGTCGTGGAGCCGCAGGCCGAGCGATCGGTAGGCAGGGTCGGAGCGCACGGGGCGTGCCGAAAAGGGGGGGTTGCCGATGGCAAGGTCGAACGAAGCAGGGAGTTCGGTGCGGGCGAAGTCTGCGTTGACGATGCGCGCCCCCGGCTGCAGCAGCCGGGCGATGCGCGCCGTGACCGGATCGAGCTCGACTCCGGTGACATGGGAACGATCGTGCAGCTCGGGCGGCATCAAGGCCGCAAAGAGTCCCGTGCCAAAGCCGGGCTCGAGAATGCGGCCGCCGCGCCAGCCGAGCCGCAGCAGGCCCGCCCAGATCGCGCGGACGATGAACGCAGGTGTGAAATGCGCATATTGCGTGCAGCGGGCGAGCGAGGCGTAGTCAGCCTCGCCGACGGTATCTTCCAGCTGGGTGCCGATCTCCTGCCAGCCGTCGCGAAACTCGATCTCGCCGGGGCGGCGAAAGACGCCATTGGCGAGCTCGGTTGCGCCGAAGCCGGTGAAGCGGATCAGCCTTTGCTGTTCCTCGCGCGTGGCCGGCCTCTGCGCGGCCTCGATCTCGGCCGAAAGCCTGATCGCCGCGATGTTGTCGCGGGCCCGCTCCTTCCAGCCGCGCGCAAGATCACGCTCGCCAATGAGGTGAAAGTTAGCACCCGGTTCCCGCCGGTCCCGGGCCGGCGCGCGGGCAGCGATTGCAACCGGCAGAGACGGCGCCGGCGCGGATGGCGAGCGAACGTCGTCGTGCTGCCGATCGATGTCGGTTCCGGACGAGAAGGCGGTCACGCCGAGGCCGAGGCCGGATGAGGTGTTGCCGAAGAGGTCGATGGTGAACGGATCGTCATGCGCCATTGGAAATGCTCCTGTACTCGAAGGCGCGCGCGAAACGTCCGGCCGAACAGGGTGGGCCGGGCGAAACGCGGCGCCGGTTTTTTGGGAAAGTCAGCGAGTGATCAGCGAGAGCGCGATTTCGGCCTCGGTGAGCTCGACGGTGAGATGTGTTGCGCGCCGATGGCGGTCAAAGAGCGGGACAAGCCGCTCGGCCTCGATGAACTCGATGCCGTCATCGGCCCCGAAATGCCGGCGCTTGTAGTCCCACCAGTCGGGATGGCCGTCCGGGTGGCATTGCTCGCAATAGACGACGAGGGGACGCGCCCCCTCGGCGAGCTTGCCGTTGGAGCATAGATAGACACCCTGGTCGCCGACCAGCCAGACGCCGGGCTTCTCGCCCTCGCCGGGCCTTGTGCCGTAATAGGGGTTGCGAAACCCGCCATTGGCCGCCGCATCGGCAATGCCCTGATCGATCACCTTGCGGACCGCCACAATCGGAAATGTAAACATCGCCCGCACCTCACGCCGCGACGTCGGTGGGCAAGTGCCTGAGATGCACGGGCAGCTTGGCGGCAATCTCCTGGTCGCTCAGATCCTCGAGAGGCTTGAGCACGGTGCGCCCGCGGACATAGACGAGCAGGGTGCGCTTGCCGCGCAACTCGGGCAGCCAGTCCTCGCCCGCATAACCGCGATAGTCGTCATGCGTGCTCGACCAGATATGCTCGAGGCGTTCTTCATGCGTGATCGCCTTCACTGGCCACGACTCGCGCTCCACGATCGCGGCCCGCATGCGCTCTGGCGAACCCTTGTCGCTGAGATCGCAATAGCCATGGAAGTAGCGGACGCGACCGTCGATGCTGAGCCGGAAAAACACGCTGGTGACGCTGCCGGTGAGAAATTCGCTGAGCGCGAACATGTCGGCGCGCATCCAGAGCGGCGGCAGGATCTCGAGCATGTGGTCGTGCCCGGACTGGTCAAGCTCGAACCATTCGTTCCCGTAAAGAGCGCCGGCGTCATCCGCGAAGCGGTTGGGCCGTTGCGCATGGCGGTCGAAGAGACGGAACATCTGCCGGCGGTCGGCGATGCCCTGGTAGATCTTGCGGATGGGAGAGGTGGCGTTCATTGAGGGGCTCCTTCTTAGCCTCGTCGGGCCGGAGCGCGGCTCATCATCTCGATTGCGCCATCGTCTTCAGCCCTTCCTGACCCCTCCCCCGCGGCCGCCTCTCCGTCCGGGCGGGTCAAGGGCCGGCGTCAGCCGGGCGAAGCTTCACCCTTGACGCGGCCGGCGGGCATGCGGCAGCCGGGTTTTTTTGTCCCCTCCTTCTTCCTTCTTCTGGAGTTTTGGCGCACGCAGGTCCTCGTTCCAATCATCGGCGACGGGACGCAGCCGCTCGAAACCGCACCCCGCCTCCGCCGCGATCGCTTCGAGCCGGCCGGCATAGACGTCGCCCTGGGTGTTGTTGTCGGTTGCGGCGACAAGAAGCGCGCCGTTGCGCGCGGCAAGCCCGCGGATCGCCGCCACGGTCGCCGGCGCCCAGCCGCCGCCGGTGCTCAGATAAAGGCTGCCGGGCCGCAGCTCCTCGATCGCGGCAAGGCTCATGGCATCGATGGCCGCTTCGGTGACGCAGAAGCGGATTGCCTCGACAGCGCCAAGACGAAACAGCAGCTTGGCGCCTCCGCTCGCAAACCCCCGCCATTCAGGACCGCGCTCCTCCCAGCCGGTGAGCAGGCCGGCCTCATCGATGTGCGCCGCCCACATGCTGCCGCGCGGGCCTTCGCGGAGCCGGTCCTGGCGGATCGCCGCGCGGATGACGGCCCCGGAGAGACAGCGCTCGTCGTGCAGGTAACGCCAGGTCACGGAGCCTTGCCACGGCCTGCGGCGGCTTTGCCAACGCTCGGAAATGGAACGGTCCGGAGGATGTTTGTGAGGAACTCTCGTCCAGACGGGCTCTCGAGGAACGAACCCGATCAGATCCGCCACATGATCTAGCGCCTCCACGAAGCGGACGCCCTCGAGGTGCTCGACCAGGCGGAACACGTCTCCCTTGGCCTCCGACAGCGGATCAAACCAGCCTTTGCCGGCGTGGATGACGATGATGATCTCGGCGCTGCGCCTGAATTTTACGGCGCGTCTGGTGCTCTCCTTCTGATCGACCGCGAAGCCCGCCCGCTCCAGCACGGCAGTACACAGAACGCCACTTCTGAGTTCCTCGACATCGCTCATCTCCATTCCTATCCCGGCGCCCATGAGGTTCCGTCCCTTCGTGTTTCGGTTTCATTTTCCCGCGAACCCGCGGGACCAGACCCCAAGGCCGCGAAGAGCGAAGGAGGCAAGGGCGCGGCCGGGCAACTGAAGACGCGCGCAGGGCAATGCGATTTTCCGGCCGCGGCGCAGCCTCCCTTGCCGCCGCTCGCTCGCAAGCGGCACCCAATCGCTGCGCATCGGCCCGCCGATTGGCAGGCCGTTGGATCGCGGTCGTGCAATTTGGGCTTTGTGACGGGGCGGACCGCCAAGCTCCGGGCCGGCTCAACGAGCCGGCCTGATCTGGAATGGGTCGTATTCCTGAAGGATTTCGAGATCATCGCCAGGCTCGATCTCATCACTGCGGAGCACGCCGATCGCGTCGCCGGATCTGAAGAGGATGACGGGGACCATCAGGGTGCGGGCGAGGTCCAGGGCGTGGTGTTGAGCCAGGGCAAGATCGTGCGACATCTGAGGGCCTTCCATCTTTGAGCGAGGCCAATCCCCGCTCGATGGCTCCCGTCAGTGTCGTGGGCCGGTCGCGATCACCGCGCGGGCTTTAGCCAAGCGGCCGCAGCTTGCTAGCGGACCCCTTGAGGGTTGATCGTGGAAGATCCGGAACAGGACCAGGAAAGCCATCTCAGAAGAGCGGGGTTGGGTTGCTCCTCATGGACAGCGCCAGTGCATGCCGATCTTGCGAACTGGATGAACGCCAAGGCTCTGTGCCGCTGGCTGGTTGTTAAGGTGAGCTTCCGCCGCCGGCCCACGAACCCGTGCGATCCTCAGAGGTCGCACCACGACATGGCCCGAAACCGCTGAATTAGCGGCGCCTGCTCAGCCACGCTCCCCAATGCAGCGCCTTCGAACCAGAACCGCGCTCGCCGCCGGCGCTACGATGCAGCTCGCTGGGCAGCCGCTCGACACACGCCAGGCGCGATCATGGCGCTGGCGGATCGCAATGGAGAGAGGAAGCGACGCAATGCGCGTCGTAAATTTTCAATCGCTACGCAGGATCTTTGCTTCGAGCGCCGCTGCGACGAAAGCTCTGCGGGCGGCCGGTGGATGGCTCTCACCGCGCAATACGCGCAGACACGCGTCCATCGCTGCCTTGCGCTTTTTCGTTTCACGAGTGAGATCCCGCAGCAAGATCGTGGCCGCGTCATTGACATCGAACACGACACGCTCCGCGGCGTGACGGCTCAGCTGGATAACGACCGGCCGCTCAAATCTGCTCAACTCAGATCTCCCGTTCCCCTCAAGTCGTGCGGCAAGGTCCGCTCGCCCCAGCTCTATGCCTCACCCGAGGTGACGGAGAGAGGCGAACCCGAAGCCCAACTCGATCCCTCGGCGGCTAGCCGATCGCCATAAGCGCTGTCATCCCGGTTTCCGGAATTACCAGCGATGATGGAGATCTTCCGCCCTTGTCCGCGCTCAGTGAAAATCTGGACGGAATACCCCCAAGCTTGGCTACAATCCACCCGTCCCTACGCGCGCCGCTTCTTGCAGGCGGCGATCCACTGCATGGCAGAGATTGAATCTTCGAGGATGGCGACCTGCCTGGCGAAATCGATAAAAGCATGGTGCGCGGCGGTCACGGGCTTATGCCTATCCTCTGCGTCACAGCAAGCCCGAAGAGCGGTCTGGTGGGTCAGATCTCTTTGATCCTCAGGCCAGTCGTTGAGGAAATCGATGGCGTCCGCGAGGCTCGCAATCTCTTGGACGATGTAGGTCGCACGCTTCACGAAAATGGGGCTGCCGAACTCCTCCGCATCCATGCGCTCCTCCCAATTAACGAATCTAGCATTGCACGGCATCCCGCCCCGCAACCACCGCAAATGTGCTGTCCGGACCGAGAGGGTTCAAGGGGCTGGATTGAAGATTTCTCCTTGGCGCAGGTGCCCCGGGGGACGGTGGCAGGATCAGGGCATCAAACGTGCGTAGCAGAGGTTGAGTTTCGCGGGCGTCAAAGGCGCCGATACGAAACCAATTCTGCTCGAAAGCTGTTTCATGAATCCCTGGACCCCTTGGCGGGTCCGATCGATTTTCTGCCGGAAGCTGTCCTTCAGGGTAGAATCATCGTGTGCCTCAGGCCCGCAAATTTGGGAACCAGTGCTACGGGAGCCCTGACTTTGATTGCATTCTGTGGCTGCCTTCATTAATAAAACCGATCCGCCGCCGTTTATCAAAGCAGGAGCATTGCGTGACAGAAGAAGCCGAAAACAATACTGACGCCCTCATCGAGCTTACCGCCGAAGTCGTGTCGGCCTATGTGTCGAACAATCCACTCCCGGTAGGTGAGCTTCCGGCTCTAATCGGCCAGGTGCATGCTGCGTTGAAGGGCACGATGGGCGGCCCGGTGGCGAAGCCTGAGGACCTCAAGCCTGCCGTTCCCATCAGGAAGTCGGTCACGCCCGACTACATCATCAGCCTGGAGGATGGAAAGAAGTTCAAGTCGCTGAAGCGTCATCTGGCGACCCACTATGGTCTGACGCCCGAAGAATACCGGGCGAAATGGGGACTATCGGCAGACTATCCGATGGTTGCCCCGAACTATGCCGCCGCGCGCTCAGCTTTGGCGAAGACCATGGGCCTCGGCAGAAAACCCAATGAGGCCCAACAGACCGCACCGGCAAAGAGGACCCGCAAAAAGCCGGCTTCCTGATCGTCCGCTTGCTTGTTGGCCATGTGCCGTTTGAAAGGCGGGATCTCCGGCTTCGCCTTCGAGCAGAACGAGACCGGCATCTCTGCGATCCCCAGCGAACTCGCCTACGTCCCGCAGCGTTCTGCCACGATCGTGGAGAAGGCCTTCTGTGTCTGCTGGGCCTTGGGACGGCTCGTGCCAGGCCTCAAAGTGAAAGCTCAGCATGCCTGCAGGGGCCACCGGACCATGACGATGCTGCCCGGCTGATCCGACAGGGGAAAGCCGAAGGGTCCTCAAGGTGCATAGTGTAGATTTTCTGTGCCAGCGTGCTTTGGTGATGTCTTCGAAGGCAAGGTGACCCGGCTCGGGTCTGGGTCTCGTCTGCAAAACACCTATGGCCGCATTCGTCGGAGGCAAAAGAGTTTCTCTCAATTTTGCCAGCCGCCACGGTTCAGTCGAGATTACATGCGAGACGGCCGATAACGGAAAGCAAAGGCTCGCAAAAAATGAGTAGAGTGGCTGGATCAGTTGAAGATTTGGCTGCGCCGACGACGTTTGCGCCCCTCATGCAGCCAACCTTTCGTTCGATCTGGCTCGCCACCCAGGTTTCGAGTCTCGGCTGGTTGATGCAGACAGTCGCCATTAGCTGGCTGATGGCGACAATCTCGACTTCCGATCTGATGGTGGCGCTGGTGCAGGCTTCGTCCAACCTGCCCGCGTTCATCTTGTCCGTGTTCGCCGGGGCTCTGGCCGATAATTTCAGCCGTCGCCGGGTCATGTTCGCCGGCCGCTGCCTGATGGTGATAGCCTCTGCGATGCTCACTGCGTCCGTCGCGCTGGGCTTTGTCAGTCCGTGGATGATCCTCGGCTTCAGCTTTCTCATCGCATGCGGCGGCGCTCTCAACGATCCCGCGTGGCAGGCTTCGGTTGGCGATATCGTTGATCGACGCGATGTCCCCGCTGCCGTGACCCTGCTCTCCGTCGGCTTCAACACCGTCCGGACAGTGGGCCCGGCACTCGGCGGCATCGTGGTTGCATCGTTTGGGCTTTTGGCAGCTTTCACCGTGACCACCCTCACCTATCTGGTCCCTCTTGCCACCATATGGCGCTGCAAGTGGAAGGTTCGCTCCTCCCCGCTTCCACGCGAGTCGATGAGGACGGCGATCTATGACGGGCTGCGCTTCACGGCGATGTCATCGGAAATCAAGGCGGCGATCGCTCGCGGGACCCTGTTTGGGCTGGCGAGCATCGCCATTCTCGCGCTGCTGCCGCTGGTTGTCCGTGACCAGCTGGGCGCAGGACCACTCGCCTATGGCACGCTGATGGCCGGCTTCGGCACAGGCGCCGTCTTCGCCGGCATCTCCAACAGCACATTCAGACGGAGCTTGTCGCAAGAACGGCTGATGAGGCTCTCCTGCATCGCCTGCGCGGCATGCTCTCTTTCCCTTGCCCTGACCTCTTCGATTGCCGTAGCCGCAATTGCGCTCGCCTTGGGCGGCGCGGGCTGGGTCACCGCCTGGTCCGGAGTTGGCGTGAGCGTGCAGCTGGCGAGCCCGCGCTGGGTCGTGGGGCGCACGATTTCAATCTACTACGCCTTGATAGACGGCGGCATCGCGGCCGGCAGTTGGGTGTGGGGCACTGTCGCCGAGACCCATTCATTGACCTGGGCGCTTGAGGGTTCTGCCGGTGCGCTTTTGCTCGTCGCTGTAGCCGGCGTTCTGTTTCCCCTGCGCGAACGCCACGATTCCGAACCCGATCCCTTGGAGGCATTCGACGCTCCCGCTGTTGCTCTCAATTTGAAGCCGAGAAGCGGCCCGATCGTGGTCAAGGTCGAATATCTGATAACCGAGAAAAATGTCGAGGCCTTCCTCGACCTCATGCGGCAGCGCAGGCATGTCCACAGCCGCGTCGGTGCACGCAACTGGACGCTCCAGCGTAACCTTCAGAAGCCTATGCAATGGACGGAGACATTCCGCACGCCGACCTGGACGGACTACCTTCGCCTCAACCATCGTCTCACGGAAGTAGACAAGGAACTGGACGAGCGTGTCCTTCAGTTGCACGCAGGAGAGGCAGCTCCTCAAATGACGCTTTCGATTGAGCGGCCGACAAGCTCACCCCGCAAACGCGCAATCCTCCCACTTCCCCGTCATTGAAGCCTGACCGGCACATCAGGGCACCAGCGATTTTAATATTGGCGCTCAAATGGTGTGGGGCGACGCGGAAGAACCACCGGGATCCGATGGTCAGCGGCGCAGATCTACAACAGGCGGTCTCGGACGCGTGGTTCCCAATATCCTGTGTCGGCCACAGAAAGCGAAGACCAGTTCCATCCGGCAGGATCTGGTTTCTACAGCGTGCCGGAAGCGGGCACCATGTGCGTGCGTGCTGGATGTGGAAAAATGCGTGGGGCGGGTGGACGAAGGCACGCGATGGGCTTAGACGACGTTCGCAATCCCCCAGGTCCGCCGAGAGCACATGAAGCAGCAGCGACCCTTTGTCGTCGAGATCAAACAAAAGCGTGGCCTCCTGAAGCGACCGGAGTCGATATGGGCGGGCATCGACCTGGCCGCCATCGCGAACGATGTCGCTAAAGCCAACACGAAAGCTGCGGTCGCTGAGGCAGCGCCGCAGCCGATTGATCCTGGCGAAGATGTCTCTCAGCCCGTGTTCACCACCGCTGAAGTAGCATCCGACGCCAACAACATGATCATGCCCGACATATCGCTTCCTGAGCCCGCAACGCTTGAGGAAGCATCGGTTCCGGATGCATCGCACGCACCGCCTCGCCGCAGGAAGCGGTGGCAGAAAGATGTTCCTCTGCCGCGCGGTGAACGATGGAAGCGGCGCCTCCCGCGGGTGCTGCGCCAGACCCGGGCTGTGCGGTAGGTCGACTGCGCCACGATTGAAGCTGCAGTGCCGAACTGTCCCATGACAAACGAAGGAAAAACGCTGAGCCTGGAATAGACCAGCACGGAACTATCGCCGCGTGCTAATTTTTGAATTTGAAGTTCCTTAGCCCGCCTCGCTGATCGGCCTATTCTCAATCGAAGCGACGCAGCTGCGGGTCCACAATCAACGCCATCGAGAGACCTTTGATGACAAAGCGGGCTTTGGTGATTGGAGGCTCTGGTTTTGTCGGGGGCCATTTGGTTCCCGCACTGCTCCACGACCAATTTCACGTCAGCGTGCTCAACCGTGGGCATAAAGTCACGGGAGGCGCGGAGCAATTGACGGCGGACCGTACCGATGGTGATCAGCTCTTTCAGATCGCTCAACAGGTGCCCGGGTTTGACGTCGTCTTCGATACGTCTTCTTATAATTTCCAAAGCACAAAAACCGCCTGGGATGCCTTTTCTGGCGTGACACAGCGCTGGATTCACCTTAGCAGCGCGGCTGTCTACAAAGAGACACCAGGTAGATGCCCTGCCGAGGGCGATCCTATCGGTGGAGCAGCAATATGGGCGGACTATGGTTTCGAAAAGGCCGCCGCTGACGCATTTCTCACAGACCAGGCAGAACGGCTCCCGGTTACAATTTTTCGTCCCCCTTATCTGTATGGGCCAGGCAATGACAACGACCGGGAATCGTTCATATGGGCGCGCTGCCTACAGGGGCGGCCAGTCATAATCCCCAAAAACGGTGAAACGCGGATCCAGTTTCTACATGCCGAGGATCTCGCTGACATTATGGTCCACGCTTCGACGTCAGAAGCGCGCGGCGCGCAAGTATTCAATGTCGCAAGTGAGGAGCGCATGAGTTTGAGGGAGTGGGTCAACTTAGTCGCAACTGCCGCCGGCTTCGCTGATCCCGGTATTCTCGCCGGAGATCAAGCTGATGACTATATGCCGCGTCAGTATTTTCCATTCCGGGATTATCCCTGCTGCGTCGATGTCCAATTCCTGATGAAGAGCTTCGAATGGCGGCCGCGTCTTGGCCTATTCGACGGATTTCGTCAGACATTCGAAACACAAGACATCCAACATTTGGCGAGTAAGCCTCTCGACAGCGAGACAGAGCAGACGATTCTCGCGCGGATACAGAGCTGCGATCTAACCCACCTTTGACGCTGGAGTTATGGCTTGACAGCGCAACCTTCCAAATAGGGGTTGGCGGAGGTACCTGGGCATCGGATCACCAGTGATTTGCTTGCCAAGGTGGGTTTCAATCTGAGCCGCGGGGGAATTTGGCGGCCAGGTAGGAGCAAGCGCTGAACCGGCTAGAGCCGGCCGAAATGACCTGAGCTACGGAGCTTCGCCAGCAGGATGCTGGCCGTTCCGCGGCAGTCAACCCTCGCTGCTCACTCAGCGGAGACGCATTCCAGGCAGCCAATTCTGCCACCAAAGGAGTGGTGTCTCCGTTTATCGACGCGCATCTGAGTTGTCCGTTCCTCCCCATCACGATTATTGCTGTGCCGGTCACGCCATATCCGATCGCAGCCATCCGCTCAACGCAGGTATCGCCGTCGATGCGAACATCGAACAGAACCGACCCTGCGGTTTTTTCCGCGGCGTCAGCTACACGATCACCGAACGGTCGATTGAGGCCGCCCTCGATGTTGCCGAGTGACTGCTCAAACAACGCCAATTCAACATGCTCCGCCACCATGGCTGCGAGAGTGCGCGCCGGCCGGCGCAATCGGCAAGACGCCAGCGCTGATTATCCACACGCCAGGCATTCATGCGGCAAGGGAGGCCGCCGTTCTGGCTAGGCACATTTTTCGCGCGTCGGAGAGACCTTGTAAGATTAGCTCCGACTAATATGCTATAGGCAAAATGGTGAGGGGCCAGTTCCATGAAGCAGTTGCTAAGACACATCGCATTGGCGTGGCTTGTGCTGCCTGGCGATGCAGACGCCCATGATTGGTATACGGGCAAGACTGATCCCGTTCTTCACTATGACTGCTGCGGAAACAAGGATTGCCACCCGATCGATTCCAACGACGTCAGGATGACTAAGGACGGCTATTTCGTCAGGCTGCCGCGCCCCGCCTACTTGAACGAACCCCAGGAAGCGGAGTGGTTTATCCCCAGAGAACGTGTCCAGACCTCGCCTGATGATCGATACCATATCTGGGAGCGTCTGATGACGTTTTATCGAACGATCACTCCCCATATGCAGTTCGAGGCCTATCACAGATTCAGGTGGACGTGCTTCTTCGCGCCGATGGGCACTGGCTCGATCCGATCGGAATGAGATCTGCTTCCAGCTTATGATCCACTACCAATCGCTCGGATGCGGATCTACCGTCCGCTGCCCTCGGGCGCGTGCAGGCGCGGCTGCAGCGCAAAAAGCACCCGTCGTACGCCTCTTTCTGAGTCGCGTCAGCCTCCGTTCCTGCGTGTCAGCCCAAACTGATTTCGAACGCGAGCAAGCATCGGTCGGAATGCCGCCTGCGTTGCGGCGGCCGAACCCATGGACATACTGAATTGCGAATTCGAACCATTCCAGAATTGGAGAAGACGATGAGATTTTCGAGAAGGAGGTTTGGCGCCCTCGTGGCCGCTTTTGCGGTGTCCTTGGTTGCTTCTTCCGCCCCTTTCGGGGCCAAGGCGCGCAGTCCGGACGCGGGTAAGCTGCCGTCCAAAATTCCGGAAGGCACTGTGCTTCGCATCGGCGATCCCACCAACGATCGACAAGGCCGCATTGGCTTTGAGCTAGACGCAAAGCGACAAGCTGCGGGATTGGCGATCCTCATCCCGTCATCCTCGCCGTCGCCCCGTTCGCTTTGAGCGCCGCCATCAGCATCGGCCCGACAGAGAACTGCCCTGCCGTCGCCTTTTCGGTCAGTACCCGCAAATAGCCGCCGGCCGAGTTGATGTGCTGCGCCCTTTGCAGGATGCAGGCAATCACGATCGCCGCGATCTCCTGGCCCATCACATGGCAAGCCTCCTCATACGCTGACGGCGAAACGCCCAGATATCCCCTCACCTGGGAGGCGGTTATCATGAGATCGCGCCAATTGCTGATCCCATCGACGGCGTAGTCTGCAATTTCGGGGCAGGCCTTCAACACAAGCCCCAGCGGATACGTTTTTTGGGGCTCTGCGGTTCTCGTCCTGGGCTCGGCCGTTGCCCCGCTTTTCTCTAAAGCAGGTTCAAATTCAAAAATAGAGTCGGTATTTGAATCAGATTGCTGCCGCTCGTTTTGAGAGTCATTGCCGCTCGGATTCGTGGATTTCATATGGGTTTCCAGCAGCTTATCAACATCATCGCGCAAGGCGGCCAGATCGGCAACGATAGGCTCTAGCTCGGCAATGCCAGCTCGGCGCGGAATTGCCTCCACGACGACGCGGAACCGCTTCCATAGGCCTCGCCAGTCGCCCGGGACACCTTCGTCAAGGGCCGCGTCTATGAGCTTGTGGATGTCACGGCGGTGCAAGGTGATCCGCTCGCGCATAAGCCTGAGCGCCCGGTTGTCGGCACGAACACGCTCAGCGGCCGCCTCGAACTCGTAAGCACGGGCCAGCAGCGGCGCCAGGGAGAAGCCGAAGGCTTCCTCGATCTCCCCTCCCCGGCCCTTGCGGGCGTAACGCTTGCCGTTCGGGCTATCCCGACGGATGATCAGCCCGCAGTCACCAAGAGCCGCTAGGTGTCGTCTGACGGTGGGCTCCGGCATTCCGTGCGCCCTGAGCGACAACTGTGCGTTCGAGGGAAAGACGATGAGGTCGTTCTCCTCACTCAATTCACTGTCAGGGTAGAAAGACAGCAACGCATTCAGGACGGCCAGAGCACGATCGCCGATGCCGACGATGCTCTTGCCTTCGCAGAGGTTGCGGTAGATCTGCCACTTGTCGACGACCCTGCCTTTGGGGATCTCACGTGACTCGTTTTGCGCCGCCAGCATGGCAAGCGACATCGGCCGCCGCCCAAAGGGCGTCGTTGCAATACCCGTCTCCATTTCTTCCTTCACCTTCAATTAGGCAAAAGAAATTCGTCCGCCGAACCGGCGCTTAAAACGCTTGACACTGATTCGCGGAAATGAGATTCTCGAATTGTCTAGAGACGAGAAGGGCTTCCGCTACGGTGACGTTCGGGGGCCTTTTTCTTTTGCGGTTTACTCCTGCTTCGGTTTCCTGTTTGCCTGCCAGTCGGCATAGAGGTCGTCCAGCCGTTCTGTCAGATATGCGCCGAAGCCCTCATCGGCTTCGGCAGTCCTGAGAGAGAGCGTATATGCCCTCCCGGTGTCCTTGATCTTTGCCGCGACCTTGCCGCCGTTCGGTCTCCACTCCCTGATTATCTGTTCTCGCTGCGGCTTCTTCGAAACCTCAGCCAAAACTATCATGAAGCGTTCGTCCGAGCCCAAGGCCTCGAATTCGGGTCTGTGGGTGGCATTTCTTGCGGCTTCCAGCGCTTTGGAATCAGTGATCTTTTCGGCAATATCCATCCACCTACGGCGGCCCATAGAGGGTGCGGCACCGATGGCTTTGACCAGGCTGCCCGGAATGCCCCTGGCGACGGACAACAGTTTCGACAGTTCCGTCTTGTCAGTGCTTAACGCCTGCATGATCAGATCGCGGCCGAACCCGTGTGTTTCGAGGCTTAAGGCGAAGACCGCTCTCTCGATGTAAGAGAGATCCTTTCTCGCAGTGTTTTCGATGCCTTGTGCGACGACGAGTTCATTGTCCGATAATGGCCTGACAACCGCCCTTACCTTCCGCCTCAGGAGCCGGACAGCGCGAAGCCTCCTATGGCCATAGGCAACCTGATATCGTCCTTCGAGATCGGGGTGCTGCCTGACGAGGATGGGCACTTCCTGGCCGTTTTCCTCGATCGACCTCACAATATCGTCCGTAGCGCTTACCTCGCCGTCGAGGCGATCACGCACGAATGAGCCGTCAATGAGTTCGGGATCGAGTTCGACAACCCTCTCGCCGGACTTCAAAGCTTCTCGAAGTTCTCTGGCTTCCTGGTCCATGCGGTCGAGGGCAAGTCCCATCGTCCTTACGGGCCCCGCCAGAACACGACCGCCATTCGTCTCTTTGGAAAAGTTGGCCGCGGCCAACTCTCGCGTCGTATCGGCAAATATTCCGTTTAGAACGTCTCGCCTGCTCATGGCCGCCCCCATGCCTTTTCGATGCCGGCGAGGATTTCCCCGTTGACTGCATCAAGGGATTCGATTGCCCTGTCGAATGTTGAGCGGCGGACTTGTCCTCGTTCGATTTCATAGAGTGTCTGTTTCGTAAGCCCGGCATCGGCGATCGCCGTCGATTTCAGGACTGTCGCCGCCAAAACCTCGTCCCCGAAGAGACTTCTCAGCAGGGCAACGATCTGGGCTTGCGGACCATCGTGCGGCTCATGGCGCGTTATAACATACCGAATGAAATCGTGGTTCAGATCGCCGCCTGCATTCCGGACGACCGACAGAAGGTCGGAAGTCATGAGCAGAAACTGCGACATTGACGCCACGTCGACCATCTGAGGATGGACGGTGATCAGAAGCGATGTCGCTGCGCAAACCGCACCAAGTGTCAGGTACCCGAGTTGCGGCGGGCAATCGATCACCACAACGTCATAATTGGCTTCGGCTTCGGCCAGGGCCATGCCGACGCGCCGAAAGAAAATTTCGCTATTGCTTGTTTTCCGCTGCTCCATCAGCGCAGTCGGAGTTTCGTGCTCGAACTCCATCAGTTCCAAATTTCCGGGAACGAGGTCGAGGCCAGCGAAGTACGTTTTTCTGATTATTTCCTTCAGCGGCCGCCGTTTCTCGTCGTAACGGATCGCACCATAGAGGGTATCGCCTTCCGCAAGATCAAACTCCGGCTGAACACCGAGCATCGACGACAACGAAGCCTGCGGGTCGAGATCAACCGCGAGAACGCGATATCCCTGCAGGGCAAGATACTGTGCGAGGTAGATGGATGTCGTTGTCTTTGCACTGCCGCCCTTGAAGTTGGCGACGGCAATCGTCTGGAGCTTGTCGCCTCTCTGCCGCCACGGAAGGTAAGTGAGGGCATCCTTCGGCTTGATAGAAGCCATGTACTGACGCAACTCATGAATTTGGGCGAGTGAGTACGAACGTCGCCCCGTCTGGGACACCTCCGGCGAAGGGCCTTTGCCATCTATTGAAAGCTGCCGTAGATAGCCGTCTGATACTCCGACGAGCTGAGCGGCCTCGCCGGAGGTGAAAGTCTTCAACAGCTTCTGGGAGGACGGTGGGAATAGGCGCTCTCGCAATAACTGCAGCTGCATAGACAGCTGGCGCGCATGATGAGCAATTCGCGCGTCGGAAGAAATGGCCGTCGATACGTTTTGAGTCTGCAACATCGATTTCCCCTTTCGATGCGTTTTTTAGCGGCGAATTGCTAAAAAACCGTATCGAAGATTGCACGATTCGGTAACCATGCCAAGAACACTTATGATTCAACGGTTTCCGGCGAGCCACGGTCAAAAGTTGGCCGCGGCCAACTGCTTCTTTCGTGCGAATCGTTTGACGCCAATAGTGCCTACTGTCGCGGTCGAACTGCAAAGTTGGCCGCGGCCAACTCTCCGTTCTAACTTCGCTTGAAACGAAACCCCGACTCAAACTGCTGGAGCCGACACCGCTGCACTCTCTGCACGAACGCAGCCTCCCACAAGTTTGCTCCAGTGTGCTGGTCGCCACCTGCGCTGGGCCACTATCCGGGGCGATCGAGCCACCACTGCAGCGCAGTCACCAGCCAGCCGGCGAGCAGCACGAAAACGTCTGTGTCGTCTTGGTGCGGCCTTATCGACGGACGGGGCAGTATTTCGCTCTCAGGTGCCTTGGGATCGCGCCGGCTCGGGCTCTTGCTCGACCAGCTGTTCGACGCGGAGAGCGGCAATCACGCTGCGACGACGGCCGCCAGACGCGAAATCCATCAGCAAAACGGCACAGTCGCGGACGTCGAGATGAGCCAGATCAAACGGCGGCGCGAGTGAACCGGTCCGTTTTATAGAAGACCCCACATAGAAGCGCTTGATAGGCGCCAGCGGGTGCCAAGATGTAGACCGCCCATCCCCGTTCTGCAGAACGGTACAAGCTAATGACAGAGCTGCTCGATTGGATTGTTAAGAGCCCGTCTAGCGGCCAAATATAGTTCCGGTTCCCTGAGCCGTCGCGGTCGGCGTCGGAATCGAGTCGAGATAGATTGAAGGTCGCCGTTCGGCTATTTCGAGCGCGAGCGAGGTCTTGCCAACCTGGCGTGGTCCAAGCAGCGCGACGGCGGGCATACTGTCCAAATGCGCCGCTCGATCTGTGAGCCCGCGTGCCGCCGTCGTTTCCGTTGGCGCAGCTAGTCGTGCCGGCCAAGCGGTGGCTCATTCATCGCCTGCGAGACCGTCGAACGCCTCGATCAGCGCATCGACGATCGCCTGGCCGAGCGCCTGTGCTGTCTCGGCGATCTGGGCTTCGTTTCCATTGCGGGCCGCGGTGGCGAGTTCCGAACCCTGATCCGTCAGGATCGCATTGGACCTGTCGATCGCCCATTGCGCAAAATCGTCCCGGCCGTCAATTATCCTGGTTTCCATGGATGCCCACTCCCGCGTTTAGGTTTGTTTAGCCCATTTGGGCTACGACGAAGGTGCGCGATGGGTATTGCGTTCGCGCCAAAACACTCCTCGCTGCTTGCCGCATCAGGCTCGCTGGGCAATCCTTTGCGCCTGACGTAGATTTCGCTGCTGACTCGCGACATCGGCCGATATGGGACCTATTTCCGTCGTTGAGACTGATCATGCCAGGCCCTTGACGGAAAAGAACTCGTTTTCGATCCAAAAGGGCAAGGGGAGGGCCTTCTCTATCTCCTAAGCCACATCTCCTACAGCCCACTCGCCTTGGTGAGGTTGACGCGGAACCTGTCTCTGCGGCGCTGATAGCGGCGGGTCATCTCGGCGCTGGTATGGCCGAGTTGCTTCTGTACATAGCGCTCATCGACTTCGGCCGAGGAGGCGAGGCCAGCCCGCAGCGAATGGCCGGCAAAGACCTTTGCTCGTTCGCCTTCCGACAGATCGCCGCGTACGCCGGCCGCCAGCGCAGTGCGCTTGACCAGGCGGGCAACCTCTTGGTCGTTGAGCCGATCGGCGCCGACTGCCTTGCCTTGGCCGGTCACGCGCCGGAACAGCGGTCCGTGTGCGATACGGGCGAGCTTGAGCCAGGTCTGCACCGCGACAACCGGGCAGGTCGTGTCGGACGAACCGCGACCTACTTCGACCTCCCTCCAGCCGGTCTTGCCGCGAAGGGAAACGAGCATGCCCTTGTCGAGGATCTCGATCCAGCCGCGGCCATCCTCGGTCTGGTCGCGGCCGACATCCAGCGCCACGATCTCAGAGCGACGCAGGCCGCCGGCAAAGCCGATAAGCAGCATGGCGCGGTCGCGCAGGCCGCGTAGGCTTCCGCGGTCGAGGGTTTCAAGCATCGCGATCAGATCCTCCGGCAGGATCGCCTCCTTCTGCCGGGGCGGGGCGGCGTGTCTGTTGCGAATGCCGGCCATCACCGTGGCGATATGACGGTCTTTTCTATCGAGAGCCTGGCCGCGCTGGGCGTAATTCCAGGTCAGTGAGGAGAGCCGACGTTCGATCGACGACACTGAGCTCGGCTTCTTGTCGCCGGTCGCGGTGCCTGACGCTTGAGCCGTGATGTAGAGGCCGACCGCCTGTGGATCTGGCGGAAACGTCTCGATGCCTTGCCGGTGGCACCAACTGGAAAAATGCTTCCAATCGGATGCATAGGCCCGCCGCGTGTTGGCCGAGCTCGCTGCCTCGACATAGTCGCGGACGCGATCAGCCAACCCTTCAAGGTGACTCGGAAGCCGACTCTTCTCCCTGGTCGGCGCTGGCAGGGGAGGGAAGGGGAGAGCCTTATCATCCTCTGTGCCGCGCCCCATTTCCATCACTATATCCACGATGTCCGGGAGATCGTTCTGGGCCTGCTTTTCGGAGCTGTTGGTCATGTCGGGATTCTAACGTGATTTGGCTGGCAGTGGCGAGAGGCGATGGCGACATCCGTGCGGCTGGATTGAATGCCTTCTGACGGTCCTTCCGTTTGGAGCGCCATTTGTTAAAGTGGGAACCTGTACGCCTTTAAGACGTATATACTTGACACATAGGGCGCAATCCAGCTACGCTGCAACCCGTCAACTCAAATGAAGATAACAGGAGTGAAGAAGGGTTTGTTATGCCTCGGGCAGCGATTGAAGCGAATGAACGGATGAACCTGCGGGTGGCGGCGCAACAGAAGGCGACGCTGATGCGGGCAGCCGCGCTGGTGCATGCGGATTTGACGGAGTTCGTCACCCGTGCGGCCCTGCGCGAGGCCGAAGCGGTAATCAAGAGCGCCGAGAGGATAGAGGTCTCGGAACGGGATTTCCTGCGCATTCTGGAGCTTTTGGACAACCCGCCGCCGCCTAACGAAAAACTGCGCGCCGCGATCGCCGCCTTGCCGCGTGATCGATGAACCTTCCGGCCTGGCACGAGGAGCCGATCTCGAAGGCGCATGATCGGAGCGACTTCGATTGCGGTGACGCCGACATGAACGACTTCCTGGCCCGTTTTGCGCGCCAGGGCCATGAACAGAACGCCACCAAGACGTATTGCGCGATAGAAACCGCGCGGCCCGGTCGGATCCTTGGATTCTATTCGATCGCGCCGTCGGCAGTCGATCATGCAGCCGTGCCAGCGCGCATGACCAAGGGGCTCGCGCGTCACGATGTCCCGGGCTTTCTGTTGGCGCGGATCGCCACCGACAGATCGATCGCAGGGCAGGGGCTGGGCGGTCAGCTGCTGGCTGCCGCCGCTAGGCGGTGTCTGCGGCTGGTGACGGAGGGCGGCGGCATCCTTTTGATCATCGACGCCAAGAACCAACGCGCGGCTGATTGGTACGCCTCCTTCGGCGCCGAGGCCCTGCAGGGCCACCGCCAAGCTCAGCCGCTTCGACTGGTGATCCATCTGGCAACATTCGCGGCGGATTTGCGGGCCGCTGGCCATCTCTGAGAGCCGTTGTCACTCTTCCTAGATGAGTGGACTGTATGGCATTGTTTTGTAACATTCTTCGCTCATCCTAGTTCGGTGGATTCGTCCAGAATAGGTGGATTCATACCCTGATTTGGTGGACGAAGGCGAGGGCGACGGAATAGGTCGTAACCCCGACAGCTCGCGGCCGACGATGCCGACTGGGGCAGGGCGGTAGAGCGCGAGGCTATCATTCGCCCTCTGGCGTCTAAGGGTCGCTTGTCCCCTGCCGATATAGGCCTTGCGTGCCGTCAGCTTGGTGTAAGGCGGGCATGTCTTTATGAGCTTCTCGGACGATACCGGGCCGCTCCTGTGACGAGTTCGCTGCTTGGCCACAATCCCGGTCCGGCGAAAGGACGCCGGCGCCTGTCGGAAGACATGGAGGCGCTCATCGAGACCGCTATGCAGGACACCTACCGCAAGCGGGAGAAGCCTTCGGTCACCGCCCTGCATGACCGTGTTCGAGAATTGTGTCGCAGCCGCGGGGAGGTCGCGCCCTCCTGGAAGTCGGTAAGAGCCCGCGTGAAGCTTGCCGATCCGCGGCTACTGATGCGTGATCGGGAAGGGGCAAAAGCCGCGCGCGAACGGTTTGATCCCGTAGTGCACGAATATCGCGCCGATCATGCACTTCACATCGTCCAGATCGATCACACATTGGTGGATCTGTTTGTGGTTGATGCCGTGCATCGCCGGCCCCTTCAGCGGCCCTGGCTGACGCTGGCCATCGACGTTGCAAGCCGCATGGTGGCGGGGTCCTATCTCACGCTAGAAAATCCGTCATCGGTTTCTGTCGCGCTTTGCATCCAGCATATGGTGATGCCGAAGGAGCCTTGGCTCGAGGCTCGGAATGTTCAGGCGGCGTGGCCGGTTTTCGGCCTGCCTGACGTGATCCACGTCGACAACGGCAAGGAATTTCATGGAAGGGCGCTGGCCAGAGGGACGGTGGAGCATGGCATTGCCCTTGAGTACCGGCCCGTCTTGCGGCCGCACTATGGGGGCCATATCGAGCGACTGATCGGCACGATGATGGGTGCGGTCCGCCTGCTTCCCGGCACGACGTCGAGTGACGTCGCCGCCCGCGGCTCCTACGATCCGCAAAAACATGCCGCAATGACGCTCGACGAACTGGAAGAGTGGCTCGCGCTTCAGATTGTCGGTCGCTACCATGCCGAGATTCACAGCAGCCTGCAGCTGCCGCCCATCAGTGCGTGGGACGACACCGTAGCGGCGCGTCGGCATCCCCTGCGACTGCCCCATGATCGCGAGCGGTTTCTTCAGGATTTCCTGCCCTTCGAGGAGCGCAGCATCCGACGCGACGGCGTGCATCTGTTCGGTCTCCACTATTGGGACGATGTGTTAAGTCCCTGGGCAGGCCGGTCTGCTCGCAAGATGCGCGTCAGATATGATCCGCGCGACCTGTCGTGCGTGTTTGTGGAAGGCCCCGATGGCACGAACTGGCCGGTCCGGTTTGCCGATCTCAGGCGACCGCGCATTACGCTCGGCGAACACCGCATTGCGCGCGCGGCATTGAAAGAACGCGGCGTCACGGCGGTGGACGAACAGCTGATTTTCGAGACCATCGAAAAACAGCGGCAACTCGTGGACGCAGCCGGACATAAGACCAGGAGGGCGCGCCGGCATGCCGAGCGTCGTGACCGATCGTTGATGGCGACCGCAGACAGGGAGTTTGCCGTGCCGGAAATGGCCCACGACGAAGAATGCGAAACCGATCTACCGTCGTTGGTCGTGGAAGAATGGTCTTGAGCGACTATCCGCATCTGCTGCCCGCTTATCGGTCGCATGCCGCCGTTGACGACGCCGAACGGATTGCCTGGATCCGGGCGGACCGCTGGCTGGAAACCGCGCGGGCGCGCGCGGCGCTGGCGAGGCTGGAGGATCTGCTGTCCTATCCTGCGCGCGACCGCATGCCCTGCTTGCTGCTCTATGGCGACACCCGCTTGGGCAAGACCAAGATCATCCGCAAATTCCTGCGCGATCATCCGGCCTGTTTCGATCAGGGCACCGGCATCACCAGCATGCCCGTCGTGGCCATGCAGATGACGGCCGAACCGCTGGAGCGGGACGTCTATGGCGAATTGCTTAGCGCGCTCGGCGCGCCGGGGCCGATGACGGACTCCACCTATCGTCTGAAGGAGGTTTGCCGGCGCCTTTTGCGCAGCATGTCTGTGCGCATGCCGATCATCGACGAAATCCACGCCATGCTTGCCGGCAGCTTCCGCCAGCAGCGCATATTTCTCAACGTCCTCCGCTTTCTCGCCAACGACCTGAGGGTTCCGCTGATCTGCGCCGGGACCAATCTGGCCCGGCAGGCGCTGCTGACTGATCCCCAGCTCGCCGAGCGTTTCGAGGCCTTCCACCTCGACCGTTGGGCCGATAATTCCCAGCTATCACAGCTTTTGACGAGCCTGGGCGGGATCCTGCCGCTGCGCCGTCCCTCGGATTTGGCAACGACGGCTGTCCGCCGAAAAGTACTCGACCTGACCGACGGCGTGACCGTGCGGATCTTTCGCCTGATGGAGACGGTGGCGGTCGAGGCGATCCGCAGCGGTAGCGAGTGCATCACCGTCGGCAGTTTCGACGGCGACGATCTCGTCCTGCCGCTTGTGACGATGACGCGCCACATGGAAAAGGGGCTGCAGCGCCGGGCGAGCCGGTGAGGCCCGTCCGCGTGCTGCCCGTTGCGCCGCGGCCATTCGACGACGAATTGCTTTCCTCCTGGCAGGGGCGCGTGGCCTGCCGCTACGGATGTACGTGGCGCGACATTGAAAGTTGGCTCGATCCGGACATCCATCCGGGACGGCGAAGCGGTCTGATCGGGCAGGACTTCGACCCCGGCGACGCAATAATCATGCTTTGGGCTCGCGCCTGTCGGATGGATGCGGGCCGGCTTGCTCAAATGGCGCTGCGCCGGCAGGCGCGCGCGCTCAACTGGTACATCCAGGATCGCTGGCACCAAGGCGTTTGTCCCGCGTGCCTCGACGAGGATCACGCAGGCAACCGGGATCATTATCTTCGCCGCGCGTGGGCTCGGGTCGAGGCGATGGTCTGTCCCCGGCATTTGATCATCCTGCAGGACACGTGTGGCCGTTGCTTCGCCCGGGCGGGCTTTCGCTTCGACTGTCGAGAGGGGAGGGCGCGTCTCGCCTGTGGGATCTGCTCGGCTCCTGTGCATTTCGGCGGCGTTGGCGTGGCCGTTTCGGAACGGGAAAGCTTCCTGCTTGAACTCGCCGACACCGTCGCATCGGCCGTCGATGAGGGACCGCAGGGGACGGCGGCCAAAGACATCATGCGCGCCGCGCTGTTGTTGTGGGCGCCGTCGCGGCCAGGCGGAAAGCCTCTCATCGCATGGCTGGGACCCCCGCGCCCGAGAAGCAACGACATGCCGGCCGATTGCACTGACCCGCTCGCCACCGCAGCATTGCCAGGGAGGATGGCAACCCTGTTCGGGATCGCCCGGCTGCTGGACCTGGCCGATGCCAGAAGCCGCATCGGGCCGCCGCCTGCCTTCCTGATGGAAAAATTCGCGCAAGATGACCTGTCGCCTTCTGCCGCGCAGCGGGTCGTGCGCCGGCCGCAGAAGGACGAGTGCCCCGCCGTCACGTACACGCCGCGCTCGGACGCCGAATATCGTGTTTTGGCCGACGAGATCCTTGCCAGCGGTGAATGGAGGGCCGTGCAGGGCGCTGGCCGCATCGTACGAGAGCAGGCGCTGGCGCGCCTCATGACCGAGGCGCTGGATCGGGCACCACGAGCCCGAGCCGACGTGCCCGGTCCAGCAGCGCCTTGACCGAGGAAGCTTGCCACTGGCGCCCGCCACGCGGCGTGCGCTCGTGCATCCGTTCCAACTGAGCTCCGATTTCGAGCAGGGTAAGATCCGGGTCGGCGAGCGCAATACCGGCGACGAGGGTCATCAACCGGTCCTCCGGCGGACGGCGGCGGGCACGTTTGATCAGGGCGGGTTCGGCGATGCGCTCGCGAACCAGCCGATGCACCGCGCGCCGTAGTCGCTCGATCGTCCAGTCGTGGCCTTTTCGGTTGAGCACCCGCACGACGTCGTCCCAACTGTGCTGCGGGCGCAAGCGGCGTACGGTCGGCAACCAGGTTTGCGCCGAGCTGATGAGATCGTCGATATAGGCGCGCTGGCGTGCGGCAGATATTGCCCGGACAGCTTCGGGGCGGCGTTCGCGAAGTCCGGGATTGCCGGCCAGCCGGCCGCGCGCCTTGGCTGCCTTCATGCCAGCCTTGGTGCGTTCGGCGATCAGCGCGCGCTCGAGCTGAGCGACCGCGCCGAGCACCTGCAGCGAGAACACGCCTTGCGGCGTCGAGGTGTCGATCGGATCGCGCAGTGAGCGGAAGTGTGCGCCGCGCGCCTCCAGTTGCTCGATGACCTCCAGCAAGTGGCTGACGGAGCGGGCGAGACGATCCAGCCGCACGACGATGAGAACGTCGCCAGCGGCGATCTCGCGCATCAGCTTGGCCAGCACCGGCCTTGAGCGTGAGGCGCCGGATCCGTGCTCTTGGTGAACGACACGACAGCCGCTGGCCTTGAGCTCGTCGACCTGGGCGTCGTTGAGCTGGTCCTCGGTCGAAACCCGTGCATAGCCGATCAGGCGGCGCGGAAGGGGAGGGGAAATGGGCTGGGTGCGTGAACTGGCCATTTGCGGGGCATTTTTGGGCCGGTTTTTACAGAATTGCAATGTGTCAGGAAACGTTCCTTTGCAGGCGTGTATTATCGACCGATTTGCAGGCCCGTAGAGCGTGATCGAGGTGTTAGGAGGCGCCCAAGGACTCGGAAAGGGTCAAATCGAATCTACGGGGCCGCCAGGGCCGAAGGCGCCGAATTCCTGGCTTTCGGGGGATGGTCGAAGGAAATGCAGCCGCTCATGGCCCGTGGTGGCATGAAAACCGGCATTCGTGACGTCGGCGGGGCTCCGAATTCCACCTATCCTGGCCTACCCGTCCACCCAATTGGGGCGAGAATCCACCGAACAAGGATGAGGCAGACACCTGAAACCGCGGAAATGCGGGCTTTTCCACCGATCCAGGACCAGCGACAAAGGCCGTTTCAAGGCACTCATTTAGAAACGACTGATAAGGCAACATTATCATTCGTTATGGTGCGCCGACAGGCTGTGCGTTTTGCGCCGAAAATTATAGCACAAAGCGCACCGGCATTTTACCCTCGAAGGTATGATTCGCCTCGATCCCGCGTCCGCCAGCCTGGCTGCGCCGCCCGCCGTTCCCGCCTGGGCGCTCGCGGCCGATGGTGTTCTGCATGACGCAGACGCTGCTTTCCGGGCCGGCGCCGCGCTGGCTTCGCTCGACACGCTTGGCCGCGCGCAGCCGGCCTGGGCCGGCGCCTGGCGCCAGCGGCTGGCGCTTCGCTGTGCCGCCGCTAGCATGCGGCTCGCCGGCCGCGCCGAGGACGAGGCCGCCTTGCGCGACGCCTGGCAGCTTTGTCCGGCCGGCGCCGATCCCGGTCCCGCCGGCGCCATTTTTGGCGCCTGGCGCCAGCTGGCGCTGCAGCCGCCGGCGGTCGGCGCCGATCGGCTGGCAAAAATGGTCGAGATGCTCGGGCTCGCGTGGGACGACGAGGGGCTCGCCGAACTCTGCAGGCACATCGAAAATCTGGTGGAGGGGCAGACGCCGGCGCCGTTCGCCGCGGCGGCGACCGCCACCCGCGTCATCGCCATGCGCCCCGATGCCGAGCTTTTTGGCTGGTGGCTCGCCGACCTGGTGCTGGCGCAAAGCCTGCGCTGGCCGCGGCCGCTGCCGCTGTTGATGACGCAGGCCTTTGGCCCGGCCTTCCGCACCGAGGCTGTTGGTGGCAAGCGCATCCGACCCGGGGACAAGAATTTTGAACGCTCGGTCTGCGTCGCGCTGGTTCAGGGGGCGGCCGAGGCCTGCCGGCTGGCCGCCGAGCTGTCGCGCCGCGCCGAAAAACTCCTGGCAGTGGCGCCAAAACTGCGCGCCAAGGGCGCCGGCGACGTGATTTTTTTGCTGCTGAATGCAGATGCCGTCGCCGGATCGCTGGTCACAAAGAACCTGTCGCGCTTTGCGGCGCGACGGCTGTTCGAGCGGCTGCAGCAGCTCGAGGCCGTGCGCGAGCTCTCCGGCCGTCCCACCTTCCGGCTGTTTGGGCTGTAGCGATGAGCCAGGCCTCCGTTCGCCGCAAGCCAGACGATCAGCCGGCGCTGCTCGACACCGAGCTCGAGCACCTGCCGCCGGAACTGCGCTGGCGCGAGTGGATGGGTCGAGTCGAAGCGGTGATCTTTGCGGCAAATGAACCCGTGCCGCGCGAGGTGCTGGCGCGGGTGGTGGGAAGAAACTGCCACATCGATCTGATCATCGACGACATTCGCGCCGAGCTCGCCGGCCGCCCCTACGAGCTGGTCGCGGCCGCCGGCGGCTGGCAGCACCGGACCAAGAAAGCCTTTGGCGACGTCATCCACGCCGCCTTCGGCACGCCGGCGGGGCAGGGTGCAAAAGAACTGTCGCAGGCGGAGGCGCTTGTGCTGATGTGCATCGCCTATTTCCAGCCGATCACCCGCGGCGAACTGTCTTCCTTCTTCGGCAAGGAGGTGTCGCGCGATCTGATCGGCGTGCTGCGCGCGCAGGAGCTCATCGCCTCGGGGCCGCGCAGCCCGCAGCCGGGCGCGCCCTACACCTATGTGACGACCAAGACCTTCCTGTCGCAGTTCGGGCTCGACACGCTGCGCCAGCTGCCGGATTTCGAGGCGCTGGAGGACGCAGGGCTGCTGTCGAAAGAAAAGCTGCTCGCGGGCGACATCATGCCGGGGTTTTCGGACCCCGGCGAGAGTGGTGCCTACGCCGCCATCGATGAATAGAGGGCCTCTTAGGTGATGGCTTTTTGGCGTGTGCGCAAGGATTCCGCCCAATCGGTGAGGGCCTTAATATCGTCTGAAACTTCAGTCGGCGCCGGCGGCTCTTCATTTCGGACGCGAGAGGGATCATGGGCTTCGATGATGTCGCTGCACTTTTTGAACGCGGTACGGAAGGTCTCTGCGTCGGCTTCTAGGAGAACTGACACCTTCTTCAGGTTTTTCGTGTCGATGTAATCGCGATGACGTATCAATACACCTGCAAAGACGATCTCTTCCAGGGCGCGTTCCCAGGTAGCGCGGAGATGACCATAGAGCCTGATTGCTGCATTGCGATACCCATCTTCGTCATTGGCGTCGTAGAGCGCTTTTGCCGCCCGTTGGTCTTTCTCAAGCCGGTCGACCCGCGCCCTTACCCCCGCATGATCCCAAGGGAGACCATCTCCTACTATGCCCGTTCCATTCGGACCGCGCGATAGATTGGACATTTTCGTCGGAAGGCCTTGGCGGAATGCACCGTCATTCAAGTCGTTTACGAACACCAAGTCGTGCGTAAACACGATGATCTGCCGTTCCTTTGCCTCTTCCACAAGCCGATGCGCAACTTTCCGCCGCCATCGGTGATCGAGGGACGTCACCGGATCGTCGAAGATCAGTGCAGATTTATGGGTGGCAGTTGCCAGCTCGGTGAGGAAAGCCGCCAGAGCTACGCAGGTTTGTTCTCCCTCGCTCAACACCAGGTGCACCTTAGTTCTGGCATTGGCAAAGAGGCGGATTTGATAGTTCGGCGAGCCATACTGGCCGCCGGATCGGACTACCTCGACACGGACTTTCTCCGCGGCGAGCCGAACGATTTCGCGCTGAAAGCGGTCACGCATTCGGGGTGTGATAATCTCGTCTGCGAGTTCGTTACCGAGTTTGGTGATCGCCGTCGTCGACGTCTGGCCTAGGCACTTGGCCAGGCGATCCAGCTTCACAAGCCGATCTATCTCCTTCCCGGCGATGTCGTGTAAGTGGCCAGCAGCGGCTCTATCTTTCAGCTCGTCGTGCTCCGCCTGCAGGATCTTGCGGCCTTCAAGGTCTGCAGCGGCTTCCAACTGACGAGCATAGACGCGTGCTTCGCTTTCAATCTCCACTAGTTCTGCTTCGGGAAGGGCAGCTTGTGGCGACAGCGCCATCCCACCAGGGCTGACAAGATCCCTGAGGCACTGCAACCTACGCAAATCGGCTGACGCCATGAAGCGCAGTACTGCCGCCGCCGCAGTTGGATGGTGGATAGCAATACGTCGCCGGATCTCGCCTATGAACCTGATGTCGGGGTGCCTGGATCGGAAGTCCGTGAGCGCGGTGTCGTAGGCCTTCTCAGCAGCCGTAGCCTGCTTTTCCGTGTCCTCGCGGATGAACCTCTCAAAGGTCACCAGGCGTGCGCCCGCGTCGGCGTTCAACGGTTGATGGCAAAGTACGCAGTGCTCTCCCTCCACTGGCGGGAACTGCTGTTCAACGTGCTTCGAATAATGTCTTGCAGCCTCCCAAAGGGCTCGCCATGTTTCGGCGCCGACCCCAGGAAACGTAGCATCCTTGAAGGCGGTCTCGGCCGACAGCAAAGCCGCCGCGCGCTTAACCCTTGCATCGTCCGCAAGGCCCTTCAGCGCGTTGAGGGCGTCGTCCGTGTAGACTTCCTGTACCTTCTTGATATAGCGCAGGACTTTCGCGATGCCATCGGCGAATTGGTGCTGTTCGGTCGCCGCCTCGACTGGATTCTTTGCCAGGTCTTCGGCGAGCTGCTGAAGACGCGCCCGTTCGGCATCAGTCATGGTGGCTAGGGCACAAAGGCCATCGAGCTTGGTGTTGTGTTTGAGCTGAGACATGATCCGCCCGACAGCTGTGGTCCCCTGCCACGTTGGCGTGTCGAAAACCGGGTCTTTCAGTGCCTTCAGATGACCTTCCTCGACCTGGATCGAGGTCTTGAGTTGGGTGCAAATTCCAGCAAGATCATCCGGAATATCGAGCCCGAATGGCCGGAACGCGACCTCGTTTTTATCCTGGATATGGACTGCACCGCATTCTCGGTCGAACACGCTCACCGCAGAGAGTACCGGATCCGGGTTTGCATTGTCCTCCCAAGGGAGAACGGGTTGCAGCACCCCATCTCTAGAAATGGTGAAGTTCGCGGTCGCTTTGCCTCCGAAGGAAAGCGAAAATGCATCTGGCATTATTTCGCCGGCTTTGCGCGCCCGGCAAGCGCGCTTGAGTACTCGGCCGTATCCGGATTTGCCAGCGCCGTTTGGCCCATAGATGATCGTTAAACCCTTTTGTTCGAACGCAAGCGTCTGCTTCGGAGCAAGTTGATTGACCCCTACGACGTCACTGAGCGACGATAGCGTGATAGCGGATCCATTTCCTGGGTTAGCCGGCAAATGCGCCGACTCAAGTGGCGCGGCTTCGAGCTCGATATCAGGCGCGCCATGCTCCTTCTTGCATAAATCGAAGATCTCACTGACGCCCGCCGCATCAATAGTGCCTGACGTCACAATGCGCCGGAGGGCATCCCTCTGCCATGCCGGCCTGCTTTGCGACCAATCGAGAATCGTTTGAAGAACAGTCTTACGCGGTGCGGGCTGATGCATGGCACGATTTACCTGAGGAGGTCGTGTGGAATGGCAGGAGACCGCAACCTATACTAGCGACGCCGAGAAGCAATCATGGGGTCAGCACAAGAGGCTGGAAGGCTCCCGCTCCGCCGGTGCTAGGTGGCATCGGTTAGAATAGACGAACCAGGAGCGTACGAATGGAAGAGATTTCTACCGTTGGGATCGACCTGCGAAGTCGGTGTTCAGATTCATGCGATTGATGGCACCGCAAAGTGGTCGTCTGGCGCCAGCGCTGCCAGCAGATGTTGAAGTTTTTTGCCACCCTGCCTCGTTCGGTATGGAAACGTGCGAGCGCCAGCCCGATCCCGCGACCGGCCCCAGTAATTAACATCGTCCTGGTCATGCCGCGGCCCTATCTCGAGTCCATGAATGAGGGGTGACAGACATGCGATGCCCCGGACACGGCTCAGCAATCAATCGCGAGCCAGCCGAGGGCAACGCGGTCCGCACACGGAGCCGTTTAGCGGTCGAGTGTTGATGTTTATCATAGGATCTAGCTCGCCTCCCGTTGCCCAACGCTGTCGGACTTTGCTACCGAGGCCTAGGAGACCGCTAGCCGTGACGTTCGGGCGACTAGGCCTTGGTGTCCGCATTTGCCTGAGCTTCTGTTCGGGCCTGGAGAGCGCCGCGGATGGCATTTCGATTTGTTCATACAGCCGACATCCATCTCGATTCGCCTTTGCGCTCGCTTGCGCTGCGCAATCCCGAGCTTGCCGAACTCGTCGGAGATGCCAGCCGCCAGGCATTCACCGCGATAGTGGATTTGTGCCTTGCGGAGGATGTCGATGCGCTTGTGATCGCCGGCGACCTTTATGATGGCGACCAGACCTCGATGAAGACGGCGCGCTTTCTGGCTTCCGAGTTGACGCGCCTCCATCAGGCCGGTGTCAGGGTCTACATGATCCGCGGCAACCACGACGCCATGTCGCGGATTTCGAAGCAACTCGTCTTGCCCGACACGGTGACCGTCTTTGCCGGCCGCTGCCAATCCGTGGTCCAGCCTGGCTCTGGAGTGGACGTTGCGTTCCATGGGCTGAGCTTCGCCAGTCCCAAGGCGCCCGAAAGCCTGCTGCCCAAATATGCCGGCCCACAGGAGGGAACTGCGAACATCGGCATCATGCATACGAGCCTGGCCGGCTCCCCAGGTCATGACGTATATGCCCCTTGCAGCGTCGCCGACCTGCACGGGCACGGCTTTGACTATTGGGCGCTGGGCCATATCCACGTTCGTCAGGTCTATTCCGGTGCGAGCACGCTCGTGATGCCAGGAATCCCTCAGGGGAGGGACATCAATGAGGCGGGTGAGAAATCGGTCACGCTGGTCACCATTCGCGACGATCGCTCCGTCGAGATCGAGGAGAGGCTCATTAGTTTCGTGCAGTTCGAGCGGGTGAGCGTCGATCTAACCGATGCGTCGGAATGGAGTGAGGCCGTCATTCGTATCCGAGCAGGATTGGAGCAATCCCGGGAGGTTACCAGATCGCGCTACCTTGTTGCTCGCGTTAGCTTGGTCGGCACAACCGCCCTTTCATGGTCGCTGATGCGCGACCGGGACCTGGCCGTCGCAGAAGCCGAACAGGCAGCAGAACAGGTGGGCGACACCTGGGTGGAGAAGCTGGAGCTTGATCTTTCGGCTCTTGCTGCCGGAGATTCGGGAACTGCCGCCGATCCTACTTTGGAACTCGCGCAGTCCATGCGCGCCAATGCGAACTCGGAAGCATTTCGATCCGAAGCGCGGGAATTCGTATTGAAGACGATCGCGGACCTGCCGCCCGATGCGCGCGGCTTCGCCGGCAAGGACGAAGCAGGCCTCGAACAGTTTCTCGACGATGCGCTTGCCGGAAGCGTTGACCTGGTCACGGCCCGGCTCAAGGCAGGTGCGACGCGATGAGATTGCGGCGCCTTGACCTGACCCGCTACGGCAAGTTCACCGATCAGGCGATCGACTTTGGAGAGAAGCCGGTTGCAGGTCCGGATCTGCATATCGTTTTCGGCTTGAATGAGGCCGGGAAATCGACCGCGCTCTCTGCCTACCTGGATCTTCTCTTTGGCATCGAAGAGCGCAGCCGCTACAATTTCCTGCACGAATATAGCTCCATGCGCATCGGCGGACTGCTCGAATTCGAGGCGCAGACGCTTGCCGTTTCACGCACCAAGAGTCGCAGCAACTCACTCTACGACGCCGAAGGCCGGCCACTGAGCGAAATTGCCATTTCGCCGCACCTCGCTGGCTTGTCCCGCGACGCCTACAGCAGCATGTTCTCGCTGGATGACGAGACGCTGGAGGCAGGGGGCAAGGCGATCCTTGAATCGCGTGGCGATCTCGGCAAGCTCCTTTTCACCGCCAGTGCTGGGCTCGGCCATGCCAGCGATGTGTTGGTCGCCTTGGGAACGGAGGCAGATGGGCTTCACCGGAAACAGGCTCAGACGACCGATATCGCGCTGCTGAAGAAACGGTTCGCGGAACTCAAGTCGCGCAAGGAGACGATCGACACGCTGGCCTCGACATTCGAGGCGCTCGAGGCGGAACGGGCGGAAGCCCAGGAGAAGTATGACCGCAGCCTGACTGAACGCGCGGTGTTGTCGGCCCGGCTCGCCACGATCGACCGATATGTTCGCGCCGCTCCGCTCCTGGCCGAAATAAAACGCAAGGCAACCAGGCTGGCTGACCTGCCTGACCCCCCGTCTCCAAAGAGAACCTGGAGTGGCAGCGTCGCGGAATTGATCGATCAGGACGCGCGCTTAAGAACGCGTCTCCAGGCGAATGCCGACGAGATCGATCGGGCAAAGGCAAAGATCGAAGTAATCGACGTCGACGGCACTGTGCTGGCGATCTCGGAGCAGGTGCGAGGACTTGCCGACCGGAAGGCGCGCTATTTGTCCGCGGGCATGGATCTGCCGACCCGCAAGATGGAAGTCCAACTGCTCGACCAGACGATAGCTAACTGTCTCGCCGCGCTTGGAAGGTCGGCCGAACAGGATCCGTCCCGGCTCATCCTGCCGGCCTTTGTGGTTGGCACGCTTCGCAACATGGTCGAACAGCGCTCCGGCATCACGACGAGCCTGCGGATGGCCCGCGATGAGGCCGCTGCCGCGCTCGACGGGCTCAATGCGGCCCGAGGTCGCGTTGGCGAGGAGAGGGCGGTCCCCGAGCCCGCAAGAGCCCGGCTGATGGCAGCCGTGTCGGAAGCCAAGGCCAGCGGTCACAAACGCGAAATCGCAGAGGCGCGCGGGTTCGAGGAAGAGCGTCAAACAAGGCTGGCCGATGCGATGCGGCACCTTCGGCCGTGGTCGGGAGATGCAGAGGCACTTTCCAAAATGCCGGTCCCAGTGCCGACGCAGATGGCTGCCTGGAAGAAACTGGCCGCCGACCTTCAAAGGGACAGGGCAGTCTTTTCCGAGCGTCTGGCTGAGCATGAACAAAGCCGGATCTCAACGTCGGCTCGTCTGACTGCTGTCCGCGCCTCGGCCGACATCGCTGACGATGACACAGCCGCAGCCATTCGGCGTGAGAGGGAAGAGGCCTGGCGAAGTCACCGGGCGGACCTAAAGCCCGAAACCGCAGACGCCTTCGCCGTGGCACTGGCCAGGGACGATCAGGTCGGTGCTGCGCGATTGGCTCACGCCGGCGAGCTTGCGGACCTGCGCGTAATCAAGCAAAAGGCGGCCGAAACCGAATTGGCGAGTGAGCGCGTCGCTGCCCAGCTCTGCGAGCTGGAAAAACGCACTGAAACGGCGTCGATTGAAATCAAGCAAATGGCCAGCACCCTGCTTAAGGATTGCCAAGCGCAGTCGCTCGACCTCTTGATCGGACTTTTGGAGGAGCGGCTGTCCGCGCGCGCTGACGCGCTTGGCGCCTGGGACGACATCCTGCTCGCACGCGCGAGAATTGAACGAACAACAGCTGAAGGAGAGCGGATCCATCTAGGATTGGCCTCGGCTCTTCGAAGCGTTGGAATTCAGCCGGAAGCCGGTGAGGCCCTGGAGGCGATGGTGGTCGCTGCTGACCGTTTTCTGGACAGGCAGGCGAAGGTCGACGCGGAACGCGCGGAAGCGCTAAGAAGCGTCGCCGCGAAGGAAGAGGAGCTGGCCGCCAGGCGGCTAGCCGTTGAAATTGCAGAGCGGCGGGATGTTGCATGGCAGGCCGACGTCAATGAAACGCTGAAGGGGACTTGGCTCGAAGACGGCATCGCCGGAACCGGGCTCGGCAGCGTGCTCGATCAGCTGTCGGACCTGTCAAAGGCGCTGCAGGATCGTGAGGCCATGCGTACCCGCATAGGCAAAATGGAGGCTGACAGGACTGGCTTTGCTGACGAGGTGGCCCGGCTTAGTGCGCAGGCCGGGGATCCCACAGGTGACGAGGCGCCGGAACAGGCGAGCGCCAGGCTGACCGAGCGTCTGGAGCAAGCGCGGCGCGCGCGTGAGGCGAGGGCGAATCTCCTCCTCGATGTTCAAAAGTTGCGAGACGTTCAGGAGGCATTGAGCGCCGAGATCGCGGCACACCAGACGACCAAGCAGGAGGTGCTCGACGCTTTCGGGGTGAAAACTCTGCCCGAGGTCGCAGAGCGTGATGAACAACTTCGCGAGCGAGACAGCCTGCAGCGCGCAGTGGCCGAGCTTGAAGAACGAGTGACGAGCGAGGTCGCCCTCGAGGACTTCGCCCAGGCGCGCTCATTGCTGGAGAGCGTCGATCTCGATGGGCTGGCAATTGAAAAGGCCGAAATCGAGCGGCACCTCGCCGACCTCGATGAAGCCATACAACAGCAACTCGTCCGGCGTACCCGAGCGACCGACAAGCTCGACGCGATTGGCGGCGACAGCCAAGTTGCCCGGATCGATGCGGAGCGCCGCACCGTTCTTCTCGAAATCGAGGAGAAGGCTGCCCGCTATATCGAGTTGAAGCTTGGCGTCATGTCGGCAGCAAGCGCGCTCCGGGTCTATCGCGAACGTCACCGCTCTGGAATGATGAGCCAGGCCTCGGACGCCTTCGCACTGATAACGCGCGGCCAGTACACAGGCTTGACGACCCAGCCGGCAAAAGGCGGTGACGTCCTCATCGCCACGCAGCGGGATGGCCAATCGAAGGTCGCAGACGCTTTGTCGAAAGGCGCGCGTTTTCAGCTCTACTTGGCTCTACGCCTCGCGGGATATTACGAGTTTGCCAAGCTCAGGCCCTCTGTTCCGTTCATCGCCGACGACATCATGGAGACCTTCGACCATCTCCGGTCGGAGGAAGTTTTCCGCCTGTTTGGCGAGATGGCCAGCGTAGGCCAGGTGATCTATCTCACCCATCACCAGCACCTATGCGAGATTGCGAAGTCGGTCATTCCCGACGTTATGATCCACGAGCTCGGGTGATCTACGCGGCATTGCCGTTGGCCCGCACTCGCCGACAAGCGACACTTTACCGACCGCACTCGGACCTTCATCATGTCCCCGTGGACGTAGGCTCTGCTGCTTCTTGATTGCAGTCATTGTCGACGACGGGAAAAAATAGCGGAGGGCGTCCGTCCTCGATAGAACCTGAATGGTAGGAGATTCGGGCACCGTTTTTTCTGGTGGAGGCTTCCTGCAAAGCATCTCGTCTTCGGATGCGATCCAGGCAGCGTTGGGCGGGCGCGTCCGGGCCTTGGTGGAGGTCGGTGTGAAGGCACTCCTGCGAGCGCTGCTGAAATGAGTCCAAGAGACGACCGCCTTTATCGTCGGTTCGTGGGGGCGGCAATATTGTTCGGAATTGACTGAAAAAATGCCTGCAAATCTAGAGCTCTTTGAATAGGTTCAACAGAAAGTGGCAGTTTGGCCTGATTCACCCTAGGGGTGAGACGGCGCGGAGGGGAATATTGGCCGCAGGGACAGTTGCAGGTGCGGTGTCGGCCTATGGCGCATCGCTGAAACCGAAGCTTTCGAATCCGGCAATCGGCGGGCAGCCCGAGGAGCAGCTTCGCGGGCCTCTTGAGGTGCTGGTCAAGTCGCTTGCGGAGGTCGAAGGTTTCGCAGCCGGCGCTGTCCACCTGGTCGGCGAGACCCGCCTTGCCGACATCAAGACCCGGCCAGATTTCGCGGTCACGGCCAACAAGGTGCTGGTCGGATTCATCGAACTAAAGGCACCGGGCAAGGGTGCCGATCCGCGCCGCTTCACCGATCCGCACGACAAAGAACAATGGGGCAAACTGAAATCGCTGCCCAATCTCCTCTATACCGATGGCCAGTCCTTCAGCCTGTGGCAGGACGGTGAGATCGTCGGCAAGGTCGTCGCGCTCGAAGGCAATATCGAAAGCGATGGGGCGAAGCTCGCCGCCCCCGACGGGCTGCTGCCTCTGATCGTCAACTTCCTGACCTGGAAACCCATACCGCCCGCCAACGCCAAGCAGCTCGCGCAGATTTCGGCGCGACTGTGCCGCCTTTTGCGCGATGAGGTGATTGAACAACTGGAGCGCAAGAGCCAGGGACTGACGGATCTCGCCAGAGATTGGCGCAGGCTGCTGTTTCCGGAAGCCAACGACTACCGTTTCGCTGATGGCTATGCGCAGGCCGTGACGTTCGGCCTGCTCGTCGCTCGCGCCATCGACATTTCGCTCTCCGGCGGCATCCACCAGGCAGCCTATCAGTTGCGCGGCTCCAATTCGCTGATCGGCACCGCCCTCGGCCTTCTTACTGACGACCCCGAAAACCAGAAGGCGTTGGAGACGTCGCTCGCCACGCTGACCCGCGTGCTGAACGAGGTGAACTGGCACACCATCAGCAAGGACAAGCCGGAAGCCTGGCTCTATTTCTACGAGGATTTTCTCGAAGTCTACGACAACGATCTCAGGAAGCTGACCGGCTCCTACTACACGCCGCCGGAGGTGGTGGCAGCGATGACGCGGTTGGTGGACGAAACCTTGCGCGGGCCGCTGTTCTCGCGCCCGGCGGGCCTGGCATCGACCGACGTGACGCTTGCCGATCCGGCGATGGGCACAGGCACCTTCCTGCTTGGGGTCATACGCAAGATTGCCGCCACGGTCGAGGCCGACCAGGGCAAGGGCGCGGTGCGCGGCGCGGTCGAGGCGGCGATGAGTCGACTGATCGGGTTCGAGCTCCAGTTCGGCCCCTTCGCCGTCGCTCAGCTTCGCCTGATCGCCGAGTTGCAGGCTCTGACGAAGCCGGATGCCAAGACCCCGCCGAAACTACCCGACTTGCAGCTTTTCATCACCGACACGCTCGGCAACCCATATATCGAGCAGGACACACTGGTGCAGAGTGGCCCTATCGCGCAATCGCGGCGGGAAGCAAACCGGATCAAGCAGCAGCGCGACATCACCGTCGTGCTCGGCAATCCGCCCTACAAGAATCAGGCAAGTGGCATGGGCGCCTGGGTGGAGCAAGGCGCGACCGGTCGCCCCGCGCCGATGGATTGGTGGGCGCCGCCGCCGGAATGGAAGCTTGGCGCCTACACCCATCACTTGAAGAACCTCTATGTCTATTTCTGGCGCTGGGCAACGTGGAAGGTGTTCGGCACCGGCAACCGTGCAGCGACCGGAACCCCCGACCGGGACGAGGAGGGCATCATCTGCTTCATCACCGTCGCCGGCTTCCTTGGTGGGGATGGATTTCAGAAGATGCGCGACGATCTCCGGCGCACCTGTTCCGACATATGGGTGATCGACTGCTCGCCGGACGGACACCAGCCGGAAGTCCGGACTCGCATCTTCCAAGGCGTGCAGCAGCCCGTCTGCATCGTGTTGGCGGCGAAGCCGCTCAGCAAGGATCGGAACACGCCGGCCAGGGTGAGATTCCGCGCGCTACCCAAGGGGCCGCGCGGGGACAAGTTCACCGCGCTGGAGACCCTGACGCTCGACGCGTCAGACTGGCAGGATTGTCCTGCCGACTGGCGCGCGCCGTTCTTTCCGGCAGCGAGTGACGAGTGGGTAACGTTCCCGCCGTTAGATAGGTTTTTCGACTGGTCGAGTCCCGGCATAAAGACACATCGGACGTGGGTTATCGCTCCCGACCCCGAGTCTTTGTCTCGGCGTTGGGACGCATTACGCCGCGAGACAAACATCGAGAAGAAGGAACGGCTGTTTCACCCCGACCGGGATCGATACCTGGACAAGGTTGTGTCTGTCGGATTGGGCGATCACGGAGTGAGAGCCAGTGCAGTTATCAAAGACGAAGAATCGATCGTTTCCCCCTGTCGATACGGATTTCGATCCTTCGATCGCCAGTGGATCGTGCCAGATCATCGCCTTTTGAGCATGGCTCGGCCGACATTGTGGAACTGCTACTCCGCGCGCGAAGTCTACCTGACTGCCTTGGAAGCATCGTCTCCAAAATCCGGACCAGCGATCACCTTCACGGGGCTGATTCCAGATCACGATCACTACAAGGGCTCATTCGGCGGCCGGGTATATCCGCTGTGGCGAGATGCGGCGGCGAAGGTTCCGAACGTCCCGACGCAACTGGCTGGCGTGCTAGCCGACGTTTACGGCCATGCGGTCTCGGCCGAGGATGTCTTGGCCTATCTGGCGGCGGTTATGGCGCATCCGGCCTTTACCGCGCGGTTCCAGAACGACCTCGTACAGCCTGGCTTGCGCGTGCCGTTGACTGCAGACCCGGCACTGTTTTCGGAAGCCGTCGCGCTCGGCCGTGAAGTCATCTGGCTTCACACCTACGGCGAGCGTTTCGCCGATCCGGCAGCCGGACGGCCGAAGGCGCCGCCGCGCATGGCCGAGGGTGCCCGGCCGTTCATTCCGGAGGGTGGCAGCATTCCCGGTCCGCCGGAGCCGCTGCCCGACACCATGGAATACGATCCGGCCAAGCGTCGGCTGCATGTCGGCAACGGGTTCGTTGACAACGTCTCGCCGGAAATGTGGGCCTATGAAGTCTCAGGCAAACAGGTGGTATGGCACTGGTTCAGCTACCGCCGGCTTGACCGCACGCGGCCACAGATCGGCGACAAGCGGCCGCCATCGCCACTCGACAGGATACAGCCCGACCATTGGCTGGCCGAATACACCAGCGACCTGATCGACCTCCTCAATGTGCTGGGGCGGGTAATCGCGCTAGAGCCGACGCAGGCCGACCTGCTGGCAAGCATCCTGAAGGCCGAGCTCATCAAGGCCGATCACCTGAAGGTGGTGTTGGGTGCCAGAAATAACTGACAGTGTAGCGTCAGGAAACCGGGGATAAGCAGGTTTCCGGCCATCGCTTGGCCCGTTTAGCTGGGGCATAGTGCAACCAGAGAATCGTATCGGCAGGACAATGGCCAGGAATCAGCTCGACCTTTTCGGCGCAGCCCAGCCCGAGCTTTTCGACGAGGACGCGCCGACCGTCTATTACCACGGCGACCCCGACCGTGTGCGCGCGCGGCTGCACAGGCTGATCGCCGAGGCGCGGGCGGCTGACACGTTGCCGTGGGACCCCGACAGCGTGCGGCTGTACCGCAAGATCGTGCCGCAGATGGTGCTGTGGCTGCCCGAAGACGAAGCAAAGCAGCTTTGCTTCGATTTCGAGGAGGAGATGCGGCGTCTGCTGGCGGCGTAAACTCGGGGCTGTCATTCATGGCATTAGAATTGAAGAACAGGGTTGTTGAACTTTTGTCAGCGAACCCAGGGAAGAGATTCAAAGCCAGGGACATAGCGATATGGATCGCAGAAACATATCCCGAGGCGGTGGCAGCGAAGATAAAGCGCAGCGTAGCAATCCAGACCCATGATCAGCTTCTTTATCAGCTTGTCGCCGAGATCGGCGCTAACCGTCCCATCTGGCAAAAGCAGCTTCCGCAATTGCGCAGCACGGAAGGCGTGCGACCGCGCCTCTTCTATTGGTCCGACAAGACCGAGGAACAGGAAGTGGCTGATGTCGAGAGCGGCAAGGAGCCTGTCCTTGAGTTCGCGACCGCGCCGGAAGGTGCTGTTCCCGCTGCCGCCGGCGAAACCCAAAAGAAGGTTCTGCGGCGAAGTGAACATGATCTGTATCCGCTGCTGATAGAATTTTTGGAAGCGGAGCACGGTGTTCAAGGCCATCGCATCGATGAGAAGAAATCTTCCAACACGTACGGGAGTGGCGGCAACAAGTGGTTGTTTCCTGACGTGGTGGGGATGGAAAACCTGTCGGACGGCCTTCACCCCGAGGTTGTGACCGCAATCCGGGAGAGCCGCGACAGGCAAATCCGACTCTGGTCGTTTGAGGTAAAGCTTCTCATCAACCGTTCGAATGCCCGCGAGACCTATTTTCAGGCCGTTTCGAATTCCTCATGGGCCAACTATGGCTACCTTGTTGCCGCTAATTTCGAAGGTTCCGAAACTCTCAAGGAATTGCGAATTCTGTATGCGATGCACGGCATCGGCCTGATCAGCCTCGATGAGGAAAATCCTATCGAGAGCGAAATCCTTGTTCCGGCGCGCGAGAAGCCAGATATCGAATGGCCTATGTGCAGCCGCCTCGCAACCGAGAACAAGGACTTCAAGCAGTTCATGACGAAGGTCCGCCACTTCTTCCAGACGGGCGATATGTAGTCGACAATCCTCCCACCACGTAGAGATAAATCGAAGGGTCGATTGTAGGGGGCGACGATGGATCCGAGGAGAAGGTTAGGCGAGAAGAGGGAAAGGCTTCGCTCGTCAAGGGTTCCCTTCATTGAAACCTATCGAGAGGCGGTCCTTGAAGAGCAGCCGCTTGGAAAGCCTCTGGAACGCGAGGTCATCGTTATCCGGATCGAGAAAAGCCATTTTGTGCTCTACTCGTTGCTTTTTGGGTTTTTCCTGGCCCTCATCATCGTTGGCATAATTTCCGGGTAGATGCCCTATGTTGAGGGGTGGTTGGCGTGGGCGGACGGTCAGCCGGCCACCGAACAAGAATACCTGCATCGCGGATATTCGGAGCAGCCCAGGAATTCGCCGAACCTGCCGCTCTTTCTAACAAGGTGACCGCGACAACTCTCTGTCGGGCATGGGGGCTTTGGCGCTTTGTTGTGATGTTTCTGTTTCTTGAATTCCCAAGGATGGATGTTGTCCTTGAAAGCCCATATGCCCCGCTTTGCGCGTTTGGCGTCCTCCAGGGCATCGAGGTAACGCTGATCGGGTCCGTATCGCTCCAGAACCCAAGCCCAGCCATTGACGACCATCTCTAGCTCGACGTTTCTCGTCACGCGGAAGGGCGCTCCAAACGTCGTTATGACATGAGGGCATGACGACGGTGTTCTGAACTCGCCGTCGGCGTAATCCAGCGTCAGATAGGGGACGCAAACGACACGGCCGTACGTGTCTACTGACCGCCCAGTATTCATCTTCATCAAGATGGCAAGTTCGACCCACTTGCCGCCGATCAAGGCGGTGAGGAAATCCCTGGCCTCTTGGCCCCCGGGCTGTTCAATTTCCGGAGCATCGATGAACCCGAATCTAGCGGTTATCTCAATCTCGGCTTGATCCCTTGGGTTTCCTGTGACCTCGGAAACCTTGACCCGAGTTAGAAACCCGTCACCATCGAATATCTTTAGCACCGGAACACTAATCGTGTCCGTTTGTGGATCCTCAGGCACAATGATCACGGAATTTACTTCTTGAGTCATTGTAGCGGCGGCCAAGGGATAGTGATAGGGATAGGGATACTATATCTTCCACGTTTCGTTTAGGAAGCCGATATTGCCTTCACGATTTTCGAGACCACGGTGTTCGGCCAGCATGGTGGATGACCGATGAAGGGTTCCTACTTTGGTTGTTCGGCACCCGTGGTGCTGGATGCGCTGAAGGACATCGGGTTCAACGCCCTAGCGCTCTCCAACAGCCATGCCTTCGATCTCGGCCCGCTTGGCGTTCTGTCGACGCTCGAAGAGGCGGCGGAGCGAGGCTTCCATCACGCCGACATCGGTGTCGATGCCGAGGATGCGCGTCGCCCGGGAATGAAAACCTTTGGCGCGAGAAAGGTGGCGCTTGTAAGCCGGGAGCCGAGATGATCGAGGACTTGGCGGCCCGTTCACGCTCGCACGGCCTGTCGATCGCCGTCAAAAAGGGTGCCGAAATGCTATGTGGCCGCTTGCGAGCTGAACCGACTGCTTAGCGCCTTCAATACAGTCGTTTAGGCCGGTGTCATCAGTTCCTAAAGCTGCCTTTCATCCGGAACCGGTTTCATCGTCAGGCTGGGGATTGCTAGGAATGGCGGGTTTGGATGAGTGCTTCCACGTCGGGACGCTGACAATAGAGTCGAGATATGGCACCCAAGAGAGCATGATTTGCAGACACCCGAAGTAAGCGCGGGATTGACGGAGGGGCGGTCGATGCATCCACGGTTTCTGGAGAAGGTTGGTGGCCTTCACACCTTGTACGAGAAGCTGATGGCGATGAAGCCGCACGCCGGTACACCGCCACCAACAAAGATTCCCGTCAGCGGCGTCTACCTGTTCAGCGAAGGTGACGAGCCCCTGTACGTTGGCCGTTCAAACCGGCTGCGTGAGCGCTATTTTCTCCACACCCGAAACGGGTCGCGCCACAACCAGGCGAGTTTCGCCTTCCGGATTGCAGTCCAATTGCTAGACCTCCCCGCCGCCCGCTATACGAAGGAGGGTGGTCGCAAGGAAATCGCGCTCATGGAAGATTTCATCCGGGAGTTTGCGGCAGCCAAGACGCGCATTCGCAACATGAACTACCGCTATGTTGAGGAAACGGATCAGACGCGGCAGGCGCTGCTTGAAATCTACGTCGCAACGGTTCTGGACACTCCATACAACGACTTTAGGACTCACTAACCATGCGGCGGCTCTACCACTTCCTGAAGGGCCAATATGCGGTCGCCGCCATCGAGAAGCGGCGCCTACGCATCTCCCGCATCGAAGACCTCAATGACGCTTTCGAATTCATAGGCATCGCGCTCGACGACAAGCGCGACCGCATCCACCTGTCCTCGTATCGTCGCCGGCTGGACATGGAGCAGGGCATTATCTGCATGAGCGAAACTTGGTCCAAGCCGCAGATGTGGGGGCACTATGGCGAAAGTTTTCGCGGGATGGTGCTTGGGTTTGACATTTCGGAAGACGACTTCTTCAAGGTCCGTTACCGCAAAACCAGGCCGCGCCTTGCCGACCTCGGACTGTCGTCGTATGCCGAAATCGGACCTGAGCACCTTAAAGACTTGGCGCGGATAAAGTCTGACGGCTGGGCATATGAAGACGAGTGGCGCTGGCAACTGCCACTGGTCAATCCCGAGGTCATCCAGGGCCAGACGCACTACTTCCAGCCATTCGGGCCCGGCCTGCGGCTGAAGGAAGCCATTGCCGGTCCAAAGTTCCGCGAGCGCTCCTATGAGCAGATGCGGGAGATGGTGAAAGGGATGGGCGTCGAGGTAATGCTGGCACGGGGCGACTTCGCAAAGTTCGAGGTCACCCGTCAACGCCAGTTTAGTTTATGGCCGCCTGTTGATCCGCAGACACCTTAGCGGCAACAAAGCGTTGGCAGTTCGGGAGTTCGGCTGGGTAGGAGCGAAAAGAAGGCAGGCTGCTCGCCCAAGACGTAGCTCAACGTCTGATATCACGGCGGCGACCGGAAGGAGTCATCCTGCCTTCGACCCCGTTGTGGCTGTCTGGAACGCGCCTTCATTTCGGCCATTCGAGGTGCCATCGGAAGCCGCCCAATGCGGACGTAGGATTTGGCCTCCGCTTAGGCTGGCATGAGGGATAGTATCGACGGTACGCTCGTCTATGAGTTGCGGTGGAGGCTGCGAACTGGCATCGCTTGACTTGCACATGGGCAGGCGGCCAGAAGCAGGCTGACTTGTGTTAGGGTTTGGATCGAAACGAAATGACGCTCGACATCAGGGGAAGCATCAAGAACACCAAGCTCAGCTTGAACCAATACGTGGTCTTTGAAGAACTTATCGCCAATGCGATCGATGCCTATCTCATTCGGCGAGCGAGCGACCAATCCGCGCCGGACATGAATATTGCAATCGAAGTCGATTTCTTGCGTGCAGACTTGCTCGACGATCGCGAACTAATGAACGTTTCGTGCGGCGACAACGGATGCGGTCTCGGCGACGACCAACTCAAGGCCTTCCTGACAAAGGATACGTCCTACAAGGACGATCTCTCCATCTCTGGCATCGGAAAGTGCAAGGGCGCGGGACGCATCCAGTTCTTCCATCATTTCGCAGCGATGAGGATCACCAGTACCTACCGGGACGGTGACTCTCTCCTGAAGCGCGAGTTTCGGTATTCCGAACCGCAGAAGCAAATCGAGGCTGATGATTTTACCACGGCGCCGGTCGCTGAAGCCGACATCGGGACCGTCATCCGGCTTGAGCAATTCAAAGAGGCGGTTCGCCCGCGCGTATCCCACGGTGAGGCCCTCAGCACCCTCTTCTCGGCGCCGGGGCTGAAAAAGCAGATGCTCGTCGCTTTCCTGCAGCGGCTCGTCGGACTCGGTGAACAGCTCGGCAACTTCGAGATCCGGTTCACCACACGGCACTGGAAGGACGACCAAGCGAAGATCGAAGCGCTACGGCTCGCCGACCTGCCGGCAGTCACTGCCGAGCGTGCTGTTGATGTCGAAGAGCGTGATCCTGCATCAGGGGAGCGTCTCGGCACGCGGCAAACATTCAACCTCTCCCACTATCAGCTCGATGCCGAACAGTATGATCTTCCGCGCAACGCCATCGCCTTCTGTGCCAAGTCCACGCCTGTGAAGGACATCACGGGTCACTACCTCAGGACGCGTACCGAGCAAAACAACCCGGTCGGCGGTTTCCATCATATCGTGCTGATCGAGGCTGACTATCTGGACGCACGCGTCAACGAGCAGCGCGACGACTTCGACAATATTCCCGACGAGATTCCGAGCGGCGATATGTTTTCGGCGGAAAAATTGTCCTACGCTGACATTCATGAGGCGCTCGACCCGGTCATCGACGAGATGGTCACTCCTGCCGACTGGAAGAAAGAGGCGGTGCTCAAGGAGGCCACCCACCAGTTCGGTATCAGCGAAGCGATGCTACAGGATACCAAGACCAGGATCGTGTACGGCGAATCCGCCCAGTCGGTCGCTGAACGCGTGTTGAGCAAATACCAGAAGGCCATCATCGACGAGACCGCCGCGATCTTCAGCCTCAAGGAGGAGATCATGGCAGCCGAGCCGGACTCCGACGAGTTCCGCAAGAAAATCCATGAGCTTTCCTGGAAATATACGTCATCGCTCAAGAACTTCGACATGGCGAACCTGTCGCAGCTAATCGTGCGTCGCGCCGCGATCGTCGATATCCTCGATCTCGCCTGCGGCCAGCGGCTTGCCATGCAGGTGGCCGCCGACGGCGCCAGACGCAAGGATGAGCAGATCATCCACAGCATCTTTTTCCCGATGCGCAAGGACAGCACCGAAACGACTGATCACGATATCTGGTTGCTGAGCGAAGAGTACCAATATTATGACTATATCGCGTCGGATTTGCCGCTCGCGAACATCAGATGGAACGATGACACCAATGTATTTGAGAGTGACATCGACGAGGCACTTCGAAAAATTCTTGCGAAACGCACGAGCGACAACGGGGGCAAGCGTCCCGACATCGCGGTGTTCAGTAAGGAGGGCTCGGCGATCATCGTCGAATTCAAGGCGCCTGGTGTTTCCACTGACGAGCATATCGGCGATCTCTCCGAATATGCTCAGCTGCTTGCGGCGAAATCCGGCGGCAAACTCAGAAAATTCTATGGCTATCTGATCGGCGATAGCGTCAATACGCTGCGTCTGAGCGGGAACTGGACGCCGTTCCCGACCGGCAAGGGCTGGTTCCAATCAAGCGAACTGAAGGATCCCGAGACGCGGCAATCGCTGGGTGAGACCTATTTCGAGATACTCCATTTCAGTGATGTGATCGACCGCGCCAAAAAACGCATTGGCGTCTACCAGGACAAACTCAAACTGGACTTCCGTCGCGACAACATTTGAACTGCGACCGCGCCCTTGGGTCCGCCTAGCGCGTTTGAGTTCCGGGAGCGGACTGGCAGGACTCGGCCCCTCGGGCACCAGCTAAACGTCGACGATAACGGGAGGTCCTAAGCCGCCAACCTGTAGTCGTTTCAGTGATGGGCTGCTGAGATCGACTTCAATTTCTGATGTGAAGGGAACTGCGTAAGTTTCGGCGTCGAATCCCCTGAAAGCGACCCCGGCAGCCTTCATTGCCTTAAATACCTTGCAAACGGCGGAAACGAAGATGGGCATCAAGTCCAAATAGATTTGATCCTTCGGGTATCGGTCACGTAACCCGCGGTCGCGGATTGCCGGAAGTTTGAGCTGCATATCGATGCCTTCCATCCTCCGCACAGCCTTGTCGCTGCCGACGATGGTGTCGAGGTAGGGCGAGGCGCATGAAGGGTCAAGCCGAGCGTCCAGATCGTCCAGCCTGACGTAATGGGACATCTGGATTGGAATGCCATGAAGCGTGGGGTGGCTCGCAAGAAGGAAGGAAGCCCCGCACCAGCGATCCAGATCGGTATCGAGGTACAGACGCCGATTCAAACTGTGGAACAGGGGATGATTACGATGATGGATTGCATTGCGTACCGCTAAGAGCACGGTGGTATCGCCGTTACCGAAATATGGGAACAGGCCCTTCGAGACATCATAGAGCGTGTGAAAGGCCTCAAGCTTCATTTCGAAAGTGCGATCCAGGTTGTCAATCGCCTCCTCGGGATCAACTTTGAATAGCTCACCAAAGCGCATGTGCGTCTCGACATACATTCGCATGATGTTCGCTAAGCTGCCGATCGCTCTTTCTATGATCTGATTGCTGCTCAATCGTGTCGTTCCGATATGGTGGCCATCGTGCAGTCGCCACGACCAAGCCGTTGTCCCAACGACGCGTGCCGGGGAGCGCTTCTTGTAGACCGACGGTCTTGATTGACAAGATCAATGGCAGCCTTCCGACCTTTGAAGTCCAGCAGCCGCCAGTCCCGCTTCTGATGCGGTGGACGGCTCTCCTCCCGCCCTGCGGTATGATCGTGGGGCCAGAGCTGGAGGAGATCTATGATGGGCAACGTTACGACGATTGGTCTGGATATTGCGAAGTCAGTGTTTCAAGTTCACGGCGTGGATGCGGCGAGTGAGGTTGTCTTTCGCAAGAAGCTGACGCGTGGGCGCGTGCTGGCATTCTTCGAGAGCCTGCCACGTTGCCTGGTCGGAATCGAAGCCTGCAGCTCGTCGCACTATTGGGCAAGAGAGCTAACTTCACGTGGCCATGATGTGCGGCTGCTGCCGGCACAGTATGTGAAGCCTTATCTGAAGCGGCAGAAGAATGATGCTGCAGACGCAGAGGCGATCTGCGAGGCGGTGACACGGCCAACCATGCGCTTCGTGCCGGTGAAGACTCCCCAGCAGCAAAGTGTGATGATGCTTCACCGGGTCCTGTTGATGCTCAACCGCCAGCGGACACAGATATCGAACGCGTTGCGAGCGCACCTATCCGAGTTCGGGATCGTGGCGCCGATCGGGCGGAATGGGGTCGAACAATTGCTCGTGGTCGTCAACGACGAGAACGACGCCAGGATACCTGCCGACGCGCGGCTATGCCTGCGCATGCTCGAGGCGCAGCTCAGGGTCGTGAAGGCGCAGATCCTGGAGAATGATCGAAGGGTGCGGGCGAGTGCGCGAGAGACCGAGCTTGGTCGCAGGTTGATGGAGATTCCCGGCGTAGGCCCGCTACTGGCGAGTGCGTTCGTCGCGACCGTCGCCGATGTTCACGCATTCAAGTCGGGGCGCTGCCTATCGGCCTGGATCGGACTCGTGCCGAAGCAGAACTCTAGCGGGGGAAAAGAGAAGCTTGGCAGCATCTCAAAGGCCGGCAATCGCTACCTGCGTCAATTACTCGTTGTCGGCGCAATGGCGGTCATCCGCTATGCCGAACGGAACGGGACGAGGAGGCCATGGCTTGTGCAGTTGATGGCGCGGCGAACAGCCAAGGTTGCGGCGGTTGCGTTGGCCAATAAGACCGCCCGGATGGTTTGGGCATTGATGACGAACGGCGAGCGCTACAGAGAGCCGGTCATCGCATAAACTGAGACAAGGCGAGCAGTCGCCGACGAAGTTGGAAAGGGCGGACAGGAGCTAATGCACAAAGCCGGTTGAAACCGCCGGATCAGGAAAACCCACTGGGGCCGTGCACTTCTAGTGCGAGCTTTCGATCGGGACCTGAGCCGCGCGAATGGCATTATGGCCAGCGGCACATGAAAGGCCGCACCTACAGGTCGGATACATGGCCGCACCAACCAACAAAGGCAGAAGCTCAAATATCCCCTTGCCAACGGAGAGCCGTCCATACACGGCCCCGACGCTGCCTTGGCGCGCGCCGAGGCCAGCGCCGTAAGCCCTTCGACCCGAATTGAATCACATCCCGGAATCCGGTGGCAAGCCGATCGCCGCAGTCCACAGCGGAAAGGCTATTTTCATGACGTCGATGTTGAGAAGGGTGATGCCGGTGGCCTACCTTTGCGTAAGCACACTGAGTCCGCGGACGTTGACGCCATGGTCACGCCGAAACTATGGGGTCGCCGATGGAAGGGCAGGAACTGATCGAGATCGCGGATCGGCTGAAGGTCCTGGCAGATGGGCTTGAGGTCGACGAACTCACCCAAGGATTGCGACGCATCGGCGCGGTGTGCGAGCAGGTCGGGCAGGCCTGGAGTGGGTCCAACCTCGGCTACCATTCCGTCGTGTACTATGCGGGTTTGGCACGGCCTCCCGCCGACGCACATTTCAGCATCGAGTCTGGGATAGCAGACGCGTGGCCGTTGGATGGCTCGGTCGGGACCTGGGAAGAGTATCGCTATGACGACGTGGTGGCGGAGATTAAACGCCGTGGTGGCAATCCCGATCTGAAAAAGATGGAGGTCGAATCTCGTGCGGTGGCGCAAGCGGTCGATGAAGCGAAGCAAACGATCGCCTCTTTGCTCTCCGAGGCGTTGCGCGACCGTCCAGACAGTTTCCTCGAGGATGTGAAATCAAAGATCGCAGACGAGCGCGTCCTTTCAGAGCAGGATGGCGCGCGGGCGATGCTGCCCCGGGGCCAAATCATCTCGCGTGACATGCGCGCGATGACGCAGGGCATGCGCTTAGCGCCACACCAAGCCGTCACGCTTAAGATGGCGTTACTCGGGGCACCGGGCATCGTCGCGCGTAAGATCTCCGGTCTTGCACGGCAGGCCGGTTCCCATCTTCTCCGGGTGGAGGGGCGGAAGCGAAAATCCGCGCTGGTGGGCACCAATGTGTTCATTGGCCACGGCCGCAGTCTCCTTTGGCGCGCGCTCAAAGACTTCGTCCAGGACCGGCTGCATTTGCCGGCCGACGAGTTCAATCGCGTCCCCGTGGCAGGCGTTACAAATATCGCCCGGTTGTCCGAGATGCTCGATTCCGCGGCGATCGCTTTCATCATCCTCACCGCCGAGGATGAAATGAAGGATGGCAAGCTACAGGCACGCATGAATGTCATTCACGAGGTCGGCCTGTTTCAAGGTCGACTCGGTTTCACCCGGGCGCTTGTGATGCTTGAGGAAGGATGCGAAGAGTTTTCTAACATCCAGGGCCTTGGCCAGTTGCGGTTTCCCGTAGGCAATATCACAGCTTCGTTTGAGGACGTTCGACGTCTCCTTGAGCGCGAAGGTCTGATCGATACCCACTAGGCTGTCATCGACGCACGCCTGGCGCCCCTGCTAAGAGCGGTCGGGCCGGCTTCCATCCCTAACGCTTTAGGCTTTGGCCGTAGACGCGATCGATTTCGCTTGTCCCTGCCCGAGTTTAGGTCGCTGCTTTCCCGCAATCCGTTGGGACAGAAGGTCGTCAGAAAACTCAGCATTGGCAACGTGCGCACGACAGCGACGTCCTGACTTCATTTCGGACTGCCACACAGATAATTCCGGACATAGCAAGCCTCAAATTAATTTGATTCAAATATCGCCGTTACTTGGATTGGATTCAGGATGCCTTCCGACTCGATCACCTGCCTCAATCCGATGCCTTCGACAAGCGCCCGGTGGGCTAGCTTGGCGGCTTTGCTGTATCCTAAGACTGGGTTCAGAGCGGCGGCTAAGATCAATGAATTGTCGTGCAGCGATCTGCAGCGCTCGGCGTCGGCTTCAATGCCGTCAATGCAACGTATTCGTAAGAGGTCCATGCCTTTTGCAAGCAGGCGTATGGATTGCAGAATGTTGAGAACGATTACAGGTTCCATTGCGTTCAATTGCAGCTGCCCCGCACTGGCAGCAAGCGTGACGGTCAGGTCATTTCCAATCACCTGGAACCCGATCTGATTCATCATCTCCGGGATAACCGGATTGACTTTTCCCGGCATGATGGATGAGCCGGCCTGCAGTGCAGGGAGACGTATTTCGCCGATTCCCGCGCGCGGCCCACTAGAGAGCAGGCGAAGGTCGTTGCACACCTTTGACAGTTTTACGGAGATGCGCTTCAATGCGCCGGAGACAGTTACGAAGGCACCGGTGTCCGACGTAGCCTCGACCAGATTGCGCGCGGGACGAACGGCTACACCTGAGATGTTTGATAAATGCGCACAGGCGATACCTGAAAACCCTTTCGGGGCATTTACGCCTGTGCCTATCGCGGTGCCGCCCAGATTGACTTCTGTCATCAGCTGAATAGAGCTCTCAAACAGAAGAATGTCATTCTCGATAGTTGCGGCGAAGGCATCAAATTCCTGACCAAGATACATCGGCACCGCGTCCTGGAGTTGGGTGCGTCCTACCTTGACAATGCCGGCGAACTCCAATCCTTTTTGCCGGAATGCCGCAGCAAGCTCGCGCTGGGAATTAAGCAACGTCTCGCAACAGCGTAGCAGGGTTAGCCGAATCGCGGTCGGATATACATCGTTGGTTGACTGGGAAAGGTTGACGTGGTCGTTTGGATTGATCGTGTCGTAGTCGCCCGCTCGGTTGCCGATATCCAACAGTGACAAGTTGGCGATCACTTCATTAAAATTCATGTTAGTCGACGTGCCTGCGCCGCCTTGCATCATGTCGACTGGAAAATGTGGCTTTAGAACATCCCCGGCAATAATTCGGTCGCAAGCCCGGGCGATAGCCGCTCCGATGCCGGGCTGGATCAGACCAAGCTCCAAATTCGCCTCAACAGCAGCCTTCTTGACCATTGCCATGGCCGCTATGAACTCCGGGAAGTCATGCAGGCGGATGCCCGAAACGTCGAAATTCTCGGCCGCTCGGAGTGTGTGAATTCCGAAGAGAGCATCAGAAGGCAGGTGCCTTTCGCCAACCAGGTCGCTCTCAACGCGCGTGTCCGCTTCCACAGTCACCATTTGCTGTTTTATCCGCGGTTGATACAAACAACTTTGGGCTGGGTCATTTCCTCATAGGCGAAGCGCACGCCTTCCCTGCCTATGCTGCCGTATTTAGAGCCTCCGAACGGCATGGCATCGAAGCGGTAATCGGAGGAGTCGTTGATCATCACCCCGCCAGCCTCGATCCTGTTTGCCGCCTCAAGCGCGACAGACAGGTTGCTGGTGAAAATGCCGGCATGCAGACTGTATTCCGGCTGATTGGCCATCTCGATGGCTTCGTCGAGGGTCCTGAAAGGAGCAAGCATGACCACCGGCGCGAACACTTCCTCATGCCATAGCCGGCAGCTCGTCGGAGTGCCTTCGAGAACGGTGGGGTGGTAGAGGGAGCCTTCACGCTGGTGGCCGCAAAGCAGTTTGGCGCCGGCGTTGATAGCGTCATTGACCGCTGCTTCGGTGCGTTCGGCGACCTCCTGCGATATCATCGGACCGACATCGGTGTCCTCGTGGAAAGGATCGCCTGCCTTGAGCCTTTTGGTTGCGCCGACAAAGGCATCGCGGAAGCGTTCATAAAGTTCGGACTGCACCAGGACACGTTGAGCGCCGATGCAATTTTGCCCGGCAGCCCAGAAGGCGCCGGATACGCAGCCTTCGACCGCCTTGTCGAAGGCGCAATCGTTCATCACGACGACCGGCGCATTGCCGCCCAGTTCCATCGCGAGTTTCTTCAGTCCAGCTTTCCGGGTAATGGCTTCCCCGGTGGCGAAGCCGCCGGTGAAGGAGACCATGCGGACGTCTCGTGCAGCAACCAGGGCTGTAACGAGTTCTCTGTCGCCGTGAACAACGGTAATGACCTCCCGCGGCAAGCCCGCCTCCAAAAGCGCGGCGACAAGATTAATCGCGGAAAACGGTGTCAGATTTGACGGTTTGAGCAGCACGGCATTACCGCCGGCGATGGCAGGACCGAGTTTATGAGCGACAAGGTTCAGGGGGTCGTTGTACGGGGTAATGGCAGCGATGATGCCAAGCGGCTCACGCGTGAACCAGCCCTGACGCTGTTCTGATCCTGCATAGGCGTCGAAGGGCACGATCTCGCCGGCGTTGCGTTTCGCCTCTTCGGCGGAAAGCTTCAGCGTGTTGACGCAACGAAGCACTTCCTTGCGGGCCTGATTGATCGTCTTGCCGGATTCGCGGACGATGGTCTTAACGAATGTATCACGACGACTCTCGACAATTTGCGCGGCGGACTCGAGGATACTGGCACGCCCATGCCTTGGCAGGTTGCGGGAAATCTCGGCCCCGCGACGAGCCCCCGCCACAAGTTCACCGATCTCGCACGCATCTGTTGCATCGACCGTTCCAACAAGCGATCCGTCATAGGGGCTATTGACGGTGATCGTCGCCAAGCTGGTCGTGACGTGAAGTTTGGCAGCGGTCATAAGCCGGCTTCCTCTTTCGTTGTGGCGCGCCCTGCGGCGGGTCCCCAGGCTTGCCGGACAGGCGAGGTTCAAGACCCTGCCCCACCAGTTCCACTGCAGCGAATTGACCATGCCTGGGCAGTTGGTATGGTCGCTACGAGCGCCCGTGATCAGTCAGATCTTCTGGCCCTCGAGAACAAGATCGTCGATCACGCCACGCACCGCCTTCTCGGCAATCCCGACAATCTCGTCGACTTCAGCCTTGGTGGTCACGAGCGGCGGCGCGAAGCCGAGGATGTCGCCATGCGGCATGGCGCGGGCAATGAGGCCGCGCTCACGCGCCGCCTTTGAAATGCGGGCGCCCACCTTGAGCGCCGGATCAAAACGCTTGCGGTTGTCGCGGTCGGCGACGAACTCGATGGCGCCCATGAGGCCGACGCCGCGGACTTCGCCGACGATCGGCAGCTGCGCGAACTTCTCCTTGAGCTGCGCCTGAAAATAGGCGCCCACGTCGCGGGCATTGCCAGGCAGGTCTTCCTTCTCGACGATATCGAGCACCGCGTTGGCCGCGGCAGCCCCAATCGGGTGACCCGAATAGGTGTAGCCATGCGAGAATGCGCCAACCTTGTCGGCCCCGTCCTCCAGGACCTGGTAGACCTTCTCGCCGACGATCGCCGCAGAAAGCGGGAAATAGGCCGAGGTCAGACCCTTGGCGATCGTGATGAGGTCCGGCTCGATCCCGTAATGCTGTGAGCCGAACATCGAGCCGGTACGACCGAACCCGGTGATCACTTCGTCAGCGATCAGAAGCACGTCGTGCTTCTTAAGCACCGGCTGGATCGCTTCCCAATAGCCTTGTGGCGGCGGCGTGATGCCTCCCGTGCCGAGCACCGGCTCCCCGATGAAGCCGCCAACATTGTCCGGCCCGAGCCGTTGGATAAGCTGATCGAGTTCCTCGGCGCGCCGTGCTGAGAATTCGCGCTCGGTCTCGCCCGGGTTCGCCCCCCAGTAGTGATGCGGGACGCCGGTGTGCTCGATCTGCGGCAATGGCAGATCCATGTGGTCGTGATAAAAGCTCATGCCAGTCATCGAGCCGGAGATGACGCTGCAGCCGTGATAGCCGCGCTCGCGCGAGATGATCTTCTTCTTGGTCGGCTTGCCACGCAAATTATTGTAGTACCAGACAAGCTTGGCCTGGGTCTCGTTGGCGTCCGAGCCGGACATGCCATAAAACACCTTGCTCATCCTGCCCGGCGCCATCTTCACCAGCCGATCGGACAGGATCGCAAGCTCATCGGTCGTGTGCGCGGCATAGGAATGGTAGTAGGCAAGCCGATACGCCTGGCGGGAAATCGCCTCGGCGACTTCGGTGCGGCCATAGCCGACGTTGACGCAATAGAGCCCGGCAAAGCCATCGATGAATTCGTTGCCGTGCGCGTCCTGAATGCGGATGCCCTTCCCCGTCTCCACGATCGTCGGGTCGCCGAGTTTGCCGCTGGCAAAGTCCTTGAGTTGTGTGAAAGGGTGAAGGACAGAGTTATGGTCCTTTTCGCTGATGTCCTTGATGTTGATCCTCATAAGACCTGCCTTTTGCTGCCGCATCTGCGGCGAGAAATATTAATGGTGACCGAACCCTGCTTGGATGGGAAAAGCGCAGAACATCAGGGACCTTTCGCTTCGACGTATGCTGTCGGTAGAAGGCTATGCCTGCTCGACCGCGACCTCTATTCCACACCAAGAAGCGGCAAACAAAGCTATAGCCTTGGTCACACGCAACAGCGACGATAGGCTCACGCGCTCATCAACGGCATGAATGTGCTCGGCGACCGGTCCGTAGACAAGGCTGGTCATGTTGCCGTGTAAGGTGAAGACTGCAGCGTCGAGGTAGCAAGGCATCACAAAGCGCTGAAGTTCCCGATGGGAACTTTCAGCCAGGGAATGCGCTCGAGCCAGAAGCGCTTCCGCTTCGCCTCCTGGCGTAAGAACATATCCGCCCTGCTTCACGCCGACCCACTCGATCTCTGGCTCGGGACATCCTTTCAAGTGCGGGTCGTTCGAAAATGCCTGTCTGAGGAACCTCTCAAACCTGGAGGCTCGCGCCTCTGCCACCTCGCCGGGGTAGAAGCCGATCCGGCCTTCAAAACGACACTCGCTTGGCACGGAGGCAAGCCACTCGCCTCCGGATATGGTGCCGATCGTCAAAGCTATTGGGTTGTCAACCCCAGCGAAATCGGGCTGAGATATGGGTCTCTCCGCAATCCACTCTTGCTCGAGCTGGCGGAGACGCTCGATAGTGCGAATAGCGATATCGATCGCGCTCCTACCCGCCGCAACCTCGAAAGGGTGAGCGGGAACCCCCCGGACTGTGACAGCAAATTTCAAGACCCCGGTATTCGCGCTGACAAGCTTCTCGTTTGTAGGCTCCGAAATCAGAACTGCATCGGCGTGGAAACCCTCGGCTAGGACCATTGCCGCTCCATTGCCCGTGGTCTCTTCTTCAATCACTGACTGAAACTGAACTGGACCTTTCAGTTTATAGCCCGCGGCCGATAGCGCATCGAGCGCGAACAGGTTTGCAGTCAGGCCAGCCTTCATATCGCCCGCGCCGCGGCCATAAAGCCAGTCCCCGTCGCGGGTGGCCGAGAACGGCTCATATTTCCAACGGCCGCTTGTGCCGACCGGCACAACATCAACATGTGCGTTGAGCGCTAGAGACCTACCGCCTTCGCGCGGCGTCCGCTTCAAGCCTACAACAACGGTCGAATCTTTGAGGGCAAAGCTCGTCGGTGAGAAAGCCGGATCTTTGCCGATACGATCCGAATCGATCGCGAACCTTTGCACGTCATAGCCACGTTTTTGGAGCGCGTCGGATACTATCCTTTGAACGCCTGCTTCCATGCCTCGCAGGGAGGGGGTACGGACCAACTGCGCCAAAAACTCGACCTGCTCATTGAAGTGGCCTTCAACTGCCTTGATGATCCGGTCTATATCCGAGGGCGCCAAGGAAGAGTTGTCGCGTGCAATACCACCAGCGGGATGCGGCACAGAACTTCGTTCGTTCACGTTTGCTCTCCTGACGTACTTAATACGATGTATCTCTCCCCTGTGCGCAGCGTAAAGCTAACGTCTGCTATCGACATGGCATATTTTCTGCTCTTATTGCTAGGGCGACTTTGGCACTTTGATACCTTCGCGGCGAAACGGGCGTTTCAGAAACGTGATGTTGTTCGTGGCGGCGGATGTGGGCGCAGGCCCGCGCCTATAGAGACCTTTGTATCCCGGGCAAGCACCAACAAAGTGTACGGATAGACGTACACCTATGGAATTGGAACCGCGCCGCGCCGGCGATTCGACCGGTGTCACTGCCCGGCGACAAGCCTAGACGTCAGGCAGACCGTCACGGATAACTACCGAAGGATGCGAATAGCGTTATACTGCCCCAAGCAAGATACTGGTCTCTGTCGAGGCAACTCCGTCAATGCTTCGTACTTCTCGAAGTGCACGGTCGAGATCGGAAAGGCTTTCGGCGCGGAGCTCTGCGATGTAATCCCAGACCCCATTCGTCGTATAAAGAGACACAACTTCAGGAATTCCGTTGAGCGCCTTGATGAGCGCCGCGGGTTTCTTGCTAGTGGTCCTTACCCCCATCACTGCGCGCAAAACCGTCTCGTCCAGTTCTTGTCGAGTGCGCACCGTGAACCCGCGCACTGCACCGGAAGATATCAACCGGTCTAGACGCTTCTGGATCGTGCCTCTCGAAACCTGCAGTTTCGCAGCAAGGACTGCAACTGGCATTCGCCCATCCAGGCGCAGAAGCGCAATTAGTCGCCTATCGAAATCGTCCATTGTCTCCACCTCTCGCAATCTGCCCATTTTGATATCGCAATCTGCAACCGAATACTAGCAATTCGTGAGCAAATCGATGCTTTACGCCAGCCATGGCGCCGAAGTAGAGTCTCGAAGGTCAACCCTGCTGAAAACCGATCCCTTCACTACAGACGTAATTCATTCACTGAAGATGTCGGTGGGCTCCCAGGGTGGGGGTAGGCGGGATTTGCTCCCGGCAGGGTACCGAGTCCGACTGTGCGGGGAATTGCATGCGTCACTATTCCGCCTTCTCCATTCTCCGCAATGGCCTATCTGGCAACAAACACTGGTCGCGTGCTTGGCGCGATCCGGCGCCGAAGCCAGCTTACGAGGTTGTCATCGTGGGTGGTGGCGGTCATGGCCTTGCCACCGCCTACTACCTCGCCAAAGAGCATGGAATACGAAACGTCGCCGTCCTCGAGAAGGGTTGGCTCGGGGGCGGCAACACGGGTCGCAACACGACTATTGTTCGTTCAAATTACATGATGCCCGGCAACACCATGTTCTATGAGCGATCGATGCAGCTTTGGGAAAATTTAAGCCAAGAGCTAAACTACAACGTAATGATGTCGCGGCGCGGTTATTACTATTTGTTCCATTCGCCGGGGCAGGGGGATACGGCACGTCGACGCACCAACATCATGCGTGCAAACGGCATCGACGCCGAACTTTTCGATCGCCCAGAGGTCATGAAGCGACTTCCGTACCTCGATTACTCTGAGAACGCGCGCTTTCCCATATACGGCGCAGCATACCAGGGGCGCGCCGGCACCGCACGCCATGACGCAGTTGCCTGGGGCTACGCACGCGCGGCTGACAGACAGGGGATCGATCTCATCCAGCAGTGTGAAGTGACCGGCTACCTATGGGACGATGGACAGATAGTTGGAGTCGAGACGAGCCGTGGCCCGATCCGCGCAAGCAAGGTAGCGCTCGCGGTTGCTGGCCACACAAGCCATCTGGCAGCCAAAGCAGGGCTTCGCCTGCCGATAGAGACACACGTCCTTCAGGCATTTGTCACCGAACCCCTGAAGCCTCTCGTTGATCACGTGATAATATTCGGGGCGGAGCACTTTTACATCAGCCAGTCTGATAAGGGCGGGCTTGTGCTAGGCGGCGATCTTGATGGGTTCAACTCCTATGCTCAGCGCGGTGGACTGCCAATCGTCGAGCATACGCTTCAAAGCGCCAAAGCATTGATGCCATCTCTCTCGCGGCTAAGGCTTCTGCGGCATTGGGCGGGCGCCATGGATATGACAATGGATGGCTCTCCCATCATCGGCAAAATGCCCGTCGACGGACTTTGGCTGAACGGCGGCTGGTGCTACGGCGGTTTCAAGGCGACACCTGCATCCGGATTTTGCTTCGCTTGGACTATTGCAAGAGGAGAATCGCATCCGGACAGCGCAGAATTCACGCTGAAGCGCTTCGAGCGCGGCTACCAGATCGATGAAACGGGCGCCGGACCCCACCCAAAGGCGCATTGAGGTTCGCCCATGCTGAGAATTGAGTGCCCGGTCTGCGGGCTTCGGGACGAAACTGAGTTTGCCTACGGCGAAGATGCTACTGTTCGCCGACCAGATATGGACGAAGCGGATGTCAAGATTTGGCACGACTACGTGTTCATACGCGATAACCCTCGCGGTCCGCATAAGGAATACTGGCATCACGTCGCAGGGTGCAGACAATGGATTCGGGTTGAACGCGATACACTGACCCACGAAATCCTTGGTTCTATCTTGGCTCGAGAGGTGGCTGCATGACAGCGCGACGGCTCCCAAGTGGTGGACGTATCGATCGGTCTCGTAAGGTCAGCGTCCAATTCGACGGTCGGCCGTTGCCGGCATATGCGGGCGACACCCTAGCCTCAGCTTTGCTCGCAAGCGGCCAGAAGATTTTAGGTCGCAGTTTCAAATATCACCGGCCCCGCGGCCTGGTTGCAGCGGGTGTCGAAGAGACAAATGTGCTTGTTCACCTTCGGGACCGCGATCGTCATGAACCCAATGCGCAGGCAACGATGGTGGAAGTCTCCGAAGGTCTGACTTCGACGTCCCAAAACGCTTGGCCGAGCCTTCGGTTTGATCTCGGCGCAGTGAATGGGCTCATGTCGCGATTCTTAGGCGCAGGCTTTTACTACAAGACCTTCATTGGCCCCTTCAACGGGACCAAGTTTTGGATGTTCTGCGAAGGTTTTATCCGCAAGGCCGCTGGGATGGGCCGGGCCAAGGTGCTCGCCGATCCCGATCACTATGAAAAAATAAATGCTTTCTGCGATGTCCTAGTCGTGGGTGCCGGTCCCGCAGGTATCGCTGCTGCGCTCGCGGCGGGTCGCAAGGGCGACAGTGTCATTCTGGTCGAGCAGGACTGCGCCATTGGCGGATCACTTCTCAGCGAGCCGGCTGGTTCGCCTTCCGATGCGTGGCTCGCGAAGGCTCAGTTCGAATTCAAAGATATTCCTAACGTTCGTGTGCTGACGCGTACCACGGCATTCGGTGCATATGACTGTGAGGTGTTCGGCCTTGTAGAGCGAGTACAGGATCACTTGCTCGTGCCTGAGCAGGGAAGACCACGGCAGCGTTATTGGGTTGTGCGAACCAAGCGGGCCGTCTTTGCGACAGGCGCGATCGAACGACCCATGGTTTTCGCCGGCAACGATGTACCCGGCGTCATGCTGACCTCCGCTGTTCGGAGTTACCTGAACCGGTATGCTGTCCTGGCCGGGGAAAGGATCGTCGTAGCGACAAACAATGACAGCGCCTACACCGCTGCCATCGAACTCGCAAATTCCGGTGCCATAGTTACAATTTGCGATATGCGCAACGAAATCCCCGCACAACTTGGCCAGGATGCGAAGCGCGCGGGCATAGTCGTTTGGCCCGGTCATGCAGTCCTGAAAGCGGAGGGTGGGAAACGCGTAAAAGCAGCACAGGTTGTTCCCGTCGGCCGCGATGGTAAAGCAATCGGCAGAGGCGTGCGGGTCGATTGCGATATTGTCACCGTTTCCGGTGGCTGGACTCCAACTCTGCATCTGTGGACCCAGCGCTTCGGAAATCCACGATACGACAAGGATCTGGACGCATTTGTACCGCCGCCGGAAAAAAGAGCCTTCACATGCGTTGGCTCGCTCATCGGTTGCCCATCGCTTCGCGAAGCCCTCGCCCAAGGCGATAGGGCCGGCGGAGGCACCGGAGAGGAACCCCGACTATTTGGCCGGTCTGATTTCTGGGGTCGCAACCTTCTGCCGGTGGCTATCATCACCAAGGCAGATGGTAGCACTCCCGGTAAGGCGTTCGTGGACTTCCAGCATGACGTGAAGCTGGCTGATATCGATCAGGCCCACTTGGAGGGGTATGTCTCGGTTGAACATCTGAAGCGCTATACAACCTCAGGCATGGCGGCCGACCAGGGCAAGACTTCGAACCTCAACGCACTTGCCCGCATGGCCGAATTGCGAGGCCTCACCATGTCCTCCGTTGGCACCACGACCTTCCGCCCACCGTATACGCCGGTCACCATTGGCGCCATCGTTGGTCATGATCACGGTTTGAATTTCCGCCCGACAAGACTTTCAACCATCCATGGCTGGCATGAGGAAAATGGGGCCGAGATGATCGACGCGGGTGCGTGGCTGCGGCCATGGTACTATCCGACCAAGGGCGAAGATATCAATGACGCTTATGTTCGTGAAGCCGCTCACGTACGCAGGCATGTCGGCATTGTGGATGTCTCCACGCTCGGTAAAATCATAGTGCAGGGACCTGATGCAGCGGAATTCCTCAATCGCGTTTATGTTAACGGCTTCAAGACGCTTCCCATTGGAAGGCTACGCTACGGCGTAATGCTGCGCGAGGATGGCTTCGTGTTTGATGATGGCGCAACCGCGCGCCTTGGCGAATGCGAATACTTCATGACGACCACCACCGCGAATGCGGCTAAGGTGCTGGCCAACGCGGAATATCTCCTTCAGACCACCTGGCGCGATCTTAGGGTGCATGTCACGTCGGTCACAGACCAGTGGGCGGCTATCGCGATTGCTGGCCCGAAATCCCGCAGCGTTCTGAGCGATTTGACAGGCACGGATCTGGGCAATGACACACTACCCAACAATCACTTCACTCATGTCAAGATCGCCGGAGTGGCTTGCCGCCTTCATCGCATGAGCTACTCAGGTGAGCTGGCCTATGAGCTTTACGCTCCAGCCAAGCGTGGCCGTACGATCTGGGAGACTCTTATTGCGGTCGATGCTTCATATCAACTCAAGCCGTATGGTCTCGAGGCGATGGGCGCCCTGCGCATCGAGAAAGGCCACATCGCCGGTTCGGAAATCGAAGGGCGCACGACCCTGAAGGATTTAGGTCTGGAGGGCTTCGCTTCGGGCAAGAAGCCCTTTGTTGGCTCCGTCCTGCGGAAGCGTCCTGTCCTTGAAGACGCAATGCGCCCTTCGTTAGTAGGACTAGAAATCGCCGGCGATATTGGCGCGCGGGCAGGCTCCCTTCTTTATGGGCTAAATGCTCCCACCAAGGGCCATGGTGAAGGCTGGGTGTCTGCTGTGACATACTCTCCGAGTCTCAAAAAAAATATCGCGTTGGCGCTTCTGTCGCGGGGACCGCAGCGTTTCGGCGAGACGATCCAGGTCGTCGATTTCGTGGGCAATCAAAGACTGGAAGCGAAAGTGGTCTCCCATCATTTCTTCGACCCTGAAGGACATCGCCAGAATGGGTGACAGGCTTGATTTGCCCGTCGGTGGCGCAACCAGTCACGACCGGGATGTCACGATCAATGAAATAGAACTGGGGTATCTGACCCAGCTCGCAGGCTGGGGAAAGTTCAACGAAAGGGCGAACGAAGCTCTTCGAGCAAAAGGCCTCGCGCTGCCAGATGGCTACCGTTTATCGGTGCACCGTGGGTCGACGACAGTTTGGCGTATTGCGCCTGATCGGGTGCTGGTTCGGTCGGACACCGCTCTTAGCTTTGAAAGCGCGACAGATCTTGCAGTGCTGGATTTGTCTGACTCCCGTGTATGTTTGATGCTGGAAGGGCCAGGCGCTAGCGGGCTTCTCAGTCGCGTCGCTTCTCTGGATTTCTCCGATATGGCTTTTGACATTGGCTCGTTCGCCCAGACGGCTATCCACCATGTCAGTGTCCTCATCGACCATTCCGGTCCCGATCAGTTCGCAATCCTCATCCCAACGACATATGCGACGTCACTCACCAGTTACTTCGCAGATCATCTCATGGGCAGGGAGGCGACCAAGTCAGGAAATGGTTAAATTAGCGAAGGAGTGACACTCCGATGGTCTTGTATCTGTCCTTTCTGCGATTAACCTCTCATTGCCTCCAAACGAGCACTGCCTGCGAGGAGCGTCCCATGGAACGCAATCCGCTGAGCTCCGACCCAGCTCGATGCGTAGATGTGGTCGAAGGTTCAGCACCGAGCGATCCCCGCCATTGTGCGCCTATAGCTAATACAGCTGGCATCAGATCGGCCTCGCTCCGCCCACCTTCAAAGTATAAGCGGATCGCCTGTCCAGCTCGATCTCCATCTGACGTCGCTCTCTTCGAACTTCTTGATACGGGCGAGTAACAGTGGCTTGGGGACATTCAATGGTTGACCCTAGAGTCTCGCTCTACCACCTCCGAGAGCTACCTCAACGACTAGGCGAGGGCCTAAGGTTTCAGCTCACGAGAGATATATTTGACCATCATCTCGATCGCAACGTCTGCCAGTATTCGTATACGCATCAAGGACGGCAGTCTGGCCACCATTAACAAACTGGAGGATAAAATATTGGCAACTCCTAATCTCATCGAAAGTGACAAACTTGACCCAGCCTATGTAGACGCGATTCGCGACGGGCTGAGGGACTACAATCAAAGCAAGATCGGCCTGCCTGGCGGCGTGCCGCTGGTGATCGCGGCTGAAGACCCTGAATCGGGTACAATTGTGGGTGGTCTGATCGGATCGACAGTTCACGCAGTTCTTTATGTGGAACAGCTCTTCATCGACGATGCGCACCGTGGCACGGGCCTAGGCGCACGGGTCCTTGCCGCCGGCGAGGAAGCCGCACGCCGGCGTGGATGTCGTACTGCTGTACTTTGGACAGCCACGTTTCAGGCGCCCGCATTCTACGAGCGTCGAGGCTGGGAAGCATTTGGCGAAGTGGAATGTGCACCTCCCGGCGAGAAGGTAATTTTCCTGCGTCGATGCCTTTGATCATGAAGGCAATACGGCCTCTCAGTTGGCGTACGTCGCATCATACCGATAGGCGCCGCAGGCAATCAACCGCCGGGGATGGCTTGGTGTTATCGCCGGTCGAGGTGATATCGATCACGCGCGCATCGATCTGACCACAAAGCTCACACCGCCTGTGCCAGTCGGATCCTTACGCGACAACCGAGGGCCTCAGGCACAACATAGCGCCGATATGGCCAGTGCACAGATCGTCGACGAGCCGCTCCAAAGTGGGGCGCTCCAGTTTGCGGCGCTTTCGACACTCTGGCCGACTGACGCTCAAGATTCGACAATGATCATTTTCGTAGCGCCACGACTTGCGGCGCCAGCCAACCAATTATGAGCAGTGCGGTTGGAGAAGCCTGCAGGCAAGCGGACGACCTCTCCGTCGGAAAGAACCTCGAAGAGCAGCCTTTCACAGCAAATGTTTTCGCAAGCTGGGCGCAAGTCAGCAACACTTCCATAGCGCCTTGCCTTATTGTCAAAGGGCTAATCCTTCGGCGGGCAGGAGCTGTGAAAAACTACTGGTACGCGTGTCGAAAGCTTACAACGTGTACAATGCAGAACGGATCTGGCTCGTGGCGATCCGAGCGGGATGCGGCCTCACAAGAGCCGAAGCCTGGAGTTCACTATTGGGCCGCCCGCCCTAGGGTGGCGGCTCGAAACCATCGTGTGTTAGGGGAGGACTAAAAGGTGACAACAAACCACCGCATTCTCGATCTCCTGAGGCGCTGCCGATCTCCTGAGGCGTTGCCGCATGCCGCTCGAAACCATCTCATCGACGGGCTTGTCGATGGCGGCGTCAGCCGCCGCGACTTCGTGCGCCACGGCAGCCTGCTCGGACTGTCGCTGCCACTTCTCGGCCGCATCGGCTTTGCCGAAACGCACCGAGTTTTGAAAGGCTGTTGATAGGCTCACCTGCATTCACGAAACCATGTCTAGCGAACATAGGGCCAGCTTGATGAAGTCGCATTACCGTGTGGTGGTTATTGGAGGGGGAATAGTCGGCGCGAGCGTGCTGTACCACCTTACAAAACTTGGCTGGAATGACATCGCGCTCATCGAGCGTCGTGAGCTGACGGCCGGGTCGACCTGGCATGCTGCAGCAAGCTTCCACGCGGTCAATGCAGATACTAATCTGGCGGCGCTTCAGAGCTATACGATCGGACTCTATCGAGACCTGCAGCGGGAGAGTGACCACCAATTGGGGGTTCGCACGCCCGGAGCAATAACCATAGCAGGTACGCGGGAGCGGTGGGAATGGCTCCAGGCTGCTTTGTCAGGATTTCGCACTATCGGGCTTGATGACGTAGCGCTGATTTCGCCCGAAGAAATCAAGAAACGCTGCCCGATCCTCGACACAACGAACATATATGGGGGCCTTTGGGATCCGAATGACGGCTACGTTGATCCTTACGGCACTACGCACGCTTTTGCATCCGCAGCGAAAAAGGCGGGAGCGGAAGTTATTCTGCGTAATGGGGTGATGGAACTGCATGCGCGGCAGGACGGCTCGTGGACCGTCGTGACAGAAAAAGGAACGGTCACAGCTGAGCACATTGTGAATGCTGCCGGACTCTGGGCCAAACAGGTTGGGATGATGGCTGGTGTCGACCTGCCGGTCGTACCAATGGAGCATCACTATCTCATCACCGAGGCGATCCCCGAACTTTCGGCAATGAGCGAGGAGATGCCGGCCGTTGTCGATTTGGAAGGGTTCACCTACGCGCGGCAGGAAGGCAAGGGGCTGCTTCTAGGAGTTTACGAACGCAATCCAAAACACTGGAATGTAGAAGGCGCGCCGTGGGATTTTGGTATCGAATTGATCCCAGCGGACATTGATCGAATTTCTCCTGAACTGTCGATTGGGTTCGAGCGCTATCCTGTTCTTCAGAGTACCGGCATTAAGCGATGGGTTAACGGGCCAATCACTTTCACCCCTGACGGAAACCCCCTAGTTGGGCCTGTTCCTGGCCTGCGAAATTACTGGTGTGCATGCGGTGTCATGGCCGGGTTTAGCCAAGGCGGCGGCATAGGCCTGGCATTGGCGCAGTGGATCACGTCAAGTGAACCTGAGGCCGAGGTTTTTGGCATGGATGTTGCCCGGTACGGCAAGTTCGCATCGAATCGTACTTATCTCAAAGCCACCACCGGACAATTCTATGCTCGGCGCTTCTTGATCAGCTATCCTAATGAACAGCTCCCGGCAGGCAGACCGTTAAAGACGCCGCCGGCCTATGACGTCATGTCCGCGCAAGGGGCACGGTGGGGGGCTTCATGGGGAATGGAGGTGCCGCTCTATTTCACGCCGAACGACCCTGGATTCGCTGAGACTCCGACACTCAATCGCTCAAATGCCTTTCCTTTGGTAGCGGCGGAATGTCGGGCAGTGCGCGAGGGTGTCACCCTCCTCGATACTACGGCCTTTTCCCGCTACGAGATAAAAGGGCCGGGAGCGAAGGATTTTCTCGATCGTCTATTGGCCTGTCAGCTTCCTAAGCCCCATCGCGTGCGGCTGGCTCCGATGCTGTCTGCATCTGGTCATCTAATGGGCGATCTTACCGTTCTCAACTGGGATGATGAAACTTTCTGGCTAATGGGGTCGTACTATCTGCGGTCTTGGCATATGCGCTGGTTCGACCAGCACAAGCCAAGCACAGGTGTTGCGATCACCGACATTTCGGATGCAGTTTCTGGCCTATCGATCACCGGCCCAAAGTCACGCGAATTTCTAGCGAGCTTAACTCCTTCAGATCTGTCGAACGCGGCCTTTCCATTCATGGCGTGTCAGCAAATTGACATTTGCCGCAGCCGGGCCAATGTGGCACGCCTCTCGGTGATGGGGGAACTAGGCTATGAGATCAATGTGAACGCTGCCGAGCAAAGACAGCTCTACCTTGATTTGTTGTTAGCCGGCCGCGAGTGGAACCTTCGTGAAATCGGTTTCAATGCGTTGAGTTCTCTGCGTATCGAGAAAAGCTATGGGATCTGGTCGCGTGAGTTCACTCGCGCTTACACACCGGCCATGTGCGGCCTCGACCGCTTTGTTGCCTTTGATAAAGGCGATTTCATTGGAAGAGACGCGGTACTGGGCGAGCGTGATAAAGGGCGGCCAAAACAGCGGCTGGTTACTCTCAAAATCGATGCCAATGGCGCCGACGCTTCAGGCTTTGAGCCTGTCTTCGCGGGCGGGCATCTCGTTGGTCAAGTGACATCGGGCGCGTACGGGCACGTTTCCGGCCTAAGCTTAGCACTCGGATACGTTGACAGTGTCGCCGTCGATGAGGGGGCCACCCTGTCAGTCGACGTGGTCGGGAAGCCACGCCAAGCCGAGATAATTCCTTCCTCTCCGATCGATCCAAACGGGGCGAGGTTGCGTCAATGAAACGGTTGCGAGCAAGGGGCCGGCACTCATGACAAAGCGAGTTCAGAGATTGGGGCATCGCCCCCGGCGCGAGGTCGGTTCGGCAGGAGTTCCGTCGGGAAAGGTTGCCTACCGCAGATTGACCAATCCTCTCCAGCCGCAGCGGAGCTTTTCCGACGATCAAATCGCCGCATTGCACGATACCGCGCTGCGCGTTCTAGAGAACTTGGGCATGCGTGTGCTAAACGAAGAGGCTCTCGAGTATTTTCGAAAGGCCGGCGCAAAAGTCGATACATCCAGTTCAACTGTTTTCATCGATCGAGGTCTCGTTCGACAGGCGCTGGCAAGTGCTCCTGCGTCTTTCGCGCTAGCAGGCGGTTCCTCGGACCGCAACATCCAAATTGGCGGCTCAAGCACGGCATTTGTCTGCATCGGCGGCCCCCCGAATGTGATGGATATAGAACGCGGTCGACGCGCCGGCACGCAAGAAGACATGCGAACTTTCCTCAAGCTCACGCAGCATTTTGAGATAGTGCACCTCCTGAGTGTTAATGTCGAACCTCAGGACGTGCCGCTTGAATTACGCCACCTAGTTCAGACTGAGGGCCAATTGACTCTCAGCAACAAGCCGCTGTTCGTTTATGCTCGCGGGTCGAACCAAGTAAAAGACATGTTCGAGATGATCCGCCTCGCACGCGGGGTCGATGAGGAAGATTTTCGAGCTCGCCCGTACTGTTTTACGGTCATTAACACCAACTCTCCGCGCCAGCTCGACGTTCCGATGTGCCAAGGCATTATCGATTTCGCGCGTGCCAAGCAGGTTGCGATCATCACTCCTTTTACCCTCGCCGGTGCAATGGCTCCGATCACAATTGCAGGCGCCCTCGCACTACAACATGCTGAGGCGTTGGCTGGAATCACACTGTCTCAAATCGTGAACCCAGGGGCACCGGTCGTTTACGGCTCGTTTACGTCTAACGTCGACATGAAATCCGGATCTCCCGCGTTCGGCACACCAGAGTTTGTGCGAGCGGCATTCGGCGCAGGGCAATTGGCGCGTCATATCGGGCTGCCTTGGCGAGGCTCCGCTGCAACTGCATCGAATACACCAGATGCCCAAGCCACTTACGAATATCTAAATTCGGTTTGGGGGTCGGTCCTGGGCGGCGTCAACATGATGCTTCATGCTGCCGGATGGCTAGAAAGCGGCCTGTCGGCATCACTGGAGAAATTCATCCTTGATGTCGAAATGCTGCAGACGATTGCAGAAATCTTTCAGACGGCAGATTTGGATACAGACAATCTTTATGAGGCGATCGCTGAAGTCGAGCCGGGCGGCCATTTCTTCGGCGCGCCCTACACCATGTCTCGCTACCAAACCGCATTTTATTCGCCGCTTGTGTCGGATTGGCGCAATTTCGGGCAGTGGTCTGAAGACGGCAGCAAAACCGCTACTATGCGTGCAAATACCATATGGAAGAAAGTAGTCGAAGATTTCAAAGCCCCCTCCCTGCAAGAGGGTGCTGAGGAAGCTCTTAGAGAATTCGTTGCGCGGCGTACCCGCGAAGGAGGAGCGTTTCCCGCATAGGCTGCCCTGTAGAAAGGCGAGAGGTACAGAACCTAATTGGCGCAACACGTTGCTTACGCATAAGAGGGCAGTCGCCTCCACAGTGCTTGGATCATACAAAAAAGTCAGCCATTAACTCGCTGATAATCTACCATCCGAGCGCTGAGCTCCTCTGTAGACTAGGCATGCACTCGGGGTTGGATTTCGAAATGACAGATTCAAGTAAGAATCCCCCGTTTAGCGCCAGCAAGCGCCGCAAGATTATGCCATTTGACGCGGTTCGCGCTGGAAATGATCACATCGATAGTTCGGGGCAACGGGAAAAAGCCGCACGATTGAACCAGCATCGGCTCGGTTGTGGGGCTATGGTGGAAGCGGAGTGGCGGGCCTCGGCTATTCGCGAACCTAATCTTCCCAAGATGCGACGGTATCGATTGGATCGCATCCGTGCAGCTGACGAGTACCCTGCGGTTCTTTATAAAGAAGATCGCACAGATGACCTGATACTCGATTGTGCGGTTAGTTTTGTATTCTGACTAATGCCAACTTGGTTACTACCACGCTCAAATGAACGCTCCGCCCAACATCTTCGCCTTGCAGGCGCTGGCCCCAACCGAAACGGCCGCCCTCCGACCGCTCGACGTGGCGGTGCTCGTGCTTTCTGGCTTTTCGCACCTCGCGCTTCACGCCTATATCGAGCCGTTGCGCATGGCCAACGCTATCGCGGGGGTGTCGTTGTTTCGCTGGTCGATCATCGGCACGAGTAAGCAGCCCGTCGAAGGGACCAACGGACTTGCAATGGCAGTCGACACCTCGATGGACGAACTTTCAGCAGGCATGGGCGATCGAAGAGCCGATCAGGTCGTCCTTATTGCAGGTGAGCCCGTGGAAAGGCAGCTTTCGCCGCAACTCAATACTTTTCTGCGCGCCATTGCCCGGCGTGGGATACCGATTTCGGCCATAGGCACCGGAACTTGGCTGCTCGCCCAGACTGGTCTCTTGGCAGACACGCGATGCACGATCCACTGGTCGCGGCTCGCCGCGTTTTCCGAAGTGTTTCACACGTCCCGGATCCGGGATTCCTTATTCGTCAAGGACGGGCAGTATTCAACATGTGCCGGCGAACTGGCGGCGTTCGATCTCGCGGTGGACCTCATCGGCAGCCACGCTGGGGGCTTCATTGCGCAGGAGGTTTGCCGCCATGCGACAGTGGAAGGTCAACGTTCGGGTTCAAAGCGTCAGACAGGGCCATCGCGACTGGCGTTTGCCGGAGTGAGCCCCAAGCTGGAGTTAGCGATGCGGACCATGGAGGAGAATGTCGAGTTTCCGTTGTCACTCGGCGAGGTGGCTCAGCGGGTAGGGATCTCTCGCCGCCAACTTGAGCGGCTGTTTGCTGCCCATATAGGAATAACCCCCGTTCGTCATTATCTCCGAATCAGGGTCGAGCACGCAAAACGGCTGATCGAGGGTACGCGGATGCCGATCATTGATATCGCAATGGCCTGCGGATTCATATCGGCCTCGCATTTCGCAAAGAGCTTTCGAGACTTCAACGGCATCTCCCCGCAGAAATGCCGGGCAAAGGTTCCGTCATGGGTTGGACCGGGGTTGGGGTACACCTGACATGATATGCCACGTAATAAATACCAAGTTAAGCCGCCAGGAGCCAGGCGCACCTTGCGCTCGCGCATGAGAGGTCATGACGCCTAGGCCCGCGCGGCCGTGGTTATGCCGGCTAACAATGGCAGCGAAAGGCCAAGTAGGCTACCATGACGGATGAAATCGCAGCGGCTAACACGGCCGTCTACAAGGCCCTCAATTAGATGGTTTTCGAGCGGCATGCGGTTCTTTCCTTCATGGGCTTCGGCATCCAGCCGCCGTCCCCCGACGGGGCGCTCTCCATCTCCAGCAATTACGGCAACGATGGGCGGCGGCTTCTGGTGGACGGGCTGTTCGATGCTCTGGCGATCGCCTCGCTGGTGATCGGCGTCAACCTGGTTGCCGATGGCGTCCACGGAGCGTTCAATGACTGACAGGAACGCGCTCGAGCTCAAGGATCTATCGGTCGCCTATCGCGTCGGCGGCCGCAACCGCGCGGTGCTGCGCAACGTCAACCTCACCATCAAGCCGGGCGAGGCGTACGGGCTGGTCGGCGAATCCGGCTGCGGCAAGTCCACGGTGGCGCTGTCGGTGGTGCGCTATTTGCCGCGCAACGGTTCGATCACCGGCGGCTCGATCGCGCTCGACGGCGAGGATGTGATGAAGCTCGATGCCGAGGCGCTGGGGCGCGCCCGCGCGGAAAGCGTCTCCATGGTCTATCAGGACCCGGGCAAGGCCCTGAACCCGTCGCTGCGCATCGGCCGCCAGCTCACCGCGATCTTCGAGCTGGCCTGCGTTTCGGGACAAGCGGCGAGCGATAAGGCGATCGCGATGCTGAACCTGGTGCGCAGCTCCGATCCGGCCAGCGTCATGCAGCGCTATCCTCACCAGTTGTCAGGCGGCATGCAGCAGCGCGTGGCGATCGCCATGCCTTGGCAAACGATCTGTCGATGCTGATCCTCGACGAGGTCGTGCGAGATGAAGATGTAGCTGACGTCCTGCTTCGACTGCAGGTCGGCCAGGAGGTTGAGGATCGCCGCCTGGACCGAGACGGCGCTCATCATCTATCGGCAACGTCGCGATCACACATGTCTCATCGTGAAGAACAAGGTCGGTCAAAACCCCCGCCGGAGTATCGTAGGCGATACCCTTGATCTCATCTCGGTAATGGTCCACCGGATCTGTCCATCCGCGCCATCCTCAATCGCGCGGGCAAGAGGACAGGGCAGGACAAGCTGGACGCATAGTAAAGTTGTGCAGTCTTAGCACCACCCACAATATCGCGCCGTACCGCGAGAACGCGCGAAGTGCGGTTGAGCAACTTTTCAACGGAACCGCGGGAATTCTCCGAGGTCAGCTTTGTCGACAGCTCGTTGCCTAGTCTACCGCGGCACGTTCGCAGCGGGTTAACTTGTGCGAAGGGGCACCCTGGATCACTCACATTTCGCACGAGAAATGATGTCATTCGGCCTGGCGCTGATGCGTGGCGGTCACAGCGTTCGATGCACATCATGCGTACCGGTTGAGTAGTATATCGCACCCGTGTCATTGCCGTACGCGTTCTTTCTCATCACTGTCTGAGGCCGATCGCACACCCAGCAGAAGCTTTTTCAATGTCGCAACTCCGAAGATGGAGATTTTTCAGATGCCAGCGGAAACAGAAACACTTATCTCACCTGATTTGCTAGAATTCCAATTACGATCTCACCCGAACCGGGCTACACGCAAGGCAGCCTGGGCTATGAATACCGGCACACATATTCCAGTGACCCATGGTTGATTAGAGACAACAGTTTCATGACTTCACAAGTTGCAGTGGTAGTCGCTAGCCTGAAAGGAAGCAGCCATGAGTCTCAAAAGCAATGGTATCGGTACGCAGGACCGCAGCGGCCTACATACTTTCAACACAGCTCAGGGAAGACGTACCCGCATAGAAGTCACGCATGATGTGAGATCGACTTTACATTAGATGACAAGCAGCCGATTTATTCGTTAGCAGCACTCTACCAGATTCTGCCCGAACGCTCAACAACTGCTGCTTGGCCCGGGATGCGAGTTATTCACTGTTGCGAGGTAAGCGAGCGCGACATGGAGGATCGAACGACACGTTGAGGGGAGAAAGTTCGGCTCTCCACCGAGGTGGGACGGCGCCAAAACGCCCTATCCAGGACCTGAGTTCAGTCTATACCCGGTTTATCGACCGCGACGAAGTGCAAAACCTTCGCTCGGGTGCTGCCGAATACGGGTCCGACGGGCACAGAACCAATAAGCAAGTCGGTCGCGCAGTTCTGGCTTCGCCGCTGGAAGCTTGAGCGATCAAGGCAGCAGAAAAGGACACCCAAGGGATGCTAGACGCACAGTCCACATGGCAAAATTTTGTCTTCTACCTCTTGCCCACCTTTTCGCTCCAGGCCCTCTCGTCAGCACTGGAAGCATTGAGGCTCGCCAACGAAGTGGTGGGGCGGGACGTTTATAGGTGGCAAGTGATTTCGGACGACGGGCAACCTGCGGCCTCGAGTTGCGGTTTATCGGTTTGCGTCGATTCTTCGTTGGCCTTCGAACGTGAACGGGCTCGGCGTTCGATGTCACCGCCGACTGTCGTCGTCGTGGGCGGTCGCAACGCTCCTAGTATGCACAGACAGCTTGATGCATGGCTACGAGAGTGTCGCAACCGCCGCGGCAGCCTCGTAGGCATAAGTGGCGGTACTATCGCGCTCGCTCGAGTAGGAGTTGCAGAAGGGCGACGTTGCGCAGTGCACTGGGAGCAATTCCCTCTGTTCTCCGAGCGGTTCCCACTTGTGCTAGCCACTCAAACCGCCTTTGAACGGGACGGAGACCTATACACTTGCGCGGGCGGTGACGCCCCCTTCGACATGTTTTTGGATTTGGTCGGCGGCCATCATGGGACGATCGTTGCCAACCGTGTTTGCGAAAAAGCCATCGCGTTCAGGACCCGTTCCGCAGGTGATCGCCAACGTCTACCGCTTCATTCTCGAGTGCAACTAAACCATCAGACGGTCATCAAGGTCATTGAGTTGATGGAAGCAAACCTCACGGAACCATTGCTGCTAGATGATATTGTGCGGTCGGCGGGCCTGTCCCGCCGTCAAATCGAGCGGCTGTTTAGGCGCGAACTGGGATGTTCACCAAGTCGGTATTATTTGGATCTTCGTCTAGAACGTGCTCACTTGCTACTCATCAGTTCGCGACTGCCGGTCCTTGAAATTGCGATTGCATGTGGCTTTGTCTCTGCATCGCACTTCTCGAAAGCATACCGGGAGGCGTACGGGTCCGCCCCGCATCATTCACGATTTCCAGTTTGCCAACAAAGAAAAATAAGATCCCGCGGCCCAGATGATATGAGAAGCCTCCAAATCGATCGGCGGCTAAGTAACGAAATAATGCCCAATTAACTTCGGTGGTTGCCGCCCATGTGATCGAGTGCGGTCTTCTGTCAGGCCTCATTGGTGCGGCACTTTCAAAAGCCGCGGGCCCGTATGGTGATCTGCGTAACGGGTCCAAATCCGCCAAACGAGCTCTACGCTCCCAGTTAATTTCTGGTCTTCCCGGTCCAGATCGCTTCGATCATTTTGCCCATTCAGGTCATCGACCCTCACACCTCCTTACCAGTCGGTCCCGGGGCAGTGACCATTTCCGCCGTCATCCACACGCCGAATGAGCTCGCCTCCGTCGGTCGTTTCCCACTCCCGGCCGCGCGAACCGCCTGGGCGAACGGCCCGGCCGCTTCATGGCGCAAAACGGCTGCGCTGGGCGAGGTTCACCTAACCAACGCTGTCTCGACTTCGCGCAGCGCCGAGAGACGTGGCCGGCCAAACCGAGACCGTTTGCGCAGAGCGGATTTGCCTGCGCATGGGTTGCCGTTCTCGAACGCCTCGTCTCAGAGATCGCTAGGCTGTCCTTGCACAATCGAGAATGCCGTCCCCAAATTGCTTGCCCGCATCGTGGCGCCCTTCGGCGGACAGGTGTTTTTGCGCTGTTCAGTCGTCACTGAGCTCGGCGGCGAGCGCAAGCGCCTCAGCCACGCCCGCGCTTCTTATTTTCAACTTTGGACAAGGCATTCCGAAGAAAAACTTTCCGTTTGCGAGGCGATCTTCGGCAGCACTTCCTCCCGCAACGTCGATAAACTCCGGGGAATCGTACTTACGGCGTCAGGATCTGGAACCACAGGGGCAGCGTCGGCGATCATCGAGGTCGACGTTAGGCGCTTGTTTAAATGGAGAGACGCGGTACCCGGACGATGGTCAGCAGCAGGCCTATAGCAAATTAATGGCTTGAGGCAGTGCGGTTAATAATTGAAGAGGAGGGTTAATGGCTACGCGAGTTGGTGTTGATGTGGGTGGAACATTCACGGATTTGATCTTCTACGACGACACCACGGGTGAAGTCTGGCCCGCCAAAGTTTCGACAACGTCCGCCGATCCCGTTGAAGGGGTGGCCTCAGCAATCGCGGAGGCGATTCCGCCTCGCGCTATGAGCGAAGCTGCATTCTTTATTCACGCGACGACCGTTCCGCTCAACGCTTTGCTTGAACGGAAGGGCCCCAAGATGGCTCTCCTCTGCACACGGGGCTTTCGAGATGTTCTCGAGTCACGTCGGGGAGATCGTGGGGACGCGTACAACCTATTCTGGAATCCCCCTTCGCCTTTAGTGTCCAGGCGGCTGCGAATCCCGATCACGGAACGCATCACTGCCGACGGGGCAATCCTAACTCACCTTGACGAGAAGGACGTCTTCGAAGCTGCAAAAGCGCTCGAGGCAGAAGGTATTGAATCGGTCGCGATCTCATTCCTTCACTCCTATGTGAATCCCGCACATGAAATTGCGGCAGCAAAAGCGTTGCGGGAAGCGGGGTATCGTGGGGAACTTTCGCTCTCGCACGAGGTCTCCGGCGAATATCGTGAGTACGAGCGCACCTCCACCACGGTTGTTGATGCATTCGTGCGGCCGCGTATGGCCAATTATCTTAAGTCGCTCGGAGAACGGGTGAGAGCGACGGGATTCAGGGGAAAGATGCTGGTCACTCGCTCTGGCGGGGGAGCGATGACCTTCGAGGAGGCCGGACGACGACCGGTCGAGACGGTTCTGTCTGGACCAGCTGCTGGAGCCGAGGGCGCCGCGGAGCTTGCACGACGGCTTGGCCTAGGCGATGCCATTTCGATAGATGTAGGTGGAACGAGCTTCGACACTTGCTTCATCAGAGGCGATCGGCCACCCCTTATGTACGAGGGCAGTGTTGTTGGCCTCCCTGTACAGGTCCCGTGGGTGGACCTTCGCACCATCGGGGCGGGCGGCGGATCGATCGCGTACGTTGACCGCGGGGGGCTCATGAAAGTCGGGCCCCGGAGTGCTGGTGCGCAGCCGGGGCCTGCGTGCTATGACCGAGGTGGCACGGCAGCAACGGTAACAGACGCCGCACTGGTCCTCGGAATGCTTGGTCAAGCGAAGCTTTCGACTGGGCTGATGCTTAAACGCGAGAAGGCAGAGGCGTCGCTCCTTGAGCTCGCAAGGGAATTGGGTCTCAACGACATCAAGCAGACGGCACGCGGGATCCTGACTATTGTGACTTCAAATATGGCCAATGCCATCAGGGAGATCACGATCGAGCAAGGTCATGATCCACGCTCAGCCTCGATCATCGCTTTCGGGGGGGCGGGGCCTCTGTTTGCAACGCTTATTGCCCGAGAGCTGGGAATCCGAGAGATAGTGGTCCCGCCCCATGCTGGAAACTTTTCTGCATGGGGCCTTTTGGGTGCCGATATCACGCGCACAGCTGCGCGGACCCGTATCCTCAAGCTAACAGATACGAGTCTTCCTGAAATTAATCGCGCACTTGCTGCCTCTTTCGAAACGCTTGGCTCGGACGCCGTTGAGGGAAGCATCACGGACAGCCAGGACAACGAGGTTGCCCTCGACCTTCGCTTCGTCGGACAAGAGCACTCGCTAACGGTTCCTGTTCCGTTTCGCGATGGAGAAGTCCGTGCTTCGATCGACCAGATTCGTAAACTATTCGTCGCCGAGTACACTAAGACCTTTGGCCATGCACTGGAGGATGACCTAGAGGTCGTCGTCATGCGGGCCACGGCTCGGACGCCACTCCCGCCGAGGACTGAAAAAGCGGTTCCGGGGGCGTCACTGAGGCCACCGGAGACGTTCGACGCCTACTCTTTCACGGAAGATGCGGTGCTGCCGTTTCAGATAGTGCCGCGGACGTCCTTATCTGCAGGCGACGCGATCACGGGCCCGGCGATCGTCCTTGAACAAACCGCGACAACTTACCTGGATGTCGGATTTTCTCTTCGCGTTGGTGACGAAGGGTCGCTTTTGCTTACTGATAAGAGGACACGGTCATGACGGAGCAGCGTTCAGCGATGAAGAAAGCGACACAGGCCATGATTGAAGACGTTGATCCGATTACAACAGAAATCATCAGACACACTCTAAATTCAGTAGCTGAGCAGATGAAGCGGACACTAATCCGCACTGCATTCTCCCCTGTAATCTATGAAGTTCTTGACTTCGCGGTTTCGATTTACGATCGGAAGGTACGATTGCTGGCCCAAGCACCGACACTGCCGATCTTCATGGGAACGTTGAGCTTTTGTGTCGAGGCCGCCGTCAAAGGCGTCGGAGGGGAAAGGGCACTCGAACCTGGCGACATTCTCTACATAAACCTGCCATACGCAACGGGAACTCATCCGCAGGACGCGGCTCTCATTATGCCGGTCTTTGCAGGTAGCGACGAGCTGATCGGATACGCTGCCGTGAAGGCTCACCTCCTCGACGTGGGGGGGAAAGAACCGTACTCGACGGATACGGTTGACCTTTTCCAAGAGGGGACAATTTTTCCCGGCGTCAAACTGTATAGGCGGGGGGAGCGCGTCCTGGACATATATCGTACCCTGCTTGCAAATTCACGCATGCCCATCGCCATCGGCGGCGACGTCGAAGCTATGGTGGCGTCCCTCAGAGTCGGGGCAGTTGGCATGAGGGACGTGGTAGAGCGGCATGGCGGTGAGCGCTTCTCCGGGGCCGTTGAGCGAATGCTAGATCATGGCGAAGCGCTTGTGCGTAGCTACCTACAGGAAATTCCAGACGGCCGTTACTCTGCCTTTGGACGGATGGACAGCGACGGGATCAGCGATGAAGAGATCGAGTTTGAGGTGATCGTCGAGATCGCTGGCTCGAGTGTTACGGTCGATTATTCCAATGCTCCTGAAGCTCGAGGGGGACCGATCAATTGCCCGCGCCCCGACACTGTCTCAGCCACTTCCGTCGCGATTATGATGCTGGCAGGGAGCGGCGACCAGCCGAACCAAGGGCACTTCCGCCCAATAGAGGTCATTACGCGACCCGGATCAATGTTTGAACCGCTCCCCCCTTCTCCATGCTTCCTGGTCGGTTGGGCGACTCTGCAGGCGATGGAAGTTATCTACAAGGCGCTCGCCACTGCGCTGCCGGAGCGGGTCCCGGCGAGTAGTGGGGGCTGTATTCTTACGGTGGTACCCTGGGGGCTTCGGTCAGGCACGCGTGAACCATGGGCAGACGCCTTTGTATGCCCAGTTGGACAGGGAGCTCATGCCGCCGGAGACGGCGCAAACAGTTTGATGCACATCTCGGAGACTTCGACACGCTTTCCTTCTGCTGAGGTCTGGGAAGCGAGAAATCCCTGGCTTTTTGAGAAGGTTGAACTAGCACAGGATTCCGGTGGCGCTGGTCGCTATCGCGGCGGTCTTGGCCTTGACATCAGCTTTCGAGCACTTGAGGACTCGTGGGTTACAAGCGTGATCGAGCGGACGAAGAACCCGCCTTGGGGTCTCGCAGGCGGGGACAAGGGGCGGCCAAACCGCGCAGTGCTACGCCTACCGGACGGACGAACTAAGGAGATTGGAAAGGCGACGCGCGTAGAGGTTCCGAAGAACGCGGTTTTCGAAATCCAATGTGGGGGTGGAGGAGGATATGGACCGGCATCGGAGCGGGAAGCGGAGGCTGTTAGGGTCGATGTAAGAGAGGGTTACATCAGCGATGGTCATGCGCGAAGACACTATGGGCATATCTTGCCCGCCTAGCACAACACGGCGAGGTTTTTGAGAGGGACGCAAGGAATGCGTTGGCCTTTCCTGCCCAAGTACTGGTATCGACAGTAACGCATCGCGACCAGAGCTGTAATGCAGATAAATGATAATTTCTCAAGCAAAGCTCTAAGCAATGCCTTCAATGCGACGAGGTAACGCGCTACTGGCGAGCCTTTTTTGAAGCGATGGGAATACAGACTTAAACCTAACCTGATGGGAGTGAGGTAGGAGCGATGAAAAAGAGCGAAAAAGAGCTGTGGGAACTGAGAGTAGCCAATGCACAACGCAACGTGATCAACCGGCGACGATTCCACTCGATGGCTGGCGGGCTCGTTGCACTGTCGCTGGGAGGATTGGGATCGGCATGGGCCAGCGGCGAGGCCTCGGTCAAGCAACTGACCAGCGGCACCATCACGTTAGGCGGTTGGCCCGACTGGATTGGAAAGGACAACATTCCCGACTTTCGGAAGGCATATCCTGACGCGGACGTGCGATTGGCGTCAATCCCTGGCGAGGAGGACCGGATCGCAAAGCTCGCGACGGATCCCGCGGCGGTGGACATAATGTTGCTCGTCGAGAACGACGTTCAGCGCCTCATCGACTTGGGCGTGTCGGCTCCAGTTGATCTGGGCGCAGTGCCGAACTACGCCAACATCGACGAGGCCTTTAAAGTCGGCTATGCGGCGGCATCGCAGCCCCGCTGCGTCACGACTGACTACGGCAAAACGGGATTCGGCTACCGCCGCGACATCGTCAAAGAGGATTTGAAATCGTGGGCCGATGTCTGGAAGGTAGCAGAGAAATATAAGGGCAAGATCACGTTCCTCAACCAGCCGCAATTTGTCATCGGGACAGGGCTCATCGTCAACGGCGACTCGATTTCGTCGACGGACGGCAGCACTGTGAGGCGCGCCGCCGACAAGATCATCGAGATTAAGCCCTATTTGAAGCGGTTCGTGGACACGGACATTTCGAGGGGGTTGGTCGACGGTTCAGTTGCGATCGCGATGAGCTGGGACTATGATATTTATTTGGCCCAACAGGAGAATGAGAACATCGTTTGGGTCGCGCCCGAGGACGGCATATACGGCTATCTCGATGTCTGGGCTCCCGTCAACACGTCCGAGCGGCTGCCAGTTGTCTGGAAGTTCTTCGACTTCTTCTTTCAGCCGCGCCAATATGGAAACTTCGTCAACACGCTGGGGACCGCGTCCTGCATGGAGGCTAGCAAGCCGTTCATTGACAAGCGGATGGCGAATTCGGAAATACTCAATCCGCCCAAGGAAGTGCTCAAGCGGGTGCAGTATCCGAAACCACTGGGGGAGGGTCAACGGATCTGGGATCGCGAATGGCTGCGTATTCAAGCCGCCTGACATCGAACGAGGATTCCGCGAATGGGAAAACGTCCAGACCGAACAACGCCCAACGAGTATGCTGATGCTCCTGTGGGCAGGGAAATATCGTCTTTGGCGCGTTGGCGAAACTTGCTGCCACGCTCAGCTCGGTCTGGATTTTCGATGAAGCGGCCGCAACTCTCCGGCTTGTCGCGCGGCTTGGTTTCCTTGCCAAACCTGGTCTGGGTACTGTTGTTCTTCCTCGTACCTAGTGCGCTGATGATCCTGTATTCGTTCGCTACGCAGGATACATTGACTGCCAAGATATCCTTTGGCTGGACTTTGGAAAGTTACGAGCGGTTTAACGACTCGATCATTTTGCAGGCCCTGGTTCGGTCTCTCTGGATCTCCGGGGCTGCAACGTTTATTTGCCTGTTGATGGCATATCCGCTGGCATATTTTCTCGCTTTTCGAGCAGGCCGGTTCAAGCCGTACCTTGTAACGCTGGTAATAATCCCCTTCCTCACCTCATTCGTTATTCGAACTTATGCTTGGGTGGGCATTCTCGATACTAACGGGATTTTAAATGATGCCCTCATCTCACTTGGAGTGCTGGATCGACCTTTAGACCTACTTTTCAGCCCTTCTGCTATTATCATAGGCATCGTTTACAACTATCTCCCGCTAATGGTTCTGACCCTCTTCGTAGTTCTGGATCGTATACATCCTCATGTGCTTGAAGCAGCGCGGGACCTAGGCGCGAGCAGCATATCCACTTTCCGCAGGGTCGTTTACCCTCAAGGCTTACCGGGGATGATCGCGGGAATCATCGTAGTGGGAGCGCCTGCCACCGGTGAGTACGTCATTCCCACCATTCTCGGTGGCGGCAAGACTCTTATGTACGGCAACGTTATCGCCAACCAGTTCGGTCGCAGCTTCGAATGGCCCTACGGCGCAGCGCTCTCGGTCATCCTGGTAGGCCTACTCTTAGCCGCGATTGGACTCTGCATAAGGGTCGTCGGGCGCATCGAGCTTGAGAGGATGCCGTTGTGACCCGTGCGCTGCGACAGGTACCCCTCTACAGCTTCGTGATCCTAGTCTACATGTTCCTGTTCGTTCCCATTGTTCTTGTCATTGCGAACTCCGTTAACGGCGATGCCAACATGGCAGAGTGGGGAGGGTTGACAACTCGCTGGTTCAAGCAAATGTTTGAGGACGACGTGGTCCTCGAGGCGATCCGCAACAGCCTCCTCATCGCGACAGCCACTACAGCGATCTCGACCGCAACCGGAACACTAGCCGCGATCGGGCTCCGGCGTGCGGGTTGGACCGTCCGCGCAGTCACCAACGCCTCGACTTACTCGCGGCTGCTTATGCCAGAACTCGTTCTCGTAGTTGGCTTGCTTGTGACGTTCCAGGCAGTGAACTGGCCACGCGGGTTTGGCACCGTCGTCGTTGGACACGCCAGCCTCTACACTGCTTATGTGATCATGATCGTGAGCGCTCGGTTGGCACGCCGCGACCCATATATCGAGGAGGCTGCCCGTGACTTGGGCGCAACCGCCGCGCGTGCCCTGATTCGGGTGACTCTTCCGGAGGCAATGCCCGCGATTCTGACCGCTAGCCTGCTGGTGTTCGCGTTTTCCATGGACAACGTCATTACGTCTCTCTTCCTTTCCTCTGACCTTAACACGCTACCGCTTGTGCTCTTCTCGTTGATGCGCACGAAAATCACCCCTGAGGTGAACGCGATTGCGACATTCATGATTGCGCTTTCGACGCTGGTCATCCTGCTTGGCCTATCTGCCTACTATTGGCTGCGCTCCGCGCGGAGGCGCCGGAGTATGGGTCGCGATCAGGGGGCCAGGTCATGAGTACAGTGAGCGCCCGCACAAACGCCGGGGCCGTCGTCCAAGCTCCTGCTGTTTCCAGGCAGGACTTCCTCGAACTCCGCGGCCTGTCTAAGTCGTTTGGCTCTGCGCACGCGATCGACGCAGTCGACCTGTCGCTCGCGCAGGGGGAGTTCTTCTCAATACTGGGTCCCAGCGGGTGCGGAAAGACAACGACGCTGCGCCTCATCGCTGGCTTCGAACGACCGCGGAGCGGGCGGATCCTCCTTGAGGGGCGCGACATCACAGACCAACCACCCGAAAAGCGACCGATCAATACCGTCTTCCAGAGCTACGCGCTTTTCGCGCATCTCGACGTTGCAGAGAACGTTGCCTTCGGACTGCGAGAGGACGGGGTGCCCAAGAAAGAGCGGCTTGAACGGGTAAACGAGGCCCTCTCGCTGGTACGGCTGGAGGAATTTGCATCGCGACGCCCGAACGAGCTCTCGGGCGGTCAGCAACAGCGCGTTGCGCTAGCGCGCGCCGTTGTGAAGCGTCCGCGCATCCTGCTGCTCGACGAGCCGCTCGGGGCACTCGATCTGCAACTGCGCAAGACTATGCAGATAGAGCTTAAGGCGCTCCAGGAGCGGCTCGGGATGACATTTGTCTACGTAACCCACGATCAAGAGGAAGCCTTGACCATGTCCGATCGGATCGCGGTGATGCGAGGTGGACGTGTATGCCAACTGGGATCCCCGGAGGACATCTACGACCGCCCAACAACTCGCTACGTAGCCGACTTTATCGGCGCGTCAAACTGCCTCCCAGTAACTGTTGCGCATGGAACACGCGAATACTCCACCGCGAACGGCATGCGAGGCCCGCTACCGGATGTTCCTGACCTCCCTCAGGGTGAACGAGCGTATCTCGTCATCCGACCTGAATGTTGCCAACTTGAGCCGGCCGCGGGTACGGGTCTGCTGGGGAGCGTGACCGAGGTACTATTCAAGGGGATGTATCGCTCTTACCACGTGCGCATTGAGGACGGTACGACCTTCACAGTTGCGGACCCCCACCGGCCCAGCGAGTCTCGACCATGGACCGTAGGCGATCAGGTGAGAGTGAGTTGGCCCGTTAATGAGTCTTGGTTGGCCACTGATTAGTCGTGATCGGCGAGGGTGCTGTCGACGCAGCAAGGCCATAGACGCGAGCTATCGCGCCTGATGTCGAAGTGAACTCCAGATAAGAGGCGGAGCAAAATGCCAGTTGTGACGATTCAGATCGTCTCGTTGATGCGCACGAAAATCACCCCTGAGGTGAACGCGATTGCGACATTCATGATTGCGCTTTCGACGCTGGTCATCCTGCTTGGCCTATCTGCCTACTATTGGCTGCGCTCCGCGCGGAGGCGCCGGAGTATGGGTCGCGATCAGGGGGCCAGGTCATGAGTACAGTGAGCGCCCGCACAAACGCCGGGGCCGTCGTCCAAGCTCCTGCTGTTTCCAGGCAGGACTTCCTCGAACTCCGCGGCCTGTCTAAGTCGTTTGGCTCTGCGCACGCGATCGACGCAGTCGACCTGTCGCTCGCGCAGGGGGAGTTCTTCTCAATACTGGGTCCCAGCGGGTGCGGAAAGACAACGACGCTGCGCCTCATCGCTGGCTTCGAACGACCGCGGAGCGGGCGGATCCTCCTTGAGGGGCGCGACATCACAGACCAACCACCCGAAAAGCGACCGATCAATACCGTCTTCCAGAGCTACGCGCTTTTCGCGCATCTCGACGTTGCAGAGAACGTTGCCTTCGGACTGCGAGAGGACGGGGTGCCCAAGAAAGAGCGGCTTGAACGGGTAAACGAGGCCCTCTCGCTGGTACGGCTGGAGGAATTTGCATCGCGACGCCCGAACGAGCTCTCGGGCGGTCAGCAACAGCGCGTTGCGCTAGCGCGCGCCGTTGTGAAGCGTCCGCGCATCCTGCTGCTCGACGAGCCGCTCGGGGCACTCGATCTGCAACTGCGCAAGACTATGCAGATAGAGCTTAAGGCGCTCCAGGAGCGGCTCGGGATGACATTTGTCTACGTAACCCACGATCAAGAGGAAGCCTTGACCATGTCCGATCGGATCGCGGTGATGCGAGGTGGACGTGTATGCCAACTGGGATCCCCGGAGGACATCTACGACCGCCCAACAACTCGCTACGTAGCCGACTTTATCGGCGCGTCAAACTGCCTCCCAGTAACTGTTGCGCATGGAACACGCGAATACTCCACCGCGAACGGCATGCGAGGCCCGCTACCGGATGTTCCTGACCTCCCTCAGGGTGAACGAGCGTATCTCGTCATCCGACCTGAATGTTGCCAACTTGAGCCGGCCGCGGGTACGGGTCTGCTGGGGAGCGTGACCGAGGTACTATTCAAGGGGATGTATCGCTCTTACCACGTGCGCATTGAGGACGGTACGACCTTCACAGTTGCGGACCCCCACCGGCCCAGCGAGTCTCGACCATGGACCGTAGGCGATCAGGTGAGAGTGAGTTGGCCCGTTAATGAGTCTTGGTTGGCCACTGATTAGTCGTGATCGGCGAGGGTGCTGTCGACGCAGCAAGGCCATAGACGCGAGTGGAGCTGATTGCATCGTGTTAACGCACTGCGCGGCGCTGCTTAGGTCGTTCAAATCTAGAAGCTGATCTCAGCCGGCGCACGTTCAGAGGCGCACGTACCGCCGCCAGGGTGATCATCGTTCACACAGTCGCCTTTGCCCTTGCCCCTTCGCCTCCCAAGGCAATCAGGCTGCCGTCGAGCAAGTCTCGGCGGCAGCCGCCCCGGGGTGTCGGCAGAAATGAGCATGGCCTATTGATTTCCAGATCCATGTTTTCCAGGTGACTAAGCGGTACGCCAATGCACCTTGCAATGAGCCGATGAAATGGTGCTTTCGCGCCATGACATTGGATCCTTCAGGGAGCGATTTGGTCGCATCAATAATGCCCTGATCCTGCCCCGCTGCATGGGCAATTGCGGCAGGGAATTTCGGGCTGACGTCTACCAAATCTTGAAAGGTTCGGCCGATGGGCACGGTGGTGAGCGCGGACGCAGATGCAGTTTCGTCCGCGACGTTCGCTCCTCTTAAGAACGCAACGTTTCGTGCAGTTTGGCTCGCCGCGCAGGTGTCAAGCCTGGGTTGGCTTTTTCAGACCGTGGCGGTCAGCTGGCTCATGGCAACCACATCGAGGTCAGACGTGATGGTAGCGCTCGTGCAGGCTTCCACGACGCTGCCGGTCTTCCTGTTGTCGATCTTTGCCGGCGCTATTGCCGACAATTTCAGCCGTCGTCACGTCATGGCGATCGGCTGGTGCGTGATAGCATTGTCATCGATCATGCTGACCGTCCTTGTGGGGCTCGGAATTAACAATCCATGGATGATCCTGGCATGCAGCTGTCTTGCCGGATGCGGTGCCGCCTTCACCGATCCGGCCTGGCACGCGTCGGTCGGCGACATTCTTCGAAAGCGCGAAGTTCCCGCTGCCGTCACACTAATCTTGGGTGGCTACAATGCAATGCAGAGCATCGGGCCGGCGGTCGGCGGCATCATTGTCGCCTTTTTCGGACCGCTGACTGCATTTGCCCTCGCGACGCTGACCTATTTCGCGATGCTATGGGTCATAGCTCTCCGCAAATGGAGCGGTCGTTCTTCGCCCCTTCCGCGTGAGCCGTTGACCACGGCAATTCATGACGGGGCGCGCTTCACGGCGCTGTCGGGAGAGATCAAGGCTGCGATCGCGCGCGGAACTCTTTTCGGACTGACAAGCATTTCCATCCTGGCGCTGCTGCCTCTCGTCGCGCGCGATCAACTGGGGGGAGGACCTATCGTCTACGGTGTCCTGATGGCCGGGTTTGGCGCCGGTGCCCTGTGCGCGGGCATCTCCAACAATGCGTTGAGACGGCAGCTGTCGCAGGAGCGGCTGACCACGCTGGCATGCATTTCCTGCGCCGCCTGCTGCCTGGCTCTTGCTTTCACGCCTTCGATCGCGGTGGCGACGATTGCCTTGACCCTCGGCGGGGCAGGATGGGTCGTCACCTGGACCGGGCTTGACGTCAGCGTGCAACTGTCGAGCCCACGATGGGTCGTCGGGCGTACGCTCTCGATCTACTCTGCGCTTGCGTCAGGCGGCGTTGCGGCCGGAAGCTGGCTGTGGGGCGTGGTGGCTGAAAACTATTCCCTCACGCTGGCGCTGGAGAGTTCCGCCGGCGCCCTGCTGCTGGTTGCCGCCACCGGACTCCTGTTGCCAATCCGTCAATGGAAGGAGTCCGATCAGGATTCGCTTGATTTCGAGACCCCGCAACTCGCCCTCGACCTGAAGTCGAGGAGCGGTCCGATCGTGATCAAGATCGAGTACGCCATCCCGGAAGCGAACCTCGAGGAATTTCTCGATCAGATGCGAGAACGGCGTCGCGTGCAAAGCCGCGCAGGCGCCAGGCACTGGAATCTTCAGAGGGATCTGCAGGAGCCATTGAATTGGACGGAGACATTCCGCACGCCGACCTGGATGGACTATCTTCGCCTCAACCATCGCCTCACGTCGGTGGACAAGGAACTGGACCAGCGCCTTCGCGAATTGCATGCCGGCCAGCTCCCCCCGCGCACAAGGCTTGCCATGGAGCGCCCGACTGGGGCGCCCCACAAGCGCGAACATCCAACGAGTTTCTTTTTTCGGCGCTAATGGTGTCAATAATCGGCGCTTTGTGCCATTTTCGTCTGAAAACGGGATGATAGATCAAAGCAGTCTTGCGGGCTCAGCTGGAGCCAAATGATGCTGTTGGCGCGCTCCCGCGGCCTTACATGTGTACGCTCGTCTAACTTGACGATTGTTTTTTTAGCACGACGGCACAACCTCAAACTGTCGTTGCCGAAGTCATCACAGTGGATCGCTCGGCCGGTTGCTTATTCCATTTCCCGCAGCCTCAGTTCCCATCTCCGACGCGGTTGACCGCCTGGAAAAGCCAATGTCACATTAAGCGCATGACGGTGGTGTTTCTCAACCCGGAGGGCCGCCGGACACCGTATGCGATTGTCCGTCCCCGAGCAGATGGTCCACGACAGAGGTAGCAGCGCCAGGATCGAATCCTGATTTCCGAAAACAGTTTCGTGCGCCATTGCCATCTCGATCTCTCCCGACAGTTAGGACGGGCACCGTCCCGGTTCTCAGCCGGGTGCCGTCCGCGACATTAGCTCACTGCTCACGCGGACATTCTGTTCGTCCTTCGCCGTCCGGGTCACGACATAGGTAAAGTACTTTTCTACACCAAACGCGGTGCCAAGAAACGTTTCAACTATTTCATTGTATCTTTCCATGTTTTCCACAATAAACTTAAGATGATAATCAAAAGATCCAGTTACCTCATAACATTCTACTACTTCTGGAATGTCGCGCACTTGGCGCTCAAATTTCGCGTAAGTCTCACGGTTTTGCCTGGTCATTACCACGTGGGCCAAAACGATCTGAATAGTCTGCAGTTTTTCAATTGCTATTTCTGCCGTATAGCGGCGTATTATTCCCGCTTTCTCAAGCTTCTTAACTCGTTGCCAGCAAGGCGAAACGGAAATGCCGACAATGTCGGCGAGCCGCTTCACGGGAAGACGCCCATCATCCTGGAGCGCCTCAAGGATACGATAGTCGATGCGGTCGAGCTTATTCATGTGTCATCTCTTCTTGAAGCGACCCCAAACGTGATGCCGCATGCCGCTCCGGCTTCCGCCATTGCCCGTTGGACGGGCTCGTCCATCTAGCAACGACGCATCGTCCTATGCCAGTTCAGGTGTAGCAACAATTGCGGAGAGATTACAGCACTTCGAAGGTTCGGAATTGGTTGGGTCGAGCCCAGCAGTCTGCCTTGAAAAGGCTGCGGTCTGAAATCGGCTTGTAACATAGCCTTGCATCATTCGCGGACGCATCGCGCTGCGGTCCAAAGCAGGAAGATCAGTGTTCTACCAATCCGTGCTGGCTGGCCGCACGGGGCCGCCAGAAACTTCCGCCACTAGGAGAATGGAGCGGTTACGCGCGCGGCCCATTGATAGTGTCCCACTGAGTGGTGTAGCTGGCGGCGATGGTCGCCGTGTTTTCCGGCAGTGCCGGGCTGATCAGCGCGCCACAGCGGGCAGGCTGATGAGAGGATCATCGCTCAAATGTCCGACGCTTTCCAGCGTCATGTAGCGAGCGCGTTGGACTGCCCACTCATCGTGCTGTTCGAGCAGCAAGGCACCGACAAGGCGCACGATGGCGTCGTCGTTCGGGAAGATGCCGACGACGTCGGTTCGCCGTTTGATCTCGCCGTTGAGCCGCTCGATCGGATTCGTAACCGGTATGAAGATCTCGGTGCCGATGACCGGCTGCGGTTTCCAGGATCGCGGCGTATGGTGCGACCATCCGGGACGGAGGCACCGGGAGCACGAAGGTGCGGGCAGGCCGATCCACACGATGAGCCGAGAGCTCGTGTTAGTAGCTGGCCGCCTCTGCGACTCGCCCGGTTGCGCCGTGAGCGCGAATCCGTAGTTGTCGTGTCGCCCGCCGCTCCCGTCGTTTCGCTCTGACAGGAGGCGCATATGCGACGCGTGATTGGAATGGACATCCACCGAACCTTTGGGGAGGTGGTTTTCTGGGAAGATGGCAGACTTCGACATGGAGGGCGGGTCGACATGACCCGAACGGCGCTGGAGGGCTTTGGTAAGAGCCTTCTGGCGACAGACGAGGTGATAATCGAGGCGACCGGTAACTGCATGGCGGTGTCACGGGTGTTGTCACCCTTCGTGAAGCGGGTGGTCATCGCCAACCCACTTCAGGTGAAGGCGATCGCCCATGCCCATGTGAAGACTGACAAGGTCGACGCGGGCACTCTGGCCAGCCTGTACGCCGCAGGCTATCTGCCGGAGATCTGGACGCCGGATGCCGCCACCGAGCGAATGCGCAGGCTGGTCGCACACCGCTACCAGGTTGTGCGGCATCGAACACGGATCAAAAACGAGGTGCATGCGATCCTTCATGCACATCTGATCCCGAAGTGTCCGCACGCCGATCTGTTCAACGTCCGCGGCCGCGCCTGGCTGGCGCGCCAACCATTGCCCGACGATGAGCGGTTCGCGATCGAGCGGCATGTGCGCGAACTCGATCGGCTTGCCGAGGACTTGGCGACCCTCGACCGGGAGATTGCCGAGACCACGCTGGACGATCCAGCGATCAGGCGTCTGCTCACCATCACCGGCGTCAACCTGGCCGTGGCAGCGGGGCTGATGGCGGCGATCGGCGACATCGCTCGCTTCAAGAGCCCTCAGAAGCTGGTCAGCTATTTCGGCCTCAATCCGCGTGTGCATCAGTCGAGCCTCGGCGCCGCCCATCATGGCCGGATCAGCAAGGTCGGACGCAGCCACGCCCGCGCGATGCTGGTGGAGGCCGCCTGGGCGGCCGCTAAGGCCCCGGGTCCGCTGCATGCGTTCTTCGTCCGTATCCGGGCCAGGCGCGGCCATCAGGTTGCCGCAGTCGCTGTCGCGCGCAAGCTGACGGTTCTATGCTGGCATCTGCTGACGAAGGAGGAGGACTACCTCTGGGCGCGACCAAGTCTCGTCGCCCACAAGGTGCGCAGCATGGAATTGCAAGCCGGCAAGCCGCAGAAGAAAGGCAACAGTCGCGGACCCGCGTATGCCTACAATGTCAGGGAACTCCGGAACCAGGAGATGCGCGTAGCCGAACAGGCCCAGAAGGGCTACGAACACTTTGTCGAGGCTTGGCGCCCGCGCCCGCCAAAGGAAAGGGCGCGCGGGCGCCTCAATCCGGCAAGGCATGAATAAGGCTGCCCGGCGGCGCTTTCAGCCGATGCGCCACGCTTCGCCACGAGGTCGCCCGCGCCGTTGAAGAATACCACGACCGGAAAGAAAGCGCTTGTCGATCTCATCCGTGGAGTGCAGCTTTGCCGATGTTCCTTCGGGAAGGTCATGTAAGCGAGCACGTCCGGCTCGGCGTCGTCGAGGATGGCGGCCAACTCGGCACCTTCGGGCGGATCTGGTTTGCGAGCCGCGACGCTCTCGAGCACCGGCTCGCGAGGTATGTCGAAATCGCTGCCAGAAACTGTCCGTCGCTGCAGCGGAAAAGGGTCACACTGCATACCTTGCGTCATACCGCGGCAATGCGACTGCTGCGTGCCGGCGTCGACACCTCGGTGATCGCGCTGTGGCTTGGCCACGAACAGATCGACACCACCCACATCTACTTGCACGCCGATCTGGAGCTTAAAGAACGCACCCTGGCGAAAACCACGCCGGCCAACACGGCGCCAGGACGCTACAGACCGCCCGACAAGCTTCTCGCTTTCCTCGAGGCGCTGGATTATGCCGACCCCATCGCAGCGATCACCGCTTCCGAAGCCGACATCCACCCCCAAGGTCGGCATAATCCAGACATCGGCATAATGGACCCGGCAGCGCTGCCCAGGTAGCAGAGAGCACCTTGGTGACGGCGGCCTTCAAGCCTTCCTGAGCATCGGGAGACGACCAGTTTCACACCGCGCAGGCCGCGCCGGGTGAGCTTGCGCAGGAACGCCGTCCAGATCGGCTCGGCCTCCGACGTGCCGATCTCCATGCCCAGAACCTCGCGGCGGCCATCGGTGTTGACGCCGACCGCGAGGATGACGGCGACCGAGACGATGCGTCCGCCGCGGCGCACCTTGAGGTAGGTCGCGTCGATCCACAGATACGGCCAGTCGCCCTCAATGGGGCGATCGAGGAACGCCTTCACCTTGCCGTCGATTTCTTCGCACAGGCGGCTGACTTGGCTCTTCGAGATGCCGCTCATGCCCATCACCTTGACCAGGTCGTCGACGGAGCGCGTCGAGATGCCGTGAACGTAGGCCTCCTGGATGACCGCCGTCAGCGCCTTCTCGGCCGTGCGGCGCCGCTCCAGGAAACCTGGGAAGTAGGAACTCTTCCTGAGCTTGGGGATGCGCAGTTCGATCTTGCCGGCCCGCGCCTCCCAGTCCCTGTCGCGATAGCCGTTGCGCTGGGCGGTGCACAGCGGCGACTTCTCGCCATAGGGGGCGCCAGTCGCGGCACCCACCTCCATCTCCATCAGTCTCTCGGCGGCAAAGCCGATCATCTCGCGCAGGAGATCAGCGTCAGGGTCTTCTCCACCAGCGCGCGCAGGTTCATCATGTCGTCGGTCATCGGTGATCCTTCCCGTCAGGTGTTGGCTTCGACAACCAGACCCTACCGGAAAGCGCCGATGACCACCGCCCTGCCCACCTACACCACTTAGCGTAATCGCGGGTGGCGCCTCTCGTAATCCGAGCGGCAGTTCCCCAATCTGACCATGTCGATGAATCGGTCAGCGCCGAAGCGCAGGAAGGAGAACTGCCATGACGAAGTATGCAGCCCTGGATGTCTCGATGGAACAGACCGCCATCTGCGTGGTCGATGAGAACGGTCGGAAGGTCGCGGAGGGAAAGGTTCCAACCGATCCTGACGCCATCTCGGACTGGCTGACCGGGAAAGGCGGAGAGATCGAGAGGATCGGCATGGAAACTGGCCCGCTAGCGGTCTGGCTGTGGAATGAACTTACGAAGCGCGGGCTGTCGATCGTGTGTCTCGATGCACGACACGCAAATGCTGCCCTCTCGATGATGCCGAACAAGACGGATCGCCATGATGCAGCCGGCCTGGCTCAGATCGTGCGCACGGGATGGTTCAAGGAAGTCCGCATCAAGAGTCACGGCGCCTACGTTGCGCGGGCGCTTCTGTCGGCACGTGATCTCCTGGTCGGCGTCCGCGGCAAGATCGAGAACGAGATACGAGGGCTATTGAAGACCTTCGGCGTCATGTTCGGGAAGAAGGTGGGTGGCTTTGCCCGTCGTGCCGAGGAGATCGTCTCCGGCGAGCTGGTGGCCGCGCCCGAGATCAAGGCAATCGTAGAGACGATGATGGAGGCCCGCAGATCCATCATTGAGCGGATCAAGGTTCTCGACGCGCGCGTTCGCGCTGCCGCGAAACAGAATGCCATGGCCCGCCTGTTCATGACGGCTCCCGGCGTCGGCGCCGTGATCGCGCTGTCGGTTGCCTCGACCTATGACGATGCTTCCCGCTTCCGTCGATCCTCCAGCGCCGGCGCCTATCTCGGTCTCACGCCCAGGCGCTATGAATCCGGCGAGGTCAGTCGAAACGGCCGCGTCTCGAAGCGCGGTGACAAGCTCACGCGAACCCACCTATATGAAGCCGCCAATGTGATCCTCACGCGACAGGTTGGCTTCTCTTCTCTGAAGGCCTGGGGCCTGCGGATCGCCAAGGGCGCCGGCTTCAAGAAGGCAAAGGTCGCGGTGGCGCGCAAGCTCGCCGTCATCCTCCACGCAATGTGGAAGACGAAGGAGCCGTTCCGCTACGCGGCTGCTGCAGCCTGAGGAGGAGCCTCGCCGCCCTACACAAGCCCAGTTTCCCGAGATGCGTCCTGCCGGGACGCTGCGCGGATGAGGTCGCTCCCTGGCATGCGGTCCAACGGAACCGCGAACACCACTTCGACCCACCCGTTCCAACGCAAACATGCGGCGATCCTTGCGATCGACCCCGGAGAGAACCCTGAGCCCGGCACGCGCTACATCAATGACAAGAAAGGAGCGCATTGACAGAGGCGATTAGAGAACCTCCAGGGACGTCACCGGCCCACATTCGGCAATCGGGCCGTCGGTGTCGATCGTTTCCAGCTGCCAAACGGGACAATCTGCAGAAAGCTTTTTTGCCTCCAAGGTAATCTTCAGAAACACTTCTCCTCGAAACGCCGGTAAAATTTTTAAAAGCACAGTTTTTCTCGGCAGCAATAACGGCTGCCAGGCAAATCCCAGTTAACTGACAGGGTAGTTCCGAAAAAGCGGCGTGAAGCGAAGGTAGGTCACAGTGGAAGAAAAGCAACTAAAGGGCCAGTCGACCTCCCAGTCGGTCCCCTCCCATGCTTCGTGTCTAATCATTGGCGGAGGCGCAGCCGGGTGCTCTGTTGCCTACCATCTCGCCAAACTAGGCTGGCGCGACATCGTTCTCATTGAGCGCGAGAAGCTCACCTGCGGAACTACATGGCATGCCGCAGGACTCCTTAGCCTCGGCCGCGTTGATCCGGACTGGCAGAAGCTGCTCATGTACTCTGCTGATCTCTATGAGCGTCTTGAACCCGAAACGGGTATTTCCACGGGCATCAAGCGTAATGGATCTTTGTTCGTAGCAACATCCGCGGAGCGAGAGCTCGAACTGCGACGTTTGTGTCCCCCAATCAACCGAAACGGAATGGAAGCGCACCTCTTGTCACCGGAAGAGTGCTCCGATCGTTACCCTGGGCTTGAGACCTCAGATGTCCGCCTAGGGATGTTCGTTCCGCGTGACGGGCAAGCAGATCCGACAAACGTAGCTCTGGCGTTGGCAAAGGGTGCCCGACAGCAAGGTGTTCGGATTGTCGAGGGTGTCAAAGCTACAAAATTGGTTGTGAAGAACGGTCGAATTCGGGGCGCGGAAACTACGAGTGGAAACATCGATGCCGACGTTGTGGTGAATTGTGGGGGAATGTGGGGGTCCGAAATTGGCGCGATGGCTGGGGTTAAGGTTCCCCTCCACGCGTGCGAGCACTTTTATGTCGTTACGGAACCGATCCCTGGTTTAAAACGCGATCTTCCGGTTCTGCGTGTCCAAGACGAGTACGCATATTATAAGGAAGATGCCGGCAAGCTTCTGCTTGGTGCCTTCGAGACTAAAGGAAAAGCATGGGGAATTGACGGTATCCCAGAAGATTTTTGCTTTGATCAACTGCCTGAGGACATTGATCATTTCGAACCTATCCTGACAGCCGCTGTAAGCCGACTGCCGATGCTAAAAAACGCCGGCATACGAATTTTCTTTAATGGGCCCGAGAGCTTTACGCCGGATGGCCAATTGATTATGGGCGAAGCTCCGAATGTCGCTGGGTTTTGGTGCCTATGCGGCTTCAATTCAGCTGGCATTGTTACTTCTGGGGGCGCCGGTAAGGCACTTGCCGAATGGATCGACTCGGGTGAGCCTACAACTGATGTTCGCGACATGGACATCCGCCGCTTTCAGACTTTTCAATCCAATAGGACCTATTTACGTCATCGAGTGCCCGAAATCCTTGGTTTGCAGTTCGCAAACACATTTCCTTACCGAGACTATGCTTCGGCGCGTCCGCTTCGGCAATCGCCCATATTTAATGAGCTCGGTGTAGCAGGTGCGTGCTTCGGTGAGCTGGCAGGTTGGGAAGTTGCCAACTGGTTCGCACCTGCCCAGGGGTCACATTTTGAAATGCCCATTACGGAACTCTCGTGGGAACGCCAGGCGTGGTTTGATTTGGCGGCCGCGGAGCATAGGCGTATCCGAGAAGTTTGCGGCGTCTTCGATTTGACGTCCTTTGGAAAAATCCGCGTGTTGGGCAAAGATGCCTTGGGCGTTCTACAGAAGATTTGCGCCAATGATATGGACGTGCCCGTCGGGAAAATCGTCTACACTCAATGGCTGAATGCTCGGGGGGGATCGAAGCAGATGTTACCGTAACTCGACTTTCCGAAACCGAATTCGTTATTATCACCCCAACTAGCACCGTACGCAGAGAGCTCAACTGGCTGCAGCGAAACACGCCTGTCGAGGCCAGTTGTTGGTCGATAGATGTTACGTCAGGCGAAGCTGTATTCGCGGTAATGGGGCCGAAAGCGCGGGAGGTCCTCTCTAAGTGTACAAACGCAGACTTGTCTAACAGCAGCTTTCCGTTCGGAACCGCACAGGAGATCGAGTTTGGCATGGTTGTTGTGCGCGCCCACCGCATCAGTTACGTTGGTGAGCTGGGGTGGGAACTTTACGTCCCGACGGATCAGGCACGCCATGTCTATAGCGTTCTCATGAGCGCCGGTCAGCCGTTGGGTCTCCGGCCCTGTGGATTTCGAGCTCTCGACAGTTTGCGCATCGAAAAGGCCTTCAGGGAGATCGGCCACGACATCACAGGTGACGACCACATTCTTGAGGCGGGCCTTGGATTCGCAGTTAGGACCGAAAAAGCAAAATCGCGGTTCGGTGATTTTGTTGGACGAGACGCTGTACTTTCGCGGAAAGATCAGGGTCTTACACGCCGCCTGATGCAATTCAAACTGCTTGATGCCGCGCCGTTGCTGTATGGGCATGAGCCTATTTTTCGTGACGGCGAACCCGCAGGAGAAGTATCGTCTGGGGCTTATGGGCATTACGTTGGATCTGCCATTGGGCTAGGTTACGTCCATTGCGCGGCTGACGAGCGAGCTGAAGAGGTAATTAGTTCACGTTTTGAAATAGACGTTGCGGGCACACGTTGCGTGGCCAGCGCTCACCTTCGCCCAATATATGACCCGACCGGTGATCGTATGCGATCCTAGATCTGGATATGGGTTGCAGCTCTGCCAGATGTTGTTACGGAGCATCGCCAGCTTGACACTGTTTCGTGCGTGCCACATGCGCCTCTGCAGCTGCCCGAAATGCCTTGCCGCGGACCGTGGCATCAGCGCTGGGATCCGCCATGACTTTTACAAAGCGTAGGCACTGCGGCTGTCGCGCTGTACTTAAAGGGGCTCTGCCTCAAAGTGCGTGGCGAAGTGGCAGCATTCTTGCCCGAAGCAATTCGGCGCCAGCACGTCCGTACATCGCTCGCTTGAGTGTCTTCAGGCGATTGATCTGGCCCTCGGCCTGGCCATTGCTCCATGGCAGCTCAATTGCCGCGTAGACGGCGTCGATATCGCGGCGGAGGACGCGTGCGAAGCGCATGATGGGAACAAGATCAGAACCGATCGCGTCGTCAATCCAGGCCTCAAGCGGTTCAGGCAGCCCCCCACGCAAGATTCCATTGAAGCGCATCGCCAGGCTGCGCATGGTGGCAAATGGGTGCGATCCCCGCTTCAAGGCATCGACCTTTCGCGCCTGTTGATCACTCAGCCGCTCTCGGGGCTTAATGCAGAGTGCCGCAGCCACCACGGGTGAGATCGCATGACCAGTATCCGGGTCCCTCACTGGGCCGAGGCTGATGGATGTTGCCGTTGGGATATTGGCTGTCGGATCGTCGGCCCGGCGCCACGCTCCGAGCAGCCGCTCCAGGTTCGAACGGCTGCCGGTGTATCCTCGGAGCTTGACATCATGGAACAGGTGGCGTCCGCACCGATTTCCGTCCTTCCAGCATTGAGCCAAGAACTGCTCGAAGTACCAGGGCGATGTTGGGTTGAACGACCGTCTGCGCCGATCCGGTGGTGTCTCGAATTAAGCCATTTCGACACGGTACGCCGTTTGTAACCGGTTCGCCGCTCGATCTCGCAATATGTCAGCCCTTCGTCTCGAAGCGCGTGGATGGTCGCGAACACTTCGTCTCGGGATTGTCGATGGGCGATACCAGCATGACGCCGATGCGCTGCAGCATCGACGTTTTCCTTCTCAGACAGAATGGACCTCCCGTTTGAGCGCCCTGACAAGTTCATCTGCTCCTCGACCGCCAAACGAAAGTTCTGCACAAGATGGAACCGGTCAGCGACTTGGATCGCCTGTGGAGCGCCCTCGCGAACCGCCTGCGCGTAGAGCCCGCAACGGTCTCGGCTCACGACTCCGATGGAAGGGTTCTTTCGCAACCAGTTTGCGGCGCTTTCGACACTCCGGTCTTCCAGAATGTCGACGACAGCCCGACGCTCAAGATCGACAATGATCGTTCCGTAGCGCCACGACTTGCGCCAACTCCAATCATCGAGGCCAATGACCTTGGCCGGTGGCGCTAAACCAGCAGCGCCGCGTTTCAGATGACGCAGAATTGTATCGTCACTCATCGGCATGCCGAAACGGCGCATCAACCGCTCGGCGGGTCATCCTCCGGTCGCATGACCCAAGTGTCTGGCAATCTCGGGTCTGGTGAGAAACTGAAGCTGCCGTTTGTCGCATCGCCTGCTTGGGATCGCGAGCACGCGTTGAACGTGCCTCGGCGGTCAGCGTGCTCTCGGCCTGGAACGGCCGGCCCAGGAAAGTCGGGCGCGAACTGCAAGCCGACAATCTGCTGGCGGCCGGTCAACTTCACGACACCCGAAAGCGCATTCGAGAAGCGCTCGACGCTCCGGAAATCACCCATCAGTTCCTTGCCGGCCTCCGCCTTGTGCCGTTTCGTCGACCTGGCAAGGGCGGCAAGCTGTTCGGAGTTGAGCGCGCCGCATATACCGCGACGCCGCGCCTCGCATGAAGCGCAGAGCACCGGGACGCCTGCCCGTGTGAATGTCTTCGCGCACGATGGAACAGCTATAGGTGTTCCCGTCGCCCGCCAGCAACGCCCGTAGCGTCGCAGTCGTTCCGGAGCCTATTTTATCTTTCGGCCGAGACCCATGGATTTGGCCAGGTTCGAGCGGGTTGCCGAATAGTTCGGCGCCACCATGGGGTAGTTGGACGGCAGGTTCCATTTCGCTCGATACTGATCCGGCGTAAGGCCGTACTGAGCCTTGATGTGCCGCTTCAGCGATTTGAAGCGCTTGCCGTCTTCGAGGCAGATGATGAATTCGGGCGTGACGGATTTTTTCGCCCGGGCGACGCCCTTGATCTCGTGGGGCTGAACATCGAGCGATCCGATCGAGATGAGTTTGATCGAGGCATATATCTTACCTATGAATTCCGGGAGTTCGGCCGCGGGCAACGGGTTGTTCGCAATATAGGCGGATACGACGCTTGCAGTCAGGGAGACGGCTGAATCGACGCCGTCCTTGCCCGAGACAACGCTATCCGCGCCTGAAAGGTTCTTCCCGTTGCGATGTGCAAGGTCGACCCGGTCAACATTGCCCGCTGGCCGGTCGAACCCATCCAACGCCCTGGTTATGGCCGGCTTCGCATAAGGCCTTTTCAAAAGCGCTCTCCTCTTGCCGGTCAAGCCCTGGCGGTGATCGATGCGAGATTCTGCCTCGCCACAAAATATTGTGGGAAAATTTCACACGTGTCAACCGGAGGGCGACGTCGACTTGCGAAACCGGGAGCCGGCGACGGGATATGAACGCAATCCCTGCGAATTCGGGATAGCGGGTGGACAGGCTGCATTGCTGGCCCATCTATTGTGGAAGCATTTCCCACGGGCTATTTTCGGCAAATTTTCGGGGCATGGGTGAATTGATTGACGGGTGAAGGACGGCGATGAGCAAATCGGCGGAACAATATCTGGATGCCGCGGGCGTCCAGAGCGCGTTGAACCGGGTGCTTCGCCCGTTGGTGCGACTGGCGATCAAGTGCGGGGTGACGTTTCCCACCTTCGTCGACCTGTTGCGGCAGATCTACGTCAACGTGGCGGAGCACGAGTTCACGCTGCCCGACAAGCCGCAGACGGACAGCAGGGTAAGCCTGCTGACGGGCGTCCATCGCAAGGAGGTCAGCCGTCTGCGCGGCGCCGGCGCCCCGGTCAGGGTCATACCCGACTCAGTTTCAAGGACAAGCGCGATCGTTGCGCGCTGGCTTGCCGATCCGATGTTCACCGACGCCAGGGGCGCGCCATTGCCCTTGCCGCGAATGGCCGAGACCGGCGAGGCGTCGTTCGCGGGTCTGGTGGAGTCGGTGACGCGCGATCTGCGGCCGAGGGCGGTTCTCGACGACTGGCTCGATCGCAAGCTCGTGGAGACCGATGAAGAGGATCGCATCGTCCTGATGGAATCGGCAATGGCGCCGCGCGACGACTGCGAGGTCAGGCTCTATTACTTTGCCCGCAATCTTCAGGACCATGCCGCCGCTGCCGTCGCAAACATCCTCGCCGACAAACCGCCTTTCATCGAGCGAGCCGTCCACTATGACGGTCTCTCGGAAGACCTTGCCAGGTCGCTCGAAGCCTATAGCCGCAAGGTCATGGTCGAGACGCTGCTCCACCTCAACAGGCATGCGAACCAAGCGGTGAAAAGCGATCCCGGCGGGACTAGCCGATGGAATTGCGGCGCCTACATCCTCACCTCCGACGGCGCATCGTTCGCCGGCGAAGACTCTTCCAAGCCTGCCGGCGGAGACGCCTAATGGAATGGAGGTTGACGAGGCGGAATTTCCTGGCGCTCGGCGCCGCCTTTCCGGCGGCGCTGTTCAGTGCTTTCGCGAGGGCGACGGACACGTCGGGCGACCGGGGTATCGGCGGCACCGGCTGGACGGCGGGAACCGGGGACGATCACGGCATCGGCGGCACCGGCATCGTGGGAACCATACAGCGCTTCGGCAGCATCTTCGTCAACGATGTGCGGGTCGCGTACGGTCCGGAAGTGCCCGTTTGGATAGACGGCGTCACCGCCACCGCGAGCAGCCTCAAGGTAGGACAAGTCGTGCGCGTGGCGGTGACACAGGATGCGGATCGCGTCGTCACGGGGCAAATCCATGTCACCAGCGAGGTCGTCGGACCCGTCGAGCGCACAAGTCGCGGCTCGATCCTGGTTCTGGGACAGAGCGTGGATACCGGCGGCGTTGCAGCGATGCCGCCGGTCAGGAAGGGCGATATCGTGGCCGTCCAAGGTATTCGCCGGCCGGACGGGAAAATCGTCGCGAGCCTGATAGAGGCCAGGCCATCCGAGACACGTTACCTGGTTCGCGGCCTGGCGGTCGTGAAGTCGGGGTCACTGCTGGTGGGGCGGCTTAATATCGGGCCGCGATCATCGCAGCTTGCGAACCGCCGCGTCGAGCTGACCCTGGCCAAGGCCACCGGCGGCTATAAGGTGGTGCGCATCGAGGCGGAGACACCGGTTCCGCAGGCCGATGTCGCGAGCGTGCTCTACGAGACCTTCCTGCGGCGTCAGGGACGTCGGCTGGAATCGGGTCTGGGCGTTTCCGTCGAAGGCGACGATTCGAAATCGACGGCAGTGGTGCGCGCGTTCCTTGCGGTCGGATTCGACCGGTCGGGCAATATCGTATCGGCCTCACGTCAGTCGAATGTCGGCCCGCACTCGCCAGGCCAGCCTGGCATGCCCGGTCAGCCGCCGGGTCCGCCGAACGGCGCCCCCAATGGACCCGGCGGGCCTGGTGGTCCCGGCGGACCGGGCGGCCCAGGGGGTCCAGGCTCGCCTTAAGGGCCAGGATAGGCCGAGGGGCAAAGGATCGCCGGGACCTTGCCCGGCGGCAATGTTGAGTGTTTTGCGGCGCCGGGTTCTCGAAATCACCGCTGTCTCGGGATGGCGTGGGATCCGGCCGGTCTGTCTTTTGCGAGGGGACAGAACCGGCCGGCGCAGTCGCACGGGCTCTTGTACCGGGGTGGGTGGTTCGAGCTTTTTTCGGTACGGCTGCTTTTCCGCGGATCATGCGGGGGGCAGGTGATCCGCTGAAATTCAGTCCGGGTCTGCGCGCGGCAGGCCCGGTCGAAACGGCTTGAATGATATTGTGGGAAAATTACCCACATGTCAAGCTTCATTGGATGAGAGGCGGGCCGGCGTTTTCATGCAAACTCTTGACGTGGGTAATTTTCCCACGTATTTGCTCAAGCCATCAGAAATTGATTGTCTGACCGGTCCAAAGATCAGGTGCGGGTCTCGCCGAGTTCGCAACGGTGAGCTGCGGCTGGCTTTTGTCATCCGGCTTGCGGGCAAAATAGACTTGAAGGTAATCCATTGAAGAAACTGTACATCGACGCGAGCTTACCTTTTCGATGGGGACCTCATCCGCCCGTGGGCATACCGCGCGTCGAGACGGCACTTGTCCGCCAGGCGCTTCGATGGCGCGCCTCGCCGGTCGGCTTCTTCATCGTCGACGCGCAGGGGCGGGGCCGAATGCTGGGCGAAGCGGAGCTTCGCTACCTGAAGCGGCTGGTCGAGGGTGAGCTGCCGCAAGCCGTCGGCGGAGAGGACAGGCCGTATCTGGCCCGCCTCGGGAAGGTGCTGTCGATCATGCGCGATGCGCCCTTCGATTTCGGACGCGAGTTCGACCGCGTGGCGGCGATCTTCGTCTCGGGCTCGGAAAAGCGGCGCGGGATCAAGTTCCAGCTCTCCAAGACAGCCATTCGACTGTTCAAGATGATGAAATCATGCCTGCGCGCGAGGAGGACCGAGACGAAGGACCCGCTGAAGGACGACAACGCCGTATGCTTCCTGTCGAGCGCAAGCGTACATGAGATTGCCGCCAAGAAGCTCGCGGGAAAAACCAGCTGCGGCATCTTCACCATCATGCACGATCTCATCCCGATCGACTTCCCGCACTTCGTCGGGCCTCATCATGCGAGGGGCTTCGTCCGCAACACGGCGTGGCAAGTGGAAAATTCCGACCTGCTCGTCTGCGTGTCGAACTACACGGCCGACAGGGTGAGATGCCATGCGAGAGCTTCCAATCCCGCTCGGATTCCGGAAGTGGCGGTCGCTTCGCCCGGCGCCTTTCTCAAGGAAGGCGTCGCAGACGGACGGATGCGCCCCGAGAGACAAAACCAAGGCCGGAAGTTCGTTCTTTATTGCTCGACGATCGAGATCAGGAAGAACCACATTCTGCTGCTCAAGGTATGGCATCGGCTTCTGCCTTTGCTGGGCGACCGGCTGCCGACGCTGGTTTTCTGCGGCCGTTGGGGGTGGATGTATGATGAGCTGGTGGCCTTCATGAAGGCCAATCCTCAGCTTCGCGACCATGTTCAGTTTCGCTCCAATCTCAGCGACCGGCAGCTGGCGGAACTCTATCGGGAGGCCGAATTCAGCGTCTATCCGTCCGCAGTGGAAGGCTGGGGCCTGGGGGCCGCCGAGTGCCTCGATTTTGGCCTGCCGGTTCTGATCTCCGACGCCCCGTCGCTGACCGAGGCAACGCAAGGGTTGATGCCGACGCTTCCCGCGCACGATGTCGAAGCCTGGTGCGCCGCCGTCGCCAAAGCCTGTTCCGATCCGGGCTGGCTCGCCGAATTGCGTGAGACGATCGCGTCGCGTTATCGCCCGATCCGCGAGCGGGATTTTTTCACGACAATAGTTGGCCATGTCGCCGCGTTCGATACTAGCGATCCAGCACCCATGATCCGTCAACCGGAGCACCCAGCGACGCGGACGGTTTCGCGAGCGGGCGAACTGCCGGCCGAGCAGCCGGCTTTTCGGCGGGTGGAACCGTGACCATCATGAATGTTTCAGCGTCCATCGGTTCCCCGACGCGCTTTGGCCAACACACCGTCGGCGTTCGTGTCATGGGCACCCCGAGATCCGGTACAAATCTCGCCAAATATCTGATCGAACGCTATCTGAAGGTGCCAGTCGTCTTCGATCAGGGGTTCTGGAAGCACGGGATTTTCCCGGCCCTGATGAACGGGCGCGATCTGCTGTATGGCGACCTGCCGATTGTCGTGATGAGCAAGGATCCGGTCAGCCAAATTCTCTCCTGGTACCGGCTGGCAAGGAACGACACCATTTTCAGGCCGAAGAAAAGCCTGGGTTCCTTCCTCCGCGGACCGTTCGAGGTCAGGCAGGATTTTACGCGACCTGGCAGTATGGAATACCGGTTTAAGACACCATCCGACTACTGGAACCAATTTTACTTTGCCATGGATGCGTTGGTGCGAAGTGGCGTTCCTGTCCATTTCGTCTGCTACGAGAACCTCGTATCGTCGCCAGCCCTGTCTCTGCACATGCTTTCTCATTTCCTGGACCGCTCGCCGCGATTCGACATTGGTCATACCGTGGAGCTTCCGCATTATGCGCTCGGCGCCAGCAATGACATTGACCTGACTGAAAGCTCGCCAATCGATCGGCCTCCGTTCGACCCGGTGCGTGCGGAGTTGGCTTCCGCACTTGCCCGGATCGGGTGGCGCAACGCGCGCGCGATCCTGCGCGGCATCGATGACGACGTGCTTGAAGCAACGGGGCGGACCGGGTTTCGCAGGTCGTGCCGGGAGGCGGTCGGCGCGAAAGCAATGCTAAGGTCGCTTGTTGGCTTTTGGTGAGGTCCAGGGCCGACGACCCTCGATGATCTGAAAACGTGGGCCGAGTTCGCCTCCGATCGACCACCGCATTGCACAATTCCGGCCCGCCGGCACAATAGGCGCTTGTCCGCCGGTTTGTTGACCATCCTTGTTATCGACGAGAACCGCATCCGCGCTTCGATCATCGAGGCCGGCGGGACGCGGGAGGCCATATCGATACAGGCGGCGCGAGTGATCACGTCTTCGGGCTATTCGCCCTGATCGGCACGCCTGACCCCAGAGAAGTCACCGGTCTCCGAGGCTGTCGGTCCGAAGTCCCTCAAATGCAATGCGGCAAACAGGACTTATCGCGGTTTCAATAGCAGCTGGGCGGAGGCAATTTATTGCGTGTTCATATTCCGCTGGTGCCTAAGATGGGGCGAACCATCAGGGAACCCCGTGAAACCTCGTGAGCTCAAGGTCATTGCCGCGCGCAGCCTTCTCTCCGTTACATGGGATGACGGTAAGGTCTCGTGCATCCCGGCTGCCATGCTGCGGGCGCGCAGCCGGGCGGCACAGCAGGTGCGGGCGCACATCGAGGGTAACGAACATTCGTTCGAGACCGTTACCGTGACGAGCGCAGAGGCGATCGGTTCCTATGCCATACGTCTGGTTTTCTCCGACGGTCACGACCGGGGCATCTATCCCTGGAGCTATTTGCGCGAAATCGCCGATTCTGCGGCGTGAGGAACGAGAATGGATAATTTTGTCGAAAGGCTGTCGGAAGTCACCTGCGATGTGCTGGTGATCGGCGGCGGCACGGCCGGACCGATGGCGGCGCTCAAGGCGAAGCAGAAAAATCCCGCTCTGAATGTCGTTCTGCTCGAAAAGGCCAATGTGAAGCGTTCGGGAGCTATCTGCATGGGCATGGACGGGCTGAACAACGCCGTCGTCCCGGGATATGCGACGCCCGAGCAATACACCAAGGAGATCACCATCGCCAATGACGGTATCGTCGATCAGGCGCCGGTCTTCAAATATGCCTCGCGCTGCTATGACATCATCCAGGAGCTTGACCGTTTCGGCATCCGTTTCCAGAAGAACGCCAATGGCGATTTCGACCTGAAGAAGGTCCACCATCTCGGAACCTATGTGCTGCCGATGCCGAATGGCGATACCGTCAAGAAGGCGCTCTATCGGCAGATCAAGCGTGAAAGGATATTGGTCTCCAACCGCTTCATGGCAACGCGCCTGTTGACCGCGAGCGACGGCAGGATCGCGGGCGCCACTGCTGTGAACACGCGCACGGCTGAATTCCTCGTGCTGCGTGCCAAGACCGTGATCCTGTGCATGGGCGCGGCGGGCCGGCTCGGATTGCCGCATTCCGGCTATCTCTTCGGAACCTATGAGAATCCGACCAATTCCGGGGACGGTTATGCCATGGCCTATCATGCGGGCGCCGCGCTCGCGAATCTCGAATGCTATCAGATCAATCCGCTGATCAAAGACTATAACGGCCCGGCTTGCGCTTACGTTGCCGGTCCGTTCGGAGCCTATACCGCCAACAGTGAGGGTAATCGCTTCATCGAAAGCGACTACTGGTCGGGACAGATGATGCAGGAATTCTACAACGAACTACAATCCGGCAAGGGGCCGGTGTTCCTGAAGCTCAACCACCTTCATGCCGACACAGTCGGCGAGATCGAAGAGATCCTGCACAAGGTCGAGCGCCCGTCGCGCGGCAGGTTCCATCAGGCGCGGGGCACCGATTACCGCGAGAAGATGATCGAAATGCAAATTTCCGAAATCGGCTTCTGTTCGGGTCACAGCGCGTCGGGCGTTTTCGTCGATGAATTCGCCCGGACCACGGTGCCGGGCCTCTACGCTGCGGGCGACATGGCGAGCGTGCCCCACAACTATCTGCTCGGCGCCTTCACCAACGGAGCCGTCGCCGGCGAGCATGCTGCCGAAGTCGCGCTGGAAACCAACCTTCCGGATTTCGACAGCGAGTTCGTCAAGGCGGAGCGCAAACGCGTGTTGGCACCGACGCGGCGTGAAGACGGCATCCCGCCCAACCAGCTAGAATACAAGACCAGGCGGCTGGTCAACGACTATCTGCAGCCGCCCAAGGTGACGGCCAGGATGCGCATCGGCCAGGCGCGGCTCGCGGAGGTCAGGGATGATCTCGAAAGCGCCGTTATCGCCCGTGACGCGCATGAACTGATGCGTTCGCTCGAAGCGTCGTCCATTCTCGACTGCGCCGAGATGGCGGCCCATGCCTCGCTCTTCCGCACGGAAAGCCGCTGGGGGCTCTATCACAACCGCATTGACTATCCGCAAAGGGACGACGCCAACTGGTTCTGCCATACACTCGTCCGCAAGTCCGACGGCCAAATGGTTTCTGAGAAGCGGGCCATTCAGCCCTACATCGTTCCGATCGAGAACGAGGAGCGGACAGCCTATGACCGGCTGCGCGTTTCCAATCACGCCTGACGAGGAAAACATGCCGCTTGCGCTTTCACCCACAACCGTTCCCGTCGTCGTGGACGAGGCAAAATGCATCGCCGACAAGGGCTGCACGGTTTGCGTCGATGTCTGCCCGCTGGATGTCCTGCGCATCAGCGATCTCACTGGCAAAGCCTATATGAAATTCGACGAGTGCTGGTACTGCATGCCGTGCGAGAAGGATTGCCCGACCGGCGCTGTAACCGTCAACATCCCCTATCTTTTGCGCTGACATGACTGCATTCGATCCCTTCGAAGATTTTGGTGATATCGACGAAATCGCCGAGCGTCTGAACGATGCCGACGCGGCCGTGCGACGGCTTGCGGTGATCGATCTTACGGAGGCCGCGAGCTCTGATGTACTGCCGCATCTCCTCACCGCGGTTGCCGACCCCGACGCGACAGTGCGTTTGCAGGTGGCGATCGCACTGCCTGAGTTCGATGCCGTTGAGGCGGCAGCGGGACTTGCACGTCTGGCGGCGGATCAAGATTTGACGGTGGCCTGCGCGGCAGCCGACAGCCTAGCTGAACTGAAGGATCCGGCGGCGGCTGAACCGATTATGCCGCTCGTCACTCATGCAAGCGCCTTCGTCCGGGCTGCGGGTTTTCGCGGGCTGAAAGCCTTGCGTTCGCGTGGGGCGCTCGGCCCCGCTCTGGCGGCCATGCGGGACGCAGATGCCAATGTGCGCGCCCAAGCGCTCGGCGTCGTCGGCTATCTCAAGCTGGAAGAGACTTTGCCGTCCCTAATCGCCGCGACGCGCGATGCCGATGCCATCGTTCGGTCCGTTGCAGTCAACGCCTTGTCGTTCACGAACCAGCCTGCGGCGGCGGCCGCGGTTACTGTGGCCCTGGACGATGAGAACTGGCAGGTGCGGGCCGCGGCGGCCGAATCGCTCGGCCGTATCGGCCAGACCTCAGCCGCCGACGGACTGACCGCCAGCCTTCGCGACGAATACTGGCAGGTTCGGCAAAAATGCCTGAATGCGCTCGGCAAGCTCAAGGCACAATCAGCCGTATGGCAGATTTCCGCGCTGTTGACGAGCGATATGGCCTCGGTCCGCAAGGAGGCTGCGGCAGCGCTCGGTGAAATCGCCGATCCGTCGTCGCGGGATGCTCTCACGGCACAGGTCGGCGACGCCGATCCGGACGTACGCAAGACCGTTCGCTGGGCGCTAACGCGGCTCGGTTAGTGGAAGTCGAAAAGCGGCCTCACCCGCCGCGCGCTTGGAAACCATTTCCATCAGCGCGTGAGGACGTTCGATACGGATGTGGCGCGGCGTCACCGTTACCAGCCCTTCCTTTTGGAAGCGCTTCATCATCATCGTCACCCATTGGCGTGTCGAGCCGACCATGGCCGCAATCTGGTCGTGCGTCACCTTGGCATTGATGACGATTGCCCGCCCATCGCGCACGCCATGCAGTTTACCGAGATTCATCAGGAACTGCGCCAGACGTTCGATTACCGAACGCGTGCCGAGCATTTGAGCCATCGCCGAATAGCATCTGCCCTTCGCTGCAAGCCCCTGCAGAAGGCAGAGCGCGAAATTCGGAAGCTCAACGACGAGCTTCTTCAACGCAGTGGCCGGGATGAACAGCATCCGGCAATCACTCAATGCTTCTGCGGACCAGATATGGATCCCGCCGCCGGTCATCTCGGGACCACCAATGAAATGTCCCGCTGTCCAGTAGGCGAGGGTGATTTGGCGTCCTGACGGTGCCGTGTAGAAGACGTGAACCTTGCCACTTTCGATGATGAAAATGCCACCGTGCCTGTCGCCTTGGGTGAAGATCGCCTGACCGGTCGCAAAAGCGAGACGTCGGCCATGCATCCTAAGTTTCGCCCACTCGTCTGATGTTAGGGAATCGAGAAAATGCGCGCCGTCGTCGAGCCCTTCCGCGCTTTCGCTGAGAAACAGCGCCCGATCGCCGGGAAGAACGACCTGCTGCGGCAATTCGGGAGCCGGCTCATGCTGCCTACGCTTAGCTTCGAAATCGGTTGAAAGCATTTCGAGGCCCATATCCGGCTCCTTCGGCGTTCATTCACGCGAAGAAAGTATATAATTTCTATAGACGAAAAAGGAATATAATTGCGCCTTTCATGGTTGACTTAGATTTTCTTATCCTCTCCGCGCCAGGGCGACCCTGCATAAGCACTTGATCATAAAGAATAATTTTAGATCGACGGCGGAGCCGACCGGGCTCCAGCGATCGAACCCCGGGCCGAACCCGTGCAAGTAATTGCTTATGCCTTCCGGTGGCCGTCACATAGCTTTGGGTGACATCGATTGGCAATCGCCCCGGGTCAGCAAGTAGCGACCGAATGGCGGCACATCAAATCACGAGGTAGGATCATGCATATTCGCACAAAGTTGGCTGCCGTTGCGCTTATGGCGGCCGGATTCGCTCATAGCGCGGATGCCGAAACCATCCGCGTCGCCATCGGTACGCAGGACACCACCATCAATACCGCCACCGGCGGATTGCTGATCCGTGAGTTGAAGCTGCTCGACAAATACCTGCCGCACGACGGCAAGTATAAAGACGTCACCTATGACATTCAGTGGAAGAATTTCACAAGCGGCGCGCCGATCACCAATGAGCAGATCGCCGGGAAGCTTGATTTCGGCGTGATGGCGGATTTCCCCGGCTCGTTCAACGGTCTCGCCCATATCAAGGCTGGAAGAAAGAGCTTGTTCATCACAGTGCTGTCCGGCAGCGTGAACGGCAGCGGCAACGGCATTGTGGTGCCGACCGCTTCGCCCATCCAGTCAATTTCCGAGCTCAAGGGCAAGACGATCTCCGTTCCATTCGCATCGACCTCGCACGGCATGCTGCTGCGGGCTGTCAAGGCTCAGGGCCGGGATTCCGAAAGCGACGTGAAGATCATCACCCAGGCGCCCGAAGTTGCCGGCGCGGCCCTGCAGGCAAAACAGATCGAGGCGCATGCAGATTTTGTCCCATTTGCCGAACTGTTCCCCTGGCGCGGCTTCGCCCGCAAGATCTATGACGGATCGCAGGCAAAGACCCCCACTTTCCACGGAGCCCTGGTCGATGCCAACTATGCTGAAAAATATCCCGAGATCGTTGTTGCCTATCTCCGCGCCTCAATCGAGGCCGATCGGCTCATCGCAAAGGAGCCGGAGAAATACAGTGAGCTGATTGCCAAGGTGACGGGTGTCGAAACCGAGGTCGACTACCTTTTCCATGGACCGCTCGGGCTTCAGACTCGTGACCTCACATGGAAGCCGGAATACCGCCAGGCTGTCGCCACTGCGATCGACACCTTGAGGCTGCTGAAAAAGACCGACCAGTCACTCGACGTGAACAGCTTTGTCGATGACCGCTTCATAAAAGCCGCGTTCAAGGCGTCTGGGCTCGACTATGATGCCGCGCTCAAGAACTATGCCCAGTTGCCTTTGAACGCCAAGGATGCTGCCACCGGTGAAGTAATCAGCGAACCCAAGCGCGTTGCCGAGATCTGGGTCCAAGGTGAGCCGCTCGTCCGACACTATGCGTCGCCACAGAACGCATTCAGAGCGCTTAAGGCGATTGAAGGTGAGGGGAAGCCGATCAGGGTGTTTTATGCGCAGGACCGTGAAAGCGGCATCAAGCTGCTCGGCAATCAGGCCTGGTTCGTGCGTGCCGACGGCGGCGAAGTCAGCGCCTTCCTGCTGAAGGAAAACGCCGAGAAATGGGCTAGGGATCACGGTGGCAAGGTGCTGGATTTCGCCGCCGCCAAGGACTCAGTAATAGCCAGCAATTGAGGCTGGCCATGACGAGTTTCCATCTAGGGCGTTGGTCGCGCCGGGCCGGATCGCTCGCCATCTGCCTCATCCTCTGGCAGATCGCATCGAGCATTAGACTGAACCTCGGCATTGTCACGTTCCAGAATGTGCCGTTGCCCGTGGATGTCATGTCGGCGGCGTTGGATTTCCTGCGCTCGCCCAAGTTCCTTGCCGATGTTTCGAGCAGCCTGGAGCGGGTCCTGGCGGGCTATGGCATCGCCGCTGTGATCGGTATCGGCCTCGGCCTCATCATCGGTCGCTCACGGTGGCTCGGGGACTTCCTGCAAGCCCCGCTCGAGCTGCTGCGGCCGATCCCGGCCGTCGCCTGGATTCCGCTTGCTGTTCTGATGTTTTCGTCCTCGGAACTCTCGATGATTTTCATCACCTTCATGGGCGCATTGTTTCCCATCTTGCTCAACACTGTCCATGGCGTTGAAAGTGTCGATCCAAGGCTGATCGCCTCCGCGCGCAGCCTGGGGAGTACCCGGACCGCGATGCTGTTGGAAGTCATTGTTCCAGGCGCGGCGCCGAACATCGTCACGGGCCTTGCCATCGGAATGGGCACGGCCTGGTTTTGTCTCATCACCGCCGAGATGATCTCCGGCCAGTTCGGGATCGGTTACTACACTTGGGAATCCTATACCCTGCAAAACTATCCTGAAATCATCGTCGGCATGATCCTGATCGGGCTATTCGGAATGGGAAGCAGCGCCCTCTTGCGAGCGGCAGGGGCCGCGCTTCTCCCATGGCACACGAAAGACAGCAAATGATGACCGCCCATCAGCGCAGCTTTCGCGCGGCAACGGGCCGTATCGAGGCCAGTCATGTTTCGATCCGGCTCGGTCAGGGCAGCTGTGCGTCCGAAGTCGTCAGTGATGCAAGCTTCGTAGTCTCTCCCGGCGAATTCGTCTGTCTTCTGGGGCCATCCGGCTGCGGGAAATCAACCCTCCTCGGGGCCTTGGCGGGACATATCAAGCCAGCTGCCGGCATCGTTTCCGTCGATGGAGAGCCCGTAAAAAATCCCCATCCGGAACGCGGTATCGTTTTCCAGCACCACACGCTTTTTCCGTGGAAGAATGCGCGAGACAACGTCGCTTTTGGCCTAAAAATGCGCGGCGTCAAGCGCGGGCAGCGGCGTCTCGAGGCAGAGAAAATGCTCGATCTCGTCGGTCTGAACGGCTTTGCAGGGCGCTATCCGGGTCAGCTGTCCGGCGGCATGCAGCAACGCGTCGAGATCGCGCGTGTTCTCATCAACCAGCCACGGCTCCTGCTGATGGACGAGCCCTTCGGGGCGCTCGATGCCCTGACGCGGCTGCGGATGCAGGAATTGCTGCTCGATATCTGGGAGCAATTCCGCAAAACAATTCTGTTTGTCACCCATGATATCGACGAAGCCCTGCTTCTCGCCGACAGGATCATCGTCATGCAGGCGCAGCCCGGCCGGATCCGAGAGGAAATCACCGTACCTTTCGAGAGACCGCGCATGACCGAGATCATCGCCTCGGGCGACTTCATGCGCCTGAAACAGCATTGCCTGCAACTTCTTCACAGCGACAGGCGAGAGGATACTTTGCCCCGGCTTTCTCCCTTGGGCTTGTGAGTGAGCGTCGAGGGACTCTCGGCAGCCCCACCCTTCAACGGTTCATGGACTCGGGAATTCATGGCCTCCGGCTTGGGACGGAACGAACAAGGGCAGTTGCTGGCCAGGACTGCGACTCTCCCTGTTCAGCGAGGGTGAGAGCCGCTTTGAGGGGTGCGGCGGTCAGGCGCTGCGGCGAACTTCGGCGGCTGCATCGTTTCCGGTTCGCGACACGCCGAGGCGGGACAACACCTCGTCGCGAAGGCCAATGAAATTCGGATCGGAGCGGTCGCGGGAGACTGCGTCGGTGACGGGTAGGATCGTGGCGATCCGCCCGGGATGGGGATGCATGACGACGATCCGATCTCCAAGGTAGACTGCTTCATCGACGTCGTGCGTGACGAGCACGGCGGTCGTGCCCTCGTTCCGGACGATTCTTTGAAGTTCGTCCTGCAGGCGCAGCCGGGTCAGAGCGTCGAGGGCCCCGAAGGGCTCGTCGAGCAGCAGAAAGCGCGGCTTGGTGACAAGCGCCCGGGCGATCGCCACACGCTGCGCCATGCCGCCGGACAATTGGGCAGGATAGGCTTTGGCAAATTGCTCGAGGCCGACGAGATGCAGATGGTCGCGAACCAGTTGGCCCCGCTCAGCCGCGGCCAACCCGCTTTGGCGCAGCGCCGCAGCCACATTGGCCTCGACATTGAGCCAGGGCAAAAGCCTGTGCTCCTGAAAAACGATCGAGCGATCGAGACCCGGCCGTTCCACCCTCTGTCCATCGACCCGGATCTCGCCGTCATAATCAGTGTCGAGGCCGAGGACCAGCCGCAGCAAAGTGGATTTGCCGCACCCCGACGATCCCACGATGCTGACGAACTCGCCCTCGCCGACTGCAAGATGGACATGCGACAGGGCCTGGACCTGCCGGCCGGCGACCCTGAACCTCTTGCTGACGTCAGCAATCTCCAAAGCGTGGCTTTGGCCACGTCCCCGTTCGGACGTGCCGACAGGGTCGCTCATGGGATCCTCCAGCGCAAAAGGCGATGCTCCAGGGCGCCGGCGACGACATTGAAGACCACGCCGACGCCACCGAGCAGCAGAATGCACAGCAACAGTAGATCCATGTGGAACAGGTGCTGGCCCTCGTTCATGCGCCCGCCGAGGCCGGGTGCGATGTTCAGCAGAAGCTCGGCGCCCACCGTAGCGGTCCAGGCGTAAATCAGCGCCGAATGCAGGCCCGTGAAGATTTGCGGCAGCGCACCCGGGATGGCGATGAGCCAGGCAAAGTCGAACCAGCCGAAGGTCAGGACGTCGGCAAGCTCGCGATAGCTCCGCGGAATGCCGGACACTCCCTGCCAGGTGTTGATCAGGGCCGGCTGAAACGCCGCGAGCGCGATGAAGACGACCTTGCCGGCCTCGCCGCCGCCGAACCACATCGAGATGAGGGGAACCCAAGCGAACAGGGCGATCTGACGGTGTACCAGCAGCACCGGCCCGAGCAGGCGTTCAATGATGCGGGAAAACCCGATCGCCAAGCCAAGCGTGATCCCGACCACACTGCCACAGGCGAAACCAATCAGGTCGCGCTCCAGGCTCGCCAGTAGATTGAAGCCAAGGCCGCCGTCGCCAAACTCTGCAATGCCACGGGCCACCACCGCTTCGAGCGGCGGCACAAAACGCGTGTCAGCGAGGCCGGCGTGCGCGAGCAACTCCCAAATCGCGAGCAGCGTAATCGGTAAGGCAAGCGGTCGCAGATGTCGGCCGATAAAGCGGAAGGGCGGCGGGGCGATAGGAACGCCGTGCGACAGCCGCTCCAGACCCATAATCGTGATCAGGCTCATCGTGGGGTCTCCGGACGCCAGCGTTGCAGATGGTTTTCGGCAAGCGTGAGCAGGCCATGGATCACCAATCCTATGAGGCCGACGACGATCATGGCCGAAAGAACGAGTTCCAATTGAAAGAGCTGACGGCCATAGGCCATCAGGTATCCGAGTCCTTCGAACGATGCGATGAGCTCTACCGCAACCAGGGTCTGCCAGCCGTTTGCAAGGCCTTCGCGCAGCCCGGTGAAGATTGACGGCACAGCGGAAGGCAGCACGATCATCGTAAGTTTCGACCAGCGGCTGAACGAAAGGACGCGGCCAAGCTCCACATAGGCTTCCGGAACGTCGCGCACGCCTTGGCAGGTGTTCAGTACGACTGGAATGAAGGCTGACCAGCCGATGACGAGGATCTTCAGGCCTTCGTCGATCCCGACTATCAGGATGATGATCGGCATCCAGCCGAGGGTCGGGACCTGGCTGAGGGCCAGGAACAGCGGATCGACGAAGTCGCGAAGGGTCTTTGACAGGCCAACCGCGGTGCCGAACACCAGGCCCGCCAGCGCACCCGCAGCAAATCCCTCCGCAACGCGCTCAAGGCTGGTGACCGTGCTGGAAAGCAGCGAGCCGTCCTGAATGCCATCCAACAAAGTGTCGAACACGACCCAGGGCGGCGGCAGGATCTGCTCCGGCAATTGGCCTAGGAGAGCTGCCACCGTCCAGGCCGTCAAAAGGCCCAACGGCACCACCAGACCAAGAACCAGGATGCCGGCAGCCGGGAGCATGCTGCCCCGATTGGGAGCAAAGCCGGCGGTGCTGTCCCCATCGCCAGTCTGGGCCGCGCGGTGGCCGGCGCCCATCTTAGTTGCTCGCCGCTTTGGTGTGTTCGACTTCGCCCTCGCTCGCTTTCTGGCCTTTCGCGTCGAAGGTGGACCAGTAGTTCTCGAGCTTCAGGTCTACCAGGGCCTGCTTGAGGTACTTGGTCTCGAACCAGCTGTCGATGTCGACGTCCTTCTTGATCAGGCCGTAGGCTTTGGCGCGCGCGGCCTGATCTTTGTAGCGCGCGACAATGAAGTCATCGACGACAGGCGACAGGCGGTGGGCCAGGCGCTCGTCTTTAAAATCGGCCTCGAAGCTTTCGACCGGCAGGCCTGCTTTCGACCAGAGCTCGAAGACTGCCTGGCGATTAGCCTCATCCGAGCCGAAGCGCGCGCCCTTGACGAAGGCGCGCACGACCTTGGCGGTGAACTCTGGGTGGGCCTTCTCGAACTCCGCGGTGACGAGGAGCCCCGAGTTGCGCCCGAGGGTCGGGTCGTCGTTCTTGGTCGAGTAGATGATCTTGACCGCGCCGCGTTTGGCGAGGTCCAGATATTCCGAGCCGCCGAAGGAAGCCTCGACATTGCCCGAGATGAGCGCGGCCGTGGCGGAATTCGAGTCGAGACTGACGAAGCGGATATCTTTTTCGGCGAGGCCATGCTTTTCGAGGACGCGGTCGGTGGCGATCTGCAAATTGGTGCCGCGGAACTGCGCCACCTTATGGCCCTTCAGGTCCTCCACCGTCTTGAGCTGCGAATCCGGGGGTACGGCGAGATAAAGCGCATCATGACTCCCGGCCGAGGCCAGATACTTCGTCTGCAGGCCGCGCGAGCGGCCGACGATCGAAGGCAGATCACCGAGGCCGGCAGCGAAATCAAGTTGGCCGGCGGCGAGCGACTCGTTGAGAGCCGGGCCGGCGCCGCGGAAGAACGTCCATGTGATCTTTGTGTCGGGCACGTCCTTGAACTCGGCCTCGACAAGCTTCTGCACATTGGCCACGGCGACATAGTCGCCATAGGCATAAGGCCGGTCGTCGATGCCAGTTCCGGGATAACCGATGCGGATGAGGGTCTCGGCCGACGCGGGACCGGTGGCGAGAAGGCCGCCGATCAGGGCTGCGATATGCGCGAATTTCATGAGTGAGGATCCTGGCTGGAGGGGAGGGTCAGGCGGCGCGGGTGACGGCGTCGCGAACTAGCTTCTTACGGGTGACGCTGTGGCGGCCATCGACGCTCACCGGTACGTCGCCGTCGAGAGTGGTGCGGCGCACGACACGGGCGCTGTCGCCATAGTCGTTGACGGCGTAATGCTGGGTGGCACGGTTGTCCCAAATGGCGACGTCGTTCGCTCGCCAGCGCCAGCGCACCGTGTTTTCGATGCGCAGGACATGAGACTGGAGGAGGGCGTAGAGCTGCTCGGAATCGCCCTTGGAATAGCCGACGAAACGCTGCACGAAGGAGCCAAGTATGAGCGAGCGCTCGCCGGTTTCCGGATGGACGCGCACCACGGGATGGTCGGTCTCGTAGACGGTGGAAGCAAAGACCTCTTCATAGTGGCGGCGATCGGCCTCGCTCGCATGCGGGCGCTGTGCGGCATAGTCATAGGCATTGCTGTGGGTTGCCCACAGCTGTTCGGCGGTCGCCTTGAGTGCCGGTGGCAGGCTGTCGTAGGCGGCCACTGTGTTGGACCAAACCGTATCACCGCCGACCTCGGGAATAGTCACACCGCGCAGGATCGAGATTTTGGGATAGGCATCGACGAAGGTAACGTCTGTGTGCCAGGCATCGGCGCGGCCACCGCGCGACGAGTCAAGTTCAAGGATCGAGGTCGTGCCATTGCGTACATGCTCGGTTGGATGTGGAACAAGATTGCCGAGGCGCTTGGAAAAACGCTCCTGCTCGGTATCGGTGAGCTGATCCTGGTCGCGAAAGAAGATCACCTTATGCTGCAGAAGCGCTGCATTGATGGCTGCTATCGCCTCGTCGGAAAGGTCGCCCGAAAGCTTGATGTCGGCGATCTCGGCGCCAATCCGAGCAGCGACCGGTTTGATCGTCAGCGCGGATAAGGTAGGGCGAGGTTGGGTTGATGTGGTCATGAGGGACTGCTCCTTGGTTGGGCCGCCGGCGTGGCTCGGCCCTTGCCGGTTGGTTGACGGGGGACTTCGGTTATTCGGCCGCCTGGCTGCCGGGCTCGCGGTGAGGGGCCCGATGACCGGGGTGCTTCAGGCCGAGGTTCTCGCGAAGGGTGCAGCCCTCATATTCGGTGCGGAACAGGCCGCGGCGGCGCAGCTCCGGGATGACCAACTCAATGAAATCGTCGAGCCCGCCCGGCACGGTCGGCGGCATGATGTTGAAGCCGTCGGCGCCGCCCTTGTTAAAGCGCTCTTCGAGTTCGTTCGCGATGGTCTCGGCCGTCCCGACGAGCTGCCAATGGCCGCGCGCCCCGGCGATAGTCTCGTAGAGCTGACGGATGGTGAGATTTTCTCGCCGGGCAAGATCGATGATCAATTGCTGGCGGCTCTTGCCCCGCTCGGTCTCGCTCAGGTCCGGCAGCGGCCCGTCGAGCGGATAGGCGGAAAGATCGATACCACCGGAGAGGTTCGACAGCAGCTCCAGCCCGACGTCAGGATGGATCAGCGACTGGATCTGCGCGAATTTTTCGCGGGCCTCGGCTTCGCTTCGCCCGACCACTGGAAAGACGCCCGGCATAATCTTCAAATCATCGGGATGGCGGCCATACTTCTCAAGCCGTCCCTTGAGGTCGGCATAGAAGCTCTGCGCCTCCGGGAGCGTCCGCTGGGCGGTGAAGACGACCTCCGCGGTGCGGGCCGCCAACTCCTTGCCCGCCTCGGACGAGCCGGCCTGGACGACGACCGGGTGACCCTGCGGCGAGCGCGAGACCGTCAGCGGTCCGCGCACCCGGAAATGCCGTCCGCGGTGACCCAGGATATGCAGTTTCTCCCGGTCGAAGAAGAGGCCGCTATCCTTGTCGCGCAGGAAGGCGTCATCCTCCCAGCTGTTCCATAGGCCGAGCACGACATCAGCGAATTCTTCCGCCCGTGCGTAGCGGTCCTGATGCGCGAACTGGCTGATATTGCCAAAATTCTCCAATTCGAGCGGATTGGACGAGGTCACGAGGTTCCAGCCGGCCCTGCCGGCGCTGATCTGATCGAGCGAGGCGAATTTTCGGGCCAGGTTGAACGGCTCATTGAATGTGGTGGAGGCTGTTGCCACCAGGCCGATGCGCTCCGTCACCACGGCAAGCGCCGACAGGAGCGTCAGAGGCTCGAAGCCGACGGCCCATTCGTCGGTCCGGGAGAGGGATTTGAGATCATCCGTATGGGCCGCGACCCCATCCGCCAGGAAGATCAGGTCGAACTTCGCGCGTTCTGCCGCCTTGGCAAATGCGATGCGCTGCCTGAGGTTGGTCGTCGCATCCGCGGCGGTCTCCGGGTGGCGCCATGCCGCCACATGGTGGCCAGCTGGATACATAAAGGCGCCAAGCCGCAGCTTCCCAACCTTGCTCACCTTCAGTCTCCTTTCAGCAACGATGACAATTCACGAGGAGCACGGCGCTTTCACCGGAGTGGACGATCTGCGTGAATTTCGGCGGCGGTGGCGTCGGCCAACAAGTTGCCGGTGTCGGTCCTTTTCGGCCCACAATGCCTAGGCGGCCAGACTGACGTTGCCCGTCTCTCCGACCAGCCGACACGCTTCGATTACTGCTTGTTCCGTGCGGTTGCGGATGGCTTCGGATATGATGACGCCATCGGCGAAGTCCCGGTCGGAGGCGTAGATGCCTGTCGGGATGGTCAATGCCTCGAAGAAGCCGAAGAGCGGCCGAAGCTGATGTTCCACGACGAGGGAATGACGTTCTCCGCCTCCAGTCGCCGCAAGGATAATTGGCTTTCCTTTGAGCGAGGATGGATCCAGCAAATCGAAGAAATGCTTGAACAGTCCAGTGTAGCTGCCTTTGAACGTCGGCGAGCCGACCACCAGGACTGCGGCGCTCGACAATTGCTCGACGATGTTTCTGGCCGATGGATCAAGGTCGCTAAACCGCCTGGCCTGCGCAAAGGACGGGCCGAGATCCTCGACATCGAAAGTAGTCGAAGCAGCGCCGATCTTCTTGGCAACCTGCCCGACTATCTGGTCGACGAATAGCCTGGTCTTCGAAGGACGAGTAAGATTGCCCGAAACCCCTATTGCTAACTTTTTCGACATTCCTGGCTCCTTCAATCAGCGACGTCACCTAACTCTATAGATTTGATAGAAATCAAAGAGACAGTTGATTTCAAAAACCAGCCGCCAAAGGGATGGAGTTTGCGGAACATTGGCTGCAATTGGTTCATTCGATGCAGACTGACGCGTCCGGTCAACTGCGATCGCGTATCTGGGCTCGAAACAAGAGCAGTTCGAAATCGATGGGGGTGGAAGGTGCTAGGTTGGCATCGGTAGGATGTACAAACTGAAGTGTTCGAATGGAACAGATTGCTAGGCACATGCGGTCCGGGCGGCGGAGATCAACGCCGAACTTCGCAACCGGCTGCGGGCGCCTTTCCGACAGCCAGAACTGAACATGCTTCCAATATTCAAGCCCAAAACGCCTCTGCTACGCGCCGCCTGACCCCGGAGAAATTGCCGGTCTCGTCCAATATGGGCTGCACGAGATCGGTAACTCCGTTCGCTGCGAGAAAGGCCAGGCCGCGCGCCGGCAGGTTCGGACTCAGCCAAGCGCAAATGTATCCGATGACGGTGGGTTACCGCTGAAAATGTATCCTATCCCGCATTAATTCCGGTAAAAACCCTGTTTTTCTGATTTATTGGATACAACGTATTGACCCAGCCATCGAGGTCGGTCATATTCCTCTCAAGAAACCTCGTCAGAGGTCGTGTTCAAACAAGGGGAACCAACCATGAGACGGAACCGAATATCGAGTGCTGCATCGCGTGAATTTGCTCTGGCCACATCGGTTTTGTGCCTGATGATGGGTGCGGCAGCCCACGCGGAAGATATTGCCGCGTTCAATAAGCGCGTTGATGAGGTCGTATCCAAAGCGTCGGCGCCGCAGGTGGTCACTCCGCCGAAGGCCGGTCCGGCGGCGGCTAAGGATAAGAAGATTGTGATCGTGCCCTGTTCAATGGGCGGCGAGGGATGCGCAGGCCCGGCAAGGGCGTTGCAGGAGGCCGCTAAAAAGCTTGGTTGGGAGGCGCTACTAATTGATGGCGCCGGCGATCCTTCCAAGATGGCCGATGCCGTGCAGAAGGCGATCAGCATCAAGGCCGACGGTATTGCCCTTCAGGCCATCGACGCAGTCACGATTGCCGGGCCTCTGGCTCAAGCCAAGGCGGCGGGGATCAAAATTGTCGCCTATCAGTCGCTGAACAAGGACGGTACCATCGACGTGTCCTGCCCTATGGCGAAGGATGAAACGGCGGAAGCGTTCAACGCTGGCTATTTTATGACCGCCTATGCGTACAAGGAGGCTGGGTACAGCCTGAAGGCAGTGCAGATGCGGGGTGACGAATACGGGATCGCCGTCGCGCGTCAGAAGGGTGCCGACAAGTTCATCGAGGAGTGCAAAGCCGCCGGTGGCGACTGCGAGATCCTTGAATCGGAGAATTTCCTCATCACCGACCTGACCACGCGGGTACCGCAGCAGGCAGTGAGCCTGGTTCGGCGCCATCCCGACTACAACGTCTTTTGGGCCGCCTATGACGCGGGACTCTACTTCATGATCCAGGGTCTGCAGGCGGCCGGTCTGACTGATCATGGTTTCGCGATCGGCTTCGACGCTAGCGCGCCGAACCTTGACATCATCCGTAAGGGCGGCTTCCAAAGGGCGACGGCTGCGGCCTCCCCGCCGTGGCTCGGCTACTGCCAGGCTTCGGCCCTTAATCGGCTCTTCACGGGAGCCCCGATCGTCGACGAGGGCGTTCACACCAAGTTGCTGACCAAGGATAATGCTCCTGCAAGCGGACCGTATGTCGGGGATATCGATTTTCGACCCTTCTACGAGAAGCAGTGGGCGGCAAAGTAGGGATCTGCCGGCAGCGGGCCTTCAGCTCTGCTGCCGGGTTTCTCGGGTTATGACAGGCTTCCATCGGGGCACCTCAGCCCAGCAGCGGAGCAATGATGTGACTATGGCTCTCCATGCCAGTCCGGCTGAGACGGCACCGCTTTTGACGGTACGGCGGCTCAGCAAAAGTTTTTCCGGACAGAAGATATTAGACGACCTTTCCTTCCAGGTGTTGCCGGGCGAGATCCACGCATTGGTCGGCGAGAACGGCTGCGGCAAGTCGACGTTCATCAAGTGCCTTGCGGGCTTCCATCAGCCGGACGATGGCGCGGAAATCGAGGTCATGGGCAGGGTGCTTTCCTTGCCCTATTCACCCTCCGACGCTGGCTCATTTGGCTTCAGCTTCATCCACCAGAATCTTGGTCTTGTTCCTACCCAGAGCGTTGAGGAAAATCTTGCCCTGTCGCGTGGTTTCCGGAAATCCTTTGGCTGGCGTATCCGCTGGCGTGACGAAAGGGAAAGGGCGCATCAGGCGCTCGCCGGCTTCGGGGAACACATCGATCCCGATACGCTGGTGGCCGACCTGCCGCAGGCTGATCGCACGCTGGTGGCGATCGCGCGGGGAATGCAGCGGTCCGAGGGTCATCCGGGTATACTTGTCCTCGATGAGCCCACGGCGGCTCTTCCAGCCGATCAGGTCCAGCATCTATTCGAGATGTTGCGGGAGATCGCGGCGAAGGGCGTGGGTATCGTCTATGTTTCGCATCGCCTCAACGAAATCCTCGAACTCTGTGATCGGGTGACCGCCTTGCGCGACGGTCGGCGCGTCGCGACCCGCCCAGTCGCCGGCCTAAGCGAACGCGAACTGGTGGAACTCATCATCGGCCGCTCGCTCGACAGCTATTATCCGCAGGTCGACCGTGTTCCCGAAAGCGAACGCCTGCTTGAGGTCAAGGGTCTCGTCGGAAATCGGGTCCGATCCGTGGACCTGGCAATTCGGCGTGGCGAGATCGTCGGCATTGCGGGCCTGCTGGGCTCCGGCCGAAGCGAGCTCGGCCGGCTTCTGTTCGGTGCCCAGCAGCGCCGCTCCGGCACCGTGAGCCTCGGCGGCGAGATGCTGGCCCTGGGATCCCCGTCGGACGGCCTCCGCAGCCGGATCGGCTATGTTCCCCAGGACAGGCTCGGCCAAGGCGGCGTCGGTCGAATGACGGTGGCGGAAAACCTTCTGCTGCCTGACATGGGTTCGGTTTGGAACGGCCTAGGCATCTCCGCTCGGAAGGAGCGGGAGATAGCTGACGACGTCATCCGACGCTTCAACATCCGCCCGCCCTACAGCGATGCGACGTTCTCGACGCTTTCGGGCGGCAATCAGCAGAAGGCTATCCTGGCACGTGCGCTTCGGCTCGCCCCGAAGCTCCTGATTCTGGATGAGCCGACGCAAGGTATCGACATCGGCTCCAAAGCCGAGATCTATGAAATCATCGCCAACGCCACCAAGAACGGCATGGCCCTACTGCTCGTCGATTCCGATTTCGAGGACCTATGTCGGCTTTGCGACCGAGTCCTCGTTATGACGGAAGGTACGATTGTGGCGGAACTGGCAGGCGCTACAAAAACAGCCAACCGCATATCGGAAATTGTTTATCTTTCTAAGGAGTCCCTGCAATGAGCTCTGCCGCGCTTACTTCCGGTAAGGCTCGATCCAGCGCATTTGCCGTTCGGCATGCCGGCTTGTTCCTTCCGCTTCTGATGGTAGTGTTCATCATAGCGTTCTCGATCCTCGCGCCTGGGACGTTCGCATCGCCTCGAACCGCCATCACCCTGTTGAGGACCGAGTCCGTTTCAGCCATACTTGCGATTGCACTGCTCTTCCCGCTGATCGTCGGCGAGTTCGACCTGTCCGTCGGCGCCAACCTTGGTCTCAGCGCAATTCTCGTGACGGGCTTGCCGTCGCTTCAGGGCTTCAATCTCGGCATCGCCATTCCCGTGGCCATAATCGCCTGCGGTACGGTGGGACTGATCAACGGGCTGCTGGTCGCCAAGATCGGCATCAACGCGCTTGTAGCCACGCTTGGGACAAGCGTAATCGTCACCGGAAGCGTGTTCTGGTACACCGACGGCAACGTTATCTTCAGCGACATTCCGGAAGCGCTGCCGCTCTTGGCGCAGGGCAACATTCTCGGCATTCCCATCCCCGCCTATTTCCTGCTCGGCGTAGGTCTGGCGGCCTGGTATACGCTGCAGCACACGCCCCTCGGGCGTTACTTCTACGCTATCGGCGGATCGAAGGATGCCGCGCGTTTGTCCGGTCTCAACGTCGACAATCTGACGGTGCTTTCTTTTGTGATCGCCGGCGTGCTGGCCGGCATCGCAGGCGTTCTCCAATCGGCGCTGCTCGGATCGGGCAATCCGAATGTCGGGCCGGCCTTTCTCCTGCCCGCCTTCGCGGCGGCCTTCCTGGGTGCAACGGCCATCCAGATCGGTCGCTTCAACGTACTTGGAACGATCATTGCCGTGTTTACCGTCGCCATTGGCATCAATGGCCTGCAATTGCTTGGCGTCCCATTCTATGTTGCGCCGATATTCCAAGGCCTTTCACTGATCGCAGCCGTCTCCGCCGCGCGAATGCTTCGCGGTAGCCGAATCTAAGTTCGCCGGACGTCCGTGAAAGGCGCTGGTAGAAAACACCAAGGAGCAGATACCATGACAAAGGCCAGAAAAGTTATCGGAGCCGTCGCGCAGGTCCGTCAGGAGTTTATGAACACTCCGGCCAATCTGGCCAAGGCCGTACGCGCCATTGAGGATGCCGCAAAGGATGGCGCCGAGATCATAGCCTTCAGCGAATGCTATCTCGGACAGTTCCCTTATTGGGCACTCTATTACGATGTGTCAGCCATAAATTTCACCAAGGTCATCACGGCACTCTACGAAGGCGCGGTTTCAGTTGGCGGCGAAGAATGCCGGGTACTTGCCGAGGCCGCACGCCGCAACCGGATACATGTCGTCATGGGCTGCAACGAACTCTCCGATGAGCCGGGCAGTTCGACGATCTACAACACGCAACTGTTCTTCAGCAAACAAGGCGAATTGATAGGTCGCCATCGCAAGCTCATGCCGACCTATGCCGAGCGCCTTGTCCATGGACGCGGCGATGGCCGTGACCTGCGCGTTCATCAGACGGATATCGGCAACGTCGGCAGCCTCATTTGCTGGGAACACCATATGACCTTGGCCAAATACACGATGGCAACACTGGGCGAAGAGATCCACGTCGCCTGCTGGCCAGGCTTGTGGCGTGTCGGAAGCGCTGCGAAGGGAGAGCGGCCTATCGAGGCCGACCTGACACCCCCCTTTAGTTGCGACGCCGAGGTGGCTATCCGCGAATACGCGATCGAGACATCGAACTTCGTGCTGAGCGCTTCCGCCTACTTGCCACCTGAGAATATTTCGGACGAATGGCGCGAAACGATTGGGCCGACTCTGAATGCCGATTATGCGATTGGGGGCAGCGCGATTGTTGCTCCCGGCGGTGGTTATATCATCCCGCCGGTGATCAACGAGGAAAGACTTCTGGTCGCCGAGTTGGATTTTGCGGTGCGCCGGCTCGCCAAGGCCCAGTTTGATCCGTTAGGTCACTATTCCCGACCGGACGTCTTCAGTCTTCAGCTGCACGATCCTCTTGGCCGCGAACTCAGGTATTCCGCGCCGCAATCGGCTTCCGCCGCACCTTCGCCGGCAACGCCTGAAAGGAACCAGCGCATTGTCGACGAAAGCGAAAAGAAGCACACGGTGATCGACGAAGTTTTGGTCGAGCGTGGGTGATCGCAGCTTCGAAATGCCGACGATTGGCCGGAGAACAGATACGACCTGCCAATTGTATCGTGGGTCCGATCGGCCAACCGTCTGGAGTATCTGTTGTGCCGTCGCGGGGTCCCGGGCCAGAAAGGCCATGGATGGCATAGGCTGCATCCGGAAAACGGGTGGCCTATTCTCTTGGCCCGATGAAGGGAGCGAAGTGTGCGAGAAGAAATGAATCGGGGGCAGAAACCTTCGGAGAAGCGTGTCATCGGCGTCGAAGTGACGGAGGCAATCCGTAACGCCATCGTATCTGGTGAGTTTCTACCAGGCAGCCGCATCCGACAGGAGACGCTCGCCTCGCGATATGGAAGCAGCCGCATCCCCATCCGGGAAGCCTTGAAGCGGCTGGAGAGCGAGGGGCTCGTCGTCGTCGTCCCCAACAGCGGGGCATGGGTGGCGAAGATCGATATCGCCGAGGTGGAGGAAACCTACAAAATACGTCAGCGTCTGGAACCTTTGGCGATCTTCGAGAGTGTCCAGCACATTTCGCCGGCGACTGTCGCGCGGCTCGGGACATACCTCGACCAGATGGAGGCGGAAAAGGATCCTGAGGAGTTTCTACGGCTGGACCGCGAGTTTCATCTCCTGACCTACGAGGGCGCGCGCATGCCTATGCTGATTGGGATGGTAGAGCGTTTCTGGAACACCACGCAGCATTACCGGCGCGTGTTCCTGGATGCAATCAACGCACGCGCAGAGTGGATAACCCACTATGAGCACCGGCTGTTGCTCGACGCCATCGAACAGAGGGACGCGGCCGGGGCGGAGAGGATCCTTGCAAGCCATTTGCGGAGGTCGCAAATCGAGCTGACGAAACGGCTGACGGAGGGGCCACCCGTCGAGATGGGCGGCGCGCTTTCAAATCGCAGCAGCATCCCTCGTTCTTGAGGTCCCGTCCGCGCTCGTCGGTCGAAGTTTATGGCGGTCGTAGGCGAAATCATGTGGCGCCTGTGTCCAATCGCGTCTCGGCTCGGGGTATGCCGGTCTCGTTCAAAGGCGCCGGACGAACTGACGAACAACCAAAAGCTCATGGAAGAGCTCGCCGTCTGAAGCAGGATCGGAGAACGACATGACAAAGATGACCGCACCGCTCGAGGTCGGGCTCGCGGTCCGGGATCTGCCGCGTATGCGCGCCTTCTATGAGGTGGCGATAGGCTTAAGCTTCGTTTCGGAAATCGAGGTGCCTGGCCCTAAGGCCGCGGAGGTCGCCCTTTCCGCGGGCGGATATGTTGTCGTCCGCCTCCAGACCGAGAAAGGCGAGCGCATCAAGCTTCTCTGCCCGGACCGCCTGCCGGACACCAGATCCGAAGAGGGGCTCATCCTGGAGCGGCCGGGCTCCAGCTATCTCACCTTCATTGTCGACGATCTCCAGGGGCTGCTGGACCGGATGATTGCATACGGCGCGGAATCAATGACCGGTCCGAAGGCTATCGAAGTACGCCCTGGCACATGGCTGGCCTTCGTGACCGATCCCGAGGGCCATATCGTCGAGATCGTCCAGTATGACGATCTCGACGGCTATCGCAGAGATCTGTGAGACAGAAGCCATGACTTTCGATTTTGAAAACCGGACGCTTGTGGTCACGGGCGCCAATGGCGGCATTGGCCGCGCGACTGCGGAACTCTACCGTTCGTCCGGCGCCAATCTGGTGCTGACGGATCTGGACCAGGCAGCATTGGAAGGATTTGCCGGATCGCTCGGAGACGGTAGCCGGATCGCGACCCTCAAGGCGGATGCATCGAGCGCCGAGGATGCCGAAAAGACAGTCGAACTCGCGACTCGCAAATTCGGAGGCATCGACTTTCTGGTTCCGTCGGCAGGCATATATCAGGCGAGACCTTTCGTAGACATGTCGGACGCGGACTGGCACCGCACCATATCGATCAATCTCGATGGCGTCTTCTATCTCTGCAAGCGTGCGTTGCCGGCGCTAAAAGACGGCGCCTGCATCGTCACGATTGCCTCGCTTGCCGCCTATCGGGGAGCCTATGCCAACGTTCACTACGGCGCGACCAAGGGTGCGATGGTGTCGATGACGCGTGCCTTGTCTCGCGAACTGGCTCCCAAAATTCGCGTCAACGGCGTCGCCCCGGGCATCATCGAGACGCCGATGATCGGCGAACTCCTGAAAACGCGCACGGACGAGAGCATTTCCCAGACGCCGTTAAGACGATTAGGAAGGCCGTCCGAAATCGCTTCGGTCATCGCTTTCCTCTGCTCCCCTGCCGCAAGCTTCATCACTGGCGAGACGATCCAGGTGAACGGCGGAATCTACATGGCCTGAGGACGCGCACAATGACAGGACTTCTTGAAGGCAAGCTTGCAATCGTGACCGGCGCTGCCCGTGGCCTTGGCGCTGCGATCGCCGCCGGGATGGCGGCGCAGGGCGCAATGGTCATCCTTGCCGATGTGGATGGTGTCGCAGCCAACACCCAGGCCGCGACGATCGCGGCCGGCGGGTTGAAGGCCGAGGGCCACACGCTCGACGTGACGGATCGCCATGCCGTGGGCAGTTTCGCACAGGGCATACTCTCTCGCTTCGGTGGTCTCGACGTCCTGGTCAACAATGCGGGCGTCGCCGGCCGTGCTTCGTTCGACCAGCCGGAAGCGGTCGATGTGTGGGACCGGGTGATCGGCGTCAATCTGGACGGCGTGTTCAACGTATCGCATGCACTTGTACCGGCGCTGGCAGCCCGGCAGGGCAATGTGGTGCATCTCTGCTCGGTCGCAGGCTTCGTGTCCGGTGGCTCCACAGCCGGCTATGTCGTCTCGAAAGGCGCCATCCGCTCGCTCACCCAGGTCATGGCCCGCGATCTCGCGCCGCACGGCGTCCGCGTCAACGCGGTAGCCCCCGGCATCATGATGAGCGAGATGGCGCTGGCCCAGCTCAGCCGCCAAGGTGGTGCCGACTGGTTCATGAACAGGGTGATGATGAAGCGCATCGGCGAGACTGCCGAAGTCGTCGATCCTGTAATTTTTCTGGCATCATCCATGGCAAGCTACATCACCGGCACGACCCTGCCGGTCGACGGCGGCTTCCTCGCGGCCTGATCCTCCGGAGACAAACAATGCCCGACTATGACGACCTCCTTCCGAAAAGCTCCTGGCGAGGAGTTCGGCCAACCGCCGCCGAACGCGCAGCGTTCGACGCCGGGCTAGGCGGCACGATGCTGGCGCAGCTGCACCTCATCCGGGCGTTCGAGGAGAAGGTGCTGGAACTGGCAGGGCAGGGGCTCGTCCATGGTCCAGCCCATTCCGCGATCGGCCAGGAAGGCGGCGCTGTGGGTTCCGCGGTTTCCATGAGGCCTTCGGACCAGATCAACGGTTCACATCGCGCCCATCACCAATTCCTGGCCAAAGCCCTGAGCTACGTCGCAAAGGAGGGTATCGATCCGAAGACCGAGTTCGGCACAGAAATCCGCGCCCTGGCGCAGCGCACCCTTGCGGAAATCCTCGGCCTGGCGCAGGGCTTCTGCCGCGGCCGTGGCGGCTCCATGCACCTGCGCTGGGCCGAATCCGGCAATCTGGGCACCAACGCTATCGTCGGCGGCGGCGTTCCCATGGCGGCCGGCGCAGCCTGGGCGCATAAGCGGGCCGGCAAGGGCGACGTCGTCTATACCTATTTCGGTGACGGAGCGACGAATATCGGCTCTGTCCTGGAGACCATGAATCTCGCAGCGGCCTGGAAGCTGCCGATCTGCTTCTTCATCGAAAACAATCGCTACGCGGTGTCTACCCACGTCGAGGAAGTGACTGCCGAGCCTCGCCTTTCCTCGCGCGGCTTAGCCTTCGGCATTCCGTCTTTCAAGGTCGACGGAATGGACGTGCTGGCCGTCCATCTCGCCTGTCAGGAGGCGAATGCCATCATGCGCGAGGGCGGCGGGCCGACGATCATCGAGGCCGATGTCTACCGCTATTTCCACCAAAACGGCCCGCTGCCCGGAAGCGCCTTCGGCTACCGTTCAAAGGAGGAAGAGGCGGAATGGCGCAGGCGTGATCCGATCCACGCCATGGCGAAGGAACTGCAGGAGCGCCAGGCCATCGGCGAGGATGCAGTCAAGGGGCTGCGGGACCGCTGCGTCAGCCTGATGAACGACGTCGCCGGTGAATTGATCGAGATGCACGACGGCAGGCGCCGCATCGTTCCGTCGCTGTGGCCGGAGGAGGGTTTCCGGGACTTCGGCCTGCGCGGCGATCTTTCGGAATTCGACGGCGCGCGCTTTGAGGAACTGGAGAGCTTCTCCGGCAAGGTCGTGGACGACGGCCGTTTCATCGATGCGGTCGCCGACGTCATGGCGCAGCGTATGAAAACGGACGACCGCATCGTAGTCCTCGGCGAGGATGTCCACCGGCTGAAGGGCGGTACGAACGGCGCAACGCGTGGCCTTTCGGCCGAGTTCCCGGATCGCATCCTCGGCACGCCGATCTCGGAAAATGCATTCACCGGTCTCGCCGGCGGCATGGCGGCCGACGGGCGCGTTTTGCCGGTCGTCGAATTCATGTATCCGGATTTCATGTGGGTGGCGGCCGACCAAGTGTTCAACCAGATCGGCAAGGCACGCCATATGTTCGGCGGCGACAGCGACATGCCGGTCGTGCTGCGAACCAAGGTGGCGATGGGCACAGGCTACGGCTCACAGCATTCCATGGATCCTGCCGGCATTTTCGCGACGGCTCCGGGCTGGCGCATCGTCGCGCCGTCCACACCGTTCGACTATGTCGGCCTTATGAACTCGGCGCTGCTTTGTCGCGATCCGGTCCTGGTGCTGGAACATGTCGATCTGTACGCATCGAAGGGACCGGCGCCCGCCGACGATCTCGACTACTTCATTCCGCTAGGTAAGGCGAAAGTCGTGCGGACGGGATCGAAGGTCTCGGTCCTGAGCTATCTCGCCATGGTCGCCAAGACGATGGCGGTGGTCGAGGAACTCGGCATCGACGCTGAAGTCATAGACTTGCGCTCACTCGACCGTGCCGGCCTCGACTGGCAAACCGTGGAAGCGTCAGTCCGCAAGACCGGCAACGTGTTGATTGTCGAGCAGGGCGCCTCCGGCACCTCTTATGGCAGTTGGCTCGCCGATGAACTGCAGCGCCGCTGCTTCGACTGGCTCGACCAGCCGATCGCGCGCGTCCACGGCGCCGAGGCATCTCCTTCGATTTCCAAGGTGCTCGAGGCGGCCGCTGCCGCCCGTCCGCGCGACATCGAGTCGGGTCTGCGCGCCGCTATGGCAAACCAGGGCCTAGCAGTCGAAGCCTGAGACAAGGGAAGACAAAGATGCCAATCGAAATCGTGCTGCCTGCGCTTTCGGCAGGGATGACAGACGCGGTCATCGCTCGTTGGCTGAAAGCCGAAGGCGATATCGTCGCAAAAGGTGAGCTCATCGCGGAAATCGAGACCGACAAGGCGACGATGGAGATAGAAGCTGTGTGCGACGGCCGCATCGGCAAGCTGCTGGTCAAGAACGGCGCCAGGGCGGAAGTGAACCAGATCATCGCCGTCCTGCTTGGCGAGCGCGAGGATGCTGCGGCCATCGCATTGCCGAGAACGGGGCCTGCTACTTCACCAGCCACTGCAAAGCCGGCTGAAACAGAACCGGCTACAGCCGCCACACCGGAATCCGTCGGCGATACGAGCACGACGAAGGTGGATGCGGGTGCGCGACGCAAGGCCTCGCCGTTGGCACGAAGGCTGGCGGCGGCGCAGGGAATATCGCTCGACCGGATCTCTGGCAGCGGACCAAGGGGCCGCATCGTTAGCATCGACATCGAACGCGCCGCTACGTCCGCTGCCACGCATCTCCAGGCAGCACCGGAGGCGAGCGAAATCCCACCCGCACCGCCGCAGCCCTCTAACGGCATACAAGTTGGCATCGGCGAGTACGAGTCGATTCCCCATAGTTCGATGCGCCGCACGATCGCCCGCCGGCTGGTGGAGGCGAAGACGACGGTGCCGCACTTCTATCTCAACCTGGATTGCGACATCGACGCGCTTCTCGCTCTGCGCTCACGCATCAACGAGACTCGGGAGGCTGTAGAGCGCATTTCGGTCAATGACTTCGTCATCAGGGCTGCTGCCGTCGCCCTTCGCAAGGTGCCGGATGCGAATGCGATATGGACAGACCAGGCCATGCTTAGGCTTTCGGATGTCGATATCTCCGTGGCTGTCGCGACGGATGGTGGCCTGATCACCCCGATCATCCGCAAGGCCGACGAGAAGAGCCTCGGCACGATTTCAGCCGAAATGAAATCGCTCGCTGCCCGTGCTCGCGAGAGCCGCCTGAAGCCCGATGAATTTCAGGGTGGCGGCTTTTCCATCTCCAATCTCGGCATGTATGGGATCAAGTCTTTCTCAGCGATCGTCAATCCCCCGCAGGGCGCCATTTTGGCCGTCGGCGCGGGTGAACGCCGGCCCGTGGAACGCAATGGCGAACTGGCCTTCGCAACGCTCATGACCTTGACCTTGTCGATAGACCACAGAGCCGTGGATGGCGCTCTCGGGGCTCGGCTTCTCGGCGCGATGAAGGCGGCAATCGAAGAGCCTATAAGCCTGCTTGTGTAGAGAACGAGCCACTGATCAGGCGGCATGACAACGTCTTGTCCGATCCAAAAGACACTCGGCGCGGGCATGGCTCGGAGACTTTGCGACAGTTCGAACGCCTTCCAGGACAGGGAGATCTGAATGCCCATCGTTGAAATCAATCCCGTCGAAATCGCGCGACGGCAGAGCCATTGTGGCCGGCGCGTCCTCGTGACAGGAGCCGGGAGAGGTATCGGGCGCGCGATCGCACTCGGCTTCGCAGAGCGCGGCGCCAACGTGGGTGTCGCCGACATGAATGATGATGACATCGCTGAAACAGTCGGGATCATCCAGGCTTCGAACCGGGGATCTGCTTTCGCGATTAAGGTTGACGTGTCGGATTTCGATGCACTTGACCGTGAACTCAAGAAGGCTGTCGCGAATGTCGGCGGCTCGTTCGACACAGTCATCAACAATGCAGGCATTTCGCCCAAACATAATGGCGTCGCCCACAAGGTGTGGGAGATGGATCCGGGCGAGTGGGCTCGTGTCCTGTCCGTCAACCTGACGGGATGCTTTAACACCATTCGGGCGCTATCCCCAGCGATGCGCTCCGCAGGTGCTGGGTGGATCGTCAACATGTCCTCCGTGGCGGGCAAGACGCATATGCCGATCGTTGCCTGCCATTACGCAGCGACCAAATCCGCCATCCTGGGGTTCACCAAACACCTTGCCGCCGAGCTTGCTCCCTATGGAATCCGCGTAAACGCGATCGCGCCGGGCCGCATCGAGACGCCGATGGTGATGGCGGTCCCAAAAGAAGTGAACGATGCGCAGGTCACCATGACTCCGATGGGGCGCCTTGGCAAACCGGAGGAAGTCGCCGATCTCGCACTCTATCTTTCGTCTCCAGAATCCAGCTTCATAACAGGGCAGACGATTGATGTCGCAGGTGGACTACTGATGACCTGATCCGCCAACCCGCAATTGACAAAAATAAACTCAAGGAGCGTGCAATGACGATCAGCGGGCACACGAAAGTCTTTTCCATTCTCGCCCAGCCTGTTCACCACGTCAGGACGCCGCAGGCGCTGAACGCTCTTTTCAAGGAACGGTGTTACGACGGGGTGGTCGTACCGATCGAGGTCGCTCCCGGCGACGCGATCGCCAAGGCGTTCGACGCCCTGCGCGCGTTCAACAACTGGGGGGGTACGCTTGTGACCATCCCTCACAAGACGGCGGTTCCCGCGCTCTGCGATACGCTCACGGAGAGGGCCCGCGTCGCCGGAGCGGTCAACGTTGTACGGCGGGAGCGGGACGGGAGCCTGACCGGCGAACTCCTCGACGGCGTTGGCTTCGTGCGGGGCCTTCGCGATGGCGGCTTCGACCCAAACGGCAAGGCAGTGTTCCTGGCAGGCGCTGGGGGCGCCGCTTCCGCCATTGCCTTTGCATTGGTTGAGGCTGGCGTTTCACGATTGACTGTCGTCAACCGTTCGCAGCCGAAGTCCCAGGAACTCGTCAGCCGCCTGCAAGAGCGATTTCCGACAGTGTCGTTTGCCACCGTCGGAACGCCCAAGGCACACGATATCGTCATCAATGGTACGTCACTCGGCTTGCGCGACGACGATCCCTTGCCGATCGATCCCCGACTGCTTGAGCCCGAAATGCTGGTCGCGGAGGTGATCATGTCGCCCGCGGAGACGGCCCTGCTGTGCGAGGCTAGGCAGCGGGGCTGCCTCGTTCATCCCGGCGGGGCCATGCTCCAAGGACAGCTTACAGAGATTTTCAGCTTTCTCACTGCTTGAGGCCACAAAGCTTCTTAAGCGGGCTCTGTCGCAAACTTGGAATGGACAGTGACCCGCCATTTTCAGCTTGCCCGCCATGCGTGCTCCCGACACCCCAATCCCGTTAGGTGGACGGTAGTCGATCGATCCGTGCAGCGGAACGCGGATGGGCGCGTCGCGCCTATCATACCTGATAACAATCGGATCGAACAGGATCACAGGCGTATCAAGCGCCGCGTTCGATCCATGCTCTGCTTCAAGTCGTAATCCTCTCCGGCATCGAGATGATCCATATGATGCGCACGCGACAGGCGAGGTATGCCTACAATCCCAGTCCGTCGATCGCCGAGCAGTTTGATATCTGGCCTCACGATAACTTACTGGTCCTATCAGGAGGGGATCCTGGGCGCACTTGGCTATAAAAATGGGCCAGTATATTCCCAGCCTCAGTATCAGAAGCGATAAATGCAAAAACCTGGCTGAGCGCAAAATAGGCTGCGCCTTGCGGTAAGGCGCTGCCGAAATATTCCGAAATTTGCTGCATTTCTGATACCCACCTTTGGCCCTTCGGAAGCATGTTGGGAACGGATTTCGAGAACGATCTCAGCAAGTCGGGCTGCGATTTGGCCAGTTCATTCACCAAGGCGACGCCGCAGCCGCTCTGTTCAGCGGCGAGCGCTGATATGCTTGCGATCGCGATCAGTCCTTTCGTGATCGCCGCGTAGCTTAACTTCAGCGCCGAGGCAGCGCCCAGGTCCGAATGCATGACAGAAATCTGGAGGCCGAGGTCCCCATACTCTTTCAGTAATGATGCGTTGGGCCCTGAAGCATATAGAATGGGACCCGGCGTTGTGACTGACCAGTCTGCAAGGCCAATGATGCCGCCATCGACGACCTTGATGTCGGCTTCGGACAAGTGGTTGGCGATGCGATGCATCAGCGCTGGCGATATCGCGTTCCAGTCACAGTAGACCGGCCTGCGAGATTGCCCTCGGCAAATTGAGGCAACGCGCTCAGCTAGCGGCAATGCCGCTTCGGACGGAACGACGGAGAAAAAGAAATCTGCCTCGCAGATTTCTGGCTCCTGGATCACCTCAATACCGGCTTCCATGGCTCGCTGAACCGATGCTTTACTACGAGGCGCAGACGTGACCACACGATGTCCCTTGGCGATCATACGTCTCGCCAGGGTGACCCCCATTTCGCCGACGCCTGCTAGCGCGATCGTTTTGCTCACATTGTCCCTTTCACAGCCAGAACGGATTGATCTTAAGAGACCTGAAGGCGTGTAGCTTGTCTCAAGCCACCAGGTTGGCCGTTCTTTCAATCAGCGCCTCCAATTGGGCGAATTCGAAAGGCGTAATGTCAACGAGCGGCGGCCTCGGCAGGCCGGCCGGGCGGCCTATGATTGTAGCGCCGGCGCGCAATATCGTAACCGCATATCCTGGCTTGTCGCCACGGATTCGGGAGTAGGGCGCGTAGAATTCCCTCAGGATCTCATCTGAACGGGCGCGATCATTGTTTGCCAACGAATGCTGGAATGCAGTGGCGATGGCGGGGACGAAGTTGAACACACCCGAAGAAAAGGTCGGGATACCCATGCCCGCGTAACTGTAAGCGAACATTTCGGCAGTCGGCATCCCGTTGATGAGCAACAGCCGACCGGCCAATGCCAGTCGTAGCGACAAAATGGTTTCAATTTTGCCGTGGCCGTCTTTGACGCCGACGAAGTTGCTACAGGCATCGGCCAACCGCTGGATCGTCTCCACGGCCAGCTCGCATGTACCCCGATTGTAGACGATGACACCTATTTCCACGCTATCGCAAACAGCACGAATGATATTGAACAACCCATCTTGCGTTGCTCGTGTCATGTAAGAAGGCATCAGGAGGATACCGTCCGCGCCGATAGCCTCCGCCCTTCGAGCACCCGCTGCCGCTAATTGAGCATTATACCCAACCGAGGCAATGACCGGAGTCGAAGTCCCGCGTGTTTCGATCGCCGTCTCGAGCAACGCATCATATTCTTCACCGCTCAGTGAAAAGAACTCGCCGGCGCCCGCGCCAGGAAAGATCGCGGCCGGCCCAAAGGTGTTCATCCATTCAAGCCTGCGCGCATAGGCATCGACGTCGATGCTGCCGTCGGAAGAATAATCCGTGATGGGAAAAGACAGGACGCCAGTCTGCAGGGTGGCTGAAAGGCCTTCGTTTATCTGATTTTTGCTCACGCTAAACGGTCCTCGTCCATCTTGCCCTGCGAAAAACGGGCTTCTTGAACTCGCGGGGCTAAAGGTCATGTTGACTTTCGTGCATAATGCATTATTTCTCGACTCGCAAGAGGGCGGGATTACGGCCCCTCGGGAGGAGACAATGACAATGAAAAAGAGTATCGCTGCGCTTGCGTTTGGACTGCTGACGGTGGGCCTGGGATTTCCAGCCGACGCTGGCACATCATCCAAACGTATTGCTTTTTCAGTAAATTATGCCGGCAACACATTTCGCCAGCAGATGATCAAAGCGTTCCAGAACGTGGCCGATAAGGCTACATCGGACGGGATCATCGCAGGCGCCAAGGTATTCGTGACATCCGAAAACTCGGTCACCGAGCAGGCTGCTCAGGTTCGTAGCCTTGTTCTGCAGGGATATGATGCGATCGTAATTACCGCGGCATCGGGCGACGCGCTCAACGGCGCCGTGAAGGAGGCCTGCGACGCCGGCATCTTTGTCGTGACCTTCGATGGCTTGGTCTCGGAGCCATGCGCTTACAAGATCGAAGTCGACTATCACAGCCTGGGGCTTCAACAGGGGGAATTTTTCAAGCAGCGTCTGCGTGATGGAGGCAATCTCCTTCAGGTGCGCGGAATTGCCGGAATCCCGGCTGAGCAGCAGATCAGCGATGGGCATTTCGACGGGCTGAAGGATTCGAAATTCAAGGTAGCCGGCACGGTCTATGGACAGTGGACGCAAACGGTGGCTCGCAAGGAGGTGGCGGCGATATTGCCGACCCTTCCCGAGATCGCGGGCGTGCTTACCGAAGGCGGCGACGGATTTGGCACCGCCCAAGCCTTCGCTGACGCGGGGCGTCCGGTTCCCGTTATCTTCCTGGGCAATAGGTTCGAAGAACTGAAATGGTGGAAGGAGCAGCGTGACGCTAACGGCTACAAAACGCACTCGGCCGCAAGCAATCCGGCTTCGTCCACATTGGCCTTTTGGGTTGCCCAGCAGCTGCTGGACGGCGCCAAGGTGCCGAACCACCTCCCTGACAATTTGGTCACGGTCGGTCCGGACGAGTTGGACTCTGCGCTTGCCAACATTAAGCCGGGCGAGGTGGTGAGCAAGTCGTATACCAAGGACGATACAATCAATCTGATCAAGGCCACTCAATAATTGCAGAGGAAGGCGACCCTGTCCGGCAGTGCAATGGGTCGGATGATTGGGTCGGGTTGGGACTTGGAGGCGAGATAGGGTGACGGACATCATTACACTGCGCAACGTCTCAAGATCGTTCGGTCGGATCGTTGCAGTCAATGATGTGTCTGTCACCTTTTCTCGGGGCCAGCGTGTCGGTCTTGTCGGTCACAACGGAGCTGGGAAATCAACTCTGCTTCATCTGATCACCGGCAATCTCACGCCTACCGGAGGCGCCGTGGAGCATGGCGGCCAGGCCGTTGCCTCAACCACCCGGGGCAGGGCAGACGTCCGCTGCGTGCAGCAGGAGCTGAGCCTGTGCGCCAATCTCACGGTCGCCGAAAACATGCGCATCACATTTCCCGCTTTGCGTGGATTGGGCTGGAGACGCTCCGCCCGGGCGGCCATCATGCGCTCCCTGAACGCAACATTTCCAGACCATGGCATCGATCCAAATGCTCTTGTTGCAAATTTGCCTTTGAGCAAACGCCAACAGGTCGAAATAGCACGCGCCTTCGCTGTGCTCGACGGTGAACCCATGCTCGTCATTTTGGACGAGCCGACCTCTTCGCTCGATCGAACCGCCAGCGAGCAACTGTTCAAGTACATCGAGCAGTTTGTCGCCAGCGGCGGATCGGTGATCCTCGTAACCCATAAAATGGACGAGGTCTTCAGGGCCACTGACCGTATCGTCGTGCTACGGGATGGCGCCAAGGTGGCGGACGGCCCCACGACGGACTTTTCCTTTGAAAGCCTTGTAGGAAAGATGGGTCATGCCGTAGCCAGCAAACCGGCTCCTTCGCGCCGATCCGGAGCGCCCGAAACGGCTTCGCCCAGGATCACGACGCGAGATGCCGCCGGCAAGCAGCTCATCGCCCGTGCAGGCGAGATTGTCGGTCTGGCCGGTTTGGCCGGTCACGGCCAAACGGAGATAATCCGCAACATTCTCGCTGAACACCGCGTGAACGGAGCGGCTCGAACGTCGATGCCGGAGGTAGCCCTGGTGGCTGGGGACCGCCGGAGCGATGGTCTGTTCGCGGCTTGGTCGATCAAGCGGAACATATCAATTTGCAGCCTACATCGGCTAGGATCGAGCATCGGCCTCAATCTCGGAGCTGAGCACGATCTCGCGCGCCATTGGTGCGAGGTGCTGCAGGTCAAGTGCGAAGGTGTCGATGCGCCCGTCATGTCGCTCTCGGGCGGTGGACAACAAAAGGCGCTGTTCGCACGAGCATTGGCGTCCGGCGCGGAGTTGATCCTGATGGACGACCCGATGAGGGGTGTGGACATCGGGACCAAGCGCGGCGTCTACGAGCTAGTCCGACAAGAGGCAGACAAAGGACGGGCCTTTATCTGGTACACGACGGAATTCGATGAGCTTCTCGAATGCGACCGCGTCTATGTGGTGCGCGATCATCTGATATCGGGCGAACTGGGCAGAGACCAGGTTTCGGAAGAGAACATTGTGGCGCTTTCTTTTGGACAGTAAACGGGAGGGGTGATGGTCGACGGCGCTATGAGGAGGAAAGGAGGAGCGGTCTCGCACCTGGCATCGCGCTTGCAGCCGGTGCTGCCAGTCATCGCCCTAGTTTTTCTGTTGACCTATATTGGCTGGAATCAGCCGCGCGCATTGTCCTATTTTGGCGCCAACCTCCTCCTAGGGCTCAGCCTGCCTATCGTCCTCTGCACTCTCGCCCAGGTATTTGTGATGGCAGTGGGCGACCTGGACCTCTCCATAGGATCGTTCGTCTCTCTCGTCGCTTGCATCGGTGCCACGATCCTACCGCAAGACCCGTTCCTGGCCACCGCGGCTCTGGTTTGCCTTGTTGCAGTCTATGCTCTTGTCGGGGCGCTGATTCAATTTCGAAGGGTCCCGTCGATCATCTTGACGCTGGGTCTCTCATTCGTCTGGACTGGACTGGCGCTTATCATTCTTCCCGTCCCTGGGGGGAAAGCGCCTGAGTGGGTGTCGTCGCTCGTCGGCTGGAAAACTCCTATCGTGCCAATGATGATCTGGATGTTCATTATCCTGGCGGCTGTGGGCCACCTAATCATCATTCGGTCCTCGTGGGGCACAATGGTGCGGGCGGCCGGCGCCAATCCGTCAGCGCTCGAGCGCTCCGGCTGGTCGCTTGTCCGCATGAAGGCCGGAGTTTACGCCGCTGCCGGTGTTTGTGGAATTGTGGCAGGACTCGTCCTGGTCGGAAACACCGTTGCGGCAAACGCAACTGTTGCCAATCAATACACGCTACTTTCGGTTGCCGCCGCAGTGCTGGGCGGCGCCGACTTTTCCGGTGGCCGGGTGTCCCCAACCGGGGCCGTGCTCGGGGGAATAATCATGTCGATCGTCGGGTCGCTGCTGATCTTCATGAACATCTCGACGGATTGGCAGGTCGCTACCCAAGGGGTCATTCTTATCGCCGTCTTGAGCTTGCAATTCCTGCTTCAAAGACTTTCAGGAACGCGGGTATCCTCATGAATTTGTTGAAATCGTCCTACTCCAAGCCTTGGGTGTGGTCATTCGTGGCGGCGTTTGCGACATGGCTAGCCTGTGTCTTGTGGGCTGACGGGCGCGGCGCCGTTGACCTAGTCCGGATCGCTTGCACCTTCGCTGCCTTTACATCCCTGGTTTCTTTCGGCCAAATGCTGGTAATCACGTCGGGCCCGGGGCAGATCGACCTTTCGATCCCTTCCGTCATTGTGATGGCGAGCACCATTTCGATGGTGGTGATGAATGGCGAGGACAGGCTGATCTTTGCTGGGCTTGCGGCGGCGCTCGCCGCGAGCCTTGTCGTGGGAGCGGTGAATCACGGGTTGATCCGCTTCATCGGGATTCCACCGATCATCGCCACTCTTGCTTCAGGGTTGATCGTGATGTCCGTTGCGACCTCGATCGGACGTGACTCAAAAATCAGCCCGCCGGAGATGTTCGCAGCGGCCGTTAACTTTAAACTTGCTGCTGGTTTTCCGTTGGTTGGTCTGTTCACTATAATTGTCGGAGTGGTGATTGCGCTGATGCTCGTACGCTCTCGATACGGGCGTGCGCTAGGGGCGGTTGGACAGAACGAACGGGCCGCCCGATTTTCTGGGATCGACGTTCAGCGTGTACGCCTGATCACCTATGCTGCCTCGGCGCTTCTGGCTGGCGTCACGGGCACGCTGATTGCCGGCTACGCCGGCGGCAACTCGCTCGACCAAGGCGCCGAATATCTACTGCAGACGGTTGCGGTAGTCGTCATCGGCGGGACGCTGGTTACGGGAGGACGCGCGAGCACCGCGGGGATCATCGGTGCTTCTCTCTTTATGTTCTTTCTCGTAGCCCTTTTGAACACAACCGGCGCCAACGCCGGAGTCCGTACGCTGCTGACTGGCGGCGTCATCATGCTGGTGACCACACTCGTTGGAAACCGCAACGGGTGATCCGGTCGACTCCAAGGGGCTGGCCTCAGCAGACCCGCCAGCTTTGGGCTAACCACGGCGACAAGTGTTCCGGAGCAAGAAACTCGAGGCCTAGTCCTTTCCCGTTAGGAAGCTCGATGCGGCCTCGAGCGTCGGGTCTGACTGTTCCCTGCAGGGTCATGAAGGGATTTTCCGCGCAATCCAGTTCCACCCATGGATACATCTCGGCGCGGCTATTGGAGCTGTCCGGCAGCACGGCTATCATCTGCAGAGCGGCCTGGAAACCGACGACACTGCCCCACACGTGCGGAATGACCGTGACGTCGTAGGCGCGCGCGAGTCCCACCACGTGCTGCATGCCAGTATAGCCGCCGCAGACCGTCAGGTCCGGTTGTATGATCGATACCGAGGTCTTCTCCACTAGCGCTCGAAACGCTTGTACCGTCGAAAGGCTCTCACCGGTTGCGATCGGTGTTTTGGATGCGCTAGCGACACGCGCATTGCCTCTCAGGTCGTCCAGCGCGACCGGTTCTTCCGCCCAGATCAGTTGGGCATTTGCCAGTGCGGCCAACAGGATCTCGGCATCCTGGGGAGAATAGCCGCCATTGAGGTCGATCATAAGTGCTATGCCATCGCCAAGCTGACGTCTCAGTTCCTGGATGAATTGGACGGTCGCCCGATTTGCTCCTCCAACGCGAGGTTTGACGGCACGAAACCCCGCATCGACGAAACCCAGGATTTCGTCCAGGAACCCAGCATAAGGATCTTCGCCTTGCACAAGGTACGGACCGCTGGCATAGGCGAAATGGCTTGTCCGCAATGCGCCGCCTAGCATCTCGGCGACCGAGAGCCCACGTGCTTTTGCCACCAGATCGTGGAGGGCAATATCGACCGCGGACACCGCCATCACAGAGATCCCTTGCCTATCATAGCCACGGCGCTTCATTAGGTCGTGCCAGATCGGGCCGATTGCTTCCGCGTCCCGTCCAATCAGCGTCGGCGCAATTACGTGGTTCAGATATGCGCTTGTCCCGTAGGGCGCAGGGCCGGCTTCGCCCCAGCCGCTCACGCCGCTATCAGTGGTCAGGCGCAGAAGAAGCGCCTGTCTCGTGCTCCTGAAGCCAAGAGCGTTTCCCTCCGCGCGTCGAAGCGGAGCGACAAGATGGAAGCCTTCTACAGTTGCGATCTTCATGGAGCCTCCGTGTGCGGACGGGATGTCAGACCTGTAGCACCGTCCCGATTGCCAAATTGTGCATTATGCATTATAGCTCAGCTAGAATGAGCGGCAACCCGAGGTGATTGTGAAACTGAAAGACGAGTTTGACTACATCGTCGTGGGGGGAGGGGCAGCTGGTTGCGTGCTGGCGGCGCGTCTCTCCGAGGATGCCGGCTGCAACGTCGCGTTGATCGAAGCAGGGGGAAGCGACAACAACATGCTTGTCACCATCCCAGCGGGGTTTTGGCTGTCGCTCAAGACCGGGCTGTTCAACTGGAAGTACACCACCGAGCCGCAGACAAACCTGAACGACCGCACCATCTATTGGCCGCGTGGCAAGATTCTCGGCGGATCTGGCGCGATCAACGGCATGGTTTATATCCGCGGTGTGGCCAACGACTACAACACCTGGTCCCAGCTGGGCAATCGCGGCTGGTCGTACCACGATTGCCTTCCGTTTTTTAAGAAAACCGAAGGTTGGTTCGGTGGTAACACAGAATACCACAACGCGAACGGGCCATTTAAGGTCACGCGCTTCGGGATTAGGCATCCTTTGCAAAAGGCCTTCGTAGAGGCTGGCATGCAGGCCGGGTTTCCGTACAATGATGACTTCAACTCCGGCGATCAGGAAGGTTTCGGTCCGCTTGACTGCAACATCTTCGAAGCCAAGCGCATCAATACCGCCCGAGCGCTGCTTCACCCGGCCGAAAAGCGCGCTAACCTCTCGATAATAACGCGAGCACTCGTATCGAGGGTCAGTGTTGAAAAGGGGCGGGCGGTCGGCGTTGAATTTTACCAGGGCATGAGCGTGCGGGTCCTCCGGGCCGCGCGCGAAGTGATCGTGTCGGCGGGAGCAGTGAATTCGCCGCAGCTCCTGCAGCTATCCGGCATAGGCCCGGCCGATCATCTGCGATCGCTGGGGATCGACGTGGCGTGCGACCTGCCGGGTGTGGGAGACAATCTGCAAGACCATCTGGTGGCCGGTCTGAAGCAGAAGATTTCGCAGCCGATCTCCTTCATGCGCGGGACAGAGCCTCACAACGTCCTGCGCTATTTCATCCAGTATCTTGCGACCAAGGGTGGGCCGGCAGCCTATCACGGGGTCGAAGCGATCGCCTTCCTGCGCAGTCGCAAGGAGCTCGCCGATCCGGATCTACAAATTCACATGACTAACATGATGTATGAGGACAACGGTCGTAAGATAATCAAGGAGCACGGCTTCATGCCGTACTTCAATCTGTCGAGACCCGAAAGCCGCGGATACATCCGTATCAAGTCGAGCGATCCTCGAAAGCACCCGGAGATCCAGCCAAACTACTTCCAACGGCAGGCCGACATCGACGTGATGCGCTCGGGGTTCAAGCTGTGCCGAGAGATCGTCGCGCAGCCGGCGTTCGACCCGTTCCGCGCCGAAGAGCTGTCGCCAGGTACGCGCGTGGCGACGGATCGCGAAATCGATGCATGGCTGCGGGCGAATTCGGAAACCATCTACCACCCGGTCGGCACCTGCAAGATGGGCCATGACGACATGGCCGTCGTCGACGATCGATTGCGCGTCAGGGGCGTCGAGCGGCTTCGCGTCATCGACGCGTCGGTCATGCCGACCCTCGTCAGCGGCAACACGCAGGCGCCGACAGTCATGATCGCCGAACGAGGTGCGGATTTCATTCGCAATCCTGACAACTGGGCTCAGTGAGGCGCAGGCGGCGGAATCAGAAAGGACATAGCGGATGCGGACTCAACAGAACTTCATAGATGGAACATGGCGCGCGTCGACAGCAGGCGTTCCTTTTGAGGTAGTTAACCCGGCCAACGAAGATCACTGCGCGACCGTTATGTTGGGAACGGTTGAGGACGTGGACGATGCGGTACGTTCGGCCAGGCGCGCCTTTCGCGATTTTTCGGTTTCCACCGTCGCCGATAGGCTCGCGTTGCTGCATGCTATCAAAGCTGAATATTCGACGCGGGTGAACGATCTGGCCGCCGCTATGACGATGGAAATGGGAGCGCCCAAGACTTTTGCGCTCGGTCCACAGGTGGGGACCGGGCTCGCTCATATCACGCGAATGATCTCGGTACTGGAGGCTTATCCGTTCGAGTGGATGCAAGGTGAAACCGAGATCATAAGGGAACCCATTGGAGTTGCCGGCCTGATCACACCGTGGAACTGGCCAAGCAATCAAATTGCCTGCAAGGTTATTCCGGCCTTGGCTGCGGGCTGCACCATGGTCCACAAGCCATCCGAACTGGCGCCGCTCTCTGCGGTGGTCTGGGCCGAAATCCTGGAGGCGGCGGGCGTCCCGGCCGGCGTCTACAATTTGGTTCAAGGCGACGGCGCAACGGTCGGACAAGCCATTTCAAGTCACCCAGGCATCGATCTTGTGCATTTCACCGGCTCCACACGCGCTGGGATTGCCGTCGCACAGTCGGCAGCCACGACTGTGAAAAGGGTGGCGCTTGAACTCGGTGGCAAATCGGCGAACATCGTGCTCCCGGACGCGGACCTCGCTGCTGCAGTCCAGGGATGCGTCAAGAAGATCATGGGAAACAGCGGCCAGTCATGCGCCGCTCCGGCCCGTCTTCTGGTTCAGCGAGAGCAATGCGCCGAAGCTGCCCGCATCGCGGCGGAGGTCGCGGAGGCGATGATCGTCGGCGATCCAACGGATGCAGCCACCGACGTCGGTCCGCTGGCTAACCAGACGCAGTACCAGAAGGTGAGAGACCTCATCCAACAAGGGGTCATCGAAGGCGCACGATTGGTTTGCGGCGGCGCAGAGCGCCCGGACAACCTTGAGCGGGGTTTCTTCGTCCGCCCGACGATATTTGCGGAGGTGTCACCCGAGATGCAGATTGCGCGGGAGGAAATTTTTGGCCCGGTGCTGGTCATCATTCCCTATAGCGACGAGGAGGATGCGATCGAGATCGCAAATTCCAGCGAATACGGGCTCGCTGCCTATGTCCAATCAAGCGATGCAGACCACGCCCACAAAGTCGCTTCGCGACTTCAGGCTGGTCGAATCGAAGTCAACTTGCCACCTTGGGACGATGCCGCCCCCTTTGGCGGCTACAAGCGCTCGGGTATTGGGCGGGAGTACGGCAAATGGGGGTTGGAAGAGTTTCTCGAAATAAAAGCAGTGATCGGGTGCCATGCTTAAGTTGGACAGCGTCTCATTGGTAGAACGGGGCACCTGTTGCGCTGAAAGCTTTAATCCGCAGAGATTGGTTCTGCTCAGGGGCGTCGATGGCAAAAAATAAAACTGGTGTGGTATCGGTGCCGCGAAAAACACTGACTGAACATACCTTTGAGGTCGTCAAAGGGATGATACTGGACAACGTGCTGAAACCAGGCCAACAGTTGAACATATCGGCTTTGGGAAAAGAGCTGGAGGTCAGCAGTTCTCCGTTGCGCGAAGCGTTGGTCAGGCTCGAAGCTGAGCGCCTCTTGGTTCAGAAGCTCTATTGCGGCTACCTTGTCGCTGAACAGCCGACCGCCGCTTACTTTGAGAGTTTGCTAGAATATCGGATAGTCACCGAAGGGTATTGCGCGAAGATTGGTGCGCCGCGTCGAGATCACGAAATCATCACAGGTCTGCAAGAGTGTTTAGATCGCATGAGCGCGGTAAATATTCTTGGCCAAAGATATGAGGAATATAAGGAATTCATTGAAGCTGACGCCGATTTCCACAAGTTGATCGTCAAAAGCTCGCAGAATCCGGTCATGCTCGAAACCCATCAAAGCCTTAACGTGATACTGACCCAATCGCGTCTCTATCGCACAGTGGAGTCAGCCCAAGCTCGCTTCTCGGAGGTGATGGCCGAGCATGGGCAGATCTTGCAGGCTTTCGACGCGGGCGACGGGCCGAGAGCCGAAAGGGTTTTGAAGTCTCACCTGGAGGGTGGCAAACGACGTCTTTTGGGGTCCGTTTCGAACGAGCCGCGAACCTTCGAGACAAAACCCTAGCTGGCGGGGAGGCGAGCTTACCGGCAAGCGTGTCTTCCCCTTATCCTGGTGCACCAAAACCGGTCATGACGACGCGGTCTTCAATGATTGGGATGGGGAAGCGCATCAGCCCCGTTAGCGACCGTTTTGAGGGACCGCTAAGCTCGCAACGCGAAATTACCCACCGTGCGAATGACTGCAACGGCCTCCGCGCCGGGCACTAAGAGTAAGGTTTGATCAATAGTGTCCAACGCATATCGCGCTAGGCCTAACGCGCTAGAGAAACCCTCTTACGCGTTAGGCGTTATTCGCAGCAATACATACTCCTTCTGACTCTCAGAAGGAACTTCAAGGCCATTGATGCGTGTTAGTGCAAAATTTCAGGTTGCCACCTTTTTTATGTCGTCTCCGTCACATATAGCCGACTACATGATCACAGCTATCCAACGCTTATTTACTTCCGTGGAATATTTTTGCGTGAGCTCAACCGCCGTTATCATATCTATCCTTCGTGGCGATGCTTGAGCCTTGGATTGCGGCGCACTTATCGCAATCACGATTTGCTGAGTCAAGCTTGTTTTGAACAAGATAATGTGACAATTGTCTTTCGCCAAAAAGCGTCGCTATGGCGTCACTGTTATCGGTAAAAAACATTGGAGAAATGTCACAGTATTACAATTGCGTTTCATAGGTGAATTACTCATTTTTTCGGTTGCGTGCTGGGCGGCGAAGGCGGGGGTTATTGGTAGTGGTTGAATCGATTGAAACGACACTAGGGATATGGGACGCGTCACTTCGCGAAGTGAAGTCGCGCATCAGGGGGCTTTTCCCTCAGGAGCGAGTGGCGACTTCGGCTGGTTTGTTCCTTGAAGGCCTGCTCCGGGACGAGCACCGCAAGACCGGCTGGATGAGAGCTAAGGCTGCGGGCGACCCAGGACCCTGGCGCCAACAGGCCATTCTCGGAAGGGCCAAATGGGACGCAGACGCTTTGCGGGACATCGTGCGTAAATATGCGCTCGAAACACTGGCCGACAGCGACGCAGTCCTCGTCATAGACGAGACGGGCTTCATCAAGCAGGGCAAGACGTCCTGTGGGGTAGCGCGGCAAATCAACGGCTCAACGGGCAAGATGGCAAATTGCCAGATCGGCCTGTTTGCGGCTTATGTGTCCAGGCACGGGCATGCATTCATTGACCGCGCCCTGTATCTTCCGAGGGCCTGGACGGAAGACTCCCCCCGCTTGGCGCGGGCCCACGTGCCTGTGAGCGCGACTTTCACAACAAAGTCCCGCATGGCGCTGGACATGATCGCACGCACTGTCGGTGCCGACGTACCTTTAGGCTGGATAGCTGTTGATCACGTCTGGGGTGTCGACATTGAGATGGCTCTGCGGCGCTGGTGCAAGGGCTACGTAGTTGGCGTCAGCGCGAGCCACAATTTCTTCCTCACCCGACCCGCTTTTTCCCAGCAGGTCGGGACGGCAGAAGACATCGCACGATCCGTCCATCCCTCTCAGTGGCGGAGCCTACCTCTACAAGAGGGTCTGCAAGGTTCCGAAACTTGGGCTTACTGCCCCTTCGCTGACCTGGATGTCGCGGAATACGATAACGCACGTTCTGGGCTTTGGACTGCAGGCCTCTTGATCCGGCGCGATGCGAACCATGCTTTCCGGTACTTTTCAACATGGTCTCCAGCAGGAACCGAAATCGAAACACTCTTCGCGGTGCGGCAATGTTGCAAGATCGCCGAGGACGGCCTCGGCGCGGCGAAGAGCGAACTGGGTCTCGAACATAACGAAACCCGTTCTTGGCACGGGTGGCATCGCCACGTCTCGCTGGTCATGCTGGCTTACGCGATGGTGCAGACCGTCCGTCACAAGACGGGCCACTGGCCCTCTGGACCGGTTGGACGATTCATGGTGGCCAGCCGCCGGTTCGACCGCTTGCCAAGGATCCCCAAGAGACCCAAACCGGGATCACTCGGCGCCGTGTCAATCACCCCATGGAACGACCAATCTGGCGAATGTCGCCGTAAGCCATTCCTCGTCAAAATGCCGGCCAAACAGTAGAAACCGATAGTTCTGCCATGAGACCACCCCTCAAGAGAGCTCCAAGGCGTGCAAAAGCCCTAATCGCTGTCAGGTCGATAGATCGAGATTTCAGTGGTCTTGCGGGAGCAACTGGTTTGGAAGCGGGAATACCAGTGAAACAGTCCAAAAAATTACAGAACTTGCACTATGCCCAGGCAATGTTGAGGCAAATTCGTCAAACAGCGCAGGCAGACGGAGAGAGCCTCCTGACCTATTTGGTCGAGATGGCTTACCTGGAAGTCAGTGATCGGATTAGGGCAACTTGGGCTTTGAAAGGCAACAATCCCAATCCCGACCCCTAGATCCCTCGGTCGAGCGATTTTCCCAGCCGCGCGGATTGCGACAGCGACCCCTGCTGGCCAAGGAAATGGTCCCAGTTTTGGGACCTGCTCGTACAGCGTGTTGTCCCTATGCACCACGCGCATTGAACCGTTACGCTGAACAAAAAAGCAAGGAGAATATTTGTGACTAAGAGCAATACAGAACTGACGCCGGTGGGGGGAGATAATACCGAACAGTCACCCTTCGAGCAGCAGGATGCTGAACGGACAGCCGCTGAAGAGCATGAGGTCGGGCGGCCGACCGTTGAAGACGAGAAAACTGAACTGTCAACTGTGGATTTGTCGTCTCTCACGGCGGATATCGTGTCGGCCTATGTCCGAGCCAACGCGATGCCTGTTGACGCTCTTCCGGACTTGATCGCCAGCGTGAATTCTGCGTTGAGGGGGATTGTACAGCCGTTTTCTCCGGAAGAACCTGACCTCGTTCCGGCGGTCAGTCGAAAGCGGTCTGTGTTCCCCGACTATATCGTGTGCCTAGAGGACGGAAGGAAGCTCAAGTCTCTAAAACGGCATCTCAGAACGTATTTCAATCTGACACCCGACGAATACAGAGCAAAGTGGGGACTTTCCGCTGACTATCCGATGGTGGCGCCCAATTATGCCGCTCATCGGTCCGTCATTGCAAAGTCCGCTGGTCTTGGCCGCAGCACAGCCGGTGGTAAGTCACCTGCAAAAAAGCAAGGGTAAAACCTGGCCTCCTCCCTGCCCGCTCGCAACCTCTGCACTTTGCTGCCGCGGCAAACGCATCCTCCCCTGCGGAGTGATGGTGATGGGAATGCGGTTCAGCCATGGCGTAAAGGGCGAACAGCACGGTGGCGCACGCTTCTCAAAGCCCGTTTTGCAATCGTTCTAGCACTGATTGAGATCTCGTCTGCCGCCTTATGTCGCGGCCGACGACCGACTGCGGCTGCCGCTCGAACTTCCATGGGCGTCCTCGAGCGAGCCGCACAGGACGCAAGGCAGGTTATGACATGTGGACCGGTTGGCGAACGGCCAAAGTATGAGGAAACCTAGAACGTCCCTTCACGGATGTAGCCGCGAAATCGTAGCGATGGGCAACTTCGCCCCTCGTTCCCCGGCGGCCAGGCGGAACCGCCTTTCTCCTATCTTCGCTATAACAGCGGCGGTCTTGCCGGCGGACCCTCCGCCTTTTCGAGGGACGCGTGCCCCAAATGAGCATTGGAGACGAACAGCGTTTCTCTCAGGCAGCTAAGAACAGCATCCGATACTTTATGGTCTACATAATTGATAGACATACTGGACCTCGCGAGCCATTTCCAAGGAGCAAGACGAGGATGTTAGCTGTGGACAGATTTTCGAGAAGGAAATTTAGCGCCCTCGTGGCCGCTTTTGCGGTGACCTTGGTTGCTTCTTCCGCCCCTTTCGCGGCCAAGGCGGGCAGTCCGGACGCGGGTAAGCTGCCGTCCAAAATTCCGGAAGGCACTGTGCTTCGCATCGGCGATCCCGAGACGCAGAGGGCTCTGGAACTTTCCGGACTTATCGATCAACTGCCGTTCAAGGTCGAATGGGCCAATATCAGCGGCGGCCCACAGACAATCGAAGCTTTTCGCGCCAACGCGCTGGACGTCGGATCGGTCGCCGACATCCCGCCTATCCACGCGACCTGGACGGGCCTCAAGGTCAAGATCATTGCCGCGAAGTTCCGCAAGGAACCGGTTGCGCACCCGATTTATCAACTCGGCATTGCGCCGGGCGTCGAGGTCAAGACGCTCGCGGATTTGCGCGGCAAACGGATCGCATTCAGCCCTGGTCAGGCACAAGGCGCACTGGTGCTGAGGGTGCTGCAGGCAGGAGGCCTTAAAAGAGAGGATGTCACTCTCATCGAATTGCCCAGCAAGGGTGATGCCTATCCGGTGGCACTTGCCAGCAAGCAAGTCGACGTCGCACCGATCTGGGGTGTCCTCGTCAAGCACTATCTCCACCAGTATGGCGCGGACGGCGCCGCCACCATCCCACACGGCCTGCGCGACGATCCGGCCCATCTCTATGCTCCACAGGCCGTGCTTGACGACCCGGCCAAAGCTGCCGCTCTCGGCGAATATGTGCGCTACTGGGCTCTTGCGACCCGATGGGTGCAGGAACATCCCAAGGAGTGGATCGCGGGCTACTACGTCGCCACCCAAGGCCTCAACGCAGAAGATGGCCAGTATCTCGTCGACGCCGACGGTCAGTTCGACATTCCCTCGGACTGGAACGATGTGATCGCGCGCCAGCAGGCGACGATCGATCTCCTGGCCAGGGAACTGAACAGGCCTAGGATAAAGGCCGAGGACCTTTTCGACAGGCGCTTCGAGACGATCGCCGCAAATGCGTTGAACGCGTCCTGACGCCCGCTTCCCCGGACTGGAGACGACCCAGATGAACGCAATCTCAAATACCGCCGCGGTTGCACTTCCCATTCCCTACGCATCGGATGAAAGGGGGGTGATTACGCCCGCTGTACAGGCCCGCAAGACCGCGACGAGGCGTCATCTTGCGCTTGGGCGAGCGATCCCGTTCGGCGCGCTGATCGGGCCCGCACTTCTCCTCGTGATCTGGTCCATCGGCAGTATCGCCGGCCTGATCGACCCAAGAACGCTGCCGGCGCCCTGGTCGGTTGTCGGCACGGCCATCGATCTCATCGCCGAAGGGAAGCTTCAGGATCATTTGATGACGTCTGCCTGGCGGGCGGTACAGGGGCTGGCGTTCGGCGTCCTGATCGGGACCACCCTCGCCCTCATTTCAGGTTTGTCGCGACTCGGCGAGGCCATCATCGACGGCCCCGTTCAGATCAAGCGGGCGATACCGACGCTCGCGCTGATCCCGCTGCTGATGCTGTGGTTCGGCATCGGCGAAGGCATGAAAGTAACGACCATCGCGCTGGCTGTCCTGATCCCGATCTATATCCAGACCCACAGCAGCTTGCGCAGCATCGACAGCCGTTATGTCGAACTGGCCCAGACCTTACGAATGGGGTACGGCGAATTCATCCGTGAGGTCATCCTGCCGGGCGCCCTTCCCGGGTTCTTCCTCGGCCTGCGATTGGCGGTGACCTATGCCTGGCTATCTCTGGTGGTGGTCGAGCAGGTCAATGCCACCAGCGGCATCGGCTATATGATCGATCTGGCGCGCAACTACGGCCAGACCGACATCGTCATCGTCGGCCTCGTCGTCTACGCGTTGCTCGGTCTCGGCTGCGACGGCACCGTCCGGCTCTTCCAGGAAAGGTCGCTGTCATGGCGTCGCACCTTGGCGGATTGAGCGGCGCGCCGCTGGTGCGTGTCGAGAGGCTCGTGAGGCGTTTCGGGCCGCGGACCATTCTGGACGGCCTCAGCCTCGACATCGAAAAGGGAGAGTTCGTTGCCCTTCTCGGCCGTAGCGGGTCAGGCAAGAGTACATTGTTGCGCGCGCTCGCCGATCTCGATGACAAGGTCTCCGGGTCCGGCCGGCTCGATACACCCGATAAGAAATCGGTGGTGTTTCAGGATGCCCGACTGTTGCCGTGGAAACGCGTGCTGGAGAACGTGGTTCTTGGCCTCGACCTACCGGATGCCGCCGAACGCGGACGGATAGCTCTAGAAGAGGTTGGCCTGAGCGGCCGCGAGACCGCATGGCCGGTTGAACTGTCTGGCGGCGAGCAGCAACGGGTGGCCTTGGCGCGCTCGCTGGTTCGGGATCCTGAACTGCTGCTTGCGGACGAGCCGTTCGGCGCACTCGACGCGCTGACCCGCCTGCGCATGCACGATCTGCTGCGCCAGCTCTGCGCCCGTCACCAGCCGGCCGTGCTGCTGGTCACTCATGACGTGGATGAAGCCGTGACGCTGGCGGACCGGGTCTTGGTGCTCGACAAGGGCGGCATCGCCGCCGATATCGTCATCGATATCCCCAGGCCACGCGATCATGGCCACCGCCGGTTCGGCGAGATCCGCTCCGAACTTCTGCGTCATCTCGGCGTCGAGCCAAAGCCTTCGCTGCCGGTCTGAGGGCCCAAGACTTCTCGCTCAGCCTCACCACCCAGGAGGACCAACATATGCCCGCCAAATCACGACAGTTGAATCTCAACCTTTTCATCTATCCTGGCGGCCATCATGAAGCCGGCTGGCGCTACAAGGATTCCGCCCCAGATAGAGCGCTGGACATCGCCTATTATCAGGAACTGGCAAAAAAGGCCGAGGCGAGCAAGTTCGACGCGCTGTTCTTTGCCGACGGGCCCGCGCTCGCCGACAACATCCGCTACGCGAGCCGCTTCAGGCTGGAGCCGCTGACCTGGATTTCGGCGCTCGCCGCCGTAACGGAAAGAATAGGGTTCATCGCGACCGCCTCGACCACCTACAACGAACCCTACAACCTGGCCAGGCTGTTTGCTTCTGTCGATCATCTGAGCGGTGGGCGCGCCGGTTGGAACATCGTCACGACGGGTGACGAGTCCGCAGCTTTGAATTTCGGCTTTGACCGGCATCCAACCCACGCCGACCGTTATGAGCGCGCCGGCGAGTTCGTTGATGTGGTAACCAAGCTCTGGGACAGCTGGGAGGACGACGCTCTCGTCTCGGACCGGGAGTCCGGCATCTTTGCCGACACCGACAAGATCCATCCGATCAACCACATCGGCAAATATCATCGGGTGAAGGGTCCGCTTACGCTTCCGCGCTCTCCGCAGGGGCGTCCGGTCTATGTCCAGGCGGGTTCATCGGAAGACGGACGGTCGTTCGCAAGCCGCTATGCCGAGGCGATATTCACAGCCCATCAGACACTCGGCAACGCGCAGGAATTTTATGCCGACATCAAGGCGCGGGTGAAGTCGGTTGGCCGCAACCCTGACCACGTCAAGGTCTTGCCCGGCATCAGCCCGTTCATCGGTTCGACCGAGGCGGAAGCCAGGGCTCTTCAAGACGAGTTCAATGAGCTGACGCAGCCGGAATATTCGCTTCACCAGCTACGCCGCATCGTCGACGCCGACCTTTCCGGCTACAATCTGGACGGCCCATTTCCGCGCGAGCTCATCAGTGTCGAGGGCGAGCGCGGTGCGAGCAGCCGCTTCCATGTCGTGCTTGACATCATCGAGCGCGAAAATCCAACCATCCGCCAGTTGCTGCACCGCCTCGCCGGCGCGCGCGGGCATTGGGTCCAGGCAGGGACGCCCGAACAGATCGCCGACAACATCCAGGAATGGTTCGACAATGGTGCGGCGGACGGCTTCAATGTCATGCCGCCCTATCTGCAGGGCGGGTTCGACGTGTTCGCCGAGGAGGTGGTGCCGATCTTGCGCCGGCGCGGACTTTTCCGGCACGACTATGAGGGGGCGACGCTGAGGGACCATTTCGGTCTGCCGCGCCCTGACAACACCTTCAGCCAACCGCAAAAGGCGAGCGCCTGATTATTGTGGGCCATGTGTCACATTTTTCAAGGCCGCTGCACGGTAGAGTGACCAGCAACGCAGTAAGACGGCGCAGATCGTCACGCTCTTAACAAGAGACCAATCTCCAGAGGGACCTCATCAAGATCCGGCCCTCGGCCGGCTGAAAGAGGCCGATGGCAATTGAGCGCTCACAAGGTGGATTGGATGATCCACACCAGATATCTGCACGGATCACCTCCCAGAAATGGGCGGCCGGTCCTGGAATCGAGCCGCCGTCGCGAGCCTTTCGGGGCCGCGGAGGCTTCTTTGTCTGCTGTCCTCAGGGCGAACGTTGCAGCAAATGAGAGTTTGCAGCGAGTGCACCAGTTCGTCGTTCGATCCCAGTTGCACTCAGCAATGCTGGCGATATCGTTCATTTTGCGATTCGTCGCCTGGAGGATCTATGCGTCAGCAGACAAAGCCGTTCGTCGTCGAGAAGAAAACGTCCCGAAAGCTCAAGACCGACAACCAGAAGACATCGATCTGGGGGAAGTTGGATTTGACGCTGAGGCAGGATCTTGCAGCGCAACGAGATGCGCCTGAACAGAGGGCCGCTGCAGAAGACATCACAGGCCGGGACTCGTAGACGGGAAAATCACCTGCGCTGATGGCCCGCCAACATCTCGCCAGTCGAGGCATTGGGGCTCTGCTCCTCCCACACCGATCTATGCCTCTTTGCTGGGCTCCAGTGGCGACGCCTTCGCCGGCCGGTAATCATCTCAACCCGACTATATGACCGATTTCATGCCTGTCTTAATCACGACATCAACGCCGTTCCAGCCCATCCGGGTGTCCCCCCGCAATTTAGGCCTGCCAATCTTCGTCGCGCTAACATTCGGGCAGCACAAGAGTGTAGTCGGCGCGCCCGATTCCACGTCCAGCTTCACAAATCCGTTGCGACGATTTCGTACATGAAGGGGGCGGCTTTGCTTTGCGGCCGTTCCCCGAACAAGGATGAAAAAATGTCCAAGGTCACCGGTAAGTCCGAAATGATCGAAAACGTCGAATTCTCTCCCGCCGACCCGTCCAAGGTTGCCGAGCGAGTCCGTGCTGTCGCGGACCAGAGCATTGAGCAGTCGAAGGAAATATTTTCCAAATTGAGCTCGGACGCTGAAACGGCTCAAACGGCTGTCAAATCGACGTTTGAAATGGCCAGGAGCACCGGCAACGAGCTCCTCGTGAGGACGCTTGCCGCACTGCAGGCCAATGCCGAAGCCGGCTTCACGCACCTCGAAGCGCTGGTTGCCGTGAAGTCGCCGTCTGAGTTCCTCGAACTGCAAGCCGCATTCCTGCGCAAACAGATCGAAAATTCGGCCGAGCACGCAAAGGCAATCCAGGCATTGATGTTGAGAGCTAGCGAGGATGTGTCGAAGCCGATTAAAGATGCCTTTGAAAAGGCCTGGGAAATCCGCAAGGCCGCCTGATTGCTTCAAGCAATCCGGGACGAAAAGTCAATACCTCGTCGACTGTCCCATCAGGCAAGACCGGCCCCGCGCCGGTCTTTTCACATTCGAGCGGACCGCGTTGTCCTTTGCTGCCCGCCTGCGTCGGCTTGACACCATAGCGCTTTGCCGAGACCCGAGACTTCAGCGTCAGTGCTTTGTAAGTTTGTAAGCACCGACCACGTTCTTTATGCGCTGGTGCGGCGGTCAAGGCATCACTGAAAGGAGGCACCGGCAGTTTCAGCCGCAGGCTCACGCCCTACGGAGACGCACCAACGGGAACAAACAGCTTGTCGCCATTATGGTCGACTTCCACCAGCTCCGGCCTTTGGTTCCTGCCCTCCGCAAACCCGCGATGAAAGATGATGGCGTTCATATAGGCGAAGGCCATCGCGAGCGCCGCGGTTCGCAACGGGTAGTCGGCAAGAGAATGCACGAGCAAAAACACTACAGAGAGAAGCGCTGTCTTCTGAAAGGCGTCTCGGCGAATTCTGGTAAACGCGACCAGAAGAAGGAATAGGTAAAACGCCATCAAAATGGCAGCGATCACTCCGCCCTCGAAGGTAAGTTCAAGATACTCATTATGCGCATGGTTTACATACGCCCTGAAGATCATCCCCTCTTTTTCGTATATCTGGTAGGCCTTCTGAAAATTCCCGAATCCGACTCCGGTAACCCAATTGTCTTTTATTCCATCTATGGTCGTGCGGGCAAACTCGGCGCGTCCGAAGGTCGGATCGAGATCTTTTGCCTCGATCGTGGTCCATGCTCCCATCGCGTAGACGGAAAGCCCAACAAAAAGCACAAATACGCTAACGCCACTTCTTCTCGAGCGAGCCGAGAGAAATATGATGGACACAACGGTAGTGGCCAGGCCGATAAGAACGCCGGCGCGGGACCCAGCCGCCAAAAGCAGCAGCAGAAGCGCGATCAAGCCGATCGCGCCGGACAGGAGATGACCGCGGAACAGGCCATAATAGACCACGAAGGGTATAGAGACGAAAAGCAAAGCCGAAAAATGGTTTCGATTGGCGAAAAGTCCCGCATTGATCGTGAATGGCAACAATCCATCGATCGCGATGTTATCTGACAACGAGTATTGAATCACTCCGGCCAATCCGTTGCAGATTACACCCATGAAAAAGAAGGGAAGCAGGCCGTAGACCTGATCGGGGCGCAATCGCATGACACCCAGGAAAAAGGCTGCCGATGCTGCCACGTACAACAGACACTCGATCGTTCGCCCTACCCCGACGCTGATGAACCGAGTTTGATCAACCAGCCAGGGAGCGCCAAGCAGCAGTTCCGGCCGCAGATCGGCAAAAAGGCTAGCAGGCAGCGGAACGAGTTGAAGCACAACCAGCGCCACCGCCATGATAAGCAGCCAGAGCACCGATCCGGGGATTGTTTGGGTTGACGTTCGAGACAAGGCAACCGCCGCCGAGACAATTGCTGCTATCTCGATCAGCGTGTCGGTATACAGGCCGATCGCCGTACCGCCGCCTATCAGCAGGGCGGTGAACAAGACCGAGCCGAGGAGATATTTGTCCCATTCCGACGGCCGCGCACTCAAGGCGAATTTCTCTCAATGTTCAATTTGTGCATGACCAATGTACCCATATAGCGAAACCGCCAACTCTCAGCTATTGCGGCAGTTTCCAACCGCAACAGCTGCATGGGACATTCGTTCGGTCCAACGGAAAATTCCTGGCTGAGACTCTGCCGATTGAAGGTGCCCTCAGGAATGTGAAACCGCACTATTTCGCCCGTCCGATCCACACACCTGATGGTCCAGAAGAGTTCTTTGGGCAGCTTCAGGTTGCGTCCGGATGCGACCAACGAAATCCTGTAGGAACCGGGCGGCAGCTCGACATATTGCTGGAGAGCAGTGTTCTTGACCGGCGTGTTCAAAAACCGAACCGTTGCCCCTCCCTCGCCTTCAACTGCATCCTGGGATGTCGCGAACGTCACTTCTAGGCCTGACTGATCGCGAACCTGCCAATCGAAGGGCTTCCCGTTGTACCCGGGTTCAAAGGTGCCGTTAAAAACATACCCACCCAGCTTTCGTTCGTCATCGGACAGACTGAAGAGAAACAGCCGATAAGCCTGTTCGTATTCCTTCTGCGTGATATACCCGGTAATCACGGAGGACAGTTCGCCCGATTTCGGTGGCGCGCCGGTTCCAGCCAGGTCAAGCAGCAGCTGATTTGCAAAATCGAGCCCAGGGCGTGTTTTTCCAAGAGCGGAAAACAGATTGGCCCGCCACGGTGCCCCCGCCGCAATTGCTGCCAGCACGGCGTGATAGCCGTCAGGGTTCGAAAGGATTGCAGGAAGGCCTTCGGCGACGACAGGAAACTGATCCGGCCATCGTCGCAATAGTATATCGAGCTCGCCTACAGCCTTGGCCAGATCACCGATCTCGATTGAATGGCCAATCGATCTCTGGAGCGCGTGGATCTCCGTTTTCGACAGCCTTCGTGCCCGATCAAAGAGCGCATACGCGTCATCTTTCTTGCCTTGTCGGTATTCTATCTCGCCGATCAAGCTATAGAGGCGCGCATCTCCAACATTGAAGCGAAGTGCGTCATTTGCCCTGGCGGCCCACGCGTCAAGATCCGGAGAGGCGGCTGTATCGTTCAGGTCTCCGGAAATTTCACCTATCAAAGCGTCGACATTTAACGGATCCAGCGCCACTGACACGCCCGGCATGTCTGTCTCAAGGAGTCGACTTAGCCCGATCGACGATGCCGCCAACACCAGAACGGATGCGACGAACCAAATGCCTGAACGTCGAAGATTTTGCGCGAGCGGGCTGGTCTGCGCCGTCATCAACTTTACCTTCAAGTTTTGGGGTACTCGTGCCATAGTTATAATATTGGTAATTCATGTACTTATAGGCATAGTTGTAGTCGAACTTGTTGACCGCAAACTTCGACATCGCGGCCCCTACCACATTGGCACCGGCAGCACGCAACCGCTTCAAGGCTGCCTTTGCCGACTTGCGCGTGACCTGCTTCGTCGAAATGACCATCAACGTACCCTCAGCCAATCGGCTGAGGATGGGGGCGTCAGAAAGGCCAACGATCGGTGGAGCGTCGATTATCACCAGGTCGTAGCGTTTGCTGAGATTGGTCACGATCACCGCCATTCTTGGCGATGATAGAAGATCAGCCGGATTGGGTGGAATGGTTCCAGATGTCAGAACCGTCACATTGGGATATTTAGTCGACCGGAAGATGCTACCAAGGTCTTCTTTGCGGACGGTGTTCGTCAGCAGGTTGCTCAATCCAATCGTATTGTCGAGACCGAACAATCGGTGAAGGTTTGGTTTTCGAAGGTCACCGTCGACAAGCAACACTCTTGCCCCAAGCGCTGCGAAATCCTGTCCAAGCTTGAACGCCGTCGTCGACTTGCCCTCCGCCGGCTCTGAACTGGTGACCAGAAGCGAGCGCGGCGCACCTTCCGCACCGGAGAACTGCAAAGACGTTCGAAGCGACCGATAGGCTTCGGATAGGCCTGACTTCTGGTCTGCAATGCTGGCGATAAGCTCGCGATCGTCGACATGGGGCAAGATCCCGAGCATCGCCAGTCCGAGCTCCTTTTCGACCTGCTCAGGGTTGGTAAACGTGTTGTTCAGGAGCTCGATAACATAAATGACCGAGCCACTGATGGCCATGAAGAGAGCCAATGCAATTGCTAGATTGATGCTCAGGCGTGGGGAATAGGGTGCCGTTGGCTGCGTCGCGAGGTCCACGATCGCAGCGCTTTGGGTCTTGAGCTCGGAACTCACGCCAACTTCGTTTAACTTGGCGATTAGACTGTCATACTGGGACCGGTTTGAGTCGACCTCACGCTTCAGGATCGTATATCTAATGTTCTTGTCATTGAAGGCTACCTGCTGCCGCTCCATGTCAGCAAGCTTCTCTTTAAGGTCGGCCTCCTTGTCCTGAGCCTGCTGGTATTTTAGCCGAAGCGAATCAGTAATCGCAAGTACACCATTGTTATACACGCGCTGCAGTTCCTTGATCTGGGACTGCAATTGCTGCATTTCCGGGAAACCGGGTTTTAGTATGCCCAGCTTCTGCTGATACTGGCTGTTGAGATCGGCCAGCTTATCACTAAGTACCTGCAGGCCCTTGCTTTCTAGCACCGGGCCAAGGCTACCACCCCGTCCCTTGTCGATCTGATCGACAACCGATCCGGCATCGGACCGCTCCTGGGTCGCCGTTTGGAGCGCTGCGTTGAGGGCCTCAATGTTCGACCCGATAAGCGACTTGTCGTCGCTGGTGATCGTAATGCCAGTATCCCTTGCGTAGGCGACGAGCTCTTCCTCGGATTTCTGGAGCTTCTGCTTGACCTGCGAAACCTGCTCCTGGATGAATTGCCGCGCCAGGTCAGACGTTTCGCTGGTCTGGTCCACCCGCTGATCGATATAGCTCTGTGCAACCTGGTTGGCCACATCGCTGGCGTATTTCGGCTTCTGGTCCAGAAAGGTGATCGACAGCAGACTTGTGTTCGTTACTAGATTGACCGTGAGGTTGTCTAAAACGCGTTTGATCGCAATGGCTTCACGTTGTTCCGGAGTTTTCTCTTCAATTGAGGGAGCTTTCGTAATTCTGAAGGCCCGATAGAAAATATTACTGATCGAGAAATCCGGCGTCGGAAACAGGAAGTCTGGCTTTTCGCTCAGGCCCAGTTGGAAGACAACGCGTTGTGCCAATGCCCGGCTCTTCAACTTTTCACGAGCGGTCTGAAAGGCTCGGATATCGCTGCTTTCGGAAACCACTTCGATGTCTTGGAAGACCTTGGCCGATGGGACTAAGACTTCCAGCTGCGTTGTTGCCTGGTATTTGGGCGTCTGCATCATGGTCACGACGACGCCGGCAACAAGCCCGGCCGCCATCATTATGGCGATCAGCCATCGATACTGGACAACGTAGAACAGCAGCTTGAGCGGGTTAAATCCCTGATCCTGTTCGGCAAAATCGCGACCGTACGGGCCATGATTTTGGCTGCCATCATAGTAGAGATCCGAAGACAAGGCTTGGCCATGTCCGGGAGCTGTTATTTGATGTTGCCTGCTACGATCGAGCATAGTCCGGGCGATCCTGGTTCATAGGCGTTGACATGCGACCCGCACTACGGCGCAAGCACGCCAATTCTCACTGCAGTTGACGCAACTCCGAGTGCGTCCTTCAGATTGTTCAAAGCGATTTTCGATTTTGATGGAAACACGACCACCTTATCGCCGCCGTAGATGCGTGGATTGCGGCTTTTGCCAGCGCGTATGCTCTCGACGTTGTAGTTCGCGACCAGCGTGTTTTGACCGATATTGCGGTAAACAAAGACCTTTCCCGCATCACCAATAGTATTGAACCCACCTGCAAGTGCGACTGCGTCGATCAATGAAGCGTTGCTCGATACGGGATAGATCCCAGCCTTGTTGACTTCGCCATCAACGGTTATGCGTTGTCCAATCGATTCCTTGATGAAGATTGTGACGTCCGGAGATTGGAGATAGTTCGCGCTGTAGGCGGCTTCGATTTCCTTCTCCAACTGACGGACAGTTTTTCCTGCTGCCGTGACGGTTCCAATGAGGGGAAGCGAAATTTGCCCGCTGGCGTCGACCTGAACCGTCCTATTGAGATTGTCGACTTGGAACACGTCGACCTCGAGCACGTCATTCGGCGACAACGGCTGCTCACTGCCGTTCTGGCTATTTTGAGGAGCGGGAAGATCCTTCACAATCTGCAGAGCGCCACCGTCCGATAAGGGAACCGACGATGACGATGATGATGTGAGCTGCAGCGCATCGATCGACGCCGGCGCCGTCGGCGAGGTGCTCGTGCAGGCCGAGACGCCGAGGGAACCGAGCATCACGACCATCGTGATCGCGGCGCAGTTCATCAAATCGCGCTTCATGAGGATACGGCCTTTAGCAAACGGCCAAGCCCGCCGAAGCGGCCGACCTTGTCGGGGCTTGGCTTGTTTGCAAACGTTTTTCCAACGGGCTCTAGTGGCCGGTTCGCCAAAATGTCGCTCGGCCGCCTCAGTACCATATTGTAGGCCTCGTCTTCCCCACACCGCTTCGCGACAGCGTCATACGCTTGGGAAAGGCCAGGCCGCCGGCGACTAGCACCATGAGTGTCGGATGCGATGATATCCACCCGGCCTTCGTCTATCAGCTTTTCCGAGTAGTAGAGCGCGGCACGCCCGAAGGCGCCAACAATCGAGTCTGCAGTAAGCTGTATGAGGCAGCCGAGCCTATTCAGCCTTTCGACAACGTCGTAGTTCGCTTTGACCCAGGTCAAACGCTCCGGATGGGTGAGGATCGGCACGAACCCGGCCTTTATGAAGCGCAAGGCAAGTTCCTCCAACCGCGGCGGCAACACATGGTGAGGCGGCTCGAACAGAAAATAGCGTGAGCTGTTTAAGGTCGGCACCTTGCCGTTCGTCAGCTGATCTGGAAGATCGGGGGCTATATGGATGTCGGCACCAACATAGAGGGCAAGCGGGATCTCGGCGTGCCGCAACGCCTGCTCCAACGAACGGACCGCTTCGACGATATTCTCCGTCCCGTTTTCATACATACCGGGTACAATGTGGGGCGTACACGCCATATGGGTCGTCCCGTCGGCTACCGCCAACCTCGCCATTTCCAGCGATTCAGCAATATTAGGCGAACCGTCGTCGAGACCAGGCAAGATATGGGAATGCAGGTCGATCATAAGCGTTTCTGGCCACGTGAGGGCAAAACAGCGACTTCGCCGAAGAGGAAGACGAACGTGTCACCCGCTTCATTGCGGTTGACAACCGTGGCGGGCCGGCCGCCAGATCCAGCTACGTGCCGACAGAATTGTCATCTTCGTGAAGGCTGAGGATGAGCGCTGCCATCGGCGCAAAAGCCCAGGCAGCAACAAGCCGATAGTGCACGCCCATCTTCGCCCAATCTAATCGCCTACCACCTGGAACCCGAACGAACACGCCTAGTGGCTGACGCCGTTATTATTATCCTGCGTTGCCGCAAGAACTCCGGCAGTCAGAAGCGCGCCTGCGAAAAACTGCGCAGGCAACCCAAATGCAGACTTGCGTGACGGGTCAATGGCACCCGTCTGCTCGGGGCTTACCGCGGAAGCAGCGTGTTCGGGATTCACGATCTTGAGACAGATGTTGTTTTTGACGCGCGAAATGTCGAGACTTGAATTCGCCGGCACGCTGAGCCTGCAATCGCCAACCTGAACGGACGCCGAGCCCTTAGCGCCAACTACCAAGTGACTGCCGAAATCCAACGCGCTCCCCGCCTTGGCAGGCCCATAGCCAGCCGTCTGCGAAACTATAACGTTGCCACTTACACTCCGGATCGATCCGATTGGACTCGCTGGCCCCTGATAAGCCGTCGCACAACTGCACGACGCGTCCTGGGCGAAAACTGGGGCTGAGCCAAACCCGACCAATGTGACCAAACCGGCCAACGCACTTTTCATAATAATGTTCATCTGCTTCGATCCTTTGTTTGCGCCGTACAGACGCGCCCAAGTCAATGCTTGCGATAAGCGACTAACAGCTTTTTAGCCCGATTCCAACCTATTTCGCACGTGCGAGATAAGCTTCTGATTTAATACGTGTCTGTTTGAGCACAGTATATTAGCTACATCGAATGAGCCAACTTGGCATTTAAATATATCAATAGACGGTGAAACAACGACATAGAAGACGGCGTTACTGTCCTGCTGAGATTTGTCTTAGGCATAAGAAAATATCTATGTTGCAGTCTGTTGCGCATGTGCGGAACGCGCCAAATTATTGCCAAATAATTGCATATCAGACTACTGTTGGTCAATCTAAATTATATCTTAGTTTCGCGAGTGACCACTAGTCTTTGCTTTAAATCTTCACGAAATCCTCCTACGTCTAGCTAATTCGGCTAGTTCGTTTCGTTTGCGATGTACACATTGCCTATTTAGACCGAGATCAACGTGTGCCGCGACTTGATCAATTGCACTCTTCCCATGGCTCGCGGCTACAACCGATCGAAAATATACAAACTACCTTTCAAAATCCGAAAGGAGAAGTTAGAACGCACCTTCGCGAGCCAGATCAGAAGACAATCCCCGACGCCTCTCTGATACCTCATCGAGAACCTGAACCATTCAGCGCAGCGCTTCTGTAACTGAGGTGCGGCTGCACTTCCACTCGAAGCGGAGCACAGCTTCCGCATGCAATCCATATCCAGACTATCATTCCAACGCCGCCCGGAGAGAACAAGGTCGCTTCTCCTGCATTGGTAGCCAGCGCAGCGAAGGTGATCGCAACAGCCTGCTCTGACCTCCAAATAAGAGGTCGATAAACGACGACGACCACAAGGAGGGCGAACCCGAGAAAGCCCACAACGCCGAGTTCTTCCAATACAGACAGCACGATCACGCCCTTCTCGACGGGATTTGCAATAGGGATGCCCATGAACCGCGTTACGTCCAAGTCCCATGGCGAAGACGGAAGGCCAAATCCGATGCCAAAAATGGGATGGGCGTAGAAATTCGGCATCGATTTGTCGATCACGAGTCCACGCGATTCCATAAGTGCGCCTGAAAAGGTATCGGCATTGTTGAGCTTGAAGGCGAGGCTCTGGATCGCCGGCATGACAGCATCGTAGGCATAGCCCATTACGAAAGCGCCGCCACCGATCAAAAAGAAGGCAGCTATGATCGATCTGAATGCGTGACCTTCACTCGATATGCGCCCAACTATAGCCGCGAAGGGCAGTGCTATCAGAACCGCTAACATGCCGGTGCGTGCTTCCGTGGCAACCAGAGAAACGAGGCATAGGGTAGTGACGACACACCAAAGCAGACCGCGAGACCGGCTCGTGTACACCCGAACGATCATCCATGCCGTGAATGGCCCCAGAAAAACGCCGTACGCTTGTGGCTGGTTTAATAGCCCCTGGAAGCCATGATTGTTTGCAAAGAATCCCACAGCGGTGAATAGCAAAGGAAAACTAGCAAGCACGAAGACTGAGCCAAAGGTAAGCATCCATCGGATTAGCCGCTCTTGGTCCTCTTCTTTGGCGAGCTGCACGTTCAATACCGCTGCCGTGAGGCCGATGAGGAATATTATCAACTTAGATAGTGACACATCCTTGGCGTAGCTCGAGATTAGGGTTTCCATTGCGATTATCGCGACAAAGGCGACACCAGCCTTCAGAACAGGGGGCCAAAGCCAAGGTTGCGGCCGCTTTGAAAACAACGCGGTTCCAAATGCTGCAAAAAGCACGAGCCAACGCAGCAGCGCTACGGAATCCGGTGCGGGAAAGAGGGCTGGATTTGCCAAACTTACGACCGCGGAGAGGCAAAGCGCCTCTACCGCTCTCATTGGGCCACCCAGTGCCCAGGCTGCCATCAAAACGTAAGCGCCGATGCAGCCTGCATTTCCGATGGCAGGGAGAGCGATGATGACGAGTGCGCGCAGTGCGGCCATAGAATCGAACTGTCGAACGTCTTTCATACGCTTCATCACAAAATCTTGGGTTCCGTCTTCTGCTGGAGACAATTGTGGAGGGATTTGGTAGTTGCCTAGTGCCGACGGAGAGGGAGAGGCACATGGATCGACGGCAATTTCTAGGTGCCGCTCCTCTTTTTGCAGCGGCTCCGGCCGTAGCGAAGAGTCGGCACGATGTTCTCTCATTCAACGCAGCTGGGGATGGCGTAAAAGATGACACCGCGTCCATCCAGCGCACGGTTGACGAGGTGAAGCTGGTTGGCGGAGGCGTCGTCAGAATCCCCGAAGGCACGTATAAGATCAGTGCGCCGATCCGGGTTTATGGGAACTTTCAGTTCCGCAGCATCAAGATATCGGGGGAAAATGCAGAGATCGTCTCGACCCATGCAGGCCCGGCGTTCGAATTCGATCCTTCAAGTCCGACACCCGCACCACAGGTCAAGCAACGGAGCGAAATGGACGGTTTATCCTTCTCGGGGCCGGGCCGTGATATTGCTGGCTCCAGCGGTATTTCCATTATCAATGGAGCAACTGTACGGGTTCGCAATTGCAAGGTCAGGGGTTACGAGAAAGGCATATCCGGTGTCGGCGCCTTGATTCTGCGCTTCCTTGAAGTGGAGCTCTACGGCAATGCTTACGGCTATCACTTCACCAGCACCAAAACGTTCGGTGCCAATGATATCCATTTCACCTCATGTTTTATCTTTGAAAACACTAAAGCAGGGTTCGCGGAAAACTTCCCGAATAGCGTAATGACTTTCAACCAGTGCGAGATCGAAGGCAACAACTTCGATGGAAATGGCGATGATGGCGTCGTTACCATGGAGTTCTCCAATGCAGGCAAGGTAACCCTGGTCGGATGTCATGTGGAAGAAAATCACGGAAGGGCGAATATAGTTTTTGCTGGAGGCAACCGGTCATCGTCCTTAAATATCATTGGCAGCGAAATTCTTCCTGGTAGGAGAATATCTACGGTGGTTGAGATGGCGACGAACTTTGGTCCATTCGGCCATCTGCACGTCATAGGATCTCGCATCACAAGCGGACGCGGAAATCAGATTGATCTTGGTCTTGGGATTTCAGCTTGCATAATTGGCGAGACCGAAGGGGGAATATCTGGCGATCTAAGCAAGCTGGTCGTGATTAAGGATGGCAAGGTCGCCACTGGCGGCATAGAGCCATAGATGGACGGTAAGTTCCCTGGCGCACCTCCAAAAGGAGATCAACAATCAACAAGCTCGATAAGTCGCCTCAATCTGACTAGGCTGGCCACATAGCAAGCCCCTTTGAGTGAGAACAGCCGCCAAGTCCCCCCCGTCTGGCGTAAGACACTGCACAACCATTGCATCGCCCAACCTGGCTCCGGTCTTCCCGTCACAGGGAGTGCCTGAGCCGACCGGTTTGCAGTTCAAAACCATTCCCTGAAAATCACGCCGCGCCACTTCTGTTACCAATTCACGCAAAGCCTGCGGTTTTGTCGACGCCGCGCCACATAGGACAATTTTGCGCCCCCCCACCCGCAGATCGTCTATCGAAGGAATGTTGAGGTGTCCGGTGAACGGCGAAAGCGTGGCGTGGGGCTGTGGGCGTGGGTTACCTCTCTGGGAGAGTATGACAGCCATGAAGCCAACGGCAAACACAAGCCCGATAACGGGAATAGCGACCAGTTTATTCATCGTGCTGAGCGGAGTCCTCGATTCAGATTCCTGACGGGCCACTGCTGCCAACTGCGCGTGGCATTCAGGCCAAGACCCACCCCTATGGCACACCCCATCGAGGTGATCACGCCGGCGGGATGGCGTGCGCTGTCGATCCCTGAAGCAGGAAAGCAGCGACTGGAAGTGGCTAGGCGCCGTACCGACGCTCCAAGGCGGTGGCAATTCGCTCGCAAAGCAACTCTGAGGTCACAACTGTGAGATGGAGACGGAGGCGAACGCCGTATGGATCAACCAGAGTGGTGACAATACCCCGATCAGAGTACTCGGCGAGGTCGAGAACATCGGCGATGATAAAATCCCCCATTTCGCGCAGGCTCTTGGGATGCTCGTGAGCCGGATTTTCCCCCCAGACCGGCGGCTTTCCGGGCAGGCCCAACCTTATCCGCTGGGATTCGGCGTAGCCCTCGGCAGCGTCCTGAGCGTTGAACGAACACCGGCTTACTCTGCCGTTTTCAACGACCCTGACCACCCACCGACCGTTGACGTGTTTCAATTGCACGTCGTTTGGTTCTCCGGCAACCATGTCGGCAATCCGTTTCATTAATGACAAGAACAATAAATGGCGCGCCGCTGCATCGTGCCGTTGCCAATTCGATCTGGGATCTGGGTCACCATGATCCACGTCCTGTTCTGCATGTTCGCCGGCGAGCGCAGAGCGCTAGGCGGTCGGCCGTCGCGGGTGAGTGGCAGCTCTCCGACCGGGGGCGAGCCTCATCCGGGCGAAGACCTCAGCGCTATGATCAAGGCACGGAAAGTGCGTCAGCGATCTGGGTGGCCGCCTGCTCGGTGGAAAACCGTTGATCGAACAATCGCCTGCATCGTCCGGGCAACTCGGCATCCGTTTCTACCTGCACCAGCAACCTTTCAGCTTTCGCGACCAGTTCATCCAGCTGATCGCTCTGGCACTCTTCGCCAACCCGCTCGCTTCGGATCAACTCGGCCAGGTCGTTGCCTGGGTTCAAGCGCACGAGTGCAGGGAGGCCACTTTGCATATAAGTCAGGAACTTGCCTGGTATGTTGTGAGACCTATGGCGGAGATCCAACGAGACGATTCCTATCCGGCACTGTGCGTAAAGGTCCGGGATTTCGTCGGGATCGATCTCGTCGAAAAAGACCACGTTGGTGAGGCCGAGAGCTTGCGCTTTTTCTCTAAGTCTTCGGGCCTCGCTGCCTCGACCGACCAGCAGGAAACCCACGTCGGTCCGGGAGGCCATTCTCTGCGCCAAGTCCAATACAATGCCGACGCTTTGAGCCACACCCATGTTGCCTGCGTACACGAACAGCTTGCGCCCGGCCAACGGCGTCTCGCTGACACGGATCGAACAACGCACGTTTGAAGGCTTGTCCAGCCAGTTCTGCAACACCTCAAGGACACGCCCCGACCTCCGCCGCCACCGATTGAAGTAAGCCAGGTTGCCCGGCGTCTGGACCCCGATCACATCAGCAATCGAATATTGGTAACGCGCGATGGCATCAAAGAAACGGTACGGCAAACCGCGGCCCATCAGACCCATATCAACGGCCCATTCGGGAAAGATATCACGAATGATAAGATACCCCTTGCAGCCGCTTTCGCGCTTTAGCGCGCTGACCATGGGGCCATGGAAGATTGAGGGAGCATACCAAACGATCCCGTCCCATCGCTGTCCTGCCAGCGGGCTTTTGCGCAGATTGCGCAACATGGCAAAAGGCATAACGAACTCGTTCCAGGTCCGCCTCACATAACCAATTTCCTTGGTAGGCGGCGCTCGCAGGCGCAGCACGGTTACTCCGTCAAAGTCTTCGATAGCCCAGGGGCGGTCCAATTCGGCCGCTGGCAGCATCACTGTCAGCTGATGCCCTTGTCGCGCGAATTCCCGCGAGAGGTCTCTCAGTTGCACTGCCCCCGACGTGCGCAGCGGCGGAAAAGTGTCCGCTATCAAAGCGATCCGCATCTGCCGCCGCTCAGTGCTTCTTCCATACGACGCGGTTCACATAATCGGTATAGCTATGGATTATGCGAACCACCTTTTCGCTGACATTGGGTACGTCGTAGTCGGCAACCAAACGAAGCCCGCGCTCTGCCCCTCGGGGCTGGCTTTCCAGGATCGCAAGGCCCTGGCAGACCCGGTCCACGTCCAAGCCCACCATCATCACCGCTCCCTCCTCCATTCCTTCGGGACGCTCATGGGTTTCGCGCAAGGTGAGCGCCGGAAAGTTCAAGATGGAGGACTCCTCCGTGATCGTACCGCTGTCGGATAGAACCGCTTTCGCATTCATCTGCAGGTGCACATAGTCCAAGAAGCCGAAAGGCTTCATGAACTGGATCCTGGGGTTCATTTCGATGTTCAGGGAGTCCAGCCGCGACCGGGTGCGGGGGTGCGTCGAAACAATTACCGGAATGTCATGATCCTGCGCCAATCGATTGGCTATCCCAGCTATCTTCGTCATTATGTCCGGATCGTCGACGTTTTCTTCGCGATGAGCACTCATAACGAAGTACTTCCCTTGCTCGAGAGAAAGTCGACTCAAAACATCCGACCTGTTGATTTCATTCATATAGTAGGCGAGCACCTCACGCATCGGGCTGCCCGTTACGATGATCTGTTCGGGCGCAATCCCTTCTCGCAGCAGATAGCTTCGCGCAATCTGGCTGTAAGGCAGATGAATGTCGGCGACATGATCAACTATGCGGCGGTTGATCTCCTCCGGAACCCGCGAATCGAAACAACGATTGCCGGCCTCCATGTGGAAAATAGGTATTTTCAACCGTTTCGCGGCTATTGCCGCGAGGCAGCTGTTGGTATCCCCAAGTAGCAAAACCGCCTCAGGGCGTCGTTCGCGAAGCACCTGATCCGTTGCCGCGATCACACGTCCAATCGTTTTGGCGGCCGTGCTTTCTGACGCTTCAAGAAACACATCCGGCGGACGAATCTTAAGCTGCTCGAAAAAGATTTGGTTCAATTCATAGTCATAGTTCTGGCCCGTATGCACGAGGCATTGGTCACACGATCGATCCAATCGGTCGATTACCCGCGACAATCGGATGATCTCCGGACGCGTCCCGACGATCGTCATAACCCTCAGACTATTCACCATCCGCTCCACATTCTTGCCCCGCAAAGCGGAACCGCACGCTAATCAGGCTGCAAGCCACTCAGTTAGCAATTTCCAGATGAAAGCGCGCATCTGCTAACTACGAGCTAGCGCCCCCTTCAGAGCGCTAAGCTTGTTATATTCCAGATAGCTATCATACATTTTCAAGATAAGTATCGACCACGCATCCGGTATAAATCCCGTTGCTCCCCTGAATAAGTCCGAATTCAAGGATCGATCGACAGTGACCGCCGTGTCGGGGATGATATCTATCTTTTTTCCGTAGATCCTCGAGATCAAGGACAGAAGATCGAATTTGGAAATGGGATCCGCTGAGACATGAAACAGACCCCTCAACTCGGCATTTGGCACGACAAGCTCTTTAATCACCCGCGCCAATTCGACCGCTGGCAAACCTGAGAAAATAGCGTTCTTGTAGCCTTTCACCTGGTCAGTCTGGCTCAAAAACCAGTCAACCAGGCTTTTCGAACTCTCCAATTCGTGACCGATGATTGACGTGCGGAGTGTCACTGCATTCGGGTAATCCACCTCCCCTAGAAACTTCGTCCTTCCGTACAGATCGTTTGCATCGGCAAAATCGGTTTCCAGGTAGTTGCCCTTCGTGCCCGAAAAAACACAATCCGTGCTCACATGCACTAAGCGGGCTCCGGTCATGCGGCAAAGTTGCGCCAGGCGGTGGGGGAGAGAAGCGTTGATTGACAGTGCCGTGAGATGGTTTCGGGAGGCGTCAAGCTGTTTAATGATGCCCACACAGTTTACTACGACATCCGGTTTGGTGTCGGCAAATAGGGCCACCAGATCTCCGTCGTTCCGAATGTCGAGATTGGGTATTAGGATCCAATGCTCATCGGGCAGAAAATAGCGTGCTTTGGCCGATGATCGGAGCGTACCAATCGTTACAAATCGATTGTCGGCGGCGAAAATGCGGAAGACCGCATTTCCCAACATGCCGCCAGCGCCCAGGACGAGGATTCTGTTTGTCTTCACGTTGCGCATCGTCTTTCTGGTGAGCGCTGAGCAATAGCGCTAAATGGACCGCGGAGTCTTATATGGTCGCCTTCGGCTCACTCTTCTGGCTCAACATGCTCCCCGCGGACAATAGCTTGCACAAACCGAAGCTTCATCAACAACGTCTGCATCTCTTTGACACCCAACCTCGCGGTGTTATGTGAATTGTAGTCAGTCGATTCCGAAATCTCGATCTCGCCCTGCTCGAAGAATTTCCCATAGTTCAGATCGCGCAAATCTGGCGGAACACGGTAGTAGTTACCGAGGTCCTGGGCCGCCACTTTTTCCTCTCGGCTGAGTAGGACTTCGAATAGTTTCTCGCCGTGTCTCGTACCTATTATTCTAATTGGATGGTCGGGAGCACCCAGGAGTTCCGTAAGCGCTCTAGCCAGGGTCTCAATCGTGGCCGCCGGCGCCTTCTGCACGAAGATCTCACCGGGATTGCCATGCTGGAAAGCGTAGAGCACCAGGTCGACCGCGTCATCCAATGTCATCATAAAACGCGTCATGGCAGCATCGGTGATGGTGATCGGCTGGCCCGCGCGAATTTGGTTGGTGAACAACGGGATCACCGAGCCGCGCGAGGCCATCACATTGCCGTATCGGGTAGCGCATATGGCGGTATTGTTGCTCAATCGCGACTTGGCGACGATGACCTTCTCCATCATCGCCTTGCTGATGCCCATGGCATTGATCGGATATACGGCCTTGTCTGTGCTCAGGCAGATCACACGCTCCACACCGGAGTTTATGGCCGCTTCCAAGGTGTTCTCAGTTCCCAGGACATTGGTTTTGACGGCTTCAAGCGGGTAGAATTCGCAGGAAGGCACCTGCTTGAGTGCGGCAGCGTGATAAATGAAATTGGAGCCCCGCACGGCGTTGAGGACCGACTGGTAGTCGCGAACATCACCAATATAGAACTTAAGCTTTTGATTGTTGTATTTTTTCCGCATGTCGTCCTGCTTCTTCTCATCCCGGCTGAAGATGCGGATTTCAGCTAGGTCAGAATCCAGAAACCGCCGCAAAACAGCATTTCCGAAGGAGCCAGTACCGCCGGTTATGAGGAGGGTCTTGCCGGTGAACATCGAAAGTCCTTTTCTATTTCAATTGGCTGCAACGGAACGGAACATTTTGAGAGTGTCCGATCGCGCCTCGTCGGTTGCGGCGTAGCGGTTGGCGAATTCAAGCGCGGCTTTTTCGAGCGATCGCTGTTCTTCGGCATCCCTGTCCGCTGCACGCGCCAGTTGCTGTCGCCACACGTCAACGGAAATGAGGGGGATCACCGTGATTGCGCCGGTTGAAACGGCGCGCCAGGGTGTCCGATCGCTAACCAGCACGGGTGTGCCGGCGCGCAGAGCTTCAAAGATAACATGCCCGAAATTTTCCCCCAGAGTGGGGAACGCGAACAGATCATATGAAGCAAACGTCGCTGAAACCTCATGAGGCTCGAGCGCTCCACGGTATTCGACGGTGATGTGGGTTGGGAGGCGTTTGATGATGGTCTGGCAATTCCGCCAGTATACAGGGTCCTCTACAGGGCCAAAAATGCTCAGCTTGATCTTGCGATCCACTCGGGAGAGAATCTCGAGGAGGCCTGTGAGATTCTTCATAGGTGAGATGCGCGATATGAAGGCAATGCTTAATTCGCCCGCCCTTTTTCGCTGACGTTTCAGGCGACTAAAGCTTTCACCTGCCGCGGACACCGGATCAGCCGCGAGATGGATTTTGCCCCGCGCATGGGGAAACTGCCGCTGAATATCTTCAGCTTCCAGTAGGGTCGAGGCGTGCCAGTGCACATCGCGATAAAGCCCAACTAGGTTGGCGCAGCTCAGATAAATTCTCTTTTTAAAGCTCTTTATCGAGAGCGCGCCTGCAGAGAATTCGCCACGTGGCGCGATGCAGACACTCGCGCCATTTCTCCAGACCAACCGCTGCTTGAGATAAATCGAAATTGATGATCGATAGCCAAAAAAGCTGTTCAGGTACAAAACGTCGAAGCTGTGAATCTTCGCAGTTTTGGCCACGTGTCCGGCATTGAATTTTTTCGGGTCAGCATAATATATCAAACCGCTCGGCGAGCGCACCCACCTGTTGACACGGACTCCCGGATACGGCTCGTCGGAGCCCAAATCGCGATCTCTTGTGAAAATCGAAAACTCAATGTTGCTGCGCAGGGCTTCACACATGTTGGCAAGCGTACGAATTGGTCCGCCCGCCTTGAAGCCCGGCAAATAAAAATCGGCAACACAAAGGACTCTGATCTTGCTCATGTCCGCAAAAGAGCCGTTGTCGGCAAACTGCCGCCTTCAGATGTAAGCTGTAGACTTTGAAAGTTGCGCTTTAAGCTGCGCTCTTTATCGCTGCCAGACCGTGCAATAACCCGGCCTTTAGCAATTCTCGGTAGATATGCTCAGCAGCTTGAGCGGCTGGCACACGGTCCAGCATAAGATTGAGTGTTCCCGGCAACGTCGACAGCCAATAGGCACAGACGAAATCATGATTGTACTGATCGTCCCAGCCTATCGGCGAGGCCAGGCCACCCGAGATCATACGGCGGAGGTTGGCGGGGTTTGCTATCGGGACGACGCCCTTGTGGAATTCATAAAACACACGGCCATACAGAAAAACGCGCTTTTTGAGCAGAAGCGCCTCGTAGCCAACAGTGCTGGTGAGGGTGATAACCCCGACAGACGATTTGATCAGCTCCTTTGTCGGCTCATGCGGCCCTAACAACCTGACATTCGGTAGAGATCGAATACGCCTGTAGAAGTCGAGCGTGGGATATGCCCATGCACTAATATGATCCTTGACATACAAGCGGGTGCCTTCAGGCAGGCTGAAGGCAATGTTACGGATCACCTCATATTCGTCGAGGTAGGTTCCCGCGAGGATCGACGTAGAGGCTTCGGGATGGAAGTGCATCGGGTACAGAAGAAATCGTTCTCCCGCTACGGCCTTTTGATACATGCCGCGAACGGTGCCCGCTTTGAGACGTCGACGGACATTGCGCAGAAAGAGGCTTGTATATGTGCGCAGGGGATTACCGATCTGGAACGAATTGGTCCGACTGTCGGAGACGTGGCGTAGGAGCGCCTTGATCTTGGCAAGACGGTCGCGCCTAAAGTACCGCTTGATCAAGGCGATACGTTCCAGGCCATTGATTTTCATGTAATCGGGAACGATCGTCTCGATGTTGGCGATGTAGTCCCTCACCCAGCGGTGAACATCCGGCTCCACCGTCTTGTAGCCACCTCGGATCGCAGCAAAATTTCTCTCAACAGAGTCATCCGCCAAGGGATCCCCAGAAACCGAAAACCGGCCTGGCAGCCGAGATGCCCCTAGACCAATATAAACGGCTCGCCGTTCCTGGGCTACGAACAGCGCGAAATGTGCAAATGTGTTGGAAACATTTTCATACAGAACGAGTTCCGTCCCATGCTTTTCAAATATCCTCTCGAAAAACGTAAGCAATGCACTTTTTAACCGATCAAAAAAGTCGAGGTCTGCACTATTGCCCCAGATGCCATAGGTCTGCGCACGCTCGAAGTCCGACAGTAAGGCAGAGTTCAAATTATAGCCGGAATAGCGTTCTAGGATGTCGAAATCCACCTTATGGTTCACAAAAAAGGATGAGAAGTCATAAACTGCGGCGAAACCCGCGGAATCCAGGCCGTTCTCCTTGCGAGAAAATGCGCTGTCTACCGCGACCGCCACGGTGGCTCCGTCGTTGCGGAAACGCGCCGCGAGCGCATTAAAAAAATGAAAGTAGTTCGGCGCGCTGTTCGAGAGAAGCAGAATGTTCATTTTGCCTGCCAGCTACCAATCAGCTCAGCGCGCACTGCTGTCGGGGAATGAATGTCCTGAGTCACCTGCCGGCCCAATACAGCTTCGAGATTTTTAGGCGCAAGGCCAAAGCCCGGTCTCACACTGCGTATGCTGTCTCGAGTGATGACATCACCTGCCTTCAGGTCCCGTACAAAGTAGAGCGACCGGCGGAACTTCACGTTCCCCTGCTCGCTCGATTTGCGTCCATAATCGACCTTGCCGAGCGCCTTCCAAGCCGTTTTCGTGCCGGCACACAATGCCGCGAGTTCGGCAGGCTCGAGTGAGAAGCTGTCGTCCGGACCGCCGCCACCGCGGTTAAGGGTGAAGTGCTTTTCAATGATCGAAGCCCCCAAAGCCACACTGGCAATGGCGGTGGTGTTGTCCAGCGTATGATCAGAAAGGCCTGTGACCAGTCCGTAGCGCTCAATCATGTCGGGTATGGTCTGCAGATTATAATCATCGGCCGGTGCAGGGTAGCCGCTGACGCAGTGCAGAATTGCTAATTCGCTGCAGCCGCCCTCACGCGCTGCCTCTATCGCTTCGTGGATTTCCTCTGCATCCGCCATCCCGGTCGAGATGATCATCGGCTTGCCGGTGCTGGCTGCGTATTTGATTAACGCCCAATCAACGGCTTCGAAGGAGGCGATCTTGTAAGCCGGCGCATTCAAGTCTTCCAGGAGATCAATCGCCGTGTTGTCGAAAGGCGAGCTGAAGATCGTAACGCCGAGCTCGCGGCCACGGTCGAAGAGGAGCTTGTGCCAGTCCCACGGCATATGCGCTTCTTCATAGAGATCATAGAGTGTGCGCCCGTCCCACAAGCCGCCGTCGATGCGGAACTCCTCCCCCGTGCAATCAAGCGTGATCGTATCGGGCTTATAGGTCTGCAGCTTGACGGCATCTGCCCCGGCCTTCTTGGCCTCCTCCACAAGGTGCAGGGCCGTTTCGACGCTGCCGTTATGATTGGCGGACAATTCGGCAATGACATAAGGGGGCTCACCCGGCCCGATCCGGCGCCCGGCGATCTGGATACAGCTCAACTGGGTTCTCCAACAGGTTTCATCGATTGATTCCAGTCGCTTCTGAGCAACCCGAAGCAGACGAGGGAGCGATAGGCCCCCTGGATCCGTTGTTGCTCCCGCAATACGCCTTCCCGAACAAAACCTAAGCGTTCGTGCAGCGCGATAGAGGCCGTGTTGAAATCCACTGCCTGGCCGCAAACCTTATGCAGATTCAATTCGCCAAAGGCATATTTCAACGCCGCGAAACCGAGCATTTTCCCGGTTCCTCTCGCTGCGTTCGGGTCAGCATAAAATCCCCAGTTCGACGCCCCGGCGTCAGCGACATTGTCGAATTGGACGAAGCCGATAGGTGCTTCTCTATCCACGACTATGAGCAACCGGCGTGTAGCCTCATTGGTCGACCGGGAAAACCAATTCCGGTGCTCCTCCAGGCCAATCTCGTGCTGGGTAAACATGAAACGACGCACGTCCCAATGATTTCGCCATGCGAGCACCATTGGCAGATCGTCAGCCATCATCGCCCGAACGATCGGGTCAGACATATTCTTCCACCATCCGGTCGGCGACCCGGCTAACGCCCTCTCCGTCTGTAATCGCAGCGGCTGCTTTGCTTAGGCCGAAGAGAAACTCACCGATCGTCCCTGACACGAAGCGCTCATCCAGTACCGAAACGAGTTGCGAGGGACTCCCGACAGCGACGGCGGCGCCCGAGACCTGCAGGGCCGAGGCCACGGAATGTTGGTTGTCCGCGAGCGCAAAAACGAAGCTGGGCAAGCCCACGCAGCAGCGTTCCCAGGAAGTGCTTCCCGCCGCGCCGACAGCAAGGTCACTTTCGGCCATCAACCGCGCCATGTCGCTCACGCCAACCAGAACCTGAGTCGAGTGCCGCATTGATTCCGCACGGATCCGCACCGCGTCCTTCCACGGCGCTTGCGGCCCCATGACAACTGTGATCCGCAAAGTCGAAGGTAAGGTACCCTCGTCGAGCGCATCCAACACAAGGCCAGTGACATTTTGCTTGTCCACGCCACCCATAGTTAGGAGCAGGTGTTCGAGTTTAGGTTGAACCCGACGAGCCAGACTCGCTGCGCGCAGCTCGGCAAACTCAGGCCGCAGTAGCGCATATTTGGGCCCGAGCAATGTGACGGCATCGGCGCCCAGGAGGCCGTCGTAGTCCTCTTTCGTGCGGCCAAGGCTCTGGTCGAGCAACAGATCGCAATCGTGGGGGCGGTCAGCCAAGTCATCGATCACCATCAGATATTGACAGGCAGAACGCAGCGCTTCCTCCCAGCGGCGGTCCAGCCCGTAATGATCCACGACCAGACAGTCCACAGCCCCAATGGCTCGGTGCGTCTCTTGGGCATCTGTTGCCCAGTCCGTACCCAGCCAGTACGCATGGGGTGGCGCCCCGTGCGTCAGCGTGGCGTCCGCAGGAGGCCTCGGCAGCGCAACGGTCCTGTGGCCACGCTCTGCTATCAAATCCATAAGATGGCCAATGTGTAGGCGGCAGATGAATAGGCATTCTGCCCCGCGCTCCCGCAGCGCGTCAGCCAGCGTGAGACAACGCATGACATGGCCGGTGCCAATCTCGATCGAGGCATCAGTTCGAAAGGCGATCTGCACGGGTTTTAATTACCGCAGAGCATCTTGGGTCATTCCGGTCCTGGTTCCGGGCTCAGGATCCGAAACATGCATTCCGCCCGCTCCCAGTCCTCGGGTGTGTCGATGTCTTGCACACGATGACGTGGCAACAACACTGGGACGCTACCTTGCCCGAACACGGGCTTGTTTTTGAGCCAAGCCTCGGAGCGGCCCCAGTAGAATTGACCCGCATCGTGCCAGGCCCCCTCGAGGTCTTGCGAGCGGGTCCCAAGATGCTCCGGTTGGAACATCGCCACGCGTTGGCCGCCGGTGATGCGCAACGCCCTTTGGATCGGAAAGGCGTAACTCGTCACCGAGAAGGCGAAGTCGGCTTCCGTCGACCGAAGCATGTCCAAACCTTGTCGCAGATCGCTCGCCCGTACAAATGGCGCGGTGGCGTAGAGGCAACAGACCTCTTTGGCAGCAGCCCCCTCCATTGCGAACCATCGGATGGCATGCGCCACGACGGGAACGGTTCCTGTGTGGTCGTCAGAAAGGTCGCCCGGGCGCAGGAAAGGCGCTTCGGCGCCGTATTCTTTTGCCACTTCGGCGATCTCAGCATCGTCCGTGCTGACGATGATACGGTCGAAACAGCCGCTTTGTATGGCCGCGCGGATCGACCATGCGATTATCGGCAGCCCACCAAAGGTGCGGATATTCTTGCGCGGGATGCGTTTCGATCCCCCTCGCGCCGGGATTACAGCGAGCCTCACAGCCCCATGGCCTCGCGTAGCACCTTAACCACGAAGTCCTGGTCCGCGTCGGTCAACGCAGGGTGCATGGGGATACTGATGGCCTCTCGGTAGTAGCGCTCAGCCTCTGGGTAGTCGCCGTTTCGGAAGCCCATCATCTGGTAATAGGGTTGGGTGTGCACCGGGATGTAATGCAGATTGACCATGATGTCCTTGGCGCGCAGTGCCTCGAAAACCTCCAGATGCGACGCGCCTATCTTCTCCAGCTGCAGCCGGATCACATACAAATGATATGCGGAATAGCTGTCTGGGTGTTGCCATGGCAGCGTCAGCGGCAGATTGGCCAGGAGCGTGCTATAGCGGTCGGCGATCGCATGGCGCCTCTTCACGTACTGGGTCAGGCGGGCAACTTGACTCACGCCTAACGCAGCTTGCATGTCCGTCATGCGGTAGTTGTAGCCAAGAGCCACCTGTTGATAATACCAGGGGCCGTCCATTGGCTGCGTCATGAGCGAAGCCTCTCGCGTGATGCCGTGGCTTCGCAACAGGCCCAAACGTGTTGCGAGTTCATCGTCGTTGGTTAACGCCATCCCGCCTTCAGCGGTTGTGACGATTTTGACCGGATGAAAACTGAACACCGCGATGTCGCTGTATCGCCCGTTTCCAACCGGCTCCCCCTTGTAGTGAGCGCCGATAGCGTGCGAGGCATCTTCGATGATCTTGAAGCCGTATTTTTTACCTAGGTCGTGAATGGCTTCCAGGTCGCATGGCTGGCCTGTGTGATGTACCGGCACCACAATCTTGGGCAGACGGCCAACCCTTTCGGCTTCAATAAGCTTTTCCTCCAGAGCCCTGGGGCAGAGGTTATAAGTGCGCGGGTCGACGTCCACGAAGCTCACTTGAGCCCCGCAATAAAGCGCGCAATTCGCCGAGGCCACGAAGGTGTTCGGCGTTGTCCAGAGAAGGTCACCCGGCCCGAGCCCCAGCGCCAGACAAGCGATGTGAAGTGCTGAGGTGGCGCTGTTGACGGCCACCGCATGACGGGCTCCCGTGTGCGCAAGCACACTTTGCTCAAATTTCGGAATATTGGGACCTTGGGTTAGATTGACTGATTTAAGAACATCCACAACGGCATCGATGTCAGCCTGCGTGATATCTTGTTGGCCATAGCGGATCATAGGTGACGACCGTATTTGAGCATTGCTAAACCGTTGATTTTAGCGCGATCTGTTTCTGTCGAGCTGGCCGTAGGCGATCGCTTTCCAGATGAGGATCAGCGTGAACGAGATCGTCATTCCAATGGGAACGGCCAGTTCGGCGTGGGTTTTGCCGAGCCACCAAGTGGATCCGATAAATACCGGCAATGCGGCGATGTGACTGTAGATGATGGGCCTGTCGCACCCGCGGGCATAGAGAGCATAGTGAGGCACCATACCCACAGCGTTGACGATCGCTGCAACTGCAACCCATGGATACAAATCAAGCGCGTCCAGATAGACTGTCTTGCCCACCCAACCGAGCAGGTAAGGCAACGCCACCCAACTGACACATCCAAAGGCAACAGAAACAGCTAACGTCTGGAAAAACATCTGCCGAACCGTCGTGCGGGCAAGCTCGTACTCGCGCTTGTGGCTATGGCTGATCAATGCTGGGTAGCTGAACGAAAACACCCCCGCATCTAGAAAGACCATCAGCGTTCCTGCGACGCCAAGGAACAACACATAAGCACCCACCGCTTCTATTCCGCCAAGATCCTCCATCCAATATCGATCGGCGGTCTGGATGCCACGCAAGGCGAGAGTTGAAACCAGGAACGCCGCGCTGACCGAGATCCCTTTTCGAACCCAGCGCCAATCGACTGGCCTTGACCAGCCGCCTATCGGAAGTTGCCTGACTCTCCAAACACCCAATGCTGCCGCAGCTAAGCCCGAGCACGCCCAAAGGGCCATGATCACGTCCAGATTCCGGCTTCCTGGAAATCCGATCATCACGACCACGGCCGCGATTGCCCAACTGCCCTGCCGCACGAACAGGGTTACGCTCGCGGCGACCTGATCCGACAACACGATGAGAAGACGCGAGACCTCCTGGTTGAAATGCTCCAGTGCCAGAATTGGAACGAACCACCATAGCAGCGAGGCTGACCAGCCCTCGCCCTTCAAGATCAAGACAACCGGAGGCAGGACAAACACGTAAAGAAGGCCGCACAAAGCCAATTGGCCTTTCAGCATAGCCCCTCGCTGATCGTCAGAGACTTGCAGGATCTCGCGCGAAGCGAAGATATAGAAGTCAAGGCCAACCAAATAGAGGCCGTAGATGACCGTGGCGGTGAAAAGGCCGTAATATCCGACCGATTTCGGATCCACGTACCTGGCCAGGAAAAATACGAACAGAAATCGTGTAAACAGAGTGCCGAACCGCAGACCGATATTCAGCAGGCGGACCGCCCCGGCAACAAAACGCTCATTACCCTGCGCAATGGATGCGGACGCAATCCTCAATGCCCAGCCTCGGCGTGAGCTTGTAATCTCGCTCATTTAACGAGCGCCAAAGCCAGTGAGCACAGTTCTCACTGTACGGAACACAATTAGCAGGTCCAACCACGGCGAAAAGTTCTTGATATAGTAAAAATCGTAGTGAAGTTTCTCTAATACCTCCCCAACTGCCGCAACATGCCCTTGGTTAACCTGCGCCCACCCGGTGATGCCAGGCCGTACAATGTGCCGATACCGATAGAACGGCAATTCGGCTTCGTACCAGCGGGAGAGAACGAGGGCCTCGGGTCGAGGTCCTATCCAGCTCATTTCTCCGCGCAGGATATTGACCAACTGAGGCAGTTCGTCGACCCTCGATTTCCTCAAAAACCTACCCAATCCTGTGATGCGCGCGTCACCGGTTTTTGTAATTGCCTGTTCCTTTTCGTCAGCAACGTGAGAACTTGTTCTCATCGTTCTAAATTTGTAGACCTGATACACCTTTCCTCGATAACCCATCCGTTGCTGCCTAAACAGCGCAGGGCCTGGTGAGTCCAATCGAATTAGGGCGGCGACCAAGAGGAGCGCTGGCGAAAGGAGAATCAATATTGCCAGCGCCGCAATCCAATCGATCGCTTGCTTGACTTTCAAATAGGCTTGATTGGGATTGATGGAGCCGAGGGTGTTCTCGGAAAGGTGCTCGATCTCGACGCGGCCTGTGAGGGACTCGCTGATCTGTTTTGTATGATAGACCGGCGTACCAGAAAGCGCACGATCGGCTATATATCGTTCCCATTCGTTTGAAAGATCGGCCCGAAGGTCCGCGACCACACCACTCGCATGTTCTACGATTTCGTTAGACGAACGAATCCAGTGCCAACTCACGCCCGGTATGTTTTCGAGGCGATCGACATTGCCGCCAGGGATGACAGCCAACTGGTAGGGATCCAGTCGTCGGGTCGCAACGCTTAAGGCAAAGTACCAAAACGTCGACTGCACAAAGCTGGCGGCCACCTGAAACCGGCTATAATCGATGCGCAGAAAGAAGATGGTCAGGAACACGAGGCCGTAAGCTAAAGCGAAGGTAGGCAAGATGTATCCTGCCGCAGCTACTCCCGGGAAGGTCCCAATTCTCCGGTAGAGCAAATATCCCGTTAGGTGTGCGATGACCACCGCAACAATCGTGATCTGCATGTTGGACGAGTAAATCACCCCAGGATCAACAGAGCTACGGATAAGGGCCGGAATCAGAACTGCAAATGCCAGACCCCCTGCAAGCTGGAAACGCATTTGCAAAAGAAGGTGCCTTTGATTTGGCAAGTTGATGACGCGAACATTCATGTTCATGGTTGCTATCCGGCTATTTTGGCGTGTCTGCTGTCACGCGGCAATAACGACGCCTTTGAGGTCGCCGTTTTGGACAGAGCCGATGACGAGCGCTGCCAGGCCGACCTTTGGGTCGACAAGTCTTTGGACATCGTGTGATCTGGACAGAATAGAACAGGTTGTGGCGGTCGCCGGCGCTAACGGTGCCGCATTTTGCCCGACAGTGCTATGAGCGGCACAAATGTTTTACTTAGGCGCGCAACTCGCCCCAGTGGCGCGCAAAATCCCACAGCAACTGTGCCAGGTCACGGCTACCGCACTCCCGGGTGAAACCGGAATTCTTCATGCGTAACAAAGTGGACGCGCAATCGAGCAATAATGCGCTTAGATCACGCTATTGCGACAAGACTGTTCGATTCGAGTTGAATAGGAATTTCACCGTTCATGATCGCGACTAACACCCTGGCCCGTCCTGTCGAATCAAGTCGGTCAAGGCGACCTATCAGCTCGGCGAAAGGCCTGATAGAATCGAACCGAGGATCCCAGCTGCGCCACGCGGCAATAACGCCTTTGAGTCGGTTTTGGACAGAGCCGTGACGGCGCTGCCGGCCGCTTTGGGTCGACAAGTCTTGGATCGGTGTCTGACAGAATGAACAGGTTGTGGCGGTCGCCGCGCTACGGTGCCGCATGGAGCGGCACAAATGTTTTACTTAGGCGCGCAACTCGCCCCAGTGGCGCGCAAATCCACAGCAACTGTGCCAGGTCACGGCTACCGCACTCCCGGGTGAAACCGGAATTCTTCATGCGTAACAAAGTGGACGCGCAATCGAGCAATAATGCGCTTAGATCACGCTATTGCGACAAGACTGTTCGATTCGAGTTGAATAGGAATTTCACCGTTCATGATCGCGACTAACACCCTGGCCCGTCCTGTCGAATCAAGTCGGTCAAGGCGACCTATCAGCTCGGCGAAAGGGCCTGATAGAATTCGAACCGAGGATCCCAGCTTGAGACCGCACTGAATCAAGCAGACCGTCCTTGCCAGTCAACGCGATGAACCGCTCGACCAAGCCGGAAGGAACTGGCGAGGGTCTATCCCCCGCATGATCAACGAGCGAACGCCGATAGTTGCGTTCACTGCGCGCCAGCGTTGCTGTGTTACGTCCAAAGCAACAAACATATACCCCGGGAAATACGCTGCTGTGCGTGTGTAAGTCCGCCGGGCATGACGAACAGTTTTTACCGCGCGCGGCACGAACGACGTAAATCCCTGCCTTTGAAGATGTTGTTCCGCGATATTTTCTCTGCCAGCAAATACGCCAGCTGCATACCAACGCACACCAACGGGCGCGGCGACGAAGTCCTGCAACGCTCCGTCTCTTGTGACATGGAATCCCGGATTAGTCATAGCGGCACTTTCGGTTTACCTTATGCGCCGAGCAAGTGATTCATATTGCGTTGATCTAACTCCAATGGAAATATTTTTTCCAAGGTGTTTTGCGCGCCTGACGCTGCACGATACTTTCTAGCGCAGGAGTGTGAATTACGTGTCACTAATATTGCTCCTGACCGCCTTGCCTGACTTTTACACAGCACATACGTTACTCGCGGTGCATGCCGCGCGTTTGCACTTTGCTTAGTGATTTCATTGGTACGTAAGGTTGTGTGGCCTGCAGCGTCCATTGTGTCCAGGTTGCGGACCCATATGATGCTTACCGGCGAAAAGCAAGCCGTGAGTTGGACTGCCGCGATCGGTATAATCGATTAAATATCATGCTCATTGGGCCAGACGGGAGGCGGAATGGCCGTGAATTTCACCCGGTGCAGATGCTTTGACGTTTCCACAAACCCTTGGCTCTGCATAATTAATTAACCGCAGTTGTTTGAGCATTGCCGCCGTCCGTGGCCAAATGACGCGGTCTGTTTTTGCTGTTCTTCGGTTGGGCCAGATGGACGGGGCGAGACTCGGACTAAACAGCATCTTGGCGTGGCTCGTCGGCCACGCTTGTGGTCTTGTCTTTGCGTAATTGGGAACTGGCGCGCCGTCGTCACGCAGCTGTCAGATTGGCGACTTAATGAGTTCTCTCGCTTTGGGATCGGCATTTTTTGGTGTAGCTACGTGATGAGAGTATTACTGTTGCGTTTGGCACTGCCGTTGAACAGTTGGCCCATTTGCGTTGCTAATATGTTTGGATGTTGATGCTTTGAGCTGTGGCTTGCTTTCTGTAGTTTTGTGAAGTAGTTCAGGATGCTGTAGTGACCCTTGGGAGAACTGTCGGGATGTGTGGCATCGTTGGAATTGTTGGGCAATCGCAGGTCGCGCCGCTCATTGTCGATGCCCTGAAGCGGCTGGAATATCGCGGCTACGACTCTGCCGGCGTCGCCACCATCGAGGAGGGCGAACTCGGACGTCGCCGCGCCGAAGGCAAGCTCGTCAATCTCGAACGCCGACTGCAGGAAGAGCCGCTCGAGGGCACGATCGGCATCGGCCACACGCGCTGGGCCACCCATGGCATGCCGAACGAGATCAACGCGCATCCGCATTTTTCCGACGGCGTCGCCATCGTCCACAACGGCATTATCGAGAATTTCGCCGAGCTGCGCGACGAACTCACCCGCGACGGCTATGGCTTTTCCTCGCAGACCGACACCGAGGTCGTCGCGCATCTGGTGGCGCGCGAACTCGCCAAGGGGCTGAAGCCGGTCGAGGCCGCGCATGCGGCGCTTAAGCGGCTGTCCGGCGCCTTCGCGCTGGCAATCATGTTCAAGGGCGACGAGGACCTGATCGTCGGCGCCCGCAACGGCCCGCCATTGGCCGTCGGCCATGGCGACGGCGAAATGTTCCTGGGCTCGGACGCGATTGCGCTGGCYCCCTTCACCAAYTCCATCACCTATCTCGAGGACGGCGACTGGGCGGTGGTTCGTCGCGAAAGCGTGACCATCTAYGACATCGAYGGCAACAAGGTYGAYCGCMRGCGSCAGCAGTCGCTGTCGACCAGCTTCATGGTCGACAAGGGCAAYCGCCGGCAYTTCATGGAAAAGGAAATCCATGAGCAGCCSGAGGTGATCTCGCACACGCTGGCGCAYTATGTCGATTTCGTYKCSGGCRWGTCGAARCCGCTSGASCTGCCSTTCGAYTTCGCCARGATCGGCCGGCTGGCGCTSTCGGCCTGCGGCACCGCCTATCTCGCCGGRCTGATCWSSAAATACTGGTTCGAGCGCTATGCGCGGCTKCCSGTSGAYATCGATGTCGCCTCGGARTTCCGSTAYCGCGAGATGCCGYTGTCGGCSAAYGACGCGGCCTTCTTCATCTCGCAGTCGGGCGAGACCGCCGACACGCTGGCYTCGCTGCGCTAYTGCCGCCAGGCCGGCATGAAGATCGGCGCCGTCGTCAATGTGCGGGAATCGACC